>JAXMGJ010000001.1:0-1566 GCA_046347315.1 Agitococcus sp.
TGATGTTGTTGAAAATTTAGTGCAAAATGTCACTATTCAAAATACTGTTTATCAAGAGTTACAAGCTATTTCTCCTAATTTATTAAAAAGTATTTATTTGTTGTCATTTACAAAATATCAGGGTTTTAACGATTTTAACTTTGTTGAGTTTGAAAATGACTAGCTCCCAATTAAATTTAGAGCAATTATTTACTAATCAATGGGCTGATGAACTACAAACCAAAGCCTATCGCCCATATACCTCTATTGAATTATTTGCAGGCGCAGGTGGTTTAGCTTTAGGTTTAGAAAAAGCAGGATTTGAAGCAATTTTATTAAATGAGTTTGATAAACATGCTTGTGCAACTTTACGAGCCAATCGGCCAAATTGGCATGTTGTTGAAGCTAGTATTTGTGATGTGGATTTTAGTGCTTATTGTGGCAAAGTCGATTTTTTGTCAGGGGGGTTTCCTTGTCAGGCTTTTTCTTATGCAGGCAATAAGCAAGGCTTTGATGATACACGCGGCACGTTATTTTTTGAGTTTGCACGCGCCATTAAAGAAGTACAACCTAAAGTGTTTTTAGGTGAAAACGTGCGTGGTTTATTAAACCATGATAATGGTCGGACTTTAGCTACTATCAAAAACACTATTGCGGAGTTAGGTTATACGTTAGTGCCGCCACAATTATTAAAAGCGATGTATTTTCAAGTGCCACAAAAGCGAGAGCGTTTGTTTTTGGTGGCGGTGCGTAATGATTTAGCCTCGTATATGGATTATCAATGGCCAGCTCAGTATCACCGAGTAATGACCATGCGTGATGCGATGTTTAAGGGTGAGCTGTATGATTGTGATGTGCCTGAATCACAAGGCCAGCTTTATCCAGCGCGTAAAAAAGCCGTCTTAGAGCTCGTACCTCAAGGTGGATATTGGCGTGATTTGCCTGATGATATTCAAAGAGAATACATGAAAGGCAGTTATTTTTTAGGTGGTGGTAAAACAGGTATGGCGAGACGCTTAGCGTGGGATGAACCCAGTTTAACTTTAACTTGTGCGCCTGCACAAAATCAAACTGAGCGATGTCATCCTGAGCAAACACGGCCATTAACGGTGCGAGAATATGCCCGTATTCAAACTTTTCCTGATGATTGGCAATTTATGGGGGCAATGTCGCAACAGTATAAGCAAATAGGCAATGCTGTTCCTGTAAATTTAGCTTATGCCATGGGACGCAGTTTGGTTCGTTTACTTAATCAATTAGAGACCATTAAACAATCTCGGGCGTGTGCTTAAAAATGACCCAACTTATCCGACATTGGCAAACATTAACAAATCTTTCATTACCACCCAGTGTGGTGACGATTGGTAATTTTGATGGGGTACATGCTGGGCATCAAGTCATTTTGCAACGCGTCTTAGACATTAGTCGTCAGAAAAACTTAGCCAGTGTCGTCATGTATTTTGAGCCACAGCCTCAAGAATTTTTTCAAGGAAAAAATGCGCCAGCCCGATTGATGGATTGGCGTGACAAATTTGAAGTATTACGTGACTTGGGCATTGATTACGTATTAGTTATTAGATTCGATGC
>JAXMGJ010000010.1:0-55509 GCA_046347315.1 Agitococcus sp.
TGCATCAAGCACTACCAAAATTGCTTTTAGAAAAGGTATGTGGTTGCGGAGTTTTATGTTTGATTTTATGGCTGCTTTTGCGCCTCATTTAAGCCGAGCACGAGTAGAAGCAGCAATTTTGGCAGAAACTACAGAAGAGCGAGAGCAAATTTTTGCCAAGGTTGAATTGCCAGTGTTGTAGATTTTCCTTCGACTTCGTTTAGGACACATACGGTGACTAAGCGTAGTCGAAGCCAAATTCTATAAAAAGTCTAAATCTTGACTATTATTCATTAATTCTTTGAGTTCTTCTTTTTCATTAGTCGTGGCATTGAGCACTTCTTTAACAAACTTTAAATACACGGTATAAATGGTTTGGCTACCATCATCTTGGCTCACCACAAAAAACGGCGCACGGTCAACGCCAAGTTTTTTTGCTAATTGCATACCTGCTGATTCAGGATCGCGCTCATCAGCCACTAAAATTTCATTCATAAATTTTAATTGGTCATCAGCTTCCATTTTTGCCAACACTTCACCACATTTTTTGCAAGGTGAGCCATCTGCTAAAATCTTTTTGACCATTGTAATGTGCATTATAAAATCCTCATTATTTAAATCCTCCCCAACCCTCCTTTACAAAAGGAGGGAATTCCCCCTTTCATAAAGGGGGCTAGGGGGATTTTATTACTTAATATTTACCGCATGTAAACCACATTCTTTCTTTGTGGCTTCTTCCCACCACCAGCGACCTTCACGCTCGTGTTGGTTTGGTAAAATAGCGCGTGTACAAGGCTCACAACCAATACTGGTAAAGCCTTTTTCATGTAAAGCATTGTAAGGCACTTCGTTGCTACGAATATAATCCCACACTTGTGCAGAAGACCAGTTAGACAAAGGATTAAACTTAATTAATTGTTTGCCAGCACCACTAAACGCTGCATCAGCTTGTACTACAGGCACAGCTAAACGTGTACCTGGGCTTTGGTCTTTACGTTGACCTGTAATCCATGCATCTAAAGTCGCTAACTTTTTCTTTAATGGCGCAACTTTACGTACGGTACAGCACTCTTTATGATCATCAGCATAAAAGCTAAACAAACCTTTAGCATTGACCATTTCTTGCACTTGTGCAGATTCAGGAAAACAAATTTCGATATTGACTTTATAGTGATTGCGTACTTTTTCAATAAATTGATAAGTTTCAGCGTGTAAACGACCTGTATCTAAGCTAAATACACGAAATGGCTTGCCCAATTTAGCGGCCATATCAATTAATACAACATCTTCTGCACCACTAAAAGAAATAGCAACATCAGGAAAGTTCTCTAAAGCAAGTGCTAAAATTTCTTGAGGGGTTTTTTCTTCATAATCAGTTGCCCATTGTTGAGCATTGGCATGAGTAATGGTCATGGCTGTTCCTCTATATGTTCGGAAATGGCTAAAAGCTGTTGTACACAGCAATCGTGAAAAACTCTAATTCTAACAGCATTTAGTGATTGCTTGCAGCATTCTATTAAAAACGCTACAGTTCGCCTGTTTTTTTAGGCAGTTATTAAAGACTGTTGGCGTTGAAACTTAAAACTCCCTCTCCCTGAGGGAGAGGGTTGGGGTGAGGGCTAATTGAAACGCCACAGACATTCTAGCCTAATCATATTTTTACTTAATCACGTGGAGACAACGATGGAAATCGTGTGTTTAGACTTAGAAGGGGTATTAGTCCCCGAAATTTGGATTAACTTTGCTAAAAAAACAGGCATCAAAGCCTTAGAAGCAACAACACGCGATATTCCAGATTATGACGTGTTAATGAAGCAACGTTTAGCTATTTTACAAGAGCACAAATTAGGTTTGCCAGATATTCAGGCGGTGATTGCCGAAATGGGACCATTAGAAGGTGCTTATGATTTTGTAGCTTGGATTCGTGAACATTTTCAGTTAATTATTTTATCTGATACCTTTTATGAGTTTGCTGATCCTTTAATGAAGCAATTAAATCGCCCAACCATTTTTTGTCACAAATTAGTCACTGACGAAAAAGGCATGATTGTTGACTACAAATTGCGTCAACCCGACCAAAAACGTGCTGCGGTTAAAGCTTTACACGGCTTAAACTACCGTGTGATTGCCGCGGGTGATTCTTATAACGATACCAATATGTTAGCCGAAGCCGACAAAGGTATTTTGTTTGATGCACCAGACAACGTGATTCGTGAGTTTCCACAATTCCCTGTCACCAAAACCTATGCCGAATTAAAAGCCCAAATTATTAGCGGCTCTTTACGCAATATTCCTGCCTAATGGGGTAGAGGCAACCTTTGAGGTTGCCTTATACTGTTTGTTGCTCTTAATGTTGATTTTTTGATGGAGTATAATTATGCACGCACAAATATCACATCAAGTACAAGTTGCACAGGGGTTGCATATTGATTTACCTATAGAAGTTTGTCAGGACTTAGGGATTAAAGAAGGTGATTTACTGCAATTAGTGGTGATTAATGGCGAAATACACCTACAATCGCGTCAACAGCAAATCAAACAAGCACAACAATTATTTAAAGCCTGTTTACCTGCGATGAAGTCGTCATTAGCTGATGAGCTTATTCAAGAGCGAAAAGTTGAGGCAAACAGTGAATAGTCAATATGGTTATGTTTTAGATGCGTCGGCTGTATTGGCTTTACTCAATCAGGAAACAGGCTCATTAAAAGTAGAACAAGCTTTGTTATTGCCTAAAACCGTTATGAGCGTTGTTCAGTTAGCAGAAGTAAGTGCCAAACTTGTACAAGTGGGTATTTCTATACAAGATACTGAAAAAATATTAGCCACATTAGCTATTCCGATTGAACCATTTACTGAAGATATTGCTTTTAAATCCTCAGAGTTGATGACCTTAGCCAAACCTTTGGGTTTATCTTTAGGTGATCGAGTGTGTCTTGCGACAGGCCTAATCTTAAACTTACCTGTGCTTACAGCAGACAAAATATGGTTACAAATGCCAAACGTAGTGGTTGAGTTAATCCGCTAAAAATTCATCTTCTAACAACTGCAAAATTGCCCCAATTTTATTAAAACACTCCTGATATTCCGATTCGCACACCGAATCAGCGACAATGCCTCCACCAGCCCAAGCATACAAACTATTTTCAACCTTTAATAAAGTTCTAATCGTAATATTCCATTGGCCACGACCTGACACACTCAAATAACCCATACTGCCACAATAAATGGCGCGTTGGCAGTTTTCTAATTCATCAATAATTTCCATCGCTCGTTTTTTGGGCGCACCTGTAATTGAACCACCCGGAAAAGCATCAAATAATAAATCTAAAGGATGAGACCCAGCTTTTAACTTACAACTAATATCACTAATTAAGTGATGTACCTGTGGAAAAGATTCGACACTAAATAACTTTGGCACTTTAACCGAACCAATTTCAGCATGTTTGCCTAAATCATTGCGCAACAAATCAACAATCATTAAATTTTCGGCTCTGTCCTTAGGATGATGTTGCAAGTCATCAAACTGAGCATCATCGTCAACAGGATTTTGTTTGCGTGGTCGAGTACCTTTTATGGGACGAGTTAATACCGAACCATCTTCATCAAATTGTAAAAAAAGCTCGGGAGATAAGCTCAAAATTTCACCAAAAGGCGTGTGGCTATAAGCCGCATAAGGAGGGTTACTTAATGCTAATAAACGCAAAAAAGCACAACTAGCTACCCCTTGACATTTGGCTTCAAAAGCCTGTGCCAAATTAACCTGATAACAGTCACCACTTAACAAATAATCGTGAACTTGTGTAAACGCCTGCTGATATTCATCGCCAGACATTAGCTGTAAAAAAGGAGCTTGTAAGCTAAAGTTTGATGCTATGCATTGCTGTAAATGTTGGATAATCAATTGTGATGCAGCATCGCTACAGGCATACAAAACTGCATCATTATTCACATCACTTTTAATAAAACAATCATAAAAGCCAAAGCATAAACTAGGAAAATCAATCTGATGTTTTTGGGATGTGGAAGGGTAACTTAACCAGCCTACTAAACCGCCATTAAAACCTTGAGAAATTGAATAATCAGAACAAATGCTGTTATTAAATTGACTTTTGAGTGTAGGCAAATATTCAGAGTTTATTAAAGTCGCTTTGTAGCTAAAATTTGCTTGTCTAGTCAGCAGCTTAGTTTGGCCTTGATGTTCAATCAGTAACCAAGCAGGTAAAACAGTTAAACAACATGAGTTGCCATCTTTAAACCAAAAAGGCCACAAATGTTGTTGTGTTAAGAGCTTGTTTATACATGATTGAGAATAAGCTAAAGACGTGCTAAACAAAGAGGAAATCTCACAAAGATTGGTATTTTGTAGCCTGTATGCAGCGTAGCGAAATACAGGAAACACCAGAATACACAACAATATTCTAGCCGATTTTACCATACAAAACATAATTGCCAAAACTCCAAAAGGTATATATCATAAGGTATATATCTTTATGTGAGAAAGAACAATGCAAACAGCTAAAGTGTTTATGACGGGGCGTAGCCAAGCGGTACGTTTGCCTAAAGAGTTTCGTTTTGAGGATACAGAAGTCGAAATTTTTAGACGAGGAGAAGAAGTTATTTTACGAAAAAAATCTCAAACAGCACTTGATCTTTATGAGTTGCTTGCAGCGATACCAAGTGATGTGTTGTTAGAAAGAGAGGATTCATTACCTCAAGAAAGAGAAGAATTTTGATGAGTAAATATCTTTTAGATACTAATATTTGTATTTACATTAGCAAATATCAACCACCACAAGTTAGACAACGTTTTGAGAGGCACTCGCTTTCGGATTTGTATTTGTCTGTGATAACACTTGGCGAGCTTCACTTTGGCGCACAAAAAAGCCAAGCTCAAACCAAAGCTTTTAAGGTAGTACAACAATTAGCACAAATGGCTCAAGTAGCCTATTTGGATGATAATGTCGCTATTCATTATGCCGATATTAGGTATCAGTTGCACAAACAAGGCAACATGATAGGAAACAATGATTTGTGGTTGGCAGCGCATGCCCGAGCAAATGATTGGATAATGGTAACGAATAACGAAAAAGAGTTTGTACGAGTACAAGGTTTAAAAGTTGAAAACTGGACAAAATAATGACACCAAAAGTCAAGAAAATCACTTACACAAAGCTACTATAAAAAGGCTGGTTAGTTACATAAGCCTCACACTGTAATACACGCCGTTTGTCGGACAGTTCACACTTTTTTGGGTGAAAGGTCTTGATTAGGGGGGGGAATAGTGGTACTTTTTACTGGCCAAATAGAATCGTTACCTAAAAATAAAATAAGGTAACAAAAACTATAAATAAACCTGAGGATAAAATCCCATGAAAATGTTAAAAAAACTCGCTTTAGTTTCTGCTATTTCCGCAATTTCTGTAAGTGCCTTTGCTATGGAAGCAATGGACGACGAAGCAATGGCTACTACAACTGGTCAAGACGGTATCACTATTAACATCGTTCCAGATGCCATTTCTCGTACAACAGCACAAGCTATGGGTGTAACTGCTCCTACAATGGATGCAATTTCTCCCTCTGCTCCTTTATATAAAGGTTTAAGTATTGGCGAAATCCGTGTACATGACGATGACGGTTTGGGTACATTGGGTTCTTCTGCAACGGCTAACTCTGGTGCTTTAGTCATCGGTGGTGGTGCTGATGGTGCAGACGCTGCAGCAGTTAAAGCTGACCGTACTGTTATTCTTGCAAAAGGCGATAAGCCAACTGGAATTAATATCGACATGGTTGGTGACAGCGATGGTGCTGGCTCTGCTGGTGGTGCAATGTTGAATGCTGAAATCAAGCAACCAAAAATGGCTATCAAATTAGGTAACATTTATGTTGCTAACAGTAATGCTGCCGAAGCTGGTTGGAATGCTGATGGTACATCTAATGCTGGTGGTGCTGAGGTTGATGGTACAACAGTATCTGATAAAGTCAAAATCTTAAGTGGTTTAGAAATTGTAATGGCTGAGTCCACAATGACTATCCAATTAGGTAATGAATCTCAAGGCAATATGATTAAGGCTGATGCGATATTAACAGGCGGTTTGCTTATCAATAACTTTGAGTTGTTCGACCAAGATGGCGCGGCTGATTTAACAGCTGATAATTTATTGGCTGGCACAGTTATTCTTGTGGTAGTATTCGTGCCAAAAGCATCAGTATCTTAAATAATGGTGCTGCTACCGATGGTACAGGTGTGTTAACAACCAAAACTGGTATTGATGTTGGTTCTCGCATCACTGCAAGTACAGTATCTGCTACAGTACGTAATGCTAATTTTGCGTCGGTATTTGCTTCTGTTGATGCTTCCCGCACCGTGTGTATTGGGTGGATTCGGTTTGAATAATGCGTCTACCGATGCGCAGGTAACTACAGCTCTTGGTACTGGGCGCTACTAATGCTAGTACTGCTGCTGCCGCATTAACAACTGCAAATGTAAACTTAGCAACTGCCAATTCAAACTTGGCAAGTGCCAATGCAAGCTTAAATACTCAGCGTGATACAACTGCTGCTACTCTTTTGGCTCTTACCTATGCAGCGTTAAGTGCAGGTGATAAAGCGACTGTAGATGGCGACACTGCTGTGGCTCCATTGGTAACGGCACAAGCAACAGCTGCGGGCAACCAGCAACAGCTGCGGCAACCAAGCAACAGCAACTACTGCTGATAAACGCCAAAGGCGCGCTTAAAGTGGTTACTTTCTTGGCAATCCGCTGGTACACAAGGTCGCATTGGTACAGTTAATACTGCAGTTGCTACTGGTAGTACATGGGGCGGCAACGATACCTACAACGGTTTAGTAATCACCAGCGAACTAGGTGGTGCAACTGGTGCTGATATCCGCATCAACTTGGCTTTGGGTGATACAAATGCATCTGGCCGGTGATGTAGAAATCCTTGGCTTAATGTTAGGCAAATCCAAAAAATCGTTATCATGGGTCACTAATCCTAGTTTAGGTTTATGTGTCTAAAAAATTACGGCAGCTTAGGCTGCCGTAATTTTTTGTATCTTTTGGTCAAAATTTGACTTGGCAAAAATAATCAATGTTATACTTGGGCAAATTATTATAAAAACAAAAAGGTTTAATATGATTAAACACGCGCTTATCTTTTCTGTGTGCTTTGGCATAAGCTCTGTTGCGTTTGCGCTCGAAGAGATGGCCGAAGATGAATTGTCTGCTCAATCGGCTCAAGATGGTGTGTCGATTATGTGGAAAATGGACGACAATGGCGTCAAAATTGACACATTGGCACTGGTCGACAAAAACGGCATAGATACCTCCATTACCACAGGTTACAATAATAATGCAGGCAAATTATTAGCGCGTAATGTTGGCTTTAAAACCTGTTCAGAATCTTCCATTAATGGCAGTTGTAGCTCCTCGTTTATTATACCTACGCTACGTTTTGATATAGATGCTATTGGTGATCACAATGGCAATGGTATTTCAAGCCCAATGCTTAATGTGAGCTTACACTGGTGGTGGGAAAACAACAAAAATCCGCTTCTTATATCGACAAAATTGCCCTAAATAATAGTGCAGGCACTAACGAAATAACCCTGATAGATTTTGGCGGCAGAACAGGTGCAGATATCGACCCCGATGGTGATTATATTGATATTGTGCCTATTGGTGCTAACAAAACAATCTTAAATATGCAGTTGCTTTGAGCGTCAAGGTCACCTCATTAGTTTTACTAATGGCAATTTTGGCACTATAGACATGGGTACAGTGTCTTTTGTAGATGCCGCCAATACCAGCAATAGTCACTTAACTTTGGTTTTAAGTTAGATGAGTTTGATATAACAGGTGCTGGCTTTGATATAAATAATGACGGATTGATTTTTACTGATTCTAACTTTGGTAAAGGATTAATGGATATTACAATAAGTGATATTAAAATGGGTGGTGCCACTGCTGCTAGCATGGGTACTATTGGCTTGCAAAATATCTCTATTGCCAATTTAGCCGTCACCGTAGCAGGCAAAAACTAAGCGTAGTAATTGCGTAAAAAAAGGTGAAAAAAAACTAAAAACAAGGTATCTTGCCTGAGTGCGTTCCCTGAGCATGGTTAGCCTTAAGCGGAGTAAAGTTTTGGCGTTCCCTGAGCGAAGTCGAAGGGTAGCCAACGGGTACTCCTTAAAAATATTCTTTCGATGGCTTCGACTCCGCTCAGTCAGCAAAAGAATTTAATAATTGTTTATAAACCAAAACTAGAATAAAGCGTATGTTTTTACTCACAATTGGCTCGGCAATCATGTATATGTTTGCTAATGATGCGTTTGAAGTCGCTGACAAAAAACCAGCAGGTATTTACTATCGCCATGGCGACGATGTACGTATGGCGAGTCAGTCATTTATCAATGAGCCACTTGAGCAGGTAATGCCACTCAGCGAACAAAAATTTAAAAATATTGCTCACCAAACCTATGACTATAGCTGTGGTTCGGCAGCATTAACTAGCTTACTTAATGGGTATTTAGGTCGTCAGTTTACCGAAAAACAAATCATGGATGGTATGCTCAAATTTGGTGAGTATGACAAAATTGTCCAGCGGCGGGGCTTCTCTTTGTTAGATATGAAACGCTTAGTACTAGCGTTAGGGCATACCGCTAATGGCTTTAAGGGCTCTTTAGATGAACTCAAAAAAGCAGGACATCCAGCTATTGTTGCTATTCATTATATGAACTTTAAGCATTTTGTGATTGTTAAAAAATATCAGGATGGCCGTTTTTTTGTTGCAGACCCTGCTTTAGGTAATATTACTTTTACCGAGGCCAAATTTGACGAAATTTGGGAGAAAAAAGACGGTAAAGGAAATTTGTTTATTGTCTTTCCTAATAATATATATCCAGCCCATAATATGCTAACCCTAACCGATGATGATTTACGTTTTGTGGACGACCAAACCATTAGTTACTTGGCATTTATGCAAATGGATCATAATGTAACAACAGCTCAGCAAGAGTTTCATCGCAATGCAACTATGCAGCGCGTGTTTAATAGTGATGCAGAAGCAAGTAGTGATAATAAAATTATTGATGTGCCTCTACGAACTTACTTTAAACGTAAATAAGCTATTTTTATCAATAGAACTATAAGGAATCACAACAATGAGAAGCTGGGGTAAAACACCACACTTTTTAGTAGCCTTAAATTGCGTCTGTTTTTCGGCAGCTTATGCTGAAGAGGCTACGTCAACGGCTGAGCCATCGGCTGCTGCCCAAGAGGCGGCTGTGGTTTCTGAAGTTGCACCAACATCTGATGCTACGACTACAAATACAACGGCAAAAGCGACTCAACCAGAAAACTCTATGGAGCCATCTAATAGTAAGGCTGTGCCAGTACCCGAGCCAGCGGCGAGTACTGCCGAAACAACGGCACGAGATGCCTTAAAGCAAAAGTCAACCGATGCAAGTACCGAAAAAGACCTTGAAAAAGTATTTCAATCGGTCGAAAAAAATTATTCTTTGTCCAAAAAAGGCCAATATGCTATGAACTATGACTTGGGTTATAGTTTTTATCGTGACAAGCAAATTGATATCGCTTTAGACCCCAATGGTTCTAGTGTGCAGCGATTACGTATTCAAGACGATGCTCAGCATTCATTTACTAATACTTTTGATATTTCTTATGGTTTAAGAGATAACCTAACGCTCAGTATGTCTTTGCCATTACAGTATAAAATTGACAGTGTAGGCGGCAAAGAAGCTGTTGGCTTAGGAGATGTATCTTTTGGTTTGCGCTGGCAACCGATTCCATTAACGCGCGGTTTGCCCACCACGACCTTTTTCTCCTCGTTATCTACCGCAACAGGCGATAGTCCCTACGAAATTAATAGTGCTAAAGATTTAGCTACAGGCAAAGGGTATTATAGTTTATCTGCTGGTGTTAGCGTCAGCAAGGTAACTGATCCTATTGTATTGTTTGGTTCGGCTGGCTTATCTTTTGGAAATAGCATGGGCGGCTTAAATCAAGCACAAGGAAGCCGTATTTTAACCAGTTTTTCTCCAGGCCAAACGCTTAGTACCTCCTTTGGTTTTGCCTATTCGTTAAATTATGATGTTTCGATGAGCGCATCTTATCAACAAAGTATTTCGACTAATGCACGATATACCTTTTTGCAAAACGAAGATGGAAAACTTTCGCAAGTAACATTTAATTCGCCTACACAGTTATCTTCATTGCTCAACTATACCTTGTCTTTGCGTACCAGTCCTAAACGTGTTGTGAATGTGAGTGTCGGTTTTGGTTTGTCCGAAGATACGCCTGATGTCAATTTAGGCTTGTCGATGCCATTAGAATTTTTAGGTTTGGCTCAAGAATAATATAGATATATAAAGGTGTGTTGCATGAAGCATTTACTGCGTAAAAAGCCAAAACTATCTTATTTGGTGTTGGCAATGTCTGCTGTAGGATGGACAGTGCCAAGTTATGCTATGCTGGCTCAAAATATGTCAGTGGATTTGCGTTCTTTGAGTTTAGGTAATGCAGTAACGGCTGACCCACCTGGTATTAACTCTATTCACTTTAATCCAGCAGGATTGACCAAAATTAAAGGCTTGCAATTGGATATTCAGCTGATGATGGCTGATTTTGCGATTGAAGCTGATCTGTCGGCTCCCAAAGACTTTGAAGTGTTTGGTTATTCTGATGATCCAATTGTGTGTAACGATGCTCCAAACAATAATGAGCCATTGTGCTCGGAGTTTAAAACAGCACACACTAAAGTAGATGGCGTTGCTTTGTATTTGCCAATTTTAGATAAAGTTGTCAAATTACCACCTGGTCCTGTCACTGCGCCAACTGCGGGTATTGCCTACAAGCCCCCAGGTTCCAAATACACTTATGCTAATGCTTTTTATGCGCCAATGATTGCTGGTTATTACCGTGATCAAGATGACCCAGGTGTGTATATGGGACGTCAAGTAGCCTTGGAGCGGATTACCTATTTATCACCTTCTGTAGCTTATCAAATCAATGATGAGTTGTCGGTTGGTTTGTCGGTTGGTATGTCGTATCAGGCAATTGCACTCAATACCGATTTTAGAGCACCTAACCCATTGGTTGGGGTGTTTAGATTGTTTGATGAAGAAATCTGTGGGCCTTTTAGAGAGGATGCTAACCTTGTTACAGACTTGTTGTTATTTGGTATTTGTAACGCTAAAGAAAGTTTAGGGCCTTTTAAAAAGGCTGCTAACTTAGATGTTTCATTACAACAAACCTTGTCACCTACCTATAATATAGGTGTGTTGTGGGAGCCTAATGAGCGTTTTGCATGGGGTGCAGTGTATCAAAGTGGCAATAAAATGCGCCTTAAAGGTAAATATAAAGTGAGTTATACCAATGGCACTCGCTCTATTATTAATGATGGTTTGCAATCTTCGATTACTGGGCAAGTTTTAGGGGCAATTTTAGGCTTGCCGAGTTATATTCCTGAGGAAGAAAAAGGCTTGTTATCGATGAACTTGAGTTTTCCAGCTCACTTTCAAACAGGTATAAAATACAAAGTATTGCCTAACTTGCAAATAAACTTTGATGTCGGTTGGACTGATTTTGGCGTGTGGGACGCGTTTAACTTTGAATTTGACCGCGAAGTACAAGTGTTAAAAATTGCTAAGATTTTGGTGCCTGGTACAACGAATACTACCTTACGCTTTCCGCTAGATTTTAATACCCGTTGGAACTGGGGTATTGGTATGGAGTATGAACATACCAGTCGTATTAAGTTTAGATTGGGTTATGAACCACGTGATAGTGCTGTGCCAGACAACAAAAGAAATATTTTAGCACCTATCAATGCCGCAAAAATGTTTGGTGCAGGTATTGGTTATCGTTTTGACCCAGATACAGATATTGATTTAACATTAATGCACTTGCGTAGCCGCGACACAGTGCCAGCGGGCACTAGTACCTTGCTTAACCAAACAGGCGTGACTAACGCCATGTATAATCCTTATGCTGGTTTAGATGCCAAAACCAAAGCTACGGTTAATATTATGGGATTAGTTTATCGGACACGTTGGTAATGGCTAGCAAGTCTTGTATTCTAGGTGTTGTCTTATCAGTGGTAGTAATAACTGCCTATGCTGAGGAAAGGGTATATCCTGTCTTAGATGCACAGGGTCGTTTACAGCTTCTCAAAAGCCAAGTAGAGCCAGCAACTAAAAATACAGCTCAAAAAGAGAGTAGCACTCATCCAGAGTCAGTTACACCAGCAAATGAAAAATCAGTACCAAAAGCACAATTAGAAAGCTCCGTCTCAACACAAACGAATGATACTTTTAGGCAACTAGATAATGAAACCTATGTTGACTCTGACTATCTAGAAAAGAAAAACTTTAATTTGCAAGACAAAAAACGATTTTATTATGTGCCTAATGGCACGGGTAGTCAGCAAGTTATTGAAAGCAATGGTGATAATATAGTGACTGTGCCAACTACAAAAGTATTTGCTAGCAAGCGACGCACAGCTTTTTATGCAGATAGTTATCAAGTGTTGAGCAAAGAGTGGTTGTTACAATATGCGCCTATGACACAACAGTTATGTCAGCAAAGTAAAAAACTAAAAAAAGTATCAAAGCCGTTTAAAGATAGTAATGCGCTTTGGCTGACTGCCGATAATCATACTCAGCGTTTTGATAGGGTGTTAGCTTTTTCGGAAACTATCGCAAAAGAACAACATTTACGTATTAGCTCCTTTGCATCAACTAACAAAAGTCCTAAATTTTATGTGCCTATGGTGACTTTTTTGGATACCCAAGGTTGTGTATTGTCGGGTGCTTGGCAGTACTGGAGTCAAGCCTATCCAGCTAATGAGCATCATTTTAGTAGTGTTGAAGGCTTGTTGCGTGTACCGAGTACAACCCAGTATTTGGCATTTTTGGCACCTGTCGCAGAGTTAAATAGTCCTTTGCCGCAGCAAATGACAGGCTCGTTACTGGTAGAAAATGAATAAATTCCTTAATCAATAAAAAACTAAGGGTATGATGTTTAGAGGAAAGAATAGATGAAACTCACTTATCGCTTATTAGCCTTGCCTGCCCTTGTTGCGTTGTTATCAGCCTGTGGCGAAGGCTCTAATACCCTCACAGATCCTAAAGTTTCTGAGACAGAAACAACCACGACCTGTCAAGATAAAGATTTTTGTATTAGTGGTCAGTTTGTGGATGAGCCCGTTGTTGGCTTAAATTACATATGTAATTTAGTAGAGGGAATTACGGATGTTGATGGTGTTTTTACCTGTCCAAATAACTCAATGGTTACTTTCTTTTTAAAGTCTGCTACGGGTAATCGCAAAATTGTCATTGGAAAATATCGGGTGCGTACTTTAGGTAGTGATGCAAACAGTAATTTAGTTAAGGTAAATTTAATTGTCACACCCGAAGATTTATTGACTTCTACCGATAGTAACTCATCTATGCCTGTACAGTTGTCTAATGTGTTGCGCTTGTTACAAGCATTAGATAGTGATGGTACAACGAACAATAATACTATTAACCGTATCGTTATTGATCCTAAAGATAAAAAGGCCATTGATAAATTAAGTGCAGATGTGCAGGTGTCGGATTTTGCTAAAACCGCTGGGCAATTTGATGACTTATTAAAACCCATGTTTGATGAATTGGCTGGTAAATCTATCAGTACAATTACCGAAAGTCAGGCATTAGCTCGTTATCAGGCTTCTTTACCAACTATTCATAGTGGCGTATATGAAGTCGTTCCGAATGTGGCGAGTGTCATAAACAGTGACTCCTCCCAATCTTTTAATGGTATGTTTGGTCGCTTTAATGACTCAGACTTACACTCAATGGCAGCGATGTTTTTTTTGCTTGATAGAGATGGTAAGGCCATAGGAAATGGCCTAGAGTGGCAAAATACCTTTACGACCCAACAGTTAAATAATGAGCTTATTGTTAATCGCTTATTATTTGGTGTGACTCCTACCTATTTAGATTTTAACTCCACAGAAACCATGTTTGAAAATAGTGGTAAAGTTAAGCCTAACTTTTTATTAAATTCAGCAACAGGCAAAATTAAACTGACGCAAGGTACTTTGCAGAAGGGGACGATTGCAGGGAGTGATAAATTTTATCGTAATGCTTATGGTTTAACTGAGACTGAAACTTTTGATACTACTAAACTAGGTAAATGGCAACGTTTAGGAAATGACAATCTCGTTCAGCTTAATGGTACTTATAATATGCAGCGTAATCGCTATATCAATATGTACTTAGATGCTTCTATTTGGAAAACAATAGATAACGTCACAGTTGGAGAAAAGCCTGTTTTTCCATTGCACTTAAAGTTAACATTGCGTGATGGTGATAGAACGGCTGCTTGTGGCGGTGCGACGGGTAATGGTTGTTTGTTAGGTGAAATGGGTATAACCATTCTCGGTAATGGCAATATTATTACCGATAGAGATAATAATTGTAGTACGGTTGATGCAATAACTCTGCAAGACTCTACCACTGCGATGCAAGAGCAGCGTTTAGGGTTGGTTGCAACTGTATTACGTGATAACACGCAAAAGGCTGTACCTCTGATTGTGCCTTTGATAATGGTTGGTAGTTGGGCAAGACAATTGCCTGCTACTGATCCGTGGAGCAAGTTTTATGGTATTTATATGGGGGCATCAGCAGGCTTCCCAGGTGGCACAAAATTACAGATTGATATTTCTAGGGTCTTAGACAAAATTGTCAAAATGCAGCATCAACCTGATGAGCAAGAGTCATTTGGTGTTACGCCAGTATGGACAAATTATGTCAAGTCTATGCAGTCATATAGTATGAGTGCTACTGACAAAGCAGCCATTAAGCCTGCATTGAGTGGTCTAGTCACAAATGTGCAAGTTCAAAGCTGTTATGATCCTCAGCCCAAGCAATAAGCCTTGTGTTGTATAAAAGGCCGCATTATGCGGCCTTTTTTGTCGGCAAATCTGCGATAATCGCCTAAGTTCTAAAAAGTAGATTAGGACTTACCCATTTCACCGAAATTAGCGCGTTTTGTGAACATAAAACCGTTAAAACGGTTGAAATGTGAACAAGTAAGCGATAACCGCGTAAGTCTTAAGATTGTAGAGAGATACCCCTTTATGAGTTTTGTCCATTTACGCTTGCATAGTGAATTTTCGTTGATTGATTCTTTAGTGCGTGTAGGTGATGCGGTCAAAGCTTGTCAAAAAGCCAATATGCCTGCTTTAGCCTTGACCGATTTAAGTAATTTATATGGTTTGGTTAAATTTTATAAAGCAGCACAAGGTAAGGGTATAAAGCCGATTTTTGGCGCGGATTTATGGGTAGCCGAAGACAATGGCAATCATTATTTAGTTACCGTGTTGGCGATGAACGAAAAAGGCTATTTTAATTTAATCGAAGTCATCTCTCAAAGTTTTATTCACGGCCAACAACTCGGTAAAGCGATTGTGCAACGGCAATGGCTAGAGCAAAATCGAGAAGGTTTAATCGTTTTATTGGGCAAACACAGTTATATTGGTGCCTTGTTATTAGGTGCAGATGCTAGTTTATCTATTCCTGTATTGCAGCATTGGCAAGCTATTTTTAATGACCGACTGTATTTAGAATTGCAACGCACAGGTCGTTCAGGTGACGAAGCCTTTGTCCATGCGGCGGTTGATTTAGCAACAAAAACCGATTGTCCTGTGGTGGCAACCAATGATGTACGCTTTTTAACGCCTGATGATTTTGAGGCGCATGAAGTGCGTGTTTGCGTATCACAGGGTTATGTCTTAGGTGACCCTAAACGTCCACGCGATTACAGTGCCGAGCAGTATCTTAAAACACCCGAACAAATGATGGAGTTGTTTAGTGATATTCCCGAAGCGATTGAAAATACAATAGAAATTGCCAAACGTTGTTCGGTGGGTTTACGTTTAGGGAAAAGTTTTTTGCCTAATTATCCCATTCCTCAAGGTATGACGATGGATGAATTTTTCATCCAAATTTCGCGCGAAGGTTTAGAGGAACGTTTACTTAGTCTATTAGATAAAACGCAGCCAAACTATGAACAGCAATATAAAATTTACCATGATCGCTTAGACTTTGAGTTAAAAATTATCAATCAAATGGGTTTCCCCGGTTACTTTTTGATTGTGATGGACTTTATTGCATGGGCAAAAAATAACGGTGTCCCTGTTGGGCCGGGTCGTGGTTCGGGGGCTGGTTCTTTGGTGGCTTATTCGTTAAAAATTACCGACTTAGACCCGTTAAAATATGATTTGCTCTTTGAGCGTTTTTTGAATCCAGAACGGGTATCGATGCCTGACTTTGATATCGACTTTTGTATGGATGGTCGAGACCGCGTGATTGATTATGTGGCCAATCACTATGGTCGTGAGGCGGTTTCGCAAATTATCACTTTTGGTACGATGGCCGCCAAAGCGGTGGTGCGAGATGTTGCGAGAGTGCAAAGTAAATCGTATGGTTTGGCCGATCGAATTTCTAAATTAATTCCTAAAACACCGGGGATTTCACTCGAAGAAGCGCGTAAAGAAGAAGCCTTGCTCAATGATTTGTTAAGTAATCCTACCGAGCGTGATTATGAAGATGCCAACGAAATTTGGGAAATGGCACTCAAACTCGAAGGCATTACGCGGGGGGTAGGTAAACACGCGGGTGGTGTATTGATTGCACCAGGGAAGTTGACCGATTTTACCGCCGTGTATTGTGATGAAGAAGGGAAGTGGGTTAGTCAGTTTGATAAAGATGACGTTGAACAGGTTGGCTTAGTCAAGTTCGACTTTTTGGGTTTGCGTACTTTAACGATTATTGATTGGGCGTTGGTGCATATTAATGCGAAACGCCAAGCCCTTGGCCAAGAGCCATTGGATATTAATAATATTCCCTTAGATGACTATAAAACCTATCAATTATTACAAGAGGGGCGTACTACCGCTGTGTTCCAGTTGGAATCGCGCGGCATGAAAGAGCTGTTAAAAAAGCTTAAACCCTCTTGTTTTGAAGATATTATCGCCTTGGTGGCTTTGTATCGACCCGGCCCCTTAGAATCGGGCATGGTTGATGACTTCTGTAACCGTAAACATGGCCGCGCTAAGGTGGCGTATCCTGACGAAACCTATCAACATGATTGTTTAGAGCCTATCTTAAAACCAACTTATGGCGTTATTGTTTATCAAGAACAGGTCATGCAAATTGCTCAGGAAATGGCAGGTTACTCGCTCGGTGGCGCGGATATGTTGCGTCGAGCGATGGGTAAAAAGAAACCTGAAGAAATGGCCAAAGAGCGCGTTAAATTTATGGCAGGGGCAACAGGCAAAGGTATTGATGCCGACCTTGCTGGTCATATCTTTGATTTGATGGAAAAATTTGCTGGTTATGGTTTTAACAAATCGCACTCGGCAGCTTATGCTTTAGTGTCTTATCAAACCGCATGGTTAAAACAACATTATCCTGCCGAATTTATGGCCGCGGTACTTTCTGCTGAGATGCACAACACCGACAACGTGGTGGTGTTTATTGAAGAATGTCGCACCATGGGGCTGCCGATTGTCTCGCCTGATGTCAATCATTCTAATTATAAATTTGTGCCACTTAACGAAACCATTGTCTATGGTTTAGGGGCAATTAAAGGTGTGGGTGAAGGGCCAATTGAGTCGATTATTGCCGCTCGTAAAGAAGGTGACTTTAAGGATTTATTTGATTTTTGTCGGCGTATTGATTTGCGTAAAGCCAATAAGCGTACCCTTGAAGCGTTGATTAAAGCAGGGGCAATGGACAACATGAGTGGTGTCCATCGTGCCTCCATTATGGCCACCTTGAGCGAAGCAGTTAAAGCGGCGGAACAGCAAAATCGTAATCAAAATGCAGGTATGATGGACTTGTTTGGTGAAGTGGTCGAAGCAACACCCAACAATCAGTATATTTCTGCCTTAGTGTGGACAGATGACGAACGTTTACAAGGTGAAAAAGACACCCTTGGCTTATATTTAACAGGTCATCCCATCGACCAATATTATGATGAGTTAAAACGCCATGTTGCCTGTAAATTGTGTGATTTACAGCCAACTCGTCGTGGTCAAAGTATCACCATCACAGGCTTGATTATGGATGTACGCATCTTTAAAGGGCCGCGTGGGACACGCGCCATTTTATTATTAGATGATCGTAGTGGTCGGGTAGAAGCCAGTGTCTTTGGTGAATTATACGAACAAGTTAAACAGTTGTTAGTCGTTGATAATGTCATTATTTTAGATGCCGAAGTTAGCCCTGATGAATTTAAAGGGGGTTTACGAGTCACAGGCAAAAAAGTTTATTCTTTGTTAGACGCTCGTTTAAATAGTATTCGTAGTCTTGAATTAGCATTAGCGATAAATAATTTATCAGGAGCTGCTGTCCAAGAATTAAAACAGTTATTATTACGCTTTTTACCCAATGGCGAACAAAAAGGCATAAACTTGAGTTTACGTTGTCAGCATAGCAGTGCGACGGCTGTGTTACAGTGTGGCTCAAATTGGCGTATTTATCCACACGATGACTTGTTAAAACGCTTAAAACAAGTTTATGGTACGCAAGCAGTGCGTTTAGTGTATTAATTGGAACATTTACATGAACCCAAATTATTTGGATTTTGAGCAACCGATTGCCGAATTAGAAGGGCAGATTCAAGGTTTACAAGCCTTAGCTAATGGTAACAGCAGTTTGCAATTGGGCGATGAAATCAAGCGTCTTGAGCAACGCAGTTTAGCAATTACCGACCAAATTTTTTCGGGATTAAATGCGGCGCAAATTACCCAATTGGCACGTCATCCTAAACGTCCATATACTTTAGATTATATCAGCCATATTTTTACCGATTTTGATGAGTTGCATGGCGATAGAGTGTTTAAAGATGATGCCGCGATTGTGGGTGGATTAGCCCGATTTCAAGGCGAACCTGTCATGGTGATTGGTCATCAAAAAGGTCGTGATGTGCGCGAACGCAGCAAGCGTAATTTTGGTATGCCTAACCCCGAAGGCTATCGTAAGGCTCTGCGTTTAATGGAAATGGCCGAACGTTTTAAACTGCCTATTTTTACCTTTATTGATACGCCAGGAGCTTACCCAGGTATTCAAGCCGAAGAACGTGGCCAAAGTGAAGCGATTGCTAAAAATTTAGCTGTGATGTCACGTTTAAAAGTACCAATTATTTGTACCGTTATTGGTGAAGGTGGTTCAGGTGGTGCATTGGCGATTGGTGTCGGTGATGCCTTAGTTATGCTGCAATATAGCGTTTATTCGGTAATTTCACCCGAAGGATGTGCGGCAATTTTGTGGAAAACGCACGAAAAAGCGGCTGCTGCTGCCGAAGCAATGGGATTAACTGCCAAGCGTTTACAAGAGTTAGGTTTTGTGGATGAGTTGATTCCTGAACCGTTAGGTGGTGCACATCGTGACCCTGTGTTAATGGCTGACACCTTGCGTAAAACCTTAGCCAAACAATTAACGCGTTTACGCGGCATTGAGCCTAAAACGCTATGTGAGCGTCGCTTGGAACGTATTATGAGTTATGGGATTTTGTAGAGGAGAAAGTGGACATGCTTGCTTTATCTTTATCTCAAGCCAAGTTACATCTGTCGCAAGCCATTGCTGAAGCAGAGCGTCAACATCAACCTGTATTTATTTCTAGTCATGGCAAAGTTAAAGCCGTGTTATTGTCAATACATGATTATCAACAGACACAAAATCAAATGTGTTTTGCTGAACGCTTGCAGGTATGGCGTGATAGTTATGCTCAAGATATGCTAATAGATGACGATATATTTACCCAAACTCGTAGTCCTGAGCAAGGTCGAGACTTTTCATGGTAACATCGATTAAATGGTTATTAGATACCAATATCATTTCTGAGGCAGTAAAACCAATTCCAGATAGTAAAGTTATCAATAATTTAACACTGTATAGTTATCAAATAGCGATAGCTGCACCTGTATGGCATGAACTTAATTATGGATTGTTGCGTTTACCTGATGGAAAACGCAAAGATATGGTTAAGAAATATCTAGAAAATGTGGTTAGTACCTTAACTATTTTGCCTTATGATGATGTTGCAGCAAAATGTCACGCCGAATTACGCAGTGTTGTTCAAACTAAAGGCCAAATTATTCCTTTTGTTGATGGACAAATAGCGGCAATTGCCATCAGCCAAAACTTAACATTGGTCACACGAAATGTGAAAGATTATCAAACGATAGAAGGTTTAAAGCTTACTAATTGGTTTAGTACCTAAATGCTATCTACGGTCAAAATTTTTTTTACGCAACACCTAAACCCAAACATCCAACGTTTAGTCATCGCTTATAGTGGTGGTGTTGACTCGCACGTTTTGCTAGATATGGTTGTGCAATTACAACAATTTCATCAGCGCCCGATTAAAATTATTCATGTGCATCATGGTTTAAGTCAATATGCTAACGATTGGGCGAATCATGTTGAGCAAGTTGCTCAAGCATATAACGTGGACTATGTCATTAAACGAGTCAGTGTTAACCAACAACAAGCTAGCCTAGAAGATGCCGCTCGCCAAGCACGTTATCAAGCAATAAACCACGAGCTAATTGATGGTGATGTATTGTTATTAGCTCATCATCAACAAGATCAAGCCGAAACATTTTTATTGCGCCTAATGCGTGGCTCAGGTGTTAAAGGTTTGGGTGGAATGGCTGTGATAGGTTCTGTGCCATTTAATCAATTCAATATTCAAGCATGGCGGCCATTATTAACGGTGAATAAAAGCCAAATTCTGGATTATGCTCAACAACGTCAATTAAACTGGATTGAAGATGACTCGAATACCAATGAAAATTTAAACCGCAATTATTTGCGTCATCAGGTGATTCCCATTTTGCAACAGCGTTGGCCATCGGTCAGTCAACAGTTAGCGGATACTAGTCAACGGATGCGTGAGGCGGATGAATTGTTACAGACCTTGGCCGCTATAGATTATCAACAAGTGCAAGATAAATCAGATTCACTGAATATCGCTCGACTTACTGAGTTATCCGAAGCTAGACGAAATAATGTCTTGAGATATTGGCTACAAAAACTAGGCTTTAATTTACCTGAGTATCAGCAGTTAAGCAAAATATGGTCAGAAGTGTGTTTGGCCAAAGAAGATGCCCAACCAAAGTATTATTGGCCTGATGTAGAGATAAGACGTTATCGACAGCAACTATTTGCAATGCAACCGTTACAGCTTTTTGACAACAAAACCGAGATACAATGGCATAATAAACAGCAGTCAATGGTGTTACCGACAGGCGAAACTTTGACCCCTCAGCAAGCACAACAAGGTATTAAAGCTGATTATTGGCAAAGTGGACAAATTAGTATTCGTTATCGACAAGGTGGCGAAAAAATTAAACCTGTAGGTCGTCAATATAATCATGATATAAAAACATTGTTACAAACAGAAGGTGTGCCATCGTGGCAGCGGCCACGTATTCCCTTACTGTATATCAATGGCCAGTTGGCAGCGGTATTAGGATATTGGATAGATCAGGCATTTGCAGAGGATACATAATATGTTGAAAAATATTTGGCTATTAGGGGTATTAGGCTTAATCGCTTGTAGTACAACTCCAAGCAAACCACAAGCAAGTAATGATGCGCCTTTGACTATGCCTGAGGAAGTCGTTGTTAGTACAAAAAAAGTAATCAGTTTGGAAGATAGAATTTGGCAACTGGTAGAACTGCCACGTAGTGTCAATGTTGGCAAAATTCAAGATGGGGCGTTTATTAACTTTGAAGATGCAAGCATGAATGTTAAAGGGAGTACAGGTTGTAATCGTTTGATGGGAAGTTATAAACGACACGAAAATATTTTGCGTCTTAACGACATAGCCAGCACCAAAATATTTTGCCCAAGTGGTGGCATTGTGCAAGAAGCTCTGTTTATTGATGCCCTTAATGATACTCGTGCTTGGCGTATTGATGGTACGCATTTGTATTTAATGGACGATAAAAATACTGTGCTGGCGGTTTTTGAGGTGCAGTAATGACAAAACCTTTTTTGAAGTGGGCAGGCGGCAAATTTCGTTTGGTCAATATGATTCGCAGCGCATTGCCCGAAGGACAACGTCTTATTGAACCATTTGTTGGCTCTGGCGCAGTGTTTTTAAATATGGATTATTCATCTTATATGTTGGCAGATTCAAACAAACACCTGATCGATTTATTTAATTTGCTAAAAAATGAAGGCATTGAATTTATAGATTATTGTCAGTCTTTTTTTGACGAAATTGCAAACTCAGAGCTGGTTTTTTATCAACGTCGAGAGTTATTTAATACGACACAGGACGTTAGACTAAAATCTGCATTATTTGTTTACTTGAATCGCCATTGTTTTAATGGCTTGTGCCGATATAATTCAAAAGGTTATTTTAATGTACCTTTTGGTCGTTATAAATTGCCAATGTTTCCTCGTCAAGAAATGATGTCTTTTTATCAAAAAAGCCATAACGCTTTTTTTCAGGTCTCTAATTTTGTTGACACCATGAAAATGGCGCAAAAGGGAGATGTTGTTTATTGCGATCCTCCCTATGTTCCCTTGTCAGCAACGTCAAGTTTTACCAGTTATACTCACGATGGTTTTGGTTTTCAAGAACAGAATAAATTGGCAGAAATGGCAGTAGAGTTATCATCTCAAGGTATTCCTGTGATTATTTCAAATCATCATACCCCATTTACTCTCAATGCCTATCAAAAAGCTAAAATTGAGAGTTTTGATGTACAACGCTTTATTTCGAGTAAAGTCGATTCAAGAGGAAAAGTAAGCGAGTTATTGGCTGTTTTTTCGTAGAGATATTGGGCTATGGATTATGATGTTTTGCAAAAGGATTTGTGTTTGCTTGGTAATAGCTTTGTCGCCGAGTCAATAACTTCTTTTAAAGATAAACTGGCATTTGCTAGTCAAGCAGATGACATTTATTTGTTTCAGGCAGACTGTTTAGATCTGCTAGATAAGATTGCAGCAAAATATCCAAACGGCTGTTTTGATATGATTTTTGCTGATCCTCCATATTTTTTATCTAATGGAGGGATTACTTGTCAATCTGGAAAAGTTTCAACGGTTAATAAAGGTGACTGGGATAGGTCGCGTGGTACTGAATTCAATCATGCTTTTAATATGCAATGGTTAGAAAAATGCCAGCGCGTGCTTAAAGCCAATGGCACAATTTGGGTGTCAGGTACAATGCATTCTATTTATTCAGTAGGTTTTGCCATGCAGAAGCTTGGTTTTAAGTTGTTGAATGACGTTATTTGGCAAAAGCCTAATCCTCCACCTAATTTAAGCTGCCGATATTTTACTCATGCAAGCGAAACGCTGATATGGGCGGCTAAAAATAGCCAGTCGCGTCATGTTTTTAATTATGAAGCAATGAAAGAAATGAATAACCATAAACAAATGCAATCTGTATGGAATTTTTCTCCTCCTCATATTTCAGAAAAACAATTTGGAAAACATCCGACTCAAAAACCTGTTTCATTGGTTGAGCGTTGTATTTTGGCAGCGACGGATAAGGGGGCGTTTATCTTTGACCCATTTGCAGGTAGTAGTACAACTGGTGTTGCAGCCATACAAACAAAGCGCGGTTTTTGTGGTGTTGAGCTAGAGTTAGAGTTTATACAGTTATCAACAAAGCGTTTACAATTAGCACTTAATAAAAGGAGCCGCATATGATTGTGGGTGGTGTGGGTGGAGCAACAACAAAAACTGGCTTAGCTTTTGAAAAAGAAGTTGATTTTCAGGAGCTTATTTTAAATATACAAGGTTATGATTTAAAAGATGAACCTCATAGGGCTGGGCGCGGCTTATATTTTAATGGTCAGTTAGTGGCGCGTTGTTTTCGTAAACATGATTTTTATAAGTTTTTGTTGGAGCAAAAAGTAAATTGGCAGGCAATTATTTCAAAAAAGCTTTTACCAGATGATGCCTTATTGGTTATTGTGCGTGAAACTTTGTTTATTATTGAGGTCAAATATCAACAGGTTGCAGGTTCTGTTGATGAAAAGTTACAAACCTGTGATTTTAAGCGTAAGCAATACCTTAAGTTGGTATCATCTTTAGGCTTAAAGGTAGAATATGTGTATGTGCTTAATGACTGGTTTAAAAAGCCTGAATACAAAGACGTACTAGATTATATCCATAGTGTTAATTGCCATTACAAGTTTAATGAATTGCCTTTGGCTTGGTTAGGATTACCTTGTTAACAAAAGATAATTTACGCACGGAACGCAACTCAGTGCGTAAATCATATATTTAGCAAAAAAATCAATAACGCAAACCCAAGCCCAAGGTCACACTGTCTAAATAACGGTGATTATTATATTTTTCGATGGTAAAAATGGTTTGCCAGCGGTTGTTAGGGTAGTGTTCGAGGCGTGTAGGTAATTGAAATTTAAAGTGCATTAGGTTTTGACTGAGTACCCATAAATACGCTAAATCATTCTCGCTTCTAAAACGATATACCGCATCTTCTGTGCCATAACCCACCTGAAACTGAGCATAACGCTTAAAACCTGTACCAAGATACAAGTTAAATACCGCATCGTCAGTGCCTTCGGGAAAATATACAAAGCCACCACTCTGATTAAAATGGTCGCGTGAATAAGTGGTCTCGCCACCAATTCCCCAACCTGGTGTATGGGTGCTGTGGATGGTTTGTGCCATAAAGCTGCTAATGGTCAGGGCAGAGTTGTATTCAGGAAACTGGATTGGGCGTTCATCTGCAAAAGCATTCAGTGTTAAAGCTGAAAAAGTAGCCGTTATTGTTAGTTTTTTTAGCGTTGAAAACATGGCATACATTCCGTACGAGCAAAAAAAGTGGACTTGGGCACTATCCCAAAGCCATAAACAAAGGCGAATTATGACCTGATTCTGTAGATTGGGCTATGGTCAATTTGAATCTTGATTGTAATTATAACCAACCACGGCGTTTAAAATAAATAAAGGGTAAAACTGCCGACAAAATCATCATCACAATACCAAATAAGTAGCCATATTGCCATTTTAGCTCAGGCATTAACTCAAAGTTCATGCCATAAACACTGGCAATCATGGTGGGGGGCAAAAACATCACCGAGGCCACCGAAAACATTTTAATAATTTTGTTTTGGTTGACGTTAATAAAGCCGAGTGTGGTATCGAGTAAAAATTTGATTTTATCAAACAAAAATGAGCTGTGTGCAATTAGTGACTCCGAGTCGCGTATCACATCGCGTAAGCGTTCACTTTGTTCGCTATTTAAGATGCCTGCCCGTAATAGTAAATACAACATTCGTTGTAAATCCATCATCGAAATTCGTACTTTACCGTTGATGTCTTCTTGACTAGCAATATCGGTCAAAAGCGATTCCATATCATCGTTTTCGGCATTACCCAATACTTGTTGACTGGTTTCTTCTAAATCTGCATGAACACGTTCTAAAATATCCGCTAAGTTTTCGACTTTGGTTTCAAATAAGCCTAACAAAATAGATTTAGAGTTGTTGATGTTAACAAGGCCTTTACGACCACGCATTCTAAATAATCGAAATGCTGCAAGTTCTTCTTCTCGTAAAGTAAACAAACGGTCGCCATTAAACACAAAGGCAGCCGAGATATTTTCGGGGTTTTTGTCGGCATAATTTAAAAAATAAGAGCTGATATGTAAGCCATATTCGTTTTCATAAAATCGGGAACTGGCCTCGATTTCGTACAAATCATCAATAGTGGGTAATTCTTGAGCATAGGCTACACGTAACCAATCGCGTTCTTCTTCTGTAGGGTCAATCAGGTCAACCCAAATGACTTCGGCTCCCAAATCGGTGGCGGCGTTTATCGCAATTTGCTCCAGCGCACCTTTGTTAAGAGAAAAAGCCATTAGCATAAATAACACTCACCAAAAAATAACAGTCATAAACAGGGTGCCTACTTTAACAAAATTAGTGTGACAGTTTCGAGTTAAAAGCTTTTTTTAATACAAGATTTCGTTAAATAAGTACGTTTTTAAGTATTTAAGAGACCAGTTCGAGCAATTGACCATGCTTGAATTTGTGTCGCTCCTTGTTGGCGTAACAAGTAAGCTAATGCTTTGGTTGTTGCTCCTGTTGTTATGACATCATCAATGAGGGCAATATGAGTCATAGTCAGTGATTTTGTTAGGCTAAATTGTTCATTTATATTGCTCATACGTTGTTGTTTGTTGAGTGTTTTTTGTTGTAAGGACTGTTGAGTACTTTGTAAGCTCTGATAATCAATAGGAATATTTAGACTTTTGCCGATGATTTTGGCAACTTCGAGGCTTTGATTAAAACCGCGCTGCTTAAGTTTGTGGTGATGTAAGGGAACGGGCATTAGTACTTGGGGCAAGGGAAGTTGTTGTTTTTTGACTTGAGCAATCAGAGCTTGAGCAAAGCTATCACATAAAGTCAGCCTAGTTTGGCTTTTGTATTGAAAAATAAGTTCATTGATAGGGAATTGATATTCAAATGCACTCAAGCAAGCTAAAAAAGGCCAATCTTCGGCTTTGCAGGTACAAAGGTTATTGTTTTGGAGGGCTAAACCACATTGCAAACATGGGGTTTTAATATGTGGCAAGTCCCGATAACAGCCCAAACAAAAGCCAAATTTGTGAGGTGCATGATATCCACAACACACACAGAGGCTACTTGAGCTTAATTTCTGATTAAATAATAGGCGCATGTAAACTTTTTATCCATTAAAAGTTGACGGTGGATTTTTTTTTGTGCAGAGTCAGACAAATTGATGACCTATTGGGAATAATAGCCAAAATGACGACTTTACGCCACGATTGGAATCGCGCTGAGTTACGCGCTTTGTTTGATTTACCGTTTAATGATTTATTATTTCAAGCGCAAACCGTACATCGTCAGCATTTTGACCCCAATGCGGTGCAAGTGAGTACCTTATTATCCATTAAAACGGGTGCTTGCCCTGAAGACTGTAAATACTGTTCGCAGTCAGGTCATTACGATACAGGTTTAGATAAAGAAAAATTATTAGAAATCGAAAAAGTGGTGCAAGAAGCACAAGCAGCCAAAGACAAAGGTGCAAGCCGTTTTTGTATGGGCGCAGCATGGCGTAGTCCACGTGATAAAGATATGCCTTATGTGTTGGAAATGGTGAAGCGCGTTAAAGGCTTAGGTTTAGAAACCTGTATGACGTTGGGTATGTTAGCCCCCGAACAAGCTAAAGCTTTGGGTGAGGCAGGCTTGGATTATTACAATCACAATTTAGATACTTCACCTGAATATTACGGCAAAATTATTACCACACGTAGTTATAATGACCGTTTAAATACCTTGGCTAATGTCCGTGAGGCAGGCATTAAAGTGTGTTCAGGTGGCATTATTGGCATGGGCGAAAAACGTGAAGACCGCATTGGTTTGTTAATGGAATTGGCGAATTTACCTGCTCATCCTGATTCTGTGCCAATTAATATGTTGGTCAAAATTGCAGGCACACCATTAGGTGACGTAGAAGATTTAGAGCCGTTTGAGTTTGTGCGTACCATTGCGGTGGCGCGGATTTTGATGCCTAAATCTTTTGTGCGTT
The DNA here is from genome assembly GCA_046347315.1 of Agitococcus sp. Classification (GTDB taxonomy): domain Bacteria; phylum Pseudomonadota; class Gammaproteobacteria; order Pseudomonadales; family Moraxellaceae; genus Agitococcus. Next base: position 27,606 of record JAXMGJ010000010.1, read on the forward strand.
TGTCGGCTGGCCGTGAAAAAATGAATGAGCAATTACAAGCCTTATGTTTTTTTGCTGGCGCAAATTCGATTTTTTATGGTGAAAAGCTGTTAACCACCAGTAACCCCGAAACCCACGCTGACCGTTTGTTGTTTGAAAAATTGGGTATTAATGCCTTGCAAGTCGAAACAACCGTGGCAGATAGTTTGCCTGTCGCCAAAAAGACCTTGTGGAAAGATGCGATGGCGGTGTGATGATGTTCCCTCTCCTAATTTAGGGGAGGGTTAGGGTGGGGTTGTTTGTTATCGCAAATATACCCCCTCCCATCCTCCCCCTAAACTAGGGGAAGGGGTAAACTCTTAAACTGGTTTAGATAGATGTCTCTTACCCACTTCAACCTCACCGCCAAACTCCTCGAACGCTATCAACAGCAGAGATTTCGGCAATGCAAAACCCATGACTCTCCTCAAGGTGCGACGTTAATTCATCAAGGTAAAACTTATCTCAATTTTTCGAGTAACGATTATTTAGGTTTAGCCAACCATCCTTTAGTCAAAAAAGCCTTTATTCAATCAGCCGAGCAAGATGGTGTCGGTAGTGGTGCAGCACATTTGGTTTGTGGTCATCATCGCCAACATCACGCCCTTGAAGAAGAATTAGCCGCTTTTTGTCAACGTCCAGCAGCGTTATTATTTTCAACAGGGTATATGGCCAATTTAGGGGTGACAAATGCGCTAGTTGGGCGTGGTGATGCAGTCTTTGAAGACCGTTTGAACCATGCTTCTTTATTAGATGGTGGTTTAAGCAGTGGTGCGCGTTTTAGTCGTTATCAACATAATGATGTTGAAGATTTGCAGCAAAAACTACAAGCCAATGACAGCCTGAAAAAATTAGTGGTGACTGATGCCGTGTTTAGTATGGATGGCGATATGGCATTAATGCCTGAATTGGTAACGGTCAGCCAACAACAGCAAGCGGCATTAATGATTGATGATGCCCACGGTTTTGGTGTGTTGGGTGACACAGGTGCTGGTACAAGCGAATATTTTAGCTGTACGGTGGATGATGTGCCGATTTATATGGCCACCTTGGGTAAAGCGGTGGGGACGTTTGGTGCATTTGTCGCGGGTAGCCAAGAGCTGATTGATTATTTACGCAATTTTGCCCGACCCTATATTTATACCACCGCGTTACCGCCTGCTATTGCGGCAGCCACACGACAAAGTTTGCGTTTAATTGCTGAAGAAACATGGCGACGCGAACAATTACAAGCGCATATTCAAGTTTTTAGACAGCAAGTTTTAGCGCAAGGTTGGTCGTTAATGGACAGTGATACCGCGATTCAACCTTTGCTAGTGGGTGATGAGCAACGTGCCTTACAGTTAAGTCAGGCTTTGGCTGATAAAGGTTTTTGGGTGACTGCAATTCGTCCACCCACTGTGCCTGTTGGCGAGTCGCGCTTAAGAGTTACCTTAACCGCTGCTCATAAAGCGGCGGATGTGCAAGCGCTGATTAATGCCTTAGCGGCGTTGAGGACAAACGATGTCTAAACTAAAAGTACGCCACTATTCACAAAAACAATTAGACATTGTGCTCATTCATGGTTGGGGTTTGCATAGTGGCGTATGGCAAAAATTGATTGAATATTTACAAACGTTTGCCAACATTACGCTGATTGATAGAGCAGGTTATGGCCACAGTCAAATAATGAGCCATGAAGATGAATTAAATGAGATTTTAGCGAATTGTCCACCCAAAGCAGTGTACATAGGTTGGTCATTGGGTGTGAGTGTGATTTTGCAATTGGCCACTCAGCATCCGCAACGTGTACAAGCGATTGTCGCATTAGCTGCCGACCCTTGTTTTGTCGCGCGTAAAGATTGGCCTCATGCCATGCCTATAGAAACTTTTCAGCAATTTCAACAAGATACTGAAGAAAATGCTTATACCGCTTTATTGCGTTTTATGGGGTTACAAACACAAGGCTCAAACACACAACGTCAAGAGTTGCGTTTTTTACAACAACTTTTAGCGCAACACCCCATACCTCATCATCTACAACTCTTACAGGGTTTAGCCGATTTAGCGCAAGATTATCGCCCTTTAGTAGAAAAGATTCGTTGTCCCATGTTATGGGTATATGGTGCAAAAGATAAATTGGTAAATATAGATGTTGATGCCTTGTTGACACTTAATTCTCACATTACTTTTGGTTCATTGGCTGATGCGGCACACGTTTTATTGTTATCGCATCCTGAACCCTTAAGCGACATGATTATACGATTTTTGCGTGGTAATGGGTATGACGATGCTGTTTAATGAGCGGATTGCTCAGCGTTTTGGCTCGGCAGCAGCTCATTACGATGAACAAGCTTTGGCACAACGTCAATCGGCACAACAGCTGATGGTTGGCCAAATTTTACAAGGTCGGGTCTTAGATATTGGTTGTGGCACTGGTTGGCTTACGCGAGATATTGCTGAACATCATCCGATTGATGTCATCGTTGCTTTAGATATTGCTTTGCCGATGTTAAAAGCCGAGCAGTTACAACATCCCTCAATTATTCCCATTCAAGCTGATGCCGCTTTTCTTCCGTTCCAAAACAATAGCTTTGATGCAGTAGTGAGTAATTTTGCCTTGCAATGGCTGACATCGCCGCAAAATTTTGCTCAAGAATTAGCGCGTGTATTAGCAAAAGATGGTCAGTTTTGTTTAGCGATTCCTGTAGATGGAACATTAAGAGAATTAAATCAGGCATGGGCGCAGCTTGATATTAGACGTCATACTAATCAATTTTTTGCTACACAAACATGGTTAGACGCATTCCGATACGTAGGTTTAACAATACAAAGTCAGCAACAAAGCGCGTTTTATCAATACTATGACTCAACAAAATCATTATTAAAGAGTCTGAAAGCGATAGGTGCAAACGAGTTGCAACAACCACGTCAACAAGGTTTATGGGGGCGAGGGCAATTATTAGCCTTAGAGCACGCGATGGAACACTATCGGCAGTCACAAGGCATTCCTTTACACTATGAAGTCTTGATGGTGTACGGTCAAAAAGTGAATTTACAACATAATATTTGAGTAAACCATGAGAAAAATAGTTACAGCAAGTTTATTAGCCTTGAGCTTGGCATTAACAGCTTGTGCCAGTATTGAGACAAAATTATCAGATTGGGCGATTAGTATGGAGCGGTCACAAGCCGACCTTGAGCTCAAAGAAATCGTCGTTGGGGAGTTTACTACGCCCTATTTAGAAGGCGGTCAGGGAGAAACCGTATTATTAATTCATGGTTTTCAGTCGAATAAAGATATTTGGATTAGGATGGCCAAACAACTGACCAAAAACTATCACGTGATTGCCATTGACTTACCCGCGCATGGCGATAGCAATATTTTGATGGATAAAAGCTATACCGTTCCTGAACAAGCTAAACGGGTAATTGCCATCATGGACAAACTACAATTAACGCAGCCAGTACATATTATGGGGCATTCGATGGGTGGCGCGATTTCATTTCATGTCGCACACCTCGCGCCAAGCTATGTTAAAAGTTTGGCATTAATGAATTCGGCAGGAGTGATTTCGCCGCAACCGAGTGAGTTATATTTGCGTAATCAAAAAGGCGAAAATCCGTTAATTGTGCGTAATGAAGAAGATTATAAAAAAATGTTAGCTTTTACCATGTCCGAGCCACCTTATATACCTTCACCTGTTATCGCGACTTTAACGCGTATTTCTATCTCTCGTGAAAAACTGGGTGAAAAAATCTATCAAGAGTTAAACCTCAAATATTCGTTAAATCCCGAAGAAATACTACCGCAAATCAAAGTCCCGACGTTGGTATTATGGGGCGATCAAGACAAAGTTATTAATGTGTCTAGCACAGAAGTTTTTAAAAGATTGATGCCTCAGGCACAGGTCATGATTTTTAAGGGCGTCGGTCATGCGCCACAAATTGAACGCACTAAAGAAGCCGCACAAACCTATAAGGCATTTTTAGCCAACATAAAATCTTAAAGGATTTGATAAATGCCCACTTATTTTATTGCAGGCACAGATACGCATATTGGCAAAACCACCATCGCCTGTGCCTTGTTAGCTAAGGCACAACAACACGGCTTAAGCACTTTAGGGATAAAACCGATTGCTTCAGGTTGTGAGATGACGGATGACGGTTTGCGTAATAGTGACGCTTTAGCCTTGCAAGCGCAAAGCAGCATAAAAGTGCCCTATCAAGAAATTAATCCTGTGACTTTGGCTGAGCCTTTGTCACCACATATTGCCGCACAACGCGCCAATAAACGTTTAACGATCAATCAATTAGTCGGTTATACCCGTGCCACCTTAAGTCATCGTCCACAGTTTGCGGTGGTTGAAGGGGCAGGTGGATGGCGTGTGCCAATCAGTGACCGAGAGCTATTATCGGCTTTACCGAAAGAATTAAAGTTACCTGTGGTCTTAGTGGTGGGCATGCGTTTGGGCTGCCTGAATCATGCCATTTTAACCGCAGAGGCCATTGCTAAAGATGGTTTACGTTTAGCAGCGTGGGTGGCTAATTGTATTGATCCAAACATGGCTGCTTTAGAGGAAAACATTCATACCTTAAAGTGTATTTTGCCTGCACCATGTTTGGGGGTTGTGCCTTACTCAGGAATTGTAGAGACGAGTCAACTGACAAATTATTTAAACCTAGAGGAGTTGATAAGCAAGAGTCCTTAAAATTATGCTATCATGCCTCGCCCCTCATGGATTTAGAACTATGTCGTATCGGCCCATTGGCCTTTTTGCCCGTCAATTTATAGATAACTTTTTAGCTGCCCTAATGATGTTGGTTGGCTTAAAACGGGCTTTTCAACATTTGCATTCTACACCAGCCCAATTTGTAATATTTTTGGTTGGCAGTTTATTTACCAGTTTTTGTTTTGATGTTATTGGCCAAGGTCTTGATGGCGAAATTCAACCTGTTGGATTTGCCGCTTATTTAATTCCCCCTTTTTTATTATTGATAATGGGTGTGTTTATTGCCCAGCGTTATGCGGTCTGGCACTTTGTTTTATCGCCTGTCATTTTATGGTTGGCAGCCGATATTTTAGTGGGCTTATTGCAGTCTGGCATTCAATGGGCGGGTCAAAAAGAGTGGTTGCCTGTAAGTTCGGATAGATGGATACCTTATCTTTACCCTGTATTGTTTGCATGGCCAACCGCTGCCTTATTATTTGTGTGTGGCAGACAACTGGCGTGGCGTTGGTGGGTACGAATTATCAATATGCTACTGGCGGTGGCGGTGTTTTTTACGTGGGTGACTTTGTTTTCTGACCAACGTTTATGGTATGCCGTACAAACAGTTGAAGCACCAAAAAACTATAATATTACTCAAGAATCGGCTTTTTATGTACAGCCTTTATTGCTAAATCGTGCATTAGCACAATTACAACAAGGTGAAGAAGGATTTACCGACTGGTACTTTTTGGGGATTGGTGGCGCGGCGTATCAAAGTGTGTTTAGACGTGAAGTAGAGTCGGTACAAAGTTTATTTGATAATCGCTTTTCGGCCAGTGGTTATTCAATGGTATTGATTAACGATGATGATACAACACTGAGTCAACCGATAGCGACTCGTACCAGTATCAGCAAGGCAATTCACACCATTGGTGAGCGCATGAATAAAGATGAAGATGTATTGTTTTTGTTTATGACCTCACATGGCAGTGCTGATGGTGTATTTGAATTAAGTCATGAACCATTACAGTTAGAAGGCATAACCCCACAATGGCTTAAAGATGAATTAGATCATGCAGGTATTAAGTGGCGAGTAGTAGTAATTTCATCGTGTTATTCAGGTGTTTTTGTGCCTATATTGAAAAATGCTCAAAGTTTGATTATTACCGCTTCAGCAGCCAATAAAACTTCCTTTGGTTGTACTGATGATGCTGATTTTACTTATTTTGGCCGTGCATTTTTTGATGAAGCCTTGCGTCAAGAACATTCCTTAGTTAAAGCTTTTGAGGCAGCCAAACAAACCATTAGTGAGCGCGAAAAAGAAGAGGGGTTTGCGCCTTCCGAGCCACAAATGTCGATGGGGGCAGAAATGGAACAAACACTGCCTCAATTAGAAGAAGGCTTGTTTCCTGATTAAAAAACACAAAGTGCTGTAGCCCATGTGAAGTGCAAGCTAACACGGGATTTTTGGCAAAATAAAAACAATAAGCATCTGTTTTACAAGATATTTAATCCTGTATTTCGCTATGCTGCATACAGACTACGGCTCAAGGCACAGAATCGGGGAGGTTGAGCGGAGTAGAAACCAAAACCACCCACCCAAACAGCCTCAATTCACCAATTTTGCTGCCTGCTCCAGCTCATCTAGCGCATCATTTAAATAGCCCAACAAACGTTGCATACTGGGTAAGGCTTTGCGACAAGCAATTAAACCAAACTCTAAACGATCAACATAACTGGTAAGGGTGATATTTAAGGCCATGCCATCTAATACAATTGAGACAGGATAAAAACCATCTAACTCAGCCCCATTCCAATACATCGGCTCTTTGGGGCCAGGAACATTAGAAATAACCACGTTAAATGCTTGCAGTTTGGGGGCGATACCTGTTAGCAAATTGAGGCCAGCAATACTATATACCAAGGCACTATAGGCCATGATTTCACTTTGAGTCATACGGCAAAAGCGGTCTTTGGCATTTTGTACCGAACGATGAATAATGTCTAAACGCTCTAATGGGTCGGCAAGATGTGTCCCTAAATTAGCTAAAATCATGGTGATTTGGTTACCAGCGTCGCTATCGTCTTTGCGTAATGACATAGGAACCATGGCAATTAACGGTTTTTTGGGTAAAGCATCTAAATATAACAGATAGGTGCGTAATGCGCCTGCACACATGGCCATTACTACATCATTGATAGTCACGCCAAGTTTTTTGCAAATGGCTTTGATGCGAGTAAAGTCATACGATTGCGCGGCAAAACGTCGTGAGCCACTGACGCGCTGATTAAGAATGCTTTTGGGGGCTTGAAAAACCGACACATAATCAGGGTCATGCTCATAAGAGGCTTTAATAGCTTGGTAAAGCTCTTTGGCTACTTTTGGTACGCTTGATGCTTGATGACGTAAGCGATTTATCGTTTCAGCAAAATTGTTGATAGCTGTTGCTTCGGCTTTAGAACGTTTGTCGCGTTTGATTGCCCATAAAGGGACAGCAGCTTTATGATTGGGGTCGGTTGATAGCGATTTTTGAGCAATTCGCATACCAGCAATACCGTCAATCACTGCATGATGCATCTTAAAATACAAGGCAAAACGGTTGCCTTCAATACCTTCGATTAAATGGCATTCCCATAAGGGTTTGGCTCTATCTAACAATGCACTGTGTTCTTGCGACACATAAGCTAATAACTCCCGCACGCGGCCTGGGTCGGGCAAGGCAATATGTCTAAAGTGATGTTCTAGGTCAAATTCGTCATCTTCTTCCCAAAACATGCCATCTAAGCGTTGATTAAAAGGGCGAATAGGAGGGGTGACAGCTTTAAATTGTGCAGCGACTTCTTGAATAAAATTGGCAGGGGCATCTGCTGGAATTTTAAATAACATAAGACCGCCAACGTGCATTGGTTGTTGACGACGTTCTAACCACAAAAAAGCTTGGTCAATGGGGCCAAGTGCGCGACGCATGGTGTTCTCCTATTATCTTGTTTTGTTTAGCCTAAAAGGTTGGCGCGTAATTGTCTAATATTTTTGTTTTTTTAGATTAAAACCGCTGAAAATAAAGACAGCTCGACCTCTATGCACTCATCATTCAAAAGAATATATTTGTAGAGTAAATACTCAAAAAATATTTATTAGGACTTACGAGAGGATCATCGTCTATTTGTGTGCTAAATAAGCGTTTTTAGCTCGTAAAATGCACTAATTTTGGTTGAAGCGTAAGTCCTGTTTATCTTGCAAGGAAACAATATGAACTCTTCTTATAGACAATTTGTCTTAACTCCTCTCGTTGCGGCCTTATTGTTAGCTGGTTGTAACAGTAATGACGATGATCCCATAATGGCTAAATCGTTAGCTATTCCTAGTACGACAACACTCAAAACACTCACAATTACACCATCTTTAGGCAAAATTTTAAACGCTAAAGTCAAACTAAAAAATGCCGCCAATAATGCGCCATTGGGCGAAACAACTACAGGTACAACAGGCACAGCTACCTTTAATGTCCCAGCAACAGTAAATACAGTAATTGCCGAAGTGATAGGTGGTGGTTCTGCTACTTATTTTGATGAAGCTAAAAATGCTATGGTGCCAATGCCTGCATCAACCGTTATTCGTGCTGCTACTTCTTTAGTAAATACCAATAGCGAAATTGGCGTTACCGCGCTGACTGAGGCGATGGTTAAACGTGCCGAAACCTTGGCAGGTTCAGGCAGTATTGTGCCTCAATTAAATGCTGCCAAAGCAGCAGTAGAAGCAGCTTTTGGTATTACAGATATTCTTAAAGCCCCAACTTTGGTGGGCAGTCAGGCTGATATTGCTAATTTAGGCAGTACACCAGCAGGGCAGTATGCTTTACGTTTGGCGAGTTTGGCAAAAATTTCCGCTCAAAATTTAGGCAGTGGTGAGGCTACACCTGCCGCTAAAATGGCGCAAGCGATTGCTCAAGATTTAGCCGATGGTGATATTGATGGCTCTGGAAATACAGGCACTTTGCCTTATGATTTGGCAACTTTTGCCGCACAATATCAAGCACAAGTGCTTGCTTTAGTACAAGACTTATTAAACAATGCCTCGCAAGGCGGTTTTGATGCAGCCAAGTTACAAGCATTGTTGACGTTTGTTCAAAATAATCCTGTTAGCCTTAATGTGAAACCGCCCTCCATTCCTTTTGCTTTAACTGGTTTTACACCAGTGAGTGCTGCTGTTGGTGCAGAGGTGACGATTACAGGCACAGGTTTTGTTGCTGATGCGACTAAAATGAAAGTTGCTTTTGCTAATAATGTGATGGCAGAGATTGTCAGTGCAACGGCAAACTCATTGGTAGTAAAGGTGCCTCAAGGTGCAGTGACTGGTAAAGTAACGGTTACTAATTTAAATACCAATGAAAGTAAAGTGTCGGTGGTAGATTTTACGGTGATGGCTACAGGTGGTGGAGCTGATTGTGGACAAATGCCAACATTGACTTTTAATGATTTGTTGCCATTTGCAGGTAGTTATGCTGTCGAAATTAAAAACGGTTCTCTCAATCCAACGACTCCCCCAAGTGTTGTTAAAGCTGCAACATTGCAATTAACGGCTATCAATCCGAGTGCTAACAGTGCTTTAGTCAAATTAAATGGCGCGACTGCAAATGTCTTGGCTGTTTGTCAAAATGGTGATAGCAAAAATAATGTCATGGTTGTTTTAAATACAAATAACGCACACATTGATTTTAATTTGTTGAATAACCAAAAGATGGCAAACGGTATAGATTTTTCTGGTGCTGGTGAATATTTTGATACAAAACAAACTAATACAGGTGGTGGTGGTTGTACTGGCACAGTAACCGCCACACCGAATGCTAATAAAGATGGTGTTAATTTATCGTGGCCTGCGGTGACTGGGGCAACGAGTTATCGTATTAACCGTACAGGTAAAATCGGCAATACCGATATTTTTGGCAACATTATTCCCAATCAAACAGTGACTAATTATAGTGATACCAATACGGTTTATTCTGGTGCGGTGTATCAATATGAAGTATTGGCTAATGGTGCATCTTGCACCTTCCCCAAAGTTACCGTTGAAGTGGGTAATCCTATTGCAGCATTACCTAGTTTTAGCAGTAGTCAAGTAGCGGCAAGCTTTTCAAGTGTTATTGAATTAGTCTCTGCTAATAATTTATTGATAGTAGCAGGAGCACCTGCAACCGCTAAATCAACAGATAATGGTTCAACATGGACAAGCGCACCAATTACCAAAATTAATGGTGCAGATGTGACTTTTGACGTTGGGACAATTGCCAGTGATGGCACAACCATTGTGGGCGCAAATACTTTCTTTTTTGGTAAAACCACTGATGGTACTTGGTCAACATTAGCAACTCTACCATTTAGTGATTTACAACCATTACCACAAGGCATTAGTGGTGCGCCTTTTGTGTATTATCGAGCAGTAAAACATATTGCAGGGCGTTGGTATGTGGCAGGTGGTTACACTGCGACAGGTAATATTCGTAAGACGTTTATTGCCAGCTCAACCGATTTAAGCAACTGGAAAATTGATAGTTTTGCTTATAATGGCCAGTTCAGTCAGTTTGCTATAGTGGGTGATGCCGCTAAAGTGGTGGTAAGGATTAGAACCGATCAAAATCAAGTACACTTGATAAATTCTACAGATAGCGGAACAACATGGACAGATAACCAGTCTAATGATGATTTGAATGGTCGTATGACGTTGTTGGCAGGTAAAATTTACAGCTCAAGCGGTCTTGGATTGTATAGTTCTACAGATGCTATAACATGGCAACGTGTTGAAGAAGGAACAAAGCCAAGCCAATGCTCAGGTATGCCAAGTGATATCACGACTATTAACGGTTTGTTATATGGTTTCTGTAACAATCATATTGTTGCTTCGGGAGATGGTCGTGCTTGGGGCTTAGTTAGTGCCGATTTGGGTTTTAGAGGCCGTAGTTTAATTTGCTCAAATAATCGTTGGATTATGGCAGGTGGTGCAGGACTTATTAAAATAGCCGATTAAGTTAATTCTCGCACTCAACAAAGGGACTTCTTATGAAGTCCCTTTCTTATTTTAAACCTCATGGACAAATAATTTTCTATCAAAGCGTACTTGTGGCCAAAACACACCATCATCTGCACGTTCACCTGCACCAATCACCATAATTGGGAATGCACCGTCTTGTAAGTTTAATAATTTGCTTACTCGAGCTGCATCAAAGCCTTCCATCATACACGTATCAAAACCATGCGCTCTAAACGCTAACACTAAGTTTTCACACGCTAATGCGGTACTTTTTGCTGCCCATAATTCGACTTCACTTTTGGTGTATGGGCCTCTTGGCACCGCAGCCACTAATCCGCCTAAAGCAAAGGCTGCTTTTTTGGCATAGGCAAAACTATTTAAGGGGCCAGATGAATAATTGTAGGGAATTAATTGATAATAACGTTTAACAAGAGGAGGAACATCAGGCATCGGCCATTCACGCAGCATTTTTTTTGCAAACTCATCAACACGGTCAGTACGCGCTACGCAGACAATCAATTCGGCAGCAGTTTTGGCGGCTAATTGGCTCATACACGCTTTGACTAATTTGGCTTTTTTATCAGCCGAGCGCACCACATAAAACTCCCATTGTTGTAAACCTGACGAACAAGGGGCGAGTAAAGCCATATCTAAACAGTCGTCAAGCACAGCTTTAGGGATAGGCTTGCTGGTAAATTTGCGTACCGAACGGCGGCTAGTGATTACTTTACGAAAGTTATCAACATCAATATCGGTGGGTGCTGCTTCGTAATAACGCTGTTTGCCATCAATCGTAATCGTTTGTGTATTATCAGACATTGCTAAACCTCAATCTATTTATGCAGTAGGTATAGACTGAGATTATTAGATGGTTTGATAAATGTCAAACTGTTTTTTTGGGAAGAATCTACAGGCTATTGAATGTATTTCAATAGCTTTGGTGTGTAAGGAGCTTATTTGATACCAATAATTTGGCCTTGCTCATTATGATAAACCACTGCAATTTGTTTGTGACGGCCTTGATTAATTTGTTGGTCATTTAGTTGAAAATATTGTGCGTAGTCTCGCAAGCTATTAACACGATGTGCAGTTTTAACTTTTTTTGACGGTAATAATGACCATAATAATAGCGCAGTTACTGAGCTGAGTAATGCTAATAGCCCATTTTCAAAATTAATATCTGGTGTACAGCTATGTAACATTGAGCTAATTTTGTGAACGTCTGTGCAGCCAATAGCATGTAATACAATAACAACATGTACTACTGGTCGCCATAAAAAAAGCCATGCTCCCCACATAATAGCGGTTAAAGAGTCAGATAAGACTTTAGTTTGCCAAGGTAAATGTGAACGTGCATTAATAATTAAGTGAGTATTGTGCATAACAAATGACCTGTATGGACATTGATTGGAATAATCATGCGAGATAAATATATCAAGCACTTAAAAGCTGTCCTTATCAAATCTTATTACCCTAATCTTAATAAATTATTAAGAGTGAGGTTTAATACCACGATCAGGGCTAACCCATCGTGCGCGTTGTCCTTTACCTAGCAAAATGACTTTGGGAAAAGCAACGATGGTTGAGCAAATATTGATTAACCAAAATACCAATGGATACCAAATCATCCAATAATAATTGCGACCTAAACCCTTGTCATAACCACTATCTAGCCATTTGCTAAGTGCGAATTGTAGCAGACAGGTAGTCCCTAATAACAGAGCGCCCTCATCAGGAATGAGTGGTGAACCTACAAAAGGTATGCTTAATGGTAATATAAAACTGAGTAACCACAAAACAAACATAATAAGCATGGCATACGACCACAACAAGCTTAAACAAAGTTCTAGCATCAATGGCCATAAATGATTATGGATAGGGCTTTTGATAACATCTAAATTTTTAATTAATACCTGTGCGCCACCCATTGCCCAACGTAAACGTTGTTTCCATAAACCTTCTAGGGTTTCAGGCATTAAAATCCAAACTAAAGCATGAGGTTCAAAGCGAACATCCCAGCCATCACGTTGTAGTTTCCATGTAATATCAATATCTTCCGTAAGCATATCTGGACTCCAATAGCCCACTTGATGAACAGCGGATTTACGGAACGCGGTGATGACACCTGATACGGTAAATAGACGGCCAAAACTACGTTGTGCGCGTTTAATCATGCCAACAATCGATGAAAATTCACCAACTTGTACACGCCCTAATAAGGTTGAACGATTACGAATACGTGGATTGCCAGTGACAGCAGCAACTTCGGCATCTTCAACAAAATGCTTCACCATCCAATGTGCTGCATGTTTATCGAGGAGGGCATCACCATCAATACAAATTAAAATTTCATAATTGGCTAATAAGCTACCTGCTTGTAAAGCCATTGCCTTGCCTTGGTTTTGTGCTAAATGCACCACTCGTAATCGAGGGTATTGTGTGGCTAAACGATCTAAAACTTCGGCAGTGTTGTCTTTGCTACCATCATTAATCGCAATCACCTCAAACTCAGGATAATCTAACGCCAAAGCATGGGTGAGTGTTTCTTCAGCATTGTCGCCCTCGTTATAACAAGGAATCAACACACTCACAGGTGGCGTATTGGCAAGAGGAGTGGGCTGTTGATAAGAACCTTGTTTACGTTCATTGCGCCAATAAAACAGAATTGCACCAATCATCCATAAATAGGACATAAATAAAGGATAATAAAAGGCGAAGCTTAGTAAACTGTGCCATAATGTTTTAAAAAACAAGAACATAAACCCCTCCAATTATGGATTCATAATCGGTATATTTGCTTTGGTACTGAACACAGCTTTTAAGGTACTTGGATTAGGATGCTGTTGTTGAATATTATCGGGGTAATAGCCAACATGAATTGCACCCAAGTCATAGAGAGTTTTAATGGTTGTGGCTAATTCTTCACTGGGAATTAAATGGTTGTCACGCCAATCAGTCGCTTGTAGTTCAAAAATAGTTTTCTTTAAGCCATTGGGTTTACTTTTAACAACATCAACTAAGGTTTTATAAAAGCCTTCAATATCAGTTTCATTTTCCATGTAAGGCATGGCCATAATCGCAGTAAAGTCATAATTGGCTAAAGAGTTATCAAGGGATTGTGCATACCAAACTTCTGAACGAGGATTTAAGACAACCCGAGCATATAAATTTCGAGCGGTGCGTAAGTCAGGTTGCTCTTTGCGAACAATATTGGCAACTTCCATGGCAAAGTTATCTAAGGCATTAATTTTTAAAATCGTCCAACGCCCCAATAAGTCATCATTATTACGGATTTGATTTAGGTCAGTTGGTAAGCCCCATTGCGTATAGGTTTTCATTGCCCAAGGACTAGCATCTTCATAATCCGAAAACGTCACATCATCATGAAAAAGCAAACCATCAAAAGTTGATGACTTGGCTAAATCGGCATAAATGTCTTTAATGACTTGTTGTACACGAGGTGAAAATAAAGATAAACGGTGATAGCCCATATTTAAATGGCCATCATCTTTGCCTTGTGTAACCACAACATCTTGAGCGGCTGGCTCGTTAGCGGGTAAGTCAAAAGCAAGCAATGGCATCCACGCATAAACCCGTTTGACGTGTGTGCGAGTAGCCACTTGCCATGCAACACGGTTAAATAAATCGGCACGCATCGGTAAATGACGATTAGGAAAGTACATTGCATCAGCCGAGCCGTTACCATCAGGGTCAGCAAATGCTTGTAAATAGACGGTATTGACACCCATTGCGACAATACGATCAAGCAGCATACCTAAGTTTTTTTCTTGTTGAGCAGGATCAGGATCATAAATGTTGTCTAAATCAACATGCATAATTTTGGCGGGTCGATCGTTATCACTTAAATCAGCATTACGATAATTAATTTCTTGGTGTAGCTCATGTAAAGACATGGCGTTTTCAACTAAAACACGTCTTAAACGATATAACGGAGTAGCGGCGGTATTTGCTCCATCATCTAAGGTTAAACCAATCGGCATGCCTAATTTAAGTGCAATATCTTTTGTTGTACTGTTATAACGTCCATAAGGCCAAACCATAATGCGTGGGCTATAACCAAAATGTTTGCGTAATAATTCATTGTTTTGTTTTAAATCAGCACGGATACGTTGTTGATAGTTGGTTTCGTTTTCATATTGCTGTTGTTGTGCATCATAAAAACGAGCGATTGCCGCAGGCTCTTTATTGCCTTGAGGATTGGCTAAAATGCCTTGATGTAAAGAGTGACTGTGGCTAGCAATTTCTATTAAGCCACTTTGTTGCATTTCTTTTAGTTCATCCCATGATAAAATATCACTACGTGGAACTTTTTTTCCATCAAAATCAATAGTTTCTTTTTGTTCAAGCCAGTTGCCTACGAGGGCAATTACCGCAGGGATTTTGAACATTTTTAGCACAGGAAAGGCATATTGATAAACAGACTGGTAACCATCATCAAAGGTGAGTAAAACAGCTTTGCTGGGCAGAGTTTCTTGGCCTTTACGGGCGGCAAGATATTGATCGACACTAATAAAGTGATAGCCATTATTGCGTAACCAATCAAGTTGGCGCACAAAATTAGTGGGAGTGACCGCATATTCTGGCACTAAAGAATCTTTTTTATCAGCAATTTCGTGATAACTGAGAATGGTTAAATTCTCAAGATCATGGGCAATGGCGCAATGCGTCCAAAATATAACTAAACTAAGAATTAGATAACGTAATAACATGATGATTTAGATAATAATGACAGGGTATTAGGTTAAACAATGCACCAAATCTTTGATGATTAATGTACAAAATTATTTGTTATATTATAACATACTGTTTATTCTTGTGTCTAAACTAAACAAGTTTGTTTTTTTACTAAAATGTCTGATTTGTCAGGGAGAGGGAGTGCTATTTCAAGAGAAATAGCACATGAGTGGGTCAAATGGATAACAAAGGCTTTAAAAACCGCCCTGTATGTGATTTTTCATCAGCAGCAACTTGTTCTGGTGTGCCAATGGCGACTACTTCACCACCACCATCACCCCCTTCATAACCCATATCAATCAGCCAGTCAGCGGTTTTAATCACATCTAGGTTGTGTTCAATAATCACAATGGTATTACCGTGATCACGCAACTGATTGAGAACAGCAAGAAGCTGAGCAATATCATGAAAGTGTAAACCAGTTGTTGGCTCATCCAAAATATACAAGGTTTTGCCTGTATCACGTTTCGCTAATTCACGAGCCAGTTTTACCCGTTGTGCCTCACCACCAGACAGGGTGGTTGCCGCTTGTCCCAAGGTAATATAACTTAAACCCACGGCCATTAAGGTTTGTAATTTGCGGGCAAGGCTAGGCACACTTTCAAAAAAGGCAAAGGCATCTTCTACCGTCATATTTAATACTTGAGAAATATTTTTGCCTTTATAACGAATTTCTAAGGTTTCGCGGTTATAACGTTCGCCGTGGCACACATCACAAGGTACATACACATCAGGTAAAAAGTGCATGGCGACTTTAATGACACCATCACCTTCACATGCTTCACAACGGCCACCTTTAACATTAAACGAAAATCTGCCCACACTATAACCCCGTGATCGTGCTTCTTGAGTGGCGGCAAATAGTTCACGAATAGGGGTAAATAAACCTGTATAAGTGGCTGGATTAGAACGCGGTGTACGACCAATCGGGCTTTGATCAATATCAACCACTTTATCTAAATGTTCTAAACCCGTAATGCTTTTGTAGGGAGCAGGGTTTAAGCTTAATGCGCCATTTAAAGCTTTGGCGGTAATGGGAAATAATGTGCCGTTAATTAATGTCGATTTGCCTGAGCCAGAAACACCTGTCACACAGGTCATTAAACCTAAAGGAATGTCAATGCTGACATTTTTAAGGTTGTTGCCTGTTGCACCTGTTAAACGGAGTATTTTTTCAGGATTCGTTGCAGTGCGTTGGCTAGGCACAGCAATTTTTGCTTTGCCTGATAAATATTGGCCTGTTAATGATTCGGGAATTTGTTTAATGTCTTCGGCTGTACCTTGGGCGATAATTTGACCACCATGTACCCCTGCCATTGGGCCAATATCAATAATATGGTCGGCAGCACGAATCGCATCTTCATCATGCTCAACCACCAGTACAGTATTACCTAAGTCACGTAAACGCAGCAGAGTGTTTAATAAACGCTCATTGTCGCGTTGATGTAAACCAATCGATGGCTCATCTAACACATACATTACACCCATCAAGCCTGCACCAATTTGTGAGGCGAGGCGAATCCGTTGTGCTTCGCCACCCGATAAGGTGTCAGCAGAACGTTCTAAAGACAAATAATCCAAACCCACACTCACCAAAAAATGCAAACGATCACGAATTTCTTTTAAAACCTTGTCGGCAATTTCGGCTTTTTGACCTGTTAATGCCAACGTTTCAAAATAATCAGCCGCTTTTTTAATGGGTAACTGAGTAATGCTTGGTAAGTTTTTGTCAGCAACATACACATAGCGAGCTTCTTTACGCAAACGTGAACCATCACATTGATCACAACGACTGGTGATTAAATATTGACTCAGTTCTTCACGCACAGCAGGCGATTCGGTTTCTTTATAACGACGTTCTAAATGAGGCAAAATACCTTCAAAGGGTTGCTCGCGTAGGCGTTTGTTGCCACGTTCATCGGTATAAGAAAAACTTATTTTCTCTTTTTTCGAGCCTTGTAAAAAGATCGTTTGAATGGCAGCAGGAA
The DNA here is from genome assembly GCA_046347315.1 of Agitococcus sp. Classification (GTDB taxonomy): domain Bacteria; phylum Pseudomonadota; class Gammaproteobacteria; order Pseudomonadales; family Moraxellaceae; genus Agitococcus. Next base: position 45,083 of record JAXMGJ010000010.1, read on the forward strand.
GATCTTGCCATGCTTGATCCATATCAACCTGATAATGTTTGGCAACACTACTAAGCAATAAAAAATAGTAGGGATGTTGTTTGTCCCAACCACGAACGACCCCTTCGTTTAGGCTTAATTCGGGATGTAAAATTAATTGTTCGGCGGCAAAGTGGGCTTTATGACCCAAACCATCACAACTTGGACAAGCTCCCGCAGGATTATTAAAAGAAAATAAGCGAGGTTCTAATTCGCTAACTGCATAACCACAATGCGGACAACTATGTTTAGAGGAGAAGATTAAATCCTCACCATTGTTATCCATATAACTAATCATCGCCACGCCATCAGCTAAACGTAAGGCTGTTTCAAAAGACTCTGCTAAACGTAAAGCTAAATCAGCACGGACTTTAAAACGATCAATCACCACTTCAATGGTATGTTTTTTGGTTTTTTCTAAAGCAGGGGCATCATCTAAATCAACGACAATGCCATTAATTCGTGCTCTAACAAAACCTTGTGCGCGTAAACTCTCTAAAATATGTAAATGTTCACCTTTGCGATCTCTAACCACAGGCGCAAGTAACATCAACGCTGTGCCTTCGGCAATGGCTAAAACATTGTCCACCATTTGGCTAATGGTTTGTGCACTTAAAGGCAGGTTATGTTCAGAGCAATAGGGAGTCCCTACGCGTGCATATAATAGACGTAAATAATCATAAATTTCGGTAATCGTACCAACGGTAGAACGTGGGTTATGCGAAGTGGATTTTTGCTCAATCGCAATAGCAGGTGACAAGCCGTCGATGCTATCCACATCAGGTTTTTGCATCAACGCCAAAAACTGTCGAGCATAAGCCGATAAAGATTCCACATAACGACGTTGACCTTCGGCATATAAGGTATCAAAGGCCAACGATGATTTGCCCGAACCTGATAAACCTGTAATGACCACCAATTTGTCACGTGGAATATCTAAAGAAATGTTTTTTAAATTATGGGTACGAGCACCACGAATACGAATAAAGTTGTTCATCTTTTATCAACGCATCAAGCAAAGAGCCGACAATAATGGCATAACCGCCATATTTAAGCACTATACAAAGATGAAACTTTGAATAAGCCCAACTTCAGAGTGGTATTTTTTCTAAGAGGACGGTCTTATAATACGCGACCCAAAATTTTCAAGAGTGTCATCAATGAACGGCATGACTCAAAGCGAACGTAAAGCAACCAGTATTTTAGCGAGTATTTTTGCGCTAAGAATGTTGGGCTTATTTATGATTATTCCTGTTTTTGCTTTATATGGCCGAGAATTAGAGGGTGCAACACCAACCTTAATTGGTTTGGCAATAGGTATTTATGGTTTAGCCCAAGCGTTATTACAAATTCCTGTAGGCTTATGGGCAGATAGAGTAAATCGTAAACTATTAATTATTATTGGTCTTATCTTATTTGCTGTAGGTGGTGCAGTAGCCGCTTTATCTCATAGTATTTGGGGGGTAATTCTTGGTCGAGCGATTCAAGGTGCAGGGGCTATTTCGGCGGTGGTTATGGCATTACTGGCCGATTTAACCCGAGAAGAACAACGAACCAAAGCGATGTCCACGATTGGCATGAGTATTGGAATGTCATTTGCGGTCGCTTTTATTATTGGGCCGTTGGTGGCTGGGCATTTTGGTTTAAGCGGTTTATTTTGGGCAACGTCGGTAATGGCGATTTTGGGATTATGTTTATTACATTTAGTACCACAGCCAATTGTAATCTTAAAACAACATAATGACTCGTATTGGCAACAGTTTAAACAAAGCTTATTTCATGCCGAATTAGCGCGTTTAAATGCGGGTATTTTTATTTTACATTTGGTGATGACCGCTAGTTTTGTGTTATTACCGCATTTATTGATTGATTATGCCCATTTACCTGCTAGTCAACATGGTTGGGTATATTTGCCGATTGTTCTAGGCGGTTTTATTGCAGCCGTTCCAGCTATTATTATTGCCGAAAAACGCCGTAAAATTAAACAGGTCTTTGTCTTTGGTATTGGTTTAATGACATTAAGTTTGTTGGTTTTGGCACGAGAGTATCAATATTATTGGGGTTTATTATTAGGCATTAGTTTGTTTTTTGTTGCATTTAATTTATTAGAAGCTTTATTACCGTCATTATTAAGTAAAATCGCACCAGCAGGCACAAAAGCTACCGCAATGGGCATTTATTCAAGTAGCCAGTTTTTAGGGGCTTTTTTTGGTGGTGTATGCGGTGGAATGTTATGGGCAAAACAGGATGTCAGTTTGGCTTATATCTGTTTAGCACTACTCACAATGTTATGGGTGATATTAGCTTTATTTATGCGTCAGCCTCGTTTTTTACATAGTATGATGTTGCATATCCCTCAGCATAATAAACAGCAAACATCACAGTTGCTGCAACAGTTAAATACTGTGCAAGGCGTTGCAGAAGCGGTAATTCTAGCACAAGAACGAGTGGTGTATCTCAAGGTTGATAATCAAATCTTAGATGCTTGTGCATTGCACGATATTATCAATATGACTTCTTAAATCAACGCAAAATAACCTTAATGGTGAGTTGCTAATCGTATCAACTATGATGCACAATAATATTGCCAAATAAGATTATGCGACATAAGTTGTCGCTTTGTTGGCATGACTGATTTGCTATATTGTATTAAACACAGTAGCTTAGTCAATAACAGACATTTTAGTTAGATAGTTCAAGAGCATCGTTTTTAGATACCATAGAGGGTAAAAGTATTATGCGTGGCGTAAATAAAGTTATTTTATTAGGAACAGTAGGGCGCGATCCAGAAGTGCGTAGCTTGGGACAAAGTGGCAGTACCGTGACATCTATATCGTTAGCAACTAGCGAAGCATGGAAAGACAAAAATACGGGTCAACTTACCGAACAAACCGAATGGCATCGTGTGGTGTTTTATGGCCGTTTAGCTGAAATTTCGGGTGAATATTTGCGTAAAGGTAGCAAAGTTTATGTTGAGGGTTCTATTCATACCCGTAAATGGCAAGATAAAACTACTGGCCAAGATAGATACTCTACCGAAATTAAAGCGAGTGTTATGCAGTTATTAGATAATCGCTCTGCTGGTGGTAATAACCAAAACTCGGATTACAATAATGACTATAATAATAATGGTAATTATGGTAGTTATGGTCAGGATGATTATCAATCCTCTCGCGCAAATCGTGCACCTACTCGCCCAGCCGCCGCGCCTATGGCAAATGATTTAGATGATGATTTACCATTCTAAAATCTAACGACTAAATATTATAAAAACGAACCATATTTATATATGGTTCGTATATAATCCCTCAGCTGGTTTTTTAAAATAGACTGTGTTATTTTAATTACGCATATTCAGGGTGATTATTAAGCATAGCAATAATTTGGTATTTAAAGAGGCGAAAGATGAGTATTGATTTAAGTGCCTTAAGCACAGAAGAATTACAAAGCGTGATTGTAGAAGCACAACGTTTAATTGCAAAAAAGAAAAAAGCTGAGCTAAAAGATGCGCGTATTAAAGCCGAAAAGCTTGCCGCAGAATTAGGCTTTACGCTAGAAGAGTTAATTAAAGGTAAAGCTGAAGATGAGCAAGCTTCCGTTAAGGTGCGTAAGCCTGTCGAGATTCGCTACCGTAATCCCGCTAATGCTGCCGAAACTTGGACAGGTCGTGGTAAACAGCCTCGTTGGTTAGTCGCGGCGTTAGCAACAGGTAAATTACTAGAGGACTTTTCTATTTAACTCGCTGTTAAATAAACTGATGCTTAAAAGCCTCCAAAATCGGAGGCTTTTTGTTGTTGGCTTGTTGTGATAAATTGGCACTGCTTTTATTTAATAGTAAAATAATACTTGTTATTTGCAAAAAAAATAGCGATAACATAGCATCCTAGACTACCAAGCTAAATTTGTTGCAATTGATATCTATAGCTAAAGCGAGTCTAGTTTGTTATCAAAATCAACAATAAAGATGCTTGATGCAATTACAGTAAATAAAAATTATGTCCTCAAAAACAACAAAAGCAGATGATAAAGAAGCCAAGGCTTACAATTGGGTATTGTTGGCGAGTGTGCTACTGGTTATTTTTTTAATTGTACAAACACCTGCACGTATCATCGCGAATTTTCTGCCTAATACCGCTCGTGCGATGTTGCAAACATGGGGTGGAACCATTTGGTCTGGACAAGTTAATGGTCAATATCAAAGTATATTAGGACAATTACGTTGGCAGTTTGAGCCATTAGCATTATTAAAACTTAAACTTGGCATCAAACTAGAAGTTATTAGTAATGCCAGTGAGTTTAGCGGTCGTTTGCAGTGGCGTGGTAGTAGTTGGCAACTGTTGGATGCAAATGGACAAATAGCGAGTCATGAACTACAGCAGTTTTTATCAGGATGGCAATTACCTAATGCGCCGATTGTAGTCAAAAACTTAAACTTGAGTTATGCCAATAAAGAATGGCAAGCTTCACAAGGTAGTTTGATGTGGCAAGGTGGTGCTTTAGATTATGTATTAGAAGGCCAGCGTCAACATATAAATTTGCCTGCTGTTAGTGTTTTGATTAAAAATGACCAGAAAAATTTAGAGCTAGTCTTGAAAGATGTTCAGCAAGACGCTAAGTTAGCGACGTTTATTGTGCGTGGCTCAGTGTTAGAAAGTCGTTTGACGCAACGTTTATTAAGTTATGCCCCGAGTTACCGTGGTGTAGCGGAACCCGATGCAATTGTCGTGACATCAACGCAGCCTCTAAATAGTTTGTAAATAAAAAAAGATAACGTATGACGTTAATCTAAAAAATAATGACTTTGATATTTGTCAAATGTCCCTCTAGTAGGAAAAAGCGTGAACTTACCGTCGTTATCAATTATTACAGAAAATAATAGACAAATTGCACGAGCTATTATGTTGCTGGCAACTTTATTTTTTGCATGGCGTATGGCGGCCTTGTTGTGGTTGTTGGCAGGGCAAGATCAAAGTCCCTTGGCAAAGCCAACACCAGTGACACCAGCTATTGCACAAGTAAGTGTTGATGGTTCTCGTTTGGCAAGTTTTTCTATTTTTAAAGCACCAGTTGTCGTCAACAATAGTGTTGCTAATGCCCCTGATACTTCATTGCAGCTTAAATTAGATGGCGTGTTTGCTGCTAACTTACAAAGTCAGTCCAGTGCCATAATTAGCGAGCAAGGGCAAGGTATCGGAAAACTGTATCGTGTTGGACAGCAGGTGTCAGGTGGGGCAACTTTGTCAGCGGTATATGTTGATCGTGTTCTGTTGCAGCGTAATGGACAAGATGAGGTTTTGCGCTTTATTAAAACAAATTTATTAGAAGGTGATGCTCCACCTAAGCAAAATGATGCTACTGTGCAACTAACGCCACAAGCATCCACCAAAGTAGAGCAAGCCCGTAGCTTATTAACTACGGCCATTGAACGTTTAAATACTGATCCAGATGTTTATTTAAATCAAATGGGCTTGGTTGCAAGTAGTGGCCAAGGTTATGAAATCACTGATAATGTTCCCAGTTATATTCGGCGTAATGTAGGATTAAAAGTTGGTGATAGAATTTTGCGTCTTAATGAGCAGCCCTTAGGCAATGTCCAGCTCGATAAAAATCTTTTACAACAAGTACAGCAAACAGGTCACGCTCGTATCGAACTGCAACGTGGCAGCCATCACTTAACTATAGAGCAAAGCTTTTAACATGAATGCACGTAAAACTTTTTTTGCCCTTTCGCTATTGCTGGCCTTCAACCCTTCGGCTATGGCAAAAACTTGGAAGGTCAATCTTAAAGATGCAGAGATTTCTGCGTTAGTTTCTGAAGTATCTGAAATTACAGGTAAAAACTTTATTGTTGATCCGCGCGTTAAAGGCAATATTACCGTTATTTCTAGTAAACCAATGAGTGCTAATGCGGTTTATGAATTATTCTTAGGTGTGTTAAGCGTTAATGGCTTTGCGGCTGTACCTGTTGGTGATGTAATTAAGTTAGTGCCCGATGTTAATGCCAAGCAAAATGCTGTGCCCTTTGATATGACAGCTAAGGCAAAGGGAGAAGCATTGGTAACACGAGTTATAATGCTCGACAATACAAATGCCAATGAGCTGGTGCCAGTCATTCGCCCGTTGTTACCTCAGTTTGCCCATTTAGCAGCCATCAATGGTGCTAACGCGCTAATTATCTCCGACCATGCTAATAATATTGTCGAAATTGAGCGTTTAATTAAGGCATTAGACTCGGGCGAAGGGGATGAGTTAGAGATTATTGCGCTCAAAGAAACGCGTGTCGATGATGTATTAACGATGTTAGATAACCTAACCGCCACTAGTGCTAGCAAAGATGTACGTGGTTCACGCGTACGATTAATAGCGGATTCTCGTGGTAATCGTTTGTTAATTAAAGGAGATGCTGCCGCACGCAAACGTTTGAGAGATGTGGTTGCCCAATTGGATATGCCTGCCGCTGATCGTTTGGCTGGTGTGCGTGTCATTCGTTTACAGCATGCAAACGCTAAACAAATAGCCGAAGTAATGCGCAGTTTGGTTAGTGGTGATGGTGCCAAACCTGCAGCAGCAGGGGGAGCGGCAACAACTGCTGGAGCTAGCAGTGGTGGAGTTAGCTTAATTGCAGACGAAAGTCAAAATGCTTTAGTCATTAAAGCTGACCCGTCGTTAATGCGTGAGCTAGAAAATGTTGTACAACAACTCGACCAACGTCGCTCGCAAGTGTTGATTCAAGCTGCTATTTTGGAAATTTCAGGTGATAATGCCGATGCATTAGGCGTACAATGGGCGGCTGGTGACCCAACTAAAGGAGTTGGTATCATTAATTTTGCCAATGTTGGTGCAAGCTTAACTAGTATTGCTGCTGTTGCTGCACAGGATAATCCCACTAGCTTACCTAGTTTAAATGGGGCTTCCTTGGGGTTTGGTAAAACAGAAACTAATAGCAAAGGTGACAGAACTTTTTATGGTGCGTTAATTCAGGCTATCAAGACCATGAGTAATGCCAATTTATTATCAACGCCCAGTATAATGACCATTGATAATCAAGAAGCTAAAATTGTGGTTGGTCAAAATGTGCCATTTATTACAGGTCAAAGTACTAACTCAAGTTCTGGGACTAGTAATCCATTTACTACGATAGAGCGGCAAGATGTGGGTATTACTCTCAAAGTCAAACCGCATATTGGTGAGGGTGGTACAGTAAAATTAGAAGTAGAGCAAGAAGTTTCCTCTGTTGTTCCAAGTGTAGCAGGTGTAAACTCTGCAGACTTAATCACTAATAAGCGTTCGATTAAAACCACGATTTTGGCTGATGATGGCCAAACGATTGTATTAGGTGGTTTAATTCAGGATGATAACTCTCAATCTGTGAACGAAGTCCCACTTTTGAGTAAAATACCTTTATTAGGACACTTATTTAGAGCAAAAAGTCATAGCCAAACCAAACGTAATTTATTAGTCTTTTTGCAACCAGTGATTTTACGAGATAGTCAAAATGCGGTAGATTTAGCAGCTAAGCAGTATAATCAAATGCGCATTTTGCAATTAGAGATTGGCCAAAAAGGTAAGTTGTTACGCTTGCCCGAACAAATTAACCAAATTTATCAGGGTTCTACAACAATAGTACCCGCAAAAACCGTTAAATAGGGAAGAGATACCATTATGTTGAAGTTACAATTTGTTGATCGTCGCCAACCTGCATTTTGGTTGGTTGATCCTCGTTTAACGATTGGTCGTGATAAAACAAATAATCTTGTCATTAATGATGAGGGAATTAGTGTTTTTCATGCGGAGTTACAACAAGAAGACGGCAAGTTGTTTTTGCGTGATACAGGTAGTGTTAATGGTACGTTTTTGAATGGTGAACCTGTCACTAAACGTACGGAAGTAAAAGTGGGTGACACTATTCGTTTGCATTTGGTTGAATTGCAAGTAATTGACCCTACCAAAGCCCCACCTGAGCCTGCACCTGCGCCTGTTAAACGCGATATGCCTAAAGCAGCTCCTTTATGGCAAGTTAAAGCAATGACTGGAGTCATTTCGGGACGGATGTTTCCTATTGATGGCACCAATGTGATTGGTCGTGATCCGCATTGTGATATTGTGGTGGGTGGTGCTCATGTCTCTCGGCGCCATGCTGAGTTCTCAATTCGTTCGGGTGTGTTGTGGGTTAAAGATTTAGGTTCTTCTAATGGTTCTTTTGTGAATGGTAAACGTCATGAAGAAGTTGCCCTCAAAAATGGCGATGAAGTTAAATTTGATGCGATGATTTTTAAGGTCGTCGGCCCGACAGAGCCTGTTGTTCATTCGGATTTTGAGGAAGAAGCAGAAAGAACACAGTTTAGACCCGTGGTTAATGTACCAGCTTCCAAGCCTGCTGCTCCTAAACAAGTTTCGCCTGCGCCAGCAAATCAGCCTGCGCCAGTTGTAGTACCTGTTTCACCTCCCGCACCAGCACCTGTTGTTGAGCCAGTAGTTAATAATACTTCAGCAAGTGATAAGAGCAGTGGTGGCAATATGGGGCCAATCATTGTAGTTATTTTGATGATTATTATTTTGATTGCTGTGTACAAATTGGCATAGCTAGATGGTTAAAAAATAAAAAGGCGACGTTTTAGTCGCCTTTTTTATTGTAAATCATATTATATTTAAACAATCGCTTAATTTGTAATGGTCGCCTATGTGGCGGTGAACATTAAAGATAAAGCGATGAGGGAAGCGGCAGAGGAGGCTTTGGTTAAGATAGGTATGGAGGCTAAAGTGAGGGGTGGTATAATGTCAGCATCTAAGAATATTATTGAGCCTGATATGAAGCCAGTCCGCACGGAATGGGGTGATTTTCCTGATACCTTGATTATTGAAACAAACGAAGCAGCATTTAGAAAACATCCAAATTATGACCAAGCAAAATCAGGTAGTATTGATGATGCTTTAAAGTTAATGGATGATTATCTAACGCCTTTAAAAATAAACCAAATAGAAAAAATTGCAGGAGTTAAAAACCCAATAATAGCAGGTGTTCAGGCTGTTGAAGGCGTAAGCACAAATGTGATTCCAGAGGTTTTTGCATCATATTTAGCAATCGCTACAAATTGGAGATTGGATAAAGAAATTTATCAACAAAATAGAGTTGGTCACACAAAATCATCAGGCTTTCATCGCATGGCCACCCCTGCATTGTTTGGTGGATTGGTTTTAGAGGGAGAGTATTATCTTTTAATAGATGATTTTATTGGACAGGGTGGAACATTAGCCAATATGAAAGGATATATCGAGTCAAAAGGTGGAATTGTAATTGGCTCTGTCGTAATGGCTGGAAAAGATTTCTCTTCTAGGCTAAAATTACAGCAATCAACTTTAACAGAACTAAGGAGCAAACATGGGAACCTTGAACCAGAGTGGCTCACCGTATTCGGCTACGGTTTCGACTTTCTTACGGAATCTGAAGCAAGATACCTCGTCAAAACCGAGGATGCTAACAGAATCAGAACAGAAATCCTTGCTACAACAAAAAACAGAAATCCATGAAATGGTTAAACAGAAATTAAGAGCGCGTTTGACTTCTTAACAGGCTAATTTAATTGAAACCCTCCTAGCGAGGGTTTTTTATTACTAAAAATTTGTAATGCTGCATATCTGTATCAATATGACATTTCCTCCAGTCGCACCCTGACGACACCTAAAATTTCTAAGCCGCCTATGTGGCGGTGAACCAGTGCGTGACATTGCCACAGGTAATTATCACTTTCTAAGCCGCCTATGTGGCGGTGAACACATAGACTCCCATTTGTACGGTAAACTGTTTTTTCTAAGCCGCCTATGTGGCGGTGAACCCAAGGAATGGGCGTTGATTCCACAACCGCTTTTTCTAAGCCGCCTATGTGGCGGTGAACTATCAAGTATATTAAATAGAGTGATTATGTCTTTTCTAAGCCGCCTATGTGGCGGTGAACATTAACTGGAGAGTAATACGAACTATCAAAGATTTCTAAGCCGCCTATGTGGCGGTGAACTGAACCACCCAAATAAATTGTCCCTGCGTTTGTTTCTAAGCCGCCTATGTGGCGGTGAACCTATAAATGTCGGTGGCAACAATTACGGCTCATTTCTAAGCCGCCTATGTGGCGGTGAACCATGTCTTCCCCGATCCAGTGCCACCCACAACTTTCTAAGCCGCCTATGTGGCGGTGAACAACTATGCTTGTTTATAGCCTACAATTCAAAATTTCTAAGCCGCCTATGTGGCGGTGAACTGTTGCTGCAAATGCCGCTATTGATGTATCAGTTTCTAAGCCGCCTATGTGGCGGTGAACTTTAACAATCAAAACATCATTATTCCCTTTATTTTCTAAGCCGCCTATGTGGCGGTGAACTTTTAAAACAATAGAAGATTTCCAAGATGATTTTTC
>JAXMGJ010000011.1:0-54287 GCA_046347315.1 Agitococcus sp.
CATAGTCATGATAATGAATCCTGTAAAAGAATAAAGCCCCATACCACTGACGTGATATGAGGCTTTATAAGGTTTGGAAGAAATGAGTGTGATGTACTCAGTTGTGTAATATGTATTTGAAATTTTTTGGGATGAGGGTAAACAACTAAGCTATTGGCGTTAAAAAACGATGGAGTACATCTAGCGTAGCCTACAACCAGAAAACGCTGCACTATGCGGTTTGAGTTTGCAATAAATACATGGGACTATTGAGATAATTCAATATTGCGTCGCTGTAATTTCCCTCGCTCGGGAATATCCAATTCAACGGTAGATGGCGCAAGTAATAATGACTTTAAGCTATGTTGCTTTTGTTGCAAGCGTTGCCATTCTGCAATAGAAACTAAAACGGCTGTTTCTTTACCGTGTAGGTTAATCATCTGCGCGCCTTGTGTAATACTGGCGCGTAACAACTCACAAAAGTGTGCTTGAGCGGATTGAGCAGTCCATATTTTCATAATCTGCGATTTTATACCTTGCATTTTAAACTAATCATAATAATGGCTAGATGAGGCAACTTTCTATAAGCTGAACGTATTGCTATCATCTTATTACTGCATTGATTGAAGAGGTGTAAAACCATCTGGTAGTACATCTTCACCCTTTTTCAAATTGTCGAGATAGTCTGCCCAATCTTGCATCATCTTTTTGCGATCATTTAGAAAGCTGGTTCGATTATAAGCACGACCATGCACATCACGCACTTGATGCGCTAATTGATGTTCAATAATTCCATCAGGAAAGCGGAGTCGCTCTGCTAAAAGTGTTCTGGCCATTGCCCTAAAACCATGACCAGACATTTCTTCTTTTTCAATACCCATACGTCTAAATGCGGATAAAATGGGATTATTACTCATCGGACGATCATCGCCACGCAAACCAGGAAACACATATAGGCTATGACCTGAATAGGGTTGAATTGCTTTCAAAATTTCTAAGGCTTGTTTGGATAATGGCACAATATGGTCTTGATACGTTTTGCTGGCTTTAAAACGCCATTCAGCCATTTCAAAATTAATGTCTTTCCATTGGGCTTGTCTTAACTCGCCAGGTCTTACAAACACTAAAGGAGCGAGTTGTAAAGCACAGCGTACAATAAAAGTACCTTCATAGCTGTCAATTTGACGTAGTAAATCTCCAACTTTTTCAGGCTCAACAATAGAAGCCATGTGCTTTTCTTTGGGGGTTTTGAGTGCACCGCCTAAATGAATTGTAGGGTTATTTTGCGCTCTATCGGTTTGAATGGCATAACGAAAAATTTGGCTAATATCAGATTTTGCACGATGAGCAGTTTCAAGACTGCCTCTATCTTGAATTCGTTTTAAGACATTTAAAATTTCAATCGGTTTAATTTCGATGATTGATTTATCGCCAATCCATGGAAAAATGTCTCTTTGTAAACGGGCTTCAATTTTTGAATAATGGCTAGAAACCCATTCAGACTTTTTAACATTCAGCCATTCAACAGCAATTAATTTGAAGCAGTCTTTTACCTCAATGGATTCAACTAATTTACTGGCTTTGCGATTAGCAGAGGGGTCAATACCTGTTGCTACCATGCGGCGAGATTCGTCACGTCTCTCTCTTGCAATTTTTAGGCTGATGTCGGGGTATGTCCCTAAAGATAGTGTTTTGCGCTTTCCTTCAAAACTATAATCAAAACGCCACCATTTAGCTCCAGTGGTTTTAATAATCATATACAGCCCCTTTTCGTCAGAGACTTTATAGTCTTTTTCTTGAGGTTTCGCTCCCTTACAACGGGTATCGGTTAATGACATTTTTTTGCTCCAATAAAATGGGGTTTGAGTTCTTAAGAATTTATTCGTTAAATTCTGATTTGAAATATAGATGGCTGATAAAAATCAGTAAATTCAATGGGTTGTAATAGAAAATTGTACTTTATTGTTTTTTTTGGAGGCTTATTAGCGTTAGTTGGATGAAAATTTGAGGGATAAATGAGACGTTTATTTACAAAAGTTAACAATTCTTTTGCAAAGTGAGCAATAAGAGCCTGTGAAGAAATTGACTTGAGATAATGATTTTTGATGTGTCGTCTAAATGAAAATAGGGCGTAAGACTGAGTTAAAGTCATGGAAGTTGCAAAGCAAGAATCTAGTTTTTGTAGCTCTTTGGAGTAAGACATTACGGTAACAACCTAGTGCAGAGTGCAGTTACCGCTGAGGTTACCGTAAAAATGGATTAGATGGTATTAAGGCTCTTTGGATTTGATTGTGCATAAAAAAACCGCTAAGTAGCGGTTTTTATTAGGGTTTTGGAGTTTTTTGTAGCTTATTGAAATATCAAATGGTGGAGATGGCGGGAATTGAACCCGCGTCCGTCAGCACTACGCTCTTGGCTCTACATGTTTAGTCTAGTCTATTAATTTAATCGACGACGACCCGACCGACAGGGCGTAGCCAACGATTCTCTAAGTTTTAGATTTATGCCGCGAGACAAGACATAAAGCATAGCCAGTGTAGCGTTACGCCCAAATCCCCCAGCCACCGGCGCATGGGTTCATTGCTTCGCTAACTATTAAGCTGCGAGTGCGTAGGTTTCGTCGTTTGCGACTATATTTTGAGATTTTTATTTACGAGAGACACCTCACTCTCGACATGCACCTCAGAGTTTCATCACCGCCGTCGAAGCCATGTCATCCCCAAAGTTTTACTAATATATCATATATCTAGGCAAACTTTGTGTTTTCAAGGTGAGAGGCGTGTAATTTTTAGTTATTTCTAAAAATACGTTGTTTTTCGCGCTGCCAGTCGCGGTCTTTTTCGCTATGACGTTTATCGTGTAGTTGTTTACCTTTTGCCAAACCAATTTGGCATTTGGCCAAACCGTTCTTCCAATAAAAAGATAAGGCCACACAGGTATAGCCTTTTTGCTGTACTGCACCAATCAGGCGATTGATTTCACGTCTATTAAGCAATAACTTACGCGTGCGCGTTGCTTCAGGCACATAATGGGTTGATGTTGATAATAAGGGAGTAATGTTAGAGCCTAACAAAAAAGCCTCACCATCTTTGAGTAACACATAAGAATCAACTAATGACATTCGTCCAGCGCGTAAGGCTTTGACTTCCCAACCTTGCAACACAATGCCTGCTTCGTAGGTGTCTTCAATAAAATAGTCATGTCTTGCTCGTTTGTTTTGAGCAATTGTGTTGTTAGCGTTTCCTTGATGTTTTTGACTCATAATAACTAATACAAAATATAGAATAAACCTTATTATTCTGCCTTAAAAGTCAACGCTAAACTACCATTATCATCAAGCTAAATCATAAAATTTATACATAACAGCTTACAAAATTAAAAAGATATAAACTTGCTGTTTAAGTGACAGATATGATGAAAGCTGATAAAACAAACTCCTACTAATAACGTCAACTATTGGTATTGATATGCACCATATCATAACCATTTGATGCTTCTTAAAATTATCTGAAGGATATTAACAATGACAAAATTGTACTTATGGCCTATTTTGTTAGGCTTGAGTAGTTATGCAATGGCAGATCATACACCCCGTCATCAATGTCGTGTGGGCGAGGTAACACAAATTAAAGGAAAGGTTGAGTTAGAGCGTCATAACAACACCATTTCACCAACTGAAGGTACAAAAATCTGCAAGGGCGATAAATTTACCACTGCGTTTGGCTCAGTAGCTGAATTAACATTGCGCGATGGTACCAAGCTGACGGTAGGTAAAGACAGCTCTTTAGTGATAAAAGAGTATAAAATTTACCGCAAACAGCCAAATGTAGCATTATTTGATTTATTACAAGGCGCGTTTAGAAGCATTACAGGCTCAATTACCAAACGTCCGCATAAGTTTGAAGTCAAAACATCGGTTGCAACCATTGGTGTACGTGGTACTGATTTTTGGGGAGGATATGGTGTAAGTCCCGATGGTGCCTTGGATGTGATTATGCTCAGCGGTAAAGGTGTATATGTAAAAAATGACAAAGGCCAAGTTGAGCTTGATAAAGCTGGTTTAGGCACAACAATTACGGCTGATGGTTCTTTAGGCGAAGTTAAGGCTTGGCCAGAAGAAAAGTTAGGTAGAGCAGTAGCGACCATTACTCCTGAGTAATGTTTTTGCGAAAGCCTACATATTTGGGTACTATTAGCGCGTTTAGCGATTGGTTGAGAGTAAACATAATATGGAGGCTTTGCCCATGACTTTTACGCGCGTGATTTACCCTGGTACCTTTGACCCGATTACCAACGGCCATAAAGACCTCGTTGAAAGAGCCTCACGTTTATTTGATGAAGTGGTAGTCGCGGTTGCGGCAGGGCATCATAAAAAACCATTATTTGACTTAAATGAGCGTGTGGAATTGGTGCGTCAAGTGACTGCTCACCTACCTAATGTTAAAGTTTGTGGTTTTAGTCAATTATTAGCCAAATTTGTGCAAGAGCAACAAGCAACAGCGGTATTGAGAGGCTTGCGTGCAGTTTCCGATTTTGAATATGAGTTTCAACTAGCTAATATGAATCGACAGTTGGTTGAAGATTTTGAAACCGTTTTTTTAACACCCTCCGAAAATTTATCTTTTATATCATCAACCTTAGTACGAGAAATTGCTCGTTTAGGAGGGGATGTCTCTAAATTTGTCTCGCCCGAAGTTGTTACTGCCTTTAACCAAAAATTTGCAGGTTAATCGTTATGGCATTGATGATCACTGATGAATGTATTAACTGTGACGTTTGTGAGCCTGTATGCCCTAACAAGGCGATTTTTCAGGGACCAGATATTTACGAAATAGATGCAGGATTATGTACTGAGTGCGTTGGTCACTTTGATGAGCCACAATGCCAAACAGTGTGTCCAGTTAGTTGTATTCCCTTAGATCCGCGTCATGTCGAAAGCAAAGAAGAATTGCTAGTCAAAGTCGAAAAGCTCAAATTACGGGCATAAAAAAACCCCACCAACAAGTAGGATTGGCGGGGTGAAAAGGGATTAAATCTTTTAATCCTGCGCGCATTTTAGCAAATTTTTTGCAAAAAGCTACTTTTATTTACAAAAAGCTAATGAGTTATTTAACCATTTCTCTGTCTTTAAGCGCGTCTTGAGTGGCAGTACATCCCATACAACGGGTAAATGTTGATTTGGCAGGACCAATCACTAAAGTTTTTGCAGCTTCTTCAACGTTACCACCCAATGCTGTAAAAGGTAAAGAAGCTACAAAAGCGGCTGTGCCACCCAAAGTTAATGCAAATAACATAGGGCGGGCAACGACCACATCTAAGGCCATTGCGCCAGCACTAGGGCGAGTATTAACTTGGTCATCCATAAATTCTTCGGCAAAAGAGGGGGTCGCGCTGAGTGTTGCCAATAAAAACGCACCTGTGCTTAATGTACGGCGAGAAAACAAACTCATTATAATCTCCTTGTTAAGAAGTAAAGTGTTGATTGAGTCTAATATCAACAGCCTATATCACGATTCTAATCAATAAAATTAAGCAAACATAGCGTTAATTTGTGAGCTAATTGTGGCTAATGGCTATAAATTTTTATTGTGTTGAATCTAATCGTTGTTATGTAGAGATGCAAGCCCTAGCTGCAAAAAGCTGGCTGACATTGTGAACAGTATATCGTACTTCGGTTGTTTATACGCACTAATTGCAGTGGATTTTGACAAATAATGCAGGGTTGATCTTCTTTACCATAAACCATTAGCTCTTGTTGAAAGTAGCCCATTTCACCTTGGCTATTTACAAAATCGCGTAAAGTTGTTCCCCCTCTAATAATAGCTGCATTCAAAATTTGATAAATATGTTGTTGCAAGCGTTGATAGTCTGTCAAATGTAGCTTATTACTGGGTGTTAAGGGATGAATATTGGCTGCAAAAAGAGATTCGTTGGCGTAGATGTTACCCACACCTACAACAATATGACTGTCCATAATAAATTGTTTGATGGCTAGTTTTTTATTGCGGCTTTTTTGGTATAGATAGTCAGCAGTAAAATCTGACTCTAAGGGTTCTACGCCTAAATTGACTAGTAAAGAGTGTTGCAGAGGGTTGCTATTAAGCCATAAAAATAGCCCAAAACGGCGTGGGTCGTGATAACGTAGCGAGAGTTGATTGCCAATATTGAGTATCACATGGTCGTGTTTGCGGTATTCTTCTTGCGGATTGCATAGGCGTAAGCTGCCCGACATACCTAAGTGAATCAGTATATAGCCCTGACTTGTTTGCAAAATAATATATTTTCCGCGACGAGAAAGGCTCAAACATTGTGCGCCAACAGCTTGATGTAGCTCGTTTGGAACAGTTTGGCGTAAGCGATGCTCCCTTATGTGAACAGCCATAATTTGTTGGCCTAAGAGTGGTATTAAGCCCTGTTTGGTGGTTTCTACTTCGGGAAGTTCGGGCATGGTATTTATTTCCACCAAGGATAAAATTCAGGCATTTGACTGGCTTTGCCTGTAAATTCAGGGGCGCGTTTTTCTAAAAAGGATTTTACACCTTCTTTGCCATCTTCAAGACTGGTGTAAAACATCGCTAAAGAATCTACTTTATGCGCTTCAATGGGGTGTGTTTGTGCAGCATTGCGATACATCATTTGTCGAGCAAAGGCGATAGCAACAGGTGAACGATTATCTATAAACTTATGGGCGAGTTTATAAGCTTCTTCTAACAAGGTTTCTGGGCTAAAAACTGCTTTGACTAATCGACCTTGTTGTGCTTCTTCGGCCGTTAAAATATCACCACTATACACCCATTCTAAAGCTTGGCTAATGCCCACAATACGCGGCAAAAACCAGCTTGAACAGGCTTCTGGCACAATACCAATTTTGCCAAACACAAAACCAATCCGTGCTTTTGAGGAGGCTAAACGAATATCCATCGCCAATGTCATGGTGGCACCAATGCCCACGGCTGCGCCATTAATCGCACCAATCACAGGTTTTTTGCAATCAAAAATAGCCAAGGTGACACGACCACCTGTATCTCGTACCCCTGCAATCATGGTCTCATCATCTAAGCGTTGTTCCATATCCGCTGTTGTGGGTTGTAAGTTTTCATTCAAACCAAAGACATTGCCTTGTTTGCTTAAATCCATGCCAGCACAAAAAGCTTTGCCAGCACCTGTCACCACAATCGCGCCAATATTGTCATCATCACTAGCCGTTTTGAAGGCGTGTTCTAATTCATTGGCCATCTCAACGGTAAAGGCATTCATTTGTTCGGGACGGTTGAGGGTAATCGTCAAAATACGGTTTTCGACTTGATATAAAAGGGTTTGATAAGTCATGTTGTTATTTGCTCCTAAAAGATGCTATGTAAAAAGCCTAGTTGCTTATACTGGTACTTTCGTGCTGAAATCAAGCTTATTTTTAAGCAAATGAGTTTTAATAATGAATGTTTTGATTGTTCACGCCCATCCCGAAGCCAAATCGTTTAATACGGCATTAATGCAGCTTGCGACAGAGCAATTAACTGCTGCTGGTCATCAAGTACAGGTGTCCGATTTATATGAGATGAATTGGAATCCTGTCGCTTCTGCTAAGGATTTTGCCCAGCGCAAAAATCCTGAGTATTTGGTGTATGCCTTAGAACAACGTCATAACTACGAACAACAAGCGATTGCACCTGATATTGCGGCTGAGTTAGAAAAGTTAAAAGCAGCGGATTTGGTGATTTTTAACTTCCCGTTGTATTGGTTTTCTGTGCCTGCGATTTTAAAAGGGTGGATTGATCGTGTGTTAATTTCGGGGGTGTGCTATGGCGGAATGCGTTTTTATGACCAAGGTGGCTTAAAAGGTAAAAAAGCTTTAGTGACTTTAACCTTGGGTGGCCGTGAACATATGTTTGGTGAAAAAGCTATTCATGGTGAGTTGGTGGACGGTATGTTACGTCCCTTGTTGCGTGGTACTTTAGCGTATGTGGGTTTTGAGGTGTTGCCACCGTTTATTGGCTATCATGTGCCGTATATTAAACCCGAAGCACGCGAACAAATTTTGGTGGATTATAAAAATTATTTAGCAAATTTAGACAGTTTAACGCCATTACGTTATCCAAAAATGGATGAGTTTGATAGCAAGTTGTATCCGAAGTAATTACTATCAAAACAATGAGTTAATTACCATGAAAATGCGCCATTATGTGAAGTTAGAAGATAATTATAAATTGCCTGTACAGGTAATTGGTCGCGGTCAACCTGTGTTGATGCTGCATGGTTTTGGTATGGATGCCGCGTTATGGCTGCCGTTTGTGTTGCCATATTGCCATAAATTTCAATTTTATTTGCCTTATTTTCGCGGCTTTGGTCATGCTCATGGTATCCCTTTTAATCAAGCAGATGCTTTAGCCAATTACGTCGATGATTTAGAGCAATTAGTTGCTTATTTTGAGCTAGATAATTTTTTGGTGGCGGGTATTTCGATGGGGGCATTAACTTCTTTAAAATGGCAGCAGCAAGGACGGTCGTGGGCAAAAGTAGTGCGTTATTTACACATTGACCAATCGCCAGCACCGTGTAATACCGATGATTGGCAGCATGGCTTATTTGGTGAACAGCAAGACCAGTTGTTTTGCCAGTTTCGGGTATTAGTCACCGATTTGAGTCCGTATCAAAACCAAGATTTTCAGCAAATTCCTAGCAGCTTACGGGACCAAATGCGTGGTATTTTAGTGTCATTTTTTCAACACGCATTATCTAAACCCAGTCATAAAAAGTTAGTGCAATTTTCGTTTAAAAGTGAAAGAGTTGCATCTTTAATTGTGCCAACAACAGGTAGTTGGTGGAATTATTTAGTGTGTATGCAGGCTTATTTAGAGAAGCCTTATGACTTTAGAGCGAGTTTAGCCAATTTAAGGACACCCATGACTGTGTTTGCGGGTATGAAATCCACCATGTATCCGCCACAAGGTCAGTTAGCAATGGCAGATATGGTGCAGCAAACGGTTAAAACAGTGTGTTTTCATCAATCAGGGCATATGCCGCTGTTTGATGAACCAATTAAATTTACCCGTGAATTTGGACGGTTTTTGGCAGGACGTTAAGCAATATTAGTCAATAAATTGCATCGTAGGCATTTGCATATTTTTTTGAAGATGATTATAACGATGGCGTTTCCTCTGGAGGCGAAGAAAATTTGGTTGTTATAAGCGCAATTTTAGTCTTTTAACAAATATGTAGATATTTTTTCTTAAACCTAACGCCTTAGATTTATACTGCTAACCGAGCTTATACACAAATACCATGCTCATGGAGCTTTGTCATATTGCCAGTTGTACTGTCTTATTTAAGATAAAACAAATCAAACTGGAGCATATACCATGCAAGCTCAAGACCTATCACGCATTATAGAAATGGCATGGGAAGACCGTACCCCCTTTGAAGCCATTGAACATTTATATGGTTTAAATCAATCTGCCGTTGTTGTACTTATGAGACAAGAGCTAAAACCAAGTTCCTTTAAAATGTGGCGTAAACGTGTGGCAGGCCGCAAAACAAAACATTTGTCTCTACGGAGTTTTAAATTTGGTCGTGCTTATTGTCAGCAACAGTATAAATATCAATAAGAGGCAGCTATCGTGCGTTATTTTTTATGCTTAATGTTGTTGCTATCTGTGCCAGCGTGGGCAAGTTTTACTCCGCAAACTGTGCCTAAAGTTGATTTAAATCGTTATATGGGCAAATGGTACGAAATTGCCAAAATTCCTAATACTTTTCAAAAAACATGTATTAGTGATATCACAGTCAATTATACTTTGCTCGCAAATAATCATGTAGCAGGCGTTAATGCCTGCCGTAAAGCCAATGGCGAATTATATAAACTTAATATTGATGGCAAAGTACAAGATTCTAGCAATGCCAAAATTGTCTTTAAAATAACCTCTAGTTGGTTACGTTTTATTCCAATGGTTCGGGCTGATTACTGGATTGTTGATTTAGCACAAAATTATAGTTATGCCGCTGTAGCAACTGCTGATGGCAAGTATTTATGGATTTTGGCCAGACAACCACAATTAGATCAGTCTGTTTATCAACAAATTTTGCAACGAGTAGCTAAGCAAGGATTTGCAACAGAAAAAGTGCTAAAAAATAAGTAGGGCTTGTTGATATTCTTAGGACATACGCAGTTATCGCTTATTTATTTGCTAAATCCCCCCGTAGTCACACTTTGAAAAAGGAGAGTAACTCCTTTCTGTCCTAAAGGAGGGTTAGGGGAGTATTTTCAAAACCCACTAATTTCGGTGAAATACATAAGCCTTAAGTCTTAAATGAAATAACTCTATTTGAATGCTAGACAGTTGCTCTAACATACTCTAAGGTATGGGCATACTGTGGAGTATGTTTATGCGTGACAAACTAATCGCTTTGCTCAAACAGTTGAGTCAACAATACCCAATTAACGAAATAAGCCCAGATATGCTAGCTCAGTCGGCACAAGTTACGGTAGAAGTTGTACAAAATACACTCGGCTCAGCACAAAATTATCCTGCTCTATTAGCCTATGAGTCGCCCAATATTACCCGTGAGCGTATTTTATGTGCGGCCATGACCGTGTTTGCCCATAAAGGTTGGCAAAAAACCTCTTTAGATGAAGTGGCTGCGGTAGCAGGCATGACCAAAGGGGCGATTTATTGGCATTTTCGCAACAAAAATGATTTGTTTTTTGGCTTATTAGATGCTCGTTTACAACGAGATATTTCGCCTGTGCAAAATGAAATTCAAGCAGCAATTAATTTAGCACAACAAGGCGAGCCATTAACGGCAATGACCGAGTTATTTAGCCAAGCATGGTCGCGCTCGGCAGGTGATAGTGCGTGGTCACGTTTGTATTTAGAGGTAATGAGCCAAGCTCAAGAACCCGAAATTGCTCAACGCTTATCAGGACTGTATGAGCATATTTGGCATTTATCCAGTCAGTTTGTCGAGGCCATGCAACAAGGTGGGTTAACACGACAAGATATTTCGCCACAAACCTTAGCCAAATTATGGTGCATGATTTTTGATGGGGTGATGGCAGCCGCCATTGCTAATCCAAATTTAGATGTTCGTGAATTAGCGCAGCAATTTATGCCGATTTTATGGCAAGGCTTAGCACCACGTTAATAAACAAGAATGATTGATATTTATTTAGAGGGTAAAATAACCATGTTTAAACCCAAATTAATCTATGTTGCTGTTGTGGCAACATTATTAGTGACGGCTTGCGGTGAAGAAAAAACCAGTGCAACAGCAACCGTATTACCAGCAACACCCGCCAGTTTAGAACTTGCTAAAACCGATGTGGCAACTGTTGTTGAGCAACGTTTGCAAAAGAGTGTGTCTTTAACAGGTCAATTACAAGCCCTCAATTACACCACGGTTCAATCGGAAGTAAATGCGAGTGTCGCTCAAGTCTTAGTGCGAGAAGGTGAGACAGTAAAAAAAGGTCAGGTATTGGTGCAATTGGCTACCCAAGATTTACAAGCCCGTGCTAAACAAGCCGAAGCAGCATTAGCCTCAGCAAAAGCAGAGTCTGTGTTAGCCAATGCTGTTAAAGAACGTAACGAGCAATTATATAAAGACCATTATATTTCGGACATAGATTACAAACGTGGCATTGCCGAAGCCCAAGCACGCAGTGAAAACGTCAAGGCGCAAGAGTCTTTATTGAGTATTGCTAAAAAAGCCTTAAATGATACGGTGATTGCGTCACCAATCAGTGGTGTGGTGGCCAAGCGTCATGTACAAGCAGGGCAAATGGTTGCAATGAATAGCCCTGTTCTGAATGTCGTGGATTTGAGCCAATTAGAATTGGTAGCTAGTATTGCACCCGAACATTTAGCCTCGTTACAAGTTGGTCAAACTTTACAATTTAATGTGCAAGGATTTAGCGAGAACTTTTCTGCCAAAGTGAGTCGAATTAACCCTGTCGCCGATGCGGCAACACGCGCAGTCACATTTTATGGCACGGTACAAAATCCACAAGCCCAGTTAAAAGCAGGTTTATTTGTGCAAGGTGTTTTGGCTTTAGGCTCAGCCACACAAGGTTTAGTTGTGCCTAAAGTCGCTTTAAGACATGAACAAAATCAAGATTTTATTTGGATTATTGAAACAAATAAATTAACTAAACGAGCAGTTAAGGTTGGCATTATTGATGATAAAACGGGATTAGCCTTAATTAGCCAAGGTGTGCAACTGAATGAAAAAGTGGTGTTAGCCCAGCTTAATGCACAAGCCGTTAATATGCCCATTAAAATCGTGGAGTAATAATTATGTGGTTAACACGTGTCAGTGTGCAAAACCCTGTATTTGCTGCCATGATGATGTTTGCATTAATGGTATTGGGTTTATTTGCCTATAAAGATGTTGGGGTGGAAGAGTTTCCCAATGTCGAATTTCCCTTTGTGATTGTTTATACCAATTACCCCGGTGCATCGCCCGAAGTGGTGGAATCGGATGTTACGCGCAAAGTTGAAGATAGTGTTAATACTATTTCAGGTGTCAAACGAGTAATTTCTACGTCTTATGAAGGACGTTCTTTTGTGGCTATTGAGTTTTATCTCAATGTGCCTGTCACGGTGGCGGTGCAAGATGTGCGCGATAAAATCGCGGTACTCAAAACCACCTTTAGAGATGAAATTAAAGACCCGATTGTTGAACGTTATAATCCAGGTTCAGTGCCAGTATTGTCGTTGGCATTTACCTCAACAACTTTGCCTATGCGTGAGTTAAGCACCTATATTGACCAAAAAATCAGTAAACGCCTACAAACCGTGTCGGGTGTGGGTAAAGTTGAAGTGTTGGGAGCGGTTAAACGCGAAATCCGTATTAACTTAAAACCACAAGCTCTACAAGCGTATCGTGTGGGTGTCGATGAAGTTTTAAGAGTGTTACAACTCGAAAATTCTGAATTACCTTCAGGTACGATTAAATCAGGTAATCAAGAGCAAGTTGTACAAATTAAAGGTCGTTTGGCTGAGCCAGAACAGTTTAAGCGTTTAATCGTTGCCCGTCGCCAAGGTGTGCCAATTTATTTAGAACAAGTGGCAGATGTGGTTGATGGTGAGCAAGACTTGGAGTCAGCGGCATTAATCAATGGTCAACCTGCTGTGTCTTTGGACGTGATTAAAAGCTCAGGTGCAAATGTCATTGAAGTGGTTGATAAGGCCAACGAAACCCTTGCCGAAATACGTCAACAATTACCAGCAGGTGTAAGCATGACGGTGGTGGCGGATAGCTCAAAGTCTATTCGTGCCTCTTTGGCTGATGTGCAAAAAACCTTGTTAGAAGGTGCAGCGTTAGCCATTTTAATTGTCTTGTTATTTTTGGGTTCATGGCGTAGCACAGTGATTACAGGTTTAACCTTGCCCATCTCGTTATTAGGAACAATTTTCGCCATTTATTATTTTGGTTTTACCATCAATTTAATGTCATTAATGGCCTTGTCGTTGTGTATTGGTTTGTTGGTTGATGATGCGATTGTGGTGCGTGAAAACATTGTGCGTCATGCAGCAATGGGCAAAAGTCATTATCAAGCCGCTTTAGATGGCACTAACGAAATTGGTTTAGCGGTCTTAGCCACCACCTTAACCATTATTGCGGTGTTTTTACCTGTTGCCTTTATGGGCGGTATTATTGGGCGTTTCTTCTTTCAATTTGGGGTCACGGTCAGTGCGGCGGTATTGTTGTCGATGTTTGTCAGCTTTACCCTTGACCCGATGTTGTCATCTGTTTGGCCAGATAAACATAAACATGGCGAACGTCGTACAGGCTTTGGCGGCTTGTTAGATAAATTTTCTGACTTTTTGGAGTGGTTGGGCGATATTTATAGCAAATTAATTGCATGGTCATTACGTCATCGCCGCATCACTTTGGGTATTGCCTTTGCCAGTTTAATTGGTGCATTTTCTTTATCGGGTATGATTGGTAAAGAGTTTGTGCCAGAACCAGATTTAAGCGAAATTGGCGTAAGTTTTGAAACGGCTCAAGACTCATCCCTAGATTACACCTTAAGTAAGGTTCATCAAGCTGAGGATATTATTAGACATTATCCTGAAGTTATCAGCACTTATGCCACCATTAACACCAGCTCTGATCCGGGTCGAAACCAAGCAAGTATTCGCGTGTTGTTAAAGCCTAAACAACAGCGTACCTTAAGCCAAAAACAGTTAATCAATATCTTTCGTCAACGTTTAAATCAAATTGCAGGTGTTAGCATCACCTCGGTTGCCGCGGCTAAAGAGTCGGTGTCGGGTGGCATGAAGCCGATTATGCTCAGTGTTCAAGGTTCTGACCTTAAAGAGTTGCAACGTATCTCGCAAGAAATTGCTGATGGTATGCGCAAAATTGATGGTTTGGTGGATATTGAATCGTCCTTAAAAGCCAGTAAACCAACGGTGGCGGTGGAGCTTAACCGTGATGCTGCCAGCGATGCAGGGCTAAGTGTGGCCTCTATTGGTAATGCTTTACGTCCTTTATTGGCAGGAGATGCGGTAACCACATGGCAAGATGCTCAAGGTGAAAACTATGATGTGCGAGTGCGTTTGCCAGAAAGTGAACGTCAACAAGTGACTGATTTAAGTAATTTACATTTTGCTAGTACGCGCAAAGACCCACAAACCGATGCCCCCTATATGATTCCTTTAGGACAAGTGGCGACTTTTGAGCAAAGCGAAGGGGCGGCACAAATTAATCGCCGTAACTTAATGCGTGAAGTGTTAATTCAAGCTAATACCGATGGTCGTCCTGCGGGTGATATTGGTGTTGATGTGAAGAAGTTGCAAGACAGTATTAAATTGCCTGCTGGTTATCGTTTTGAAACTGAAGGCGCAAATAAAGATATGGCGGAGTCAGCTGGATATGCAGCTACTGCATTATTGTTAGCCATTATCTTTATTTACATGGTCTTAGGCTCACAATTTAATAGTTTTCTTTATCCTGTTGCGATTATGACTTCCTTACCATTGTCGTTAATTGGCGTATTTATGGCCTTGTTTGTGTTTAGCAGCACGCTCAATTTATTCTCGATTATTGGTATTGTCATGCTCATGGGCTTAGTCACCAAAAATGCGATTTTATTAATTGATTTTATTAAAGTGGCGATTGAAAAGGGTGATGATCGTACTCATGCCATCATGATGGCAGGTCGTACCCGTTTACGACCTATTTTAATGACGACAATGGCGATGGTGATGGGGATGATGCCTTTGGCATTAGGTCTAGGTGATGGTGCAGAGCAACGCGCGCCAATGGCTCATGCTATTATTGGCGGTGTTATTACCTCAACCTTATTAACTTTGATTGTTGTGCCAGTGGTTTATACTTATTTAGATGATATAAAACAGTTGGCAAAAAGGGCGTTGACTAAGAAAATATCATAAGCTAACCAACTCGTGATAAGTAATTATTATCGGTTTTTTTAGCTAAGATAAAATGATAGCGCTGAATAATTCCCCTCCTCGGAGGGGTTAGGGGTGGGTTAAAAAAGATAAAAAGCACTGTTTAATTTCCTAACACACCCCTAAATCCCCTCTCAAGAGGGGACTTCGCACTTTAGAAAACTAATTGTTGTCCCAAATTGGAGTTACTGATAGCCTTCCACAAAGTCGCCCAAATTTAAGCGATAGCCTGCACCAACCGCTTTAAATAACCACTCATTATCTAATTTAAAAAATGAGCCAAATTGCACAGCAGTTTCGTTGCTAAACATTTCGTCAAGGTCGTAATCGGCAACGACTTTATCGTTATCATACAAACGAATATAAGCATTCTGAATTTGACCAAAACTTTGATGACGTGCTTCGGCTTCGTGGATGGTGACTACAAAAGAAATCTCTTGTGCTTGCGCATTGATTTTACTCAAATCAACCAAAATGCTTTCATCATCGCCTGCAGCATCGCCAGTACGGTTGTCGCCTGAGTGCGTTACAGCACCATCAGGTGAAACTTTGTTGTTATAAAACACAAAATATTCATCAGACAATAATTTGGGTTCACGCGATTCATTCAAACGGCATACAAATACTGACACATCTAGGTCAAAATCTGCACCACTGTCTGCTTTTTTGTCCCAGCCCAAACCGACTTTGATTTTACGCAAATTGGGTTCGCGTTTGCTGAGGTTTATCGATTCACCTTTTTTTAAGTTAATGGCCATTTGCTTCTCCTATTATTTATGACTTGATAAGTATTTTCCCTCCCTTAATTTAGGGGAGGGTTAGGGTGGGGTTTTTGATATAACCCCCTCCCAAAACCTCCCCCTTAAAAAAGGGGGAGGAGATAAAAATCTAAGTCCGCCCACCTAATTTGCTTATCAACTCTCCCTTCATTGATTCCATTTTAATTACCGCGTCGGCACGACTTTGCTCACCATCACGTTGAATTTGTTCAACTTCTTCAATGGTCGAAATCAATGTTTGCTGCACATATTCAAGCGTTTCAATATCAACCACTGCGCGTTGATTAGCACGCGCGGTATTAACCGAGTTTTGCTTAAGTAATTCGGCATTACGGCGCATTAAATCATTGGTAGTATCATCAATTTTTTGAGTAAGTTCAGTGGCTTTTTGTTGTTCAATCAATGCAACAGCAAGCGTAAACTGCTTTTTCCAAGAAGGAATAGTCAATTCTTCAAGATTTCTAAATTTATCAATCAGTAATTGATTGTTGCTTTGTACCATACGAATCATCGGTGCTGTTTGGACAGCCACCATTTGCATGGTGCGTAAGTCATGGACGCGTTTTTCTAAACGGTTTAATACATCTTGCAAGTTAGAAATTGCTTGTGCTTGCATGGGGTCATTGGCACTGGGTGAGGCTTGTAATTCGGCAATTTCGGCACGAAGCTCCTCAATTTTAATTTCGCCTACCAACACATAACATTCAAGATTGTGATATTCCTCGACATTAAAGGCGTAAACCTTTTCTAAATCTTGAATACGATTAGCTAGACGTACTTGAGAGCCTTTCATTTCGGTTACAAGTTTTTCGATTTGTTTGCTGAGGCTTTCGTAACGGCCTAAAACTTTCTCTTTATTCATTTTAAAAGAGTCAATTAAGCTACCGATGAGTGGGATTTTAGACTTTGAGCTATCGACTAAACTGCTAATGTTAATGCCTTTGGCTAACAGTACCACTTCGTTAAGATTATCGCCTAAACCTTCTAAATCTTTGCTTTTGACCTGAGATAATAATTTGTCAGAATACTGTACAACTTTTGCCCCTGAGTTAGAACCTAAGGTATGAATGGCATCGGGGCGACGTGGGTCAAAACTTTGAGCAAGTTTAGTTATTTCACCTCGAATAGCATTAACATCTGTCCCAGCTTCTTGTAAACGTTGTTGATGCTTTTGTAATACCATATCAACATAAGACACCGACGCAGGCTCTTGATAGACGGCGGCAGCGTGTTGAGCAGCCTTAACTAGAGGTTGAGCAGGGGCAGAAGGCTCCAGTTGTGGAACAGCCGTTACGGTTTGGGTTGTGGCAGAAGCAGAAGGAGCATCTGTATTAAAGGCAGAGGCAGGCTTAAATTTACTCATGAGCTTTCCTTAGTATCTAATAAACGTAATTGTTGATGTAAGTTGTCTTGAGTGGCGAGTAGTTGTTGATATAGCTCGCTTTGGGCATCACTGTTAGACAACGAGAATAACGCTAATACTTGTTGTTTCCAAGCAGGAACGACCAAGTTTAAGGTTTCATTAGCTTGGTCAATCAGGGTAAGCATATTTTTTTGCTCTAAACGCAGCTGACCCATGCGCAATAATACTGTGTGTCTGAGCACTTTGAGCGTTTGTAAACGACGTTCAAAACGACTGAGACTTTGTTCTTTGTCGAGTTGTGCTTGTTTGGCAAAGACATTGGCGGCCACAGGGGTTGCTTGTTGCAGGTTTTGTTGTTCTTCTTCTAAGCGTAATTGTCCTGCCAATAAATAAACAGTCAGCTCTTTAAATTGTTGCTCGTTTTTGGCAAATAACTCACCAAATACTTGTTGAGTCTTTTTAAGGTTATTTAGTCGATTTTGGCAAAAGGTAATATTGCTTCTCATATCACGTTCGAGTGCCAAAAAGTCCGATTTGCGACTAATGCCGCCTTTGCCAAATAGACGCGCAAAAAAAGACGGTTCTTTGCCACTACTAATGGCTTGTATATCAACTTTTTGTGTCGCAGCCAAAATATAGCCCAAATACTTACGAACACCATCGGCATAGTCAGTTTTGGTAATAGTATTGAGTTGATTTAGGATTTGTTCGCTGTATTGGCTGGCTTCTGCACCATAATCGGTAATATAACTGACATCATCTATGCGGATAGTACTTTTGAGGAGGGTAGCGCGTTGAATTTCGGCGTCCGAAAATTCGTGGTCATCAAGCTGTAAACGAGTAATAGAGTTTTTAACTATATCAAGACTTTGAGCATCTAATATTGCTTGAGTATTAGGCTCAAACAGTGGCTTTGGCTGTTGTATTGCCTCTTGCGCTGTTGCAGTGGCTTGATTTTTTTGACTGTTTTCTTGATGAAAGGTTTTAACCACGCTTCATCTCCCTACAACTATTATTAATGACTTACGCGGTTATCGCTTATTTGCTCGTATTTCAACCGTTTTTAACGATTTTATATGCACAAAACGCACTAATTTTGGTGAAATGCGTAAGTCCTGCTACTGATAGACATTTTGCAAATGCTCACACTTTTTAAAGCGTTTGTATATCCATTGATATTGGGCTGGATTGCGTCTAATCAAGTTTTCGACACTCTTATTAATCGCTTTTACCGACGTTGATAAATCTTTGCTGTAGACATCTGGTTCTACGCTATCAACGGTCACTTTAAAACCTTTACCTAGAGGATGGTGTACACACGATAACATAATCACTTCGCATTGGGTTTTTTGAATCAGCTTAGAGGCTAAAATACCACTCCATACCGATATTCCAAAAAAAGGCGCAAAAATGCCGCCATTATCATGTGGGGTATGGTCGGGCAAAATAATAGAAACGCCACCATTTTTAAGTGCTTTAAATACTGCTTTGACACCGCTTTCATCGGTTGGAACTAATGTACTGTTGAGACGGCTACGTGCTTGACGGACAAAGCTATCCAAGGCTTTGTTTTTACTGGGTTTATACATAATAACAGGGCTACAATGAGAGCTAACCCATGGGTTCATAAACTCCCAATTACCAAAATGGGGTACTAAAATAAAACAACCTTTGGGGGACTTAATAGCATTTAAAAATAACTCGGCATTTTCTATTTCGGTCATTTGCTCAATGCTATATTGAGGCTCTACACCCCAAGTTTTGGTAAATTCGAGTGCAGTTTGGGCAGTATAAATTAAATTCTGTTTAGTAGTATCGTTAATCCAACGCTCATTTTGCTCGGGAAAACACAATTTTAGATTACGCCGTATGACCCACGCAGGACCATGAGGAAACCAAGCGGCAATCGTACCAATGATGAGTCCTAACCATTGTAAGCTGGCTAAGCTCAATCGGCTAAAAAAGTTCAGGACTGATAGGGTAAAGCTATCTTTGCCTGCAAGTGGCGTAGTGGATTCAACATTAGCAGAGGGTTGTTGTGAGTCAGACATATAAAAATATAGCTAAAAATAACAAAAGCAAAGCATAAATGACGACACGCGCAATACCAAGCAAAACCGCGTATAATTTGCGTTTTTTGCAATCTATGTTTAGTTTGAGCGATGTTGAAGAATGAGTGAATTTTTGCAGCCTGTGTTAGATTTTTTAGCGTGTCCGACCCCACAAGCATGGATAGATGCCGCCATAACAGACATTCCATTATTGTTACAAGATCATGCTAATTGCGAGAAAAAAGCCGCTAGCACTGCCATGACTTTATTGTTTCGCTACAATGACAAACAACAACTACAAGAACAGTTAGCACAACTTGCCCGTGAGGAATTATTACATTACGAACAAGTGATGTCCATTATGAAAAAACGTGGCATTGACTATGTTTATATTAGTAACTCTCGTTATGCAGGCAGTTTGCGTAAACACGTTAGAACCTATGAGCCGCAACATTTAATTGATATTTTGATTATTGGTGCCTTTGTTGAGGCGCGTTCTTGCGAGCGATTTGCTGCTATTGCTCCTTATTTAGATGAAGAGCTAAAACGCTTTTATATTTTTTTATTAAAGTCAGAATCTCGTCATTTTGAATATTATTTGTCTTTGGCTCAGTTATATAGTCCAGAGCCTATTGATGAGCGCATTGCTTTTTTTAGAGAGAAAGAAGCTGAGCTAATTTTGCAAGAAGATACCGAAGTGCGGTTTCATAGTGGCGTGCCAAGTCAAGCGTTGCTTGTCAATTAGTGGTGTTATAAAACGAAGCTTTTAACATATTCTGCATTTGTCTAGCCTTTAATCACACCACTTATCCGACAAAATGCGCCATTTGTCCAACAATGACCGTTTATCGGGCTGTCGTCAATTACCAGTTAGTGTCGTAAATTCGCAATTTTTGCGACACTTTTTCTCATAAAATGCCTTCCATACGCAATAAAAAACAACTGTATTTTAAAAATAGTGTTTTTACTCTAAAAATTAAATTAACAATTTATATTAAAACTAAAAGTCTGCGAAGGCTAACAACGAGGAAAACAACCATGAAAAAGTTACTTGCTACTGCAACATTATTGGCTAGCTCTATTGTTGCAACTCAAGCTCAAGCTTGCTGGTTTTGGGAAGATTGCACTTACACCAAAACTAAGTATCCAATGGTTTTGGCACCAGGTGTCTTGGGTTTTGACAAATTAGTCGGTTTTGTTGATTACTGGTATGGTATCCCTTCTGCTGTGCAAAAAAGTGGTGGTAAGGTTTATACAACTTCAGCTTCTGCTTTTAACAGTTCAGAAGCCCGTGGTGAACAGTTATTGGCTCAAGTACAAAATATTTTGGCTATTAGTGGTGCAGCCAAAGTGAACTTGATGGGGCACAGTCATGGTGGTTTTTCAGTACGTTATGTAGCTGATGCTATTCCTTCGCGTGTTGCTTCGGTCACAACGATTCATAGCCCAGTCAAAGGAGTAAAAGGCGCAGCTATTTTAACAGGTACGGACGGTACTGTCGCAGGCAGCTTGGTGCAAACTGTAGGTACAGCGGTATCTAACTTTATTACCTTCTTAGCAGGCAATAGCTACAAAGAAGATTTTATGGCGAGCATGAAATCTTTAGATACGGCAGGTGCTGCAGCATTTAATGCCAAACATCCTAATGGTGTACCAACCACAGCTTGTGGCGAAGGTGCATACACTGCTAATGGCATCAAAAACTATTCTTGGAGTGGTACATCCGCCGTCACTAATATTTTAGATCCCTTAGACACTTTCTTTGGTGTGATGTCTTTGGTTTCTACTTCTGAGCCAAACGACGGCTTAGTGGGTCAATGTGTCAGCCACTTTGGTAAAGTTATTCGTGATAACTACCCACACAACCATGGTGATGCTATCAATCAATTATTTGGTGTACGCGGCTTGTTTGCACCTAACCCTACTGATGTTTATCGTCAACATGCCAACCGTTTAAAGAATGCAGGCGTATAATTCTTAAAAGGCTGGTGTCAAAGGCTTGTATCAATGATACAAGCCTTTTTTAGTACTTAACTGGTTATCGCTTATTTGTTCGTAATTCAACCGTTTTTAACGGTTTTATGCTTATAAAACGCGCTAATTTCGATGAGATGCCTAAGTTCTGTTTTTTTATAAAACCATTTTGCGTGTCGTTTCTTCACTTGTGATAAGTCGAGGTAGGGGTTTGATGTTGTCGC
The DNA here is from genome assembly GCA_046347315.1 of Agitococcus sp. Taxonomy (GTDB): domain Bacteria; phylum Pseudomonadota; class Gammaproteobacteria; order Pseudomonadales; family Moraxellaceae; genus Agitococcus. Next base: position 21,784 of record JAXMGJ010000011.1, read on the forward strand.
AAACAAGTGACTGTTCAGAATTTTTAAGTCATTAGCGACATAGTTTGTTATGATAAGCGATTTAATGTAGTGTATTTGTTGTTCAAAAATGACAACAAATATAGTAAAGCTAAAAACTCAATTCCTATTAATAACTCTACAAAAGGAAAAAACAACAATGCAACGTAAAATTGCAATCGGTGTCAGTGTTTCTTTGATTGTGATTGCCGTCATTTTATTGTGGTTGGCACGTACTCCAGAAGAAGCGGTGACAGCAAATCCTGTAGCCGCAACGGCATCCACTCCTCAAGGCTTGCCTAGTCCTCAAGAAGTTGCTTCTGCAATCGAAAAATCCAAAACCGATACTCGATTTAAGACTGGCCGTGAAAATATGCCTAAATCCTTAATGGATACTGAGGTCGATGGTGCACTAGAAGTCGATAAAAACGGTAATTTGATTATTAGCCAAAGTATTAGACAAACTTTTGATTATTTTTTATCTGCCATTGGCGAAGAGGATTTAACCACGATTGTGGCGCGTATTCGTGCCTATATTCGTCATAAATTAGCAAATTATCCACAAGCAGCCCAACAAGCAGAGCAGATTTTAGATGGCTATTTGTCTTATCGTGATGCTTTAGGTCGTTTACCGCAAATCCAAGGCGACCCTGCCAAAAATATGGCAGCAATTCGTCAACAAAAAGAACAAGTTGCCTCTCTTAGAACACAGTTTTTATCACGAGAAGTTATTCAGGCATTTTTTGGTGATGAAGATGCCTATGACCGTTATACCATGGCACGGATTGAGGTGATGCAAGATAAAAATCTCAGTGCTGCCGAAAAAGCCAAACGCACCGCTGAGTTATTAAATACTTTGCCACCACAGCTTAAAGAAAGCGTTCAAACACTTAATAAGTACCAAGAGCTCACTACCTTTACTGAAGATTGGAAAGCACGAGGTGGAAAACCCGAAGAATTACGGGCTATTCGTGAGCAAATTGTGGGGGTCGAAGCAACAGAGCGTTTAGAAGCTTTAGATAAAGAGCGTGCCGAATGGGATACTCGCATTAACAGTTATTTGCAAACACGCGATGGGATTCTCAAAAATCCTTCTTTAAGTGATGCTCAACGTCAACAACAGCTGAATGACATTAAAAACAAGCAATTTAATGAGCAAGAACGTGTTCGTGTTGGTGCATTTGAAACCATGCATGATCAAGGAGTAAAGCCCTAGATTTAGACTTCTGTCTGAATAACAAACGGTAAACACTGCCGTTTGTTATATTTTAATGACCGTTTGGCAGAATGTCGTCTAAAAGCAAAAATATGGCGTTTATAAACAGGCTTGATGCTAGAAAAGTTTGGTTTTTAAGCTATAGTACTTAAGATTAAAGTAAATACTCTAAATAAAAAATATCTATATTCATAGTCTAATAATTAAACAAAAACATAAACAAAAATCAAAACAGCTGGGGATTCACTATGAAAAAACTTCTTGCAACAGCGACATTATTAGCCAGTTCTATTGTTGCTAGCCAAGCTCAAGCTTGTTGGTGGTGGGAAGATTGTACTTATACCAAAACCAAGTATCCAATCGTATTAGCACCAGGTGTGTTGGGTTTTGAAAAGTTGGTGGGTTTTATTGATTATTGGTACGAAATCCCCTCAGCAATTAGCTATAGTGGCGGCAAAGTTTATACAACATCGGCCTCTGCACTAAATAGTTCTGAAGCTCGTGGTGAACAGCTATTAAGCCAAGTTCAAACCATTTTAGCTATTAGTGGCGCACAAAAAGTTAATTTATTAGGCCATAGTCATGGTGGCTTTTCGGTGCGTTATGTTGCAACAGCTATTCCGTCTAAAGTTGCTTCTTTGACAATGGTGCATAGTCCAGTTAAAGGTAGTCCTGTTGCTGATATGTTAAATGGTGTGGTTCCTGCTGGTACGGCACAAAGCGTAATTGGCAGTGTGACAAATGGTGTGATGGGAATTTTAAACTTTTTGGCAGGTAATAACCGTCCAGAAGATTCTTTAGCAGCTTTAGCATCTTTAACAACAGCAGGTGCTGCAACGTTTAATGCTCAACATCCAAATGGTGTGCCTACAACTGCCTGTGGCGAGGGAGCTTATACGGCTAATGGTATTAAAAACTATTCATGGAGCGGCACATCTTCATTTACTAATGTAGTCGATCCATTAGATTACTTTTTTGGTTTAACAGGTTTAGCTGGTACAGAGCCAAATGATGGCTTAATTGGTCGTTGTTCTAGTCACTTTGGTAAAGTGATTCGTGATGATTATCCTTGGAACCATGCTGACGCGATTAACCATACCTTTGGTGTACAGGGTTTATTTGCTCCAGATCCAAAAGATGCCTACCGTCAACATGCTAACCGCCTAAAAAATGCAGGTGTTTAACGCTTAATATTGACTATTTGGCAAATACAAAACGGCTACTTTCAGTAGCCGTTTGTATTTTGGGCTTAGATTTCGCTCAGATTTGGTAGCCTGTGTGAAGTGCAACGTAACACAGGGTTAAGCACAGTAATGTTTTGTTTTTCCTGTATTTCGCTGCGCTGCATACAGGCTACAAATGGTGCTAAAACTGATAATCTTCTAATCTAATACCTTGCTCATCAGCAATACCAATAACCGCACTGCCAGTTTCTTCTTGCCAATCACCTAATACAATACGTTGTCCAGTTGTACCATTATTCAGGGTGATATTATGAATCATTGGACGATGAGTATGGCCATGTAGTAGGGTGGTCAGTTGATATTGTTGTAAGGTATCTAACACCGCTTGTGGTGTCACATCCATAATATTTTCGGGCTTATTACTGTTTTGCATTTTGCTTTGTAAACGCCACAACTCAGCAATTTGTACACGTTCGGCCAGTGGTTTAGCTAACATACCTTGTTGCCAAAGCGGATGACGACTTTGCGCTCTAAACGCCATAAACTTTTCGTCTAAGGTGCATAAAGCATCACCATGTTCAACTAAAATAGATTGTTCGCCTAACTTAATGACGGTACGTTCAGCCAATAATTGGCCACCACACGCAGTCGCAAATGCTTCACCCAGCATAAAATCACGATTGCCATGAACAAAATATAAGGCCACACCATTTTCTGTTAACTGTTTGAAACACTGAATAATTTGTTGGTTATAGTCACTGAGATTATCGTCACCCACCCATACTTCAAATAGGTCACCTAAGACATATAACGCTTGAGCATTGTTTTGCAGCTTGGCTAATAACTGCGTAAAACCTTGGGTGACACGTGGTAAGTCAGCAGCTAAGTGTAAGTCAGAGATAAAATAAGTGGGTTTCATGGTGTGTTATATATTGAGAGTTGCTAATCGTTGTCATTATATGTGTTGTAAGATAATTTATAAATGCTTAGTGATGTTTGCAGTGTGCGGTTGACGTAGGAAACCCACGATTCGCATTTAATTATTATGGGTTTCGTTCCTCAACCCATCCTACGCTTGCTGGGATGTGTGTGCGCCACAAGTGGGTATTACATTACAACCGCAAGTGTTGACAAGCCAAGAAGATGAGACAAATTTGGCGGTGTTGACTGGGTTGGTGGTGAAGAAATTTTAAGATATAAAGCAGGGATGCTTTAACCTAAAATAAAATTTAAAATTAAGAGGAGAATAATAATGGCTAATCGTAACGATTTAATTATTTGGGATGCGGATGTTTATGGTGCACCTGATGACTATAATGCGCAGTCACTCCATTTAGCGCGATTATTGGCAGAGCAAGCAGCAGAGCCGAGCAAAAAATTACTTGCTTTTGCGCGTGATATTGAGCAACAAGGCAAATCAAAAAACTTCCCACAAGCCATAGCCCGTTATTTAACTAATTTTGAAGCCAAAGTAAAAGCATCAAATACCGCTGCTTATTGTTTTAACCTACCCGAGTATAATTGGTATAGTTTGGTTAAAATTTTACTTAAGACAGCCAAAAAGCATGGTCTTGTTTTATTGGGAGAGGAGCTGGTTTTAGTTTTATTAGCAAATGGCTCTATTACACCGCCTCACAGTGAAGAATATTGGCTACAGGCTTTAGATGAGCGAAAAAGAAAAAATGACTTTCCTGAAACCTTAGACGAATTTCACGACTTGCTCACAGAACGTATGGGAGAATTATTAGCAAAGCATGATTTTATTTTAGAAACAAATACGATTGAAGATAATGATGAAATCTGTATGGAATATATACGAAAAAAATCATCAGTTAATCATAAAATTTGCTTTTATTGTCAAGGAAGTGACACCTATTTCAAAGTACAAACTTATTTTACAATGGCTGAAGATAATATGATACAAATCGCCAAAAAGTCAGACTATCAATTGGCGGGGGATAATATCTCATTATATATTAGTGGCATATTAGCCCCTAAAGAGAGCTGGTTTACCATTGAGGATTGGGAGAATTTTGAAGAGCTAATGTTAGTCTTTAAGCAAACTGTCTTAAAATGGTCAGACTCTGCATTAGATATTCAAGGAATAGATGGACTTATCAATGGCGATACCGATGAACGAGTTAGAGAGACTGTGCATCAAAAATGGGATATGCCCTATGCTTTAATTGTTGCTCGCTTAGCCAATAATCCTAATTTTGAGAGCTTGGCAATTAGTTTAGCTCCTCAATCAAGTAAAAAATCTTGGCCTGCCAATACAAAATCGCCAAATGCATGGCCAAATCTTGTGCAATACCTCCGTGAAAATGTTCGTCCTTTTGTTGGCATTATTACAACCGAGCCCGAATATCATAATGATTTAGCAAATACACTGATTGAGTTTGCCCAGCTTTTTAAAACAACCATGACAGAGCTATTAAAGCCCCATGGTTTTGAATATTTTTATGGTGCCTCGCCAGAAACATTAATCGACAGACGAGAGTTTCACTTAGAGTTTATCCGAAACCTATCTAACATCAGCCATAAACTCATTTTTGATTGTTTTCATAAAAATGGTGAATTTATTTTTACGAGTGTCAATCTCCAATTATTCGAAAGAGAAACATCTTCTGTTCTAAGTAACATAGGCTGTCACAACTGGAGTACAGGCTGGATTTTGTTAAATATTGCACAAACATTAGACTCTAACCAATATTCTTTTGTCGTTAATGATAAAAAAAGCTTTGAGGAGTTTGTATTACTTATCAAACAATCTGCAGTTGTTTGGTCAAATTCATCTGTAGATTTTAAGGGAATTGATGCCCTATTCAATGGTGATGTTGATGAGAGGGTAAAGAAACGAGTACACCATGTTGACTATATGCCTCATGCACTAGTTGCAGCCCGTTTAGCCAATAATCCAAAGTTTGAAGAGATTGCGATGAGTTTAGCTCCCATTAAAAATGATTCCAAACGTTGGCTTGCGCCTGCCAAAATAGACCCGTTCGAAGCATGGCCAAAACTGGTGCGATACCTTCGTGATGAGGTAAAGCCGTTGGTCTAATGCTAAACCATATATTCGCAAGAATGCGGAATATACTTTTTTAACTTTACACTCAAAAAACATAACAATATGTTTTCTATCGTGTTTTTATTGTTTATTTAACATAACAAAGCAAGCGTAGCCCGTATGCAGCGTAGCGAAATGCGGGGTTAAATATCTGCCAAAACAATGACTTGTTGTTCAAACCCTACCATAATCCCGTGTTGCGTTGCACTTCACACGGGCTACCAATTATAAACAATGCCCGTAATAACATGGCGCAATCTTTAGCAAGCGTAGCCCGTATGTAGCGTAGCGAAATGCGGGGTTAAATATCCACAAAAACAATGACTTGTTGTACAAGCCCTACCATAATCCCGTGTTGCGTTGCACTTCACACGGGCTACCAATTATAAACAATGCCCGTAATAACATGGCGCAATCTTTAGCAAGCGTAGCCCGTATGCAGCGTAGCGAAATGCGGGGTAAATTGTTAACCAAAACAAACAACGTACTGTGACAGCCATGGCAGGTAACGGCAACAACTGGCTAGAGTTAAATAATGCGCGTAATGACATGGCGCAATCTTTAGGCATCCAACGTCAAGTTGATACCGTTGCAGGTGCGACTTACACCTTAAGCATGGATGTGGCAGGGCGTTTAGGTTATAGCAGCGATTACACCAAAATTGGCATTTATGTCGATGGCGTGCGTATTGGTGGAGACGAAAGTACCAGCGGTAATACCGCGCTTAACTGGCAAACAAAACAATTTAGCTTTATCGGTAATGGCCGCAAACAAACCATTCAAATTTTAGGCGAAGCGACTAAACAAGATGGTAATGGCCGTGGCATGATGATTGATGACATCGTCTTGACCGAACGTTTAGCCAACAACACAGGGCTTGAAGATACCACCATTAAGTTATCGGCTATTGTTGCCAGCTTAAAAGATACAGATGGTTCGGAAACTTTAGCCTTAACCATTGAAGCAATTCCTGTCGGTGCAACCTTGAGCGATGGCACACGCAGCTTTACCGCAACAAGTACCAATCGTACCGTAAATATCACGACATGGAATTTAAGCAACCTCAGCTTAACACCGCCTAAAGACTTTAATGGCACGATTAACCTACAGGTTAAAGCCACAGCCACTGAAAGAAGCAATGGCAGCACAGCCAGCACCACCGAGACCTTAAGCATCAAGGTATTGCCTGTCAATGATGCACCAATTGCAAGAAATGCGACATTTACCGTACAACGTAATGGCAGTGTGCGTATTGACTTTAGTCAATTGGTGAGTGATGTCGATGGCGATATTTTAAGTTTAATGCCTGATTGCCCAAGCAAAGGCACCTTAAGTAAAAACTGTGATGGTAGTTATACCTACACACCAAGACGTAACTTTACAGGCACTGACAGCTTTACTTATACGGTGAATGATGGCACAAGCTGTGTACAAGCCACGATTAGCTTAGTGGTACAAAACCCAAATAATGACGATGATGACTGTCATCGTCAAAGTATTACCATCCAATCGGTGTATGCGAATAACACAGCAAACAATACGCCAAGTTATGTTGTCATCAATAATAATGCAACTAACCCTAGTAGCAGTGTCGTTAATTGGGATATCTTTGCACCCCAAGTAGGCATTACACTGCAACCGCAAGTGTTGACTAGCCAAGAGGACGAGACTAATTTGGCGGTGTTGACTGGGTTGGTGGTGAAGAAGGGTTAAACGCTAGAAAGGCTAACTTTTGTTAGCTTATTAGGCTTTGTATGTTTAATGAGCAAAAAATTATGAGTAACATGAAAATAGCTATGTGGGAAGTATCTGATCCGAAAGAGCTACCTAAAAGTTTAGTAATGACAGTAGCTATGAAAACCTTACTACAAATCCGAAAAGTACAAATAACGCCAAGCTTTTTAGAATTTGTAAAAGAAATGCTAACATTAGTCGCTAGTAATTTGGAGAAATTCAGAGATGATTTAGATTTTTTAAGGCAAATGTCTGATTTACCAAAAACATTACCCAAATATGAAAGTGCCGTTTTGGATTTATTCTTACCTCAAAAAGAGGCAAGCTTCTTTTTAGATGAAATTGTCAAAATTGCCAGTAAATACAATATTGTCATACTAATACAAAGATTAGAACTTGCATTTTTGCCAAATAATGTCATTTATCCTGCTGATGGTAACGAAAAATGGCAAACTATTATCAATGTGCCACGCCCAAAAAAATTAAAAGCCTTTAAAAAATGGGCAAAGCCCATTATAACGGAAATAGTAAAAAAATACGGTTTTGAACCGATAGATGCTAATTTCTCTCATAAAATATTTACTTATAATGATGGTTTTTATTACCAAAAAGAAACAACCATTGGTACACAGCTTATTGGCGTTGAATTATTTGAAAGATATGGCGATGGTGTATTTTACTTAGATATTATGGGAGCTTCTTTTGCACAAGAAGTTTTAGATATTTATGATAAATTCAACTTTAGACCAGAGGATAGATATGCATTTTTCTACACATTTGCAGAAACTAATACAGCAAATGAAATTCACAATCAATTAGAATTTTATTATCAGTTTACGGAAAAAGTAGAAATAGAACTAATTCAGCAGATTATGAACAAAGCACAAAATTTAGAAGGATTACAAGCTTTGTCAAGGAGTCATGATTTTTTTGATGCAACACAAGCATTAATCATTAATCATTTATGCAAAACTCTCACGTATCAAATTGAACAAGAATTGTTTTTACGTGTTCCTATGTTTTTACCAGATTCAGCCTCAAATTTTTTATGCTTGCACAATTATATTGATGAGCAACGTATCATTAAAAATAAGGAAAATATGTAATGAGTAATATTTACATAATACAATCGGCACTTTATTTTCCTAGAATCCCAAATACTCCTTTGACTTATATGCCTGATAACTATGACGATATTGCATCATTAGTACTATCCTATAGAGGTAAAACCAATATAAATGCAAGTCCAAGCTTAATGTTTGCCATAAATAATTATTTTTGTTTACAACCTCATCGTGTCTTAACTGTTTTTTGGAATGATGCTATAGATGAAATTAAGGAAAAACAATTAATTATGTGGGAAGGTAATTTACCACCCATCAATGCTAAGCATTTTTTGTATGCTATGATTAAAATAGCAAAAGGCTGGGGTCTAATTTTAGACACAGCCAATCAACGTGTATTTTTACCTGATGGACGTATTCTACCAGAAAACAAGGCACAAGAATGGCATGCGCAAATTGAAGAAATGATGGCCTTTGGTCAACAGCAAATGGACTTGGGTTTCCCACAAAGTAATCCGCTCATCAAAAAGTATTTTATAGAACAACTTAGTCCTCAACTCACAGATTTGGGGTTTGTAGTCAGCACCCATGAGCCTGATATTGTGTTTTCACACTCAAAACACCACTACCAACTCAATATTGGCTTAGATGGCGAATGCGGAATGTATGAAATTTTTGCTGATTTAATATTTCGGTCATGAAAACACACTAAGTGATGCTTTTTTTTTGCACATTAGATTATGTTCAATAATCCATAATTTGATAACCGCATCATGCATTTCTTCACAGCGAGAATATCTGAGGGTTTTTCGGGCAAGTCGACCAATACGTTGTCGCATCACACCATTATGACGTTCAACATAATTTGTTAAGCCCGTCCCTTTACCAACCTGAGTATGTTGGCTTGGGTCAAAAATCAGTCTATAAGCATCCCACTCATCGCTAAAACTTATACATTGACGATAGCTTGGTGGAATACGTTGATATAATTTAAACGCTGTTTTTGCACTACGGTCACCTGTTGCATAAGCCACAATTTGACGTGTCCTTGAACATAATGCGAGCCATATCCATACCCAGCACTCTCGTGCCCAGACAAATGACCATAGCTCATCCAATTGAAGGCTATCATTGGGCTGACAGGGTAATAAACTGTCACTTATACAGCTGATTCTTGCTTTTTTTTAACCCATCGAATTAAGGTCGGTAGCGACACATGAAACTTGCGCGAAATACCACGCAGGCTCATTCCTTCATTGATAAACGATAAAATATGTGCCTTATCTGCTTCGCTATAACGAAAGCGGGGTTCTAGCACGCCCATCTTTCCACAGTTCTTACATTTAAATTGAGCGTGTCCACACGCGTTTGTACCATTCTTAACCAAATCAACTGACTTACAACGCGGACAACTATAGGTTTTTTCAGTCTTAATGCTAATCATTCTTCTACATCAGTCATAACTTTGTTACTCTTATTTTTAATTATCACTTAAATATTTTCAAGACCAATATTTCATCAAGCAACGGAGCAAATAGCCCAAGTATTTAATCAACCTTTTACAGGTTCTGAATTAACAGTCTCAGTCAATCAATTAATCAATTGGCAATTACCTGTTGATTATCGCAGTATTCGCAGTTTTGAGAATGTCAAATATTTTGTAGAACTCTTTAATCAATGTATCATCCCTTTGCTTAGGCAGTTAGGATAATATTTGCACACATTATTTATAGAGATAAAACAGGTATGACTAGCCAGAAATTTGATATGAAAGATATTCCTTTAACTATAAAAACCTATTTAAATTTAGTGATTGATGAGCAGATACAAGACTTTGGCGAAATACGCTGGGACGCTGAATATACCTTTAAATTTTGGCAAATTGATGACGAAGATGAATTGGTTGATTTTTTACGCTTTGGGCTAGCTATGGCTGTTGCCAAAATGATTGATGAAACAGAAGCAAGCGTAGCCCGTATGCAGCGTAGCGGAATACGGGGTTAAATATCTGCCAAAACAATGACTTGTTGTTCAAACCCTACCATAATCCCGTGTTACGTTGCACTTCACACGGGCTACCAATTTGCCATATATCCGTGTTTCTCAACTTCCTACAAAAACTTCATCACTCGCCCCAATCACCGATGGTTTTTACACTTTCGCCGCCCCAATTTTCGGCTAATCGTCCTTCTTTTACCTCACGATGAAAACTTGAAAATGGCCAATCTTTAACCTGCGCCACCAAACCGTGTTTTACGGGGTTAAAATGCACATAATCAACACAACGCTGTAAATCAATATCATCCCTAATGGTATGTTCCCAAAAACGGCGTTGCCATATCTCGTACTCACCGCGTTTATTGGGACGTAATGCTAATTTTTTGGCTACTTGTTGGCTAAATAACGACTTCATTAATCTGATTCTATGGCTAAAATTTCCATCGTTTGGGGGGAGTGCTATCACCATATGTAAATGTTCGGGTAACACACAAATGGCAATCAATTCAAAGGGTAAACGCTGGCGTGTAGTTTTAATGGCATGTTTTAATTCGTCAATATAACGGCTTAACCAATCGGATTGTCTGTTTTTTAAGGTGAGTGTTAAAAAGACGGTGCTTCCTAATTTGTATTCGCGCCTATAATTGACCATCGTATCACTCCTTTGTCTTTAGCCCCCGTGTTACGTTGCACTTCACAACGGGCTACTACTTCCTAACCCGTGTTATCACACGGGCTACAAAAGGCAGTTAGTTACTCAACAACTTCTGCTGTTTCAATGACAACTGGCTCAACAGGCACATCACCATGATAACCTTTGTTGCCAGTACGTACTTTTTCAATAGCCGTGACAACGTCCATGCCTTCAACCACTTTACCAAATACCGCATAACCCCAACCTTGAACGGTTTTGCTGGAATGGTTTAAAAAGTCATTCTTTTTAGTGTTAATAAAAAATTGAGCAGAGGCAGAGTGTGGATCTTGAGTACGAGCCATCGCAATCGTGCCAACATCATTTTTTAAACCGTTGTTAGCTTCGTTTTCGATAGGAGCTTTAGTAGATTTTTGATTCATGTTGGCTTCAAAGCCACCACCTTGAATCATAAAGTTTGGAATAACACGGTGAAAAATAGTGCCGTTGTAGTGACCGCTTTTAACATACTCTACAAAGTTAGCAGACGTTTTGGGAGCCTTAACTTCGTCTAATTCTAAAACAATACGACCGAAATTAGTATTTAATGCAACTTTCATGGTTGTTTCCTATTTGTTGGAGGTTTACTACTTGAGACTCAGTTAAGCAAACGCTAGACTTGTCTGTTTTGGGGTGGCATTGCTGTGTATTAGTGCAATGTCTCAATCCCGTGATAAATACACAGTCAGCGCATTATAGCAAGTGCGTTTACTAGAAGCTAATTTACGCTAATCATATGAGTTGTTTAATGGAAGCCAAAGATTTTATTCGTGCACAAATTGTTGAAGATTTGGCCGCAGGCAAACATGCCAAAGCCATTACCCGTTTTCCGCCAGAGCCTAATGGTTATTTACACATTGGCCATGCCAAATCAATTTGTTTGAATTTTGGCATTGCGGTCGAGAGTCAGGGTGAGTGTAATTTGCGTTTTGATGACACTAATCCTGAAAAAGAGTCGCAGGAATATATTGATGCCATTAAACGTGATGTCGAGTGGATGGGTTTTAATTGGGCAGGCGATGTTCGTTATGCCTCTGATTATTTCGATGCTTTATATAACTATGCCATTGCCTTAATTAAAATGGGCAAGGCGTATGTAGACTCACAAACACCCGAACAAATTCAACAAACGCGCGGTAGCTTTAGTGAAGCAGGTAAAAACTCACCCTATCGTGAGCGTAGTGTTGAAGAAAACCTAGCACTTTTTGAAAAAATGCGCTTGGGTGAATTTGCCGAAGGTGAGTGTGTGTTGCGCGCAAAAATTGATATGGCATCAGGCAATATTAATTTACGTGACCCTGTTTTATATCGCATTAAAAAAGTGGCACATCATCAAACAGGGGATAAATGGCTGATTTATCCTATGTATGATTATACCCACCCAATTTCGGATGCCTTAGAAAACATCACTCATTCTTTGTGTACTCTAGAGTTTGAAGATCATCGACCTTTTTATGATTGGTTGTTAGACACCTTACAAACGCCAGCGCATCCACAACAAATTGAGTTTTCTCGTTTAAATCTCAATTACACCGTCACCAGTAAGCGTAAGCTGAAAAAATTGGTTGATGAACAGATTGTCAATGGTTGGGATGATCCTCGAATGCCAACCATTGCAGGTTTGCGTCGTCGTGGTTATACACCTGAATCATTACGCGATTTCTGTGAGCGCATTGGCATCACCAAAAGTGATGGTGTGGTTGATTTTAGCTTATTAGAATTTTGTATCCGTAATCACTTAGAAAATACAGCACCACGTGCTATGGCGGTGTTAAATCCGTTAAAAGTAGTGATTACCAATGTTGAAGATGTCACGTTAGCCTTGTCTTCGGCACGTCATCCAAACTTACCCGAATTGGGTGAGCGCGAAATTCCCTTTACTAAAGAGATTTTTATTGATGCCGCAGACTTTAGCGAAAACCCACCCAAAGGCTATAAACGTTTGGTAGTCGGTGGCGAGGTGCGTTTGCGTCACTGTTATGTGATTAAGTGTGATGAAGTGGTCAAGAACGAAGCAGGTGAGATTGTTGAACTACGTTGTTCTGCTGATTTAAATACGTTGGGCAAAAATCCTGAAGGACGTAAAGTTAAAGGCGTGATTCAATGGGTATCAGCCACATTAGGCGTTCCAGCCGAAGTGCGTTTGTACGATCGTTTATTTACGCAACCTGATCCAGAAGCAGGTGAAAGCTTTTTAGATTGTATTAACCCTAATGCTTTAACCGTTGTGCAGGCCGTTGTTGAACCCAGTTTGGCAACCGCACAAGCCGAAGAGCGTTTTCAGTTTGAGCGTGAAGGCTATTTTGTGGCTGATTTAGTGGATTGCCAAACAGGTAAGTTGGTGTTTAATCGCACCGTAGGTTTGCGTGACTCGTGGGGTGGGGCGTAATTAAAAGAGTGATGTTGGGGAGAGGGAGTTTCCCATTTTTAGGCTAATAAGTATTTTCTAATCAAGAGTTTATGCGAAAATACAACATTCGCTTTAAGAAAATTCCTAGAGATATAACGCGATTTTGAGCTAGTATGTCAATAATAAGCTGTCAACTAGGAGATTTGACATGAGTTTGGCACAAATTATTCAACAACATGTTGATTTATTACCACAATATCAACAAGCGGAAGTATTGGATTTTGTATTGTTTTTAGAGCAAAAAAAACATAATGCGCCGAATAATAGAATATTGCGTAAACCACACCCAATAGCAGCACAAGTCAAAATTATGGGTGATATTTTTGATGCAATACCAGAAGACGATTGGGAATTGCCAGTATGATTGTTTTAGATACCCATGTTTGGCTATGGTGGTTAATGAGTGATACACGATTAAAAGAACAATGGCGGCAATGTATTGAAACCAGTATTTGTAGGATGGGTTGACGTAGGAAACCCATCATTTCTGTTATAAATCAATGTGATGGCTTTTGTGCCTCTATCCATTTTACCGTTATATTTTTAGGACGCACTATGCCAACCTTAACATGGGTCGGAAAAGATAAAGTGGTGAATCATCATCACGATGTACCCTTTAGAGTATTAAATAAACAATACAGTTTTACGGCTGATAACCATTCGCCTAGTAACTCTATTCAAAATCGTGTTATTCATGGCGATAATTTAGAGGCTCTTAAAAGTTTGTTGCCTGAGTTTGAGGGCAAAGTGAAGTGTATTTATATTGACCCACCTTACAATACAGGTAATGAGGGCTGGGTGTATAACGATAATGTCAATGACCCTAAAATTAAAAAGTGGTTAGGGCAGGTGGTGGGCAAAGAGGGAGAAGATTTAAGCCGCCATGATAAGTGGTTGTGTATGATGTATCCGCGTTTGAAGTTGCTGCATAAGTTATTGGCAGATGATGGCGTGATATTTGTGAGTATTGATGATAACGAACAAGCGAATTTAAAGTTGTTGATGGATGAAATTTGGGGGGCTGAAAACTTCATTAGTAATGTGATTTGGCAAAAGAAATATAGCCCACAAAATGACGCTAAACACTTGTCACCAATGCATGACTTTGTGGTGGTTTATGCAAGGAATAAGAGTGTTTGGCGACCAAATTTATTGTCACGCTCTAATGAGTCTTTGGCACGTTATAAAAATCCTGATAATGACCCTCGAGGCAACTGGAAAGTGGGGGATTTAACATCTAAGACAAAAGCGGCAGGACACTCGTACCCCATAACATCTCCATCTGGTAAAGTTTTTTATCCATCATCAGGAAGACAATGGGCTCCTGCTTTGTCTACTTTTGAAAAATTACTTGCTGATAATAGAATTTGGTTCGGTAAAAATGGAGATAATGTTCCTGCATTAAAGCAATTCATAACTGAGGTTCAATCTGGTACTGTTCCCTTAACTATTTGGCTACGTGATGAGGTTGGAGATAATCAAGAAGCTGTCCAAGCTTTAAAAAGTATTTTCGATGGAGAGGGAAATAGTTTTGAGACTCCAAAGCCACCACGTTTATTAGAGCGCATCTTACAAATATCCACCGACAAAAACTCAATCATTCTCGACTCTTTTGCAGGTTCAGGCACAACTGCCCACGCTGTACTCAAACTTAACGCCCAAGATGGTGGCAATCGCCGATTTATCTTAATCGAAATGATGGACTACGCCGAAAACATTACTGCCGAACGCGTGCGCCGCGTGATTAACGGTTACGGCCAAGACAACAAAAAAGTCGCAGGTTTAGGCGGTGGTTTTGACTATTACACCATTGGCCAACCGTTGTTTTTAGACAACGACAACCTCAACGAAGCCGTGGGCATAAACACCATTCGTGACTACATCACCTATAGCGAAGGCATTCCTACCCATGAGCAAACTACGCCCGATAATCCGTATAATCCCTACGTTTTAGGCTTAAACCGCGAAGTCGCTTGGGTGTTTTTTTATGAGCAAGAACGCACTACCACCCTAGATATAGACTTTTTAGGCACATTACAGTTTGGTCAACAAAGGCCAAATAGCTTAATTGTGTATGCCGATAAGTGCCTGTTAAGCCAAGAATTTATGCGAAAATACAACATTCGCTTTAAGAAAATTCCTAGAGACATAACACGGTTTTGAGCTAGTATGTAAATAATACCTAGTGAGCGATGGGGAAATTATCATGTATCAAACAGTAGAAGCAGTGGTTAAAAATGGCATTATTCAGCCTGTAGAAGCCATTGAATATGAAGAAAATACACGGTTTTTATTGGTGCGATTAACGCCTCAACCTGAACTGAGTGTTAATACTGATTTTAAGTCAGCACGCGGCGCGTATAAAGGAAAAGTGAGCAGTGTTGATGAGTTTATCGCGCAAAAGCAACAAGAAAAGAGCTTAGAACTATGACGGTTTATGTGTTGGATGCGTGTGCTGTTTTAGCCTACATCAATAACGAAATAGGTGCTGATAAAGTAGAGCAATTACTAATGAGTCGGCAAACAGTTTTTATGGCATCAATCAATGTACTAGAAATTTGTTACGACATGGCACGCCGTACGGGAGATTTAGAAGAAGCCTCTAATTTTTATAGACTGATTACTTCATGGCCAATACATATTGTTGATGTACTGGACGAACCGTTATTGATGGCAGCGGCTAGTTTCAAAATGCGTGGGCGATTATCATTGGCAGATGCAGTTGCATTAGGTTTGTCAAAGATAAAACAAGCTAAATTAGTGACTTCTGACCATCACGAATTTGACACATTGGAGCAGGCAGGATTAGCCGAGTTTGAGTGGATACGTTAATAGTACCGCATTTTCAATTAGAGACTGGTTTATGAATATCACTCATAATTCACCATCACTAGAGAGTCAGGAAATGTTGAGTTCCCTTCAACAAACCGTTGCCAATGCCCTCGATAAAAAATGGCGATTAGGCCAATATGCAGTTATTTCTGTGGATAATCAGCCTGTTATTATTGAGGGTGAGGCATTAAAAATAATGGCAGAAAAAGCCTTAAATGTTACTAAACAACAGGAAAAGAGCCTCAACAATGGAACTTAAAGATTATCAGCAACGCGTGATTGCTGATTTAAACGAGTATTTAACCGTCTTAGAAAGTACGCAATTATTAGATGTGGCTTTTAAACAGTATTGGGCAGAAAAAAACATCTCTGATATAACACCCTATAAAAATAATGTAGCTAATGTACCGCACGTTTGTATTAAAGTTCCCACCGCAGGCGGCAAAACCTTTATTGCCGTTAATGCCATTAAAACTATTTTTGATTGTTTTGCCAAAACGAATCCCAAACAAGCGCAATTTGTGGTGTGGTTAGTCCCCTCATTAAGCATTTTAGAACAAACCGTCAAAGCCTTAGCTAATCCAGAACATCCTTATCGAAAACAACTCAATATTGATTTTAGACACCGTGTTGCGGTGTATCAAAAACAAGATTTATTGATGGCGGCTGATTTTTCGCTAGATACCGTACAAGAGCAATTGTCGATTGTGGTGATGAGTTTTGACAGTTTACGCGCCAAAAATAAAGAAGACCGCAAAATTTATCAAGATAATGGTTATTTAGCCTCGTTTTTAAATAACGATAATAACAGTGAATTATTAGAAGAATATGATGCGTCGGCCTTAATTAATGTTATGCGTTCTTTAAAGCCTGTGATTATTGTGGACGAAAGCCATAATGCCGAAACCGTTTTATCGGTCGAAATGCTTAAAAATCTTAATCCCAATTTTATTTTAGATTTAACCGCCACACCTAAAAATAACAGTAATATTATTAGTTATGTTGACGCGATGCAGCTTAAAAAACAGCACATGGTTAAACTGCCTGTGATTGTTAGTAATCATCAAGATAAACATAAAGTCATCGAAGAAGCGTTAATTCTTAGGCAACAACTCGAAAATATCGCCATTCAACAACAAAAAGATGGCGGAAAATATATTCGTCCCATTATTTTATTTCAAGCACAAGCAAAAACTGCCGACGATAATACGACCTTTGAAAAAATTAAAGCGTTTTTAATATCGATAAATGTTCCTGCCGAACAAATTAAAATAAAAACCGCACAAATTAATGAGCTAAAAAATATCGACTTATTAAGTCCTCAATGTCCTGTACGTTATATTATTACTGTCAATGCGCTTAAAGAAGGTTGGGATTGTCCCTTTGCTTATGTGTTGGCTTCCTTAGCCGATAAATCGTCACCTGTGGATGTTGAACAAATTTTGGGGCGCGTATTGCGTATGCCTCATGTGCAACAACATAGTCATGATTTATTAAACATGAGTTATGTATTAACCGCGTCTAATCGTTTTTTAGATACGCTACAAAGTATTGTTAAAGCCCTCAACAAAGCAGGATTTTCGGACAAAGATTATCGTCATATTGAACCAGTTATTGCGCCATTGATTGAGGCAAAACCGCAACAACCTGCCTTTAATTTTGAAGCAATAGAACAAGCTATTGAGATAATTGACGATTTAGATTGTCAAAAAATACAAACCGATTGGCAAAATCTCTCCATTCACACTGAGCTTGTCGAAGGCTTAGAAAATAGTTCAACCATTGGACAGGCTCATGGCTCACCACAAGCGGTTAATCACAATATCAATATGGCACTTAACTCTGTTAGTCAGTTAATGCAGCAAGCGATTAGCCAAAATCAGCACTATCAAACAATTGCCAATCAAATACCAGACAGTCAGCTACCGACGGAATTAGAGGCTAAAGTGAATAAATATGCCATTAAGGAGATATTTCGCGATGATGCGTTAAAGTTAAAATTACCACAATTTGTGATGCCTACGCCAAATAGTGGTTTTTTAAGCAGCGAAATGCAGTTAGTAGAAAGGGACTGGTTATTAAAAGATTTTAAATTAGCTTATTTGGATGCACAAATTAACTTTGAGCATATTGATACAGAAATGTATCAAGTAGATTTAGAGCAAGTTGGTAATCATGATTATGCCCCTAAACCATTCAAAATGGATTATGTGGTACGCGAAAAATTTAATAGTTATATTTTGTCGTTAAATAAAGAAGGGCAAATTTTAAATTTAACAGATAGATTATTTCAATTAATTGGTAATTTATATCCCTTAGATGATTATGATGTAAAAAACTATATTAGTCGTATTGTTGAGCAAATGACACACGAGCAAATAAAAGATTGTTTAGAGCGTGATGTGGCGTATGTCAAAAAAATAAAACAAAAAATTATAGAGTTACAAGATGCTCATGCCTATAAAACATTTAATCAATGGCTTGAGATAGAAAAAATTACTGTTGAGCCAACATTTATATTGCCAACAACCATTATTCCCAAAAGTAAAGCACCTGATATTGGCAAAAGTTTATATATTACCGAAGAGAGTATAAACAGCTTCGAGCATCGTGTTATTAACGATATTGCTAGTTTAGATAATGTGCTTTGGTGGCATAGAAATTTAAGCAAAGGTAAAGGTTTTTGTATTAATGGCGCATTTGTGAATCATTATCCCGATTTTATCGTCAAAACAAAATCAGGCCGTATTTTAATCATCGAAACCAAAGGTGATGACCGCGATAACTCCGATTCGACCAATAAACTTAAATTAGGCAAAGCATGGGCAAATAAAGCAGGTTCACAATATCGTTATTTAATGATTTTTGACAATAAAGCCATAGAAGGGGCGGACAAATTAGCAGATGCTTTGAGCAAAATAGGTCAATTATGATGCGTAATTTGTTGATTGCTTTATTTAGTATTAGTATTGCCAGTTGTTCGACCACTCCCAAAGAGCCAGTCACGTTTTCGGGTATTGCTTATTATAGTATGCCGTGGGCGGTCAAAATTGACGCTTTACCTGTACAGGTCAATGCACAACAACTACAACAAGAGTTACAAACCAGTTTAGATAATGCCAATAAAGTATTATCGACCTATCAAAACGACACCGAATTGATGCAGTTTAACCAAAGTGCAGTTGGCCAATGGCAACAACTGAGTCCAATGTTATTTAATAGTATTCAAACTTCATTAACGGTCAGTAATGCAACTCAAGGAGTTTACGATGTGACTGTGGGTGCATTAGTCGAGTTATGGGGTTTTGGTAAACAAGCTGTGCCAACACATACGCCCACTCAAGCAGAAATTGATAATGCGCGGCAGCGTGTCGGTTGGCAGTCAATATTGTTAAATCCTCAAGCTAGGCAAGCACAACGCCAAAAAAATGTATTTTTAAATTTATCATCGTTGGGTGAGGGTGTTGGCGTTGATGAATTACAAAAAGTATTAGCTAAGTATCAGATTAACAGCTATATGCTATCGGTAGCAGGCACATTAAAAACGCAAGGTGTTAAACCCAATGGTCAAGCTTGGCAAATTGCTATTGAAAAACCCGATGGCAGTGGACTGCCAGAACGTGTACTTAATTTAGGACAAGGGGCGGTAGTTTCTACTTCAGGCTCGTATCGTAACTATCACGAAATAGATGGTATTCGTTACTCACATACTATTGACCCTCGAACAGGCAAACCAATTAGCCACAAAACCGTGTCAACAACAGTGGTTTTAAAAGATAAAACAGCCGCTTATGCCGATGCGTGGGCAACTGCGCTTAATGTATTGGGGGCAGAAGAGGGCTTGGCACTTGCTCAACAGCAACACATTGCCGTATATTTTTTAGTAAAAACGCCAACGGGATTTAGCGAGCAATATAGCCCCGAATTTGAACCCTTTTTGGGAGGAACAAAATAATGACTCTATTTTTAGTTTCTTTGGTCGCTATTGTACTAATGATTCTGCTGATGGCGGTAGGTGTGATAATGGGTAAAGAACCACTTAAAGGGACTTGCGGTGGCCTCAATCGAATTATGGGTGATAGAGACTGTCCCGTGTGTGGAGGGGATACGCAAAAATGCGAAACTAGCAAATCGACTAACAGCACAGATGCGAACCTATTAATTAAAGATGCCATGAAACGAGATTGATATGGCGTGGATTTATTTGTTAATTGCAGGTGTATTAGAAGTACAGTGGGCTGTCACTATGAAATATACTGAAGGCTTTAGCAAGTTATGGCCTTCGGTATTTTGTGTGTTGGGCATGGCGGCTTCGGTGTATTTTTTAGCGTTGGCACAAAAAACCTTACCTTTAGGCACAAGTTACGCTATTTGGACAGGTATTGGCGCGGTGGGTGCGGCAATCTGTGGTATGATTTTGTTTAATGAACCCCGCGACATTGCCCGAATATTGTGCATTTTATTGATTGTGACAGGTATTTTGGGATTAAAGTTTACCAGTGGGCATTAGTTAATAGGATTGGTAGAGGAGCTAAACCCATCTTGGGCTAAGGTTTTTAAGGCCAAACTTGGATAATCGGTAATTAAACTATCCACCCCCATTTTTTGATACTTAGTCATGTCATAGTTATCGTTAACCGTCCAAGTTGAGACTTTAAGGTCTTGTTGATGTGCTATTTCAACAAAGTCTGTGTATTGATCTAGGATACTATCTTTGGGGATAATCCACTGGCACTCAAGCTCTTTTGCTAAGGCAACCGCCTTGTTGCTTGGCCAAAAAACTTCAGCATCATAGTCTTCGTCATCATAGTCAGGATTTCCAAAACAATACTCTTCGAGTAGTAAGCCTGTTGTTACCTGTGGGTGGTTTTGTTGCATATATTTCAGAAATGAGACGTTAAAACAAGTCACAATCACTTGATGAGAATGTTTGGTATAAATATTTGCTAGCTGCTGGGCAAGCTGTTTTAAAGACAGTTTATTGGGATAAAAGGCTTTGACTTCTAATTGGATATGCTCAAAATCCTTAATCACTTCTAATACTTCGTCAAGAGTTGGAATTTTATCGTTAAGTTTTTTGCCGTAGTGTTTGATGTGTAGTTGTTTGAGAGACGCTAATGTGTGATTAGCGATAAAACCAGTACCTGTCGATTTTTCTTGTAAAAAATGGTCATGAAATACCACTAAAGCATGGTCAGCTGTAATTTGCACATCCAGTTCAACAGCTTTTACCCCTAGCGACTTTAAATGTCTAAAACCGCTGAGGGTATTTTCGGGGGCTTCACCTTTGGCACCGCGATGGCCAGTAATCAACATGATTATTGTTGTACGTCTAGTTTAATCACCGCTTCGTTAGCAGCAGGAGATGACGGAGTACTCTTTGGTGTTGGTTGAGGAGAAGTAGGAGCAGGTGCATCTTCTTTAACCATACGCACACTTTGTACAACGTGCTTGTATTCAAACACCACGGTATAGTCAGGATAAATCCAACGCGTAATAGGTGGTCTGCCAATGGCTTTGGTTTTGGTACTAGGCATACCATATTTTTGTTGTACTTTGGCCATGCTCATCCCTTGAGGGGGTAGGTCGGCTGCACATACGGTACTACTAGCAAAAAAAAGAGCAGAAACTAAAATCCAGTTTTTCATGTCGCGCCTCGGCGAATATGTTATATTTTTAGCGATATTAGAGAGTTAGTCGCTTTTATTCAAGAAGTGATATCTTCTTTTTGTGTGAACTTTATATTTTAGTGTTTGAGATTCATGTCAGCAACCCCTACAAACAAAAGCTCTAAAGGCTCTTATCATGGTCGTAAGCCTGCACGCCAAAGTAGCGAGCAGCGTCGTTTAGCCATTTTGCAAGCTGCCTTGCGCGTAATGGTGCGAGATGGTGTGCGCGGTGTACGTCATCGCGCCGTGGCTCAAGAGGCGGGTGTGCCTTTGTCGGCAACGACTTATTATTTTAAAGATATTCATGATTTGTTAGCAGATGCTTTAACACTGTATGCCAAAGACGTGATGGAAAACTTTGTTAACCCTTTTTGGGTCAAAATTCACGAATGGTTGTTAGTCAATTATCCGTTATATTCAGGAACAGACCTGAGCACAGCATTACCCAGTATTGTAGAGCATATGGTGGATGTGGCAGTGGACGAGGCGATTGACCGCTTACATAATCATCGTGATAAACTGATGGTCGAACAAGCTTTTTGGTATGCCGTATTACAAGATGAACGTTTGCATGCCTTGGCCTTAGATTATAGCCAAAGTGTGCTTAAAGATGTGTCACAAATGCTTTCTTTAATTGGTGTAGAAAGACCACAAGAAGCGGGACGTTTGATTTTAATGACTATTCGCCATCTCGAAATTCAAGGTTTGTTGCAGCCTGTCGGCCATTATGACCGTGAGGCCATGAAACAATTGTTGTTATTACAAGTAAAGTCGATTTGCCGTATTTAATTAGGAATAATAATTAGGAATGAAGACCGCTGTCTCTTTAAGTAGTGAGCAACAAGAAACGCTTGCTCGTGTGCAATTGCATGAATCTTGGAAAACGCCTTTAGCAAGCGTGTTTTTGCAACCTTATATGGCAAATTTGCGCCAGTTTTTGGCAGAGCAAAAAAAACTAGGTAAAACCATCTATCCTCCCGCAAGTGAATATTTTAATGCTCTAAACACCACGTTGCTTTCTCAAGTAAAAGTCGTGATTTTGGGACAAGACCCCTATCATGGAGTAGGCCAAGCACATGGTTTGTGTTTCTCGGTGCGTCGGGGGATTACAGTTCCACCATCATTACGCAATGTCTATCGAGAGTTACAAACCGATGTTAATGCACAGCCTGTGAATCATGGTGATTTGAGTTCATGGGCTGAGCAGGGCGTTTTGTTGTTAAATAGCGTGCTAACTGTAGAAGCAGGTTTGGCAGCCTCTCATCAAGGACGTGGATGGGAACAATTTACTGATGAAGTTATTAAAGTGGTGAATGAGCAATGTCAGCATGTCGTTTTTTTGTTATGGGGTAGTTACGCTCAAAAGAAAGGCCAACATATTGATGAACATAAACATTTAGTATTGAAGGCAGCACATCCTTCACCAATGGCCGCTAATCGAGGTGGATTTTTTGGTTGTAGGCATTTTTCAAAAGCAAATGCTTATTTAGTAGAGCATGGTTTAACCCCCATTAACTGGCAGTTACCACTATGAGTCAACAGGCTTTAGTACTATTTGAAGAGTTAGTTTGTGTTAATGGTCAACGCATTGGTGTTGCCCAATTAAATAGCGAAAAAACATTAAATTCGCTTAATTTGCCGATGGTGCAGGCTTTATATCAGCAATTACAACTTTGGGCAAAGGACGAGGCGATTGTTGCAGTATTTTTGCACGGGGCAGGTGAAAAAGCCTTTTGTGCTGGTGGTGATGTCAAGCGTATTTGTATTGCCGTGCGTGAACATGGCATTGAAGACAACACCGCATTGGACTTTTTTAGTGCCGAATATCGTTTAGATTATTTGATTCATCAATACCAAAAGCCGTTATTGGTGTGGGCGACGGGCATTGTCATGGGCGGTGGTATTGGCTTATTGCGAGGGGCTTCGCATCGTATTGTCACCGAAACATCCCGTTTAGCGATGCCCGAAATTAGTATTGGTTTGTATCCTGATGTAGGTGCGTCGTGGTTTTTGTCACGTTTAGGTCAAATTGGTTTGTTTTTAGGGATGACAGGTGCGCAAATTAACGCCGCAGATGCCTTACAAGTAGCATTTGCGACTCATGCCTTGGCAAGTGCTACAAAACAGTTGGTGTTACAGTCTTTGATGCAATTAGATTGGGCGGAGGATAAGCAAACACATTATCAGCAAATTAGCCTCTTATTACAGCGTTATCAATTAAGCGATTTGGCACAAGGCTATATTAGTCAGGTACTAGTTGACATTGAGCAACGCACACAATCTCAAAGCTTTGCCCAGTTATATCAACAGTTAACGATGGCCAGCGATAATCCTTGGCTTAACAAAGCGGCTAATACCTTAAGAGCAGGTTCTCCAACCAGTGCAGCCTTAATTTATAGACAGTGGCAGCAAGGGCAACAGTTGAGTTTGGCTGATTGTTTTAGGCAAGAGTTAATATTGTCGGTGCAATGTGCGCGTCATCCTGATTTTATAGAAGGTGTGCGAGCATTATTGGTGGACAAAGATTTTAAACCACAATGGCAACCTGCGACGATAGATGCGATTGATAAGGCTTGGCTTGATAGCCATTATCAGTCCTTATGGCAGAGTCATCCTTTGACTGATTTATAATGCGCATGCTCAGAATTAAATTAAATATTGGTAGCCTGTATGCAGCGTAGCGAAATACAGAAAAAAACAAAGCGTTAACGTGAGTAACCCTGTGTTACGTTGAACCTGACATGGGCTACTAATGCTAACACGCTGAATAATAAATTTTAGAGAGTCATGAAATGTCACTGTATGCCGATTATATTTTTCCTGTGGTGTTAGATGTCTCTACTAAGCCGCTCAAACCACAACGTCAACAGATTTTGGCACAAGCACAAGGTCGAGTGTTAGAAATAGGCATTGGTACAGGCGCAAATTTGCCTTTTTATAGTGATAAAGCGCGGGAAATTGTGGGCATAGAGCCAGAATTGGCGATGCTAAAAAAAGCACAGACTATGGCTAAAAAAGCACCACCACATACCCAAGTTAAATTGGCAATAGGTGACGCACATCATTTAGAGTTTGCCGATAATAGTTTTGATACAGTGATTATGTGCTTGGTATTGTGTACTATTCCTAATCCCCTACAAGCACTTAAAGAGGCATATAGGGTGTTAAAACCTAGTGGTGAGTTGTTGTTTTTAGAACATGTACGTTCGGATTTACCGTGGCTATCTAGCTGTCAAAATATGCTGAATCCTTTGTGGAATCATGTTGCTTGTGGTTGTCATCTTAATCGAGATACCGAAACTACTATTCTTGAAGCAGGTTTTGTGTTTAAAGAGATTGATCGTTTTCAGCATCCAAAATTGGTGAGTGTGGGTGGCAGTATTATTCAAGGTGTGGCTGTTAAAAAATGATAGAGATTGTAACGCAAGAAAATTTGCTGCAAGTCTTACCATTGATTAGGGCATATCAAACGTTTTATCAGGTTGCTGACATTGATGATGAACGAAATCGTGTATTTTTTGGACAGTTTGGGCAGCAAAATCCCTTTGGTTGTCAGTTTTTATACAAGAGCGAAGAAAAAGTAGTGGCATTTGCAACAGTATATTTTTGTTATTCTTCGACTATTGCACATAAAGTTGCCGTGATGAATGATTTGTATGTAATGCCTGAATGTCGTGGGCAAGGTGTTGGAAAAGCTCTGATAAACCATTGTTTAGATTTTGCATTGTCGCAAGGAGCGTGTCGTTTGCAATGGACAACAGCAATCGATAATCATACTGCCCAAAGACTATATGATTCTCTCGATACCACTAAAAAACCTTGGTTATTTTATACATACACCCAAACGATATAAGTTGATGGCATTGATTGAATGTTAATTTGGGATTGATAGATTATGAATTTAGAAAAAGTCATTTTTGCCTTTTTTATTGTGTTGGCAGCAACGCTTAATTTTGGTTTTTTTATTGGTGATATTGACCGTCCCGAATTGCATCATGTTGGTGAGTTTTCGGCGGCATTGATAGTAAATTTGATTGCCACTTCTCTTAAATTTGGTGACCGCTCCCACATGGGTGCGACACAATTAGCGACTAGTTTAGTCGCCTCTTTACAATTAGTGGCAGCATCTATGTATTGGGCCTATCAAACACAAGTCATCGGTATGATGACACCTTCGGCTATGGCAGGGATTGTATCGTTAGCAGGAGGAGCAATGTTAGCTAATTTTGTGTCATTGATATTGCTGATTGCCGAAACTGTGATGTTTCGTCGCTAATGAATACCGCGCTTTTTATTGCCTTACGCCGCCTGCGTTTGCCCATTATTGCGGTGATATTGAGTTATGCCATTAGCGTTACTGGCTTGGTGTTAATTCCTGCCGTAGATGACAAAGGCCAACCCGTTGAAATGAGTTGGTTTCATGCCTTTTATTTTATGAGCTATACCGCCACTACCATTGGTTTTGGTGAAATACCATACCCTTTTACTAATGCACAACGAATGTGGGTGACCTTTTGTATTTATTTATCGGTGACGGTATGGGCGTGGCAACTAGCTGCCATTATTGCCTTAGCACAAGATAAAACTTTTTTAGAAGCGATGAAACGTGGAAATTTTAGCCGACAAGTCAAACATATTCGTGAGCCCTTTTGGTTGATGTGCGGTTATGGTCAAACTGGCGCGTTATTGTGCGAAAGACTAGGCCGTGCAGGGCAACGCTTAGTAGTATTAGAAAAACGAGAGCAAGAAATTTTTGAGTTAGAATTACATGATCACGGTTTAAGTGTACCTGCATTATTAGCTGATGCGCGTAATGCCGAGGTATTAATGGCGGCAGGCTTATCACATCCACAATTAGCAGGTGTGTTGGCTTTAACCTCTGATGACGCCACCAATTTGGGGATTGCCGCCGCTGCCCGTGTACTTAATCCCTATGTCCCTGTTTATTGTCGTTCCGAAACGCCAAGCGTCGCCGAAAGTGCCTTAGCCTTTGGCACAGATATGCTTATCAATCCTTTTAAAGCCTTTACCGATGAATTACGCTTGTTATTGGCAAATCCCGAAGCACACACGCTATTTACCCGTTTAACTCCAACACATGGGACTGGACGTTTAAGTGATAGAGAATGTCCTGAAGGACAATGGATTATTTGCGGATATGGTCGTTTTGGGCGTTTTGTTGTTGATGCCTTAAGCGAAACAGGGCGGCCATGTACACCTATTGACCCAACATTACTCAATTTATCAGCTAAAGATATTGAAGGTGTATGGCAAGACGAGTTAGATGAATTAAGAAGCGCACACTTACCCTATGCGGCTGGGATAGTGGTTGGTACAGGGGATGATACCCGTAATTTGGCCTTAGTGGCTTTAGCGCGCCAAGTTAATCCTGATATTTATGTCATATTGCGTCAAAACGATGACCACAGTGCGATGTTATTTCAGGCATTAAAACCTGACATGTTGATGGTGCCAAGTGTCATGGTAGCGAGGCAATGTTTGGCGGCAATGACATCGCAATTGTTGCCGCGTATGCAAGAGCATCTACGACGTATGTTGCCAAAGACCGTTAAGCGGCTATTAGAATACTTACCGTATGATGATACTCAGGTATGGGAAGTTAGAATCAATTTTGATGAAGCACCTGCTGTTTTTAATATGCTAGGGCAGCAACGAGATATACGATTGGGGCAAATATTACGTGACAACCGCGAGCGAGGCAGACGATTAGAGTTACATGCTGTAGCCCTATTGCGTGGAGGGCAATTTTTAGCAGGTCCTGATGAAGAAGCTTTGTTATTAAAACCACACGACTGCTTGTTGATGGCAGGTGCGCCTAGTACCCAATATCGCTTGGATTTGACTTTGCGTGATGAGCAAGTATTGTCTTATGTTATGGATGGTATAGACAGACCCGATGGTTTAATTTGGCGTTGGTTAGCATCGCGTAGTAAAAGTTAACTTAAATTATCTATCACACCTTTCAAAAAACGAGCTGCTTCTGCACCTGTTAATACGCGATGGTCAAAACTCAACGATAAAGGAATAACTGTGCGAGTTTTGAGCTTTCCTTTTTTTGACAATAAATAACGCGACTCAATACGCCCAACGCCCAAAATTGCGACTTGAGGTGGCATTACCATTGGCGTTGCAAACCTTCCTGCCAGCATACCAAAATTAGAAAGACTAATTGTCGCTTGCACGCTATTAGGACGTAGCTCATTGGCAACTTTTTTGGCTAAGGCAATTTTTTCTTCTAAGGCCGTGCCTGATAATAATTGCGCTTGAGCAATGACGGGTACTAACAAACCCTGTGGCGTATTAACAGCTAAACCGATGTTAACGTCTTGTTGCAATAGCAAAGAATCATTTTTAAACCATGCATTGAGTTTAGGTTCAATCTTACAAGCGGCACATAAGGCGATAATTAAATGCGACAAGGCTTTACCCTTGCTTGACCATTTGACACAGGCCTCATCAAAAAGTGTCACCAAAGCAACTTGCTGATGTGCTAGGCTGAGTTGCTGCATCATCGCCAAACGTGTACCTGTTAGCGTTAATGTTTGCGATGTTTGTGAAATTTGCGAGACGTGTGCTGGTTGGGGGTGCAAAGCCTGTGCTGCTTGTTGTTGTTCCTGTTCGCTAAAACGCTGTGAGCCTAATATAAAGTCGCGCTGTATCACATGGTTGGTATTGGCTTCGGTTAATTCACCAACCACGCTAATACTTTTGCTGGGAGAGTGTTCTAGTTGTTGTGATATTTCTGTGGTGTGATAGCTTAACAAAGCAGTGCCTACTTTAATCGCTTGACCTTGCTGACATAACAAGCTTTCTACCGTTAAATCTTCGGGTGCAGGAATTTCGACGATGGACTTGGCGGTTTCTACCGTTAATAACAGTTCGCCTTGTTTAATAAATTGTTGTGCTTTGACGTGCCATTCAATCAAAGTTGCTTCGTGCAAACCTTCGCCCAAGTCGGGTAAAACAAAGTGTTTCATGGTGTACTCTCCACCAAATCACGACAAGCTCGCACTATATCCGCTACTTGGGGCAAATAAGCTTGCTCTAACTTAAAGTAGGGCAAAATGACATCAGGCGGACTGACAATTTTGATGGGGGCGCGCAGAGCATAAAAGACTTTGTCGGCTAAGCGGGCGGCAATTTCGCTGCCTAAACCGCCTGATTTAACGGCTTCTTGTACAATCACACAACGGCCAGTGAGTGCAACAGAGTTAATAATCGTGGCCATGTCTAAAGGTTTTAGGCAGGCGACATCTATCACCTCTGTATCAATACCGTGTATGGCTAATTCATCAGCCGCTTGCAAGCAGTCCTGTACCATTGCCCCCCATGCAATCAAAGTTAAATCAGTACCTTTGCGCCACACCAAACATTGTTCTAGACTAATGTGTTGGCCATCATCAAGTACATCTTCCTTAAAACTACGATAAATACGTTCAGGCTCTAGCACAATCACAGGGTCAGGGCTACGAATAGCGGCTAATAATAAACCGTAGGCGGTGCGTGGTGAGGATAGTGCGACTACCTTTAAACCTGCAATGTGGCATAACATGGCTTCGGTACTTTCGGAGTGATGCTCGGGTGCTCGAATACCGCCACCAAAAGGTGTTCTGAGGGTTAAAGGGCAACATAAACGGCCACGTGTTCTGTTGCGTAAACGGGCAGCATGAGAAATTAAATGCTCTAAGGCAGCATAAATAAAACCTAAAAACTGAATTTCGGCAACAGGTTTAAATCCTTGTGTACTCATGCCCACTGCGACGCCTGCAATCAGGTTTTCGGCTAATGGTGTATCTAAGACTCTGCGTACCCCAAAGCGTTCGCGTAAGCCTTGCGTGGCTCTAAATACTCCGCCATTTTTGCCAACATCTTCCCCTAAAATAATCACACTTTCATCGTCGCTCATGGCACGGGCAAGGGCAAGGTCAACCGCTTCCACCAAATTAACTAACATGGCTTACTCCCATGATTTAGCTTGCCACAAGTCAGCACGTTGTTGGGCTAAGTCGGTGGCTAACTCACTGTACAAATACCTAAACATATCGTTGGGATTAGGTTTAGGCAGACTTAAATAAGCGTTGACTTCGTGTTCTATCTCTTGCCGAAGAGTTTGTTCAAGCTGTTGTTGTTGCTCTTCTGTCCATCCTAGCTGCTGTTGTAACATTTTTTTAAAGCGAATGAGTGGCTCTTGTTGTTGCGCTTGATTTTTTTGTTCGGGATTAGCATATCGGCTCATATCATCGGCGGTAGTATGGTCGCACAAGCGATAGCTGACAGCTTCTATTAGAGTTGCCCCTTTGCCTGTACGCGCCCGTTCTAGGGCTTCTTGCACTACCATCATTAAGGCAAAAAAGTCGTTACCATCGACCCTAACACCCAATATTCCTGCGGCAATCGCTTTTTGAGCTAAGGTTTCGCAAGCTGTTTGTTGACTAAGAGGAACAGAAATTGCCCATTGATTATTGTTGATGACCACTACTAAGGGTAAATGCCATACCCCTGCAAGGTTTAAAGCTTCGTAAAAGTCACCGCGAGAACTAGCGCCATCACCACAGGTGCTTAATACGGCTTGTTTTTGATGTTTTAGCTTGAGGGCAGTAGCTACGCCTGCAGCATGAGTAATTTGGTTGGCGATAGGAATACAAGCAGGAAAGTCATGTTCTGGTGCGTCAAATGATCCCCATTCATCGCCGCCCCAAAATTGCAAAATAGAACGCATTTTTGTTCCGCGTAACAATTGTGCGGCTTGGTCGCGGTAATAGGGGACAAAGACATCACTTGTTTGAAGACTAAAACCAATCGCAGCACTAATGGCTTCTTGTCCTAAACAACTAGCATAAGTGCCAAGTTGTCCTGTTCGTTGTAAGGCAATGGCACGCTGATCAAATAAACGTGTTCGCCATAAATGTTTATAAGCTTTAAGCAAAAATTCGGCTTGTTGTAGTTTATTATCAACCGTGATACACCATTCGCCTTGTGGGTTAAGGCATTGATGTAAGGGGTAGTTTAAGGTTTGAGCATGTGCAAAAGTCACCATACACTCCTTAATAGCTGTTGGATTGCTATTATTTAGAGTGTAGCTGTTAGATGAGTGTTTGCCAGTTTAACTATTTAGATAACGCATTAACGGCTGATGCAAATTAAGATGTACGCCTAAATTGACAAAATTCCAATAATGGCCACCAACGGCACGATTTACCATCATGGTTTCGGCACTGGGCTGAAAGCTATCCCAATATTTCATTAAGGATTTAATTTGTTTTAAGACTTGTTCGTGTACTTGACTGCTTGCAAAATCAAAACGTATGTCTTGCAGTGGTGCAAGCAAAATAGCTATCCATTGCAAATAATATTCGGGTGGCACAGTACCTACGTCGGTTCTAATGCCG
This sequence comes from Agitococcus sp., assembly GCA_046347315.1. GTDB lineage: Bacteria > Pseudomonadota > Gammaproteobacteria > Pseudomonadales > Moraxellaceae > Agitococcus. The sequence continues at coordinate 53,056 of JAXMGJ010000011.1, forward strand.
ATATCGCGTAGCACAATATCAACAGTGGCATAATCTTTAGCCAAAGCAGCCCTCACCAAACGCTTTAAGTCGGCCACCAATATTGGATTAAGGCGTTTAACACAGCCAAAATCATACATAATTAACGTGCCATCAGGTCTAAAGGCAAAGTTACCAGGGTGAGAGTCACAGTGTAGGGCATACAAATGATACATTTCTTCGCATAACACATGAAATAAACGCTCACCAATTTCATTGCGTACATGATGAGGATAATGTTGGGCTTGTTGTAAACTGTCACCTCCTTCATAACTGAGTGTTAATACCCGTTTGCTGGAATAATCGCTAAATACTTGAGGAATAATGACCTTATTGTCGCTAGCATGAAAGGCTCTAAATTCAACTAAATTTGCTGCTTCTTGCAAATAATCTAACTCGGCATGAAGAGAGACTCTAATTTCGTCAAAAAGTTTTTCTTGTAATTCTTTACTGAGTTTTATGACGCCTGCCAATTTTAAAGCCATACGCAAATGCTTGAGGTCAGACTCACAACATTCATCAACAGCAGGATATTGCACTTTAACAATCACGTCTTCGCCTGTTGGAAGTTTGGCACGATGGACTTGGCCTATTGAGGCAGCAGCAAAGGGTTTTTCATCAAACTCGGCAAATTTTTCGTGGGGTTTTGCCCCTAATTCTTTAAGTATTTGCTGTTCAATAATACTAAAGGGCATGGGGGGGGCTTCTTTTTGTAGCTTGGTCATAGCAGCAGCAATTTCGGGCGGAAAAATATCTTGATACTGCGAGGCAATTTGGCCAACTTTCATCACCGCGCCTTTCATTTCTCCCAGTGTATTGGCAATTTGCTTGCCAATTTCGTGATACATATCGCTACGTGCTTCGGCTTTTTGTTCGGCTGACCCCATTAAACTTTTAACAGAGTTGCTCATCACTTTACCTGTAATACTGGCGGTCATGCCTGCAAGGCGCATAAAGCGTTTTGTTGGTGTGCTGGCGTGTTTTTTGTTGTCGCTCATACAAAATGCCTAAAAAATTAAAAGACAAGCTTGAATCCTAAAGCTATCTTGTAACTTGTCAATGAGTTATCAGTTATCAGTTATGAGTTATCAGTTATGAGTTATCAGTTATGAGTTATCAGTTATCAGTTATCAGTTATCAGTTATCAGTTATGAGTTATCAGTTATCAGTTATCAGTTATCAGTTATCAGTTATCAGTTATCAGTTATCAGTTA
>JAXMGJ010000012.1:0-49792 GCA_046347315.1 Agitococcus sp.
ACCACCTAAAGAAACTTGATAGTATTCTTCGCCTTTTTTATCAACACCTAAAATACCAATATGACCAACGTGGTGATGACCACAAGCATTCATACAGCCCGAAATATTAATATCTAAATGGCCAATATTATAAACTTGGTCAATGTCTTCAAAACGACGTTGAATTTGTTCGGCAATAGGAATGGATTTAGCATTAGCTAAGGAGCAGAAATCACCACCTGGACAGCAAATAATATTGGTTAAGAAGCCAATATTAGCTGTCGCAAAACCTAAGGCTGATAATTGTTGCCACAAATCAAATAATTGCTCTTGACGCACATCGGCTAAAACAATGTTTTGTTCGTGGGTAGTGCGTAATTCACCAAAGCTGTATTGGTCGGCTAAATCAGCAACCGTCAACATTTGTTCGCTGGTAATATCACCGGGTGCAACACCTGTACGTTTTAACGATAACGTTACAATACGATAGCCTGCTTTTTTATGTGCATGAGTATTGTGTTGATACCATAAAGCAAAAGCTTTGTTGCTGCTTAAAGCGTCAGTTAACGCGGTTGGGCTATCCGTTAAGCTTTGATAAGCAGGCTCGGTAAAGAAACTGGCTAAACGCGCAAATTCTTCAGCAGGAACAAGCATTGCTTCAGTTTTGGTGTGGGCAAATTCGGCTTCAACTTTTTGGGCAAATACTTCGGGTGTTAAGGCTTTCACCAAAATTTTGATACGGGCTTTATATTTGTTGTCACGGCGACCATACAAGTTATAAACACGTAAAACGGCATCTAAATAAGCAATCAATTCGTTTTGCGGTAAGAACTCACGAATAATCGAGCCAATAATTGGCGTACGGCCTAAACCACCACCGACTAATACTTTGTAGCCAATTTCGCCTGTTTCATTTTTGACGATATAAATACCAATATCATGAACGGCTGTTGCGGCGCGATCTGTGTCAGGTAAAGCATTAACCGCGATTTTGAATTTACGGGGTAAAAAAGCAAATTCAGGATGGAAGGTTGACCATTGACGAATTAATTCACAAGTTGGGCGTGGATCAATAATTTCGCCTGCCACAACACCCGCAAATTGGTCAGTTGTGGTATTACGAATACAGTTGCCGCTGGTTTGAATAGCGTGCATTTGTACTTTGGCCAAGTCAGCCAAAATATCAGGCACTCTGGCAAGTTCTGGCCAGTTATATTGAATGTTTTGGCGAGTACTGATGTGGGCATAACCACGGTCATAATCGCGGGCAATATTAGCCAAGGTGCGTAATTGCACGCTAGATAACATACCGTAAGGAACTGCAACCCGTAACATGGGGGCGTAACGTTGAACGTATAAGCCATTTTGTAAACGAAAGGGACGAAACTCGTCTTCGCTCAGTTCGCCTGCTAAGTAACGTTGAGTTTGGTCACGAAATTGTGCCACACGTTGATCAACAATTTTTTGATCGTAAGCGTCGTATTGATACATAAGCCTTGCACTGTGCTTGGATAAAATTGCGCAGAGCATAACAAGACTTTCTATATAAGCAAAACGAATTTTACCGATATAGTCATTAGGTTTTAGTGATAAGCGATCCTTCTTCTGTGGGAGAAAGCTGGAGTGAGGGCTGAATGGCTAGTTTTTGCCGATATTCTTTAGGAGACACTGCAAACCAACGCTTAAAGGCACGGCGAAAATTAGCACTATCATGATAATTAAGCAAAGAAGCAATCACTTCTACAGACATTGTACTATGGCGTAAATAGTGGCTTGCCTGTTCGGCTAAGAGCTTGTCACGAATTTCCATATAACTACTGCCTTCTTTGGCTAAGTGGCGCGCAAGCGTTCGTTTGCTAATAAATAAAGCGGCTGCAGCATCTTCTTCACTTAATGTTCCCAAAGGTTGAGAGAGCATCATTTTTTGTATTTGATAGGTGGTGCTGCATTTATGTGATTTTAATTGTGACAACATCACTTCGCACTGACGCATGGCTAAAACATAGTTTTGATGGTTTGCAGAGGCATTAGGAATATGACAGCTTGCTAATGGAATTTTGATGTAAGAGTAGGGCGCAGAAAATTGATAACTTCCTGAAAAATAATCTTTATATACCTCACTATAGGCAGGTTGTGCAAAATTAAAATACATTTTTGCTTCTACCAAAGGGCGGCCAATTATAAATTCAGCACATGCCACAAAAACCATCAAAGAGCATTCTAATAGACTACGATAGGCTTGCTCACTGAGTAAGGTTTCAAATTTAATTTCGCATTCAACCCATTCTTGTTGAGTTTTGAAATTTAAACGGGCAAAACTCATCCGTGTTGGCACAAAGGCTTGAAAAGCTTTTAAGGCCATCAACAAGTTAGGACTGCTATTGACTAAAAAGCCCATTGCACCATGTGTCGCAGGGGTTAAGTGGCGGCCTAAACGTAAACCAAAATCAGGATGTGGCGACAGTTGTAAGGCATTGTTTAAAATCTGAATTTGTTGCCGTGTCGTCAGTAAAATATCTTCTTGCAAAAATTGCTCAGGACTCAGTTGGGTAAATTTTAATAGTTTTGGTAAATCCCTCATTTGTAAGCCCAATTCACGCCCAATAATCCGTGAATAGTTAGAGGGAATATTGGCTATATCATCCGCCATATAAGAAGTATCTAATATCAAATTCTGACTCATCGTTAGTAAGATTTATTTGAGAATATACGACAAAGTGTCTTTTAATGACCTATTGATGTCAATAAATGACCTATTTAATTATAGCGTATGCTCATATTCTAAACACATATTTTCATACTTATTCTGATGAGTATGTACTAATTATATATTGGAGAATATTCATGGGCATTATTAACTTTATTAATCACGAAGGCACGCAACACCAAGTTGAGCTAGAGGATGGCAAAACATTAATGCAGATTGCCATGGATAATGGTGTACAAGGTATTGATGCCGATTGTGGTGGCGAGTGTGCCTGTGGCACTTGTCATGTGATGGTGGGTAATCAATGGTTGGGTTTGGTCAATAGTGCCAAGTCAGAAGAATTGCAAATGTTAGAGATGACTCCAGAAAGACAAGCAAATTCACGCTTGGCTTGTCAAATTCAAATCACGAATGCAATGGATGGTATGGAAGTGCATTTGCCAGAGTTTCAAATGTAATCCACATATATGACAAACAAAAAGATAAAGACCACTGAGCGAAGTCGAAGTGGTTTCGATTTCGCTCAACCAACACAATTGTCAAGGTAAATATCATGAGTCTGTTAACCTCTGCAATTCAAAAAGCATCTTCTGTGATCACTGAATTAGAAAAAGTGCCAGCCGTTGAAAAAGCCTCTCAATTGGTGGTTGAAAAGGTATCAGCGAATGTACCGATTCCTATGTTAGTGAAAGGCGTACAAATTTTTCAAACGGTGAAGCATAAAGTATTACAAACCAAGCCTTTTGATGAGTTTATAGAGCAGCCTATTCCTGATGTGGCTACGCTAAAATTAGAATATATTGATGTCAGTAATCCGTTTTTATATCGCCAACATCAAGTCAATCCCTACTTTAAGCGTCTGCGTGATGAGTGTCCTGTCCATTATCAAAAGAGCAGTCCATTTGGGGCATTTTGGTCGGTGACACGTTATGAAGATATTGTTTTTGTTGATAAAAATCACGACCTATTTTCTGCTGAGCCTGCAATTATTATTGGCCAAACGCCAGAAGGTTTACCTGCTGAAATGTTTATTGCCATGGATCCTCCCAAGCACGATAAACAGCGTCAAGCGGTACAAGATGTGGTTGCTCCCAAAAATTTAAAAGAACTAGAAGGTTTAATTCGCACCCGCACCCAACAGGTATTAGATGAATTGCCTGTGAATACCCCTTTTGACTGGGTGCAAAATGTGTCGATTGAATTAACCACGCGTATGCTGGCGACTTTGTTTGATTTCCCTTATGAACAACGTCATAAATTGGTTTATTGGTCAGATATTATTGCAGGCAGCCCACAAGCAACAGGCGGGCCAGGTAGTAGTAATGATGAGTTTTACAATGCCGCTTATGAGATGACCAAACAGTTTTCTGAGCTTTGGTATCAAAAAGCGGCAGATAAAGCTGCTGGTAAACCCATGGGTTATGATGTGATGAGTATGTTGGTGTATTCCAAAGATACTGAAGACCTCATTAAAAAACCAATGGAGTTTATGGGTAATTTAGCCTTGTTAATTGTTGGCGGTAATGACACGACACGTAATTCGATGTCGGGTGGCGTATATGCTTTAAATTTATTCCCGAATGAGTTTACCAAGCTCAAAAATAATCCTAGTGTGATTCCAAACATGGTCTCTGAAATTATTCGTTGGCAAACGCCGTTAGCTTATATGCGTCGTATTGCTAAGCAAGATGTGGAGTTAAATGGCCAGTTAATTAAAAAGGGCGATAAAGTAGTGATGTGGTATGTGTCTGGGAATCGGGATGAACGCGCCATTGACAATCCAGATGCCTTTATTATTGATCGTAAAGGTGCACGTAACCATTTATCGTTTGGTTTTGGTGTCCATCGTTGTATGGGTAATCGTTTAGCCGAATTGCAATTGCGTATTTTGTGGGAAGAGTTATTAAAACGTTTTGACAACATTGAAGTGTTGGCCGAGCCAGAAATTGTTCAGTCTAACTTTGTTAGAGGTTATGCCAAAATGATGGTGAAAGTCACGCCTAAATATAGTTAAACGTACCCTGAGCGAAGTCGAAGTGTCTGGGTAGTACGATTGAAAGTTGGTTTCGACTCCGCTCAACCAACATAACTCTGCTCAATCATCACAAAAATGTACCCTGAGCGAAGTCGAAGGGTAATTTTTAGGATAAACACCATGTCGAATCAAGTTTGCCTGATTATTGGTGCCAGCCATGCGGCTGCACAGTTAGCCACCAGTTTGCGTCAGGAAGGTTGGCAAGGCCAAATTACCATCATCGGTGATGAGCCTTATTTGCCCTACCATCGTCCGCCTTTATCTAAAACTTTTTTAGCAGGTGATAAAGACATTGATGACTTGTTGATTCGTCCAGCGAGCTTTTATGAAAAGAGTGCCATTCAGTTTATACAAGGGCGAGTGACTACACTTGATAGACAGCAACAAAAAGTTACCCTTAACGATGGCTCACAGCTTCACTACGATAAGCTAGCCTTGTGTTTAGGTGCAAGAGTACGTACAGCAGGGCTAACAGGCGAAAATTTAGCTGGTGTGCATTATTTGCGAAACATCGCGGATATTCAGGCGATTAAACCGTATGTCGCACAAGGTAAACGTGCAGTGATTATCGGTGGCGGTTATATTGGCCTAGAAACAGCCGCCTCCTTAAAAAAATTAGGCATGGAAGTGGTGGTGCTAGAAATGGCTGAGCGAGTCTTGCAGCGTGTGACCGCTCCCGAAATGTCAGAATTTTATACCCGTATCCATCAACAACAAGGTGTAGCCATCTATACTCAAATGACGGTGAGTGAAATTGTTGGTGAAGAGCAAGTGCGTGCAGTGAAATGTGCGGATGGACGAGAGTTTTTGGCAGACTTGGTGATTATTGGTATTGGGGTTGTGCCGAATGTTGAGTTGGCCGAGCAAGCAGATTTAGAGGTCAATAATGGGGTTGTGGTCGATGAATTTGGCCAAACCAATGATGCGAATATTGTGGCCGCAGGCGATTGTGCCAATCATTTTAATGCCATTTATGGCCGTAGAATGCGTTTAGAATCTGTGCCTAATGCCAGCGATCAAGCCAAATCAGCAGCAGCAGCCATTTGTGGTATGCATAAGCCTTATAAAAGTTTGCCATGGTTTTGGTCAGATCAATATGATTTGAAGTTACAAATTGCTGGTTTAAGCCAAGGTTATGACCAAGTGGTGATTCGAGGTGATATTCAACATGGTCGCAGTTTTGCCGCGTTTTATTTACAGCAAGGCAAATTAATTGCTGCGGATTGTATTAATCGACCACAAGAATTTATGCTCAGTAAAAAAATTATCGCTGAGAATTTAGCGATTGATGCTGCTCGTTTAGTGGATGAGTCGATTCCTGTCAAATCGTTACTTGATTGATTTTGTTTTTTGTAAGATTGTTAGACATTTGTTGTTGTGGCAATTTGTGGCTGCATGTTACTATCTTTAGTTGAATAACGGATAATTTGACAAAAGGTGGGTTATGACCTTTAAAGCAGCAGAAAGTTTGGCAGAACAAATCGCACGTCATGTTGGGCGACAAATTGTTACGGGTGATTTAGTAGAAGGCGAACGCATTCAAGAGCTGCGTATTGCCAGCGAACTTAATGTCAGTCGTGGCTCAGTACGTGAAGCGTTGTTGCTATTAGAGCGTCGTCGTTTAATTCATATTTATCCTCGTCGTGGTGCAGTTGTTGCCGAGATGTCAGCGCAACAAATTAGAAGTTTATTTGAGGTTATTAGCTTGTTATTAGGGCTAATAGCCCGTCGTGCAGCCGATAATTGGCGGCAAGCCGATGTTGAGCCATTTACACATTTACTAGAGAGATTACAAGGTTTGGCTCGTCAGGGGGATATTGAAGGTTTTTATGAAGGTTCTTTTGAGTTTTTTCGTTTGGGTTATCGCTTTGCGATGAATAGTTATATCGAAGAAATGCTCGAAGATTTACAACCTGCTTTACAACGTAGTTATTATTTAGCCTTGCATACCAATAAACGCGAATTACAAGAAGCGCATAATCACTTTAAAGCGATATTAGAAGCAATTTTATTACGCAAAAGTGAACAGGCTGTGATTTTAGTCGAAGATTTTTGCCGTCATTTGCGTAATTTAGTTTTAGAGTCTTTGGCTCGTATGAAACAAATCGAATTGGCTTGGGCGCAACGCTCACGCCGTTAAAATCACGATGGTAATTTCTGATTTATGTATTCAGTAAAAAGCGTAAATCTTCAAAGCGATTGATTAACTTTTCTTATTCAAAAATTACCCTATTCAACTCTCAACAATTATTTATTTTTAAATAATTGTTGTCTAAAAAATATTCAAACAGAGTTTTTACACTAAAAAAGCGATAGATTTGGCATTTCTGTAATATTTTGTTGCAAAGTGCCGATAAGCTGTCTATTTTTTTCGATAGAATTTGTACGTTTTCTACTACAAAGATATGACGTTTTAACACGCAACTATTCGTATGTTAATCGTTTTTTGTTGTAAATCCCCCTATTAAACTCAGAGCTTGTATTTTGTGCTGCTGTTATCAGTACAGAAGCTCTATTTTTGTTGAATAACCATGCGCCTTAAAAGTATTAAGTTAGCGGGTTTTAAATCTTTTGTGGATGCCACTACTGTGCCATTCCCTACGAATTTATCTGCCATCGTAGGGCCAAATGGTTGTGGTAAATCCAATATTATTGATGCCGTTCGCTGGGTAATGGGGGAGTCGTCTGCGCGCTATTTGCGTGGTGAGTCAATGGCGGATGTTATTTTTAATGGTTCAAGTGGTCGCAAACCCGTTGGTCAAGCGAGTATCGAATTAGTTTTTGATAATAGTGATGGCACGTTGGGCGGAGAATATGCCCGATATAATGAAATAGGGGTACGACGCCAAGTAAATCGAGATGGCAAGTCGGATTATTTTTTAAATAATAGTCGTTGTCGCCGCAAAGATATTACCGATATATTTTTGGGGACAGGATTAGGCCCTCGCTCTTATGCCATTATTGAACAAGGCATGATTTCGCGTTTAATTGAAGCACGTCCTGAAGAGTTACGAGTTTATATCGAAGAAGCCGCAGGGGTATCACGTTATAAAGAACGTCGTAAAGAAACCGAAACACGCTTAAATAATACCCGAGATAATCTAGCACGTTTAAATGATATTCGCGAAGAGTTAACACGCCAACTAGCCCATTTGCAAAAACAAGCCGATGCCGCCGAAAAGTATCGTGCCTTAAAAACAGAAGAACGCCAAACTAAAATTAAGTTAGCCGCATGGCGTTGGCAGTTATTGCAACAAGATATTGTGCAATCTGAGCAAGGTATTCAACAACTCGCGCAGCAATTGGCGCAAGATTTGGCTACCCAACAGCAAATTGAGGGCGATTTGATTCGCGAAAGAGAACAAGAAGAGCGCCAGCATCAAACAGTACGTGCAGCACAAAATCAGGTCTATGGTCTTGCAAATAGTGTCAATCAGCATCAGCAGCAAATAGCGTATATTCAACAACGCCGTGAGCAGCTATTACAGCAACAACAAAATTTATTATTACGTCAACAGCAAGCTCAACAAGAGTCGATGCAAGATGCTGAAGAATGGGCGATATTGGAAGCGCAACTCAATGAATTAAAACCTGTGCTTGATGAATTGCATGCGTTATTGGCCGAACAAAACAGCCAATTATTTGATGCTGAACAAAACTTGTTGCAACAGCAACAAGCTTACGAAATTAAGCAACAACAAATCGCCCAAAGCACCTCACAAGTGCAAGTATGGCAAGCTAAAGTACAAGCTTATGAGCAAGCTTTATTGCGTAGCCAAGAACGTCAACAACGCTTGCAAAAAGAGTTGGCTGAGTTTGCGACCGATGGTTTATTAGATGATGTGGCGATGCAGCAAGAAGCTTTGGCTGAGCTTGATGTGTTATTACAAGATGAGCAAGCCGAGCTTGAACAATTAAGCGACAAGCTTACTCAGGCAGCACAACAGTCACAACAGTTACAGCAAAATTTGCATAAACTCAAAAGCGAACAGCAAAAAGCCGAAGGCCAACAATCGGCCTTACAAGCTTTGCAACAAGCGGCTGTGGGACGTGATAATCAACAGCAGTATCGTTGGTTACAACAACAAGGCTTAGCTGAGCAGCCACGTTTGGCTGAGGTGCTAAAAGTTGAGCAAGGTTTTGAACCTTTGGTCGAAACCGTGTTGGCTGATGTATTAAAAGCGATTGTGGTTGATGATATTAGCCAAATTGATGTTAGCCAAAGTCCTGCATTAGTGTTGATTGAGCGTGGTGCAAGCGCAGCATTAAAACAGGGAAGCCTCGCACAAAATCTTGTTTCCGAGATTGCCCAAGATTTATTAACACAGGTTTATGCCGTTGCCGATTTGCCAACAGCCTTGGCGCAACGTCAACAATTGGCTAATGGTGAGTCTATTATCACCGAAGATGGTTATTGTGTTGGTAAAACATGGTTGAAAGTGTTGGGTAAAGGTGAAGATAGTGTTTTAGCTCGTCAACAAAGCTTAGAGGCTTTACAACAGCAATTAGCGCGTTTGCAGCAAGATATTAGCGAAGCTCAACAACAGCAAGTGCAACTTAATCAAGCACAGCAGCAAATGGAACAACAGCGTTTACAAGCGCAACGCCAATTGTCTAGTCATTTACAACAACGTGGTGCGGAGCAAGCCAAATTAGCCAAATTACAGGCGCAATTAACTCAAACTCAGTTACAAGCTCAACGTTTGCGCCAAGAGTTAGAGGAGTTGGCGGAACAACGTGAATTAGACCAAGAGTCCTTAGCCGAATCACGTATGCAGTTAGAGCAGCATTTACAAGATTTACAAGAGCATCAATTACAGCAAGAGGATTTACAACAGGCGCGTGAGAGCAACCGCGTGTTATTACACAATGCGCGTATGTCGGTGCAGCAAACGCAACAACAAAGTCATCAAGTTGCCTTAAAAATCCAAAGTTTAGAAGCGCGATTAACCGCATTAGGACAAAATAAACATCGTCAACAAATGCACTTGACAGGTTTAGAACAGCAAGTGGCACAGATACAGCAAGATATTACTGCATTATTAGAACCAGTTGCTGAGTTAGGTTTGGTGTTAGAAGAATTATTGGCAGAAAAATTAATTGCCGAACAAAACTTATTCCAAATGGAACAAAATTTGCAGTTAGTGACTGAACATTATCGGCAATTAGAACAGCAACGGCAGCATTTATTATTAACTATTGAGCCATTACGTCAAAAATTAGAAAATCAGCGTTTATATTGGCAAAATATCTCGGTGCAGCAAAGTCATATTGTCGAGCAGTTAAAAGAATTTTCGATAAATATTGATAATATTAATGAATATATTAGTGATAATATTATTGAGTCAGAATCACAGGCACGTTTAGAGCAATTAGCTCATAAAATTGCTCGATTAGGCGCGATTAACTTGGCTGCTATTGATGAGTATGCACAACAAGCCGAGCGTAAAGTTTATTTAGATAATCAGGCACAAGATTTAGTCGAAGCCCTCGAAAAACTAGAAGGTGCTATAAAACATATTGATAAAGAAACGCGCACTTTATTTATGGATACTTTTAACCAAATAAATGAAGGACTGCAATTCTTGTTTCCCAAAGTGTTTGGTGGCGGTATGGCCGCACTGCATTTAGTGGGTGAAGATACGTTAAATAGTGGCGTGAGTATTACTGCACGGCCACCAGGCAAAAAAAATGCCACTATTCATTTATTATCGGGTGGAGAAAAAGCATTAACTGCATTGGCATTAGTTTTTTCGATTTTTCAATTAAATCCCGCACCATTTTGTTTGTTAGATGAAGTCGATGCCCCATTAGACGACGCTAATGTCGGACGTTTTTGTCGATTAGTCGAAGAAATGGCGCAAAAAGTACAATTTATTTATATCACGCATAATAAAATTGCCATGTCTATGGCAACGCAATTGATGGGTGTTACCATGCACGAACCTGGAGTTTCGCGCTTAGTAACAGTAAATGTTGAACAAGCTGCGGCCCTTGCGGCTGCCTGAGAGTAAAATAATGACGATAGAAATAGGCGTTTGGATTGCCTTGGCCGTATCTTTAGTGGTGTTAGCCAAAACGGTGTTTGATTTTTCTCGCCGTAACAGCACTCAAACTCAGCGTATAGAGCCAGTATTGGTAGGTGAAGCCGTAGCGGGGAATGACGAAATTCCTGTGGTTGCCCGTGCAGAGCGTCACCGTTTAGTTAAAAACACGATGGTTGAGCTTGAACCTCAAATCAGTGTAAATGACGATTTAACACAACAATTTGCCGCTAACGAAGAATTGGAAACCACCAAGTTTTTTGTTGAGCCAGAAGCTGTTAGCAATGTCACTGCGTTGCCTACTCGCACTGAAGTCATTTTGTCGGTAGATGATACTACTAATGAAGACGAATTTATTGATCCTGTTGCTATGTCGTCTTCCCAAAGCAAAGTGGTTGAAGCGCAAGACTATGTGGTGCTGTATGTGGTTGCAGGTCGAGTTCCCTTCGATGGTGAGCGTTTGCTAAAAGCTGTGTCTAATTATGGTTTGCGTTTTGGTGAAATGGGTATGTTCCATCGTCATGAGCATCCCAATGGTCATGGCAATGTGTTATTTAGTATGGCTCGTGTTGATGAAACAGGGGCATTTGATCTAGAGACAATGGGAGCGGAATTTATTCCTGCTATCACATTGTTTATGGCTTTACCTAATACCCAGCCTTATGTTGCTTACGATACCATGGTTGATACAGCTAAGCGTTTAGCTAATGAGTTTGGTGGTCAAGCATTAGACCAACAGCAACAACCGTTAAACCGTCAGTTAATTGCGCATTATCGTGAACACGTGATGGAGTTTACTCGTCATAACCTTATGAGCAAAGCTGTATAATTTACGCGCTATCGTCATCAAAAACAAAAGCCCCGCTCGTGCGGGGTTTTGTTTTGCTTATTACTGTCATAGTTTGTTGTATCGCATAAGAATAGGCTTTTCTCTCGCCACATTTATCGGTATTGTTGCAGCTATTTTATTTGGTCTGAGGTTTGATAATGGCTGTTCCTCAAGAGATAATTCTGCAAGTTGCTCAATTAAAAGAAAAAATACGTCATCACAATCATTTATATTATGTTTTAGATAATCCTCAAATTAGTGATGCTGAGTACGATAGTTTATTTCGTCAGTTGCAACACATCGAACAAGATTATCCGAGTTTAAAAACGCCTGATTCACCAACACAACGTGTTGGTGGTCAAGCACTAGAAGCTTTTAATAGTATCACTCACAGTGTACCCATGTTATCGTTGGGTAATGTATTTAGTTATCAAGAGTTACTTGATTTTGAGCGTAAAGTAAAAGAACGGTTAGAAACAAATAACGATATTGAATATTGTGCTGAACTCAAACTTGATGGCTTAGCGATTAGTTTAATTTATGAAAACGGACTATTTGTACAAGGAGCAACACGCGGTGATGGCGTGACAGGCGAAGATATTACACATAATTTAAAAACCATTCGTAACTTACCCTTGCAATTAAACAGCACTAATCCGCCATTATTGTTAGAAGTGCGTGGTGAAGTGTTAATGCCTAAAGCAGGCTTTGAAAAGCTGAATCAAGAAGCACAAGCCAAAGGTGAAAAAACCTTTGCCAATCCGCGTAATGCCGCTGCAGGTAGTGTGCGCCAACTCGATCCCCAAATTGCTGCCAAACGTCCACTAGCATTTTACGCTTATGCGGTGGCTCAGTTACAAGGTCAAGAGCTGCCTAATACTCAATATCAGGTACTACAATGGCTCAATAGTTTAGGTTTTAGTTTGAGTGAGGGGATTGCAACGGGCATAGGAGCAAGTTTTGCCCAAGACTTTTATAACAATATACAACAACGTCGGCCACAATTACCTTATGACATTGATGGCGTTGTGATTAAAGTCAATGAGTTGGCTAAACAACGGTCATTAGGCATTGTTAGCCGAGAACCACGTTGGGCAACGGCTTATAAGTTTCCTGCAGAGTTAGCGAGCACTACTTTAGAAGCGGTGGATTTTCAGGTTGGACGTACAGGGGCATTAACACCAGTCGCACGAGTCAAACCCGTGTTGGTTGGTGGTGTTACGGTTAGTAATATTACCTTGCATAATATGGACGAAATAAAACGCCTTAATTTGGCTATTGGTGACACCATTGAGGTGTGCCGAGCAGGAGATGTGATTCCTAAAGTGACACAAGTTTTACAGCAAACACCTGTTCGTCAAATGATTATGTTGCCTCAAGTCTGTCCTGTCTGTCAGTCTGCAATTATCCAAGACGAAAAAGGCGTGATAGCCCGCTGCTCAGGTGATTATTATTGCGAAGCACAAGTTCAGCGACGTTTAGCGCATTTTGTGTCACGCAAAGCGATGAATATTGATGGTTTAGGCGAGCGATGGTTAGAGCAGTTTTTAGAGATAGGTTTAATTAACAATGCCGCAGATTTATATGCGCTAAATAAAGAAGCGATATTAAGCGCAGGCATAGAGGGTATGGGTGAAAAACTTGCCGATAATTTATTATCAGCTATTGTCAAAAGTAAACAAACTACACTGCCACGTTTTATTTATGCTCTAGGAATACGTGGTGTAGGTGAAAGTACCGCTTTGACATTAGCTCAACATTTTGGCAACTTAGATACGATTCAAAAGGCAAATGCAGAACAGTTAACGCAAGTGCCAGATATTGGTGAGGTATCGGCAAAATGGATTGTGGACTATTTTGCTCAAGCTGAACATCAGACTTTGTTGGCAGCCCTTAAAGCGCATGGCATAACATGGCCAGAAATGGTAGTGGCTCAAAATCAGCCCTTAGCAGGCCAAACATGGGTCTTAACGGGCACATTAAATACTTTAGGTCGAGATGCTGCCAAAGCAAAATTGCAACAATTAGGCGCTAAAGTTAGTGGTAGTGTTTCTAAAAAAACCAGTGTCGTAGTGGCGGGTGTAGAAGCAGGTTCCAAGTTGGCTGATGCTCAAAAACTGGGCGTTATGGTGTGGGATGAAGCACAACTATTGGCTTTATTTGCCCAACATGCAGTATAGTCACTAAAAAACTGAGAAAGGAAAAAGAGATGAGTTTGCATAAATTAGCAATTGTGTTGGTCTCTGTGATCAGTGGCAATGTATTTGCTGCAGATGTGTATGTCTGCGAAAAAAATGGCCGTAAAGAGTTTAGTCAACTGCCTTGTGGCGATAACGCAGTTGTGTTGCAAACTGAAGGTGAGCCTAGTAGTCTTAAACTGAGTATCCCTTTTAAAGCCAAACAAATCACTTCCTTGTGTAGTTTGGTGATTAAAGCCAAAG
Source organism: Agitococcus sp. (assembly GCA_046347315.1). Taxonomy (GTDB): domain Bacteria; phylum Pseudomonadota; class Gammaproteobacteria; order Pseudomonadales; family Moraxellaceae; genus Agitococcus. The sequence goes on from JAXMGJ010000012.1 coordinate 14,036, forward strand.
ATAGAGCAGTGCAAAGTAGAAAAACAGTCAATTCGTCTTCCTATTCAAATTATAATAGTCAGGCGTATCGCTATCAGCAAATGCGACGACAACAAGCTTATTATGATAATCAAAACAGTGATAATCCATCTTCTTATGTGCTAGGAAAAATTGAAAACTTAGAGTCAATTGCCAAAAACTCGCCATCAGCTTATAACATCATCAAAAATTTAACCAATAATGTCTATTATCAAGGTTACGAAGAGTCGCCTATTTATCAGGCTGAGCGTGCGGCAGCACAAAGCAATTGTGAGGATTATTTACATAATCGTATGGATTATTTACGTGATTGATTCTTTTTTTGTTGTAACCAATAGATTGCATAAACTAAAGCAAGTAATTGAGTACAGATAATCGGCAGCCATAAGATAGCATAATGAAAATGCAAAAATCCTAAAGCCCCGATTAAGCCACCCATTAAAAAGCCAATAAGTAATAATAGGTACAGCCCCAATTTACGTTTGTCTATCTCATGACCTCTAAGATATTGACCAATCAGAGTGCCTAAATCAGTCATCGTGCCTGTGATATGCGTCGTTCTGATAACTGCACCACTATAAGTGCTAACCATAGCGTTTTGTAAGCCACAAGCTGCAGATGCCCAAAAGTCACCATAGCTATAACTGTGTTGTAACAATAACAACGCTGTTAATAAGAATAAACTTTCTACAAATAAGGCGGCACTGTAGCGTTTTCCCAAACGTAAGGTGGCATTTTGAATAATCATACCGCTGAGCACCGCACCGCAAAAAAAGCTAAAAATAATTCCACCAAAGTGCATAGCAAGTGCATAGTCTCCTTGTATGATTTTTAAACTTAATAAAGAAGCGGTACCCGTTAGGTGCGAGACCGATTGGTGCTGAAAACTTAATAAACCAATAACATTAACGACACCAGCAATTAACGCCAACAAAAAAGCTCCAATTTCGACCCATGCAGGAAGTTTCTTAGTCATAAATAAACCAATTGACAGTGTGCCTTACAAAACGCTATAGATGATTTAGCAATAATTACAGCAAGATAAGCGAATCCTCCGTACTCCTCCTTTGATAAAGGAGAAACTCTTTTTACTAAAAGAAGATTTGTTGAGCAAGTAATAAGCGTGTAAATCTTGATAAGTATATCAAAGGAGCATGAGATGTTTGAATCTGCCGAAATTGGTCACAAAATTGATAAAGCTGTTTATAAAGTCGAAGAGCCTAAGCTACGAGAGGCACTACTAGATGCACAATATGAGCTCAAGCAACACCCTGATTTTGCGGTGATTATTTTGATAAATGGCGTTGATGGTGCTGGCAAAGGTGAAACTGTCAATTTATTGAATGAGTGGATGGATCCGCGTTTAATCGTCACTCATGCGTTTGCTACACCATCCACAGAAGAGCAAGAAAAGCCTCCAATGTGGCGTTATTGGCAAGCCTTAGCTCCCAAAGGCAAAATTGGTATTTTGTTTGGCTCTTGGTACACCGAGCCAATTGTGCAACGGGTAATGGGAGATATGAAGCAAAGTAAATTAACACAATCTATTGATGATATTGTTCATTTTGAAAAAATGTTAGCACGCGAAGGTGTGTTATTACTTAAATTTTGGTTTCATTTATCTAAAGAAAAACAGCAAAAACGTTTAACACAATTAGAAAAAGACCCTAATACACAATGGCGTGTCACGCCTCAAGATTGGGCGAATTTTGAAAAGTACGATAAATTCATAAAGGTTTCGGAGCAGGTGCTGCGCGAAACGAGTACAGCTGATGCTCCGTGGATTGTGGTAGAAGGAGAGGATGCTCATTATCGAAGTTTGACTGTTGGCAAGATATTACTGGAAGAAATTCGCAGACGTTTAACACATCATCAAGAAGAAGCGCTTGTTAATGAAGCTGCACCTTTGCAAGTTCCTATTGATAACTTGCAGTTATTAAACACCTTAGATTTAGACCAAGAGTACAGCAAAAAAGACTATAAAGAAGAATTAGAAAAACTCCAAGGTCGTTTGAATTTGCTGAGTCGTCATCCCAAATTTAAAGAGCATAGCGTTGTTGTTGTCTTTGAAGGTAATGATGCTGCTGGTAAAGGGGGAAGTATTAGACGCATGACTGCTGCTTTAGATGCACGACAATTTAGTATTATCCCTGTTGCTGCTCCTACAGAGGATGAACGAGTTCAGCCTTATTTATGGCGTTTTTGGCGTCATGTTCCAAGAAGAGGACGTTTTACCATTTTTGATCGTTCGTGGTATGGCCGAGTGTTAGTAGAGCGTGTTGAAGGTTTTTGTAAAGGAGCGGATTGGATGCGTGCGTACAGCGAAATCAATGATTTTGAAGAGCAATTAGTGGCTCAAGGAATTGTGGTAGTCAAATTTTGGCTGGCGATTAGTAAAGAAGAGCAGCTAAAACGCTTTCAGGAGCGAGAACAAATTGGCTTTAAACGCTTTAAAATTACTGAGGAAGATTGGCGTAATCGCGAAAAATGGGATGATTATGTGCTTGCCGTTGGCGATATGGTCGAGCGTACCAGTACCGATATCGCTCCTTGGACACTAGTTGAAGCTAATAACAAGTATTATGCGCGGGTTAAGATTTTAAAAACCTTGTGTGATGCGATAGAAAAGGTGTTGGGGTAGTATATGCTCTAAAACAATAACTTGTTATCTTAATACATTCATAAATCCCGTGTTGCGTTTCACTTAACACGGTCAACCAAACTTATATTTCTAACACTTAAAATTAAGACGAACAGCTAATTTCTAAATGTTGTCCCCAATCGGGAGGCGTATTGGCATAACGCTCAAACTCAGGATGTTCAGCATAGGGTTGTTGTAACAGTTTTAGCAAAATATCTATTTCGCTGTAGTCACCTTGTTCAGCTTTATCAATGGCAATTTGTGCCAAATAATTACGCAAAATGTATTTAGGATTAACGGCTTGCATCTGTTGTTGGCGTTGTTCATCTTTTTGCGTTTCTAAGCTTAGACGCTGTTGATACTGTTTAAACCAGTTATCAAAACGCTCTCGGTCTATACAATCGTCACGTAAAGCACAAAATTTATCTGCTTTACCACTGTAACTTAAAGCCCTAAAGCTGCGTGTGTAGTCCATGTGGTTTTTCATTAAAATGTCTAAAAAATCAAAGGCTAAGTTATTGTCATCATCATGATCTATCGTTAAACCTAATTTAGCTTTAATGCCTTGATAATAATGAGCTAATAGCACTTTTTCATAGTTTTGTAAGGCATCAATAATGTCATTTTTGGCAATTAATGGTGATAAAGCATAAGCCAAGGCATTTAAGTTCCATAAGCCAATACTGGGTTGTTGGTTCCATGCGTAACGGCCAGAAGTATCAGAGTGATTACAAATAAAACTCGGTTGATAGCTATCCAAAAAGCCATAAGGTCCATAATCAAAGGTGCTACCAGTAATCGAAAAATTATCCGTATTCATGACACCATGTGCAAAACCCACTAATTGCCAATTGGCAATCATGGTAGCGGTGCGTTCAACAATCGCGGTTAACAGGGCAGCATAGGGCTTGTCGGCCTGACGACACTCTGGGTAGTGGCGATTAATGACATAATCAGCAAACGAGGGTAACAGCTTTTCTTGATTGTGAAATAACCATTCAAAATGACCAAAACGAATATGACTATCAGCAATACGGACAATCGTTGCGGCGGTTTCGATTTTTTCACGTTGGACAGGTTCTTTAGAACCAATTAAACATAAGGCGCGAGTGCTGCGAATGCCTAAACCATGCATTGCTTCGCCACATAAATATTCACGAATCGACGAACGTAACACTGCACGACCATCACCAAAACGTGAATAGGGCGTTTTGCCTGCGCCTTTGAGATGAATGTCCCAACGTTCACCCTGTTGGTTGACAACTTCGCCCAATAATAAACCTCGACCATCACCCAATTGTGGATTGTACATACCAAATTGATGGCCGCTATAGGTCATGGCCAACGGTTGGCTATTGGGCAAGGGTTCTGCACCACTAAAATAACGGACTAATTCTTCTTCGCTATAATCTAGCTCTAACAGTTTGGCGACTTGGCGATTAGCATGAATAAAAAATGGTTGGACAAGGGCTTGCGGTTTAACAGGCGTAAATAAACAACTGGCTAAACGAGCAAAGCTATTGTCAAAATTCAGGGTTTGTAAAGTCGCCATAAATGATGCTCACGAAAATCTTGCTTGCATCATAAAGGGATTTTGCTGAATAAACACCTGATAAATATTAGGGATTTAGAGGAGGTATATGTCAGAATACAAGTTGTGGTGGTTGAGCGTAGTCGAAACCCACTTCGACTACGCTCAGTGTACATTTAAATCTTAATCCCATCGACTAATAAGCGTTGTACCGCAATCGCTAAACATTGTTGTTCATCAGGATGATTAGGATTATTCAAAAAGCGTAAGGCACAAACCAAAATCATGCCAACTACTGCATGACCTGTGGATTGACAATCTAAATCTTTTCTAAAGTAACCAAGTTTGACGCCATTAATCATATAGGCCGCCACTAACTGTCCACCCCAATCAATTAAGTTCATTAAGCGTTTGGTCATTTCGGCATCAATTGAGGTGGCTTCTAGCAAAATCAGTCGAGCAATCGCAGGGTTAGCCGTCAACACTTCAGACAAACGGTTGGCAATCCGTGCACATTGTTCTTTGTAGGCTTCTAAAGAAGTCACCGCATCAGGCGCATTTTCGGCCTCTAGCGTCGCAATAATTTTGCTGGCGATGTCATCAATGACATGTTCCAAAATATCGCGTTTATTGGTGAAGTGGCGATAAAACGTGCCATGACCAATTCCCAACCGTTTAGCAATATCAGAAATAGCTGTTTGATGATAACCACGTTCAGCAAACTCGATAAAAGCGGCCTGCAAAATATCACTGCGTAATTGTTGGCGATTGCGTTCAGCACGGCTCAAAGAGCTATCGTCATTCATGGCATATAACCTAATTTTTAGGGCTGAGTTGATACAATTCTCCCCAACTCTCCTTTAAGAAAAGAGGGCCGTCAAGTTTGACCCCACCTAACCTCCCCTTGAAAAGGGGAGGAATATCTTAAAACCTATAGACTATAGGGTTTGTAGAAAGTCTCCCCCTGAGCAGGGGGGAGATTTAGAGGGGGTTAGGGGAATTTATTGTCGAAGAATAACACAAGATTCACACTAATAAATAAAAATTGACAACAAATTCTAATTGTGACATCTTGTTCCGTACTGGAATTGTATGTCCGTATTGTAAGTTTGGGGTGAAAGATGACAGCAAATGCACAAAATCTTGGTCAATCAGTCGCTAAGGGTCAAAACACAAAATTATGGCAAGTCATTGTCATTGGTAGCGGTTTTGCAGGCTTGGGAGCAGCCATTAAATTGCGTGAGGCAGGCATTAACGATTTTATTGTCCTAGAAAAAGCCAATGAATTGGGTGGGGTATGGCGCGAGAATACCTATCCAGGTTGTGCGTGTGATGTGCCATCATCGTTGTATTCGTATTCTTTTGCCCCTAATCCGCATTGGTCACGCGTCTTTGCTGAACAAGCCGAAATTAAAGCCTATTTGCAAAAAGTAGCGCAAGATTATAGGGTAATACCGCATATTCATATGCAACAAGAAATGTTGGATGCAGCATGGGATAATCAAGAAAATTTTTGGCGTGTAAAAACTCAAGACCAAGAATATCAAGCACGTTTTGTGATTATGGCCTGTGGGCCGATGCACGAGCCTGTCTATCCAAAAATTAAAGGTTTAGCTGATTTTAAGGGTACGATTTTTCATTCAGCACGTTGGCGACATGATTATGATTTAACAGGCAAACGTGTTGCGGTGATTGGTACAGGCGCATCAGCGATTCAGTTTGTACCCAAAATTCAACCCAAAGTGGCAGAGTTGGTATTGTTTCAACGTACTCCACAATGGATTTTGCCTAAATTAGACCAAGCCTTACCACCAATTGCTCAAAAACTGTTTAAGCATTTGCCATTAACCCAATTAGCGATGCGTGGCGCACTCTATAGCGTTTTTGAAACCTTAAATGGTGGGATGCACCATCCAAACGTGATGAAACAATTTCAGCGTTTAGCTTTATTCAACCTGCATAAAACCGTTAAAGACCCTATTTTACGCCAAAAGTTAACCCCTAATTTTATTATTGGCTGTAAACGTGTGCTGCAATCGAATGAATGGTATCCCACTATGATTCAGCCCAATGTGACTCATGTGTTTGAGGGTGTTAAAGAAATCAAAGCGCATAGTATTGTTGGTGATGATGGGGTGGAAAGACCTGTAGATGCGATTATTTTGGGGACAGGTTTTGAAATTAGTGCTCCACCGATTGCGCAACGCGTGCGTGGTGTCACAGGTAAAAGTATGGCTGAGGTATGGCAGGGCAGCCCTGAAGGCTATATGGGGACGATGGTGGCAGGTTGTCCGAATGGCTTTTTAATGTTTGGCCCTAACTTAGCAGTGAGTTCTTCAGCATTTTTAATCATTGAAGCGCAACTGACTTATATTGTCGATGCACTCAAACAAGCGGAACAATATGGCTTAGTGAAAATAGAAGTTGATCCTGTTCGCCAACAACAATTTAACCAAACCGTACAAGCAGCTTTGCAAAATACAGTGTGGAACAAAGGCGGTTGTCAGAGCTATTTTATTGATGTTAATGGTCGAAATAGTACCTTGTGGCCGTGGTCAACCATCGAAATGCGTAAACAACTGAGTAAATTTAACCTAAATGAATATTTAGTTAAAACAGGGTTAAAAGCATGAGTTTACAACAGCAAATTACCACCTACATCGTTAAACAAAGTTTAAGAGCCAGTTTTAAGTTTACCAGTACCTTACCTTTACCTGTCAGTGCTTTAAGAACAGGTATGGAATTGGGGGCAAGTTTATTTTCTGTCAATCAACAAGTGGGTGTGAATCGTACGGTGATTGGTGGGGTAACGGCAGAATTAGTCAGTAGCCAGCCTAAAGCCAAACAAGTCATTTTGCATTGTCATGGTGGTGCATTTTTTACAGGCTCAGCCAAAACTCATCGTGCTTTAGCCAGTGATCTGAGTGTGTTAAGTGGTGCAGATGTTTATATGCTCGATTATCGTTTGGCGCCTGAGCATCCGTATCCTGCTGCGCTTGATGATGCCTATAGTGCCTATATGGCTTTATTAGACAAAGGCTATCAAGCACAGCAAATTATCTTGGCTGGCGATTCAGGTGGCTGTGCGCATATTCTCAATCTTGCTTTACGCTTGCGCGAGCAAGGTCAAGCATTGCCTGCGGCTTTAGTCATGATTTCGCCCTTTGTGGATTTAACCTTAAGTATGCCGTCTGTTGTACGTCATAAACGTGTAGACCCAATGGTGACTGCACATGCCTTAAAACGTGGTGCTGATGCTTATCGGGGGCAAATTGCGGCTGATGATAAACGTGTGTCGCCTTTGTTTGCCGATTTAACAGGCTTGCCACCATTATTGATTCAAGTGGGTGAGCAAGAGATTTTATTGGATGATGCTTTGGCCTTAGAGCGTATAGCGAGAGCAGCAGGTGTTGAGGTGACTTGTGAAGTTTATGAAGGTATGTGGCATAACTTTCAAATGTTTAGCCAGTTTGTGCATAAAGCAGATTTTGCCTTGCAGCAAATAGGGCGGTTTGTGAAAAGATGTGCATAAAAAAAGAGCCGTTAGGCTCTTTTAATTGCAACTATGATTAAGCAGTTACAGGCTGCATCATCTGTTGCATCAATAATTGCATACGCTTGCTTTGCATTTTTAAGCGATATTCAATCTCGTTAAAGCGAGTTTTAAACGCAGCATCTTCCCATTTTTGAAGAACGGCTTGTTTTTTCTCGTTATACCATTCTTCTTTGAGTTTACCCCATTCATTCATGGTCAGCACAAAGGCATCATATTCTTGAGCAATACGCTTTTTGAGAGCTTCAATATCAACATTCGGTAATAAACGTTGCTTATGTTCTAACTCTTGTTGAGCGCGTTTAAATTGCATTAACAATTGTGCTTTACGAATGGTAAAGTCAGGAATACGTTTTAAATTTGTGGTTAGACCCACACATGACAAGGCAAAAATTAACCATTTGGTAGGATCAAATTGCCACCATTTAACCCCATTACGATAGTCGTATTGAAAAATATGGTGAAAGTTATGATAGCCCTCGCCATACGTTAACAACGCCAACCAAAAATTATCACGAGCGGTATTTTCGTCAGTGTAAGGACGAGTTCCCCACATATGCGCCAAGGAGTTAATAAAAAAGGTAAAATGATGGCTTAATACCAATCTCAATAAACCCACTAATAAAACACCTCCCCAAAAATCACCAATCGCATAACCAATTAACATAGGTACTGCAATGTTCATTAACAATACTAAGGGTAAATAGTATTTGTGCTGAAACATGACAATTTTATTTTTTAATAAATCGGGGCTGTTACTGTAATCTAATTGGCCAGAAGGATAATCTCGTAGCATCCAACCAATATGAGAAAACCAAAAACCACGTTTTGCAGAATAGGGGTCTTTGTCCACGTCATCTACAAAGCGGTGATGGACACGATGCCCCGATGACCAATTTAAAATACTATTTTGAATAGCTGCTGTTCCCCACAGCATTAACACAACTTGCACCGACCAATGGGCATCATAAGCTTTGTGCGCCCACAAACGATGATAACCTGCGGTAATACCCAAACCGTTCATGTACAAATAGACCACCATTAGCACCCAAGCAGTAGTACTAAAGTCGTGATATATGGCATACCAAGGAATGGCGATGAGGGCAATAAGTGGGGTGGACAATAAAACACTAGTAGCTAACCAGTTAATGGGTGGTTTTTGGTTTTGACTCATCAAGACACTCCAAGCGCGTAAAGCGAGAAAGAGCCTAGCAGGGGAGATGCTAAACCCTCTAATTTTTGATAGCGGATAAAACACATCACGATGATATAGATGATATTTTAGTACTATCTTGTCAATCCGCTTATTTAAACTACAAGTGTTTAAATAAGTTTATTATTTATTAGGTTTCATTGGCTGACGTTGATATAACACAGTAGAGATGACACTAGCATTAAAAAGTGCCAAACAAGTGATAACAGCGAAAGTCCTATAAAAGTGTAATAGCTATCGGCTAATCTTGCTACGAAAATTCGCATTAAAAGTGGAACTTAAGTCTCTAATTTAGCCAATATCGTTAGCTAAAAGACGGACTTGCTCAAGATAAAGCCAAATAAAATACACTTGTATTTTATTTGGCCATTGTAGCAGTTTTTTTAGCAAAAGCGACGTCTTTCTGACGGAGGGAGAATTTTACATTGAGTGCTAATAGTCGCCATTAAATTGATGACCGCAGGTAAGCCTGCACCTAACAAAAACTTGCCCGAAGTCAACACGCTTGCCGCTATATCACGGTCGGGGTCTGCCCAACAAAAAATACTGGTATAACCCAAATGTCCAAAGGCATGATGACTGTTAATGCCAAATAATCCCGCAGGTTTAGCACCAAGCATCGGTCCCATAGCGTAACGCATAGGTAGAATCAATTTGGCGTCAAACTCTGGACGTGCTACTTCGATAGTGGCACGACGAATGGTCATGGGACTCATGATTTGTTTGTCTAGATAACGGCCACCGTCTAATAACATTTGAAAGAAGCGACTGGCTTGTTCTGCTGTGGCAAAAATATTACCCGCAGGACAAATCGTGTCCATAAATTGTGGGTCATTGGTGTAGTATTCGGCATCTTCCATAGAGCCGCCCAAAATATTACGCAAAAAAGAGTCCGCTAATAAAACAGGTTTTAGTCCTGTGCTGTAATTTAGCGCAACTTGGTCACGATATTCGGGAGCTAAACCAAAGTTAAAACTGGGCATATCCATAGGGATACTGATTTTTTCGGCCAAAAACTCACGGCTATCTTTGCCTGTGACGCGCCTAATAATTTCGCCCAAAATATAACCTGCCGTTAGCGCATGATAGGCCGCACGATGGCCACTAGGGGCAATTGGTCGGGCTTTGTACAATAAATCTAAGGCTGCGTCAGGATTAAATAATAATTTAGGGTCGGTATTTTTGGGCAAGCTAGGAATGCCACCACGATGTGACAACAAATGATAAATAGTCGCATTTTTTTTGCCATTAACGCCATACTCTGGAATGTAATGACTAATCGGGTCTAACAAGTCAATTTCACCTAACTCATCCAATAAATGAATGAGCATAGCGGTAACGACTTTAGAAGCTGAAAATAAACAAATGCGTGTATCAGGTGTTGCTAATACTTTGGGGGTCGTTGGCGTGTCGTCTGGGCCATTACCGCGTGCATAACCAATGGCACGATTTAACACAATTTGCCCTTTATGACGAATACATAAAGTAATAGCAGGGGACGCGCCTGTTTTGTACAACCACTCGGTAGCGCGCCAAATTTTATCAATTTGTTTTTGGCTCATGCCTACGCTGTCGGGATTGACTTCGGTGTTGGCATCAAATTGCGTCACAGCGTTTAAATCATCAGGAACATAACAACTATTTAATGATAATAATTTCATGGCTTTTCTCAATAAAACAGGACTTACGCATTTCGCCGAAATTAGCGCGTTTTGTGAACATAAAAACCGTCAGCAACGGTTGAAATGTGAACAAATATGCGATAACTGCGTAAGTCCTATAAAAGACTAAGATATTTTATTAAAACATCTTAGTCTTGTTTTGGACTTTAAGAGCTTACTATATCAGCACTATCGTACTAAAAACAGAAATTTCATTAACGTCGATGATTAGTCGGTGGCGGTGTATGTTCACGGCTAGTACGAGGTGGGCGAACGGGTTTGCTTTGAAACAATCGTGATAAAGGCCGTGTTAAAGCGGTAACTTCGCCTAATGAGTCGTTCATGCTAGATACATGGTCAAGTTGTGCCGTGATTCTAAAAACAACTATCAGTAATTCTAAAACAACACGACAAATGGATACCCAAATCAAAAATATCATGGGTGATAGGCACAAATAAAATAAGCCAAGCCACACATTTTGCATAAACTGAGAAACCACTAAAAAAGCGAGGCCGCCAGCGGTACTTATTAACACTAACAAATAGCATAAGGGAATAATTTGTAGGCTAATATAGTGTTGAAAATTAAGGTCAAATAATAAGGTGCGCAAATACAAGCCTAAGCGTTCAAGACTTTGTAATAAAGATGATTTTGTTTTCATTGCTTGTGGTGTCAGCAGTCAAAAAGATAGAGCTATCGTAGCATGATTTTAGCGTTGTTCTATGCAAATTGATGTTGGCTCAGTTGCAAAACAAAAAATGTTGCCATATCTACAAAAAATGCTGCTTTTTGTGTTTTTTATTTGGCTTTTAAAACCTAAGTTTATATTTTTAATGGCTTTTTATGTGTTGGCCTGTTTGTTGCTGTAAACATGGTCAATAAAATCTTAGAAGGATAAAAAAATGCGTTATTTGGCTTATTGCTTATCCGCTTTGTTATTAAGCGGCTGTATTTCTTCGGTGTATGAAGTGCCTGTGGTGGGTAATGTGGTTGCAGGGCAAGGCGACACACGCCCTTTTGAGCAACCCTTACCCATTAACACCCAACCTAAACGCTTGGCATTGGGGACTGATTTTGCTATTGGAGTTAAGGAAGATGGGACGGTGTGGAGTTGGGGGAGTGGGTCAAAAGGGGAGCTTGGTATGGGCAAGAAAGAAAATAGACCAACCCCACAAGCGATTCCTAATATGACTGATTTTGTAGAAGTAGCCGCAGGCAGTAGTCATGTATTGGCCTTGCGTAAAGATGGCACGGTGTGGAGTTGGGGCAATAATGAAAAAGGGGCATTAGGGTATAAAGAGGAAGGAGTTCCTTGGGGAGTACCACCAAAAATATATTTTGACCCATATCAACTAACCCCCAAACAAATCCCTGATTTAAAGGATGTGGTGAGTATAGCGGCGGGGCGTAATTATTCACTGGCGTTAGATAAGCAGGGAAGGGTGTGGGGGTGGGGGAGTGATTTGAAAATACTGGAAAAAGACAAACAATCTAAACAGCCCTATCCTGTTTTAGTATTACAAGACAATAATGCCATCAAAATAATGACGAATGATACGACTGGTTTTGGCCTTTTACTTAAAACAGGAAAAGTTAAATTGTGGCAAACAAAAACAGTCTATGAACCCAACTTTAATAGTCGCGTTGTTGATGTTGCCATGAGTTATAGCAATACTTATTTTTTGCTTGATACAGGCAGAGTTTATGCGTTAGGCAGCAATTATAAAGGCCGATTAGGACAAAGAGGCAAAGACGAATATGAAACGCCGCTATTAGTTAAAGCACTGAATCGCATTATTAAAATAGATAATTTTACCGCCTTGGATGACAAAGGCCGCGTATGGCAATGGAGTGGCATTGCAGGTATTAGTATTGATAAAGTTTTTACGGGCAACAATATGTATAGTCAGTATTATCCAAGTGTAATGTTGTCAGGAAAAGACATTGTTGATATTTACTGTTGCTCCTTTGCCTTGTCTAAAGATGGCACAGTATGGGCATGGGGCAACGATACAGGTGGCATAAGAGGCGATGCCAAACCCATCAAAGACTCTATGCGAGACCAAACACATTCACACTGGACAACGCCTGTACGTTCTTTATGGACGTGGAAATAACACACTCAACACTCATCAAAAGGATAAATACCAATGAATACTCAAATTCAAGCCGCTTTTGACCATGCTTTATTAGCAAGAGCTGTTTATAAAACACTCAATATCTTTTCAGCTCGCGTAGGATGCAATAACCGAAGGGCATTGCATCATTTTTAACGATGAAAAATAAAATTTGGTGCATTACGCTATCGCTAATGCACCCTACGGCTAATGATGTGCCACTAACCCAAAATCTCCCAACATCCTAACGCGATTTATTGGCCAAACGCTTTACATCTTCCAATATTTGCGTGGCATGATGCTGAGGATTTACATCGTCATAATGATAAACAATCGTACCTTGAGGGTCGATTAAAAAAGTTTGGCGGCTGGCAAAACTAAATGCTCCAAAACCCTGCAAAACCCCCAGCTCCTTAGAAAGAGTTTTGTTGCTATCGGAAAGTAGGGTAAACGGCAATTTTAAATCTTGAGCAAATTTTTTGTGCGACTCCACACTGTCTAAACTGACCCCAATAATGGCAATATTTTGTTTTTGAAATTGAGCAAAATTTTCTGCAAAACGTTTAGCTTCTTCGGTACAACCGCTGGTGTGATTTTTGGGATAAAAATACAACACAAGCCATTTTCCTTTAAAATCAGAAAGTTGGCGTATTTTGCCTGTTTGGTCGGGTAAGGCAATTTGTGGTGCAGCAGTGCCAACCCATGTTGCAGCCCATGTGTTTATGCTTATCGCTAATGCAAATAAAAAGCTGACAAATTTTATCATTTTACTCACCACATAATATATTGGTCTTCGACAAAGCCTTTTAGACCATCTAAGCAAATTTGTTGACCATCAACCATAATACAACCACTAAACTCACCAAACATTTGTCTAAAATGAGTGTTCAAATACACCGCTCTCACCTTTTCGCGGTGCATCCCCATTGGCTCAAAGCCTAATTGCACTTGACCCTCATTGGCAGTGATTTTCCACGGTTTTAAGGTGTCTTTGCGGTCAAATTCAAATTGTGCATGATTTAAATTATAGCGTTTGCCATTTAACCAAAAACAGTTTTCGCTAAAGCTGGTTTCGTTAACCCCAGTCGAAAGGTTTAAGCCAAAGGCTTGACCTTTAAAATGACCTTGTTGAATTTCTCCAGCAGAGCATGCCCAGTTCCACCACGTTTCGCGTCGCATATAACCTGTCGAAAAATCTAAGCTACCATAGGCTTTAATTTGCTCTAAATCAAATCGCTGCTTCTTTAGTTCAACAAAACCATATAACGGTTGTCCTGCCGATTTGGCGGTATATGTCCATCCGTCATAAGCGGTTTGTGTACAAATAGACATAGGTTGCAAATGACTTTCGTCCATACGCGCTTGTATCTGCAAGTCTTTGCATTTAATCATGAGTGTTTTTTGGCGAGGGTGTTCTTGATAGTTTAGTTTTATCTCGACGATGGCGGGTATTTTAAAATGCGTTTCTCCATCAAGGGAATTGTTAGCCAAGCTAAAGCCTACTCCCAATGGACTACGCCATGACGTTGACCACAAGTCGCGTTTTTGAATGTCATACACATACACAAAGGCAATAGCGACATAACGCAAATGGGCAATGGCACAACCAAAAATTAAGGAGTTGCTCATGCCACCAAAATATTGAAACTCTTTAAGATTAAGCCATTTTTGCCAGTCTGCTCGTTGTGAGCCAAAGGGGGTTTGGTAAACAAAGTCTTGGCTGTTAATTAGGTTTAAGGCATCGTCAAAATAACCAAAACGTGGTTGGCCGTTAATAATTAGTGGTTTTTTGGCATCAAGAAGCACAGACATGGTGTATTACCTTAAAAGCGTTTTTTTTATTATAGATAAAAGTGTTTGAACTGTTTTATCTATTGATGCCAAATTGAGTACGATAGTGCTATGTTTTTGTTGTCTTAATATTACCACGCTTTAACTGCTTAACCCAAAATCTGGCAGGGTGCAGCGCATTTAATACCGATTGTGCAATTGGCATTGGCTCGTTATTTAATTGTGCTGCTAATACTTCGGCAGCTAATGGTGCAAAACAAAAGCCCTTAGAGCCATGCCCCAAAGAGACATATAAACCTTGATAATAACGTGGTGCTTGGGCAATCGTCTTGCCATGTTTTAAGGCCGCATAATCTTCACAAAAATCCTCATAAATGGGCAGTCCGCCCACTAAGGGCAAATAATCATTGGCTTGAGCGCGTAAAGCAGCTCGGCCTTGCCATGTGTCTATAGAAGGCAATTGTGTGGCAAGCTCAGGAAGGTATTGCTGGATTAATTGATGATTATGAAGGTGGTCATCCATCGTCACGTCAGTATTGGTACTTTTGGGCACAAAAGATGCCCCAATACAATGTTGTCCTTGTGCATAGGCAGGGGTCAAATAGCCGCCATAACACAATACCGACTTGAGTTTAGACAAAGCAGGTGGGCTATTAAATTGGCCAATTTGTCCGCGTACGGCCGTTAAAGGCAAATGTTCGCTAACAACGAGTTGTTGTGCTGCTAAGGCATTGGCAATAATAACAACGGGGGCTTGGGCAATGGTTTGTGATTGTGCATCTATCGCTAACCAGTCGTTGTTATGTTTAGTCAGTTGCGCGACTTGCGTTTTATAAAGAATCCTAATATTGGGATGATTAAGCCATTTTTGAGCTAAAGCTTGAGGATGCAAATAGCCTGCTTGCGGAAAATACAAACACTCATGCTCAATTTGTAAGCCTGCAATCTCGCTTGCTTCATCTGTATTCACCTTGCGTACCAACGAGCTTGGCCATGGATGTTGGTCGATTTTATCGGCTTCGCGTTGTTGATTGCCTGCCAATAGCCACAGCAAACCTGTTTGTTGCCAAATTTCTTTGTAAACATCGTTTTTGAGAATATTGAGCAAATACAAATAGGCTTGTTGTTGAAAGTGCCATGCCGATAAAGCAGGAGGAGCGAGTTTCGGGTAAATAATCGCCGCAGGATTACCCGATGCACCCGACATTGCCTGACTCGCTTGTTCAATCACCGTCACTTGCCAACCACGCAAAGCCAATGCACGTGCACAGCTTACGCCAGCAATGCCAGCCCCAATAATTATGGCCTGTTTGTTGTCCGTAACAGGTGTCGGTATTTCTAGCCAGCTAGGTCTGCGTATCGTTGCTTGTGTCAACGTGGCGGTAATCATTTCGCGTTTACGGCCAAATCCTTTTTGTTTAACAACGCTAAAGCCCACTTGTTCTAAGGCTCTTTTAACCACACCAGCCGCACTAAAGGTGCTTAGTGTTGTACCTGTTTGGCTCAACTTGGCAATGTGTTGTAGCAGTTCTAACTGCCAAAAATCGGGGTTTTTATCGGGCGCAAAACCATCTAAAAACCAAGCGTCAACTTGTGCACTAAGTTGGGGTAACAGCTCATTGGCATCGCCCAGTATCAGGGTTAAGCTAATGTTTGCCTCAGCAAAAACTAATCTATGCCATCCAGCAACCAAGGGTGGATATTGCGCTAATAATTGTTGGGCATAAGGGGCAAGTGTTGGCCATAAGGCTAATGCCCGCTGTAAATCTTGGGGGGTGAGGGGGTGTTTTTCCGTCGAGACAAAGTGTAGCCATGTGTTGGTTTGTTTAGATGTTTGCTGCCACAATTGCCATGTAGCCAAAAAATTAAGACCAGTCCCAAAACCTGTTTCGGCAATGGTAAAAGAGTGTTGTGCTGGCAATTGCTCAAAACGTTGACTTAAGCGATTACCTTGCAAAAATACATAGTCTGTTTCGGCCAAGCCATCTTGGGGTGAAAAATAAATATCATCAAAAGTGTTAGAGTAAGGTAAGCCATCGCGCCATATGATGTCTGCGGACTGAATTTGCATACCTAAAAGTCTCGATAGCGTGAGCGTTTATTACTACGAGTAAAAAACCAGCCAATCAAAATACCCACAAAAATACTCACCAACGTATCACGTGTACCTTCTGAATAGCGGTCGTGTTTGAGCATTTCAATTTGCAGCGAGATTTTTTCGTTGGTTAGTTGTAGTTGCTGATTACGTACTAACAACTCTTTATTGAGTGAATCTAGTTTAGTGGCATTTTCGATAAGCAGCTTTTGCTCGGCACTAAACTCGGCAACGGGCGTAATGACAGGAGAGGGCGTGGTGCTTGGTGTTGTTGCTTTTAGGTTAGAGCTAGTGCTTGATGTTGGGGGAGTTTTTTTGACGATTACTTTATTTTCTTGTTGCGCAGGCGTGTTGTTAGTTGACGAAGGCAGATTATCTTGCGCATAGCCAACACTTGCACAGACGCAGCCAATTAGAATTAAAGTGTTACGCATTAGGGTAACACTTTTTTGAAGGGTTTAACCGTCACGTGCTGATACACGCCAGCCGCAATATAGGGGTCTTGACTTGCCCATGTTTGCGCTGCACTCAGGCTATCAAACTCGGCAATAATTAAACTGCCTGTAAAACCTGCTTCGGCAGGATTTTCACTATCGATGGCTGGGTTAGGGCCTGCAACCAACAAACGGCCTTCGGCTTGTAGCTGCTGTAAACGTGCTAAGTGTGCAGGGCGAGCCTCTAGGCGTTTAGCCAGTGAGTTTGGTGCATCTTCGGCAATAATGGCATACCACATATTTATTTCTCGCTAGGCTTACTAGGGTTAATATCTTGTTTAAGATAGCGTGATAATAGCGCAAATTGGGCAATCATAAAGACAATGGTCATAGCTAAGCTGCCAAATACCTTAAAGTCCACCCAGTATTTTTCAAAATGAAAGGCAACATAGGCATTGCTTGCCCCCGCAAAAATAAAAAAGCCAATCCATGCCCAGTTTAATTTGCGCCATACTGCTGCTGGCATATCAAAGGCTGCTCCAAGCATTTTTTGTACTAAAGGCTCTTTGCCAATATACATACTTCCCAAAAAGGCCGCAGCAAAAATCCAGTTAATAATTGGTGCTTTCCATTTTAAGTAGGCTTCATCATGTAACAACAAAGTGGCACTACCAAATAATATCGTTGCAACTAGCGTGATTTTTTGGCCATTTTCGAGGTGTTTGTACTTGAGCCACATACCGCCATACACCACGATAGAGCTAGTAATTAAAACAGCAGTAGCAGTAAAAATGTCGTAGCTTTTAAAGGCTGCAAAAAACAAAAAGAGGGGGATAAAATCAAGCCATTGTTTCATAAAAAAGTGCTTTTATAACAAAGAAGGGATTTGTGGGGTATAATCTTATTTTAACGGTCTTTAGAAAATCTGTCATGCCTTCAATCGACTTACATTGTCATAGTTTGTATTCCGATGGTACACAAACACCGCAACAATTAGTGCAGCAAGCGATTGCTGCAGGGGTAGAGGTGTTGGCATTAACTGACCACGATACAGTTTTGGGCTTGACAGAGGCACATTTGGCTGCACAACTTAGCCCTCTAAAAATTATTGATGGGGTAGAAATCTCGGCAACTTGGCAAACCCAATTAGTGCATATTATTGGTTTAAACATCAATCCATTACAGCCAATTTTACAAGCAGGACTGCAACAACAAGAGCAAGCCCGTGCTAAACGCGCTCAGTTAATTGCTCAAAAGTTTGATAGTTTAGGAATCAAGGATACATGGCAAGATGTGTTAGCCTTGGCTGGTAATAACCCTAATCGGATTGGGCGCGCGCATTTTGCTCAAGTGCTTGTTGAGCGTGGTATTGTTAATGCACAACAAAAAGCCTTTGATAAATATTTAGGCGCAGGCAAGCCTGCAAATGTGGCGTTGCCTTGGACGGAGATGAAAACGGCGATAGATTGGATTGTCGCCGCAGGTGGTGTGGCCGTGTTGGCGCATCCCGCACGTTATGGCTTGTCTCAAACCAAATTACGCGCCTTGTTGTTTGACTTTAAGCAAGCAGGTGGTCAAGCAATGGAAGTGAGTACTGCCAACGAAAAACCGAATATTATTCATAACTTGGCTAATTTAGCACAGCGTTTTGAATTATATGCCTCGCAAGGAAGTGATTATCACGGTACTAATATGACATGGTTGCAGTTAGGACGTTTTGCCTCCTTACCAGCACAATGCCAGCCCGTATGGCAATTATTTAAGGAGAAAGTGGCATGAGCCAGTATTTTCATATTCATCCCGATAATCCCCAGCCTCGCTTAATTAAACAAGCAGTACAAATTATTCAAAATGGGGGAGTTGTGGCCTATCCTACCGATTCGGGCTATGCATTAGGTTGTCATTTGGGTGACAAAAATGCGTTGGAGCGAATTATTAGAATTCGTGATTTATCCGACAAGCATCATTTTACTCTAATGTGTCGTGATTTATCCGAAATTGCGACTTATGCCAAAGTTGATAATGCAACTTATCGTTTGTTAAAAGCACATACCCCAGCTCCTTATACCTTTATTTTGGTAGCCAGTAGCGAAGTGCCGCGACGTTTAATGCACCCCAAACGCAAAACCATTGGTTTACGTGTACCTGATAATGCCATTTGTCAGGCATTGTTAGCCGAGCTTAATGAACCGATGTTAACCACCAGCTTGCAATTACCCAACGAAACTGAACCTTTATTTGATCCCGAAGATATTGTTGAGCGTGTGGGCAAACAAATTGAGTTAGTGATTAACGGAGGCTTTGGTACGTTGATTCCGTCAACGGTAGTCGATTTAACCCAAGGCGCACCTGTAGTGACAAGAGAAGGTGCGGGTGATGTAAGTCCTTTTTTATGAGTAAAAATGTCTTTATACCAAAATTATGAATAAATAAAGACAAAAATGTTTGCTTTTGGTAAGACAATGGGTGTAGTATCAGTCGATGGTTAGTCTTATGGGATGAGATTGACCCTTGTTACCTGTTTTTAGGTATCATCCTCTCCATGGTTTATGGTAGTTTTATGTTTTGGGCAGGCCTTCGGGTCTGCCTTTTTTCTTGCTTTCAAACTTTACGCATCGCCATAGACTCAACAAGTCCTGTATAATCTCTTTTTCTTCAAATAGCTGGAGTTTGTCGGTGAGTGTTGCCTCTTCACAGCGCGTATTATCGGGTATGCGTCCAACTGGTCAATTGCATTTAGGCCATTATCACGGGGTTCTCAAAAATTGGGCCAATCTGCAATATGAGCATGATTGTTTCTTTTTTGTGGCCGATTGGCACGCTTTAACTACCGCTTACGAAGACCCTCGTATTATTAAGCAAAGTGTCTTTGCGATGGTGGTCGATTGGTTGGCCGCAGGTGTCAATCCTAAAACTGCCACTATTTTTGTACAGTCCCAAATGCCACATCATGCGGAGTTGCATTTGTTATTGTCAATGATGACCCCGTTATCTTGGTTAGAACGTGTGCCGACCTACAAAGACCAACAAGAAAAACTTAAAGAAAAAGACTTAGCTACCTATGGCTTTTTGGGTTATCCCTTATTGCAAAGTGCTGATATTTTATTGTATCGCGCTGGCTTAGTGCCTGTAGGTGCTGACCAAGTGGCACATATCGAGTTAACTCGTGAAGTGGCACGTCGATTTAATCATTTGTTTGGCAAAGAGATTGGTTTTGAAGAATTAGTCGCAATCGCTATTAATAAAATGGGCAAAAAAGCGAGTAAATTATATAGTGATTTACGCAAAAAATATCAAGAATCAGGTGATACCGAAGCCTTAGCCACCGCTCGCGCCTTGGTACAGTCTCAGCAAAATATTACTTTGGGTGATAAAGAGCGTTTATTAGGCTCTTTAGAAGGTGGCGGCAAAATTATTTTGCCCGAACCACAGCCTTTGCTTACACCAGCCGCCAAAATGCCGGGTTTAGATGGCCAAAAAATGTCTAAATCTTATAGTAACACCATTGCCCTGCGTGAAGCACCCGATGAAGTTGATCAAAAAATACGCCGTATGCCCACCGACCCCGCCCGTATTCGTCGTACAGATGCAGGTAACCCTGATGTCTGTCCTGTTTGGCAGTTGCATGAAGTGTATTCGGATGATAGTACTAAACAATGGGTGCAGCAGGGGTGTCGTTCGGCAGGCATTGGTTGTTTAGAATGTAAAAAGCCGATTGTTGAGGCAGTCAATGCCGAATTAGCTCCCATGCGTCAACGCGCCTTAGAGTACGAAGAGCAGCCTGAACTAATTTACAGTTTGTTAGCCGAAGGCGCTGAGCGTGCCGCCGATGTTGCCGAAGATACCTTACGCGATGTGCGTAGTGCCATGGGCTTAGATTATCGGTGATTAAACGTGTCAGTGTCTTATCTTGATAACCATGTACAACGGTTAAACACGGACGCTGTTTCGGGACAGGTGTGCGCGCGTGTCTATCAAGAAGTACTGACGCAATTTCCTGAAGACTTATATATTCCACCTGATGCCTTAGCGGTATTTTTAGAGGCATTTGAGGGGCCGCTTGATTTATTGTTGTATTTGATTCGCAAACAAAATTTAGATATTTTGGATATCCCTGTTGCCGAAATTACCCGACAATATATTAGTTATATTGAGTTGATGCAGTATTTGAATATTGATTTAGCGGGTGAGTATTTGTTGATGGCTGCTTTATTGGCCGAAATTAAATCACGCTTATTGTTGCCTAAGCCATTAAAAGCAACGGAGGAGGAGCAAGACCCCCGAGCTGAATTGATTCGTCGCTTACAAGAGTATGAGCGTTTTAAACAGGCTGCTGAGGAATTAGCACAGTTTCCACAAGAAGGGCGAGATGTTTTTGTAGCTCAAAGTGAAGCGCCAGTACGCGATTTGTTGCCAAGCGAACCTTTTGTGGGAGATTTTTCGTTATTATTACATGCTATGCGTGATGTGATGCAACGAGCTGCATTACAGAAAAGTCATGTTGTTGGTGAGAGTGGGCTTACATTGCAACAGCGATTACAAGAGGTATTGGCGCGTTTGCAAACGGGAGCAACAATAGTTTTTTATGACTTGTTTTCGGTAAAAGAAGGGCGTGTTGGTGTTGTTGTGACCTTTATGGCAATATTGGAGTTGCTCAAGCAAAATATGATAGAGTTGATGCAAGCCTCGGTATTTGAACCCATTTATGTTCGTCAGTTGACGCAGGAAACATAATGTCGCTCAATCTTCAGCTCATCAAAAATATCGTTGAGAGTGCCATTTTTGCCAGTCCCTTGCCGTTGTCAGCAGATGAATTGTTAAATTTGTTTGTTGATGAAGAAAAACCTAAACGTCAGCAGCTACAAAGTATCATCAAAGAGCTCCAAAACGATTATGCTACACGCCCTTTAGAGTTGGTAGAAATTGCATCGGGCTATCGTTTTCAGGTACGAGCCAAATTTAGCCCGTGGGTAAGCAAATTATGGCAAGATAAGCCGCCCAGATTATCGCGTGCTATGCTTGAGACCTTGGCAATAATTGCCTATCGTCAGCCAGTCACTCGTGCTGAAATAGAAGCAATTCGCGGCGTGGTAGTGAGCACTCAAATTATCAAATCTTTGTTTGATAGAGAGTGGATTACTATTGTGGGGCATCGCGAAGTACCAGGTAGGCCAGCCTTGTTGGCAACAACCAGTCAATTTTTAGATGCGTTTAGTCTAAAAAGTTTATCACAATTGCCGCCTTTGGCAGCTTTGCGTGATTTAGATACAATTGAAAAAGAGCTAGATAATAAACCTATAGAATAACAATAATTTAGCTATAGGTGTGAGGTGATAAGCAAGACTTTATAATTTAAAGTCTTTACTGTTGGTTAAATAGTGAGTGTTACAAGCCATGAGCGAAAAATTGCAAAAAGTCCTAGCCCGTGTGGGTTTAGGTTCTCGACGTCACATGGAAGAAGCGATTATACAAGGCCGTGTGAGTGTCAATGGCAAAATCGCCGAAATTGGCCAGCGTATCGAGTCAACCGATGAGTTAAGAGTGGATGGTCGTAAAGTGAGCTTTACACTCGAAGAAGAAACTCGACGTCGTGTGTTGATTTATTACAAGCCAGAAGGTGAGATTTGTTCTCGTCAAGACCCTGAAGGTCGTCCCACGGTATTTGATAATTTGCCGCCCATCAAAGGCGAACGTTGGGTGATGGTAGGGCGTTTAGATATTAACAGTAGCGGCCTGTTATTGTTTACCAATGATGGTGAGTTGGCTAATCGATTAATGCATCCTTCTAACGAAGTAGAACGTGAGTATGCGGTGCGTGTTATGGGCGAAGTGACTCCCGAAGCTAAACACAATTTGTTGACTGGTGTGATGCTAGAAGATGGCTCGGCCAAATTTGAAACCTTAAGCGAGGTGGGTGGTGAAGGTTTTAACCGCTGGTATGAAGTCGTAGTTAAAGAAGGCCGTAACCGCGAAGTGCGTCGTTTGTTTGAATCGCAAGGTTTGCGCGTCAGTCGTTTGTTGCGTATTCGTTATGGTACCGTATCACTGCCACGCCATTTGCATACTGGTCGTTGGTTAGAATTGGATAAAGATGAGATTGATGGCATTTCGGCTTTGGTTAAACTCAAACCACGGATTGGCACAGGCTTATATGGTTTGGCCAAACGGCGTGCAGAAAAAATGCAAGATAATCCGCTGCCTGCGCGTCGCGGTGGTTTTTTGCGTCAACAAAAGCGCGATATTGCCGATAAACGTGGTCAGGATGGTAGTTGGTAATTTCGGGGCGATTTTCGCCCCCTTTTAATTTTATGCAAAAACACGAATTTTCTCGCGCCTTAAATCAGTGCTTAACTCAAGATAGACCACGCCTAATTAGTCGTTGGCAGCGTTTACGTACCACACCTGAAGACAAAAGATCAGCCGCGATTGCCCAGTTGCAGCAACAATTACAACAGTCTCAACAAGCAGTGGCGCAACGTCAACAGTCTTTGCCAGCAGTGACACTGAATGAAGATTTACCTGTTAGCCAACGTGCGCAAGAAATTATTGAGGCGATTCAGCAACATCAAGTGGTGGTTTTAGCAGGTGAAACAGGTTCGGGTAAAACTACGCAGTTACCTAAATTATGTTTATTGGCAGGGCGTGGTGTGTATGGGTTTATTGGCCATACCCAACCCAGACGTTTAGCGGCGCGGAGTGTGGCAGCGCGTATTGCCGAAGAATTAAATTCCCAATTGGGCGAAGTGGTTGGTTATAAAGTTCGTTTTAATGAAGCCTGTAAAGCGGAATCGTATATTAAATTAATGACGGACGGCATTTTATTGGCGGAATTAGCCAACGACCGTTATTTAAATGCCTATGACACCCTCATTATTGACGAAGCACATGAGCGCAGCCTAAATATTGACTTTTTATTAGGTTATTTACGGCAGTTATTGGCCAAACGTCCTGATTTAAAAGTGATTATTACTTCCGCGACGTTGGATGTTGAGCGGTTTAGTCGGCATTTTAATGGTGCGCCGATTATTCAAGTTGAAGGACGTACCTTTCCTGTTGAAGTGCGTTATCGGCCAATGGCTGAAGAAAGCGTACAATCTGACGAAGATGAAGGTTTTGAGCAACTTGAAGAAGCTATGCCACGAGCGGTGGTTAACGCGGTAGAAGAATGTATTGAACACTCACGCCAACACGGTCGAGCAGGTAGCGGTGATATTTTAGTGTTTGCCAGCACCGAACGTGAAATTCGCGATTTAGCCGATACTTTACGCAAATATGGTCCACCACATACCGAAATTTTGCCCTTATATGCACGTTTATCGCTTAACGAGCAACAACGTATTTTTCATCCGACAGGCAAAGGCCGACGGATTATTATTGCCACTAACGTCGCCGAAACCTCGTTAACTGTGCCTAATATTCATTATGTGATTGATAACGGTTTTGCCCGAATTAGTCGTTACTCTTACCGTTCACGAGTACAGAGATTACCCATCGAAGCGGTTGCCCAAGCGGCGGCTAATCAACGTAAAGGCCGTTGTGGACGGATTGCCGCAGGCGTATGTATTCGTTTGTATAGTGAAGAAGATTTTAATAGTCGGCCAGAATTTACCGAACCAGAAATTCGGCGTACTCACTTAGCCGCGGTTATTTTGCAAATGAATGTCTTGGGCTTGGGCAATATTAGTGAGTTTCCCTTTATTGAGCCGCCCGATAGTCGTTTTATTAATGATGGTGTGCGTGTTCTTGAGGAGTTAGGCGCATTAGACAAACAACAAAAAATTACACCTTTAGGCCAACAGCTTAGCCGTTTTCCTTTAGACCCTCGTTTGGCACGCATGTTAGTCGCCGCCGCCCATAGTGCTTGCTTAGACGAAGTATTGATTATTGTCAGTGCTTTAGGCAGTCAAGACCCGCGTGAACGTCCGCCTGAAAAACAAATGCAGGCTGACCAAAAACACGCCTTATTTAAAGATAAAGACTCCGACTTTTTGTTTTATGTGAAGTTATGGCGTGCCTTTGAAGAAGCGCGTACCGAGTTAAGCGAAAATCAACGTAAACAATGGATTAAAAGCCATTTCTTATCGTATTTGCGGATGCGTGAATGGCGAGAAACCCATCATCAATTAGTGTTAGTGTGTAAAGATATTGGCTTACAACGCAACAGTGAACCTGCCACCTATGAAGTGTTACATCGTGCGTTATTGACGGGCTTGTTTTCATCTATTGCCCATAAAAATGATGATAAAGAATATTTAGCTGCGCGTAATCAAAAAGCCAAAGTATTTCCTGCATCGGCTTTATATAAAAAACCTGTCCCATGGTTAATGGCCGCAGAAATTGTCGAAACTAGCCAAGTGTTTTTGCGTACTAATGCCAAAATTGAGCCTGAATGGATTGAACAAGAAGGCAAACATCTCTTAAAACATCATGTCTATGAACCACATTGGGAAAAAAATGCGGGTAAAGTGATGGCTTATGAGCAATTATCTTTGTTTGGTTTGGTGGTGAATCCTAAACGTAAGTTAAATTACGAAACGATTAACGCCAAAGAGTCGCATGAGATTTTTATTCGTCGTGCCTTGGTTGAAGGGGATATTAATTTAAAAGCTCCATTCTTTAGTCACAACATGAAGTTGGTTCAGGATATTATTGATTTAGAAGATAAATTACGTCGGCGTGATATTTTGGTTGATGATGAAGTTTTATATCAATTTTATGCCAATATTATTCCTGAACATATAGCCAATGTGCGTACTTTTGAAGGCTGGCGACGTGAGGCGGAACGACAAAATCCACAAATTTTGTTTTGCCAACCCGAAGCCTTGATGACTCAAGAAGGCGAAGCCTGTCATCAGCAATATCCTGATAATATTGCTTTAAATGGTTTGGTGTTACCCTTAAGATATAAATTTGACCCAAGTGTTGATGATGATGGGGTGACGATTAGTATTCCTCATGCCGTGTTAACCCAATTAGATGATGCACTGTTGTCGTGGTTAATTCCGTCTTTGTTAGCCGATAAAGTTGAAGCCTTGTTAAAAGCCTTGCCTAAAGCCATTCGCCGCCAATTAGTACCTGTTCCTGATACCGTTAAAAGTTTATTGAGCCAATTACCTGAGAGTCGTCAACAATCTTTAAGCCAAGTTTTAGGGGGATTGTTGCAAAGACGTGGTATAACGATTAGTGCCGCAGATTGGCAAGAAGCCGAAAATAACTTGCCATTTCACTGTAGGTTTTATATAGAAGTTATTGATAATAAAGGTAAAGTATTAAAAACAGGACGTGATTTATCTACCTTAAAAATTCAGCTTTCTAGCCAAAAAGTCGAGCTGGCAGTCAATAACCAACAAATTTTGACTAGCTTTCCTGAACGCATTGAACCAGTTGTTGAAAAAACGGTGGCAGGTTTACCAACTCGCAGTTATGCCGCTTTAGTCAAACAAGAGCAGGGTGTGACTTTGCAATATTTGGCTAATCAGCATTTGGCACAAACGCAGCATCAACGTGGCTGTTTATATTTATGGCAATTGCATTGTGCCACCGAATTAAAACAGTTTAAAAGATCTATTCCTAATAGTTTGGTGTTAGATTATGCAGGCTTTGGCAATAAAGCACAATTAGAACAACAATTGGTTGATGCTTTGTGTTGGCAAGTGTTTGGTGAGCAATTAGTTTATAGTCAGGCCGATTTTGACAAGATATTAACTAGCAAACGTGGCCAATTATTAACTGTGGGGCAACAGTTAATTAAAACGGTGGCTAACATTTATCAACTATGGCGAGCAATTAATCAGCAAATTCGTTTGTATGGTCAAGCAGTGTTTGCTCAGGCTGTTGATGATATAAACTTACAACTGACTAATTTACAGGCTCAGAGTTTTTTAAGTGAAATCGCACCCCAGCGTTGGCAGGAATACCCACGATATTTAAAAGGTCTGCAATTACGTTTAGAACGATTAACCAATAATATACAGAGAGATAATCAGGCCAGCCAAGAATTGCACAAACGTTGGCAGCAATATCAACAAAAAGTTGCTGACTTTACAGCACGGAGTGTTAATATTCAGCCTTTGCACGATTATCGTTGGTTGTTAGAAGAATATCGAATCTCTTTGTTTTCGCAACCGATGAAAACGGCTGTGCCAGTGTCAAAAGAACGCTTGGACAAACAATTTGCGGCGTTGGTGTGATTAAAAAGCTGTAGTAGTTGTAGCCTGTATGTAGCGTAGCGAAATACAGGTAATTAGGGCTTACGCATTTCATCGAAATTAGCGCGTTTTGTGAACATAAAACCGTTGAAAACGGTTGAAATGTAAGCAAATAAGCGATAGCCGCGTAAGTCCTAGTAATGGTTTTTTTGTATAAATATTAGGAAGCAATAATGCGACTGAAAGTTCAGAATTTTGTTTGCTTAAAAGATGTAGATGTTGAGTTAAACGACATTACGTTTTTTATTGGTGAGCAAGCATCAGGAAAGAGCTTATTGTGTAAGTTGTATTTTTATTTTAGGGAGATTTTGTCGAATATACTAGAGAGAGCTATAGTAGAAAATTTAGATATTAATACTTATAGAATAGAGTGTTTTAAGGCATTTGGTAATATATTCCCTCGAGAATTATGGGAAAAGCAAAATTTCTTATTAGAATTAATTATAAATGAAGAATTAATAATAACAGTACGACAATTATTGGATGAGCAGATATTAATTGATACCTCTCCAATATTTGATAGAAAGTTTCTTTCACTAAAAACGGATTTTATGAAAGAAAAGCAGCGTGCAAAAATTATAGAAATTGATGAAGTTTTTTTGTTTAGAAATATAGTTGCACAAAATTTAGCAAATGATATTTTTGAATCAGTTACTTATATTCCATCAGGTAGAGCATTCTTCGCAGCAATAGCAGATAACTTATTTGCATTAACTTCTCAAAATATTGAAATAGATACATTTTTGAAAAGTTTTGGTAAAAATTATGAAGCCGCAAAGAATGCTAAAATTAGGCCTATGGATGAAGTTTCTCGATTGATGAGGTCAATATTAAAGGGTGATATTCTAATTGATGAAAAGTCTGCGTGGCTTGTTTCTCAAAATATACCAAGGCCTTTAGCTTATACATCATCAGGACAACAAGAAGCTTTACCCCTATTATTAGTTTTGTGTCATTTAATGGATTTGAGTGTTTTATGGGGAAGTCATTCTATTGTTATCGAAGAACCCGAAGCGCATTTATTTCCAACAGCACAAAAGGCGATTGTCGATTTATTGTTTTATGTAAGGCATTATGGTCAGGCAAAAAAATTACTCATAACTACGCATAGCCCTTATATTTTATCGTGTGCTAATAATGCCTTATTAAAAAATCCTGATATTAAAGTCAATGCTTATTATCTCGCTAATGGTACGGCTAAACGTATTATGGATGATGAAGTCGGATTAATAGATGGTATAGATTTAGATGGTGTCTCTTATCAAATTGCCGAAGAGTTTGATGAATTACTAGCCAAAAGTGATAATCATGGCTAAAAAACCAAAAATATTATCATGTAGTGAAAACTCAAGAAATTTTAAAGTATTGATGCCTAATAATTGGTATGGTGAAAAAATACATATTGATAGTGAAGTTATTACCGAGCAAAACACCAAAAAATGTGATTATGCGTTTAAAGTATTAGATGAAGTTAAAACAAGATATGCTCTAATTTATGTCGAATTAAAAGGTGATGATTTAGCACAGGCCATATCACAACTAGAAGATACGATTAAATATTTTCAACATAATACAGAGTATTTAGCATTTGCTAAACAATATGCGCGTGTGGTTTGTTCAAAAATTAGTCCTTTCACCAATTCAAACTTACAAGTGCGTAAAAAGAGATTCAAAGACAAATATAAATTTGATTTAGCATGGCAATCCCGAGAAGGCAGCCTAACATTTACCAGCAATAAAGATTGAGAGTGATTATGAAAAAAGTCGTCATCAGTGGTACAGGTTTATTCACTCCTGAAGAAAGTATTAGCAATGAAGAGTTAATTGACTCATTTAATGCCTATGTTGAATTATTTAATGCCAAAAATGCTGAAGCCATTGAGCGCGGTGAAGTCACGGCGTTAAAAACCTCTTTTCCCGAATTTATCGAAAAAGCATCAGGCATTAAGTCTCGTTATGTCATCAATAAGTCAGGTATTTTAGACCCAGAACGTATGTTTCCAGTGATTGCTGACCGTTCTGATGATCAACAATCCTTACAATGTGAAATGGCTGTTAAGGCAATTGAAGGGGCATTAGCACAATCAGGCAAAACCGCAGCGGATATTGATGCGGTATTGGTTGCTTGCTCAAATATGCAACGTCCTTATCCTGCCATGTCCATCGAAATTCAACATGCGATTGGTGCAAAAGGTTTTGCTTTTGATATGAATGTTGCTTGTTCTTCGGCAACTTTCGGTTTGCAAACTGCTGCTGATATGGTGCGTAGTGGCTCAGCAAAGTGCGTGTTAATGGTTAACCCAGAAATTTGTTCGGGTCACTTAGAGTGGCGTGACCGTGATTGCCATTTTATTTTTGGTGATGTGTGTACCGCAGTGATTATTGAAACAGCCGATACTTGCACCAATCCTGAAGCATGGGAAATTTTAGGCACTAAACTACAAACCCAGTTCTCTAACAATATTCGCAACAACTTTGGTTTTTTAAATCGTTGTGATGAAGAAGGAGTTGGCAAACGCGATAAATTATTCCGTCAAGAAGGCCGTAAAGTCTTTAAAGAAGTTTGCCCAATGGTTG
Source organism: Agitococcus sp. (assembly GCA_046347315.1). GTDB lineage: Bacteria > Pseudomonadota > Gammaproteobacteria > Pseudomonadales > Moraxellaceae > Agitococcus. The sequence continues at coordinate 43,876 of JAXMGJ010000012.1, forward strand.
CTGAGCAAATTACCCAGCATTTAGGCGAATTAGAGATTAGTGCGACCGATTTAAAGCGTATGTGGTTGCATCAAGCCAATAGCAATATGAATGATTTAATTGCCCGTAAAGTATTGGGACGTGATCCAAGTCCTGAAGAATCACCCACGATTTTAGATACTTATGCCAACACCAGTTCCGCAGGTTCTATTATTGCCTTCCATTTGCACCGCAATAATTTAAACGCCAATGATATTGGTGTGATTTGTTCCTTTGGTGCAGGTTACTCGATTGGTAGTGTGATTATTAAAAAGCGTTAATCACTAGGGGTAAGCCTTATGCTTGCTCTATTGTTTTTGTAGGGGCAGTCCTTGTGGCTGCCCTTATTTTTGCTAAGGAAAAAACATGAAGTTTCCCTCAAAAAAACTATTAACAGCCGCTATATTAACCCTAAGCACCATTGCCCAAGCTGTCGAACGTCCCAAAGTGGCCTTAGTGTTATCGGGTGGCGGTGCGCGAGGTATTGCGCATATTGGGGTATTAAAAGTATTGCAAGACGCCAAAGTACCTGTTGATTGTGTGGTGGGCACGAGTATGGGGGCGATTGTCGGTGGTGCAATGGCAACAGGTATGTCGCCCCAAAAAATGGAACAAGAGGTATTAACTGCTGATTGGGATCATATTTTTGGTGATAAACCCAAACGTCAGGATATTCCGTATTTTCGTAAACGAGATGATCAAAAAGATTATTTTGATTTTACCCTAACCATGAAAGACTTTTGGCCTGTTGCTCCACGAAACTTAGTGGGCGTTCATTACATTACCCAGTTTTTTAGACTCTTGACGGGCGGTATCGAAGCCGAACAATTTGACCAATTACCAATACCCTATCGTGCCATTGGCGCAGATATCGAAAATGGTAAAACAGTAGTGATGAGTCATGGTGATTTGCCTTTAGTGATGCGAGCCAGTATGAGTGTGTCGGGTGTGTTTCCACCTGTGCCTTATGAAAATTACCTCGTGGTTGATGGCGGTATTGTTAAAAACATGGGTATTGATGAAGGACGAAAACTCTGTGGTGATGTGGTGATTGCCGTTAATGTTTCTTCGCCAAGTACCAATCGACAAAAATTAGAATCATTATTTGCGGTCAGTGAGCAAACGATTAACATTGCAGTGCAAAAAGACATGCAAGCACAAATTGCCACGCTCACGCCTCAAGATGTATTGATTACACCAGAAATGGGCAAGCTAAGCCCAACCGATTTTAAAGAAGCACCACAGTTTATTGCCGCAGGCGAAAAAGCAGCGAAGGCAAGTTTAAAGCAATTACAACGTTATGCCTTATCAGAAGCAGATTATCAAGCATGGCAACAACAAGTAGAGTCCCGCAAGCCCAAACAACGTAACATTAGCAAAGTGCAAATCACAGGTACACGTTGGGTGAGTCCACAAGTATTAAAATCTTTATTAGCGGTTAAAACAGGTGAGCCTTTACAGCAGGAGCAACTTCATCACAGTATCGATAAAATTTATGCACGAGGCGATTTTGAGCGCATTGCCTATCAATTATTTCCCGAAGAGTCTGGCTCTTTATTGCGCATTATTCCCACCGAAAAAGATGGTCGTGATTTTGCGCGTCTTGGCCTAAAACTTAATACCGACTTTGCTAATAATTCTTCTTTTGGCTTGGTAGCAGGGGTGCGCCGTAGTTGGCTTAATCATTTAGGAGCAGAATGGCAAGCACAAGGCGAGTTAGGCGAAACACGTTCGCTTTATACCGAGTTATATCAGCCGACCGTCCTAAATGGTGAATTCTTTGTCGCGCCTTGGTTAAGTATTAAAGATGAACCACGTGATATTGTACTAGACCACGAAACCATCGGCACGAATCGTGTACGTCATACGGGTGGTGGTGTTGATATTGGTTCAGTGTTAGGTAAATGGGGCGAGGTTAGATTTTTTATCTCAGAACAAAATGTTAAATGGACTTCTTCGCTGCCTACTCTTAATCCTTTAGTAGGCGAAAGTTATCAACAAACAGGATATGGCCTTAATTTTGTGTATGATCAATTAGATAATCCGCGTTTTCCGCGCAAAGGTAATTGGGCGCGTTTACATTATTTTTCGGCCGAATCAGGCATGGGTAGTGACAAAGACTATCAACGTGTGATGCTAGATTGGCGACGAGCTTTTACATGGGATGATTATACTTTTTTTGCTACAGGTCGTGGCGGCAGTTCTTTAGGTACAACCTTACCTTATACTGAACAATTTCAACTTGGTGGCGCTTTAAACTTATCGGCTTATCGTCGTGGTGAGTTAGTTGGCAATAGTTTTGCGTTTACCCGCTTATTAGGCTACAAACAAATTAAAGAAATGCCATCGGCATTGGGTGGTGGTGTTTATATTGGCGCGTTGGCCGAGGCTGGGGCAATGAGTATAGATGATAATTGGTCATCAAGGTTGTTTGATAAAGTCCATTATAGTTTGGGCGCAGTATTAGCAGCCGATACGCGTTTGGGACCTTTTTATTTAACAGTGGCTCAAGGTAACAATCAGCGCAAGGCTGCTAATTTAACGTTGGGAATAAGTTATTAGTCTGATTCAAGAATATACCCTCTCCGATTTGGAGAGGGCTATGGAATGAATCTAAGTATCGCTAGATTATTGCTTTACAATCACAGGATTAAGCGCAGCCACTTGTAAAACATATTGGCTTGCTTTTTTGGCTGTGGCTTCATCCACAAAAGGGCCAATTTGCACTTTATGAATGGCATTGCCGTTATTTGCATTAGTCACTTCGATAGGTAGTGCAATCAAACCAGAAAGTTTGTTTTGTAAGTTAACAGCGTTGCCTTCGGAGTTAAACGAACCTACCTGAACAAAAAATTGTGGCTCAGGTACTGTTACAGCTTCACTTGCAGCAATAGTGGTGCTGTTATCGTCATCAGCACTGCTTACCACTTCAAGTTTGATTTTGGCTGTGCCTGTTTTGAGCATACCTAATTTGGCAGCAGCACCTTTAGACACATCTAAAATCCGACTCGAATGAAAAGGGCCTCTGTCATTAATTTTAACAATAACACTTTTGCCGTTTTCTTGATTAGTTACCCGTGCATAACAAGGAATAGGTAAGGTTTTATGCGCGGCAGTGAGCTCGTGCATATCGTATTCTTCACCACTTGCAGTTTTGCGGCCATGAAAATCTTTACCATACCAAGAAGCTAAGCCTACTTGTTTAAAATTTTTAGCTTTTGCCATTACGGTATAGGTTTGACCGCGGACATTATATTTGAGGTCTGATTGTACAAAAGACTCAACAGCAGGAATGCCCTCGTTATTAGGAGATGTAGTGGGTGTTTCAATGATAGTTGCTACGGTTTCTTTGCTATTTACCAAGTCACTAATGGCATCAGTGTTACTACTTTCGAGAGTAGAGAAATAAATAACACTGTTGCCAGCAGTTGCAGAACTACCTAAACAAGCCGTTAGTAATAATGCTAAAACATTATTACGAGTATTTACATTGCGCGATGTCATCGGTATCACTCCTAGACATTAAGTAGAACATATGCGACTTTCAATCAGATTGATTTTTGGATTTTAGTTCATCACTTAAACCACAAAACAGCATTTGTTCTAACAAGCTAATAAACTACCCAAGTATTTTTTTTTATTGGTTGGGCGACTATGGCACGAATCTTAACCACTTTTTGCCTAAACGTCTAAGGTTTTTGTTCAACAATTAGACTTTTTAATGCTTAAAATGTGCCAAAAATGCAATAAAATGTTTCAGGAAGCCAATTTTGTGTTTAAAAAAGCAACAGTTGATGGTTTCACGTTGTGGATGGGATGACAGAGTACCATTACTTTTTAATGAGGCTAGAGACTGTGGTAGCTGGTACAGTGCTCACTGGAGTTTTAGCCTTAACAGGATTAGCAATAAAGTTTGTACCTAGTAAAATCAGTGTCACTCCTAGTACTTTGCGAATTGCACGTTCGGGTAAATGTGAGCTTACTAATGTACCAACAATAATGGCAGGAATAGAACCTATCAATAACATAACTAAAAGATGAGTATCTACATTTCCCGACTTCATATGGGCTAAACCAGCAACTAAGGTTAATAATACCGCATGAGCGACATCGGAGCCAATAATGCGAATCATCGGTAATTTGGGAAATAAAAGCACTAAAGCCATAATGCCAAATGCACCTGCGCCAACTGACGATAAAGTGACAAATATGCCTAAAATGGTGCCCATTAACAGCACCCAGCCTTTGTGTTTAAGGATAACTTGGCTATGTTCATCTGTGCTAAGAGCCTCACCTGTAACATCATGTTGATGACGGTTAAAAAAGGCTTCAATTTTGTGTCTAAATACAATCGAGATACCAGTTAATACCAACATCGCACCTAAAATAATAGTCAGCAATTTTTTATACTCTTTAGCTCCTCCCATAAAATGTTCTAAAGCCCAAGATGTACCAAGTGAAGCAGGAATACTGCCTAAACTCAACCAAAACACAATTGGCCATACAATATTGAGTTTTTTAGCATGAACCAAAGAGCCACAAAATTTAGAAATAGCGGCATAAAGCAAGTCAGTCCCAATCGCGATGTGTGGTTCTACTCGCAAAAAGCTAATTAAAATAGGTGTCATTAATGAGCCACCACCCACCCCTGTGACCCCAACACAAAAACCAACCAATGAGCCAGCTAAAATAAAATGAAAATCTGTCAACATGCTAAAGACATCAAATAAATAAAAGAAAGAGTAATTTAATGGATTATTTATATTGCCAAACTATTATTTTGTTATATTCTTATAATTAAATAGAATATAAGGTTATCTTCATGAAACTACAACAGCTCCGTTATATTTGTGAAGTTGCTAGTAACGAGTTAAATATTTCCACCGCTGCACAAAGTTTATTTACATCTCAACCTGGTGTGAGTAAACAAATTAAATTATTAGAAGATGAGTTAGGTGTGGAAATTTTTACGCGTAGTGGTAAGCATTTAACGCAAATAACACCAGCAGGGCATGATATTCTAAATATTGCCCATGAAGTCTTAAGACAAGTCGAAAATATTAAACAAGTAGGCGAAGAATACAGTAATCCGTATAGTGGCAAATTAACTATTGCGACCACGCATACACAGGCACGTTATAAATTGCCCCCTGTAATTAGTCTTTTTAGACAGCGTTACCCCGATGTTAGCCTGCATGTTAGACAAGGAACGCCGCAACAAATTGCGCAAATGGCAGCAACAGGACAAGTTGATTTTGCTATTGCCACCGAAGCAATGGAACATTTTAGTAATTTAATTTTGTTGCCCTGTTATCATTGGAATCGCTCAGTTGTTGTGCCTAAAAATCACCCGTTAACGCAGTTGCCAAAATTAACTTTAGAGGCGGTTGCACAATATCCGATCGTTACTTATGTTTTTGGTTTTACTGGTCGCTCACAACTAGATGATGCTTTTAGTCAACATGGTTTAACACCCAAAGTGGTTTTTACAGCAACAGACGCAGACGTTATCAAAACCTATGTTAAGTTAGGTATGGGGGTGGGAATCATTGCTCACATGGCCTATGAGTCACATATTGATACAGATTTGGTCGCCTTAGATGTGAGCCATCTTTTTGCATCAAGTACTACCAAAATTGCTTTTAGAAAGGGCATGTGGTTGCGGAGTTTTATGTTTGATTTTATGGCTGCTTTTGCACCTCATTTAAGCCGAGCACGAGTAGAAGCAGCAATTTTGGCAGAAACTACAGAAGAGCGAGAGCAAATTTTTGCCAAGGTTGAGTTGCCAGTTTTGTAGATTTTCCTTCGACTTCGTTTAGGACACATACGGTGACTAAGCGTAGTCGAAGCCAAATTCTATAAAAAGTCTAAATCTTGACTATTATTCATTAATTCTTTG
>JAXMGJ010000013.1:0-39389 GCA_046347315.1 Agitococcus sp.
GCTCAAGGGCTTCTTCTCTGTGCTATGCATAGATTGTATCAACGTGTACTTTTCTTGTGCGCTTCGCCTAGAAAGTACACATGCGCTTTTTTTAGGATGTCATTCGCCTCCCTCAGTTGTTTGACTTCCTTTTGCAGTTCTAAAATCTGCTGTTGCTCAGGGCTTAATAGACGTTTGCTGCTTTGACGACTTGTCGATTGTCTGACCCATTTATCCAGCGTTGAATAACCAATACCTAATTTATTGGCAATCGTTGATAACGGTTCATGGGCGTTTGACAAGGCATAGTCTATGGCTTGTTGTTTAAATTCAGGGTTAAAACGTTTTGCCATTTCTTCTCTCCAAACATAATTCTTAAATTAGCTTTAGAGGGAATAATTGTCCATTTAGTTGGCTAGGTTCATTGTTTTTGCATTGATAATTAATACATTAGCTGGCACTGTTGCCATATCCACAAAACCAAAGATATCCATAAACATAGAAGCAGTTGTAGAAAAGCCATCTTGTAAATTAGCTTGAGCAACAAAAGGGACATTTCCTGAATTAGGAATATTAAGTGTTGGGGTAGCTGCACCAGCAAACAACGCATCAAAAGGAAATGGAATAACGGGGCTACGACCTGCGCCATCAGACGCCGCAACAACAGGGTCAAAGCCAACATAAGATTCGGTCACAACTTTTTGTTCTTCGTCATCACCAATACAACCAACAAGGGACAATGTCGCCGCTAAAACAGCAATCGACAAACGAGTTTTTATCATGGTTATTCTCCAATTTTTTGTATTCGTTTTTCAGTGAGCTTTTATAACGCTTTTTTATAGACAACTTCAATGTGTCATTGTGGATAATATGTTAATCAGGACTTATGCACTTCTCCGAAGTTAGCGCATTTTGTGAACATAAAATCGTTAGAAACGATTGAAATGTGAACAAATAAGCGATAACCGCGTAAGTGCTATTAATGTTGCATGATACGGCGTTCTTTCTCTGCTTGCATAACATTACGGTTATGCTCCAACTCCTCACGCATTTGCAACAATAACAACTTATCCTCTTGTTTAGTTGGCTCTTGTTTTGACGGTTCAGGTATGGGCTCTAAACGGCTAATTTTGCCAGTATCGACCATTGTTTGTTTTGCATCTTTGTGGTCTGGGGTCGCGGAAAAATGTACCGTGCCATCTTTATCTTTCCATGTATAAAGTGTACTTTGTGTTGACTGAGGTACAATGGATTTTTGAGTATATTTTTGCCATTGAGTCTTAAACCAGTCTTGTTCCATCCAAGCCATACCTACAATCAGCAACAAAACAACGACTATTTTTTGTCCCATATCCATCACTCCTGTTTGCTACAATAACACTGTTTATGTAGGGTTTCAGTGGTTATTACTTGTTTTATAAACACGCATAAGTCTTGTTATCGTTTTATTATCTATCAAATCTAAGGTATTTTTAATGAAATCTTTAATATTTGTGCTAAGTTGTACCCTTGCTCAATATTGCATCGCCTTACCACAACAACAATTAACTGCTGGTGGCATTGCACTCGTCACATTGCCTGATTATAGCCCTGCCAATCTACAAGTATTATTTAATCAACAAGCAGTACCTATTATTAGCCATCATCAAGAACGTATTGCCATCGTTGGAATTCCTCTCTCTACCAACGAAGGTAATCAAACTCTGATATTGCAAGCTCCTGATTTTATGGACACCTTATCGTTTGAAGTACACGCCAAAGACTATCCCGAACAACGAATCACCCTCCAACAGTCTCAAAGTAATAAAGTAACACCTAGTCAAGAAGAGCTTGACCGCTATAGTCAAGAAGCCGCAGAGCAAAAAGCCGTCTATCAAAGCTTTAGCCAAAACTCACTGACATGGCCTTCTTTTAAAATGCCGATTAAAGGCCGTATCAGCAGTCCTTTTGGACTAAAACGTTTTTTTAATGACCAGCCACGTGACCCGCATTCTGGTTTAGATATTGCTGCCCCCGAAGGCAAGCCTATTGCCGCACCTGCCAATGGTATTGTGGCACAAACTGGCGATTATTTTTTTAATGGTCAAACCGTGATGATAGACCACGGACAAGGCATTATTTCGATGATGTGTCATCTAAGCAGAATTAAAGTCGAAAAAGGTCAAGCAATTAAACAAGGCGACATTATTGGTTTGGTGGGACAAACAGGGCGTGCAACAGGCCCACATTTGCATTGGGGAGTGAGTATTAACAATGCCCGTGTTGACCCATTGCTCGTGCTTGATAAATGAGTAGCGTATGTTATGTAGCCAAGATTGAGTGGCATTGCAACGATAATGCGCTTTACTTGGCTATGTTACCTATACAAGAACAACAATATGCTCAACGATATGCTCATCCACAACGCTTGCGTAGTTTTATAGCCAGCCGTTTATTATTGAGGCGATGCTTATCGTTATATCATCAACAAAGCTTAGATTGGCGATTTTTGTACCACGATAAACGCTTGCAACTTGACTCTACTCAAACTCACTTGCATACCAGTATTAGCCACAGCCATGATTGGGTTGCTTGTGTGCTGAGTGAGCAAGCACATTGTGGTATTGATATTGAGCACACAGTCATGCCGTACAATTTTATGGCTATCGCCAAACGTTTTTTTGCCCAGTCTGAATATCAGTATTTGCAACAGCTAGAATTAACACAAGCATTTGCTGTATTTTTAGATTTTTGGACACGCAAAGAGGCTTGTGTCAAGGCTTGGCACAAGGGCTTAGCTCACCATTTGGCGCAAGTGAGTTTTGATGTACATCAGCTTAATCCTGTGATTACTCCCGAATGTTATCAACACTTGCCCTTACAAGTGTTTTGCTATCGCCAAGTTGACTGGCAATTAGCGGTGGCGATTCACAGTAACACGCCTCTCTCCATGCCACCTTTAGTTGTATTTGAGCGTGTATTAACCTAACCAAGCACTTAAAATCATTTCTAGTTGTTGCCGTCTAAATGGCTTATTTAATACTGCATCCATGCCAGCCGTTATACAATTCACTTCATTATCGGCACTGGCATTGGCTGTTAAGGCGACAATCGGAATACGTCGCTCTGTTTCTTGCTCTCGCCATACACGCGTTGCCTCGTAACCATCCATAATCGGCATTTGACAATCCATAAGCACTAATTGAATACCACCTGCATAAAGCTCATTTAATGCCTCTTGACCATTGTTGGCACTGACCACTGTGCAACCTGCGGCTTTTAGCATTGCTTCGGCTACTTTACGATTAGCTGGATTATCATCTACAACTAAGACATGGGCATTAAACACTGATTTTTTGCCATTATACCCCACAGGTTTATGTTCTTTTGTGTCACCACATTCATTACAAATCGGTAATACCACTTCAAAAGAAAAACTTGTCCCCACCAATAGTTCACTTTCAACTCTTAACTCAGCATGCATTAAACGACTCAAACGCGATGCAATCGCCAAGCCTAATCCTGCTCCCCCAAAACTTCGAGTATGAGAGCGGTCAACTTGGGTAAATGGTTGAAAGATATGCGCCAAGGCGTTGCTATTTATACCTATGCCTGTATCAAACACTTCACAATAGAGTTGCGCTTGAGTTTCGTTGTAACGAATAATTTTTGCTTTAATCCCCACACGTCCTCTTTTAGTAAATTTAATAGCATTGTCTAGTAATTTAGACAAAATTTGCCTAATCCGCATATCATCGCCTTTGAGCCAAATATCGGTTTGACCTTCTAATTCAAATACTAACTCCAATTCTTTGTGGCTCGCTTCAATCCGAAATAAATCACTCAAGTGTTGCAATAATACTTTTGGCAAAAAGGGACGTATATTTAGAGCCAAACGCCCCTCTTCGACCTTTGAAAAATCCAAGACATCATCCACCAAACGCCTTAAATCACCTGTAGCAATAGTGGCCATTTCGACAAACTCTTTGCTTGAAGGCGGCAAAGGTTCGCCATTTAAAAGCTGTAAACCACCAGATATTGCATTTAAGGGAGTGCGTAATTCATGACTCATCATTGCCAAAAATTCACTTTTGGCTTGATTAGCTTTATCGGCGCGTTGACGAGCCATCGACAATTCATCAGTATTTTTAATTTGCAAGGTACGATGTTCTTCTAACATCGCTGCCAATAAATTAAGATGGTAGGCTAATGCTCCCAATTCGCCATCTTGTTTAACATAAACACGCTGCTCAAACTGTCGATTTTTAAGTGCTCCCACCAAACCGATGATAGCGCGTAATGGTTTTTCCAAGGCAAACGCCAACCATAACCCTATGCCTCCTACTAAAAGCAAGACAATGGTTGCCAATGCAATACTTTTGATAATAATAGTTTTTTCTTGTTGCAGAATATAATCAGAACTAAAACCAATTTCGACACTACCTAAAACAGTATCTTGACTATTTGGCTGTTGCTCGGCTACCAACCAGTCACTCTGATCTAAGTTAATACTTTGTTGATACACCAACTCCCGATAATATGTTTGTTGGTGAATATCTTTAGACGTATTATTTTTGGCAAATAATACTTGTGAGCTTGGGTCAAGCACTTTGACAGATAAAATACCAGGTTGCGCCAAAATCGAATCTATTTGTGGTATCAAAGAATCAAAACTACCTGACATTATCGAAAAATCAGTCGCTGCGGCTAATTGTGTGGCCATAATTTTGCCAGAGCGGTCTTGCTCAGCTTTGGCATCTTGCAAACGCTCAAACACATGATAAGCCAACATAATCACAAACATTAAAAATGCAGGCAATGAGGTTAATAACAAAATACGGGTACGTAAGCTCCATTTTGAGGTTATGGCCATATGGGCAACTCCTCAACATGAATTTTTGTTTGTAACTCCTCACTATTAAAAGTGGGCAAACCTAAGGATTTTGCGACTTGTATATTGATGCCCAATTCCATTTTTTTGACTCGCCCTGCATTAGGCAATTTTTTTTGGGTCACAAAATAATTGACTCGTTGTCCAATATCTTGATTCACAGTATTAGCCGAGGCATACATCGTTGCCAAAGCCCCTGCATTTACAAACGCTAAACTAGGGCCTATTAAAGCTTTATTTTGTCTATACGCTGCCAACAAAATAAAGCGTATTGTTTCGCGGTTATAAATATTGATGTCAGGTTGTGCTAATAACACATCGGTACTAACCGCCAAATCCGAGACTTGACGACCAATACGGCCTTTATCAACCGTTTGAATCACCACATCCACGCCTTGCTCTTTGGCATATTGCTTAAACATCCGCAGCCATGATTGATCCTCACTATCCGCACCCACCAACATACCAATACGATTGGTTGCTGGAAGCATGGCTTTTATCAATGCCAGTTGCATGGCTAAACTTGGTGTCCAATATAAGGCACTGTCTTTTTTTTGAAGTTCAATCGCTAAAGGCTGAGGCAAAACAAATAAAACTGGAGGACGTTCTTTGGGCAGTTTGTCGATATAGTCTTTGTTTAACACAATCAGCAAATCTGCTTTAGGCTCTAGTGTAGGCGCAATCACAACTTGAATATCATCGGTGATATGTTGTGTTAAATGATTGGCTAATTCAGAGCTATCAGGCGTTTTGGCAGAAAAAATTTGAATCAGGGTGGCAGCATATAATGGCGACACACTACACAGACTCATTAACCCTAACAGATAAAAAATAATTATTTTAGACATTTAAGCACCTTCCTTTGTGCATAGTTAGGACTTATGCTTTTTGCCAAAATTAGCGCGCTTTGTGAGCAAAAACCCATTAAAAACGGTTGAAATGCCAGCAAATAAGCGATAACTGCATAAGTCACAATAGTAGGCAAACACACTGCGGCGAAATCTCTTTCACACCGTCCTGTTATTGACATTGTAGAAACACAAGGGCGCAGTTGTTTTTGATACATAACATTTTTGCCCTATGATATCAAGATGTTAATCATAGGCATAACTCAACTGAAGCCACATTTTGTCACGCGGGGCACCATTACTGCGACGTAGCTCTCTATCTTCGGTGAGGCGAATCTGCCACACCCCTGACAACTCAACATCATGTTTATGATACATAGACCATTTTTTAGCAAAACGCCAGTCTAATCTATCAAAATACAATCCACCATCATCGGGGTCATTATACAGTTGATTATAAAACACATAATTTACACTTGATTGCACACCACGTCCTGTATCGTACCACACACCAACATTGCCACTGTGTTTGGGGACAAAGTCGGTGTTATCGTTAAGACCCGTTATATCATCGTAAGCATAATTAAGCATAAAACGCCAATTAGAGTGTGGCCGCCATTGTGTTGACAGTTCCACACCCCGTTGTTGATGTTTGGTGAGCGGTGCAATCACAAAATCATCTATCTCTAAATTATGCTCTGCGAGTCTTAAATCATCTTTAAAAATACGAATATCTATTTGCAAGTTTTGACGAGGTAACTCACCATAATAACCAATTTCGTTAGAGATAATACGCTCGCTGGGCGCGCCATCGGTACAAATAGAAACAACACCTGCTTCACTATAACTATCTGTTAATACACAAGTTGTACCCGTTACAGCAGGAGCAATACCAACAAAGGGGAAATAACCATCATATTTGCTCAAACTTCTATCTTCGGTTTGACCATAATATTGCCAATAGGCTTGGATTCGCGTAAATCTGGCGTGCGATAGGCTCGAAGACACCATCCGTAAAGAATGTGTAGGTAAAAAACGCCAATTTAGAGCAAGACGAGGCGTTTTAATTACCTGCATAATCATCATGTTCATCCATAGTACCTGCATTTAAACGCCAATCGGGCATAAATTGCCATTCACCATGGGCAAATACACGCCATACAGTATTTTCCGACTTCGCCATTAAAAAAGTGCATTGACTCAGCACGCGAATTTTGAATACCTGCGCCATACACCACACGCAAATTAGGCGTAAACGTCCATGTGTCTTGCAATTCGGCTTCTAGACGAGACTCTTTTTATTGATGTCAGAGGTATAATTTAAATCTTTAGTGTACATTGCATCAGGCGTAATAGAGCCACACACTTTACCCTGTTGCAAACCTACCTTACAGCCTACAGCTAAAGTTAAAGCACCAATATCTGCTCGCGTGATTGAAGGAAGTTTTAGCATTCGGATCGCCTGACAACATTCCCTGAACGCCATCCAGAAAGTTACTGGTATAAATGCGGTCAATAATAAGCTTGTTGCTGTAATTCGGGTAAAAGAAGCCAGCAGGAACGGCAACCCTAATCCGTTGTTTTGCATCGAATTGCGAGTAATCACTGTTAAACTGCGCGGTGAGTGGTTATCGGTATTAAACTGGACTGATAAATTAAGATAATCCTGTTTAGTATTTAAGTCAGGTTCATCTAAAAATTCGACCAAGCCGCCTTCGGCTCGATTACCGCCAACCAACTCGGAATGCCTGCTCCCAATTTAATGCTACTTTGATTGCCATCTTCTAATAATTGACCATAAATAAACTTTTTGACGTTTGTCATCGGCATAGGGATAAGGGTTAAACACTTTAATGGCATCACCCTTGCTATCAAATACTTTATTACCGTTGGTATCCCGCAAATTTTCTTTATTAAAATATTTATCAAAACCGCTATCGGTTCGAGAATTGGCGGTTAAACGCCAACAATTGATTACGCACACCTGCGGTGTGACATAAGTATCATTTATGCCTTGTCCACCTTGACGAGTATAAGCTCTAACTTTAGGCAAGTCGGCAGGGTTTCGGGTAATAATATTAACCACTGCTAAAAAGCTATTGGCACCATAAGCAGCAGCATTTATTGCACGAATCACCTCAATACGGTCAATATCATCTAATTCTAAAGGCAAGCCTATCCAGTCAACAAGGCTAAACTCGGTTGAAAAACAGAGCGGCCATCTATTAAAACCTGCATCCGTCGCGCCATATCGGCAGATGTGCCGTGATAACTCACAAACGTCCCAACCTTTTCGTAGCCCACCACCATACACGGTACTAAACGCAAGGTCGGGAATTTCACGCGCACCTGACTGGTCAATCATTATCTATCAATCAGGGTAATTGAGGCTGGCGCATCAGCAATCGCTTTGTTTTAAACGAGTAGCCGACGCACCACTGGCATATCTTGGTCGCCAAAAGCAATAATAGCTAGCGAGCATTACTCATGGCAGCAACACTAGATAGAGTTACTACGCTAAATCAATAAAGCATTTTTTCATAACTACCCCTAAAGTGCTAATTAAGGGCGCGTGCTAGTCTCTAATTAGCGTATATCACGTTTTTTGTAACGCAGCATTACGTTTTTCGACTTGTGCTGGTTTTAACATTGCTTTATCTTCCTTGAAAGGATTATCCCAGTTTTAAACTCCAGTTGTACAGGTGTACCCTGTAGCTTTAATACTTTACGAAAAACATTTTCTAAATATCTTTTGTAATCTTTTGACACAGACTCGGTTTGATTACCATGAATTACAATAATTGGCGGATTTGTTACCCATATGTGCATAACGTAGTTTAATCCATGGGCTCATACACCAACGGTGGTTGATGCTGCTCAACCGCATCTTGCAAAATCTGTGTTAATCGATTAGTAGGCACTTTTATCATTGCAGAGTCATAAGCACGATGAATTGAGGGATACAAATCACCAACACCTGTACCATGCAAAGCCGAAATCAAATGTGTTTAGCCAAAAGTACAAAATCTAAACGCCTCTCGATAGCACCCTTTACAAATCCTCTATCGTAGTCGCTCATGTTATCCCATTTGTTGATGACTAATACTACGGCACGACCACTCTCTAAAGCAAATCCTAACATGTGTAAGTCTTGCTCGACAATCCCCTCGCGTGCATCAAATACAATCACGACTACATGAGCATCTTTAATGGCTTGTAAGGTTTTAACCACTGAACTTTTCGACATTTCGTGAACTGCCACGTTTACGCACGCCAGCTGTATCAATTAAGGTGTATTTTTTGCCTTGCCTTTCATAAGGGATATAAATACTGTCACGCGTTCATACCGGGCATATCATAAACAATCACCCGCTCCTCACCCAATAAACGATTGACTAAGGTGGACTTACCAACATTAGGACGGCCAACAATCGCGACTTTAATACCTGTCTCTTCAACCGATAATGCCAATGAATCTTCGGGAAATGGTGCTAATAAATCACTAATTAACTGAAATACGCCACGACCATGACTGGCCGCTGTTTGATAAACACGACTAAATCCTAAACGATGAAATTCTGCCGTGGCTGCATCTTCATGCAAACCATCTATTTTATTAACAACTAAGTAAGTATGCTTGTTTAAGCGGCGTAAATGGTCAGCAATCATTTCGTCTGAGCCTAACAAGCCCGCACGAGCATCCACCACAAACAATACAATATCAGCTTCGGCAATAGCAGTTTTGGCCTGTTCGGCCATATAAGCATCTACGCCTTCATCGTTTTCGCCCAAACCACCTGTATCAATAACAATAAAAGATTTATTTTCAAAACGACCATCACCATACTGACGGTCACGAGTCAGCCCTGCAAAATTAGCCACTAAGGCATTACGGGTTTTGGTTAGTTGATTAAACAGGGTTGATTTACCCACATTTGGGCGGCCAATGAGGGCAATAACGGGTTTCATGAATGAATGTCTCTATCGAAAAACTATTGAGCAAGTGCGTCAACAAATGACCATGCGCTTAATTGACCTTTTTGAGTATGTACCCATAACTGCTGATTAAAAACGGCCAAGTCAACAACGACACCTTTAACACTAAAACGCCCTAATAGTTTACCACTGTCTTGCGCCATAATATGCACATAACCGTCATTATCACCCACTAGAACAACATTATTAAAGCTGGCAGCCATAGAAAGATTGCGCCACGCCAACTCTTGCTGCTTCCAAACCACTTGCCCCGTTATTTTGTCAAAAGCAATAACATGGCTACTAGCATCTACCGCAAATAACAAGGTATCACTTTGAGCCAATGCCCGATAACTGGATAAGTCTTGTTGCCATTTAATTTGTGGTTTAGATCGAATATTGAGTGCTGTTAGTTGTCCTTGATAACTGCCAACATAGAGTATGTCATCGTTTACTAGCATTGCCCCATCAATATCTACCATACGCTCCAATTCGGAACGTCCATCGGGCGTTGCCACTCGACTTTCCCATTGAGCAATACCTGTATTAGCATCAAGTGCCATAATTTTACCCAACTCGGTCGTTACAATAACGTTTTCGCCCACGACAATAGGGCTAGCATAACCACGTAAACTGAGGGTAGCGACTGGCGTATCAAACACCCATATTGTATTGCCTGTTTTAGCATCTAAACCATAAACTTTGCCGTCACTACTTTGAACAATAACACGCTCAGCATTTTGTGCCGCTGCCGCCAAAATAGGAGACATCAAAGTTTTGTGCCACTGTATTGCCCCTGTATTGGCATCCAACAACCATACTTCGGCATTTGCTGTTGCTACCACAACACGACCATAAGCGGCACTCACACCACCTGTCACCGTTTGTTGCGTTTTTTGCTGCCACACCATTTTGCCTTGGACATCTATAGCTTCTACAACACCGTTATGACTGGCTACATACAACTTGTCATTTTGCATCGCTAAACGAGGAACAACTTCGGTCTCATTTAAGCCTTTACCAATTTGCATGGTGTGGACTTTTTTAAACTGTATTTGTTGTGTTTTGGCTGGCAATATTGGCAAAGGTGAAGGCTTGTGTTCATTAGGGTTAGAACTACAAGCAACAAGCGCAATAACGATTGCAGCTAGAGATAAGCGCTTAATCAACGACAGCTCCTTGAAAAACAGCTTTAACATGAGAGTACAGTAGCCTGTATGCAGCATAGTGAAATACAGGTTTCCTGCAAAGCGTCTCCCGTGTTGCGTTACACTTCACACGGGCTACAAACTAACAGCAGACATTAGTCAGGATTAAGAAGGTTCTTTAATCAACAAAGGTTGTTTGATTTCTGGCATTTCTAAACCCACATCTGCCATTTTCATTTCTAACAACGGACGTTGTTCTTGACGCTCAACCAACACTTTAGCCGCTGCTTGATAGGCTTTTTGTGCCCCTGCAATATCACCCGATGCTTTGAGTAAATCGCCACGTAATTCTTCACGACTTGGCGTAAACGCGGCATTGGTGTCGGCATTCAGAGCAGCCAATGCTCCTTTGTTGTCACCTGTTTCAGCCAATACCGTTGCCAAACGTAAAGAAGCTATGCTTTTAAGACCCGTATCAGCTTTCTCTTGATTTAACACAAAACGTAACTGTTTTTCGGCTTCTTTATAGTCTTTTAATTCAATCGCTCTTTTGGCTAACAATAAAGCTGCATTGCTTGCATAAGGCGTTGCAGGATATTCCTGCAATAATTTTTGTGCTTCGCGCTGTAAATCGGTATTCGCTGCTTTATCTTCTGGATTAACAGCCAACTTTTGATAGGCTTCTTGTGAAGCCTGATAACTATTGGCGGCAATAGTGGCTGTTTGTAATTTATCTTGTTGCCAATAACGCCAACCTGCAAATACTGCTAGGGCAATACTTGCCCCAACAATGATCGGCGTACCATAGTCTTGCCAAAAGCGTTTGAGGTTTTCTAGTTGTTCATCGTCATGTGTACTCACGCTTATGCTCCTAAATGCTGTGCTAAGTATGTGCAAATATCTGCTTGATTAACTTGTTGCTGCTCACCTGTTTTTAGCCATTTTACAGTGACTTTTTGCTCAGCAACTTCATGTTCACCTAATAATAAGGCGGCTTGTGCACCCGTTTTATCGGCGCGTTTTAATTGATTTTTAAATTGACCACCACCACAGTGGCTTACAATACGATAATTTGTTAAACAGTTCCTTAGTAGTTCTGCTAACAACAACGCCTGATTAATGGTATTTGTTTCAGAAACAAGATAAATATCGGCTTCACTGCTGTCGTTTTGTTGTTGTAAAGTATCCAACAACAACACCAAACGCTCTAAACCAATCGCAAAACCCACGGCAGGTGTTGCTTGGCCGCCCAATTGTGTTACCAAACCATCATAACGACCACCTGCGCAAACTGTACCTTGTGCGCCTAATGCGTTTGTTACCCATTCAAAAACGGTTTTGTTGTAATAATCCAAACCACGTACTAAACGAGGATTCACGGTATAGGCAACACCAGCCGCATCTAATACCGCTCTTAAACTGGCAAAATGTTTTAAAGATTCTTCATCTAAATAATCAAATAATTGAGGAGCATTGGCTAAAACTGTCTGCGTTTTGGCATCTTTACTATCTAAAATACGCAAAGGATTGGTGTTTAAACGCCGTTTTGAATCTTCATCTAAACTATCAATATGTTGGCTTAAATACGCCACTAATGCGTCTTTGTAAGCTTGACGAGACACACTTTCGCCTAAAGTATTTAGCTCTAAACGCACAACCTCACTCAAGCCCAAGTCACGCCACAAACGTGCGGTCATTAAAATTAATTCGGCATCAATATCTGCCGATTTCATGCCAAAGGTTTCAACACCAAACTGATAAAATTGACGATAACGGCCTTTTTGTGGACGTTCATACCTAAACATCGGCCCTGTGTACCATAGGCGTTGCGTTTGGTTGTAGGTTAAACCGTGCTCTAAACAGGCACGCACACAACCAGCTGTACCTTCAGGACGCAAAGTCACGGAGTCACCACCTTTATCTTCAAAGGTGTACATTTCTTTTTCAACAATATCAGTGACTTCACCAATGGCTCGTTTAAACAAAGGTGTATTTTCGACAATCGGTAAACGAATTTCTTTATAGCCATATTGATGCATCAACTGTCTTAATACCTTCTCAACCGCTTGCCAACGTTGTGTGGTGACAGGATTTTCTTTGGTGGGGATAGGTAAAATATCATTCATACCACGAATGGCAGTGATTTTGGCAGACATGCTGGATTCTCAAGGCTAAAAACTAAAAACAGCGTAATTTACGCCAGTTATGGTTAATGAGCAAGATTTAACAATCATGCGCCACTTTCCAGCTCATAAAACTCATGATAATTTAGACGATTAACACTGAATCATTAGGACACAATGATGGATTGTCTTTTTTGTAAAATTGCCCAAAAACAAATCAATGCAAAAATAGCCTTTGAAAATGAGCGCGTGATTGCTTTTTATGATTTATTTCCCCAAGCTCCTACCCATATTTTAATCATCCCTAAACAACACTACACCACCTTAAACGATGTGCCTGTTGCAGACGGAGCAATATTGGGTGAATTAATGACCACCGCCGCTCAGTTAGCCAAAGAGCTAGGGGTGGCAGAATCAGGCTATCGGGTGGTGATGAACTGTAATCCTGATGGCGGCCAAAGCGTTTATCATATTCACTTGCATATGTTGGCTGGTCGTCGTTTAAGTTGGCCACCAGGCTGAAAACGTCAGGCTAAGACCACACCACAATTATCTTTGTTTTAGGCTTCAGCTCCGCTCAGGGAACACGTTGATTGAGCGGCGTCTAAATCCACTCTCTGATTGAGAAAACACCATGAGACGTTACTCTTTAGCCGATACCTTTATTGGCCATGTTGACCAAGTACTTAAAACTCTTACACCAAATACTACTCCTGCTTTACGCGTTAATCCCGCTCAAACACACCCCACCCCCCCACTAGATAACCAACAACAACAACTAGTTGCAGGCTTAATGCGAGTTAATCATACAGGCGAAGTGTGCGCTCAAGCCTTATATCATGGTCAAGCATTAACAGCAAAGCTCCCCACCGTTCGAGAAGAAATGCAACGGGCTGCGCTCGAAGAACAAGACCATTTAGCTTGGTGTGAAGACCGCCTCAAAGAACTAAACAGCCATATTAGTGTGTTAAATCCTTTGTGGTATGGTTTATCATTTGGTATTGGTGCAGTGGCAGGTTTGGCAGGCGACAAATGGAGTTTGGGGTTTGTGGCAGAAACCGAAAAACAAGTTTGTAAACATTTAGAAAGTCATTTAGCACAAATTCCTGAGTTTGACCAACGTAGTCACGCTATATTGACCCAAATGCACAGCGATGAAGACCATCACCGCCAACAAGCCTTAGCCGCAGGTGGTGTAGAATTGCCACAACCTATCAAAGAAGTGATGGGCATTGTTTCTAAAGTGATGACCAAAACGAGTTTTTATGTTTAACAAACTTTTTCCAAAATCGCTAAAACTCAAATTATTATTAAATACTTATTTACCTTTTTTGGGTGCAGGCATTCAAATTGTGCATGTCAGTGATGATTTTTTAGAAATTGACGTAAAAATGCCGCTTAATAAACGCAATAAAAATTATGTAGGTACACATTTTGGCGGCAGCTTATATGCGATGACTGACCCTTTTTTGATGTTAATGCTGATGGAAAACTTGGGCAAAGATTATATTATTTGGGATAAAGCCGCGCATATTGATTTTATTAGTCCTGGCCGAGGCACTGTTTATGCTCAATTTAGACTTAGCCCCAAAGAAATTGGCCAAGTCAAATTAGCCGCAGAAAGTGGCAAAGCCATTTGCCCCGAATATACGGTTGAAGTTTTAGGTGAAGATGGCAAAGTAGTCGCTAAAGTCATTAAGACGTTATATGTCAAAAAAAAATCACGCCAAACACATAAAAGTTAGTTTTTCCCCTCTCCTACGAGGAGAGGGAAGATTGCTTTAAGATTAAGCCTGCACAATCTCATAATCGTGGGTAATGACCACACCACCTGCACTTAACATCGCAGAGGCAGAGCAGTATTTTTCGGCAGATAACTCAACTGCTTTTTTGACTTGGCTTTCTTTTAAGTCGTTACCCGTCACAATAAAGTGCAAATGAATTTTGGTAAACACTGCAGGCACAGCATCCGCACGCTCGGCACTTAACTCGGTACGCACATCCGTTACTTGTTGGCGCGCCTTTTTAAGAATAGTGACCACATCAAAAGAAGCGCAGCCCCCCAAGCCCATTAACAATAACTCCATGGGACGTGCACCTATATTACGACCACCATATTCTGGCGCACCATCTAACACAACCGAATGGCCGCTGCCTGACTCAGCTACAAACGAAACATCTTTAACCCATTGAATTGCCGCTTTCATCAAATATAAACCTTTTAGTTAAAAATCATTAACACTAAAAACTGACAACTAATGTTAATTAGTTGGTAAATTTGTTACAAATACTCTGTTATTGTCGCCAATAATCATTATTATATAACGAGAAAAATTAACAAAGCCATTTTGTGCATGATACTTAAAATAACACATGGCTTTTAAGTAAACATTATAGAACTTACGCGCATTAGTGCTGCGTAGATTCCAAATCGATAAAAACTGAACAGATTAGGAATACCATTATGGCCATTATTTCTGCGGCAGAACGTCTTCCCTATTTACAGCCATTTTTAGAACAATGCCATCTGCGTCAATATCCTGCGCGAGCTGCAATTGTTCATGCGGGAGATGCCTCAGACTCTTTATTCTTTATTGTTAAAGGCTCTGTATCGGTAGTCATTGAAGACAGCGAAGGCCGTGAAATGGTGGTCGCCTACCTCAACTCAGGTGACTTTTTTGGCGAAATGGGTTTATTTGAAGAAAAACCAAGCCGCTCGGCATGGATTAGAGCAAAAGTCCCGTGTGAAATTGCGGAAATCAGCTATCGCAAATTTAAAGATATTGCACGCCAAGATCCTGGCCTCATGTTTGCATTATCTGCTCAGTTAGCGGGTCGCTTACGCGCTACCACTCGCAAAGTCAGCGATTTAGCTTTTTTAGATGTGACTGGCCGTGTCGCGCGTTGTTTATTAGATTTATCCAAACAACCTGATGCCATGACTCATCCTGATGGCATGCAAATTCGTGTTACTCGTCAAGAAATTGGGCGTATTGTGGGATACTCACGTGAGATGGTTGGCAGAGTTCTCAAATCACTCGAAGACCAAGGCTTGATTAGCGTCAAAGGCAAAACAATGGTGATTTTTGGGACGCGATAATCACTCTGACTCCAACCCTCTCTCACAGGAGAGGGGTAATTATTTTCCAAAAAATAATGCTTTTAATGCCTCACCTGGTTCTGGTGCACGCATAAATGCTTCTCCCACCAAAAAGGCATTGATGCCATTGGCTTGCATTAAAGTCACATCAGAAGGCTGCAAAATACCACTTTCGGTGACAATCATTTTGTCTTTTGGCACATTACGCATTAACGCTAAGGTGGTGTTTAAACTTACCTGAAAAGTTTTAAGGTTACGGTTATTTATACCAATCATAGGCACTGGCAATCTGAGCGCGCGCTCTAGCTCGAGTTGGCTATGCACCTCAATCAACACATCCAAACCAAATTCTACAGCAACATCGTATAACTCTTTAAGTTGGCTATCTGTTAAAGCACTAACTATTAGTAATACAGCATCTGCACCAATCGCCCTTGCTTCAACAATTTGATAAGGATCAACCACAAAGTCTTTACGCAACACAGGCAGCTCACAAGCAAAACGTGCAGCTTGTAGATAACTATCTGCCCCTTGAAAAAAATCAACATCGGTTAATACCGATAAACAAGCAGCACCAGCACGTTCATAACTACGGGCAATTTGAGCTGGCACAAAATCTTCACGCAAAACCCCTTTTGATGGAGATGCTTTTTTAATCTCAGCAATCACCGCAGGTTGTTTTTTATCAACACGACGTTTTAATGCTTGATAAAAGCCACGCGTTGGTAATGCAGTACGTGCGCGACTTTCTTGTGTAGCCAAAGAAACTTGACGTTGCCTTGCCTCTACTTCTTCTGCTTTGCGTTGTAAAATCGTGGCTAAAATTTGTGAACTCATAAAAATCTACTTATATCAATTATTTAAGCTTAACGTTGAGGATTTATATACTCATCGCTCTGGGTGACAAATAGCTAAATCTCAGTGTCTTAAATCTTATCCTATACTAAAAATGTACGACTAAAATCACGCAAAGCCACTAACTTTTCTAAAGCTAAGCCACTATAAATCGCATCTTCTGCCATCGTGACGCCTTGTTTAATATTGCTTGCCAAACCAGACACATACAAGGCTGCTCCTGCATTTAATGCAATCATATCAGCCGCTTTTTGTGCATCAGCCAATTGACGTTTATCTAAGGTATCTTGTAAACGAGCTAAAGAGTCGGCCACATTATCCACGCTTAAACCTGTTAAAGATTGCGTTTTTAAGCCAACATCTTCAGGGGTTAACAAATACTCTGTCACTTGTCCGTTTTTTAGCTCTGCAACATAACTCGGTGTTGCCAAACTTAACTCATCTAAACCATCTTGGGCATGAACAACTAACACATGTTCACTACCCAAACGCCCCAACACTTCCGCCAAAGGACGACACCAAGCTTTGTCATAAACCCCTAAAACTTGACGTTTTACCCCTGCTGGATTAGTAAGTGGCCCTAAAACATTAAATAAGGTGCGTAACCCTAATTCTTTACGCGGGGCGATGACGTGGCGCATAGCAGTATGATGATTAACAGCAAACATAAAGCCTACACCAATGCTATCAATACAACGTGCCGTTTGTTCGGGGGTTAATTGTAAGTTAATCCCTGCCGCTTCTAAAACATCGGCACTACCACTTTTAGAAGACACGGCACGATTGCCATGTTTGGCGACTTTAGCACCTGCGGCAGCAATAACAAAAGTAGATGCGGTGGAGACGTTAAACAGATTTGCACTATCACCACCTGTACCCACAATATCTACGGTATTGGCTAATGATTCCAGTTGAACAGGCACACATAATTCACGCATCACTCGTACCGCCCCTTCAACTTCGTCTAAGGACTCACCTTTCATGCGTAAAGCAACTAAAAAACCTGCAATTTGGGCAGCACTACATTCGCCAGCCATTAAACTTTTCATCACCGTTTGCATTTGTGACAATGTTAAGGATTGGCTATTTACTAATAAATTTAATGCCTGTTTAATATCCATTATTTACCATCCAAAAAGTTTTTTAATAGTGCATGACCCTGTTCGGTCAAAATAGACTCTGGATGAAACTGCACCCCTTCAACCGCTAAAGTTTTATGGCGTAAACCCATAATTTCGTCAATCGAACCATCATCTAATTGAGTCCATGCGGTAATTTCTAAACAATCAGGGAGGGTATTTTTGTCAACGACTAAGGAATGATAACGTGTGGCAGTTAAAGGATTATTTAAATTGGAAAATACACCGATATTTTTATGATAAATGGGCGATGTTTTGCCGTGCATCACTTGGCGCGCGCGAATCACATCACCACCAAACACTTGGCCAATGCTTTGATGACCCAAACACACACCCAATACAGGAATTTTGCCTGCAAAATGCTGAATCACTGCCATTGAAATGCCTGCTTCGTTGGGCGAGCAAGGGCCGGGTGAAATGACAATATGCTGTGGTTGTAATGCTTCGATTTGGGCAATGCTGATTTCATCATTACGATATACACGCACGTCTTGGCCTAATTCACCTAAATATTGAACAATGTTATAGGTAAAAGAATCATAATTATCAATCATTAACAGCATAATTTAGCCTGTCTGTATCACTGGTGAAGCATTGTTTAACGTCTTAACAAACAATAACCACATTATTTCTAAACTAATCATTGTAACGCAAAATTAACCTTATAGTTTGTATTTTTTCCAAATAAAAAACCCCGAACAAGTCGGGGTTTTTACCCTTATCCTATCCCCTCACCCCGACCCTCTCCCATAGGGAGAAGGAGGATTTTTGTAAAGGGAATGGAAAAGGATTATTTAATGACCAGTACCGTTAATGGCTTTAGTCATGTCTTCAACCACTTTTTTAGCATCACCAAACACCATCATGGTTTTGTCCATATAGAACAAATCGTTATCTAAGCCTGCATAACCTGTGGACATAGAACGCTTAATCACCATAATGGTTTGAGCTTTGTAAGCTTCCAAAATAGGCATACCATAAATTGGAGAGCTTTTATCATCTTTAGCAGCAGGGTTAACAACGTCATTAGCACCGATAATTAACACTACATCAGTGCCTGCAAAATCGGAGTTAATTTCGTCCATTTCTAAGATGTCTTCGTAGGGTACGTCAGCTTCTGCCAACAATACGTTCATGTGACCTGGCATACGACCCGCAACTGGGTGAATCGCAAAACGGATATTCACACCTTCTGCTTTTAAGGTGTTATATAACTCTTTAACCGCATTTTGTGCGCGGCCTTGAGCCATACCATAACCAGGAACGATGATAACGCTACTAGCATTAGACATTAAGAAACCTGCATCGTCAGCAGAACCTGAACGATAATTTTTTGGCTTAGCTTCGCCCTCATCTGCACCACCAGCACTGGCCGTTGCAATACCACCAAACAACACGTTAATAATCGAGCGGTTCATGGCTTTACACATAATGTAGGACAAAATTGCACCCGATGAGCCAACTAAAGAGCCAGCGACAATTAACATATTGTTTTCTAAGGTAAAACCAATACCTGCCGCTGCCCAACCCGAAAAAGAGTTAAGCAAAGACACCACTACTGGCATATCGCCGCCACCCACAGGTGCAATCCACATCCAACCAAAGGCTAAAGCTAAACCAGTCATTGCCCAAAACATGGTCATATTGCCAGAGGTAAAATAAATCCCCCCACAGACCAACATCGCAGCAAATAAACTGGCTTGAACGGGTTTAACCCAGCCTCCTTTGAGAGTTTTTGCCCACTTTTTAGCAGCTAGTTTGCCATAAGCAAACACCGAAGCCGTAAAGGTAATCGCCCCTACAAAACAGCCAACAAACAATTCAAATTGATGCACTTTGGTCATGGCGTGAAATTCAACGCCTGCCTCGGTTAAGGCAGCAGCATTTTGCAACTGTAACGCCACTAAATGATTGTTATGTAACACCGCAGCCACAGCAATCAACACCGCCGACAAACCGACTAAGGAGTGCATTAAGGCCACTGTTTCGGGCATTTGCGTCATAGGCACAGCGCGCGCACGCGTAATACCAACGGCCGCACCTGCAATCATGGCGACTATAATCATCCACACGACTGGCTGTTCTGCCACAAAAAAGGTGGTTAAAACGGCGATGACCATCGCAACCATGCCGTAGCGATTGCCCATAATGGCCGTTTTAGGGCCAGATAAACCGCGCAAGGTTAAAATAAATAAAATTGCGCCAACTAAATAAAACCAATTTGCTAACTCACGAATAAGTTCCATTGATTGCGCCCCTTATTTCTTTTTGGGTTTAAACATTTCAAGCATACGTCCTGTGACGGCAAAGCCACCAAAGATGTTAATGCTTGCTAAAAACACCGCAATCGCGCCCAAAATACTAATGACGTTAATACTTTGAAAAGTCACGTTACCTTCAACACCAATCGCAGGCAGACCAACGGTTTGAATCATCGCACCTACAACAATAATACTGGACAGTGCATTGGTAACAGCCATTAAGGGTGTATGTAAGGCAGGAGTAACACCCCACACCACGTAGTAACCGACAAAAATGGCTAATACAAAAATAGTAATCGTTTCGACCATGTCAGCTCCCCTTATGCTTTTTTAGGAGGAAAAAGCAGTTGACCACTTTGGGTAATCAACAAGGCTTTTTGGATTTCGTCTTCGAGATTAACCACCATTTGACCTTCTTTATTAAGTAAAGTCGCGAGGAAGTTATAGACGTTGTTGGCATATAAAGCCGAAGATTGTGCAGCTAATTGCGCAGGAATATTCGGGATACCAATGATTTTTACACCGTTGTCGGTAGTGACAATTTGATTCAACACAGAACCTTCAACATTGCCACCTGTTTCAACTGCCATATCTAAAATCACTGAGCCAGCTTTCATTTTGGCCACAGTTTCGGCTTTAATTAAACGAGGAGCATTACGACCTGGAATCAAGGCAGTCGTAATCACAATGTCTGCTTGAGAAACAGCTTTGTCAACAATCACCGCTTGG
This sequence comes from Agitococcus sp., assembly GCA_046347315.1. GTDB lineage: Bacteria > Pseudomonadota > Gammaproteobacteria > Pseudomonadales > Moraxellaceae > Agitococcus. The sequence goes on from JAXMGJ010000013.1 coordinate 21,028, forward strand.
TCAGCAATGTATTGTGGGCCGGGCATCCACGCATAACCACTCGCAGCGGCTTTTTTAGCGTTTTCTTTCTCTTCATCAGACATTGGCACATCAAGCCACTTGCCACCTAAAGACTCAACTTGGTCTTTAGCAGTTGGACGTAAGTCTGTTGCTTCAACCACTGCACCCAAACGTTTAGCAGTTGCAATCGCTTGTAAACCAGCCACACCCACACCCATAATCACCACACGAGCGGGTTTGACTGTACCTGCGGAGGTCATAAACATTGGGAATGGACGTTGATATTCGTCAGCTGCCATAATGACCGCTTTATAACCTGCCAAGTTAGACTGGGAGGATAAAACGTCCATATTTTGCGCACGAGACAAAGTACGTGGTAACAACTCCAACGCAAAACAGTTTAACTGTTTATCAGCAAAGGCTTGCAAATTAGCATTACGATAAGGGTCGAACATGGCAATAATCGTTGCCCCGTCCTTAATCGACCCAATTTCTTCTGCGGTTGGTGCTTGTACCTTAAGAATGATGTCACTGGCATAAGCCGTTGTAGCATCAACAATAGACGCGCCTACTGCGCTGAAATTGGCATCTGGCAGACTGGCCTTTACACCAGCACCCGCTTGCACCACAACTTTATGACCTGCCGCCACCAATTTTTTGACGGTATCAGGAGTCGCTGCAACACGTGTTTCGCCAGCGATGATTTCCGCTGGAATTCCGATTTGCATGATCAACCCTCAATTTGAGTTTGACAATCTAGATGCTACTGTGTGCTTGCTTGGTGAGTTCAGCACTGTATCATCCACAATTTAGGATTATGGCTAGTTGCTTGAGCTTGTGACTCTCTAGCCCCCACAAAAAATAAAAAGGCTGGCGATTGTACTCCAAGTTGGGCGATATTTTTAGCGTGAATACCAACATTTTTTATTTTTTTAAAACATTGACTTGAAAAAAAAGACATTTTAGGCTTGTCTGCCGAGTCATTTTAGCTTTTGATGCCATGTCTAATTCTGTTTCTGCTGTATTTAGCAACAAAAGCTACTGGCTGGGTGCAGCCTGTGTGGCGTTATCTGCTCTTTTGTTTTCGACCAAATCTATTTTTGTCAAAATGGCTTATCACTATTCCATTGACAGCACCATTTTATTAGCGTTGCGAATGGCTTTTGCCCTGCCCTTTTTTTTATTAATGTTACGCTTTAATCGCAGTACAACACCAGTTAAGGCTACTCGCCAACATTACTTGGGCTTAGTGACTGCAGGTGTAGTTGGTTATTATGGAGCGAGTATTTTTGATTTTTGGGGCATGGAATATATTAGCGCAAGTTTAGAACGACTGATTTTGTTTATGTACCCCACCTTAACCGTGATGTTATCGGCATTATATTTGCGCCAAAAAATTAAGGCTAGCACTTGGTGGGCGATTGCAATTAGTTATGCAGGCATGGCTTTTGTTTTTTTGGGTAATCAACACGAAGAAAGCACTCATCTAGTATTAGGTAGTAGTTTGGTATTTGCAGGGGCTTTAGCCTATGCAGGCTATTTAGTGGCTAGTGGGGTCTTGATTCCCCATTTTGGTGCGGTTCGATTTACAGCTTTTGCTTTAATCATTGCAACTCTTTGTTGTTTTTTACACTTTTTATTAAGTCACTCCTTGATTTTATTAAAACAACTACCAATACAGGTTTGGTTGCTTAGTGCTGTTTTAGGATTTTTTTGTACATTTTTGCCTGCAATTTTATTAACCCAAGGCATTAAACGTATTGGTGCATCTCAGGCAGCGTTAATCAGTGGCATCAGTCCTGTGATTACTTTAGCCTTAGGCGCATGGTTGCTGAATGAACAGTTAACTTTATGGCAATTTTTAGGCGCGGGCTTAATTTTGGTGGGGGTAATTTTTATTTCTTATAAACCTGTGTCGTAGGGCGCATTAAAATGCGCCACTATTTGCAGAATAATCAATAGGGTGTATTACGCTAACGCGAATACACCCTACAAACTATTTTGTTTCTTCTACCACCCCTTCTTCCACAAACTCCGACTTGGACACAATCATAAAATCTTCCTTATTTAAACCCATTGCTAAAGCATAGGCTGTGGCAATATAAATCGAAGAATAAGTACCTGCAAACAAACCTACTAACAACGCCACCGAGAACCATTTAAGCGCAGCACCACCTAAAAACAACAAGGCAATCACGACAATCACCACCGTAGCAACGGTCATAATGGTACGGCGTAGGGTTTCGGTGAGTGAAATATCAATAATCTCAACAGGGTCGGCACGACGCAAGCGTCTAAAGTTTTCGCGAACTCGGTCAAACACTACGATAGTATCGTTAAGTGAATAACCAATTAAGGCTAATACTGCCGCCAATACAGTTAAATCGAATGGCCAGCCCATGAGTGAGAACACACCAACGGTAAACAAAGTATCATGCGCCAAAGAAATCACCGCTCCCACCGCAAACTTCCAACGAAAACGCACCGCCACATAGACCATCATCAAAAATAATGACAAACCCACTGCCAATAATGATTGGGTATATAACTCGTCACCGACTTGTGAACCAACTGAATCAACTTGACGTAAGGAGGCAGGGTTTTGACTGTCAAATTGAGCGGCTTGTAATACCCGTTGGCCAATTTCGCTGCCTGCTTTTTCTTGAGGAGGCATACGAATTAACACATGGGTAGCAGAGCCGACATGCTGAACAACCGTATCTTTAATACCTGCTTTTTCGAGGGACTCTTGAACAACCGCCTGCTCTACAGGTTTGGCATACGCCAACTCTACCGATGTTCCACCTGTAAAATCTAAACCTAAGTTTAAACCTTTGGTAAAAATAGAGACTACACCTACTAGGACTACCAAAAAAGACAAAATCGCCATCGGTTTGCGAAAACGCATAAAGCGAATAATTTTTTCTTCCATCATGCGTCTCCTTAAATACTTAATTTGGTAACACGACGGTTACCATATATGAGTTGAACTACAGCACGGGTAACGGTAATTGCCGTAAACATTGAGCAAATAATACCTATGGATAAAGTAACCGCAAAACCTTTGATAGGGCCAGTACCGACTGCAAATAAAATAAAAGCGACAATCAAAGTGGTAATATTAGCGTCTAAAATCGTGGTATATGCGCGGTCATAGCCTGCAATAATTGCGCCCTGTGGTGACTGCCCTGCCCTTAGCTCTTCTCGTATCCGTTCAAAAATCAAGACATTGGCATCAACCGCCATACCGACGGTTAATACAATACCTGCAATACCTGGCAAACTTAATGCAGCACCAATCGCTGACATTACAGCAATCATCATGGCCACATTCATAAACAAGGCAATATTAGCCACAATGCCAAAGACGCGATAAAACACCAGCATAAACAAAGCAACCGCCGCAAAACCCACTTGGGTTGACAACAAACCTTTATCAATATTATCTTGACCGAGGCTAGGGCCAATGGTGCGTTCTTCGACAAAATACATAGGGGCGGCTAAGGCACCTGCACGTAATAACAAGGCCAATTCGCGGCCTTCTTCGGGCGAGTCTAAGCCTGTGATTCTAAAGCTAGAGCCAAGCATAGACTGAACGGTAGCACGGTTGATGACATTTTTTTCGACATAAGGTTCACGCGTTTCAATGGTGCGACCTGCCGCATCAGTCGTAAACTTAATGCGCTGTTTGTGTTCAACAAATAATACCGCCATTTGTTTGCCAACATTATCACGCGTGGCATCGGCCATCATTTTACCGCCACGACTATCAAGGGTGATATTAACTTGAGGGTTGGAATATTCGTCAAAGCCAGACTGTGCGTTAACTACGCGGTCACCTGTAACGATTTTTTTGCGTTGCAACAGTACAGGCTCATTGGTTTTGTGCATATTAAAAAGTTCTGTGCCTGCTGGCGCAAAACCATCAGCACTGGCTTGGTTTTCCCAATCAACAAATCTAAACTCTAAGGTTGCAGTACGACCTAATACGCGCTTGGCTTCGGCAGTGTCTTGCACACCAGGTAATTGCACCACAATACGGTTTGCACCTTGACGTTGCACCACCGCTTCGGCTACCCCAAGTTCATTAACCCGATTACGTAACGTGGTTAAGTTTTGTTCAATGGCATAATCCGAAAACTCTTTGAGTTTTTGTGGACTAAAGCCTAAATCCAAATAAAATGCCCCATCACGCGCAGCGGCAACCATCACAAACTCACGAAACTCTGTTGATAACAAGTCTTTGGCTTTGTCGCGCTCAGTTTCTTGTTCAAACTTAACACTTAAACCATTGGGTACATCACTGACGGTACGGTAAGCAATTTTAGCCTCACGTAATTTGCCTTTAATATCAGTAGTATAAGTTTCTTGACGTTGTTCTAAAATTTTAGACATATCCACTTCTAACAAAAAGTGAACACCCCCACGTAAATCCAACCCTAACTTCATGGGCGCCGCTTTAAGGCTTAATAACCAGCTTGGCGTGGTTGGCGCAAGGTTCAAGGCCACCACATAACTATCACCTAAGGCACGCTTAATAGCGGATTGTGCCTTAAGCTGCTCATCGCTATTTTTTACCCGCAATAATACGCCTTTGGCTTGCACTTGTGAGCCGTGATAACTGAGTCCAGCTTGTTTGAGAGCTGACTCAGCTTGTGTTAGCACAGCTTGGTCAGCTTTGATACCTGCGTTAGCCCCCGAAATTTGGATAGCAGGTTCATCGGGATATAAATTAGGTAAAGAATAAATCGTACTGATACACAGCACGAGTACAATCAAAATGTATTTCCAAGTGGGGTAACGCATAATTTTTCTTTCGTGATAAAAATTAAACCACCCCTTGCCCTGCAAGTGGTGGTGTTAATTGGGGTTATTTTTCGTCTTTTTTAAGGTTGGTACTGCTACCACTGGCACTAATGCCTTTGAGTGTGCCTGAGGGCAAAGTGGCAATGACTGAGGCTTTTTGGATTTTTACGGACAGGTTATCGCTAATTTCGACTACGGCATAGTCTTCATCAACATTTTTAATTTTACCTAATAATCCACCTGCAAAAACAATTTCGTCACCTTTTTGCAAGTCTGACATTAAGGCTTGATGCTCTTTTTGACGTTTAGCCTGAGGCCGCCATAATAAAAAGTAAAACACCAACATAAACACCACCAACATGGCAATGTTGGCAAATGCAGACGGCTCTTGTGCAGCAGCAGGTGCGTTAGCATAGGCATCGGCAATAAAAAAACTCATGGTTTTCTCTCTCTATTAAAGTGCAGGAACAGGTAAATCACGGCGCGCATAAAAATCCGCCACAAACTCGCTCAATGTACCGTGTTCAATCGCAGTACGCAAACCTGCCATTAAACGTTGATAATATCGCAGGTTGTGTAGTGTGCCTAACATTGCGCCCAACATCTCGCCACATTTGTCTAAATGATGTAAATAAGCACGCGAAAAATTGAGGCAAGTATAACAATCACAATGTTCATCTACGGGTAATTGGTCGGTTTTGTACTGACTATTGCGGATTCTTACCACGCCATTGGTGACAAAATAATGACCATTACGTGCATTGCGCGTGGGCATGACACAATCAAACATATCTACGCCACGACGCACCGCTTCAACAATATCTTCGGGTTTACCGACACCCATTAAATAACGCGGTTTATCTTGGGGTAATTTAGTGGGGACGTGGTCGAGGATTTTCAACATTTCTTCTTTGGGCTCACCCACCGACAAGCCGCCAATAGCATAGCCATCAAAGCCAATATCTAATAATCCTGCCAACGATACATCACGCAAGTTTTCGTACATACCTCCTTGCACAATGCCAAATAAGGCATTGGGATTGCCTTCGTGTGCCACTTTACAACGTGCCGCCCAACGCAAACTTAACTCCATCGAGTCACGTGCTTCTTTTTCGGTGGCAGGATACGGGGTACACTCATCAAAAATCATCACAATATCAGAGTTTAATTCACGCTGAATTTGCATGGAGATTTCGGGCGTTAAAAAGACTTTTGAGCCATCAATAGGTGACTGAAACTTGACCCCTTCTTCGCTAATTTTGCGTAATGCGCCCAAACTAAATACCTGAAAGCCGCCCGAATCGGTCAAAATTGGCTTATCCCAGTTAATAAACTTATGCAAACCGCCAAAATGCTTAATAACTTCGGTGGTTGGTCGCAACCACAAATGAAAGGTATTGCCCAAAATAATGTCGGCACCAATGGTTTTGATGTCACTCGGAAACATCCCTTTAACCGTACCGTATGTCCCCACAGGCATAAAAGCAGGCGTTTGCACCTTGCCATGTTGCAAGCTAAGTTCACCACGACGTGCTAAACCGTCAGTTGCTAATAAATTAAATTGCATTAGTTATTTTCCACAAACATGGCATCGCCATAACTAAAAAATCGATATTTATGCTGTACGGCTTGCTCATAGGCAGCCATCACACGTTCTTTGCCTGCTAACGCACAGACCAACATTAACAAGGTGGATTCGGGCAAATGAAAATTGGTAAACAGCGCGTCAATCACCTTCCACTCATAACTCGGATAAATAAAAATCTGGGTATCGCCCGACCATGCTTTTAATTGCCCCTCATTATATAAAGCAGCACTTTCCAAGGCTCTAACACTGGTTGTACCAATAGCAATAACGCGACCACCATTGGCTTTGGCAGTTTTAATGGCATCAACGGTAGCTTGTGGTACATCTAGCCATTCGCTGTGCATTTGATGGTCACGAATATCGGCTGTACGAACAGGCTGAAATGTGCCCGCACCAACGTGCAAGGTGACATAAGCAAAATTTGCGCCCGCTGCCCTTAAGTTAGCTAATAGCGTTTCGTCAAAATGCAAACCTGCGGTCGGTGCGGCAACGGAGTTTTGTTTGTTGGGGTCGCTATACACAGTTTGATAACGCTCGCTATCGCTTTGCTCAACATCGCGCCCCAAATACGGCGGCAAGGGCATTTGGCCATGTTGTGCCAATACACCACGCACAGGCTCACTAAATTGCAGCTTAAATAAGTCCCCTACTCGCTCTAGCATCGTAGCTTTAACAGTGCCTTGAGCAAAGGTAACGACTGCACCTGCTTTGGGCGAGTTACTGGCACGAAGATGTACCAAAGCGGTATTATCATCAACAATGCGCTCAACTAATACTTCGACTTTGCCACCTGAGCTTTTTTGACCATACAACCGTGCTGCTAACACGCGGGTATCGTTAAACACCAATACATCATGCGGACGAATCAGCTGTGCCAAATCACGCACCATTTTATGCGCCAAGCCTTGGGGGGCAAGGTGTAATAAACGCGAGGCTGAACGCTGCGCTAATGGATAGCGGGCAATCAGTTCATCGGGTAATTGATAACTAAAATCAGACAGTTGCATAGACTTTGGGCAATTAGCTTAAAAAGGAGCGGCATTATACCTAATAATTAACAAAAAGGCTTGACGGAATGTTTAGCGTGACTATAATCGCAAGCCTACCCTTGCCTAGGTGGCGGAATCGGTAGACGCAGTGGACTCAAAATCCACCGCCTTTGCGGGCGTGCCGGTTCGATTCCGGCTCTAGGCACCAAGATTCCAAAAAAGCCCTGACTGAATAAGTCGGGGCTTTTTTTTGGGTGTTATTTGATAATCATCCAAAAACAACGCAAAATAGCCGAGCATATACAAGCCATTCGCAACCAAGCCAAGCAACTACTCGCTAATACCAAAACACACATACAACAAATGATTTTAGGCTAATAATTGCGCTGTCTAAACATCAAAAACTCAACAGATGCGGTTTACTCTTGCAATTAAAACTTTATTTTGTTTTACATTTGTTTTACATTACAGGCTACAGGAGAGCTAATCATGGCTAATATAAATATCCGTATAGACGATGACTTAAAACATAACGCATTTATGGCTTTTGAGCGTATGGGCTTATCGCCCTCCGATGCGCTTAGAGCCTTTCTTGAATATGTAGCAACCACAGGCAAAATGCCTATAAAACAGGTTTTAGTATCGGAAGATGAAGATGCCGACCTCTACGCACTGGTAAAAAAACGCATCAATGAACCACATAAGTTTAAGGAAACCACATTAGATGACTTATTCAATAAAGGTTCATGATGACTTTAAAAAAGACTTGGCTAAATTAAGCCAAGCAATACAAGACCAACTCTATAAAAAATTGCAAAAGGTACAACAAAATCCCCATATTCAAAAAAATCGACTCAGTGGCGAATTATCATCATGCTATAAAATCAAATTATTCAAAGCAGGTGTTAGGCTTGTTTATCAGGTTATCGATAATGAATTAGTTATTTTGTTGGTAACAGTGGGTAAACGTGCAGATAGCGAAGTTTATGAAGCAGCAAAACATAGGCTTGATACGCCGTAGATAATTTCCTATCGTAAAGCGACACGTCCACCCTAAACCGCCTTTCCTCTCACAACACCACAAAATCCACCGCCCTCACCGCTTCTGGCAAGTCTTTTTCACCCAACATTTCTTTTAGCGTTGTTTCAATCATCACACACATGGCCTCTAAAGCTAAATCATTAGCACTTGTGCCAAACGGCTCTTCCAACTCATCACTCAAAGCTTCTAAAGCAAAAAAAGTATAAGCGACAAAGGCAACCATAATCGGTGTTGTCCAACCAATCGCATCAATCAAACCAAATGGCAAAAAAAAGCAATATAAATAGGCTGTACGATGCAAAATCACCACATAGGTATAGGGCAAAGGCGTACTATTTAAACGCTCACAACCACTAATACTTTCGGTTAATCTTGCCATGGGTGGCTCTATTTGTGCCGCCAAAACAGGTTCAAGCTGCTGTTGTTGGCGTTGTTTTTGTAGTTGCTGCGCAAGGTTTAAAATTAACAAATTCGGCACGAATTGCGCATTCTTTAAGGATTGATACACATCAACACTCAATAAACGTTGCAAATCATGGCTTGCATCAGTTCCTCGTAATTGATGACGCAAGGCATGGCTTAAAGCGGCTAAACTATAAACAAATGTTTGTTTATCTTGCACGTCTTTGACCATAGATAAATACTGACGTGCCAAAGTTCGACTCTCGCTTAAAATATTGCCCCATAATTTACGTCCCTCCCAATAGCGGTCATAACTAGCACTATTTCTAAAGCCCAAAAACACTGCCAACGCCACACCAATCAAAGTAAAAGGCACAAAGGTTAATGGCACTTTCAGCTTAAAAACTTGACCATGAATAATCGTGATAACAATAGCCAAACCAGTCACTGTGGCAAGCTGAGGCATAATTTGTGGAAGCACTGAGCCTCGCCAAATAAATAACATACGCAACCAATGCTGACGAGGACGAATAATCATAATAATTCCAATAGCCGTGCCATACCTAAGTCTTATATTATACGCAGCAATTTTGGCCTTTTAGAGTAATAAACAATGAAATTTGGCACACCATTAACTAACACCGCCACTAAAGTCATGTTATTAGGTTCGGGTGAATTAGGCAAAGAAGTCGTTATTTCATTGCAGCGTTTGGGGGTAGAAGTGATTGCCGTTGACCGCTATGCCAACGCGCCAGCTCATCAAGTGGCACATCGCGCCCATGTGATAAACATGAGCAATCCTGACCAATTGCGCGCCTTAATTTTGGCCGAAAAACCGCATTTTATTGTCCCTGAAATTGAAGCGATTGCGACCCAAGTTTTAGTTGATATTGAGCAAGAAGGCATTGCTGAAGTCATTCCAACTGCACGTGCAGTCAATTTAACCATGAACCGCGAAGGCATTCGTCGTTTAGCCGCCGAAGAATTACAATTACCCACCTCCCCTTATGCTTTTGCCGAAAGTTTAGAACAACTACAAGCGGCTGCCAAAAACATTGGTTTTCCGTGTTTTATCAAACCTGTGATGTCATCTTCGGGTAAAGGTCAATCTAAAGTCGATAGCTTTGACGACTTAGCCACTGCATGGGATTACGCCTTAGCCAGTGGCCGAGTTAATCATGGTAAAGTCATTTTAGAAGGCATGATTGATTTTGATTTTGAAATTACCTTGCTCACCGCGCGCGCGGTGGGGGCAAACGGTCAAGTACAAACTTTCTTCTGTGATGCGATTGGTCACAAACAAGTGGCAGGTGATTATGTCGAAAGTTGGCAACCCCAAGCGATGAGTGAAGTTGCCTTAGCAAAAGCCCGTGACATTGCTGATAAAGTCACTACCAATTTAGGCGGTCGTGGCATTTTTGGCGTTGAACTATTTGTCAAAGGTGATGAGGTATGGTTTTCTGAAGTAAGCCCGCGCCCACACGATACTGGTTTAGTCACTTTAGCGAGTCAATATCAATCAGAATTTGAAATTCATGCCCGAGCGATTTTGGGTTTACCTGTGAATACCGCTTGTCACAGTGTTGCCGCCAGTGCGGTGATTTATGGCGGTTTAGAAGCCCAAGGTATTGCTTTTGAAGGAGTTGCCGAAGCCTTACAAGTGCCTAATAGTGATTTGCGTTTATTTGGTAAGCCCGAAAGCTTTGTTAAACGTCGTATGGGTGTGGCGTTATGTCGTGCAGATAATGTTGATTTAGCCAGAGCAAATGCCAGAGAAAGTGCAGGACGAGTAAAAACGATTAATCCTTAATGAACCCAAAAAACAAAGTAAGGCCAAACAGCCTTACTTTGCTTAGCAACCTAAGCAGGACTTAGACATTTAACCCAAAGCTTGTGTGGAGCGAAGTCGAGGATACTTTATAACTCCTCACCATTTTTAAAGCACATATCTACCGATAAATTGCCGTCCTCATCGAACAAATCAGCATTATCATCATCGCCCACCATGAACTCTGCGCCAAGCAAAGTCACATCACATAGAAACAAAACATCAGGATACTTTTTACTAAATTCTTTCATATTTTCTGAAAAATCATACCATTTTGCCTCATCAGCTGTTTCGCCATTTTCATCCAAAGCGAACTCTGCCTCCTCATACTCTTGTCTTAAATGAGCAATGATTTCCTTCGGATTGTGTTTTGTTTCATCACACTCAACGGTGATGCTATAGTTTGAATAAGTACCCACTCAAATTTCTCCGTTTTACTATATAAAAATCAAATCTTAACTTAGCAATTACCAATATAATAATCAACGCAATAAACACATAATACGACATAGTTTGACGCTCACTTAATTGCAACAAGCTATATAGTTGGAGGGCATTTTTTCCCCAAAATACCAATCAATGATACTGTAAAATATCCAATGACCGTTGTAATGGGTCTGTTTTATCATCCGTGTTACGTTCTTGCTCAAGCTGAGAGGAAGATACTAAAAGGTCTAACACCTTATCTAAATCCTCATAAGACAAGCCTATATCACTGAGTTTTACCTTCATTGCTTGGCGATTACGCGCCAGTATCGCTAAAGAGAGACCTTTATCTGCCAATTGTTTGTTTAACAGCGGCTTTTGTATTGTCATTTGTTGCAATAATTGGGCTATTTGCTGTTGTTTATGATATTTTTCTTCGGATTGTAATTGTTGCTCTAACTGTCTTAGCTGCTCTCGTAAAGCTTCTACCTGTTGCTGTTTTGCACTTACCACGGCAGGTTGTTGTGCTGCCAACTGCTTATACCAATCTTTTATTATCTGTGCCACTACTTGCAAATTAGGATCATCAACCTGCTTCATCCAAAAGCCATCTGCACGCTCAGGGGCGGGCTGTTGTCCTAACAAGGCTAACGGAGGAGCAATAATGGTATTCCACGAGGCCGCCACCACAGGATATGCTGTTCCTTCTATCGTTGCATAACCTACACTTTTCGCCGTTGGCCACAACATTCCGCCCGTAGGAACAAGCGTATATGCCGACGCTGCAACTCCCAATCCGATTGGCAGTCCTGTGCCCAGACGCCAAATGGATTCAACACTCGCTTCAAAAACACCCCATGGATACGCTAACCACCAGCCAAAAACACGTTGTTCTGTACGTTTTTTTGCTGTCTGCATATCTTGTTGCCATGCCTTTTGAGTGCCTTTGAACGTATAATTTTTTAACACGCTTTTTGTGCCATAACGCCATGTATCATGGCTTGCATCAGCAATATCTTGATAAAAACTGGCTTTGCCATAACTTTCGAGTGACTCACCTGCTTGTTGCCAACCTTGTTTAATATGACGAATAGGTTGCACATAACCTGTCACAATCCACACATCATACAAACGTTGTTCTTGATCGTGCATTTGACCCGATAAAATTAATTCTTTCTTTTGTTGAGCTGTTAAAAAATAATCATTGGCACTGACAGTGCTGCTGAATACTAATGAGAGGATGGAGAAAAAAGGCAGGGATTTGATCATGAAAGTTCCTTAGCATCATTTTTAATGGCATGATAAAGCTAAAGAATCGTTTTTGAATAGTGTCTTTAAGCAACTAGGCGAAGATCCTCACGGGAGGAAAAAGCCTCCCGTGCGGACATTTGTGTGTGTTGACGTTCGGTGCGGCGTAAAGCTTTTTCACTTTTACCATGAGCACCGCCTTTTTGCATAATCGGGGCTAATGTTAGCAAATTACGTGGTCGCTTTTGGAGTTTAACAATGGGTTTAGATTTTGACATGATGTTTCCCTTGACGTTACTTGGACGGTTAAAGTTTTTAGCATTTATAGGACTGACAAGGTTATCGCTTATTTATACACATTTATCCACCCTACCTTCGGCATCATCCTTTATTAAGGAGAACTGAGGGAGGGTACAAAACGCGCTTGTTTCGACTTCGCACAACACAGGCTTTTGGCAAAATGCCTAAGTCCTGATTTAATGTTTTGTGACCACTAATGCTCAAAAAATGTTCGTTTTAGCAAACGCGCGCATAGTAGTATTTCTTATATAAATAATCAATATTCTTGAGCAAAGATTTTTTTAATATCTACGAAGTGTTATGTTTGTTGTATCAACAGGAGACAATCATGTTAATAGGCAGTTGTTTGTGTGGCGGTATTCACTATCAATATGATGGCGAAATTACAGAGGTAGCTTTATGTCATTGCCAACAATGCCGAAAAGCACAAGGTTCTGCTTTTGCTAGTAATTCGCCTATTGAAAGTCGTTTATTTACCATTACTCAAGGTAAAAAACTATTACAAAGCTATTATTCTAGCCCTTCAAAAAAACGTGTTTTTTGTGGTCAATGTGGCAGTCCGCTCTATAGCCAACGTGATGATTTACCAGAGATTATACGTTTACGTTTAGGCACATTAGATAGCCCGATTGATTGTCAACCCAACTACCATATTTATGCCGCAAATAAAGCCGAATGGTGGACTATTAAAGATGATTTGCCACAGTTTGACGCTCAAAAAAGTAGTGTTTGCTCACAGTAAAACAAAACTTTAGTCTTATCATAGGGTAAGCACTTGAACCTTACTCAAAAACAGCATACTTTTAGCTAAGAAGGGGTTAATATAAGCCTCTTAAATAATAAACACACGGTACTTCTAATACGTCAACACATAGTACATCGGTTTATTTGTGACATTTGAGCAAGCAATTGTTCTCAATACTCACGTTACAGACTATAGTTACCGCTATTATAAAATAACTGTGCAAGCTAACAACGACTGCACCGCTTACATGGAGAATGCTTATCATGGCAACTATCAACGGCACGCCTAACAACGACAATTTACTTGGAACGGCCGATGACGACCTAATTAATGGCTTAGCAGGAAACGACACTTTAGAGGGCGGTGCAGGCATAGATACACTGACAGGTGGTACAGGTGATGACACCTACATCATCGGCAACAATAAAATTACGATAGACACCGTGATAGAGCTTGAAACTCAAGGCACTGACACTGTGCAAAGTTTTGTGACATACACACTCCCCTCTCATATAGAAAATCTGATTTTAATGGGAAACAGTGCTATTAACGGCACAGGTAACGAACTCAAAAACATCATCACAGGTAATACAGGCAACAACATATTAGCTGGCGGCGGTGGTGCTGATACCATTTACGGCGGTGCAGGCAACGACTCCATTACAGGCTCAGGCTCAACAGATGCTTTATATGGTGAAGATGGCGATGATACACTTGTTGGTGGTGGTGGCTCAGATGAGTTATATGGTGGCGCAGGTAATGACAAACTAAGTACTGCTGGTGCAGGCGAACCCATTACGCCAACTTTAGACCCTTTTACAGTATATGACAGCAAAAATAACACTGCTCTAGACCTTGCTCAAGCGATTGTTGACCCTAATTCCAATATCAAAATAATCAACAACTCCGTTCACTACACAGGTGCCGACCGTGCAGCCGCTTTTTTTGAGAAATTAGAGTTTGGTCAATTAGAAGGGGTCAATTTTTCTTTAGGTAAAGGTATTGTTTTAACCTCAGGTAATGCCCAAATACCTAGCACTAACAGCTCTACAGGCTTTGGAAGTAGTAATAACAAACCTGGTGATGATGACCTCACCAAAATTGTAGATGGTCTATTTCCTGGTTCAGCCAGTTTTGATGCTGCTATTTTAGAGTTTGAATTTACTATCACCCAACCTATCGAAGCAGCAACTGACCCCACAAAAGCTCTCACCCAAGTTACTTTTGATATTTTATTCGGCTCAGATGAATATCCTGAATACGTTGGTCAATTTGTTGATATTGCCGCGGTATATGTGGACGATGTTAACTACGCTTTTTTTGAAAATGGTAAACCTCTCAGTGTTATTCAAGACAACCTCACCCCTGGAAACTTCTATAACAACGCTAACCGCGACCTAGCCATTGAATATGATGGTATGTCTGCTCCGCTTAAAATTACAGGCAACTTAGCCGCAGGGACAACACACAAAATTAGAATAGCCATTGCCGACACCAAAGATTCGGTATTGGACTCGGGTATTTTTATTTCTAATCTCGTGGCAGTGAGTGATACGGGTGAAACAGGTGTACGTTTAAACAATAGCGACATTTTGGATGGAGGAACAGGTGCCGATACCATGAGCGGTGGTTTTGGTAACGACACCTATTTTGTTGATAACATAGACGATGTTATTGAAGAACTTGAAGGACAAGGCACAGACACTGTTAAAAGTACCATTAGCTATGTACTCGCCAGCACCTTAGAACATTTAACATTACTTGGCACAGCGAATATTGATGGCACTGGTAATGCCAAAAATAACCGTTTGATTGGTAATAGCGGCAATAATGTTTTACTGGGTGGTGACGGCAATGACACCTTAGATGGCGGTGATGGTACTGACACACTGGTTGGTGGCAATAATGACGATACTTATATTGTACGTAATAGTGACACCATTATTGTTGAAGATGGCACAAGCACAAATGACACCGTTAGAAGTTATGTTTCTTATACCCTAAGCAATAACCTCGAAAATCTTTACCTTATCGGATTAGGCAACTTAAATGGAACTGGCAACTCTGCTAACAACCTCATTGTTGGCAACAATGGCAATAACTCATTAGTTGGCGGCGCGGGCAATGACACGCTTAATGGTGGCGAAGGAAATGACACCTTAGAGGGTGGCGAAGGTAACGATACCTACCATGTTGATAGCGCGTTGGATGTTATAAAAGAGCTGAATGGTCAAGGCACTGATACTGTCATCAGCGCAGTATCTTATACTTTGGCCGCCAACCTCGAAAATCTTACGTTGACAGGCACTACAGATATTGATGGCCGAGGTAATGATTCTGATAATATTTTGATTGGCAATAGTGGCAAAAATATCTTAATTGGTGGCAAAGGTAATGACACCTATTATGTTGACAATCTTGGCGACATTGTCATTGAAAGCGATAATGAAGGATTAGATACAGTTAATTCCTCAGTTAGTTTTATCTTAGGCAATAATATTGAAAATCTGACACTCACAGGCACTGACAATATAAATGCTACAGGCAACAAACTTAACAACACTCTCAAGGGCAATAATGGCAACAACATTTTAGATGGTGGCGAAGGCGCAGACATCATGGTCGGTGGTTTAGGAGACGACACTTATTATGTCGATTCCATTTCTGACATCGTTACCGAGCTTAGCAATCAAGGTAACGACACAGTTTACAGTACCATTAGCTTTTCGCTGGTCAATAAAAATATCGAAAACGTCGTGCTAACAGGCTCTGCTAATAGCAATGCAACGGGTAATGAGCAAGCAAACAAACTAACAGGTAATAGTGGTAATAATATTCTTGATGGTGGCTTAGGCAACGACACCCTAGAAGGTGGTGCAGGTGATGACACCTACATTATTGACAATATCAACGACATTATCATAGAGGGAGACAATGGTGGTAATGACACCGTTATTAGCAGTGTCGGCTATGTACTTTCCAATATCAATCTCGAAAACTTGCAGTTAGTCGGTATCAATCAAGTAGATGCAGTCGGAAACTCAAAAAACAATCTACTTATTGGCAACAATAACGATAACAAACTCACTGGCAACGCAGGTGACGATACGCTCCGCGGCGCGGCTGGCGATGATACTCTTGATGGCGGCACAGGCAATGATTTAATGGAAGGTGGTGCAGGTAGCGACTATTATATCGTTGACAGTATTGGAGATATTGTAAAAGAACTTGCGCTCACAGGCACAGATACTGTGCAAAGTAGCGTTGATTATACCTTGGGCGCTTATGTCGAAAATCTGACTTTGACAGGTAATGCGAATTTAATTGGCAATGGCAACGAACTCAACAACGCTATCAAAGGCAATGCTGGTAATAACACGCTGATTGGTGGCCGTGGCGATGACACTTTAGATGGTGCTGCGGGTGATGATGTATTAATTGGCGGCATTGGTAACGACACTTATGTGATTGATAGCAATCTTGATACTATTATTGAGCTAGACAATCAGGGCATAGATACTGTTCAAGCCTCTATCAACTATACTCTTGTCAATTACTTAGAACACCTTACTTTAATAGGCTTTAATAATATCAATGGCACGGGTAATAGCTTAAATAATGTGATACGTGGCAATGCAGGAAACAATATTTTAGATGGTGGTGCAGGCGCAGATACTCTCAGAGGAGGCGAAGGCAACGATACTTATCTAATTGATAATGTTGGGGATATTGTTATCGAATCCGTTGATGAGGGCAACGACACTGTACAAAGCACTATCAGTTATAACCTAGGCAACAACCTCGAAAATCTGACATTATTAGAAGCTGTAACGGCATTAAATGCGACTGGCAACTCACTCAACAATCATATTATTGGCAACAGCCAAAACAATATTATTAGTGGATTAAGCGGTACCGACACCTTAGAAGGTGGTGGTGGTGACGATATTTATATTTTCGGCCGCAGTGCAGGCATAGATATCATTATTGATAATAGCGGTACTAATAGCTTATTAGTCACAGGCGGTCTAAGTAGCTCACAACTGGGTTTTAGTAAAAAAAATAATAATCTCGAAGTTAGCATTCTTAGCAGTAGCGACAAGGCGATTATCCAAAATTGGTATAGTGATGCAAATGCACGCCTTTCTATCCAATTTGCTAATGGTTCCACCATTTCAATCA
Organism: Agitococcus sp.; assembly: GCA_046347315.1. Lineage (GTDB taxonomy): Bacteria > Pseudomonadota > Gammaproteobacteria > Pseudomonadales > Moraxellaceae > Agitococcus. The sequence continues at coordinate 38,584 of JAXMGJ010000013.1, forward strand.
GTGAAATAGAAAGCCTCGCTAATGCTAACACAGGTACTAATAACGGTGGAGGCACCACTAGTAACGACATCATAACAGGTACCAACACGAACGATACCCTTGATGGTGGCGTAGGTGCAGATACCATGCAAGGTGGTTTGGGCGACGACACCTATTTTATTGACAATAGCAATGATGTAGTGATTGAAAACAATAATGAAGGTATTGATACCATCAAAAGTACTGTTTCTTATACCCTACCCACATTTGTCGAAAATTTGGTACTGTTAGGTAGCAGCAACATCAATGGTACAGGTAATAGTGGTGACAACCTCATTATTGGTAATGCTGGCAATAATATTTTAGACGGTGCTGGTGGTATGGATACCCTACAAGGGAGTTGGGGTAATGACACCTATATTGTCAATAATGCCAATACCGTGATTGAGGAAGATGCCAATTCAGGCATTGATACTGTCATCAGTGGTATTTCTTATACGCTAGGCGACAATCTAGAAAATCTGACATTATCAGGCTCAGCCAACTTAACAGGGACTGGCAACAGTGCTAATAACGATATTACAGGCAATAGCGGCAACAACACTTTAACAGGTGGTACAGGTCGCGATACTCTTCGTGGTGGTTTGGGTAATGACACCTATACGCTGTTAGCTGATGATGCCGTTGATACCATTATTGAACTACTCAATGAAGGTATTGATACCGTCGAAAGTTACGGCAACTATGCCTTGACTGACCATGTTGAAAATTTGACATTGTTAGGCAGTGGCAATATTAATGGTGCTGGTAATAATTTAGCCAATATC
>JAXMGJ010000014.1:0-31446 GCA_046347315.1 Agitococcus sp.
CCGTGATAACAACCTTCAAATTTTAATAATTTATCGCGTTTGGTGTAGCCACGAGCCAAACGAATCGCGCTCATGGTGGCTTCTGTGCCAGAGCTAACCATACGCACCATATCCATAGAGGGCATTAATTCACATACACGATCAGCCATATTAATTTCGGCTTCGGTCGGCGCACCAAAACTTAAACCATCAACCGCGGCTTCTTGTACGGCTTTAACAATATCAGGATGGGCATGACCTAAAATCATCGGCCCCCATGAGCCAACATAATCAATATAAGGTTTGTCATCGGCATCCCACAAATAAGCGCCTTGGCCTTTTTTGAAGAAAATAGGTGTACCACCTACGCCTTTAAAAGCACGTACAGGCGAGTTAACTCCACCAGGGATATGACGACAAGCAGCAGCAAATAATTCTTGATTACGACTCATGTTAAGTGAACTCGTGATTAAAATGAAATAAATAGTAACAGAATTTGCAGCACAAAGAGTATGTCTGATAGTAAACAATCTATTGTTGTATGTTTTTTATAGTGAGTTTGATACTTCTAGAGAATATAAGCATTGAGCTTAATAAAAGATATAAAAAATCAAGCATCTGAAAAACAAGCGGGGCAGAAAGACTGCCCCGTTTTGTTTCCATCCCATTGTTCCCTACACGACCTTGTGTTTCCATTCCGTTTAAATATGCCTCTCGGCACGTAGTCCATTTCCTGTTCCAATAACGCTTCCCGACGAATCCTTAGCATGATCCTCATGCTTCCTGTTGTGCTTCCTAACACATCCAGCATTCCAGCTAGTCTATAACGGCCATATTGCATTCTTCGTGAATGTTTACTCCTAAATCCTGCAACAGCCTTGTTGGTTTTAATAGTAACAGAAGTACAAAAAACTACAAGAGCATAAAAAAATGTTAAAAGTGATTTTGGAGTTTTTTTGGATAAAATTATGATATTTATCAATGGTTATTATGAAGGTGTATGTGGTTTTGTCATAAAAACCCACAGTTTTTTGTCCGTTTTATACTACAAAATAATTTTTCAAATTAACGAAAGATAACAGCAGATAACAAAAACGAACAGCAAAAAAAAATGGTTACAGCTACCTTTGACAACACAGCAGTGCATTAAGGATTTGTTCGATAAAAAACGACTGCTTATAAAGTAACCTCTCTTTTTTAGCAAAATTTTCGTGCTTATGGTTCAAGACTTACGGATTTCACTGAAATTAGCGCGTTTTGTGAGCAAAAAGTCGTTAAAAACGATTGTTTGGTGCGCAAATAAGCGATAACCGCGTAAGTCATATGGTTGTAATTTTGAGTAATGAGGGTTGTGAATGAGAAGATACCAACCGATTTGGTATTTGATAACAGTAATCAGTGGATTATTTTTTACATCAGCTGTAAAAGCAGAGGATGATGCAAAGCCACATCCGCATTATTTGTTGTCAATTAACTTTGCCCCTGCCGCTTGTGTCTTGTATCCAGAGCGGCGCAAATTGCGCCAATGTCAAGAAGGTTATGCACTGATTGTACATGGATTGTGGAAAGAAAAACCTGTTGTTACTACCAAAACAGAACCGTGTACCGAAAAAGCACCTGAATTGTCGCCTGTGCAACAAAGTGTACTCGAAAAAATTATGCCAGATGAAGAAATGCGTAATAAAGCATGGCAAAGTTATGGTGCGTGTACTGGTTTATCGGCACAAGAATATTTTAGAGTGGTGATGAGTTATGCCAATAAACTAAAATTACCAGAGCTGTTTAGTGAAGCGTCAGCAACAGATCGAGAGTTTGATCAAGAATTTTTAGCTCAAGAAGTGCAGAGAATTAACAATAATTTGCCTGAAAAAGGCTTTTATTTTAGATGTCAAACACAACAAGATAAAACTTTTTTGACAGAGGTACGTGTATGTTATGACAAGTTAGGACAGTTTGCCGATTGCAAGACTTTTAAGCCTAACTGTCCAAATACTATTACCCTGAGAGCCTTAAAATAGCGTTTCAAAATATAATTTTAAGAAAAATGTGATTTATTCGCGCGACTATTTGTAGTGTACTATGTCGTAATTGCCAAATATAAAGTCTTTAGCAAAAGCGTATTAGTATGACAGCTTCTTTTTGTAAATATCATCCCTTACAAACAGCAACATGGCATTGCTCTCGTTGTTGTATTCGAGTGTGTGATGATTGTGTGCAACCCGCGCTTGATGTTGACGCAGTTCCAACTTGTTTTTTATGTAATCAAGAGTTAACTACCTTGCAGCAAATAGCACCTGTAGTGCCATTTTGGTTGCAATATACGCAATTTATGCGTTTGCCATTAAGTCTATTGGGTATGTTTTTATTGGTATTGTTGTTTGCTGTGCCTGTTTTTACCCCGAGTACCGCTACTATCCCGATGATGTTTGCTATGTATGTGATTGCAGGCTTTTACGGTTGGCATTTGTTGCAACAGGCAGCGACAGGCATTTTAACAGACTTAAGCACAAACTCTTTTCGTCAGCAAAGTGGCAAATTAGCGATAAAAGTTGCTAGCTTATTGGCGGCGATTTTTGTTGCTTTGAATGTGTTGGCGGTCAAAATGTCTGCTCTCGCACATGGTCTTAATATAGTTTTGGTATTTATATTACCTGCCATCTTGATGACGATTGCGATTGAAAAGCAAATAAGCGCAGTGATGCAATTGTCACAATTACATTTAATTGTTAGCAAATTGCGTTTCTTGTATGTGCCTGTGGTGCTGGCTTCGTTACTTTTGTTAAGTATTACCACTGCTATTACTACTTTATTGGCAGATGTGTTGTCTGGCCAAGTGATGCAGGGTTTGAAACAAGCGCTGTATAGTTATGGCTTATGGGTGATGATGTCAGTTGTAGGCTATGTGTTGTTTGAGTTTCATCAGTTGCTTGATTTTGAAATATTGGGTAAAAAAAATAAGAAGCGTTTTTTACCCAAACAACACGACATTCAACAAGCACGTTTAGAGGTATTTTTAAAAGAGGGTGCTTATGATAAAGCAGCAGCAGTTTTAAAAGCACAAAGTGAAAAATTTAAAAATAATCCAGATATTCAAGAAAAATACTATCAATTGTTGATTTTTATGCAGGATGCAGAACAAGTCCCTTTTCAAGCTAGTCATTATATGGAGGCTTTGTTGGCGGTAGGACAAGATGCACAAGCTCTTGATGTATTACGCAAAGTCAGGCGTTTAGTACCAAACTTTATGCCACCTACTGCCGAAATGCGTTTTACTTTGGCAAAAGTTAGTGCCGAATATCAGTATTATGAGCTGGCTTGTGATTTATTGCGTCAACTTCATAAAGAATATCCGCATTATGCCGAATTACCTGAGGCTTATTTGTTGTTAGCTAAACTGCTACATGAAAAGCTCAATAATTCACCAGAGGCATTAGAGGTTATGGAGTATTTAGCATTACGCTTTCAAAAACATCCTCGTTATGCACTGATTGATAAATTTTGGCGTGCCTTGGGTGGAAAGCCAAAAGAAGACTTTGTTTTATAGTCAGTCTTGGTGTTGACTTGCAATTTGTCCATAAAAATGAGCGCGTTGGTCTTGTTGTTGTGCAGCAAATAATTGCTGTAGGGTTAACGCAGCTTTTTTAAACAAAATAGACGATTTTTTACTATCTAAAGCGCGTTTAAAAATTTCTTCGGCTTCTTTAAATGCATTGATGCGTGCAAAACGCATTGCCAATTGTAAACAAGTGTCGGTATCTAGGGCTACAAAGCTGCGACTACGCTTTTTATAGTCGTTATATACTCTAAGGACAATATGATTATTACCGCTTTGGTTGGGTAAATTAAATAAACCGCACGCCAACTCCTCAAACTCTAATTCAGTCGGATTAAATTTACACAAATGATATAAGCACTCTTGGATTTGTTTTTCTTGAGGATATTGTTCGGCAAGTTGGTATAAGGTGTTTTTAGCTAAACTAAAATTAAAGTTAGCTATTTGTTGTAATGCTTGGTTGAGTTCTTGTTGATAAATAGCATTTGTTGGAATTTCTTCTATCTCCATATCATCTGCTGTAATTGAGTCATTTTTAGTGTCAAACCAGCGTTGATATACTATGCACACCATCATGCCACTGATAAATGAAACAAGGTATGCACTTACGATAGAAACATCAACGGTGTGACCTAAACTAAAATCAGTGCCAATTACTAACATACATAATGCCAAAAATAGCCAACCACTTAGTGGCGTGCGTGTGCCGATAATTGTTAGACTGCCAGCCTTTTTAAAGTGCATAAATGCTAAACCTAGAACACTAGCCAGTGCACCCGTGCTGCCTAACAGTGGGGTAACACTATGCAAATGAGTAAAATAATACACCATGCCTGTACTAAAGCTGCCAATTAACCAAGCACTGAGCAAAGCGCCACTGCCTATAGACCACTCAACTACCATCCCAACTAACAATAATAATAAAGTAGTAGCCAATACATTGTGCAACGACAAATCAATAAAGGCATAACTAAAAAAAGTAATCGGTCTAAAGCGTTGTGGATCTAGGCCAAGCACTTGGCTCATTAGTTTGTTGCGTTGAGCATCAAATACTTGTCGAGCTTCTTGCCATTGTGCGAGTTCTTGGGCATCAAAATAGTTAGCACCTGAGTTTTGAATATTTTGAACAAAAGCACGATCAAAACCCATTTGTTGCGTGAGTGTTGCATAATCTTTTTGTTGATAAGCAGCTTGCAGAGTGTTAAGAACATCGACTTGTTGATGTTGCAACACGTGTGTTGGATAAAGTGGCCATTCTAGGGCAAGTAATTGTTGCTGATATTGGGTGCTTAATTGTTGACGCTCCGTTTGTTCTTGAGGGCTCAGCCACACAAACAAGATCAGCAACAATGCGGCTAAGCCCAAACTCAAACGTGGCGGTTGGCTGTAATCAAAAGGTTTATCAAAGGGAACAAGCAGCATGATTTTTATCCTATGTTTTAGCCAACAATAAAATGTACACCTACAATTACCAATAAGAAGGCAAATAGTTTTTTGAGTGTTGCTGCGGGCAAACGATGCGCCATTTTTACCCCTAATTTGGCAAAAAATAAGCTCGTTAAACTAATGCCAATGAAAGCTGGGATGTGAATAAATCCCCACGCCTCTTTAGGTAAACCAGCGTCTTGCCAACCTGACCACATAAAACCCACTGCGCCACCGAGTGCAATGGGCAGACCACAAGCTGAAGCACTCGCTACCGCATTGGTCATTGCCACGCCATGTAAAGTGAGGTAAGGAACGGTAAAGGTGCCACCACCAATGCCAAAAATGGCAGAGGCTGCGCCAATGCTGCCACCTGCGACACTTAACCCTAAAGTTTGGGGTAGTGGAATATTGTCTAGTTTACCCTTCCAGCCAGAAAACATTTGTGCGGCAGTTAATAAAGCAAACATGCCAATGATAATTTGTAACTCACGAGCAGGAATGGCATGGGCTATTTGAGCACCTATAATAGAGCCTAAAAATAGCCAAAGAGCCATTTTTTTGACAACAGGCCATAAAATAGCACCACGTTGGTGTTGAGCCCAAATTGCGCTGATAGAGGTGCTAATAATACATGCCAAGGATGTACCAATAGCAAGGTGAGTAATAATGGTTGGACTAAGTCCCTGTGCTTTAAAGCTAAAAATCAGCACAGGGACAATCACCATTCCACCACCAATGCCAAATAAGCCTGCAACAAAACCAGAAAAACAACCTAATAATAGATAAGTAAATAAAAAGTCCATGAAAGCAGCAAAGTAAAAATGTAAAAGGATGGGGATTATAAATTTTTTTTTACGGACTTTAACCCTTTTTTAAAACTCTAGCGTTTACTAAGAAAAATAACCCAATCCTGAAAGGAAAATAACCATGAAACGTCAATATTTAGCCATGATGATTAGTCTTGTTTTAGTACAAAGTGCTTGTTCATATAAAGAGTCAACACATCAAAGCAGTGAGTTACCTACACCAAAGCCGCAAGCAACTAATGAAATAAAAGAGGAACAAGCTGTGATAGCAGCAGATAGTTTTGCAACATCTACACAAGAAGTTGCAAATTTAGCTAAAGCAGATATGGCAAGAGCTTCGGCTGCAAAAGTAAAAATGTCAGAAAGAAAAATGCTGATGGGCTCAGGTTATGCCGTGGGAGGGGCAATGGCTTCTGCTCCTGTGGTTATGAGTGATAGTTTTGCCATGCCCCGAGAAGAGCGCGATAAATTTGAACATTTTAAAGATAACCCAATCAAACAAGTCGCTACCGATCCTGTTTCTACCTTTAGTTTAGATGTGGACACGGGCAGTTATGCTTTAGTGCGTCAGTTTGTGAAGCAAGGGCGTCTTCCTGCCAGTGATTCGGTGCGTACGGAAGAGTTAATTAATTATTTTAGTTATGATTATCCAAAAACCAAAGGTGAACATCCCTTTGCCGTCAATACGGAGTTAACGACTGCACCTTGGCAACCAGATCATTATTTATTGCGTATTGGTGTTCAAGCTCAAGATAGTCATGCTGAGCAAATGCCAGCCGCTAATTTAGTATTTTTGGTTGATGTGTCAGGGTCGATGGATGAGCCAAACAAATTGCCTTTAGTTATTAGTAGTTTGCAAATGCTGACACAACAATTACGCCCTCAAGATAAAGTGTCTTTAGTCGTTTATGCAGGGCGTACAGAAGTGGTATTAGAGCCAACGAGCAATAAAGCAGATATTGTTGCAGCTTTAGCACGTTTACAAGCAGGTGGCAGTACAGCGGGTGCATCTGCTTTAGAGTTGGCTTATAAAATGGCACGAAAAGGTTATATCAAAGGGGGAGTTAACCGTATTTTGTTGGCAACGGATGGCGATTTTAATGTGGGGGTGACCAGTACCGATCAAATTAAAGATATGGTCAAACGTGAGCGTGAAACGGGTGTGACCTTATCAACCTTAGGTTTTGGTCAAGGTAACTTTAATGATGCGATGATGGAGCAAATTGCCGATGTGGGTAATGGTAATTACAGTTATATCGACTCTGTGAGTGAAGCGCGTAAAGTATTGGTGGATGAGTTAAGTAGCACGTTTAATACTGTTGCCAAAGACGTTAAAGTTCAAATTGAGTTTAATCCCCAACAAGTGAGTGAATATCGTTTAATTGGTTATGAAAACCGTCAATTAAATCGCGAAGATTTTAATAATGATAAGGTCGATGCAGGTGATGTCGGTGCAGGTAAAAGTGTGACAGCCATTTATGAAATCACTCCCAAAGGTGCAGCATCATCGGTTGACCCACTACGTTATCAAAACGAAAAACAAGCGTCAGCGAGCAAGGTTGTTCCTGAGTTTGCTTTTTTAAAAATTCGCTACAAACAGCCTAGTGCAACAACCAGCACTTTACTAACTCAGCCATTAATGTTGCCCAAAAGTATTACCCCCTTTACAAGTGCGACAAATGACCATCGTTTTGCCACAGCAGTGGCGGGTTTTGGGCAGTTATTGCGTCAGTCACCAAATATGGGTAATTTGAGTTATGGGCAAGTTTTACAAATAGCTCAGCAAGCTAAAGGGATTGATAAAATGGGGACACGAGCAGAGTTTATTCAGTTGGTGCAGAATGTTCAGGCATTAAGTCAAAAACCTGAAGCGCAAGCTCAAGTTGAGTAGTTTGTTTAAATGATCTATCCGTTTTAGCTAAAACTTGGTAAATTCGATCAATAAGCGCATAAAACGGATAGATAATGATAACTACACAGCATGGACAACAGCCTGATGAGCAATTAATGCTTGCCTATCAGGCAGGACAACAAAAAGCCTTTGATGAATTGTATCAACGTTATCGACAGCCTATTTTTGCCTATTTAATGCGTAATATTGGCTCGCAAATGCAAGCCGAAGAAGTTTATCAAGAGGTGTGGTTAAGTTTAATTAAACAACGCACACGCTACACTGCAACATCCAGTTTTAGAAGTTATTTGTTTTGTATTGCGCATAGTCGTTTATTAGATTTTTATCGGCAGCAGGGTAAGCTAGCAGCTAATGACCAACTGCATGAAGATGATGCTACGTTAATTGCTTGTGCGTGGCATGAGCCTGATATGCAACTCGAAGAGCAGCGTTTAATCGCGAAATTGCAATGGTGTATTAGCCAAATTCCAGAAGAACAACGAGCGGTTTTAGTCCTAAAGTTAGAATCTGAATTAAGCTTACAAACCATTGCTGAGCAGCTCAATATTGCTTTTGAGACCTTAAAAAGTCGCTTTCGTTATGCACAAGCCAAATTACAACGTTGTTTAGGAGGAGGTGAGTCATGAGCAATAATGATGGCTTAGATACACGCCTACAGCAACTGTATCGGCAGATTCCTAAAGAGCAGCCTAGCCAAGCAGTTGACTCTGCTATTTTACAGGCAGCACAACAATCAATAGCGAACAAAACTTATTGGCGGCCTGTGTGGGGCATTGCAGCCAGTGTGGTGATGATGAGTAGTTTGGTCTGGTATTGGCAGGCACAACAAGCACAGGAGTTAGCGCGTGCGGTGGCGGTTTCTGCACCTCCACCACAAGCCAAACCCGTTCCACAGAAATCGTTTGAGGACAATGCCGAAGATGAAAATGCAGTCATGGCTGCAGATGATTTTGATAGTATTCACGATCAAGTTGTGGAAGAAAAAGTTACCGTTAATAAACCTGCTGAACGCGCATTATTATCAGCTAAATCTAAACAAGAGTTAGTCCAGACAGAAGAACTAAGGCAATTACCTGCTGCAGCTCCAGTCATTTCTTTAGAGAAAACACAAGCAGAAGCTGACGCTCTAGTCGCTGAGTCTCAAGCAGAACAGGCCAAACAAGCACGTGTGATGGCAAGTCCAGCAATGACCGATAATCTGTCAGCAAAACGAGAAAAAAAAGCAGAAGGTCTAAGTGCTAAATTAAATCAAACTCAAGATAAAAATATAAATAATCAGCGTACACCAGAACAAGTACGAGCAATTTTTGAGAGAAATTTTGCTCAGCTTAATACAGTTTATCAACAAGCACTCACAGAAAATGCGAATCTCGAACAAGGGGTGGTACGTTTTAAACTGATTATTGATGAAAAAGGCACAGTAGTAAGTTGTATGGTTGCTTCTAGCACCTTAAATTATCCTGAATTAGAAGCCAAATTTGTTGAGATAGTAAAAAAGTTTAATTTTGGCGAAGCAGCGGAAGAGTGGAAAGGGACATATCCTGTGTATTTTTATCACCAATGATATTTAGAAAGTAAAAAAGCCAGCTTAAAGCTGGCTTTTTTAGATTTGGTGATCCCACGGGGAATCGAACCCCGGTTACCGCCGTGAAAGGGCGATGTCCTGACCGCTAGACGATGGGACCGTATCTGAGGACGCGAATATTATAGGTCTTGAGCTGACTCGTCAACACTTTTTAGCGATGACCAATGCTTTTGCCATTCTGATTGCTCATTTTTTGACAAACCACCTAAAATATCGATGGCATGACGCAGCCGAGCGAAGGTTAAGTCTGCTCCCAGAATGCCCATTGACTCCATCACAGGTGTACTTGATGGGCTACCAGCAATAGCAACAAAGAACGGAAACATAAAATCACGGAGTTTATAACCCAATGCAGCACTCAATTGGCTTAACACCAAACTGATTTGGTCATGATTCCAAATACGTAACTGTTCAAAGTCCCATAGTGCGTATTGAAGAATGCGTTTAATTTCTTCTGGACTCAATTTTTTATGAGTGAATTTATCGGCACTTAGATTGACCGTCCCAGCAAAGAAAAAAGACGCCCAATTAACGGCTTCTGATAATGTTTCAATGCGTGGCTGAATTTGTTTAGCAACCAAACTCAAATAATCACTGTTAATTGCCCAATTTTGAAAGGCTTGCATAAAGTCAGGTACAGATAGCTCTTTTAACCATTGACCATTTAACCAACTCAGTTTAGCTACATCAAAAATAGGCCCACCCAAAGAAACACGTTTTAGGTCAAAATGCTCAATCATTTCGGCAAGACTAAATTTTTCACGCTCATCAGGCATCGACCAACCCATACGACCTAAATAGTTTAATACTGCTTGTGGTAAATAACCCATACGTTGATAGTAGGTGATGCTGGTTGGATTTTTGCGCTTACTGAGTTTGCTTTTGTCTGGATTACGCAATAAAGGCATATGGCATAATACAGGTGCTTGCCAACCAAAATATTTATAAAGTAATAAGTGTTTTGGGGCTGAGTTAATCCATTCTTCACCACGAATTACGTGGGTAATTTCCATCAAATGATCATCAACCACATTGGCTAGGTGATAAGTAGGTAAACCATCTGCTTTAAGCAAGACTTGCATATCTACATTTGACCATTCAATATCAATTTTACCACGTAATAAATCATCGATTTCACACACGCCTTCACGAGGCACTTTCATGCGAATAACGGAGCTTTCGCCAGCCGCCAATTTTTTAGCCACTTCTTGTGCAGAAAGCTGCAAGCAATGACCATCATAACCAAGCATTTGTTTATCTGCTTGTTGTTGTTGGCGTAAAGCTTCTAAACGATGGCTATCACAAAAACAATGAAAAGCATGACCATCGGCTACTAATTGATCGGCATGTTGCGTATAAATAGCACTACGTTCACTTTGACGATAGGGTGCATGTTTACCGCCAATATCCGGGCCTTCATCCCATCTTAAACCTAACCATTTTAAAGAGGCCAAAATTTGTGCTTCAGATTCAGGCGTTGAACGTACTTGGTCAGTATCTTCAATACGTAAAATAAATTGGCCACCGTGTTGTTTGGCAAAACATAAATTAAATAGCGCAATATATGCGGTACCAACATGAGGAAAGCCAGTTGGAGAAGGAGCAATTCGGGTACGAACAACAGTCATAATAAAGTCTGGTATTAAAAAAAGATAAGAGATTATATCAGGAGTTGAGAATAAGCGCGAAAAGCGTTGTTTTGTGCTAAAGTAAGGTGTGTGGGACTTACGCATTTCACCGAAATTAGCGCGTTTTGTGAACATAAAACCGTTAAAACGGTTGCCGTGTGAGCAAATAAGCGATAACCGCGTAAGTACTAGAATGTATATTCGTTAAGCAGTTGTAACTATCATGGCCAATACCTTCCCGTCACTGGATAAAGACATTTTTTGGCAACTGATTGAAATCAGTATGGCCTTGTCGAGTGAGCGCAATAGTGCGCGGTTGTTTGAAAAAATATTAGATGCCGCCCAAGACATTACCCATGCGGATGGTGGAACCTTATATCTGTTAAAAGAAAAAGCAGGACATCATGTCTTAGAGTTTGAAATTTTACGTAATAACTCTTTAAATCTGACGTTGGGCGGTTCTTCTGGACGTAAAATTCCTTTTGCGCCGTTGCCACTGTATCGAGAAGATGGCTCGCCAAATCATAATAATATTGCTACTTACACGGCATTAACTAAAAAAATGGAAAATATTGAAGATGCTTACTATGCTGAGCATCTTGATTTCTCAGGGACTAAGGCTTTTGATGCGCGTGCTAATTATCGTTCCAAATCATTTCTAACCGTCCCTTTGTGTAACCATCTTAATGAAGTCATTGGTGTATTACAGTTGGTGAATGCTAAAGATAAAAACACTGGTCAGACCATTTCTTTTTCACATAATTTAGAACCAATTGTTGCTGCATTAGCGTCAAGCGCAGCGATTGCGTTAGAAAACCAAATTTTATTGCAAGATCATAAAAATTTATTAGATGCGTTTATCCAAGTAATTGCCCAAGCAATTGACGCCAAATCATCACATACTTCAGCGCATTGCCAACGAGTACCTGCTTTAACTGAGCTAATTGCCCAAGCCGCCTGTGACTCTAAAGAAGGGGCATTAAAAGATTTTAATTTGGATGAAAGTGACTGGTACGAATTACGGGTTGCTTCGTGGTTACATGATTGTGGTAAATTGGCAACACCTGATTATTTATTAGATAAAGCAACCAAATTACATTTATTAAATGATGGTATAGAAACGGTCAAAGCACGTTTTGTGGCGTTAATGTCTCAAACAGAAACGCAATATATCAAACAAATGCTGATTGATCCCTCCCAACAAGAAACTTTACAACAACAGCTCAACCAACTTATTCAAACGCTAAAAGAGGAGTGTGCTTTTATTGAGGTTGCCAATAAAGGTGGCGAGTTTATGAGTGCTGAGGCGAAACAACGCATCAAAGAAATTAGTCAACGAACATATATGGATCATCATGGGCAAGCACAACCGTTACTTTCAGAAAAAGAAATAGAGTTTTTGTGCATTGAGCGCGGCACCATTACTTTTGATGAGCGTCAAAAAATTAATGACCATATGAAAGTCACTATTCAAATGTTGGAGTCTTTACCTTTCCCTAAAAACTTAAAGCGTGTACCAGAATATGCAGGTGGGCATCATGAAAAAATGGATGGTACGGGTTTCCCGAAAGGCTTAAAACGAGAGCAAATGTCGTGGCCAGCGCGCATGATGGCAATTGCTGATATTTTTGAGGCGTTAACGGCCAGTGAGCGGCCATATAAGCCAGCAATGAAAATTTCCCAAGCGTTAAGCATTATGCAAAGAATGCGCGATCAGAATCATATTGACCCTGACTTGTATCAACTCTTTTTGCAAGCACGTGTTTGGTATGAATATGCCAATCGCTTTTTAAAGCCAGAGCAATTAGATGTTGATAGCTGTGAGGCGTATTTATAATAAAAAAGGACGCATTAGCGTCCTTTTTTATTGATGGCTTATTAAGCCCCGATTTTTTCGCCTAAGACAGTACGACGAGCTTTTAAGCTTGCAGGTAACTTGTCTGCGATTTTAGCAAATAATTCATCATGGCTGGCTAATTCACGTTGCCATGCTGCTTTATCTTGGCTAGTCACTTGTGTGTATTGTTCTGCGCTAAACTCAGAACCTTCCCACAATAAATCGGCATAACGAGGAACGATACCAATAGGCGTCTCTTCGCCTTGAGCACGATTTTCACAACGATCAATGATCCATTTTAAAACGCGCATGTTTTGACCAAAACCTGGCCAGATAAACTTGCCATTTTCGTCTGTACGGAACCAGTTAACGTTAAAAATACGTGGTAAAGTTGCGCCAGAAGCCTGTAATTTTTCACCCAAAGCTAACCAGTGAGCAAAATAATCACCTACGTGGTAACCACAGAAAGGTAACATCGCAAATGGGTCACGACGAACAACACCTTGTTGGCCAACAGCAGCAGCAGTGGTTTCAGAGCCCATCGTTGCGGCTTTATAAACACCTGCTTGCCAATCAGCAGCTTCAACTACTAAAGGCATGGTGTCGCCACGACGACCGCCGAAAATGAATGCAGAGATTGGTACACCATTTGGATTTTCCCAATCAGCATCAATAGAGGGACATTGGGCAGCAGCAACCGTGAAGCGAGAGTTTGGATGAGCAGCTTTGCGGCCACAGTCAGGTGTCCAATCTTGGCCAGTCCAGTCAATTAAATGTGCTGGAGCAGTTTTGGTTAAACCTTCCCACCAAACATCACCATCATCTGTTAATGCAACGTTGGTAAAGATAACGTTTTTATCTAATGTTGCCATACAGTTTGGATTGGTTGTGGTGTTTGTGCCAGGTGCAACACCAAAGAAACCAGCTTCTGGGTTGATTGCGTATAAACGACCATCAGTACCAGGTTTGATCCAAGCAATGTCGTCGCCTACAGTTTCAATTTTCCAGCCTTCAAAACCTGCTGGCGGTACTAACATCGCAAAGTTTGTTTTACCACAGGCAGATGGGAAAGCAGCAGCAACGTAGTGTTTTTCGCCTTGTGGGTTAGTAACGCCCAAAATTAACATATGTTCAGCTAACCAACCTTGATCGCGACCCATAACGGAAGCAATACGTAAGGCTAAGCATTTTTTGCCCAATAAGGCATTTCCACCATAACCAGAACCGAAAGACCAAATCTCGCGAGTCTCTGGATAATGCACAATGTATTTTTCTGGGTTACATGGCCATTTAACATCGTCAGCAGCGGTTAAAATTGGCTTACCAACAGTGTGTACGCAAGGCACATAACTGCCGTCTTCACCCAATACGTCATAAACAGCCTTGCCCATACGCGCCATAATACGCATATTCACAACAACGTAAGGACTGTCAGATAATTCAATACCGATCTGAGCAATATGGCTGCCTAATGGCCCCATAGAGAAGGGTACAACATACATGGTACGACCACGCATACAGCCTTCAAATAAGCCATTTAATTTTGTACGCATTACAACTGGATCTTCCCAGTTGTTTGTTGGGCCAGCATCTTCACGCTTAGCAGAACAGATAAAAGTACGCTCTTCGACGCGAGCAACGTCAGAAGGATCAGAACTAGCTAAATAGGAATTAGGACGTTTTTCTTGATTTAATTTCTTCATCATCCCTGTGCTGACCATGAGGTCTAATAAGCGTTGGTTTTCTTCCTCGCTACCATCACACCACTCGATGCGGTCTGGTTGAGTAAGAGCTGCGATTTCTGCAACCCAAGCAATAAGTTTTTGATTTTTTACAAAAGAAGGAGCATTGACAGTAGTTTGACTCATGGTATGAGGCCCAATTAACTAAAAAAACATCCGTGCACTACAGGGGTGTCCTGATAGTGTATAACAAAGAAGGTCATCAATTTACGAATAAAGCCAAGTTATAGTGTTTTAGCGTATTTGCATAAACGCTAGGGCACGTAAATCAGAAATAAAGATTAGCGCGTAGCTATGCTTGCCCTTGTGAGGTCTAAGCAAAAAATATTGGCGGAGGCGGTGAGATTCGAACTCACGGACGGGGTAAACCGTCGCCGGTTTTCAAGACCGGTGCCTTAAACCGCTCGGCCACACCTCCAATAGGGCGGCAATGGTACTCTAAAAAATTAAAATTGTCACTAAATCTCAATACATTCAGATAAAAAAAGGCGCGAAATCGCGCCTTTTTTGAGGTAAAAGTTTTATTGTGGATACAAATTGAGCGGATAAGTGCCTTTCCACACTTCTACTTCGTCTGCACCAAAATTGAAGCCTCTTACCAAGGTCACAATTTGTGACTCAAGTTTGGGGTTGTTTAAATCGCTAGATGCAATCTCACAACTGGTGACTTTACCACTGGGATCAATAGTGAGTTTTAAGCGAATCACACCTTCCATACTGGGGTCATCTTTAAGTGCACGTTGATAAGCACTATTGAGGCGGCCACCATTTTGGTCAAAGACACGACGGATGTCTTCTTGAGTCCGTTTGCCAGTGCCGCTTTCGGCACGCGAGCGTTCACCAGCACCATTGCCTGCTGCAGTAATTTGCTTACCTTGCATATTGGTAGTGCCTTTGCTACCTAAATTAAGGTTGCCTTTGCTACCACTGCCGCCAGCAACACCACCACCAAAGCCCGAGCTAACTTTGCCACCATAAGCCACACCACCAGAGCCAGCACCTGCTTTGCTGGTTAACATATTACGGCTAGTACCTGCTGGAGCATTACCCGCATCTTTTTGAAGTGCACCAACGTCTTTGGATAAAGCCATAACTTCCATGTCACGTAAGTCAGCTAGAGCATCTTGAACCTCGGAAATCTGCTTTTGGGCAACTTCTTTGGCTTTGCTAACTTCTTTAGCTTTAGCAACAGGTTCTTTTTCAATGGGCTTTGGCTTTTCGATTTTGGGTTTATCTTCTGCTTTAGCTTCCTTTTTCTCCTCTTTTTTGACTTCAGGCAATTTAGGAGGAGGGGGAGGCAAAACTACCTTTTTTTCTACCATACGTGCAATACGTTCAGGTACTTTAACATCGGTACGTGGTACCGGAGGTACTTTAATAAAGGGGATAATAACAAAACACACAATAGCTAAACCAAACGCGATAAAGTTAATTTTTTTCGCTCGGTTGCTATGTTCGGGAAGTTCATCCCACGGCAAAAAACCGCTGATTAAATGTGTGGACATTATTGTTTACCTCCCCGTATGACTGCAAAGGAGATTTTGGCATAATCATTTTGACTACAAGTGGCCATAATCTTGCGAATCACACTATAAGGTGTTTTTTCATCGCTCAAAATCGTAATTTCTCGTTCAGGAATACCTTGCTCATTGAGTGGTGCAACTGTTCTTGACGCACGATATTTAAGTTCTGCTGCCAAACTTGGGATTAAATCACCTGTAGTGGCTGAAACTTCACTTAATGAAGCAACTTTCATATCTTGTACCATGACTTCTTGCTTAGTAACCATTACCACTAAGGTGTCCTTAGGTTCGGTTTGAGCAATAGAAGTTGGTAGTTTAATTCTATCAGCATTAGGTAGCTTGGATGGGTTGCTAGAGCTTACTAATAAGAAAAAAACCAAAATAGTAAAAATATCCATCAACGAGGTTAAGTTAAGGTTTGCTTGACCTTTAATCCGTTTTTGCAAGCGTTCGTGTCGTTTAACACGTGGGCTTTTTTGCTTCATTTAGCACCTCCAATTTCCTCGGCTGGTGCATCACCAATACTAATATCGGGAAACAATGCATATTTGGCTTCAATCCCTGTTTCGGTACTGACAACAATGCGCACGGCATCCATAGTATGAATAAGTTTTTCATAAGCAGTATCTTGTTCTAACAAAATACTGGCCTCTGTTATTAATGGATATTGAGTCTTAATGGTACGCAAATAGTCATTAAGTGCTTTGTAGTCAAATTCGCCTTTGGTATTGAGAGAAATGGTTTTGAGTGGCCCTGTTTGACGGTCAGCCACCAAAAATTTGTCTTTGTAAACCATTACTTCTAATACTAAAGGCGGTTTTTTAGTGTCGTCAGCTGCTGCACCATCACCATTCGGCATCAGTACTTGCAATACGGCTTGCTGGGTAAAAACAGCTTCTAGTAACAAGAATGGGATTAGAATCACCATCAAATTCATAAATGAGGTGATGTCTAGCTCCGGATTCGTGTCACGATTTTTAGAGCGTGACCGCATAATCAATTCCTCTTTTTCTGTATCAACGCAAAAATTAAAAGTTTGTCTTAAGCGTTGTTACGGATTTGACGTAAGGCATTGAGGAGTTTAATCGAAGCCATTTCTAAGCTTTCTACCACTTCACCAGTACGGCTTTGTAAGAAGGCGTAGGCTAATAATAAAGGAATAGCAACCATCAAACCAAAGGCCGTTGTGTTCATAGCTACAGAAATAGAGCTAGAGAGCAAGTCACCTTTTTGAGCTGGGTCAGCATTAGCAATCGCCGCAAAAGCGTTAATAAGACCTTGAACCGTACCTAACAAACCTAACAAAGTAGCTACGTTGGCAAAAGTAGCAATAAAAGGTGTACGTGCTTCTAAACGAGGCATGACTTCCATTAGCGCTTCTTCCATGGCGGTTTCTACATCTTGAACATCTTTAGCATTACGGTTACGAGTTAAGCCGTATTCTAAAATACGGCCAATTTCGGTTTCGTTGTCTTTGACTGCTTTGAGAGCTTTTTCGGTATCACCTTTTTGAATAGATGGATAGACGTCATCCCAAAGTGCTTTGTTGGCATTTTTGACGCGATTCAAAAACATAATACGCTCAATAGCCATGCCTAAACCAACAAACATAATCAAGAGAATGGGGTACATAAAAAAACCACCATCTTGAATAAACTTAATGATTGACATAAAAATACTCCTGTTAAATAAAAATTACGGATTTACCGTTGAAAGGGGAAGTAGTTCTTGTAATGCGCGTGAATAGCCTGTTTCGCGTAACTCAACGTCTGGGTCAATCGGCTTCGCGCTCTGTTGTAATACGGAAGGAGACAAAGGGTTTTTGGGTAAGGTATGCTCTTTCTCTTTCCATGGCACAATATTTAATACCAAGGGGGCATCTTTACTGCCGACAATATCTGTTCCGTTAGAAATATCAACACTGGTTGAACTTTCTTTTTGGACGGGTTTTGATTTTTCGGCAGCAATTGCAATATTAGTCACACTAAGGCAAGTTAGACATACTAATAAAGTCTTTGGATTCATGGTTGTGCTCCTACGGCCGTTGTTGTCTCAGTTGCTTCTGATTTTACGGTGTCTTGCGTAGAAGTGGCAGTCTCTGCCTGTGATTCTGGCGAAGTATTTTTGTTTTCTGTGCTGCTGTTTACGCTTGTTGCTTCGGCAGGAGCAGGTGTTTCGATAATTTCTTGACTTGGCGCTTGTTTTTTAGCAGGTGCTTGATATACACCTGTACGTTTTTGCAGGTCAACAATCCATTTAGCAACGGTCGCATCTTCCTGTTTTTGGGCTTTTTGATAAGCGTTAAAATGTGTTAATGCTAAAGGTAAGTCTTGCAAATACAATTCTGCTAATACGCCAAGATTAAAATGGGCTTTGGCATAGTTAGGGCTAAGTTGTAAAGCCATTTCGTAGGCACTACGTGCATTTTTAAATTGACCCAGTTGGCGATAAACAAAGCCTTGTAAGTTATAAGCATAAGGATTTTTGCTATTGGCAGTGACAGCTTGTTCTAAAAGAGCTGCTGCTTCTTTGAAATGCTGGCGTTGCACATGAATTAAGGCTTGGTTGAGCAATGGACCTGCAAGCTGTGGTGCTTTTTGATGCACAACCTCAAATAAAGCAAATGCTTCGTCTAATTGATTAGACTTCATGAGTACAACCGCACGTTGGTAGTCATTGGCGACAGGCGCAGCAAGTGCTTTTAATTCTTCACTGATAGTGCTTAATTGTGGTTCTTGAGAACTATCACTGATGTTTTTATGAACTTCTTGTTCTTCTGTTTTGCGTGCACTTAAACCTTGAGCGGCACGTTCTTTGGCCATTTTTTCTAAATCTAGTTCGTTGCTTTCTGTTGTGCCAGACGTCGCCTCAACTGCCGTGTTTGGAGCTTTAGGCGTAGAGGCACAAGCAGCTAGTAGAGTGCTGATAACTAAAGTAAGTCCTAGTTTTTTAGACGCAAACATGTATGCTTCCTCAATAAATCTCGTTGATAGCGTCTTCAAGCTGTTCGTTTTTGTTATAACGACCAGGCTCTAACTCGGCTAGGGCAGCAAAACTTTTTTGTACAAAGGTATCGTACACTTCTTGGGTTACAAGATTCGCATTGGCTTTGTAAATATCAATCGCTTTTTGATTGAAAGGTTCAGTTTGTTCTTCAAGCAAAATCGTGTATTGCTCTAACTCTAAGTCACTCATATTTTTGGGCTTTTCGCTGTTCATTAAATCAGCAGCAAGCTTTTGGTAAATGAGTGCCTGTTGATAGTTAGCGGCAGTTGTAAATTCTGCAACCCCAATGCTGGCCACTTTGTTGTAAGTGTTGATGGCCAATTGCATAGCTTTCTTTTTGGGAGCAAGGCTAGCTTTAAGTGGCTGTGTTAGCGGAATAGCGGCAAAACTGTCATAAACAGGTTGAGCAAGTTTAAAGTGAGCCATCGCGCCAAAATATTTTACTCGAGGAGGTGCTTTGTCGCCGAGTTTATCGTAAAACTGCGCCATCCCTTTGAGAGTATTTTGAATGTTTTCGGTTTGATTGTTTTTGCTGTAATATTCGTAGCTGCGATGATATGCCTCAGCACGCAAATCAATAGGGTTGCTAGCATCGGCAATCACTTGTTGATAGATTTTGAGTGCTTGCTCAGGTTGTTTAGCCTTTTCATAAGTCTCTGCCGCTGCCCATGTTGCTTCACGGGCCGCATTGGGATTCTTTTTGGCATCACGTGCAGCAATCGCTTGGAATTGCTGTGCAGCATTACTTAAGTCACCTGATTTTTCATATGCAAATGCCAATTTTTCGAGCATATCTTGTGCTTGTGGGCTATCTGGATTTTTGCTTTTAAAGGCAATCATCACTGGAATCGCTTCGGCATATTTTTCGGCTTTATACAAAACATCTGCCGCATCAAAACTGGCCGTTGCTTTGAGTTTGGCATCACTAGCCATGTCCGCTGCTTTTAAGAATATTTGTGAGGCTTGTTCTGGGTTTTTATCGTCACGTAATTTTTCGGCTTGACGATAATAGGTCGTTGCAAGGCGGTCTTGATAAACGGCCTTTTGTTTGGGGTCGGTAATATTAAAGGCAAGAACTTGTTGATAAGCTTTGTCTGCTTCTTCAAAATTACCTTTATCAAATTGAGCATCTGCGATCACAGTAGCTGACTCTAAACGTAGCTTTTCGTCAACGGGCGGCTCTATAGCAAGTAATGCTTTTGCTGTACGAACAGCGCTTTCATGGTCGTTAAAATGCAAATAGAGGTTTGTTAGCCCCTGAAGTAGTAGCGCAGAACTTTTTTGTTGTGGGAAAGTTGCCACAATACGCTTAACTTGAGCTTCAATATCTACACTGAGCTTTTTGACGTTGTCATCATAATCTTTATAATTTTCATAAAGATATTGAATCAAACCTTGCATCACAATAGCTGTATTTTTGTCTTCAGCAAACTTTTCTGCGTATTTAATTGTGCTGGTAACACGTTGAGGCATAATGCCTTTACGCGCTTCCATGTCATTAGCTAATGATTTATCCCAATCTTGATAACAGATTAAAGCAAATTCAGCAGCATCTTTAGATTTTGCGTGTGTCGGATAATCGTAGGCGGTTTTTTCAAATTCAAGAATTGCGTCAGTATAGTTTTTGGCAGCGTACAATACTTCGCCAAGCAAATAATTAACAGCAATCGCGTCTTCTTCTTTAGGGTTAAGTGCTAAATGTGCACGATACCATTTGGCTGCTTTTTGGTAGTCAGTAACTTGGCCTGTTTCTTGAGCTGTAGCATGATAATGCTTCCCTAAATCAACAATATGGCCTTCCAAAGTGGGACTGAGACGCTCACGCATTTCGGGGCTGGCTTGTTTCCAATAGGTACTTTCGGCATTGTAATGTTGAACATATTGCTCTTTTGCAAGCATGACATCCTTAGGAAATCCACCTAAATCATAGGTGTTAATAATTGCGGAGCTGAGCTCAGGTGCTTCGGGGTCAAAGGGATGACGACGAATATAGGCTTCATAAATTTCAGCGGCTTCTTTATAGATTTTCTTGTCGATATATGTTTTAGCAACTCGGTTGTAAATAATCGACTCGTAAAACTTAGTGCCTACTTTATCGAAATAGGCATCTAAGGAACGCGCACCATCTAATTGAATAAATGATAAGCTAATCACGTCCAAGGCATTTTGTAGTGCTTCAGATTCTTGTGGCGTTTTGGATGTTTTTACCCAAATCTTATCCGCGTAGCTAAAAAATAATGGTAAAGCGGTATCAAAATCAGAAATGCGATATAACGACCATGCACGTTTGTAAAGTGACTGGTCATAAAAGTTTGAATTTTTGTTCTCTAATACTTGCGCATAATAATCAGCCGCTTCGGCAAAGCGATTAGTGGCAAAGGCATTTTCGGCCAGTCTAAAGCGTACTTCAGTGATTTGGCTGGCATTGGGGTAATTTGCTGCCAATGTTTTTAATGCTGCAATAGACTCATCTTTTTGGGTTAGCAAATCATAATTTTTGGCTAACTCGTAATAAATGTCTGCCTTGGCATTATCTGTAGTTGCTCGCTCAAGAAGGTCTTGATAAAACGTAATATTTTTATTGAGTAATTCGCGTTCGGCTTCTTCTAAACTAGCGGTAGAACTAGTCTTAAGGCGACGTGCGACATTTAAATAAGCTGTTGCAGTGCTAGGATTGCCTGCTTTTTTGGCATCAGCCACTAAACGCTCATACAAGGCATCGTTAAGTTGTTTATTGATCATCGCATCAAGACTGTGCGGGGAGCGTTGATTAGCTTCTAAATACTCTGCTACCACATCCGCAGAGCGGCCGCCACCAGTTTTGGATTTAGTAGTGTCTGAGGCTTTAAAACTGGCATCGTCAATAATAGAAATAGCACTAGTGTCTAAATTGGCTAAGGTTTTGACAGGCGCAGGTTGTTGAATTACATAGGTAGGTGCATTTGGTGCAGAGCTACATGCACTTAATAAAGTCATGGCCACCGCAAGAGGGGTCAGCCGATAAAAAGAATTTTTGGCAATCATAATTTATCACTGGCTTTTGTGGGGGCTGGAGCGAGATTTTGTTCAACACGCTCCATCCCTAGATAGGTTTCGGTGATATACGTCGTTAATCGTTGACGATGTTCTTCTAATAAATCTTTGGCTAAGCCTCTTAAGTGTGTTTGATACACTTTGCGTTCATTGGCAATTTGTTCTTTAAGCTGGGCAATTTTAGTGCGCATAGATGCAAACTTATTGCTATTGTTTTTTTGAATAATGGTTTGATTGTCGGCAAGCAAAGCATCAAGGGCGGCTAAACGTTGTTTGGTGTCACGCAGTTGTTCGGTGGCTTCTTGTATTCTTTGATACATTTCGTCACGTGAACCAGCATGACGTGCAATTTCAAACTGTGTTAAATCGCGTAAACGATCAAGTCTATTACTAAGCTCTTGCGCTTGTTTTTCATCTAAACCAAGTTTATTAACTTTGCGCGATAAACGGTTGATTTGTTGTAAACGTGCCGTTTCTGCTTGAGTGGCAGCTTCGGTATAAAAGTCGGCATTATTCGCCATTTGTTTGGTACGAAGTTGAATGTTTTGCCAATTTTTGATGGCACTACCATAAGCCTCACGCAAAGAGGCAAGTTTGCGATTAAACTCTGGTAATTGAGCTTTGCGTGCTTCTAATTGTGTGGCAACTTGTTCTAAAGCTGCTAAATCACGCAGACGTACATCAAGTAATTCTTGCATACGTTGCAGTTGACGATAGGCCTTAAACTCCTCATGAAACTGTGAAGAAGCAAAGAGTTTGGCAAATAAACCTGCAATAACGGCATCATTAGTGGCAGGAATCACCTTGATATTTAATGGGTCAGCTTCATTCGTGTTAACACGCATTGGCGATAAGACATCTGGCCATTTGTCTTCATCAATACGACGGGCAGTGCGCTCTAACTCAAGCAGTTGATCGCGCAGCGTCATAGTTGCAACACGATAACTTGATAAGGCTTGGTTATTTGCACCTACATCTTCATAAATACGACTAGCAAGCAAAAAGGCTTCTTGTACAGCAGGGTCAGCAGGATTGCGTGCGTGTAACTCTAAGGCCGCAGGTAAGGCTTCTTGATATTGATTGTTTAAATAATAAGAATAGGAAAGAGCGAGTAGGGCGGCATTACTATAAGGGCCTTTTAGGCGAATACGCATTAAAGAGTCACGTGCGCCTGCATAATTACCATCTTGTAAATAACGATGAGCAATAGTTAGAGCTGCTTTGTCTTTAAGGTCAAGACTCTCGTTGTCGTTATTAGCCAAACGAATCATGTCGTTTAGTTGTTTAATACCTAAATCAATTTGACCTTCTTGTATATAAGAAACCCCTAAATTGTACAAACCATAGCTGCCAGTTGCACCTTTGGTAGGCATATCTAATAATAGAGAAATAGCTTCAGCATAATTTTTTTTGCGAATCAATACATTAGATAATAGTAATCGACGTTGAGATTCTTGTTGATTGGTCAAATTTTGCGGTGGTTTACGCAAATAATTTTCGGTGGTTACATCATTGCCTAGTTTAGATAGATATTCGGCATAACGTAACCAAGGCATATTGCGAGTGCTAGATGGAATGTCTTGAGCTTGAACCCGTGATAAGGCAACGTCTGCTTCGCGAGGTAAACCGAACTCAGTATATAAATCGCCTAAAATGCTTTCAGTTTCGGGATCTTCGTCACTAAACATACCTTTATTTTTTTCTAATAAAATAGCGTTTAATGCAGAAAAGCGTTGCCCCATGTGATAGTCATAATAAATTTGACCAAAAACTGGTTCGCGAGTGTCGGTGGATACGTCTAGACGCTTATTTAAATCAACAGCCCAAGCGGACTGGCTCGACAGAGTGACAGCGAGCGCAATAATAGAAAGTCGCTGCTTGTGTTCCATGATTCGCTTTATCATCGTGTGTTGTTCCAGTAACAATACCTTAAAGACTTGTTTATTTTAAATATCAACCAGTCTGTACATGGTATTTGACTTAACTATGTTTGCTAGCTTCTAAGCCAATACAACAAAATGTCATTGTTTACAAAGTTACAAACTTAGTTTTTGCTTTCCCATTCACGAAAACTAAAGACAGCGGGTTCAGAGCGTGTGCTGTCATCACCTGCTTTAATTTCTAGAATTTTTCGTAAATTATTTTTGTTAAAGTTATAACCGACTGCACGTTGAAAATCTTTTCCATCGGCGTCATAGGCTGTAATAGCCGCTTTGATAGAGTGTGTTCCACTGCTAACATTACCTAAAAATAAGCGATGCAAGCCACCTTTGTTAAGTGCAGCAATTTCTTGTTCGGAATAAGCATGGTAGCTCACTACTTGGTCATCAATACTGAGTTTAACATCCACCAAGCGCATTTTACTGCCAGCATTTAGGCCAATTAAAACAGTGGTGCTAGAGCTAGGAAAGAGCAATTCATTTTCGAGTTGGGTAATGTCTCGATTGAGTGAAAGTACTTCGGATTTAAGATCTTGAAGATCAGATGGCAAGCTAGACTCACCCGCAGCAAAAGAAGAAGTGCTGAATGTGGCTGCTAAACAGCCAATTAATAAAAAAGAATATCCCTTGTTCATAATGTTCATCAGTCGCTATGGTTAAAAAGTCTTAGCGATTTATTAGCAGATTGCTTAGCTTTTGGCTGAAGCCAATTAGTTATTAGACTGCAAGTATAAGTGTAACTCACAATGGTCTTGATGAATCCGTTAATAAATACGCTACCCAAATGTAAAAACCTTACCTGTTTTTAATTAAAAGAGCTGAGAAAATAAACCCTTTTATGAGTAACATTGCATCATTATCGTCAAAAAAGCAAAATTGAGCGATAAACAAGCAAATTATAAAAAGCTACACCTAAGATTAACGCACAAGCAGTACCTTTTAGTCAAAGGCTGTTTGTTTATTTTGTCCAACAGCTTGCAAAAAAAACGCTATTTTGATTTTTTTTTGAGCAAAAATGACAGGGTTGTTGTTGTAAGTGTTGGACTTAAATCAACTGAGTAATGAATTATGTATATTGTGGCCGATGAAAACATTGCCTTATTGGACCCTTTTTTTGCACATTTAGGCAAATTGCATAAAGGGGCAGGTCGTCAGTTGTCAGTTTCAGACGTCAAAGCGGCGGATGTATTGTTGGTGCGCTCCGTCACACCAGTCAATGCGCAATTATTACAAGAAAGTCGCGTGCGTTTTGTGGGTAGTGCAACGATTGGCGATGACCATCTTGATAAGCAGTGGTTAGATTCGCAACTTATTACATGGCGCACTGCGCCTGCCTGTAACGCGCAAAGTGTTGTTGAATATGTGTTTGCAGCCTTGGCATATTTAAGTAAAAACAAAAATTTAGAGTTGTCACATAAAGTCTTAGGTATCATTGGCTTAGGTAATGTTGGTAGTTTATTGGCACGTTTTGCTCAAAAATTAGGGTTTAAAGTCATAGGTTATGACCCTTTTACCCAGCACACTGCTATTGAGCAAGTTGAGCTAGAAGTTTTATTACAACAGGCTGATATTGTTTCTTTGCATACACCTTTGACCAAAACAGGTGCTTATCCAAGTTTTCATTTGTTAAATGAAAACAACTTGGGAAAATTAAAACAAAGCGTAATTCTGCTTAACTCAGGTCGTGGTGCTGTGATTGATAATCAGGCATTGCTAGCATTCATGACACAAAAACCTCATGTTATAACGGGTTTAGTGTTAGATGTGTGGGAAGATGAGCCATTAGTAAATGTTGCTTTAGCAAATAGGGCTGATCTTGTTACGCCGCATATTGCAGGCTATAGCCTAGAAGGAAAATGCCGTGGTACAGAAATGATTTATCAAGCCTTATGTAAGTTTTATGATGTTGTGCCACAACACCAATTAAGAGATTTTTTACCTAATAGTCAACAAGTTTTAGCTTGGCCTAATAAAGTGGTTTTATGGCAAAATTATGCACAACTATTGCAGACCATTTATCCGATTGCCAAAGATAATCAGGCATTTAGAAATACCTTGCATGAATCAGACTGTAACAAACGTGCCTTAGCTTTTGATAGCTTGCGCAAACATTATTGGCACAGACGCGAAAGTTCTGCGTATTCGGTGCAAGGAGTCCCTTTTAGCTATCAACAAGCCATTAAAACATTAGGTTTTGAAATAATTGCTTAAAAAACGCGACTTTTTGTGGATTAGATTTTAGAATCGCGCTTGGTTTTAATTATTAGCCATACCAAGTGGAAATTAGCGTGTTAAGAGGAACGCCATGTTAAATGTCTTTGTCGCATTATATTTATTGTTATCTATTGGAGTAGGTTTGTACGCTGCAAGACGTGTACACAATAGTACCGATTATATTGTGGCAGGCAGACGTTTGCCTTTGCACATTACAACAGCAACGGTATTTGCTACATGGTTTGGTTCTGAAACGGTATTAGGGACTTCTTCAACCTTTATTACTGATGGTTTAGGAGGCATTGTAGCTGATCCCTTTGGAGCTTCTTTGTGTTTGATTTTTGTCGGATTGTTTTTTGCGCGCCATTTATATCGCAAAAACTTAGTGACAATTGGTGATTTTTTTAAACAAAAATATGGTCGTGGCGTGGAGTTAGCAACCTCTGTTGCCATTATGCTGTCCTACTTAGGATGGGTATCGGCACAAATGATTGCTTTGGGTTTAGTGTTTAATGTCTTGTCACAGGGTGCAATTACTCAAGATGTAGGTATTGTATTAGGGGCAGCCATCGTTATTATTTATACCATTTATGGTGGTATGTGGTCGGTTGCTTTAACAGATTTTATGCAAATGATTATTATTGTGTTGGGTATGTTGTATGTAGGATATGTGGTTACAGGTGAAATCAATGGTGGCACAATGGCGGTGATTGAACACGCTGCCCAAGCAGATAAATTTAACTTTTGGCCAGAACCAACTTTAGCGGGTATTTTGGCCTTTGTGGGTGCTTTTGTCACATTAGCCTTGGGGTCTATTCCGCAGCAAGACGTGTTTCAACGGGTAATGTCTGCTAAAGATGAAAATACCGCAGTACGTGGCGCAGTTTTAGGTGGTACTTTGTATTTTCTGTTTGCGTTTATTCCCATTTTTTTGGCTTATTCCGCGTTTTTAATAGATGAAAAGATGACAAGTCAGTTACTCGAAAGTGATAGTCAATTAGTATTGCCTACTTTAATTTTGCAACATACGCCGATGTTGGCTCAGGTAATGTTTTTTGGTGCATTATTGTCTGCCATTATGAGTACGGCATCGGGAACTTTGTTAGCTCCATCGACGATTTTTACCGAAAATATTTTGCGCCCTTTTTTGGGTAATGTTTCTGATACACGCTTTTTGTGGATTATTCGTGGAGTCGTGTTAATCTTTGGCTGTTTTGTGACATTATTTGCTTTAAATTCTAATTCTTCCATTTTTGAAATGGTAGAAAATGCCTATAAAGTCACTTTAGTTGTGGCATTTGTTCCGCTTGCCGCAGGTGTATATTGGTCAAAGGCCAGCACACAAGGGGCGATATTTTCGATGGTAAGTGGTTTAACGGTTTGGTTGTTTTTAGAAGCCATTGCTCCCGAAGGTTTATGGCCACCTCAATTGGCTGGTTTAGTGGCGGCTATTGTGGGTATGATAGTGGGAGCTTTGTTGCCACAAAAAATTACCAGTCCAGAACAGGTGATTCATAAACATAAACCAAAATAAAAATAATACTGTTGTAAAGACAGTGTTTGTAATAACAATAGTAGGCTTATGACCATATAGCATAAGCCTCAATAACATCTTTGGACTTACGCGGCTATTGTTTGTTTGCATGTAAACCGTTTTAAGCGGTTATATGTTCACAAAACGTGCTTGTTTCGACTTTGCTTAATATAAGCTTTTGGTAAAAGGCGTAAGTTCTAATCTGAGCGTATTTTGATTGAGGATTTTTTTATGGCTCGTTATCTTTCTTTGTTGGCAATTATCCCTTGTTTGATGGCTACGGTTGCCATGGCCGAAGAAGAGCAAGCGACTGAGCCAGCTCCACTAACGTATAGTCAAAAAGCTCAGCAAGTGATGACTAAACTCAAGCCTGTTTCTACTTATGTGGGGGTAGGCTTATTTGATGATATGCTCAACATTAATATAGAAAGCGTAACTGATTTAGGTAATTTTTATTTTCGTACAGGCAAATTTTTAGAGTCCCATGCAGGTGCAGCATTTAATATGGGATGGCGTTATCCTGTGACTAGTCCACGCGATGCGTCTGGCTATTTTGTTGGTGCATTTTTAGGTCAAGTGATGGCTTCTTCTTATAATGGTGATGAATATCATCGCAATGGAGCTGGATTAGATATTAGTTATCAATGGGTTAATCAACATACTCGCAAAACTATATCGGTAGGCATGGGCTCTGGCTTTTCACGTAAAGTAGATGGTGGTGCTAAAGAGGGGGTGCCTGCTGCGCCTAAAGTATTTGTGAGTTTTAGTACTGCATTAAAAGTGTTTGATTAAGAGTTAATATTTTATAAGGTGGCCGTATTTAATGGATACACTTGCTAATATTTGGCAGCAAATTCTTGCTCGTCCCGATTTTTGGGGTTTTATTACGATTCCTATTGTAGCCTCTGTTGTCACATGGCTTCATGTGTGGATGGCACTCAAAATGGTGTTTTATCCGATTACCTTTTGGGGCTTTCATCTTGGACGCTTGCCTGTCGGTTGGCAAGGTATTGTGCCACGCAAAGCTGGCAAAATTTCGGGTATTTTGGTTGACCAATCCTTATCTAAAATTGGCTCATTAGATGAGTTTTTTAGGGAGATGAAACCAGACGAAATGGCCGAATTTGTTAGTGAAGCAATGATGGAAAATGTCGAAGATTTTATTGATGAGATTATGTTAGAGCGTAATCAAACCTTGTGGGAAAATCTGCCTGCAGGTATCAAACGTCGCGTTTATAGCCATGTGCGCAAACAAGTGCCACAAGTCATGGAGGATTTAGTAACAGAGCTTACCTTTAATGTTGAAAACTTGGTTGATATGCGCCAAATGGTAGTATCGCAAATGGAAAATGACCGAGCCTTAATGGTAAGAATGTTTTTGCGAGTAGGTCAAAAAGAAATCAATTTTATTTGGCATATTAGCTTTTTTATTGGTTTGTTTTTTGGCTTGATTCAAATGTTGGTATGGTTAGTTGTACCGTGGCATTGGACGCTAGTTTTTTGGGCGGCTTTGTGGGGCTTGTTGACTAATTGGATTGCGATATGGATGGTATTTAACCCCATAGAGCCTAAAAAAATCATGGGCATGACTTTTCATGGCGCGTTTATGCGTCGTCAAGCTGAAGTGTCAGAGGTATTTTCTCATGTGAGTACCCGTGAGTTATTTACCCTTAAACAAATTATGAATGAAATGATGTTTGGCCCTAAAGCCGAAAAGACTCGCAAAGTGGTTAAACGTCATGTGAGCAAAATGCTAGATACCCCCATTGTGCGTACTGCTTTGCAAATGACCATGGGTTGGGAGGAGTATGCTAAACTCAAAGACACGATTATTGATAAGTCAATTGAAGCAACTATGGTGCCGATTTCTGACCCTGAGCTTAACGAAAGTCGTGCAGCAAAGGTCAATGCCTTGTTTTTGGAACGGATGAAAAAGCTAACCCCGATGGAGTTTCAAAATTTGTTGCGTCCTGCCTTTAGAGAAGATGAGTGGATTTTGATTGTACTTGGTGGGGTAACGGGTGCTTTTGCGGGTTGGATACAGTTGATGTTAGGTTTTAAATAACTTTATTAACCTCACTCTAGTCTCTCCTATAGAGACAAAGCACAGAAAAAAGCCGCGAATTTCGCGGCTTTTTTATGCTTAGATGTTAATCTTTTCTTTTAAGAAGTTAATTAAATGGCTATAAGCAATATCTTGAGACTCACTGTCACGGCGGCCTTTGTATTCAATCGTGCCTGCATCCAAGCCTTTTTCGCCCATCACTAAACGATGAGGAATACCAATCAATTCGGCATCGGCAAATTTAACCCCTGGTCTTTCGTTGCGGTCATCATAAAAAACATCAAAACCTGCGGCAGTTAATTGCTCATACAGTTTTTGGCTTTCTTCTTGAATACGTTGTGATTTAGCCCAGTTCATTGGCACTAAAGCAATATGGAAAGGTGCAATGGCATCTGGCCAAATAATGCCACGTTCATCGTAATTCTGTTCAATGGCAGAAGCAACCACACGAGTCACGCCAATACCATAACAACCCATAGTTACGACAAACGGTTTGCCATCTTCACCCAACACCGTACAGTTAAGGGCTTGTGAGTATTTTTTACCAAGTTGGAAAATATGGCCGACTTCAATGCCACGTTTTAATACTAATTTGCCTTGACCATCAGGTGATGGGTCGCCAGCAACCACGTTACGGATATCGACAATGGCAGTGATTTGCGCATCACGTTCCCAGTTTAAGCCTGTGACATGTTTGCCATCCACATTTGCACCCGCCACAAAATCAGCTAAGGCAGCAGCAGAGCGGTCAACCAACACAGGCATAGTTAAACCTTGTGGGCCAATAGAGCCAACATGACAACCAACAGCCGCTAACACTTCGGCTTCGCTAGCAAAGGTCAGGGGTGAACCAACTTGAGCTAATTTTTCAGCTTTAATGTCATTTAATTCATGGTCGCCACGTAACACTAAGGCGACTAAACCATATTGGCCTTTGTCATCGGCTTTGCCGCGTACAATTAAGGTTTTGACAGTTTGGCTAGCATCAACCTTTAAAAATTCGCACACTTCGGCAATGCTGTGGGCATTGGGAGTATCAACAGTTTGCATCGTTTGGCTTGCAGCAGGGCGTTGGCTAGTACAAATGGCTTCAGCCATTTCGATGTTGGCGGCATAGTTAGAGGTATCAGAAAAGGCAATTAAATCTTCACCGCTTTCGGCTAACACGTGAAACTCATGTGAGCCATCACCACCAATTGAGCCAGTATCGGCTTGAACAGGACGGAAATCGACACCAATACGACTAAAAATACGGCAATAAGTGTCGTACATGACATCATAGGTTTCTTGCAAAGAGGCTTGATTAGCGTGGAAAGAATAAGCATCTTTCATAATAAATTCGCGTGAGCGCATGACGCCAAAACGTGGGCGAATTTCGTCACGGAATTTCGTTTGAATTTGATAAAAATTCACAGGTAATTGTTTGTAGGATTGCAACTCATTACGCGCTAAATCGGTAATGACTTCTTCGTGTGTTGGGCCTAAGACAAAATTAGCTTGGTGACGGTCTTTGAAGCGTAATAATTCTGCACCATATTGCACATAACGGCCTGATTCTTCCCACAATTCGGCAGGCTGGGTAACAGGCATTAACACTTCTAATGCGTTAGAGCGGTTCATTTCTTCGCGGACAATACGTTCAACTTTTTGTAATACGCGTA
>JAXMGJ010000015.1:0-12603 GCA_046347315.1 Agitococcus sp.
GTTTGAAGAAGCGATTCATACCCACGCTTACCAATACTGTATTCAGTCTTTGGGTATGGATGAAGGCGAAGTCTTTAATATGTATCGTGAAGTGCCGTCTGTAGCCAAAAAAGCCGCATGGAGCATTAGCCATACTCATGCTTTATCTAATCCAAACTTTAAAACAGGTACAGCCGAAGCCGACCAAGAATTGTTACGTAATTTAATTGGTTTTTATGGCGTGACCGAAGGTATTTTCTTCTATTGTGGTTTTACCCAAATTTTAAGTATGGGTCGTCGCAACAAAATGACAGGTGTTGCTGAGCAATTCCAATACATTTTGCGTGATGAATCGATGCACCTAAACTTTGGTATTGATGTTATCAACCAAATCAAAATTGAAAATCCACATTTGTGGACAAAAGACTTTCAACAAGAAGTCATTCAAATGATTTTAGAAGGCACACAATTAGAGATTGAATATGCGCGCGACACCATGCCTCGTGGAGTATTGGGCATGAATGCCGCAATGATGGAAGAATATTTGCAGTTTATTGCTAACCGTCGTTTAACCCAATTAGGTTTACCTGAGCAGTTTGCTGGTGTTAAAAATCCATTCCCATGGATGAGTGAAATTATGGATTTACGCAAAGAGAAAAACTTCTTTGAAACCCGTGTCACGGAGTATCAAACAGGCGGAGCGTTGAGCTGGTAAGTTAAGGAAGTGGCAGCTAACACAAGATAGCTGCCGCTCTCTATTTTCAATATAGGGACTTATTATTTTATATGGCAATCACTATACATCCTCATGTTGGTCAAATTTTACTCTGCGACTTCTCACAAGGCTTTAAAGAGCCAGAAATGGTTAAGAGCCACCGACCTGTATTAGTCATTAGCCCATATATTCAAGGGCGCGACAAATTAGTCACTATTGTTGCGTTAAGTACAGTGGAACCAAACCCCATAAAACCATTTCATTACAAAATTCCCAAATGCTCTATGCCAATGTTAGGTCGCTTCCAAGAAAACGACACATGGTTAAAGGGCGATATTATTTATACTGTTGGTTTTCACCGTTTAGACCTCATACAACTTGGCACAAGAGACCCACAAACTGGTAAAAGACGATACTTCAACCAAAAACTGGGACGAGAGCAAATGATAGACATTTATAAATGCGTCTTGCATGGAATAAACTTGAGCCATCTTGGCCAACATATATGAGTATTACTTATAAAAGCAGCTTTGCACTTGAGATTATAGCCGCTTTGTCCTATGATGAGGGAGTTCCTGCTCTGCTACGCATCAGGCATTCGAGACTACACAAAGGTACGCCCAGTGTAGCCAGTCTTAGTAATTGGCGATGACAAGCCCCTCTAAGACTGAGTTTCAAGGCCTCCGAGGAGGCCTTTGTCATTTTTATATTACTAAGAAAAATCTCACTCATCTAATAACTCCAACTTTTTCGAAAACCAAGCACTTGCTTGTTTATTATTCATTCGCTATATTGGCACTAAAGTACCACATTAAAACTAATTATCTGTATGATTTGGTGTGCGTGCTAAACATTAAACCTTGCTTTTAATATGGTTTTTAATAAAGAGGATATTATTGTGCCTATTCCTACTCGTGCCCAAATTTTAGACTTTGAAAAAGTTGGTGACCCTTTAGCAGATGCTGCCGTTGATTATTTATACAAACATAAACTACGCGCCACCAACATTTGGCAACTGGTGCAACAACAAGCCCAAGCAGGAAGCACAGAATGCCAATCTTTGTGTGATGAAGTTTTTAGCGTGCCTGATTGGGTGGATTGGCAACAAATTGAACGTGGCGCACAGGTATTTTTGCGCTCTGCACCACTGGCTTTAGTCGCTTTTGCGCTGGGGGCATTGCCTTTAACTTATGCTGTTCCTAACATTGCCCGTGTTTTAGCGTCAACCAAACGTTTGGAGCAAGATGCGATTAGACGTTTATACGAAACAGGTTCAATGGTTGCTGATGTGTTGGCCAAAGGTGGCCTTAAAGCCGATGGCGTGGGTTTAAACTCGGTGTTAAGAGTTCGTTTATTACATACTTTTGTGCGTCGTCATGTGGTGATTGATGATGTTAAAAAAGGCTTAAATTTACCTTTGGCAATTAATCAAGCCGAAATGGCGTGGGTGGCTTGTGGCTTTAGTTATGTGGTACTAACTGGTTTAGAGCGTTTGGGCGTGTATTTAACCGATGATGATAAACGTGATTATCATCATATGTGGCGTTATGCCAACTATTTGATGGGGGTGAACCCTGCCTTATTGACCGATAGCCCTGCTCAAGACGCTTTGTTATATGCTCAATTAAAAACAGTGTTATGTGCACCTGATGATTGTGGTCGTTTATTAACAGACACTTTAGCCAATTCTTTTGCGGGTCAGCCGCCATTCTTTTTGCCAAGGCGCGAACTTGGCGTATTAAGCAGTATTGTCATTCCTGATAAGGAGTTGGCAAAGGGTTTAGGTATTAACTTTTATCCAGAACGACATTTATTACCACTAATCAAAGCTGTTGTTTATACGACTAGTCGAACAACGACTTTAGCAACACCTCAAGTCGCTGATTGGGGACGTGATTATATTCGTTATGTGTTAGATGATGGTCTAAAAGGTCGTATGGCCGATTTTCAAATGCAAATAGGCGCGCATTAAAACGGTAGCTGTAATCAAAAGCTGAGCTACTTGCTCAGCTTAGGACTTATGCAAAGTCCTAAAGATATTACATATTGGCAAAACCACGCACACAATCAGCTTTTAAGTCGGCAATATCTTCTAAACCTACCGCAATACGAATTAAACCTTCGCTAATGCTTGCAGCAGCTTTTGCTTCTGGACTCAAACGGCCATGTGTGGTTGAGGCGGGATGGGTAATGGTGGTTTTGGCATCACCCAAATTGGCAGTAATGGACATAATTTTTGTGCCATCAATAAAACGCCATGCTCCTTCGCGCTCACCCTCTACCACAAACGATAACACGCCACCAAACGCACGTTGTTGCTGTGCCGCTAATTGATGCTGTGGATGGGTAGCTAAACCAGCATAATTGACTTGTTTAACTTTAGGTTGTTGCGCCAACCAAGTGGCTAAAGCCAAGGCACTGGCTGAGTGTGCTTCCATTCTTAAACGTAAAGTTTCTAAGCCTTTTAAAAACACCCACGCATTAAAGGGACTCATTGATGGGCCACAAGTACGCACCACGCCATACACTTCTTCTAATAATTTATGGCTACCAACCACTGCCCCACCTAAGGCACGACCTTGTCCGTCTAAATATTTAGTGGCTGAATGGATGACTAAATCTGCTCCTAATGCCAAGGGCTTTTGCAAAGCAGGCGTACAAAAGCAATTATCAACAGCCAATAAAATACCATGCTGATGGGCTAAGTCTGCCAAAAGAGCTATATCAGCTACCTCACAAATTGGGTTACTTGGTGTTTCTAAAAAGAATAATTTAGTTTGAGTCGTAATAGCTGCTTGCCAGTCATTAATATTTGTTAAGTCAACAAAAGTGACAGCTACACCAAATTTTTTGAAGTATTTTTCAAACAACACATTGGTTGTGCCAAATACCGCACGCGAACAGACCACATGGTCACCAGCCGACAAAAAAGCCAAGCAAGTAGCCAATATCGCGGCCATACCCGAGCTAGTTGCCACTGCGCGCTCGCCACCTTCAAGTGCTGCCAAACGCTGTTCAAACATTCTGACGGTAGGGTTAGTAAAACGTGAATAAATATTGCCTGCTTCTGTGCCACCAAAACGAGCAGCCGCGTGTGCGGCACTGTCAAACACAAAAGATGAGGTTAAAAACATTGCTTCGCTATGTTCACCTTCTTGAGTACGCGACACTCCTGCACGCACCGCTAGGGTGTCAAATTCTAGCTCTGCAAATAGTTCTTGATGTGTTTGAGCGTTCAACATATTTATTCCTGTACATTAGCTAAATCAATGGTGACATTTTCGATTTTTTTAGATTTTGCTCCATCGTTACGCGACTGGGCTAAACGATCTAAGTAGTCATCATCAATATCACCCGTCACATATTCCCCTGTAAATACCGAGCAATCAAAATCAACTAACTCTGGATTGCCCTCACGAGCACAAGCAATCAAGTCTTCTAAATCCTGAAAAATCAAACCATCTGCCCCAATCAGTTCGCAAATTTCTTGAACGGTATGACCGTGTGCAATCAGCTCATTTTTGGCAGGCATATCAATGCCATAGACATTAGGATAACGCACTGGTGGTGCTGCCGAAGCAAAATAAACTTTACGCGCACCAACATCTCGTGCCATCTGAATAATTTCTCGGCAAGTTGTGCCGCGAACTATCGAATCATCAACTAATAACACATTTTTGCCTTGAAACTCTAAATCTACAGGACTGAGTTTTTGGCGTACCGACTTTTTACGTTGACTTTGACCAGGCATAATAAAGGTACGGCCAATGTAACGATTTTTCATAAATCCTTCGCGATACTTAACATTAAGGTTGTTGGCCAACTCTAATGCAGCGGTGCGACTAGTATCTGGAATGGGAATCACCACATCAATATCATGATTTTCGCCCCATTCACGCTTGATTTTTGCAGCCAGTTTTTCGCCCATACGCAAGCGCGATTTATACACCGAGACATTATCCATACGTGAATCTGGACGCGCAAAATAGACATATTCAAAAATACAAGGCGTGAGCTTAGGATTTTGTGCACATTGACGGGTAAACAACTGACCTTCATTGTTAATAAAAATGGCTTCACCGGGGGCTAAATCGCGTACCACGGTATAACCCAAAGAGGTGATTGCTACCGATTCAGAGGCAATAATATATTCTTTGCCTTTTGGTGTATCTCGCTCGCCATACAAAATCGGACGAATACCATTGGGATCTCTAAAACCTAATAAGCCATAACCTGTAATCATCGCCACCACCGCATAAGCCCCTTTACAGCGTTTGTGTACCGCTGCTACCGCATCAAAGACTTCTTTTTCGGTGGGTTGAAGTTGGCCTAGCTCCTGTAACTCATGTGCAAAAACATTAAGTAATACTTCGGAGTCGGAGTCGGTGTTAATGTGACGCAAATCGGTTTTAAATAAATCATTGGCGATTTCATGAGCGTTGGTTAAATTGCCATTGTGCGCCAAGGTCAAGCCATAGGGCGAGTTAACATAAAACGGTTGTGCTTCGGCAGAGCTGGACGAGCCAGCAGTAGGATAACGCACATGACCAATGCCAAAGTTTCCTACCAAACGTAACATATGACGAGTATGAAACACATCACGCACCATGCC
Source organism: Agitococcus sp. (assembly GCA_046347315.1). Classification (GTDB taxonomy): domain Bacteria; phylum Pseudomonadota; class Gammaproteobacteria; order Pseudomonadales; family Moraxellaceae; genus Agitococcus. The sequence goes on from JAXMGJ010000015.1 coordinate 5,307, forward strand.
ATTGTCTTTGCGTAAAAACAAACGCCCATCGTTAAAAGTGACGATACCTGCCGCATCTTGGCCACGATGCTGTAACATCGTCAGTGCGTCATACAGTTCTTGATTAACAGGCGATTTACCAGCAATGCCGACGATACCGCACATAATTCACCTCAAGGTTGGCTAGATTGAGTAGGAGAAATTTTAAGGTTTGTTTTAGGAAGTTGATGCACCTGTTTTTTGATTTCATCGGTGACGTGATGGGCAACGGGCACATACGGCAATAAAGCGTTTGTAAAAGTCGCTTCTTGCCACCACGCATCTTTATGCACAAAGGGTTCAATTAGGCCAATAGCTAATAATACTATCAGCAAACCTCGCGCCAAACCAAAGCCAGCACCAGCGAGTTTATCGACAGGACGTAATGCTAATGTTTTAAGTATTTCACTCAGCACCCATGCAATCAAGGTACTCAATACCACCATACTCAAACACAATACCAAAAAAGCAATCGCTTTTTGTAAGGAAGGTGTCGTAATAATGGGAGCGATGACTCGCGCAAAACCCTCATAACCATTGATGGCAACTATCAGACCAATGACCCACCCTGCTAAGGCTAAGCCCTCACGCACTAGACCACGGCTAAAACCACGCCATATAGACCATGCTAACAGCACCAAAATCACAATATCAGCTACAGGCATAACAATGTTCTAAATTGAAATAAAAAAATATCTTAAACGGTCTGCTCTAAAGCACTAATCGCAGCTACAGCGTCCTCAATCAGCTGCGCCCCCTGATAAATAAATCCAGTATAAACTTGTACCAAACTCGCGCCTGCATTGATTTTTTCGGCAGCAGCTACACCATCAGCAATACCTCCGACACCAATAATCGGAATACGTCCTGCCAAGCATTGCGCCAAGCGCGACAAGGTATAAGTGGACAAGGCTCTTAGCGGCTTGCCACTCAAACCACCTGTTTCAGCAGCCAACTCCAAGCCTTCGATACCAGTACGGGTTATAGTTGTATTAGTAGCAATCACACCGTCAATTTTGTGTAGCACTAATTGTTCGGCCATATACTCAATTTCTTCATCTTGCAAATCAGGCGCAATTTTAACGGCTAACGGCACATAATGGCCATAATGAGCCGCTAATCGGGCTTGAGTCTCTTTAAGCTGTTTGAGCAAGTCAGAAAAAGCCGTGCCTGTTTGCAATGAGCGCAAACCTTGAGTATTGGGTGAAGAAATATTGACCGTGACATAAGAGGCTAAGTCATAGACTTTTTCGAGGCAATGCACATAGTCATCTGCAGCATTTTCGACAGGCGTATCAAAGTTTTTGCCAATATTAATGCCTAGTACCCCTTGATATTTAGCTTTTTGTACCTGACTAACCAAATGGTCAACCCCTAAATTATTAAAGCCCATGCGATTAATAATTGCTTGAGCTTCGGGGAGTCTAAATAAACGCGGTTGAGGATTCCCTGCTTGTGGACGGGGTGTAATGGTGCCTATTTCGATAAAACCAAATCCCAAAGCAGCCAGTGCATCAATATAATCACCATTTTTGTCTAATCCTGCAGCCAAACCGACAGGATTAGCAAAGTCTATACCCATGACTTTTACAGGATGTTGAGGGGTTTTATGTAATAAACTTAATAAACCTAAGGAGTTTGCAATCGCCATACTGCGTAAGGCAACATGATGAGATGTTTCGGGATTAAAGCGAAATAATAACGAGCGAACTAAGGGATAATACATAACGCACCTTAGGATTTGGTAAGCACCAAACCCTTCTCAATCTAGCAAGGTGCGAATTATACACATTTTGTCTATGACTGTAGAGAGTCTGTTACCCTCTGCGACTCATAAACGCTAAACGCTCTAACAAATGCACGTCTTGTTCATTTTTCAACAACGCTCCATGCAACGGTGGAATCGCGGTTCGTGTATCACGGTTGCGTAAAATGTCTTCTGGAATATCGTCCGACATCAATAACTTTAACCAATCAATTAACTCTGAGGTTGAAGGACGTTTTTTTAAACCTGCCACTTTACGCAAATCAAAGAAAATATCTAAAGCTTCTTTGACTAGCGTTTGCTGAATATTAGGATAATGCACTGCCACAATTTGCTTCATGGTGTCAGCATCAGGAAAGCTAATATAATGAAAAAAACAACGACGTAAAAAGGCATCGGGTAAGTCTTTTTCATTATTAGAAGTGATAATCACAATCGGACGATGTTTAGCTTTAATAGTTTCGCCTGTTTCGTAAACAAAAAACTCCATTTTATCGAGTTCGGTCAGCAAATCATTAGGAAACTCAATATCGGCTTTGTCGATTTCATCAATGAGTAATACCACTCGCTCATTACTGGCAAATGCCTGCCACAATTTACCTTGTTTAATATAATTTTTAATATCAAAAACACGGTCATCGCCTAATTGCGAGTCACGCAAACGCGACACAGCATCATATTCATATAAGCCTTGTTGCGCTTTGGTGGTTGATTTAATATGCCATTGAATTAACTTTAAGCCTAATGACTGCGCCACTTGTTCGGCCAATAAGGTTTTGCCTGTACCTGGCTCACCCTTGATTAACAATGGTTTTTGTAGTTGAATCGCAGCATTAACGGCCAACTTTAAATCATCGGTGGCTACATAAGCCTCTGTACCTGCAAAACGCATCTTATTTTCCTCGCAAAAGAAATCAATCTTGTTGATGACGACTCTTAAACCACATCACAAAGCAGGCAATAGTTGTCACTAAAAATATCGGCAATAAACTTTTGATGGCTTCTAAAGCCGCGCCTGACATCACATGAAATATCGTTGCAATAATAGCTGGAGCTGGCACCCATGCTTGATTATCAAGTGGCCAAGGTGTCAACAACAGGCATGCCGCAACCACTAATAATATCGGTCGCCATGCTTTTGGCACATACTTAGCTAGATTGACATGATATAGGTATAACATTGCCAACACCGAAAACACATACACCAACAATGCTACTAAGTAAGCTATCATTTGTTTAAACTCCCAACACCATTTATTGTTGATACTTACTTTCGTCAGGGCGGAACAAATCGAGCATATAATCTTCACGCGGCGGAGGCATTTGCAAATAAAAGCCTTTTTCGGCAATATCGGTCAATACTTGTGTTGCGTCTGCTCTTGCCAACTTTTTATCGCTAGTAATTAACATACTGCCAAATAAAGTTGCCTTGCCAAACATAGTCAATAAGGCTTCTGGCACTTGTGTTAAGCCCGTTGCCTTACGCACATACAAATACATTTCGTCTTTTTTGCTGCTTTTGTAAATACTACAAATTTCGGGCTTGAGGCTCATAAGGTTCTCAGTGGGATAAACGATGGCGATAGCTACGCCACTCTGCTAATTGCGTGCCTTGCTTGCTTAACGTGTGTAATAACGGCTGCGTTAATAAGTCATAACGCCAACCTTGTAAGGCAAGAGGTAATTGGCATTGTTCACCTTCATCAATGTAATTTAACACGAGGGCATCTAACCAACGCTTGCGCAATAACACATCAGGTGGAATACCGTATTGTAAAGCAATTGTTTCACTTTGTTGCTTTAACAAAGTAAATAAACTTTTAGCCGCTTTAGGCAAAGGCAAAGGCAAAGGAGGCGGGCATTTAGCATCAGGTTTATGTTGCGCTACCCGAATCATCTCTAATAACAAAGAACCATGTTTTTGATAGGTTTTAGGGTGCAAATCTTCAATACGAGCTAATTGGGCTAATGTTTGTGGCATTTGCTGCACAATCGCCATTAAGGTATGATTTTTAAGCACAAAAGTACGTGGAATATTATTAAGACGCGCGGAGCCATCACGCCACATTGACAAGGTATGTAATAAAGAAAGTTGCTGACGATTTAACTGCCATCCAAGACTAAATTGCCGATACAAGCTCTCCATCTCGGTTTCTTTTGCTCCTTCTGTCAACATCAACGCACTGTCTTCTTGACAGTATTTTAGCAGCCCTTTGTTACTTAAATCACTAAATACAACATCATACAAAGCTGGCAAATACTCAACATCCGAAGCAGCATACTGTAATTGCTCTTCGGATAATGGTCTAGCTAACCAATCTGAACGGGTTTCAGCTTTACTAATATCAATATCCAGTAAGTCTTTGAGTGCTTTTTGATAACCGACTTGCAAACCATACCCCAAAAAAGCTAGGGCAATTTGGGTATCAAAAATATGATTGATTTTGGCATTAGGATAGGTATGAAACAGGACTTCTATGTCTTCGGAACAGGCATGAACAATTTTGAGGCAATTAGGGTTGGCTAATACCTCTCCTAAGCCCCAAGCTACGGTATCGCAAGCTGTGGGGTCAATTAAATAAATAGTGTTTTGATGCTTTAGCTGAATTAGGGCAATTTGCGGATTAAAGGTATTAACCCGCATAAACTCTGTATCAAGTGCCAAAGTTTTGGCACTTGCCCAAATGGGCAAAAGTTCATTAAAGCGTTGTTGTTCTGTTATTAGTTGCCAGTTCATCACAATCCTAGTTGTTTGGCGATGACCTCATTCATAATTTCGTGAGTACCACCACCAATAGATAAAATTCGATTATCACGGTATAAACGTTCAACCAGACTTTCGCGCATAAAACCCATGCCACCAAAAATTTGTACGGCTTCATAGGTGACTGAATCACTGACCCGTGTGGCAAAGTTTTTTGCCATTGACACTTCTTTAACCGCAGGAATACCCGAGGCAATTTGTGCCGCAACACGGTAAGTAAACTCTTTACTGGCTTCTAAATCGGTTGCCATATCCGCTAACTTATGACGAATGACTTGCATTTTGGCTAAAGGTTTACCAAAGGCAACACGTTGTTGGACATATTTTAAACATTCTTCAAGTGCCAACTGTGCGGTCATATTTGCCATGACGGCTAAGTTTAACCGTTCTTTCTGGAAATTGCTCATAATAACAAAGAATCCAGCGTTTTCAGCACCAATAATGTTTGATTTTGGGACTAATACATCATTAAAAAATAACTCTGCGGTATCACTAGCCCACCAACCCATCTTTTTGAGTGGTTGCCCCACTGAAAAACCAGCTCTATCTCGCTCAATTAACAATAAACTAATACCACCATAACCCTCTCCACCTGTTCTAACTGCTACCGTGTAATAATCGGCACGATGACCCGAGGTAATAAAGGTTTTGCTGCCATTGACCCGATAATAATCACCCTCACTTACTGCACGAGTTTTTAAATTGGCGACGTCTGATCCACCTGAAGGTTCGGTAATAGCCAAAGCGGCTATTTTTTCACCACGTAATACTGATGGCACAATACGTTCTTTCATTTCTTGGCTACCCCAATTTTCGATGGGAGGCAAACCAATATCCAAAGAACCTAAACTGGCAGCTAATCCACCAGAACCCGCACGCATAATTTCTTCACTGGCGGCAATTTTCATAAAAATATCTGTGCCACTACCGCCTAATTCTTCGGGATGGTCAATCCCTAATAATCCTGCTTCACCTGCCAAATTATATAACTCACGTGGAAACGTACCCGCTTCTTCCCAGTCATTAATAAACGGCCGAATGTGTTGATCAACAAATTTACGGGCAGTTAAACGCACTTGGTGATGGGTTTCATTAAAATAAGAAGTGTATAGCGACATGATGTATTGCCTTGATAAATAATTAAGTTTCGCTAGGAGCTTCGGGTGGAATAGCGCAAGTCCTAATGTGCTGTCGGCAATACTGGCATATTTTTCAAAAACAACCAAGCGTTTGCTTGGTGTTTTTGTACGATTGTATAGTAACTTTGACTCAGAAATTTAAATTAATAATTTTGTCGTTGACTCAAAGCTCTTGCCAAGGTATGACTATCAACCATTTCTAATTCGCCACCTAAGGGCACACCATGAGCAATACGCGTTACTTTTACCGCGTAATGTTTACAAGCTTCGCGAATATAATGAGCGGTGGCTTCGCCTTCGACAGTGGCATTGGTTGCTAACACAAGTTCTTCTATGCCTTCTTGTTTGATGCGACTGATTAGTAATGGAATGCCTAATTCTTGTGGGCCTATACCATCTAAAGGCGATAAATGTCCTGCCAAGACAAAATACAAACCACTGTAACTGCCACTTTGCTCAATCGCTAAAATATCGGCAGGTGACTCAACCACACACAACACATGATTATCACGGGCATGATTAGCACAAATTTGACAAAGCGTTTGCTCAGTTAAGGTTCGGCATTGTTGGCAATGTTGTACCTCTTGCATAGCTTTGGCTAAGACTTCGGCCAAATGCTCTCCGCCTTGACGATTTCGTTCTAATAAATGTAAAGCCATACGTTGTGCTGACTTTGGGCCAACACTGGGTAATACACGTAATGCTTGAATTAATTCTGAAACAAGAGGACTAAACATAAAAAAGGCTCAAGAACGCCCTCTCCTTTTAGGAGAGGGTTGGGGTGAGTTCGATTAGAATGGCATTTTAAATCCTGCAGGTAACCCCATACCTGCACTAGCTGTTGCCATTTTTTCTTGGGTAACAGTTTCTACTTTACGTACTGCATCATTCACTGCCGCAGCAATCAAATCTTCTAAAATATCTTTTTCTTCTTGCATTAACTCTGGACTAATCACCACACGCTTAACATCGTGTTTGCCTGTCATCGTCACTTTGACTAAACCCGCACCAGATTCACCCGTTACTTCGGTTACGGCTAATTCATCTTGTGCTTTTTTCATTTGTTTTTGCATTTGCTCTTGCATTTTTTGCGCTTGCTGCATTAAAGCTTGTACATTCATTTTTTATCTCCAACTATCAAAGAGTCCACAATTAATTGTGCATTAAAGGTTTGCATTAAGTTTTGTACCATTGGATCAGCTAAAAATTCGGCTTGTGCCTGTTGACGTATTGTCAATAAACGCTGCTCTTCTAGCTGTAATGGTGTTTGTGCAATTGGTTCAACTAAAGCTAATTGTAACTCTAATTGAGCAAAATCTTGTAGTAGTCGTTTTTTAACAGTCTCATACGCCTGCTGAGCCAATACTTCGTGGCTCGGTGCAATTTGTAACACTGCCGTTCCCGATTTTTGCCCTTGTAATAAGCCATGTTTGGCAAAACTTAATGCCATTCCGCTTAAACCACTACTTATTACCCAATCGTACCAAGCTTGTGGCGTCCAAATAAGCTCATCATTGGCCGCATTTTGAACTGTCGTTTGCTGAAATGGCAAAACTGTTGCTGATGGTTCGGGTTCGGGTTCGGGTTCGGGTTCGGGTTCGGGTTCGGGTT
>JAXMGJ010000016.1:0-4242 GCA_046347315.1 Agitococcus sp.
AGAAGAAGTGATTTTGGGCATTATGGCCAGTTTAGATAAGCCGATGTCGCCTGCAGGCGAAGCGCGTAGCGCGTTCCATAATGCTTTGTATGGTCGTACTCCTGCACAACGTCGTACCTTACGCGCAAAATTATTAGCGGTGACAATTGCCGATTTACAAGCAGTGGCTGCTAAATATCTGAATGCAGAGCGTATCAGCAAAGCAGTCGTCGCGCCATACAGCCAAGCGGAAACTGTGCAAAGCTTAGGTTTTACCATTGAACGTTTGTAATTGAGATTGTGCGTATGTTAAAAAAAATACTTTGTTCATGGCTACCAATGTTAATGTTGTTATCAGCTTGTAATCAGGGTGATGCAGGTAATCAGCAACCAACAACAGTCGCAAAGCAATCGGCAACGAGTACTGAGCAAAAAAATCTAGCTAATTTGCCCAAAAGTCCTGCTTCTTTTGAGTCAGCAAAAAAGATTTTGTATAACGAAATTTATAAAGGACATAACATTACTTTTTATTGTGGTTGTGATTATGATCCTAAATCCAAACAGGTCGATTGGAAAAGTTGTGGATTTAAACCACGTAAAAATCCAGAGCGTGCTCGTCGAATTGAAGCTGAACATGTTATGCCAGCACATCAGTTTGGTAATTTTAGACAATGTTGGCGTGAACCCCAAAAAGTCTGTCCCGAAAAAGAGATGACAGGCCGCCAATGTTGCGAAGCCAAAGACCCTGTCTTTGAAACCGCACATAATGACTTACACAATTTGTTTCCTGCGATTGGTGAGGTAAATGGCGACCGTTCTAACTTTAATTGGGGTATGGTTGAGGGTAATAAACGCGAATATGGGGCTTGCTCTATAGAAATTGATGAATCTATTCGTCGTGCTGAACCCCCCAATAATGTTAAAGGTGATGTGGCGCGAGTGATGTTTTATATGGAAGATACCTATGGCTTTAGGTTGTCTGACCAAGACCGAAAATTGTTTACTGTTTGGTCAAAACAAGATCCACCTGATGCATGGGAAAAAGAGCGTAATCAGCGTATTGCAGCAATAGAAGGCAAAGAAAATCGTTTTATCGGTCAATATGCAGGAGCTGTCTCGGTTTCTTCAAGCTCACCACAAACCACCAAACCGATGACTGATGCGGTTGTAAAAGCAATGCCATCAACAACTAAGCAAGGCTTTTCTTGTGACATCAAAAAGACTTGTAGCCAAATGAGTAGTTGTGAAGAAGCTAAGTTTCAGTTGAAAAACTGTGCCAATACAGGTATTGATGGCGATGGTGATGGTGTTCCTTGTGCCAAGTTGTGCAAGTAGTTTTAGAAGGAGATGAAAAATGAAATTATTAGTGTGTGTCGATTTATCCGAATCTATGGCTTATTTAATGATGTATGCCAAGCAATTGGCATTGTCGTTAAACGCGAGTGTCTGTTTGCTACATGTTACTGACTCTCAAGAAGAAATGTTGGGATATGGCGGCGTGTTTGGCGAATTTCCGATGTATATTGATGCCAAAGAGTTACGCCAAGAAATAGCTACTCGTTTTAAGCGTGAGCATCAACAATTGCAAGCGTGTAGCCAAGAATTACAAAATGATGGACTGAACTGTTTGGGATTGCTCGTTAATGGTACAGCCATTGTGCCAACGATTATTAAAGAAGCGCAAAAGTTGCAAGCTGATATGATTATTGTTGGCTCACAGCATAAAGGTTTATTATTGAGTTTGGTTGAAGGGAGCACCAGTAAGTCATTGATTGGACAATCTGAAGTTCCTGTCTTGGTCGTGCCTGTTAAGCATTAATCCTCTCAGGACTTACACATACATTGAGATGTGTAAGTCTTAATCCGTTTAAGGCGCATCCTCACCAATATCTAACACAGGTTCATAAGCAGGCTTAATGTTCTGTTCTTCTAGCAGTTCTTTAGGAATAATATCATTGTCTGGATTTTCTGGCTCAGGCTTAATGTCTTTGCCGAGCACTGTTTGTCCCTCAAATGATAATGAGCGGATACGATATTCGAGCACATCCCCTTTGCTGGTTGGTCCACTAAATTTAACGGGAAAGTTGCGATAATCAGGAGCTAACCAAACATCGTAGCCTTGTTGTCGTTGGCCTGTCCCTAAATTAACTCGCTGGCCTTGTAAATGTAGCGTGCGTACTTCACCAGCAGGTAAGCGAATCACTTCTTCAGCAACCAAGCGTAACTCAATATTATAAACAGAGCTGCCAGTAGTGACTTGCATTTGACGAGTTTCGCGGCCGTCCATACTCACGGCAACCTGAAAAGGTAAGCTCGCTGCATCTTGAATATCATACTGAATGGCTGCAAATCTAGCCTCAGCTTGAGTCTTCCCATAACGAATACTGCTGGTGCTTTTGTCAATGTCGGCAAAACTACGCAGTTTTTTATTGATATACATTCTAAAGCGTTCGGGGCTAATGCCATGCTCCGAAACACGGCCTTCACTTACCATACTGGCTTTAAAGCCAAATTTAGAGGCTTCATTCTCAATTAAATAGTTTTCGCCTTCCATGCGCCACACCTGTTTAATTGCGACATTAAAACCCATAAAAGTAGCTTTATAGTTCGCCAAAATTTCAATTGGAAAAGGCGGTGGCGGCTCAAAAGCGGGTTTAGTAGGTTTTTTAACCAGTTCTTGTGGTGGTGGCGGTAGGGTATCTCCCAAGGGAATGGCGGGGCTGTTATTGCTACCTTGGCTGTCAATATCTGTGTTTGGCTTATCGGGAGGTGTGCTGTTAGCAGTATGTATGGGAGTTTTTTCTTGAAGACTTGGCTCTTTTGTCTTGGTGTCTTTAGCAATTTTGGCTGCTTTTTTGGGTGTGACGGGCTTAGCCTTTGGCTTGGGAGACGCCTCAACTTTGGCAGGGGGGGCTTCTTCAATAATGGTGACAATGGTTGCCCCTACTTGCGCTTTGGGTCGAGCAGGGGGCTTTATATTTAATTTAACCCGTGGAATAGCTTCGGCCTTTTTTTTAGATAGCACTTCATCGGGAGTATCTGGTGTAAAATCGGGCCATTCAAACTCACCATCCCACAAAAAGCCAAAATGTACCAGCAGAGAAAGCCACACAGCAGTGGCTAAAGGCTTTTTTTGCAGACGTTGACTAATACTCAAGATACTACCGCTTACAGTTGTGCAAAAACACGTTCTGCTGCATCTAAGGTAGCTTGAATGTCGGCATCACTATGTGCGCTAGAAATAAAGCCAGCTTCAAAAGCAGAAGGGGCTAAATACACGCCTTCTTCTAACATTAAATGGAAGAAACGGCGGAAACGCTCAACATCACAAGCCATTACATCGTCATAAGAACTAATGTCTTTTTTGCTGGTAAAGAATAAACCAAACATACCGCCTACTTGGGTGGTGGTAAAGGGAATATTCGCAGCATCAGCACGTTGTTGTAAGCCAGCTAAGAGTTTGCTCAAATTGGCGGCAAGCTGCTCATAAAAACCAGTTTGGCTAATTAAGGCTAACATTGCTAAGCCTGCACGCATTGCTAAAGGATTGCCTGATAATGTCCCTGCTTGATACACACCGCCTAAAGGCGCGATACATTCCATAATTTCACGTTTGCCACCAAAAGCACCTACAGGTAAGCCTGCACCAATCACTTTACCTAAGCAAGTTAAATCGGGTTTGATGTTGTATAAGGCTTGTGCGCCACCTAAAGCAACCCTAAAACCTGTCATCACTTCATCAAAAATTAATACCGCACCATATTGAGTACATAACTCGCGCATAGTTTGTAGAAACTCGCGGCTTGGTGGCACACAGTTCATGTTACCTGCAACAGGCTCAACAATCACACAAGCAATTTCGTGGCCAAGTTGGGCAAACAGTTGTTGTAGAGCTGGAATATCATTATAGGGTAGGGTGAGTGTATGTTGGGCTAAATCGGCAGGTACACCTAAAGACGTAGGTACACCTAAGGTTAATAAGCCTGAACCAGCTTTGACTAATAAAGAATCAGCATGGCCGTGATAACAACCTTCAAATTTTAAGAGTTTATCGCGTTTGGTGTAGCCACGAGCCAAACGAATTGCGCTCATGGTGGCTTCTGTGCCAGAGCTAACCATCCTCACCATATCCATAGAGGGCATTAATTCACATACGCGGTCAGCCATATTAATTTCGGCTTCGGTCGGCGCACCAAAACTTAAACCATCAACCGCAGCTTCTTGTACGGCTTTAACAATATCAGGATGGGCATGACCTAAAAT
>JAXMGJ010000017.1:0-2984 GCA_046347315.1 Agitococcus sp.
AATGGAGAAAGTATGGAAACAAAAATGAGTTAAATTTTTAGTTTTTTCTAACTGTAATGGTCAAGTAGGCTCATAAAATAAAAATGGGTATCAAAAATTGATACCCATTTTTAACATCTTTCAAACTAATTTGCTTAACTGACTGACATTACTCAATTGAGGCCTTTTTTGTGTTTTTTCGTTGTCTATTGCTTGCTTCATAGAGCAAAAACAAGGTACAAGATGGGCATTGATAAAAAGCATATGCTGAAGATTTAAGTAAGTGGAGTAAGACATGGGAAGCTTCGTCGTTTTTATGTTTGTTGGTTTTGCGATTGTTTTGGCGTATAAGTCGATTCAGCAAGTGCCACAAGGTTATGAATATACCGTCGAGTCTTTTGGTCGTTATACAAAAACATTACAACCAGGTTTACATTTTTTGATGCCATTTGTAGAGAGAGTTGGGGCTAAGCTGAATATGATGGAGCAAGTTTTAGATGTGCCGCCACAACAAGTGATTTCGCGTGATAATGCGATGGTGACGATTGATGCGGTCTGCTTTTTTCAAATTATTAAAGCGGCTCAAGCGGCTTATGAAGTCAGTAACTTAGAATACGCAATTCGCAATTTAACCATGACCAATATTCGGACAGTGATTGGCTCTTTAGAGTTGGATGCGATGTTGTCACAACGTGATCAAATTAATGCACAACTACTTAATACTATTGACCAAGCAACAAATCCTTGGGGAGTAAAAATTACCCGTGTAGAAATTAAAGACATTACACCGCCGCATGATTTAGTCGAAGCCATGGCCTCGCAAATGAAAGCAGAGCGCACTAAACGCGCACAAATTTTAGATGCCGAAGGCCATCGTCAAGCCGAAATTTTACGCGCAGAAGGCGATAAACAAGCCAAAATTCTCAAAGCAGAAGGTGATAGACAAGCGGCATTCTTAGAGTCAGAAGCACGTGAGCGTCAAGCACAAGCCGAAGCACAAGCGACTTTAGTGGTATCACAAGCGATTGCTCAAGGTGATTTGCAGGCGGTGAATTATTTTGTCGCACAAAAATATATTGAAGCCTTGGGCGAAATTGCCAAAGCACCAAACAATAAATTAGTGATGATGCCACTTGAGGCATCTGGCGTGATTGGCTCAATTGCAGGTATTAAAGATTTAGTCACTGAGTTAAAAACTGAGCAAACACCCACTCCGCAGCGTTCTAATTTGAGGTGATTTATGTGGCAAGACCCTTATTGGTTGTGGGCGGCTTTTGCCTGTTTATTGCTCATTGTTGAAATGCTCACGGGCACATTTTTCTTTTTAGCCATGGCAGCCGCAGCCGCAGGCACAACTGTCGTAGCTTATTTTAGTCAAGATTATTTGAGTCAATGGGTAGCATTTTCGCTATTAAGCGTGATGGCATTATTGGCTTGGAAAAAGATGCGTCCAACACATCAACCTCATCATGATGCGGCGAGTGGTTTAAATAATCGAACACGGCATTTAATTGGCCGACAAGCCATTTTAAGTGAGCCAATCAGCAATGGTGTTGGTCGAATAAATGTGGATGATAGTTGGTGGAAGGTAACAGGTGAAGATTTGCCTGTGGGTACACATGTACAAGTTATTGCCGTACACGATATGGTTCTTACTGTTGAGAAGGTGCAAAAATGAAACAACAACGTATTGAAATTATTTATGATTTTCCGCAACCTGTTGAGAAGATTTTTAAATGGATTGGTGATCATAACAACTTAGGCGAGATTTTCTTTCCCTTTAAAGTGACTCGTATCAAAGATGGTCAAGGTGATGTTAATGGCGTAGGTTCGGTGCGTAAGCTCAGTGCTTTTCCCTTAATTCCTGTTGAAGAAACCGTGACGGCCTTTCAGCCTAATCAATTAATTGAATATCGTGTCACCAGTAAATTAGCACCTATTAAAGACCATTTAGGGGTGATGTTATTTGAGTCTTATAATGGTGGCACACGTTTACGTTACACCATTACCTTTACAGGTGTTGTACCCTTATTAGGGCCAGCGTTAAAAGTTGGCTTAGATCAAGGTATTAAACGCGGTTTAGCCAAATTAGCGAAAAAGAGTTTGTAATGATAGAACCTGTCGAAGAACGACATGAGCGTGGTTTTAACGTTAATGGGCGTTTAATTGCTGCACGTTGTTGGCATGATAAAGAAAAAAAGCCGTTATTGGCTTTGCATGGTTGGTTAGATAATGCCGCGAGTTTTGATTTACTCGCTCCAGCCTTAGATGATTATTATATTGTTGCCTTAGATTTTGCTGGGCATGGTTATAGTGAACATCGACCCAAAGGTGTGCGTTATCATCTTATCGATCATGTGGATGATGTTTTAGCAGTGGTTAAACAACTCGGTTGGACACGTTTTAGTATTGTTGGTCATTCGATGGGGGCAGGCATTGCGGCCTTATTTGCGGCGGCAATGCCGGAATATATTGAAAAATTAATTATGATTGAGGGTTTAGGCCCTTATACAGGCCCTGCTGATAAAGCAGTAGAGTATTTGCGTACTTCTTTAGTGGAGTGGCAAGACTTTGATGAAGCACCACGAGTGATTCCCTCATTTGATGTTGCCGTTAAAGCACGGATGAATGGTTTGTTACCTGTGGGTGAGCAAGCTGCACAATTGTTGTGTGCGCGAGGCACTAAAGCAGTGGAGGGCGGTTTAATTTGGTCAACCGATAAACGTTTACGACTTAACTCACCAACACGCTTTTATGAGCAACAAGTGTGTGCTTATTTAGCCGCGATTACCGCTCCATCCTTATTAATCATGGCTGAAAAAACTTTACCGTTTTTTAATGTTGAGGATTATCAGCGTCGAGTGGCTGCACACCCAAATTTGCAGCTTGTAAAATTAGCAGGCGGCCATCATTTACATATTGATGATAATGTAGAACAAGTTATCAGTACGGTAAAAGGCTTTTTGGCAGGAGTGATCACAGATGACTAATATCCACTATGTTTG
>JAXMGJ010000018.1:0-1579 GCA_046347315.1 Agitococcus sp.
TGCGTTCTTTGCTGTCAGTTGCGTTAATCGTCTCAATCAGGCTTTTAAACTCATCAATCCAAATACAAGCAATAGGCTGTGTTTGTTGTTTAAACGCATTATATAATTCCCAACCTTCTTGATAAGCGTTAAAAAAACCTTCGGCAAGAGAGGGCGGAATAGTAGCCGAAGAAATCATCACTTTACGACCTAACATCCCTGCCAAATGAATTAAACGACCTATAGCAATTAAATCCTGACCATCAAAATCATCAACTTCATCAATAACCAAATCAGAGGAAAGTAATCGTAAACACGGCAAAATATATTTACCGCCGCGTGTGGTTTCTGTCGCAGCAATAATGTGGTCAATGGTACACGCCAAAACAGGCTTATATAAAAAAGCATGATTTTTAGGTTGATTAGCAGGAAGAACGGCGGTTAAAAAGTCGGCTGTTGGTGCTTCACTAAAATCCAGTTCTTCATCTAATAACAATTCGGCAGATTCAGAACCCAACTCTTGAAAAGTTGGCTCGGTATTCAGACTTTTTTGTGATTGTTCGTGTAGTTCTTTAACGGCTGCTGACCCAATCAAAACGGCTAATTCGCTGTTATCCAAGCCAATTTTGTGTCTATATTCATCACCTGTTTGCAAGGTCAGTGTACGCAAGCCCAAAGCTAATATATAACGTAAACTTTCACCATCATTAGACAAAGCGCGCATGATTTTGGCATTAGCAATCGTTTTGCCATAACCTGTACTGGCCATATTGACAATAAACCAACCGTTATTGTTGGCTTCTTTATGCTGTTGCTTAAAGTTTTTAATACTATCAACAGCCTTATCTTGCCATTCAAAGCCTGACGGACTTTTTTGTTTAAGTGCTTTAATATCAAGTGCAACATCCATATCGGTACTAAAACGCGATAACGATTGGCTAACTTGTAAGGCTTGTTGACTCACTTTGACTAAATGTTCATCCAGTTTCTGCTTAAGTACCGTTTGTTTGGCTTGATTACGCTCAGTGTTAGCATATAATTCAATAGAGCTTTTCCACTTCTCGTCTGCTTTTTGAGAAGAATAATAATGGTCGCCCAACATTAAACATAAACGCGCATGATGTAACACGACTCGCCATGCGCCATTTTCAGCCAAAACTTTAGTCTGATGTTGCTCTTGTAATAATCGTGTTGACCATTTTTTGACTTGTTTTAGCCATTCTGTTGATTGGCTCAATAAACCGTGCGGAAAATTAAAACAGTCTTTTAGGCGTTGTTGATAGTTTTGCTCATTTTTATAACCCCAACTTGCATCAATACAATTTAATAGCTCGGAAATACTATTAGTTTCTTCGCCGTTCCACCCTGTGTGTTCTTTTTCTCTAGGTAATCTATGATGAGTCACAATCAACCAAGCCACCCATTGAGCAAGTGGCGGTAAATTATCTAAGGGTTTAGCAATATTTTGGCTTGTAAGTGCTTGTAATTGTGCTTCATTCCATGTGTTATTGCTCAGTAAGGATAGCCAAGCTGCATCGTCTTTTTTATCGCCTGATTGTTCAATTAAAGCATTGAGCAATAAACAAGATACCCATTCATG
>JAXMGJ010000002.1:0-520682 GCA_046347315.1 Agitococcus sp.
GGCTCATTGGTTAATACCCACAACGTCTTAGTGCAAGTCAAAAACACCGATGACAATTGTGCATGGTTAACCAGTTATATCGAAACAGCTTTGTTAAGAGCGGTTTGGTATCCGACTACAGTGGCCAGTGTCTCGTATGCTTGCAAACAAGTGATTGCCCGTTATTTAGCACAAACTGCCGATAACATGGAGGGTTTACTTTTTAAGCTCCACGACTTCGGCTCAAGAGGCGCAAGCTCCTTCGAGTCCGCCGCATTGGGTGGTATGGCGCACTTAGTTAACTTTATGGGGTCAGATACGTTAAGTGCGATTGTCGCCGCACGTCGTTATTATCAAGAGCCGATGGCAGGTTTTTCGATTCCTGCCGCTGAACACAGCACCATTACCAGTTGGGGACGTGATGGCGAACAAGCTGCTTATGCCAATATGCTCAAACAATTTTCGGGGCAAGGCAAATTGGTGGCGGTGGTTAGCGATTCTTATGATTTGTGGAATGCGATTGATAATTTGTGGGGCACAGAGCTACGTGATGCGGTGATGAATAGTGGTGGCACATTAGTCATTCGTCCTGATAGTGGTGATCCTGTGCAAATTGTTAGCACCACCATTGAAAAGTTGATGGCGAAATTTGGTTTTCGTACCAACAGCAAAGGTTATAAAGTGTTGCCTGATTGTGTGCGGGTGATTCAAGGTGATGGTATTTGTTTAAGCAGCATTGAAGCGATTTTAGTCGAAATGACAAAACGCGGTTTATCGGCAGATAACATTGCCTTTGGCATGGGTGGCGAGTTATTACAAAAAGTGAATCGTGATACCCAAAAATTTGCCATGAAAGCCTCTGCGGTGTGTGTTAATGGTGTTTGGCGAGATGTGTTTAAAGACCCAATTACTGACAGTGGTAAACGTAGCAAAAAAGGTCGTTTGGCTTTAGTGAAAAACAGCGATGGCTTATATCAAACCATTCGTGAACAAGATTTAGGCCAACAACAAAATCAATTACGCGTGGTTTATCGTAATGGTGCATTGTTGGTTGATGACAGTTTGGCAGAGATTAGAGCAAGGGTTAATTAAGGAGTAAAAAAGTGGATGTTATTGTCATGTATCGGCCTGTTAATGGGGCAGAGTTGGCCTTAGTGCAAGCCAGTGGCTCTAAAAAATGGCCACCACGTTTGCCAGAGCAACCAATTTTTTATCCTGTTATCAACGAAAAATATGCGTGTGAAATTGCAGACCTAGTGCTTACGCATTTCACTGAAATTAGCGCGTTTTGTGAACATAAAACCGTTGGAAACGGTTGAAATGTGAACAAATAAGCGATAACCGCGTAAGCCCTAAAAATGTTGGAATGTAAAAGATTTTGGCGAAGGTTATGTTACACGTTTTGCCGTACAAAAATCCTTTATGGATAATTATCAAATTCAACAAGTTGGTGATGTGTATCATACCGAATGGTGGATTCCTGCTGAAGATTTAGAGAAATTTAATGCTCATATTGTGGGTGAGATTGAGGTAGTCAAAAGTTTTAAATAAAAAGGAAGAAAAGAGTGAATCGTGAAAAACGGGTTTTATTAGCCCAAGAAACCTTGGCTATTTGTCAGCAAGGTTATTATGTGAATCGTTTGGGTGAGCAAGTCATTATTAAGTCGGCTTTACAACAAACTATCGACAACACAAAACTATATCGACCAATGGATTTTGTTGAGATTCATTGGCTTGAAGCTGTTGAATCTAAAACGATTATTGAAGTAACGACCGAAACAACGTTGACGGCTGCTCAGCGTTTAGTAAAAGCAGGACATAAAACCTTATGTTTAAATTTTGCCTCTGCAAAAAATGCAGGAGGCGGCTTTTTAAATGGTAGTCAGGCACAAGAAGAGTCTTTAGCACGCTCTTCAGGGCTATATTTGTCCTTAATTAGCCAAGAAGAAATGTACTTTTATAATCGAAGTCAAAAAAGCTGTTTTTATTCGGACTATATGATTTATTCGCCCGAAGTACCTGTGTTTAGAGTGGATAATGGTGCGCTATTAGATGATTATTATGTGACTTCTTTTATTACATCTCCTGCGGTCAATGCGGAAGTGATTCGGCAACGCGAACCTGAAAGAGTTGAAGAAATTTATCAAATAATGTCTCAGCGTTTAGAAAAAGTGTTGTGGGTAGCCTATGAAAATCACTACACAAGCTTAGTGTTAGGGGCTTGGGGTTGTGGCGTATTTGCGAATGATCCAAACATGATTAGTAAAATATTTGCTGAGTTATTGGGTAAACAAAGTCGCTTAGCCACCTATTTTAAACATATTACTTATGCCATTTATGATAGTTCTGCTAATCAAAAAGTATATAAAAGCTTTGTGGGACTGTCAGAGTAACAAGGACTAATCATGCAAAACCGTCAACAACTTATTACGGCTATTAATGAAGGGCTTGAGCCAAAGTATTTATTTTTTTGGGGGCATACACCTTCACCAACGGGTGAAATCACCAAAAGTTGTTTAAGTCAGTGGTACGAAGCCTCTTTTGAGGTTGAGGGCATCAGCTATAAAACTGCTGAGCATTATATGATGGCGCAAAAAGCAAAATTGTTTAATGACTATGACAACCTCGCCAACATTTTGGTTTGCCAAACACCTGCCGAAGCGAAAAAGCTAGGCCGTGCAGTAAAAAGCTTTAATGCTGAACTATGGCAACAACACAACTTTGATATTGTGGTGCAGGGCAATATGGCTAAATTTAGTCAAAATAGTCAACTAAAAGATTTTCTGTTAACAACAGGCCAACGAGTGTTAGTTGAAGCAAGCCCTTTAGACACCATTTGGGGGATTGGTTTGGGGCAAGATAATCCCAAAGCTCAACACCCACAAACATGGCGTGGCGAAAACTTGTTAGGTTTTGCATTGATGATGACCAGAGAGCAGCTTGTTAAACTTCCACAATGACATAATATTTTTGAACAATTTCAACGACTTCAAAAATACCTTTAAAATTTGGAGGAATGACACCAGCTTGTCCTGCCTGAATTTCTACAAAATTACCCTGAATATCATGCAAACGAACTTTACCTTTGATGATGTTAAAAAATTCTTGTTTATTACTAGCAAATTCAATGCGCCAAGCTCCTACTTCACATTGCCAAATGCCACAACTCATGTTTGGATGTTCATATAAATTTTGGGTTAAACGCTGTGGATTACCATTGACTAAACGCTCAGCACGCGGATAATCAATCGTTGGTGTCGCAAGGCTTTCGCCTTGTCCTGCAATAAAAATGCTACTCATGGCAATACTCCTCAAAAATTTAAAGCAATTATAAGCGTTTAGTCTTTAACAATTGTCTTAAATGCCCTAAAAATAACGCAAAAATACCAATAGCCAAGCAAATGTTTACGATGTAAACTTCGGCCATTATTTATGATTAGCAAGGTAGATTAACCATGAGCCAAGCCTATCCGCATTTAATGCAACCCTTAGATTTAGGATTTACCCAACTGCGTAACCGCGTGGTGATGGGGTCAATGCACACAGGTTTAGAAGACCGTTTTTATAATTATCCTAAGTTAGCGGCCTATTTTGGTGAGCGTGCTAAAGGGGGCGTGGGTTTGATTGTCACAGGCGGTATTTCGCCTAATCGTGAAGGCTGGTTGTTGCCCTTTGGCGGCACGATGAACCGTATTACCGATGCAGTCAATCATCGTTTAGTCACGCATGCCGTTCATAAAGAAGGCGGCAAAATTTTATTGCAAATTTTGCACGCTGGCCGTTACGGTTATCATCCCTTTGTGGTCTCCGCTTCTGCGACAAAATCGCCTATTTCCATGTTTAAACCGCGTGAAATGTCTGAGCGTGGCATTGCCAAAACCATTGCTGCTTATGGTCGTTGTGCGCGTTTAGCCAAATTAGCAGGTTATGACGGCGTAGAAATTATGGGTAGCGAAGGCTACTTGCTCAATCAATTTTTGTGTGCGCGTGTTAATCAGCGTGATGATGAATGGGGCGGCAGCATTGAAAACAGAATGCGTTTTCCTGTTGAGGTGGTGAAGCGTATTCGTAAAGTGGTGGGTAAAAATTTTATTATTGCTTATCGTTTGTCGCTGTTAGATTTGGTGGAAGGCGGCAATACATGGGATGAAGTAGTGACGGTGGCTAAAGCTTTAGAACAAGCTGGCGTGACTTTATTAAATACTGGCATTGGTTGGCACGAAGCACGTGTGCCGACTATTGTCACGTCTGTGCCTAGAGCCGCTTTTGTAGATGTGACAGCACGTATTAAAAAAGAAGTCTCTATTCCTGTCATAGCGTCTAACCGTATTAATATGCCTGATACTGCCGAAGAAATTTTGGCGCGTGGTGATGCTGACATGGTGCAAATGGCACGTCCTTTCTTGGCAGATTCTGATTGGGTAAACAAAGCCGCCGCCAATAAAGCCGATGAAATTAATACTTGTATTGGTTGTAACCAAGCCTGTTTAGATCATGCCTTTAACAATAAGCGGGTCAGTTGTTTGGTCAATCCACGTGCTTGCCACGAAACAGAATTAGTCTATATCAAAACTTCTAAAGCTAAACGTATTGCTGTTGTTGGTGCAGGGCCAGCAGGTTTATCGGCTGCTACCGTTGCCGCAGAACGTGGTCATTATGTCACTTTATTTGAAGCCAGCTCAGAGATTGGTGGTCAATTTAATGTTGCCAAACAAATTCCGGGTAAAGAAGAATTTTACGAAACCATTCGTTATTTTGGCCGTCAATTAGAGCTAAAAGGCGTAACTGTTAAATTAAATCAACGGGTATCGCGTGCCGATTTAGAAGCACAAGGTTTTGATGAAGTGATTGTGGCGACAGGTATTGCACCACGCAAACCACCGATTAAAGGTATTGAACATCCTAAAGTCTTGTCTTATTTGGATGTATTGCGCGACAAAAAGCCTGTGGGTCAACGAGTGGCGGTGATTGGTGCAGGCGGTATCGGTTTTGATTTGAGTGAATTTTTATTGCACGATGCTTCGGTTAGCTTACCAGTCTCAACCCAAGCATGGTGTGCCGAGTGGGGCGTTGATTTACAAGCCAAAGTCGAAGGCGGTTTAGTTGAACCCGAACACAAAGCGCCTTTACGTCAAATTTATTTGTTGCAACGTAAAGAATCCAAAGTGGGTGCAGGTTTAGGCAAAACCTCTGGTTGGGTACATCGTGCGGTGATGCAAAAAAATAACGTGGCGATGATGTCAGGTGTGGAATACCGCGAAATTAACGATAATGGCTTAGTGATTGCGATTAACGGTAAAGAGCAATTATTAGCGGTTGATAACGTGGTGATTTGTGCGGGTCAAGAGTCCTTACGTGAGCTAATGCCCAAAGAAGGCGAAAGCACACGCGCCAATTATTACCAAATTGGTGGCGCGGCTTTGGCAAGTGAGTTAGATGCTAAACGTGCGATTAAAGAAGGGGCTGAGTTAGCAGCAAGATTATAATTTAGATTGACCTTAAATTTGGTTGGTATAGGATTAAATAAAATCTTGTACCAACCAGAGTGTTTGAATATGCCTTATCTGTGCAAAGATTGTGGCAATAAATCCAGTCAAAAGTTTCCCCAAGGCAAATGTCCTGCTTGTGGTTCATTTAATATTAAAACACCTCCCAAAAGTACTCGCCAAGCCATTAAAGAAAAAGAACCAAAAACCCTGATTGAAATTGTCATTATGTGTATTTTATGGGCAGTTTTGGGCTACGGATTTTGGGATAAGTTTATGCGTTAGTAATAGTCTAAACAATAAAAATTGTCCTATTAACACATGACAATCGCCCCTATCTGGGCGTATATTCAATCAATCTTAGTACCATAGTACGTTATCGTTTAATAATTATAGGAAACTACCATGACTTCTTTTTTTGTTACCAAAGCCAAAGCCAAAGCACAGTTAGTGGGCATCAAAGCCGCCATGACCTTATTGCCAGCACCTAGACCGACAGTATTTTCGGGTGAGGGAGCAGCTCTTAAGTTGTGTCAGGCAATGGCAACTTTTGGTCATAAAAACGTTTTGATTGTGTCGGATAAGATTTTAAATGATTTGGGAGTGCTTAAACCACTTCAAGCTAAGTTACAAGAATTTGGTGTAAAAGTGGCTATTTTTGATGGCGTAAAACCTGACCCAACCATGAGCATTACCCAAGCCTGTTTGCAACAGTACAAAGCTGCGCATTGTGATTCGGTATTGGCAGTTGGTGGAGGTTCATCAATTGATGTTGCCAAAGTGGTTGCACTTGCTGTAACTACTAACAAAACGCCACAACAGTTAGTAGGTATCTTAAAAGGGCGTAAGGCCAGTGCACCGTTGTATGCAGTACCAACAACAGCAGGTACAGGCTCCGAAGTTACTGTTGGTGCAGTCATTTCTGACGATGCTAGTCATCAAAAAGGCCTAATTTTAGATCCGAATGTTGTGCCAAGAATGGTAGCTTTAGACTCGGGCATTATGTCGGGTATGCCATCTAAAGTCACTGCTGAAACAGGTATGGATGCACTGACGCACGCGGTAGAAGCTTATATTAGTGAGATAGCCACTTCTGAATCTAACTTATATGCTAGTGCTGCAGTTAAACTGATTTTTGAAAATTTGCGTATTGCATACAATGAGCCCAAAAATCTGCCAGCACGGGAAGCAATGGCCTTGGCTTCGCATTACGGTGGTTTGGCTCTTAATATGGCGGGTTTAGGTTATGTACACGGCATTGCTCACCAATTAGGTGGATATTATGGCTTGCCGCATGGATTAAGTAACGCTATTGTTATGCCTCATATTTTAGATTTTTCGCGTCCTGTGATTGATGAAAAATTAGCTGAATTAGCGCGTTTTTCTGGTTTAGTGACGCAAGAAAGCTCTACTCCTGTTGCAGCACAGGCATTTATGAATGAACTACACAAATTAATGACTGAGCTAAACATCAAAACTGTCGTGCCTAATATGCTGGAGTCTGACTTTAACGATATTATGCAAGCAGCATTTAAGGAAGTACATGGCACTTATGCCGTACCTAAATACATGACCGAAGATGACTGTTTACAGATACTGTATGTACTTGCACAGGCAAATAAATGATTTAAGTGACCGTGATAGTTTTTTTCTTGCAAAAGATTACAAAAAAAACTAGATTACTGTACACTATAAACAAAAATTAAACTTAGCAAAGGAGTGCAAAATGTTGCAATCATTGCCCTTAATAAGTATCGCACTGTTCGTAGGATTATTAACGGCGTGTCAGTCTGCACCTAAAACAGCTCAATTAGTAGAACCAGAGCAAAACTTAAAAGTTGAACCATCTAAGGCTCTTCAGATTATTGAGCCTAGTTCAAAAGTCGTGGGAACTGCCAATAATATCGTTGTCAAAGAGATTCGTGCATCCTCATATAACAATCAATTGCTTATCCAAATTGAAGTCAATAACAACCGTGGCCGTCGTGATGCTTTTGATTATAGGATGCGTTGGCTAGATGCCAATGGTTTGCAGGTAATACCGTATTCATCATGGGATGTTGTTAGTTTAGAAGGGCACGAAACGAGTATTATTAATTTAACTTCACCTCATCCAGAAGCAACAGATTTTCGTTTTGAAATCAAATCTCATTATTAAATTAAGGATGTAAAATGCTATGTTATTGAATAATAAAAAAATGTTCTTGCTCACAAGTATTTTTTTAGGGTTAGTTGCCTGCGCTAGTAAATCTGTAGAAAGAGCTGCCGATTTTAGTCAGGCAGATAGAAATCGTGATGGTAAAGTTAGTCAAGCAGAATGGTTAAATACAGGTGGTTCAGAGGCAGCCTTTTTAGCGATTGATAAAGAACGCAAGGGAAAATTGGACGAAACACAATTTCGTGATGCAACGCGCTTATCTGATCAGTCTGCGATGAATGTACAGCGTCAACAGCAAATGGCTGATGAAGATATTAATAGTCGTGTTCGTGAGGCACTGACTAGCCAAAGAAGTCTTAATCCAGCGGCAATAAGAGTAGAAACTTATCAGCGACAAGTCACTTTGTCGGGTAGTGTACGTACTATGCAAGAAAAAAATATTGCAGAAGATACTGCTCGGGGCGTGAGTGGTGTGTCTAATGTGTTTAATCAGTTAGTGATTCGTCAATAAATTAGAAAACTGGAAATAATATGCGCTTAAAATCATTGGTAATAGCAAGTTTATTATCCTCATTATGTTCTATAACATTGGCTGAAACTTTAACAGTCTCTGGCGTGGGTAAAGCATTGATTGGTATGGATGCAGCGTTAACTCGCACAGACTCACTGATGTCAGCTAAAAAAGATGCTGTTTTGCAGTTGATTAATAAAATCAATGGTCCTCGTGCTGCCGCTGACCCTGCTATACAAGCTAAATTGGATTTAGTTGTTAAACAAATTGGGGATGAATTTATTGTCGATCAATCAACCTCTAGAGATGCAGCTAATAACCTTGTCACAACGTTAAAAATCCAAATAGATGACTTGCAGGTTCGTTCATTGATTTCGGATTTAGGCATTGCCCAAACAACAGCACGAAATTACCCTATTTTAATTTTAATGGATGAGTTTTTTACTACGCCTACTGATAGTACCAAACCCTTAAAAGAAGTAGTGGAGTTTGCTTCTGACAAAAGTGCGAGTTATAGCGAAAAAGTACACGATGCTGCCGCCACTTCTTACGATGCAGTAAGTAGTCAATCAAGTGCCGAAAGAGTCAGCACTGCTGCAGCTTATCAAGCAGACGCTCAAGTGCAGGCGCGCAGAAATACCGAAGTAAATGGTTATTATGGTAGTGCAAATGAACAAGTGGTCGTAGCAGCTAATTCTACGGCAGCAGCTAAGGCTCGTTATGATGCGGCAGCAAAAAGTGAGTCAAATAGTAATGAGTCGTCCAGTGATTCGCGTTCTTATGGTCATGAAATTAACGCAGAACAAAAAGATATTCAAACTTTTAAAAAATTAGTTGAGTATCAACCGCGTAATGTAGGGCCAGATAAGCAAAATTATACATTACAAGCCTTATTAAGACAGACAGCACGTTATGATTTGGCAGTGCGCGATTCCGATTTGTTTCGTAGCAAATACTTTACGGGTAAGCCACTGACTTTAGAAGAAATGACCAACAGCAGTGAATTAGCACGATTTACAGCGGCTGCACGTGATGAACAAGCAGATTTTTTTATGATGGGTAATACTATTATTTTGGATAATGGTAAAAACACAGCAACAGGGCAATTTGTATGTGACGGTTTATTGTCTCTAAAAACATTTTCTACTGAAGATGGTAGTGCGATTGCCGCGGAGGCGCGCTCAGAAAGTGCATCGGGCAATACACCTGATCAATGTCGTGTTAATGTTGCCAATAAGATGGGTAATTATGCCGTGGGCGTAGTTGGCCATGCGATTAGTGAGTATTGGAAAAAACGTGAAACCTATGGCCGAGAATATACTGTTGTATTAAAAAGCTTGATGGGTAATCTAAATGAAAATGCCAAAGATGCTTTTAGTGAGGCAGTGGAGTCTATACAAGGTTTAAATAGTAAGGTTGTTGAAAGACGTTCAAATCGTAGTGAGCTTGAAGTGGCTTTAACCTATAAGGGAGAAAAATCTATTTCTAGGGCTATTGGCGCAGCATTAAAAAATCAGGCAGTGTTTTCTCAATCAGGACGCAAAGTTGACGGCACTAAAGTAATTATTTGTCTAGAAGGACAGTGTCCATAAAGTTGGATTGATACATAACGCCTAACTTCTAAAAGTTAGTGGCATTGTCGATAAAATACAACCAACAGGGATAAAATGGAATGTTTGCCAGATTAAGTAAAATTTGTGTTTTGGCACTGTTAAGTACAGCCAGTCATGCTTTTTATATTTATCCCTCACAAACGGTGTTGGGATTAAATGACTCCTGTCAACAACAGCAAGCAAGCAGCTCATTAGATTGTTTGTTTACGCAAGCTGTTAGTTCCGAAGAATACCGACAGGCATTAAGAGCGGTATTCAACACCACATCAAAGCAAGTTTTTTCAGAATACGTTGTTGATAATATTACTGCTAAAACGCGCAATCAAACATGGGTGTTGTCTGCCGAAGTTTTAAGAGCATCGCGTTATAATGTCAATAAAGGCTCAACAACGGAGGTTTTTTTGCCCATCACCGTGAGCCTTAAATTAACTAATATCATGACAGGAGAAGTGCTTTTTTCGCGCAATTATACCGAAATACAGCCAGTCAGCTTTTTAACGGCAGACATGGCTAATGAGACTACCAATGACGTTCTCAAAACAAATTATCAAGCGTTATTAAAAAGTAGTTTAGAAGCAGTGTTAAAAGAGGCGGCACAAGTATTTCGGCCTTCACATATTAGTACTCAAGCCCAAAAAATCTGGAAAGGCTATGTTGTGCTTGATAAAGGCTTAGAGGCGGGTATTGGCAACAATGATGAGTTAGTTGATAGTACAGGAAGTTCATCTATCAGAGTGATTCATAGTGAGCCACAATATGCGGTAGCGGTGCCGATATTGGCAACCGAAATTCGTAAAAATACTATTTTTGAAAAAATAGCGACATCCACTAAAAATGCGGTGCGTAAGCCAAAAGCGTTATTAGCTGATGTAAATGCCCCTAAAGGTATCTCTACGAGTCTAGTTGAGCAATTATTCTCTGACAATTTAGGTGAGGCGGCATTTTCATTATTACCAATCAATGCTCGTTTTATTCAACTAAGCCAATCCATTAGCCAAGAAACAGAGTTGTCACAAGAGCATATTGCGGCCTTAGATGCGGCTAACTCATCGAATAGTAGTTTTAGGCCATTACCTGATTTATTTTTAAGAGTGGCCGTGGCTGAGCCATTGAGTTACTCCATGTCCTCGGCAACAGGTGATGTGCAGCATCGTGTCGTCGAGTCACGTGTTTATGGGGAGTTGTTAGATAATACAGGTCGTGTAGTTTTTGCGGCACAAGCAATGGATAAAATAGAAGAAAACATTGCAAAAGGGATTGGCTTTGATACCAATGCCCGTATAGAAGTTGCTACTAAAAATGCCTTGTTAGATTTAGCAAAACAATTTACCACACAAGTCAAATTTAACCGTTTTAGCTTAAAAGTCGATGATGTGAATCAGGAGATGATAGATATTGCTGATAGTACAGGTCAATTACAGGTCGGGGCAGCTGTTAAATTATTTAGACAAATTAACGTAGAAGGTACCGAAACCTTAATTCCATTATGGGAAGCACGTGTTGAGCAACGTAGTGGCGATAAAGCAATAGCGCGTTTACTGTTGCCAATTAGCAGCTCACCTGAGCAAACCTTAAAACCTAAATCCAATGATATTGTTTTGTTAGATAGTGCAACGTTAGGCGGTGCGAGTGGCTTAGCATTTTGTAAAGATAATCCTAATACTATCGACAGCTTGCAGTTTGGTAATATTCCACAACAGGCCTATTATACTGTTGCTAGCAAAAGTAAAACACCAATTTATGGTGGTATGGTAAGTTATGTTGGGCAAAACTCTTTAGTGAGCGTCGTAGAAAATATAACCCAAAATACTGGCTTTAGAACAAGTGTAAAACCGCAGTTTTTTTATCCCGAACAACAAGCTTGTTTGTTTACACATTATAAAAATAGCATCATTCAAGAGTTATGTACTGAAACATCCAATAGAAATGTTTGTGATGTTACAATAAATTTGACTTTGGTGTTGCGTCAACTAGATGCACAAGGCAATAAAGTTGCTACAGCTGGACTAACAGAAGAATTTCAAGTTGAAAAATTAGATACTCAAATTCGTGATGTAGTATTACGTCAAGAGTCTCAACAACGTGCCGATAAATTATTGGCAACAATTCTGAAAAAACCATTATTTCAACCATAATGTCTAAGATTAGACGAGGATATAAAATGAAAAAAATAGCTCTTGTATTGTTGATGGCAGCAGTGAACTTTGTTCCCACGCCAGTATTAGCTTTTGGATTACCCAAAATACCTGGAATTCCAATTCTTGGAGGCGGCGGTGCAGCTGTTGACGTTCAAGGTTTTATTGATAAGGCATCCGCTACAAACAAATTATTCCAAGAAAGTGCACTAACTTTGGCAATGGCTATTGGAGATAAAACAAAAGTTGCAGAGTTAGAAGCACTAAAAAAAGCGTTGGATGACACAACAGACCCTAAAGAAAAAGATGCGATAGTGAAAAAAATTTCTGAAGCAAGCAATGCCGCATTGACTGCTGCCTCTGAAGAAAAAGAAGCAGCCGCAGCACGTTTAGCTGAAGCAAAAGGTGAGCAACTGGAAAAGTATTTAGGCGCGGCCAAAAATTTTGCCTTGGGTGCTTTGCAGGCTACAGAGTTAGTTCCTGCAGGACAGAGTGCACTAGCTTCTTTACAATCGAATCCTTTGCAGGCAACTAAGTTATTGGGCTTAAAGCGTACCATTAGCGATATAACAGGCATTGTGAGTAATAGTACCTTAGCATTAACAAAAGTACCCAGTATTTTTGCGGCTGCTAATATTCCTTTAACATTGCCTTCATCAGGTAAGGGAGTGGTGACAGAAGCTCAATAGTATAAGAGACCATGAGAGTGCACTTTAGGCATTCTTATGGTCATTTTGTCATGCTAAATTTATTTTAATATACTAAATCCTAATCCTGCATATTTATCTAGACGCTCGATTAACTTATGCCCCATTGCGGTAGCAGGTGTCCAAAATCCCCCATCAAGGGCGTTTTTGTCCACATCTAATGCTAAACAAACAGCAGCTTCCCCCAAAATTTTAGCGGTAGAGCCATAACCAGGATCGCGGTCGCCCGTCACTTTGGCTTGTAATGTTTGGCCGTTTTTTGTGCTACCCAACAAGCGAATATCATAAAAGCCGCTTGCTTGTTGTTGAGGTGTTGGGCCTTCGCCAGCTTTGGGTAAAACAAAACGTTCTAACAAATGGCGAGTGGGTGGCAAAGAGACCGCTGCCACAAAACCAGCCATGCCCACGGCAGCCCCAACCGCCATAGCACCACCTGCAAAGCCTTTTTTGGTAAGCATCGTCTCGTCATACACAAAATCTTTACCATAAGCATAGTGACTTAGTGCGTTGCTCCGATGTACCACTTTTGTGTTGATGCCTGCCATAATAAACGGCGCAGCCCATGACTGGGCATCTTCATCAAACTCGGCAAACTGTAAATTAGGTTGTTTGGGTTTGCTGCTGTTATCACGAGGACATAGTGCATAAGGGTTAGCGAGTAATTTGCGTAATGCAGCATCGCTCGCTGCTTCTTTAATTAAGCCAACCATACTGCCAACCGTACCACCCGACATACCACCTTTAATGGCTTTAACGCGTAATTTAACACGAGAGCAAGGTTGGCCAAATTGTTGCATCGCTTGCTGCTGCAAATAATATGTACCTAAATCAGAAGGTATTGAATCAAAACCGCAACAATGAATAATACGCGCGCCACTGGCTTTGGCATCTGCTTCGTATGCGTTAAGCATACGTGCAATCCATTGTGGTTCACCTGTTAAATCACAATAATCTGTGCCAGATTGGGCACATACTTTGACTAATGTAGAGCCATATAGGGCATATGGTCCTACAGTCGAAACAATCACTTTTGTTTGTTGACACATAGTGAGCAACGATGATTCATCATCTGCGTCAGCTATTAAAATAGCAAGATTTTTGGCCTGTGCACCTAGGTTTTGTCTTAATTCGTTGAGTTTGGTTGGATTACGCCCAGCAATCGCCCAGCGTAACTGGCGATTTACGTCATGTCTATTAAATAAATACTGTGTGAGTAATTGCCCCACAAAGCTAGTAGCACCATAAACAATTACATCATAGTTGAGCATTTTATTTCTCGATTAGCAGGATTTTAATTGGAGAATAATCTTTAACATGTCTTGATGCCACTGTACAGAAACAATCCCCAAATAGTACTTTACAAATCCACATAAAAAGTGTGTATACTAGCTAAGGCACAATATTTATAAGGGTATTAACATGAATTTTAGAGTTGCTAGTCTTATTTTTACCATGGCTTCTGTAGTAACAGCAGGTATCTTTGTAACAATTGCTTTAGTGATGGGGTATGAGGATGCTAAGTCTGTGTGGTTATCAGTTGCAGCAGGCGTTGCGGTATCAATACCTATTACTTTTGTTGTTACCAGTCGGTTAATTGCGTTTACTGCTAAGTTAAAGTGAGCAGCTAGAAGTCCCCTTTAATACAAGCTTTTGACTTCCAGAGGGGCGTTTTTCGCTTATTTACTCACTAAATTTGTAGTGAAGAGGGAAGCCCCCACCTTGTTTTTAAAAGAAGGTTGGGGGAGGATTTAAAACGCGCTTGTTTCTACTTTGCTTAATACCAGCTTTTGGTGAAATGTGTAAGTTCTTATGCAAATGCTGTTAATGCAGTTTAACGGCAAAAAGTTGCTTAATATCAGCAGCATTAAACGCATATTCATGATGACAAAATTGGCAATTTAGACGAATGTCACCTTGCTCGGCTAAAATATCTTCACATTCCGTTAGGCCAATGCTGATTAAAGCGTTGGCTGTCCCTTCTCTTGAGCAGGTGCAACTAAAGCTTATTTCATGTGGTTCAGGCAATGCCACTTCTTCTTCATAATACAAACGATATAAAATCTCATCACTGGTTAAATGTAATAACTCTTCGGCTTTAACAGTCTGAGTCACTTGCATTAATCTAGACCAACGGTCAGCGTCTTCATCGTGTTGTTGTGGTAGAGCTTGTAACAATAATCCTGCTGCCTGTGTTTCGTTGGCGGCTAACCAAAGTTTTGTTGGTAATTGCTCAGATTGTTTAAAATAATTTTCTAAATAATCGGCAAGTGTTTTGCCTGTTAATTCTACTATTCCTTGATAGCGTTGTCCGTGTTCAGGTTCAAGCGTAATCACTAACAAACCTTCTGCCAATAACTCAGCTAATGTCGCATGATTAGAGCATTCAATATTTTCATTAAGTTGGGCAATAGCGCGTATTTGATGGTGATGGTTACATTCGGCCATGATCATTTTAAGTGCACCTTTACCACGAGCTTGCAAACTTAAGCGGCCTTTAAGTTTTAGAGTGGCGGTTAACAACACGCAGGCGGTGACAAATTCACCTAATAAACGCTGAATGACTATCGGATAAGTGTGACGCGCAAAGATATATTCTAAGCATTGTTGTACTTGTACAATTTCGCCTCTGACGGGACTGTTGGCAAAATAAAAGCGTTGGCGAATATCAGGCATGGCTATCTCAACTATTAAAAAGCTAAATTCATCGGTATTTTAGTGCTTTTTAGCAGCTTTATTTGTGAAAAAATAGCAAGTATTTTAGGATGCGCCCACAAAAGTTAAAATTTAAGCAATTTACAGTGACCATTACTGTCATATAAAAGCTGAATTGGGTAGAATAGGCAGCAGTTTGATACAAAAATATGCTTTTGTTGAACAGCAATACTTGACCCAATTCACACAAATCGCTACTTTTGCAGGGTTGTTGGCAATTTAAGAAAGGCGTTCTTGACAAATCGTGTATGATATTAGCCGTGTATGCGCTAAATTGGCTTACAAATAGTTGCACTAGGCACAGATTTCCTAAATCAGGAGGAACTTAATGAAACTCAATCGGATTGCTCTCGCTGTGATGTTGGCCGCTCCTATGGCAATGTCTGCTCATGCGGGCTTATATAATGTAACTCCCTTAGTAGGTTATCACTCGCCCGATAAAGGGGATGCTGGTGGCTATTATGGTGTTGCTGCAGGAGTTAAACTGTTTTCAAATGTATCTGTTGAGGCCGAGTATGGCAAAGCATCAGATGCAAAAATGTTAAATGGCAATTTGTTGATTGCTCCCCAGTCTTGGGTGAGTGGCAAAATGTCTCCATATGTTTTGCTGGGTTTTGGTAAGCAAGACTTAGACTACATAGTGAATGGCAACAAAATTGGTACTACCGATACCACTATGAACTTAGGTGGTGGTGTAATGTATGCCATTGATGATAAATGGTCATTCCGTGGCGAGTTACGTGCTATTCATAACTCCGACAAAAGCCTACAAGATTATTTGTTACTGACTGGCTTGCAATACAGTTGGGGTGAATTAGCACAACAAGCTGTGGTTGAGTATTTACCACCGCCTGTCGAAGTGTTACCTGCTGATGCCGATGGTGATGGTGTCGTTGATGCAAATGACCGTTGTCCAAATACGCCATTAGGTTGGGAAGTTGGCACCGATGGTTGTCCATTAGATTATGACAAAGACCGTGTACCAAATAGCATCGATGAGTGTCCAAATACGCCTTTAGGTATGCAAGTAGGTGCCAATGGCTGTCCATTAGATGAAGACAAAGATGGCGTATCTGATGCTAAAGACCGTTGTCCAGGTACTGCACCAGATATTATTGTTGATGATAATGGCTGTGCCAAAACGGTTACTACACAAACTAAAGAGGCTATTAAAGAGCAAATCAATATTGTCTTTGATACCAATCAATCGATTATCAAACCTGAGTTTAAAGGTGAAGTAGCCAAAATCGCTGACTTGGCCAAAGCTAATAGCAACTCCTTTATTACTATCGAAGGTCATACTGACTCTTCAGGTAATCCAGCTAAAAACAAGGTATTGTCACAAGCACGTGCAACTGCAGTGATGAATATGTTGATTAGCGATTATGGTATTCAAGCGAGTCGTTTATCAGCAGTAGGCTATGGTGCAAGCAAGCCTGTTGCAAGTAATACAACAGCCGAAGGCAAAGCTCAAAACCGTCGTGTTATTGCGGTATTGACTGCTGAAAAAATCAACACTGTGACTACAGAGTTGAAAAAGCCAGTCAAAAAAGCAAAAGGCAAAAAAAGCAGCAAAAAGAAATCTAAAAAATAATTTAGAGTCTTTTTAAGTCTGTTATGTAAAAGCCACCTTTAGGTGGCTTTTATTTTTTGAAAAATAAAAATCACGAATTGCACAAGTTGTCATCACTCTTGGGGTATAATGCGCGCCTTTTCTAGCAACACTCGGCTTTAGATACACTATGTCCATTCAAAACCTGCGTAATATCGCTATCATCGCTCACGTTGACCACGGCAAAACCACCTTGGTTGATAAACTTTTGCAACAATCTGGCACATTAGGCGACCGTGCAGGTGAAGTTGAACGGGTCATGGATTCTAATGCCATCGAAAAAGAGCGTGGCATTACCATTTTGGCAAAAAATACTGCTCTTAAATGGAATGATTATCGCATTAACATCGTCGATACTCCTGGTCACGCCGACTTTGGTGGTGAAGTAGAGCGTGTGTTAAGCATGGTTGATTCGGTATTATTGTTGGTAGATGCGGTTGATGGCCCAATGCCACAAACTCGCTTTGTGACCATGAAAGCTTTTGCGCAAGGTCTGAAGCCAATAGTCGTGATTAACAAAATTGATAGGCCAGGTGCGCGCCCTGATTGGGTAATTGACCAAGTGTTTGATTTATTCGACCGTTTAGGCGCAACAGACGAACAATTAGACTTTCCGATTGTATATGCCTCTGCACTCAATGGTATTGCAGGATTATCGCCTGATGATATGGCGCAAGATATGACGCCGTTGTTTCAAACCATTGTTGACCGCGTTGCCTGTCCTCAAGTAGATGTTGATGGCGCATTTCAAATGCAGATATCTTCCCTTGATTATTCAAGCTATGTGGGAGTCATTGGGGTAGGACGTATTCAACGTGGTAAAGTCAAAACTAATACCAGTGTTGTGATTATTGATAAAGACGGCAAAAAACGTAATGGCCGTATTTTGCAAATCATGGGTTATCATGGCTTACAGCGCGTTGATGTTGCCGAAGCGGGTGCAGGTGATATTGTGTGCGTGACGGGTATGGAAGGTTTAAACATTTCGGATACTTTATGTGACCCACAAAATGTCGAGGCTTTGCCAGCCTTAACTGTTGATGAGCCGACTGTGTCGATGACTTTCCAAGTTAATAATTCACCTTTTGCTGGTAAAGAAGGCAAATTTGTCACATCACGGGTGATTAAAGACCGTTTGGAACGTGAATTGATTCATAACGTGGCTTTACGTGTTGAGGCTACTGACAGTGCCGACCGCTTTAAGGTGTCAGGTCGTGGTGAATTGCATTTGAGTATTTTGATTGAAAATATGCGTCGCGAAGGCTTTGAGTTGGGTGTTTCGCGTCCTGAAGTTATCATGAAAGAAATTGATGGCGTGGTAAATGAGCCATTTGAAGCGGTGATTTTTGATGTTGAAGAACAGCATCAAGGTGCTGTGATGGAACAATTAGGCTTTCGTAAAGGCGAAATGACCGATATGGTTGTTGATGGCAAAGGCCGTGTGCGTATTGATGCCACTGTACCTTCACGTGGTTTAATTGGTTTCCGTTCGGAGTTTTTAACGCTCACCTCAGGTACGGGCATTATGACCTCTAGTTTCTCACACTACGCTCCTATGAAGTCGGGTGGTGTTGCCAAACGTCAAAATGGTGTCATGGTGTCTATGATTCAAGGTAAGGTATTGGGTTACTCTTTGTTTAATTTACAAGAACGTGGCCGTTTGTTTGTTGACCCTGGTGTTGAAGTTTATGAAGGCATGGTGATTGGTCTTAATGCCCGTGGTGACGATATGGCGGTGAATCCCACAAAAGGTAAACAGCTCACCAACATTCGTGCCGCAGGCACAGACGAAAACATTGTCTTAACCCCGCCGATTAAGTTTACTCTTGAGCGTGCCTTAGAGTTTATTGAAGATGATGAATTGGTTGAGGTAACTCCTCAGTCGATTCGGATTCGTAAAAAATATCTCACCGAAAATGAGCGTAAACGGATGGGACGTGCTTAAGCGTTAAATATAAAAAGGCATCGATAAGATGCCTTTTTTATGTGTATTCGTTCACTAAACTATTTTTTTAAGAGTGAAATTGCTCACATAATGAATAATAGGTTCAGCAAAATTTTAAATACTTAACTACTATCAGTTCACATTCAACAAAGCCAAGATATCAATAAAAAAGATATGGCTTTAAGTTTTAAATCTTGTCAGGACGTGTATATTGCAATGCTGTACTGTGTGGTCAGCTTACAAAGCTAATAACTATGTCCTAGTAAATGGAATATTGTGAGGATAGTTGTGATGAATACAGCATACACCATTCGTTTTGTAACTACCGTTAATCGTGACAAAGCTCTGCTTAAGTCAATATTGGCTACTTTTGGCCATCAACGTGAGGTTGATTGGGTATATCAGGCAGAAGGGGCTGTTGATGTGATTATTTTGGATTCCGACGAGTGTTCCGCTCAGGATATTTTAGATGCCCATCAAATGACCGACGAAATTGTCTATTACACGCAAGATGCTTCTTTAGCTAATAAAAAGCATTTTATGTTAGCCAAGCCAGCTCAGGCGCGTCATTTTGTGCAGCTATTGGAACGAATTCAACAACATTTGCACAATAAACAGCAAAATTATACCCAGCCGCGAATGATGGCTCTATCTGATGCACAATTACTTGCGTATTAGTAAGCTTAAGTGTTTTTTTTATTGTGTTACAACTAAAGTATATAATACTGCTTGACGCTGATAGGTGCTTTATTCTTAAATTATCTAGGTTTAGGTGGATTTGCTCCAATTCATTAACTAGCAACTGCTATATTTGTAGATTATTTACGTTTAGATTGTAGGAAGAATATCATGGCTTCGAATTATGTTATTTCTGTTATTGCCGAAGAACATGACAAAGCGTTAATTAAGTCGCTGTTAGCGACTTTTGGCGACCGTGGCGATAATCAATGGAGTTATCAAGAACATAGCCCCGACTCTGATGTCATTATTGTCGATTTTGAGTTACATGCCCAAAAATTACCATTAGCGGGTGCAAAAGCAGGACATATTGTGGTCGCTTATTCGCAAAAAGCACCTGCGAACTCACCAACGCCTTTTATGTTAGCCAAACCTGTGCGTGGTCGTGATTTTGTTAAGTTATTAGAGCGTTTAGAAGATGTCTTGACCGCTCATGATGAGGATGAGTTTGCCAAAACTCAACGACGCATTGTGTTTTAATAAAAAGCCTCCTGATTTAAGGAGGCTTGTTTGTTTAGCCAGTAAACAACGCTTTATTGACCACAAAATGACAAGTAATGCTTAGCGCATAACCTAAAGCAATTGCCCATGACCATTTGAGATGACTAAAAAAGGTATAATACCCTTTAGCTTGTCCCATCATAGCAACACCTGCAGCAGAACCTACAGATAACAAACTACCACCAACACCTGCTGTTAAAGTGACTAAGAGCCATTGGCCTGTACTCATCTCGGGATTCATTTGTAATACAGCAACCATAACAGGAATATTGTCCACCACAGATGATAATAAGCCAATAGATACGTTGGCTGTGGTTGCCCCGAGGTCGTGATATAGTAAATGAGAAGCCAATTCTAAATAACCCACAAAACCTAAACCACCCACACACATAATTACACCAAAAAAGAATAACAAAGTATCCCATTCGGCTTGAGCTACAAATTTAAAACTATCAAAGGCTCCAATATCTCCCAATTGACCATAATTGGTACTGTCTGTTTGCTTGGCGATGTGAGTATGAGATAAATAATAACCATAAAATTTGAGCAATGCTAAACCTGTCATCATTCCCAAAAACGGCGGTAAATGTAAAAAGCTATGAAAGGATACTGCCAATATAATCGTAAATATAAACAAGGTCAGTACTATCCATGCGCCACGTCTAAGTGGTGAAGCCTCTTGGCTGGCAGGTGGTGTTTCGGCACTAATCGCAAATGACATACACGCGGCAGGGACAATAAAATTGACCAAACTCGGTAAAAATAAGGCAAAAAACGTCCAAAATTCGACTAAGCCTTTTTGCCATACCATCAACGTAGTGATGTCGCCAAAAGGACTAAATGCGCCACCTGCATTAGCGGCAACCACGATATTAATCGCACCTAAACTAATAAATTTGGGGTTATCTTTGCCTACGGCTAGTAGTACAGCACACAACACTAAAGCTGTGGTGAGGTTGTCTAAGACGGGTGATAAAAAGAAAGCGCAAAAACCTGTTAGCCAAAATAAGGCACGATAGTTAAAACCTTTGCCTATCAACCATACCCGTAGCGCATCAAAAATGCCGCGTTCAGTAATGGCATTAACATAGGTCATAGCTACCAGCAAAAACAAAAATAACTCACCGTATTCTAATAAATAATGTTTAACAGCTTGCTCAACGGCATCGGCTTCTCCTGTCCAGTTCGCGGCAATCACTATCCAAATCAGACCCGCAGCTAATACCACTGGTAAAGACTTTTTGATGTGGGTTTTTTCTTCAAAAATGACGCAAATATATGATAAAACAAAAATCGCTAAGACAATAAAGCCGAGTGGTTGATGG
Organism: Agitococcus sp.; assembly: GCA_046347315.1. Lineage (GTDB taxonomy): Bacteria > Pseudomonadota > Gammaproteobacteria > Pseudomonadales > Moraxellaceae > Agitococcus. The sequence continues at coordinate 21,423 of JAXMGJ010000002.1, forward strand.
GTAAAGTCTTGCCCCGTATTGGCAAAACAGAGCGAAGGTAAGCCAAGACTGGCACTCGCTAACAATAGTTTTAGCATAAGCACTCCATTGGTTTTTTTGGTAATGGCCTACGGAGTGTATGCTGATTTGTCTCTAAAAAGAATTATTTTTTGCTTTTGGCTTTCTTTTTGCTTTTGCTGGCTTTGGGTTTGCTAGTAGCTGCTTTGGCGTTATCAGAAGCATTAGCCGCAGGTGCTTTTTGTGCTTCAGAGGCGGCAGGTGTTGTTTCTGGTGCTGGTGTGCTTATTTTACTTTGCACAGCACCACTAAGGCCTTTTACTAAGTCACTGGCTAATTGGCCTTTTTCGCCACCGCCCGCTTTTTGTGCGGCCTTTTGTGCGGCAATATCAGTGGCAATTGTTCCCAATGGATTGCTATTGGCATTGGGGGCATTTTTTGCCTTTTCTGCTACTTCTTGCTGTATTTGTTGTTGTGCTTGTTGCTTGGTTTGCTCGCCTGTTTCTTTCAGAATCTCTTTGCCGCTTTTACCTTCAATTGCACCTGTAACAGCACCTTGAATACCTTGATTAACCGCTTGCTGACCCAATTGCTTGAGGTCTAAAGCCGAAGCAGAGACAGAAAATGCCAATAATGCACTGGTGACTAATAATTTTTTCATGATGACCCCTTGTTGGTAAATGTATCAAATTATTTCAAAAATAAGCTTAGCACGTCATTAAGATAATTAAAGCCTAAGTCTGTACATTTAATGTGATGATTTTCTAAACTAATCCAGTTTTTAGCTATTGTAGGTGTAAGTTGTGCTTGCAGTGTTGGCCAGTCTAAGCCTGTCCGTTGGGAAAAATAGTCTATGGGTACACCTTCTTTAAGGCGTAAGGCATTCATCATAAATTCAAAATATAAATCTTCTGTGGTAATTTTTTCTAATCCTAAACGCGCTTGATGTAGAGGCGCAGCCGCTAAATAATCTTTGGGTAAACGGGTTTTGCGGTATCTAAAAATACCCTGTGGCGTGGTTACTTTGCCATGTGCACCTGCACCAATCCCTAAATAATCACCAAACTGCCAATAATTAAGATTATGTTGGCTGGGTTTGTTGTGGGTATAGGCCGAGACTTCGTATTGCTGCAAACCTGCTTGCGCCAGTTTGTGTTGTCCAGCCTCCTGAATCGCCCATAAGGTATCATCATCGGGGAGGGTGGGTGGTTGACGATAAAAAGCGGTATTGGGTTCGATGGTGAGTTGATACCATGATACATGGGATGGATTAAAACTGAGAGCAATCTCTATATCTAACAAAGCTTCTTCTAACGACTGATTAGGTAAGCCGTGCATTAAATCGATATTAAAATTACTAAAACCTGCTTGCTTGGCCAATGAAATGGCATTAACGGCATCTTGTTGACTGTGGATTCTGCCCAATACTTGCAAATGTTGGGGATTGAAACTTTGAACGCCCAAAGACAAACGGTTGATACCTGCTTTAAGGTAACCTTCAAAATTGTCATGTTCTACGGTGGCTGGATTAGCTTCAAGCGTGATTTCGCAATTTGTTGCAAAATCGAGTGACTGGCGTAATTGTCCAAATAAATCTTGATAGCTTTGGCCAGAAAATAACGAGGGTGTACCACCCCCTATAAAGACACTGGCAATTTGTCGCCCTTGCACCCATGCCAAATCGGCTTGCAAATCGTCAATTAACGCCGCGATATAGTCTTTTTGGGGTAAACTTTGTGGGCTGGTATGCGAGTTAAAGTCGCAATAGGGGCATTTGCGAACACACCAAGGCACATGAATATATAAACTTAACGGCGGTAATGAGGACATAAAAAATGGCTTATTGGTTGATGAAGTCTGAACCGAGTGTTTTTGGGATTGACCATTTGCAACAACGGGGTGTGGCATTATGGGATGGTGTGCGTAATTATCAGGCACGCAACTTTTTACGGCAAATGAAAAAAGGCGATATGGCGTTTTTTTATCATTCTAATTGTAAGGTGGCGGGTATTGTGGGGTTGATGCGTATTGCGCGTGAGGGCTATGCCGACCCCACGCAGTTTGACCCTGAGCATAAATACTATGAGCCTAAATCTACTTTAGATAATCCACGATGGACAGGTGTTGATGTAGAGTTTGTACAAAAATTTGAGCAAACTTTATCGTTAACCGAGTTAAAAGCCATGCCAGAGTTGGCCGATTTGGCGTTGGTGCGTAAGGGTAATCGTTTGTCGTTGATGCCTGTGAGTGAGGCGCAGTGGAATGTTATTTTGGCTAGGTGTGGTCGTTAAGGCAAAAAGGCGCATTGTAATGCGCCTTTTATAATGGCGGAATACATTCCGCCCTACTAAAATGTGAGTTCAGCCAACGCCGCTTTTAACTGACTCATCGCCTGTCCACGATGGCTAATTTGATTTTTGACACTCGGCTCAAGCTCGGCACTACTACAGCCACGCTCAGGCAACCAAAATAAAGGGTCATAACCAAAACCGTGTTCGCCACGTTTTTGAGGCAAAATCTCACCATGCCAAATGCCTTGGCAAATAATCGGTAATGGGTCATTGGCATGACGCAAAAACACTAATACACACACAAATTGAGCTTTGATGGGTACAGCCCCTCGAAACGGCAACAAATCAGCCAGTAATTTCTCGTTATTGGTGCTATCTTTTGCGCCTGCGCCAGCATACCGTGCTGAATAAATACCTGGCCCGCCATTCATTACATCCACACACAAACCCGAATCATCGGCCAACGCAGGCAAGCCTGAAATACTGGCCGCATGACGTGCTTTAATTAAGGCATTTTCGACAAAGGTTAAGCCTGTTTCATCGGCATCACTAATGCCCAACGATTTTTGGGTTATTAACTCAACAGGATAATCACTCAAAAGTGTTTGTAATTCGTGTAATTTGCCTTGATTGCCTGTGGCAATAACCAATTTTTGCATAAAAAATCCGTAGCTTCATCTTGATTGTTTATAATGATGCCGATGGTAGCAGATTTGGCCTAAAACTGGCCTGCACAAATAGAGTTAATTAACGATGAATCGCTTGTCTGTCTATGGTTTGATTTTTTTGTTGGGTTTGGCACTGATATTGGGTGGGTTGGCATGGCAAGAAGCCGCTAATGCTTGGCCAAGTAATGAGGATGAAACTTTATTTAAAACCATGCTCTTTTATCAAAGTTATTTAATGCCGTTCTTTTTTATTTGGGTACTGTGGGGCTATAAGTATCAACAAGTCTCTACGGGGTTTATGTTGATTGCCGTTGTAGGCTGTGCTTTTGGAATGTATGCACGCTTTGTTGAGCCAAATTTGTTAATCGTTAAAGAGTCTCACATTAAAACAGGTTATAAGTTAAAAATAGCTTTAATTAGCGATATGCACTACGGCTTATATTCAACAACAGGTCAAATGCAACGCTTAGTCGATAAGTTAAATACTTTAGATGTTGACGCCATTGTCGTAGCAGGCGATTGGACTTATGAGCCTTCGCAAAAAATTGACTTGGCGACTCAACTTGCCCCTTTTAGTCAGTTAAAAAAGCCAGTGTATTCGGTGATGGGTAATCATGACGAGGGGCGGCCAGGCCCTCCTTTAACGCAAGCACTCACACAAGCACTGATTGCAAATAATGTTAAGCCGATTGATGGGGCGAATATTGATTTAGGTGTAGTGCGTTTGGCAGGACTTGGCGATATTGAAACACAATCAGACCCAAAAGTATTAACCGCATTAGCGATACAAGACAAACCACTAATGTTATTGACGCATAACCCTAATAGCAAATATTCACTACCCAAGATGAAGCAGCCTTTTGTATTGCTCGCAGGTCATACCCACGGCGGCCAAGTTAATTTGCCTATTGTTACCCAAAAAATACTCAACATTGTCACTAAAGAGGGCTACAAGCGCGGTCTGTATCCCTTGTCTCATAATAACCAACTGTTTGTTACCAGTGGTATTGGCATGATTGGTTTGCCTTTGCGTTTTAATATGCCTCCTACGATTGATGTGTTGGTATTTGAGTGACCCTACTTGATGTTTGTTATTGGGTAATAGCAACAACTCTTACAAATATTTATATTGGGTGGACATAACGATTAACCTTAGCTATAAATCCAGCGTTATCAGTTTTCAGCGAGAAAAACGATGGATTATTTAAGAACACCTGATACTTGCTTTACCAATTTACCTGATTATCCCTTTAATCCTCATTATGTAATGGTGGATGACACAGAAGGGGGTAAATTACGAATGCATTATCTGGATGAGGGCGACCCTCAAGCTCCTGTTGTGCTAATGCTACATGGCGAGCCAAGCTGGAGTTTTTTATATCGAAAAATGATTCCAATTGTTGTGGCCGCAGGCTACCGTGTCATTGCGCCAGACTTAATTGGTTTTGGTCGTTCCGATAAGCCGACACAACAGCAAGATTATAGCCACAGCCGCCATATTTTTTGGGTGGATAGTTTATTAAAGCAACTTAAGCTCGAAGATATGGTACTAGTTTGCCAAGATTGGGGTGGTTTAATTGGTTTGCGATTAGTGGCGGAGCAGCCAGAATTATTTGCAGGCGTGGTTGCAGCAAATACTATGTTGCCTGCTTTTCCGATGAAACATCCAAAACTCAAAGCAGTGTTTGGCAAATGGCAAAAATTTAAAACTACGATGGGTTTTGGTAGTTGGTTTACTTTTTCGCAAGTTCATCCCTCATGGACAGCTGCTTTTGTAATAAATCTAGGCACAGCTTTGCCTTTATCTAAAGAAGTTAAAGCAGCATATAATGCACCCTATCCAAATCAGCTTTATATGGCAGGGGCGCGTGTTTTTCCTCGTTTAGTACCTAGCGAAATGAAATTGAATGCTCAAGCATGGCGTCGTTTAGTTGATTTTGATAAGCCATTTTTGTGTGCTTTTAGCGATAAAGACCCCATTATGTCATCTATGGCAGGCGTGTTTCCTGCGTTAGTTGCAGGTTGTGCTGGGCAAGCACATACTACCATTAGAAATGGCGGACACTTTTTGCAAGAAGATCAAGGTCAAGAGTTGGCGCAAGTTGTTGTGCGGTTTTGCCAACGCTTAAAAAAATGATGTGTTGTTTATTCTACGCGGAGGGAAGTAGTTAAGCGTGTGTTTAACTTTCCTCCTCAAAATAATCAGAATCAATACGTTTAATGGTGTAGCTGACTTCGGGGGCAACGCCTATATCGTATTCAATCATCAGTTGGCATAAGGATTTGCCATCAATCAACGCAATTTTATTATCGATTTTGGCCACATAGTCTTCAGCTTCTTGCGAAAAGCGTGAGGTGGTAATAAAAATGCCTTTTTTGGCACGTTGACCATGTAAAGCCCCGACAAACTTTTGAATTTCGGGACGACCTACGGTGTCTTTCCAGCGTTTGGCTTGAATATACACCGCATCAAGGCCAAGTCTGTCTTCTTTAATAATACCATCAATGCCTTCGTCACCGCTTTTACCAATTGCTGCGCCTGCATCGGCACGCGTGCCACCGTAACCCATTTTAAGCAATAATTCGACCACCAATTTTTCAAAGAAAGTGGGTGTATTGTGTTTGATGCGATCTAGTAACTCATCGGCTAACCTAAAACTTAAATCTTGATAGGCAGTTTCGATAATTTCGTGCGGGGTTTGTATTTGGGTGTCTCTGACAGGTAATAAGGGGCTAAGCGCTTCGGGCAAGCGACTACTTTTAGCATATTGATAGGCAGGAATACTTTGTAAAAATGCTAAATTGAGCTGTGGCGGTGGCGCGTGTAATAAGGCTTGACCTTGAGGAGTGATTTTAAAAATACCACGCTCGGTGGCTTCTAACAAACCTGCCATTTTGAGATGTGCTTTTGCCCAAGCGACTCGATTATCAAACACTTTTTGACGACCAGAAGGCAATTTTTGCTGTTGTTCAACGAGGCTAAGGCGAAATAAATTGCTTAGATAATCAATGGCATCTTTATTTTTGACATCGTTACCTTCTGCACAAAACGCTAGCAAGGGCATCATCAGGCTTTGAAAATCAGGAATTGCCATGAGTTATCGGCTCACCCGATAAATAGCCACTTCGCCCATTAAGTTGGGAAAGCGTTTCATTAACAAATTACCCTGCAAGTCATCGTCCACCGCTAAACGATTAAGGATTTTAATGTCTAATTGTTGGCACAGAATTTCAAAATCTTTAAAAGTACAAAGATGAATGTTAGGTGTGTTATACCAAGAATAGGGCAGAGCTTCGGATACAGGCATTTTACCTTTCAAAAACAGATAACCGCGTGTTTTCCAATGGGCAAAATTAGGAAAAGTAATGATGGCTTGTTTGCCAACACGCAACATATCAAGCAGCAGTTTGTCAGGCTTTTCGACGGCTTGTAGTGCTTGGGTCATAATCACGTTATCAAAGCTGTTATCAGCAAAATTTGCTAAGCCATCATTAAGATTTTGTTGAATAACATTAACGCCTCGCGCTACACATTCGTTGATTTTATCTTCGTCTATTTCTAGGCCGTAACCTGTTACCGCAAAATTATCGCGTAAATGAGCTAATAATTCGCCATCGCCACAACCTAAATCTAACACATGAGACTTGGGTTTTATCCAGCGTTCGGCTAAACGTAAATCAAGGCGCATGATGAGTTCCTTTAACAGTTGCTTGTACGCTAGTTAAAAAGTTTTTGAGCAAAGTGACATAACGTGGAATAGGAAATAAAAAGGAGTCATGGCCTTGTGGTGCATCAATATCGGCATAAGCAACATTTTTACCTTGTGCCATTAGGGCATTGACAATTTCTTGTGAACGCTGTGGCGAAAACCGCCAGTCGGTGGTAAAAGAAATCACTAAAAATCGACAGTTAGCGCGTTGTAAGGCTTGTTGTAAGTCATCATTATATTCTCGCGCTGGGTCAAAATAATCCAATGCTTTGGTCATTAGCAAATAAGTGTTAGCATCAAAGTTTTTAGAAAACACTTCGCCTTGATGACGTAAATAAGATTCCACCTGAAATTCGACATCATAACCATATAAAAACTTGCCTGTTTTGAGGTCGCGACCAAATTTTTGTTTCATGGCATCGTCAGATAAATAAGTAATATGCCCCACCATTCTCGCCAAAATTAAGCCACGTTTGGGGTAGGTGTCTTGTTCGTAATAATGACCACCATGAAAGTCGGGGTCGGATAAAATCGACTGCCGTGCTACTTCGTTAAAAGCAATGTTTTGTGCTGAGAGTTTGGGTGCGCTGGCAATAATCACCGCGCTGCGTAATCGCTCTGGATAGTCCACCGTCCACTGTAATACTTGCATACCACCCAATGAGCCACCAATCACCGCAGCCCAACAGTCGATACCCAAATAGTCCATCAGCCGTACTTGTGATTGTACCCAATCTTTAACAGTCATTAAGGGAAAGTCAGCACCATACAAACGACCCGTTGCAGGGTTAAAGGAGGCAGGGCCTGTTGAGCCATGACAGCCGCCTAAATTATTAAGAGCGACCACAAAAAACTTATTGGTATCAATGGCTTTGTTGGGGCCAATACAACTATCCCACCAACCTGCTTTTTTGTCGTTTTCGCTGTGATAGCCTGCGGCATGATGATGCCCCGACAAGGCATGACAAATCAAAATAGCGTTTGATTTATTGGCATTGAGTGTACCGTAGGTTTCGTACATTAGGGTGTACGCGTCTAGGGTGCGTTCACAGGCAAGTAGCAAAGGCTGTGTAAAATCAACGCGTTGCGGGGTGACTAAGCCTACAGAATCGGCAGCAAAATGTGTGGTCATGGGCAGTCATATAGTCGTCAGCATGGGGAGTTTAGTCTAAAGAGTGTGAGGGGGGAGTGCAAGGGGCAGTGTTAATGACGGATGTAACTTGGTTTTTGGCTTCTTTGTTGAGTTTAGCCAAAATGCTATCTAGGGCATTGGCAAAATTGGCCTTATGTTTTTTTGAGAAGGTCGGCTTATTTTGGGTGTTACCATAATATTGATAGGCATCTTGAGATTTAATACAGCCAAGTTGCATACTGCTAAAGTTATATTTGGTAAAGACTTCTCCATAAGGGCTAATGACAATGGCATTTTTATTCACAAGGCTGCTAGTCAGTTTTTTATCAGAGGTAATAATAATATCATTTTCGCTAGCTAGATTGATAATAACATAATCAGCGGCATTTTTTTGCAAGGTTGAAAGTATAAATCTCAAACTTTTATAATTAGGGAGCTTGATAACTTTATTAGCCACAAATGTAATGTAAATATTAGAGCGATAGGCCAATCTAATTATAATGTCTTTGCAAGGTAGTGGGCAGCTATCTGCATCAATGAAAATATTCATCATTAAATGCCTATTTTAAGGTAATATTTTGATATTGTAAGTCGATAAAATCTTTAATGTGATTGTTTATTTCGTTGACTGTTTCGAGACTGTTTTCATTTAAATTTTCTGAGAAGAATGAGTTTTGTATTGTAATAAAAATAAGTAAGTTAAAATTGTTGTTTTCGATATTTAAATTATAGTCAATGATGTAAATACATAATTCAATAAATTCAAGTTTTGAACAGTTGTTATTTTGCACAATAGCAGCCATGGCTGATAAAGAATACTCAGCATCCTTTAAATTATTTACTTTAATACAAGCCAAAAAAACTTGTCTTAGAATATTAAAGGCAAGCTCATAATTATGAGTGGTACATTTTTTTGAAATAGCAAAAAATTTAAAACATTCTGCCATTGCAGAATAATCTTTATCAAGACTAATTATTTCGATTGCGTTGCCTATTAGAAAGTTTAAGGCCTGATTTGAGTCGTGATGTTTTTTAAGTAGCGTTAATAAATATCGGCTATTGCCTTTAACCAGCGGAAAATGGTCGAGGTTAATATTAGTTGCTAAATTTTGGTAAAGCGCAAATACACCGTCGCGTATATCGTCATAAGCATTTTTTGGCAAGGTAATTATAATTTGATCTGCCAGAATATTTTCCTCCAAACAAGATAAAGGTCCACCAACCGTTAAAATATCGTATTGGTATTCAATATAAAAATTTTGAATATGGCCATTTGAATGAGAGCCTATTACTCTGGCATTATTGATGTTAATTTCTTGGTCTTGAAAATATTTAAGTGATAATTAAAAATAAGAGTAACAAAGTTATGACTGATGTAGAAGAATGATTAGCATTAAGACTGAAAAAACCTATAGTTGTCCGCGTTGTAAGTCAGTTGATTTGGTTAAGAATGGTACAAACGCGTGTGGACACGCTCAATTTAAATGTAAGAACTGTGGAAAGATGGGCGTGCTAGAACCCCGCTTTCGTTATAGCGAAGCAGATAAGGCACATATTTTATCGTTTATCCAATGAAGGAATGAGCCTGCGTGGTATTTCGCGCAAGTTTCATGTCTTCTGGGCTTTCTTAATTCGATGGGTTAAAAAAAAGCAAGAATCAGCTGTATAAGTGACAGTTTATTACCTGTCAGCCCAATGATAGCCTTCAATTGGATGAGCTATGGTCATTTGTCTAGGCACGAGAGTGCTGGGTATGGATATGGCTGCCATTATGTTCAAGGACACGTCAAATTGTGGCTTATGCAACAGGTGACCGTAGTGCAAAAACAGCGTTTGAAATTATAATGACGTATTCCACCAAAAATATCGTCAATGTATAAGTTTTAGCGATGAGTGGGATGCTTATAGACTGATTTTTATTGAGCCAACATACTCAGGTTGGTAAAGGGACGGGCTTAACAAATTATGTTGAACGTCATAATGGTGTGATGCGACAACGTATTGGTCGACTTGCCCGAAAAACCCTCAGATATTCTCGCTGTGAAGAAATGCATGATGCGGTTATCAAATTATGGATTATTGAACATAATCTAATGTGCAAAAAACAAGCATCACTTAGTGTGTTTTCATGACCAAATAACTTATTATACAGCCTCTACAATCGCTGACTATTTTGCATATGATAAAAACGGTAGTGTAAAAACTTAACGTGTTTGATGTTTTTGCATAATTTCCTGATTGTACTGCAATATAAAGGCATGTAACACGGCCTCGTGGTTTTTCTTGGTTTTTGAAAAGCTCAACGTCTGACGAGTTAACCGACCAGCCGATGACGTGCAGTGGCATTAAATCGCTCAACATGATTGGTTAAGCCTGTGTGCTTACCAACAGATTGATGAGTGTCAGGATCAAATACATCAGCATAACTTGACCAGTAATCGCTACAAGTATCAAGCCCATAATAACTATCAGGGATACGGCAACAAATCTGTACAGGCTTCACTGTCCCGATTTCCTGCAATAGGCAACCACCTGACGAGTACGACGACACAGGGCAATCCAATTCCATAACTTGTTGTCGTTTATGAAAAAAGCTCATAATTCGTCTAATTCAAGGACATCATCCCTCTCGCTGGGAGTAACGTGGTCAGAATCGGATTGCTGGCACTTTTTATCCATTTGGTGAGGGTTGCTGGTGCAACACCAAATAGACGGCGCATTCGCGCAGACTACGTTCAAAATAGGTTTTGATGATCAGCTCTTTTTCTTCAGTGTATTTAACGGTTGGTTTAAGCACACTTGAGCGACCACAGTCTTTACATTTAAACTGTGGATTGCCACTTTTGTTGTGGCCGTTCTTGAATATGTTGGTTGAATGGCAGCGGGTACAGTGGTGAATAAGGCTTTCTGTAATCATGACCGTGTGAAATTATGGTTAGCTATACTCTCCTTATACCAAAACACGTCTAGTTTTGACACTACCATAAAAACAAACTATATAACGATGCCTTAGAATCACCAGACATATTAAATAACACAGAACTTTATAATTTGTATTTTTCTGGTTTTGATATTGCAATGTGTATTAGGCTATTTAAATATTTAGAAGCAAAGAAATTACTTGCTGATATTGATGTGGATATCATTGGCCGTCAAAATAATAAAGAAATTGGTCATGAAAACACACTAAGTGATGCTTTTTTTTTGCACATTAGATTATGTTCAATAATCCATAATTTGATAACCGCATCATGCATTTCTTCACAGCGAGAATATCTGAGGGTTTTTCGGGCAAGTCGACCAATACGTTGTCGCATCACACCATTATGACGTTCAACATAATTTGTTAAGCCCGTCCCTTTACCAACCTGAGTATGTTGGCTTGGGTCAAAAATCAGTCTATAAGCATCCCACTCATCGCTAAAACTTATACATTGACGATAGCTTGGTGGAATACGTTGATATAATTTAAACGCTGTTTTTGCACTACGGTCACCTGTTGCATAAGCCACAATTTGACGTGTCCTTGAACATAATGCGAGCCATATCAAAACGCACTCTCGTGCAGACAAATGACCATAGCTCATCCAATTGAAGGCTATCATTGGGCTGACAGGGTAATAAACTGTCACTTATACAGCTGATTCTTGCTTTTTTAACCCATCGAATTAAGGTCGGTAGCGACACATGGAAACTTGCGCGAAATACCACGCAGGCTCATTCCTTCATTGATAAACGATAAAATATGTGCCTTATCTGCTTCGCTATAACGAAAGCGGGGTTCTAGCACGCCCATCTTTCCACAGTTCTTACATTTAAATTGAGCGTGTCCACACGCGTTTGTACCATTCTTAACCAAATCAACTGACTTACAACGCGGACAACTATAGGTTTTTTCAGTCTTAATGCTAATCATTCTTCTACATCAGTCATAACTTTGTTACTCTTATTTTTAATTATCACTTAAATATTTTCAAGACCGTTTAAAGCTCTTTTTGATATATTTTTGTTGCTATTTATGCTAGCCATAGGTGCGGCACTGATTACGTGTGGGCCAATTGGCTGGATTATTATCGCTGGTTATTTTGCTGCAACTAAAAAGCCCTATCAAGAACCCCCTGATGATAATTCTGGTTGGAATTAGGAGTATATTACTATGAAAAAACCTATAGCCATTATGATGATGCTTGTGAATTCAATAGCCCATGCTGATTGTTCTTCTATTACGCCACACACCATTAGTGCAGACCGTTATAGTCTGCTTAATAATGGTTCTGAGGTGTTAGATAAGCAGACAAAACTTATTTGGCAGCGATGCCTAGATGGACAGGCTTGGAGCGGCAGCCAGTGTACTGGAACGCCAAGCTCCAAGGTTTGGCGTTCTGCTTTGATTAGTGCTAAAGACACAACTTTGTGGCGTATTCCCAATGTAAAAGAGTTAGAGTCTCTAACAGAATATGCTTGTCATCCTATGTTAGATGTAGTATTTGTGGATATAAATCCCAAGATTAACTATGCGACTTGGACCTCAACGCCTAACAGTCATAACGCCCAAGAAGCATGGGTGGTCAACTTTAGTGCATATAGTGCCGAAATAGTGGCTGTCTCGGCAAAAACATATGTGTATCCTACCAGATTTGTGCGTAATGCACCGTAACTCATAATTAAGTAAAAATAAAGGCGTATCATGCGTCTTTAATACATTATTAAAAGGTATCATGTTAATGAATTTATCCAATATCATTCAGCAACTCCAACAACACTTCTCTTGGCAAAATATACAAATTAAGCCTTTGGGTGAAGTTAATTCTTATTTTAATCAAACTTTTAAAGTATTGGCTGATGGTCATGATTATGCGCTGCAATGTGTGCCAACACAGTCGGCCGTTTTTGCTAAAAATGCCCATCAACAATTGCCACAAGTATTAGCCGCTTTACATTTACCTCAGCGCAAACAATGGTATCCTCATCGTTATTTGGAAATGATTGCAACCAAAAAAGGCGATTATTATTTAGCTAGTCAAGTTAATGACCAAGAAGTGGCGTTAAGACTATTCAAATGGATTGGTAGCACAGCTATAGCAAAAGTGACCGAAAATATTGCTTTTGCAGCAGGTGAAATCTTGGCAGATTTTCATTTGGCCGTACAAGACGTAAAAGGCTTAAATGATTTAATCGAAAACGCCATCGAACCATTACCCCATTTTCATGACAGTGCGTGGTATTTAGACCATTGGCAACAAGCACTCACTAAAAATCAATGGGTGGATAATAACTTAGATTTAAGTGAGCATTTGGCCACTATTGAACAAGGTATTGAGTTAGTTAAGCAGTTTGATGTTTTTAGACAACAGCAGTTGCAACAAAATCCGCGCATTATGCATGGCGACCCAAAGTTGGCTAATATCTTATTCTTAGAAGAAAAAGCCATTGCTTTAATAGATTTTGATACCATCATGACAGGATTGTGGCACTATGATGTAGCCGATGCCTTGCGCTCGTTGTGTAATACTCAGCCAGAAAATGGTGACGTTAATCAAGTTGCTTTTGACTTAAATTTATTTAGTGCATTTATGCGTGGTTATGCCCCTGCATTGTTAGCATGGACAGATCAAGAAAAACGGATGTTAAGCTCAGCAATCGCATTGTTACCTTTAGAGTTGGGCATTCGTTTTTTATTTGGTTGTCATCAAAACCATCCTTTGCATTTAGAGGCACAGCCACAAGCTGCCGCTCATAAAGCTTTAATACAATTACGTTTATTTAAAGATATTAAAAACAAACAACAGCAAATCGAAGATATTTTACAACAAGTCATGCCTCAAACATTAATCACGCATCCGCAAGAGCTGCAGCAGCCACCTGTGACCATACAAACTGTGATAAGACAAAACGCTCAACAGTTAGAAGTATTTTATCGTGTTGATAGTCAACAACGCTTAGATGACAGTTTAGCAGAAGTACCTATAGTTAATACGATAGAAAATCAAGCTAAAGGATTATGGCAGCATAACTGTTTGGAAGTATTTATTGCTAATAAAAATCAGTCTGCTTATTTAGAGTTTAATGGTGCAAGCACTCAGCAATCAGATTTATTTTATTTTAATCATGAGCGTGTCAATGGACAGGGGATAAAAACGTCTGAACACGTTTTGCCAAGCTGTGCAACGCAGGCGCAATGGCAATGGTTTTATCAGCAAACAAGCAATAATCAGGCAATGGCTAAATTTAGTTTAGATTTAACCAGTGTTGCAGAAGTTATAGATACAACATATCCAATTGAATATTCAGTCACAGCCGTAGTCGAAGATAGGAAAGGGCAACATTATTATTTAGCTTTAAAGCATTGTCGGTCAGAGCCTGATTTTCATGCCAGAGAGTCTTTTCAATTATTAGCATGATAAGAAAGATATGATTTTAAAAAATAGGGCGCAAATGCGCCCTATTTTTTTGCCTATTATCTTTGCAATATTCTCCAAACGGTGCAAATTCTCCGATAAAAATAGTGCATGACTCAAAAAAATGCACAAATTAAGTCATTTTAAAATCTCTATTTTCGCGTTTTATTTTTTATATCTTTCTGAAAAATATATAAATTTATATAGTTTTTAGTGACTTTGCTAAAGTTGGCATAAAGTATGCAATCTTGTGTACAAGAATGAATACCAAGAGAGCTTGGCCAAATGTTACACAGCAGAGCATGGACAATCGCCGAATGGCAGCAAGCCTACCGAGAGGGGGCAAGCGTACAAACTTTATTAAGCAGTTTATTAACCAGCTTAAGCAATGACGATAACGCTTGGATTGCTTTATTAGATAACGCTCAACTTAATCAAGAATTGACTGTTTTAGAGCAACGTTTGGCTACGGTAAAAGGTGACTTAACTAAGTTACCTTTATATGGTATTCCTTTTGCGGTTAAAGACAATATTGATGTGTTAGGGTTTAACACTACTTGTGCTTGTCCTGAGTTTGCCTATCAAGCCACACAAGATGCTTATGTGGTTGCTCAATTAAAAGCGGCAGGCGCGATTGTCATTGGTAAAACCAATTTAGATCAATTTGCCACAGGTTTGGTTGGAACACGTTCCCCCTATGGCGCGGTAGCCAATAGTTTTAATCCAGAGTTTATTAGCGGTGGTTCTAGCTCAGGCTCAGCGGTGGTGGTAGCTAAAGGTTTAGTGCCTTTTTCTTTAGGTACAGATACCGCAGGTTCGGGGCGTGTGCCAGCAGGTTTTAATAATATTGTTGGCTTAAAACCAACACGTGGTTATTTGAGTACACGCGGTGTGTTTCCTGCGTGTCGTAGTTTAGATTGTGTGTCAATATTTGCCCTCAGTGTGGAGGACGCCGAGTATGTGGCGGGATTGGCAGGAGGCTTTGATAACTTAGACCCCTATTCTCGGCTAATGCCTGTTCCGCCCATCAAATCTAGCCAAAGTCTTGTGTTGGGCATTCCAAGCCAATTACAAACTTTTGGTGATAGTCAAAGCCAAGCCGCTTTTGAGCAAGCCGTTGCTCAATGGCAAAGTTTGGGTGCAGAAGTGGTGGCGATTGATTTTACGCCGTTATTTCAAGTGGCCAATTTGCTATATGAAGGTGGGTGGTTAGCCGAGCGTTATGTGGCGATTGAGGAGTTTTGGCAAAAGTATCCTCATGCTTTACATCCTGTCGTGGCGGCAATTATTGAACGCGCCAAAGAATTATCGGCCAGTGATGTATTTAAAGGCCAATATCAATTAGCTGAATTAAGCCGTACCGCTGCACAAATTTATCAACAAGTGGATGCCTTATTAGTACCCACAACGCCGACCATTTTTCGTCACACAGAGGTTGAAGCCGACCCCATTCAATTAAATAGTCAGTTGGGGACTTATACCAATTTTGTCAATTTATTGGATGGTTGTGCTTTGGCGATTCCTGCGGGGCAGCGTGCAGATGGTTTACCGTTTGGCATTACCCTAATTGCACCCGCTTGGCAGGATTCTTATTTAGCCAAATTAGCCAATTTGTGGCGACAAAAACAAACTTACCTCTTAGGCGCAAGTCAAAAAGCTGATCGTTATTTAGCACCAAGTCCAGCATTACCCTTAGTCGGCGAACGGATCACTGTCGCTGTGGTCGGCGCACATCTGAGCAAAATGCCATTGAACTATCAATTACAAGAACGTCATGCCCAGTTATTAGAAACGACTTTTACTTCCGATAGTTATCGCTTTTTTGCTTTGTCAGGCAGTGTGCCGCCAAAGCCAGCCTTGTTAAGAGTATCGGCAGGGCAAGGAGCGAGCATTGTTGTTGAGTTGTGGTCGATGCCTGTTGAGCATTTTGGCTCTTTTGTGGCATTGATTCCACCACCGTTAGGGATTGGTACTTTGCAATTAATTGATGGTCGTGAAGTCAAAGGTTTTATTTGTGAGCCGTGGGCATTAACCGATGCTCAAGAGATTACCTCGTTTGGTGGTTGGCGCAATTTTATTAGTCATAAGCAAGCTAAGGAGTAAACGCGGATGTTTAGCAAAGTTTTAATTGCCAATCGTGGTGAAATTGCCGTCCGCATTGCCAGAACGCTAAAAACCATGGGCATTCATAGTGTGGCGGTGTATAGCGAGGCGGATAAACACAGTTTACACGTCAGTTGTGCCGATGAAGCAGTGGCGTTGGGTGGTCATAATGCCAGTGATAGTTATTTAGTCGCTGATAAAATTATTGCCGCCGCTCAACAAACAGGCGCACAGGCGATTATCCCTGGTTATGGCTTTTTGTCGGAAAATGCCGATTTTGCCGAAGCGTGTGCCGCCGCAGGTTTGGTGTTTGTTGGCCCTACACCTGCACAAATGCGTCAATTTGGTTTAAAACACGCTTCGCGTGAATTGGCCGAACAAGCAGGTGTGCCATTAGCCAAAGGCACAGGTTTATTAGCGTCTTTAGAGGAAGCATTAACTTCGGCTGCTGCATTGGGCTACCCTGTGATGCTTAAAAGCACCGCAGGTGGTGGCGGTATTGGTTTATCGCGCTGTTATAACGACAAAGAGTTAACTGAAGCATTTACCTCTGTGCAACGCTTGGGCAAAAGTTTCTTTAATGACAGTGGTGTATTTTTAGAACGCTTTATCGACCAAGCACGGCATATTGAAGTACAAATTTTTGGTAATGGTTTAGGTGATGTGGTTGCACTTGGTGAACGTGATTGCTCGGTGCAACGCCGCAATCAAAAAGTCATTGAAGAAACTCCCGCACCCAATTTGCCCAGCACTACACGTGAGGCTTTATTAGCCGCAGCGGTGAGCTTGGGTAAAGCAGTCGCTTATCAGTCGGCAGGAACAGTAGAGTTTATTTATGATGGTCAGCGTGATGAGTTTTACTTTTTAGAAGTGAATACCCGTTTGCAAGTGGAGCATCCGATTACTGAGTGTGTGACAGGTTTAGACTTGGTGGAATGGATGATTTTAACCGCCGCTGGTGAGCCGCCCAGTTTCGATAATTTGCCAACCCCAACAGGTGCAGCGATTGAAGTGCGGATTTATGCCGAAGACCCTGTCAAAAACTTTCAGCCTTCACCGGGAACATTAACCGAAGTAAGTTTTCCCTGTGAAGCACGTGTTGATTCATGGGTGGCTACAGGCACAGACGTATCGCCGTATTATGACCCCATGTTAGCTAAATTGATTGTCTATGGTGCAGATCGTCAACAAGCCTTAGCCAAGCTACAACAAGCCTTAGCTGATACTCAGTTATATGGCATTGCCACAAACCTTGATTATTTACGGCAAATTATTGCTAGCGAAAATTTTGGCCAAGCACAATTATCTACGCGTTTTTTAGAAAGCTTTAGTTATCAAGCGCGACAAATTGAAGTCTTAGAGGCAGGCACGTACACCAGTATTCAAGATACAGGCCGTTTTGGTTATTGGGATATTGGTGTGCCACCGTCAGGGGCAATGGATGATTATGCCTTTCGTATTGCCAATCGGATTGTTGGTAATGATGCCTCTGCCGCAGGCTTAGAATGCACGATTCAAGGGCCAAGTTTACGTTTTCATGGCGATGCTTTGATTGCTCTAACAGGCGCACCGTGTATGGCTAGTTTGGATGGTGAAGCAGTTGAGTTTTGGCAACCAATCACCGTGAAAGCAGGGCAAGTGTTAAAGTTAGGTCGTGTCAGCGAAGGCTGTCGGACTTATATGGCAGTACGTCATGGTTTTGATGTGCCTGATTATTTGGGTAGTAAATCAACCTTTGCTTTAGGGCAGTTTGGTGGTCATGCAGGGCGTACTTTGCGCGTCGGTGACATGTTAATGGTTAACTTAACACAGTTAAGCAGTGTTGAGCCAATGCCAGCCGCCAAAGAGTTAATCCCTAGTTATGGTCAAGAATGGCATATTGGCGTGTTGTATGGGCCACATGGTGCGCCAGACTTTTTTGAGACGGATTTTGTTGACCAATTTTTTGCCGAGCTGTGGCAAGTACACTATAACTCCAACCGTTTGGGGGTACGTTTAGTTGGCTCTAAACCTTCGTGGGCACGTTCGGATGGTGGCGAAGCAGGTTTACATCCGTCTAATATCCATGATTGTGAATATGCGATTGGCAGTATTAATTTTACAGGTGATACGCCTGTGATTTTAACCTGTGATGGGCCAAGCTTAGGCGGTTTTGTTTGTTTAGCCACGATTGTTAAAGCCGAATTATGGAAAGTTGGCCAAGTTAAACCCGGTGACAAAATCTATTTTAAACGCTTGAGTTTTGATGAAGCCTTAGCCTTAGAACAAGCCCAAGACCAAGCGATTCAAGAGTTAGCCATTGTTCCTCCAACCAAAGACAATTTATTAGGTCAAATTAGCCAATATTTAGGCCAATTATTTACGCCAAAAGTCCGCCAAGAAATTAATCCAGACTTGTGTATCTTGGCGCAACTAGCCGCCACTGAACAACGTCCTGCGGTGTGTTATCGCCAAGCAGGGGATAAATATATCTTAGTGGAATACGGTGAAAATATCCTCGATTTGCGTTTACGTTTCCGTATTCATGCCTTAATGGAAGCTTTAAAAACCCAGCCAATTGACGGCATTCATGAGTTGTCTCCGGGTGTACGCTCTTTACAAATTCGTTATGACAGCCGAGTGATTCATCAACGTCAATTAATCAAACAACTCTTAGCCTTAGAGGAAAAACTTCATCTTACCGAAAGTGTTGCGACGCGTGTAGTTTATTTGCCCTTAGCCTTTGAAGACTCGGCTACCTTAGATGCAGTGACTCGTTATCGAGAAACAGTGAAAGCCCAAGCGCCGTGGTTGCCCAATAATGTCGATTTTATTCAACGTATCAATGGTTTAGATACCCGTGAGCAAGTCGAAAAAATTGTTTATGACGCCAGCTATATGGTTTTAGGTTTAGGTGATGTCTATTTAGGTGCGCCTTGTGCTGTGCCTGTAGATCCACGCCATCGTTTAATGACCTCCAAATACAACCCAGCTCGAACATTTACCGCTGAAGGCACAGTCGGCATTGGTGGGGTGTATATGTGTATTTATGGCATGGATTCACCCGGAGGTTATCAATTAGTTGGCCGTACCCTGCCAATTTGGAACAAGTTTTTAAAGAACAAACAATTCGAGATTGGTTCACCGTGGTTGCTGCGCTTTTTCGACCAAGTGCGTTTTTATCCTGTGAGCGAAGCTGAACTCACTGTTTTGAGAGAAGATTTTCGTGAAGGTAAAGCCAAAATCCGCATCGAAGAGCAAAACTTTTCTTTGGCAGATTACGAGCAATTTTTAACCGATAACGCCGACAGTATTGCCGAGTTTAAGGCCAAACAAGCGGTGGCTTATCAACAAGAAGTGGCGTTATGGCAAGCCGATAGCAGTAGTGCAGTGGTTGAAGAACATCAATTGATTGCTGCTGAGTTGGATGATGACAGTATTCAACGAATTTGTGCCGATATTTCAGGCAATGTCTGGAAAGTGTTGGTTGAGGCAGGGCAACAAGTTGAAGTAGGTCAACCTGTGGTGATTTTAGAAGCGATGAAGATGGAGTTCGCGATTTATTCCTCAGTTAGTGGCATAGTAAAGGACTTACATTGTCGTCCCAGTAAAGCAGTCGCCGCAGGTGAAGCTTTGTTGGATATAGAACTAGGCTCAGAGGCGTAAAACAACGATATGTTGCAATACGACACTGAGCCATGAGGAGTAAACCATGATTGACAGTCAGATAGTGGATAAAACCCCAGCTCAGCGTCGTAAAGAAACACCCGAAAACTTAGCCGAAGGTATTTATGGACGGCTTAAACAAGAGATTTTTGATTTTCAGTTATTACCGAGTGATCGGTTTACTGAAAGTGAAGTGGCACAACGTATGGAAGTCAGCCGAACGCCTGTGCGTGAAGCCTTATTTCGTTTGCAACGGGAAGGTTATGTGGAGGTCTTGTATCGCAGCGGTTGGCAAGTAAAGCCGTTTGACTTTCGCTTTTTTGAGGAAATTTATGATGTACGCATCATCCTCGAATTAGCGGCGGTAAAAAAGCTCTGTGAACAAGAAGTGCAATCCAGTTTGCTGACGGAGTTAAAACAAGTGTGGTTGGTTGAGCCTGCCAAACGGTTACAAGACTCACAGCAAGTAGCTAGTTTAGATGAGTTATTTCATTTAACACTGGTACAAGCCACAGGTAATCACGAAATGGCGAAAATCCATCAAAGTATTACCGAAAGAATTCGCATTATTCGCCGTTTGGACTTTAGCAAAATGGCGAGGATTGAAGCGACCTATATGGAGCATGGCCAAATTTTGCGTGCCATTATGACTCGACGCAGCGAAGAAGCCCAGCGTTTATTAAAAAGTCATATTGAGGCGAGTAAAGCCGAAGTACGCAAAATTACCATTCACATGTTGCATAGTGCGCGAAAACTTTAGGGGTGGCTTAGTGTCTATGCTTAGGTGTTTAAATGCCTAGGTTTAAAGGAGGTACTAAGCCCTAAATGGCCAGTTAATCACTGGTTATCAACGTGGAGAATTGACCAGCTCCCCGTATTCTGATGGTCGTCAACGGAGATAGATCATGCTTAGTACTTTTGTATTAAATCGCGGTAAAACCTTGCTGATGGCCTCGATTGCCTTAGCCACATTGGGCAACGTTGCTCAAGCAGCAGAAATTAAATTGCCAGAAACCACACTGACTGCCAGTTTACGCACCAGTATGGTATCAACCAGTTCTGATACTGGCCCTGATGTGATGGATTTTAACTTGAATAGTTTAAGTTTTTACGTCAACGGCAAAATAACTGACACGGTAAAGTTTAGCTTTTCATCGGAATTAGATTCTTCACAAGCTGTTTCCTTACAGGATGCTATCGCCCAGTTTGAATTTTCGCCAACTATGAATATTTGGATGGGACGTTTTTTACCTCCGACTGACCGTGCTAACAGCTATGGTGCTTATTTTTCTAATAACTGGAATTTTGCTGCTGATGGTACACAAGACGGTTATCCGTTTATTACTTTTGGTCGTGCTGATGGTGTTGCCTATTGGGGCGATTTTGCCGATAAAAAGCTAAAAATTTCTGCGGGTTTGTTTGATATTCCTTCCACCAAAGCAGGCACACCCGATGCCGATAAAGTAATGACCGCCGCGCGTGTGCAGTATAATTTTTGGGATGCCGAAGCAGGATACTATATTAATGGTACTTATTTAGGTGACAAAGATATTTTAGCCGTAGGTGCTGCGGTGAACTCTGTTGACGGTAATAGCACAAGCAATATTGACTTTTTGGTCGAGAAAAAAGTTGCAGGTGGTGGTGCATTTACCGTAGAGGGTGAATATATCAAATACGATAAATTAGGTGGTTATGGTGGTTTCTTCGCCAAAGGTGACCCTAATGCAACGCCAGCCGTTCCTCCATTGGCCGATGCCTCTAGTGGTGATAGTTGGTACTTGATGAGTTCTTATTTATTTCCACAAGCTGTTGGTGTGGGCAAAGTACAAGTCTTAGGTAAGTTTGGCACATCTAGCCTTGATGCTTTGGCAGGCGGTACAGCCTTAGAAGTGGATACCACAGAACTTAATTTAAATTACATCATCAAATCCTTTAATGCCAAAGTTAGCTTATTTTACTTAGACCATAGCTATTCAGTGACTGGGTATGACGATAGCTCTATTGGTTTAGGTGTCCAGTTAATGACTTTATAACTCCCCTTTAAGTTAGGAAAGATTAAACCCTTGAGCATGAAATTGGTAAATTTATCCTAACTTTTTAATAAGATTTTTATGGGTTTGCATGTTTGTTGCAAGCAAACTCTTACCACGGAGAAAAACCATGCGCGTCTTAAAAACACTGTCATCAAGCTTAATCGCCGCTACCTTAGCCATGAGCAGTATTACTGTACAGGCGGCTGATACGATTAAAGTCGGTATCTTACATTCTTTATCGGGAACGATGGCTATTTCAGAAACTACGCTCAAAGACACAATGTTAATGTTGATTGATGAGCAAAATAAAAAAGGCGGTTTATTAGGTAAAAAATTAGAGCCTGTGGTGGTTGACCCTGCCTCTAACTGGCCGTTATTTGCCGAAAAAACTCGTCAATTAATTCAAAAAGATAAAGTTGCGGCCATTTTTGGTTGTTGGACATCGGTATCACGTAAATCAGTGTTACCAGTGGTTGAAGAGTTAAATGGCTTACTGTTTTATCCTGTTCAATACGAAGGTGAAGAATCTTCTAAAAACGTGTTTTATACAGGCGCAGCACCTAATCAACAAGCAATTCCTGCCGTTGACTATTTAATGAAATTAGGTACAAAACGTTGGGTTTTAGCAGGTACAGACTATGTGTATCCACGTACCACAAACAAAATTTTAGAAGCCTACTTAAAGTCTAAAGGTGTTAAACAAGAAGACATTATGATTAATTACACGCCATTCGGTCATTCTGATTGGCAGGGTATTGTTGCGGATATTAAAAAGTTTGGTTCAGCAGGTAAAAAGACAGCCGTAGTTTCTACCATCAATGGTGATGCTAACGTGCCATTCTATAAAGAATTAGGCAACCAAGGTATTTCAGCCGCAAAAATTCCAGTCGTGGCGTTCTCGGTGGGTGAAGAAGAGTTATCAGGTATTGATACTAAGCCTTTAGTGGGTCATTTAGCCGCTTGGAACTACTTCATGAGCGAAAAAAGTCCAGCCAATGCGGAATTTATCAAAAAATGGCAAGCCTTTACCAAAAATCCAAAACGTGTCACTAACGACCCAATGGAAGCCCATGTCATTGGTTTTAATATGTGGGTAAAAGCGGTTGAAAAAGCTAAATCTACCGATACCGACAAAGTTGCCAGTGCCATTATTGGTGTCAAAGTGCCTAACTTAACAGGTGGTACATCCGAAATGTTGCCAAACCATCACATTACTAAGCCTGTGTTAATTGGTGAAATCCAAGCCAATGGTCAAATCTCTACGGTATGGAAAACCAAAGGTTTAGTGGCTGGTGACGCGTGGTCTGACTTTTTACCAGACAGTAAAAACATCACTGCTGATTGGGTAACTTTAAAATGTGGTAACTATAACACTGTTACCAAGAAGTGTTCTGGTCAAGTTTATTAAGTTATAGATGTATTACTCCTCCCCCTTGACAAGGGAGGGCTGTCAAGTTTAACCCCACCTAACCTCCCCTTGAAAAGGGGAGGAATTTCACGAACCCTATAAAATATTAGGTTTTTGGAAAGTCTCCCCCTGATAAGGGGGAGATTTAGAGGGGGTTAAGCCCTCCCCTAAGTTAGGAGAGGGAAACTGTAGTGTCAATCTACCTTGAGGAGAAAAGTCTGTGAATGTCTTATTACGTGCAATGATGACTTTACTCTGTTTATTAACTTTGCACAGCACGGTCGCTTTTGCTGAACAAGCTATCCCAACAGAAACGAGCGAATTAACTGACAATAGTGTTGCTGAAACGCCTGCACCTGTGGTGATTGCAAGCGATTTAACAGGTTTATTAGCACAATTAGTCAGTGCCGAAGATTTTGAATTTCGTGCTACTTTGATACAACACATTGGCCAACAGCAACAACCCCAAGTCTTAGCCATTCTTAAAGCCTTATTAGAAAGCCAATTACAATTTAATCTTAATAATACGCAACAAGTCGTGATTGTCGCTGCAACAGGTGATGACCCAGACGTGATTGATGCCATCAGTGGAAAAAAATTAGGCCAAGTATCGCAATTTAGTTTAGATATTATTCCTGTAAACAATGCCTTACGTGGTGAGTTGATGACCATGATTGCTAAATTGCAATTAGCCTCACCCGATAAAAAATTACGCTTAGCTGCCGTTAAACAATTATTAGAAAACGAACCTGATTTACAACTGGCAGACGTGATTAAACAACGTTTGAGTCAAGAACAAGATGCAGATGTTAAAGCAGATCTCAATGTGGTGTTAGCATTAATGATGCTACAAAGTGAAGAAAAAAATCAGCGTTTACAAGCCGTACAACAGCTAAAAGGCGTGTTGTACCCAGAAGCCAGAGCGCGTTTGCAGTTAGTGGCCGATGAAGATGCTGCTCCCGAAGTTAAATACAATGCCCAAGCGGCATTAAGCAGCATAGAACAAAAAATTAGTGCTTATCAAGTTGCCGAGAATGTGTTTTTTGGTTTGAGTTTAGGCTCTGTGTTGCTGTTATCAGCCGTAGGTTTAGCCATTACCTTTGGCGTGATGGGTGTGATTAACATGGCTCATGGCGAGTTAATGATGCTTGGTGCTTATACCACTTATGTGATGCAGCAAATTTTTCCTCAGCAATTAGGCATGAGTTTATTGTTATCCATTCCTACCGCGTTTGTGGTGGCAGGTTTAGTCGGTATTGCCATTGAACGTGGTGTTATTCGGCATTTATATGGTCGGCCACTGGAAACCTTATTAGCCACTTTTGGTATTAGTTTAATTTTACAACAAGCGGTTCGTTCAATTTTTTCACCATTAAATCGTGCGGTTGCCTCGCCTGAATGGATGAGCGGCTCATTAGTGATTAATCCTGTTTGGTCAATTACTTATAACCGTTTATATATTTTGATTTTTTCTTTAGTGGTGTTTGCGGTGCTGTTAATCGTGCTTAAACGTACCACTCTTGGTTTAAAGTTACGCGCAGTGGCACAAAATCGTTCAATGGCGCGTTCGGTGGGTGTGCGTGCTGACTGGATTGATGCCATGACTTTTGGTTTAGGCGCAGGTATTGCAGGCATTGCAGGCGTAGCTTTATCTCAACTAACCAATGTTGGGCCCAATTTAGGTCAGGCTTATATCATTGATTCCTTCTTAGTCGTGGTATTTGGTGGCGTAGGTAATTTGTGGGGAACATTGGTCGGCGCGTTTGGTTTAGGTATTGCCAATAAGTTTTTAGAACCCTATGCAGGTTCAGTATTAGCCAAAATTTTGGTGTTGGTATTTATCATCCTCTTTATTCAAAAACGTCCGCGTGGTTTGTTTCCACAAAAAGGCCGTGCAGTGGAGTCTTAATCATGCTGGTACAACGTTTATTGACTCACGATAAAGGCGGTATGGTGATTTTAGCCTTATTAGCTTTGTTGGCAGTGGTCGTACCTATTTTAAACTTGGCTGTACCACCCGATTCGGCATGGCATTTATCCAGTTATACCGTCACCTTATTGGGTAAGTTTTTGTGTTATGCACTATTGGCTTTGTCTTTGGATTTAATTTGGGGTTATTGCGGTATTTTATCTTTAGGACATGGCGCGTTTTTTACCCTCGGTGGTTATTGCATGGGTATGTATTTGATGCGCCAAATTGGCACACGCGGTACGTATGGTAATGCCGAACTACCTGATTTTATGGTGTTTTTAAACTGGAGTGAGTTGCCTTGGTATTGGTATGGCTTTAGTAGTTTTCCTTTTGCCATGTTGATGGTCATGCTAGTTCCTGCGTTATTGGCTTTTGTCTTTGGTTGGTTGGCATTTCGTTCACGGGTGACTGGTGTTTATTTATCTATCATCACTCAAGCCTTAACCTTTGCGTTGTTATTAGCTTTTTTTAGAAACGAAATGGGCTTTGGTGGCAACAATGGCCTAACCGATTTTAAAGATATTTTAGGTTTGCCTTTAGCCCATGATGGTGTGCGAATCGTCTTGTTTTTAAGCTCGATTTTTGCTTTAGCAGCCGCTTATTTAATGTGTCGATTTATTGTCACTTCACGTTTTGGCCGTGTGATTACCGCGATTCGTGATGCCGAAAGTCGGACGCGTTTTTGTGGTTATGCAGTTGAATCTTATAAATTATGGTTATTTGTGTTTTCGGCGATTTTGGCAGGTATTGCAGGGGCGTTGTTTGTGCCGCAAGTCGGCATTATTAACCCCAGTGAATTTTCACCGTTAAATTCCATTGAGCAAGTGGTATGGGTAGCGGTGGGTGGACGTGGCACGTTATATGGGGCAATCACAGGCGCGTTTGCCGTCAACTATAGCAAAACATGGCTCACCTCGGTCTATCCCGAAGCATGGTTATTTGCTCTCGGTGCATTGTTTGTATTGGTCACTTTGTTTTTACCACAAGGCTTAGTGGGTTTAGCCAAAAAGCTGATGGCCAAATTTAAAACGGCAAAAACCGACACTGACTCAGTCGTTAAAGGAGTGAAAGCATGAGCATTTTTTCTATGCCCAAAGTCACAACACGCCGTAAAGCGGTGAATATGACTTCGGATTTAGTTCGCCCTTTAGTGTTAGATACTACTCACGGCTCGGTACTGTATTTAGAAGATGTGTCAGTGAGTTTTGATGGTTTTAAAGCCTTAAATAATTTGTCTTTAGATATTAGCGAAGGCGAATTACGCTGCATTATTGGGCCAAATGGCGCAGGCAAAACCACAATGATGGATGTGATTACAGGCAAAACTCGACCAGACTCAGGCACAGTATTTTTTGGTCAACATATTGATTTATTAACCTTAAATGAACAAGAAATTGCTAATGCAGGCATAGGCCGAAAATTTCAAAAACCGACTGTGTTTGAAGCACTTACGGTATTTGAAAATCTTGAATTAGCCATGTCATCCAATAAAAGTGTGTGGGCAAGTTTGTTTCATAAATTATCAGGTGAGCAACAAGACCAAATTGATGAGGTATTAGCGTTAATTCGTTTAGGAGATTTGCGCCACCAATTAGCAGGGATTTTATCGCATGGTCAAAAACAGTGGTTAGAAATTGGTATGTTGCTGATGCAAAATCCGCGTGTGTTGTTGGTTGATGAACCTGTTGCAGGCATGACTAGCGAAGAAACCGAACGTACTGCCGAGCTATTAGTGTCTTTAGCAGGACATCATTCGGTGATTGTTGTGGAGCATGATATGGCTTTTGTGCGTTCGATTGCCAAAAAAGTTACGGTATTACATCAAGGCTCAGTATTGGCCGAAGGCACAATGGATGAGATTCAAGCCAATCCTAAAGTGATTGAAGTGTATTTAGGAGAATAGCTCCTCCCCCTAAATTAGGGGGAGGTTGGGAGGGGGTTGTATTGCCTACACAGATAAACCCCACCCTAATCCTTCCCTAAATTAGGGGAGGGAACAAAATAGATTAATTTAGCCAATTTAGGAAAAAACCATGTTAAGAATCGAAGGCTTAAATCAGTTCTATGGCCAAAGTCATATTTTATGGGACATGAATTTTGAGATTAAACAAGGTTCTTGTGCTTGTTTAATGGGGCGTAATGGCGTTGGCAAAACCACTTTTTTAAAATGTTTAATGGGCTTGTTGCCGACTAAAACAGGTGAAATACATTTTGATAATCAATTGATTAATAAACTCAGCACCGAACAGCGTGCGCGGCAAGGTTTAGGATATGTGCCACAAGGCCGCGAGATTTTTCCATTATTAACGGTTGAGGAAAATCTAAAAATTTCTTTGGGGGCGCGTAAAGACAAAGCCAAACAAGTGCCCAGTCATATTTATGAATTGTTTCCTGTGCTCAAAGAAATGCGTCATCGTCGTGGCGGTGATTTATCAGGTGGCCAACAACAACAGTTGGCTATTGGTCGCGCTTTAGTATTAGACCCTAAATTATTGATTTTGGATGAGCCAACCGAAGGCATTCAACCCAATATAGTGAGAGATATTGGCCAAGTGATTCGTAAACTCAATACTGAACATGGTATTACCGTGTTATTAGTTGAGCAAAAATTACCGTTTGCTCGTGCCTATGCCACCGATTTTCATATTTTAAATAAAGGGCGTATGGTGGCCGAGGGAGATATTGACCAACTGAGTGATGAGATTGTTAAAGAGTATTTGAGTGTTTAGTTCATGACTTACGCATTTCATCGAAATTAGCACGTTTTGTGAACTAAAAATCGTTGAAAACGATTATTTAGTGAATAAATAAGTGATAACCGCGTAAGTCTTAAATTGAGAGAATCGGTTAGAATAGCTTTTTATTGTTAATTTCAAATAAGCCTGTATGTATCTTGCCGATTTCCACCAGCACCTTAGCCAACTTGGCGCACAATTTATCCATCGTGAGCGAATTTTACGCGCGTGGTTAGATGCCCGTCCTTTAGATTCTGGCGCAGGCAGACGCGACATTCCTGAATTTTTACCCTTAGCTGTGCGTGAAGATTTACCGAATTTGGTTAAAAAACTAGATCATTTGGCACGAGTCCGTTCCGAACATCCTGCGGCAGATGGTTCGGTGCGTTTGTTGATAGATTTACCCGATGGTCAAATGGTCGAAAGTGTTATGCTGCCGCGAGATGGCGTGTGTATTTCTAGCCAAGTGGGTTGTGCGGTTGGCTGTCGATTTTGTATGACAGGTAAAAGTGGTTTATTGCGTCAAGTGACGAGCTTAGAAATGGTCGCGCAAGTGGTACAGGCACGGCGGCGGCGGCCAGTCAAAAAAGTGGTGTTTATGGGCATGGGTGAGCCTGCCCATAATTTGGATAATGTTTTAGAAGCAATTGATATTTTAGGGACAGATGCCTTTATTGGTCATAAAAATCTCGTGTTATCAACTGTGGGTGATATGCGCGTGTTTGATAGATTGCCTACATTAAAAGTAAAACCTGCACTTGCCTTGTCTTTACATACCACCAAAGCCGATTTACGTGAGTATTTATTACCCAAAGCACCCAAAATTTCTCCCCAAGAGCTGATGGAATTAGCTGAGTCTTATGCACGTTTAGTCAAACATCCTACCCAAGTACAATGGACATTACTAAAAGGTGTTAATGATGGTCAGGATGAATTAGACGCGATTTTAAAATTATTTAAAGGCAAATATGCGGTGCTTAATTTGATTCCCTTTAATAGTTTAGAGGGGGATGACTATCAGCGTCCTGATGGTGAACGTATTGTTGAAATTGTACGATATTTACATAGTCGTGGTGTGTTAACCAAAGTGCGTAATAGTGCAGGGCAAGATATTGATGGTGGTTGTGGTCAATTGCGAGCGCGTGCGGTAGAGTTAGTCAATACTAGTCGTTTGTAACAATTTTTGTATATAGTGATGGTGTTCTCTCTCCTTTTAGGAGAGGGCTAGGGTGAGGTCTAAAAAGTGATCCCTCACCACAACCCTCTCCCAAAGGGCGAGGGGGCTACATCACGGATACTTATATTTTGAGGGTGAGAGGATATGAATTTAAAAATTATGAGTCTAATAATCTTGTCTTTGTCTGCTTGTAGTCATCAACAAATGTATGATGCGGTACAACAAGGTCAACAAGTTGAATGCCAAAAATTACAGGGTGAACAATACCAACAATGTATGCAAAAATATGCCAAACCCTATCAACAGTATCAGCAAGAACGTGAGCAAGTTAAAAAGTAGCTTGTTAATCAAACCCCACCTAACCTCCCCTTGAAAAGGGGAGGAATCTCACGAATCCTATAAATCTTGGGTTTTTAGAAAGTCTCCTCCTGATAAGAGGGAGATTTAGAGGGGGTTAGTAATTTAATTTTTAGCAACCACTAAGGTCACTAATTTACGTACAATTGGCGCAACAACGTTAATCGTTGGAAAGGCCACACAAAAGGCAAATCCCCATGCTTTTAGCCAAAGAAACAATAAGTTATCTACTAAACCCACATTAAAAACAGTAATTACTAAAGACATAATACAAGACATTAATAAGGCCATAAAAAACGAAAAAACATAATTAGTGTATTTGGCAGGAATCATAGATATTATCCTCAAGAGCTTGACCAATCATACTCTAGTTGTTGTCAATTCAGTCATTGTATAATTGGTACTATAGTGCTAGATTTTGCCAAGTTTAAAATCACACACAGAGGGTTAAATATGTCATTTCACCAACAGTTAGTGTTAGTAACAGGCGCAGGTTCGGGTATTGGTCGTGCCACAGCAATATTACTCGCACAATTAGGCGCAAGGGTGGTGATTACCGACCGTAATCCGCAATCTTTACAAGAAACCCAACAACAAATTCAAGCGCAAGGTGGTCAAGCCTTTTGTGAAACCGTTGATGTTTCCGATTGGGCGGCTATGCAAGCCTTAGCTGATCGTGTTCATCAACAATATGGCGTGTTAGATATTTTGGTGAATAATGCAGGCGTAGCCACATCGGGTGAATTTTTAAAAACACCTATCGAAGATTGGCATTGGGTGATGAGCATTAATTTAATGGGTGTAGTGTATGGTTGCAAAGCCTTTGGCAGTGCGATGGCAGAGCGTAAACGAGGCCATATTGTCAATATTGCCTCGGCGGCGGGCTATTATGCTGCGCCTGATATGTCGGCTTATTCGGCCAGTAAGCATGCGGTGATGGGTTTAAGTGAGTCATTACGTATTGAATTAGCCGAATTTAATGTGGGGGTGAGTGCCATTTGTCCGGGTGTGATTAACACAAATATTGTCGCAACCATGCGTACTAATGGCGAAACAGTACAAGCACAAGCCAAAATTGTCGATATTTATAAAAAGCGTAATTATGGCTCAGAAGGTGTGGCTGAAGCGATTGTCAGTGCCATTAAACATAATCGTGCGGTTGTGCCTGTTAGCCCCGAAGCGTGGGCGTTGTATGCTGCTAAACGTGCTGTGCCTTCTGTTTTAGATACCGTTCAACGTACTGCTTTATTTAGAAAGCTAAAGCCTTAAACATCAAATAATACTAACGATACAGCCCACTAGACGTTATAATAAGCGGTTAAATTGCTTGTTTATTATCGCGGTGTGGTGTTATGCGTTATCCTAAAGTTTACGATGTGATTGTCATTGGTGGTGGCCATGCAGGTACAGAGGCGGCGTTGGCTGCCGCACGTATGGGCTGTCAAACCCTATTATTAACCCACAATATCGAAACTTTAGGCCAAATGAGCTGTAACCCAGCCATTGGTGGCATTGGCAAAAGCCATTTAGTCAAAGAAATTGACGCTTTAGGTGGGGCAATGGCCTTAGCCACCGACAAAGGTGGCATCCAATTTCGGGTATTAAATGGCAGCAAAGGGCCAGCCGTCCGCGCCACACGCGCCCAAGCCGACCGTGTGCTTTATAAAGCAGCGATTCGTAGCATTCTCGAAAACCAAGCTAACCTCGATATTTTCCAACAAGCGGCTGATGACTTAATTGTCGAAGGCGATACCGTCAAAGGTGTGATTAGCCAAACAGGTATTCATTTTTCTGCCACCTCTGTGGTGTTAACCACAGGCACGTTTTTGGGCGGCACGATTCATATTGGTTTAGAAAATTATCGGGGTGGTCGGGCAGGTGATCCGCCATCTATTGCCTTAGCCAATCGTTTGCGTGAATTACCATTGCGTGTCGGTCGCTTAAAAACAGGCACCCCCCCGCGTATTGATGCCAAAAGTGTGGACTTTAGCGTGATGACTGAACAACCGGGTGATACCCCAACACCTGTGATGTCTTATTTGGGTAATGCCGAGATGCACCCTAAACAAATCAGTTGTTGGATTACCCACACCAACGAAAAAACCCATGACATTATTCGCAGTGGTTTAGACCGCTCACCCATGTACACAGGCGTAATTGAAGGTGTAGGCCCACGTTATTGCCCATCTATTGAAGACAAAATTCATCGTTTTGCCGATAAAAATTCCCACCAAATTTTTATCGAACCCGAAGGTTTAACCACTCACGAACTCTATCCAAATGGCATTTCCACCAGTTTGCCGTTTGATGTACAAATTCAATTAGTTCGTTCAATGAAAGGGCTAGAAAACGCCCATATTATTCGTCCGGGTTATGCTATTGAGTACGATTATTTTAATCCGCAAGATTTACAACACACCCTCGAAACCAAAGTCATTAAAAACTTGTTTTTTGCAGGGCAAATTAACGGTACGACAGGTTATGAAGAAGCAGGCGCACAAGGGCTGTTAGCAGGCATTAATGCAGGTTTACGCGCTCAAGATAAAGAAGGCTGGTATCCCACTCGTGACCAAGCCTATTTGGGTGTGTTGGTTGATGACTTGATTACGTTGGGTACAAAAGAACCCTACCGCATGTTTACCTCACGCGCCGAATATCGTTTGTTGTTGCGTGAAGACAATGCCGATGCGCGTTTAACCGAAATTGGTCGCAAACTAGGTTTAGTTGATGATGTGCGTTGGCGTGTATTTAGCGAAAAGCAAGAAGCCATTGCCCAACAAACCCAACGCATGAAAGAAACTTTTATTCATCCACAAACCGAATTGGCGCAACGCTTTACCGAAATGACTGGCCAAGAATTAGCGCGTGAAAACAATTTATTAGACTTGTTAAAACGCCCACAAGTGAGCTTTGAACAATTGGCCACTTTGACTGAGACACAAGTTGCGCCTGAAGTGGGTGAGCAAATCGAAATCAGTGCTAAATACAGTGGTTATATTGACCGTCAATTAGAAGAGGTTGAGCGTTTGCGTAAATCCGAAGAAATGCTTGTGCCTGATGACTTTGATTATGACCGTGTACAAGGTTTATCAAACGAAGTACGCGCCAAATTAAAAGCCATTAAACCTGCAACGTTGGCACAGGCTGGCCGTATTTCGGGCGTGACGCCTGCGGCGGTGTCATTGTTGATGATTTATTTGAAAAAGAGTGGTTTAGCCAATATGAAATTGGTGGGCTAAACGCTTTTACTGTCGACTGAGGGGCAAAGATATTTTGCCCCTGATCTTATACCTGTCTAAAAATTTTATCCTATTATGTCTACGCCTCAACAACTGCTCAATCAAGGTATTGACCAACTCGGCTTAAATATTGCACCCCAAGCCATTACTCAACTTGAGTTTTATATGGCTGCTTTGCAAAAATGGAATGCCGCTTTTAATCTCACCGCCATTCGTGAACCCAAAGATATTGTGATTAAACACTTTTTGGACTCATTAACCGTGTTACCCCATGTTAAACATGACACATTGTTAGATGTGGGCACAGGCGCAGGCTTTCCTGCCTTGGTGTTGGCGATTGCCCAACCACAATTACAAGTCGATTTGTTAGACAGTAATAGCAAAAAGACCCGTTTTTTACGGCAAATGGTGGCAGAATTAGCACTCAAGAATGTCCGTGTGCATCATGCACGGGTTGAGCAAGCAAATTTAACGGCACAAAAACAAGTGATTAGCCGAGCGTTTTCTAGTTTGGTGGATTTTTGTCAATGGTGTGAACATTTATTAGCTGAGGATGGCATATTGTTGGCAATGAAAGGACAATATCCACAAGCAGAAATTGATGACATGCCAGCAAGCATGCGCGTGTTATCATCGACGCCCTTGAATGTGCCTTTTTTGGATGAAGCCCGACATTTATTGGTATTGGGACGAACATAATTTCCTCCCCCTTGTTAAGGGGGAGGCTAGGAGGGGGAAGACCTCACCCCAACCCTCTCCTTGTTAAGGAGAGGGAGCAGAACCCTAACCCTGCCCTAAATTAGGGGAGGGAATACTGCAAATTTTTTGTATTTAGGAAGTCACAAAATGACGCAAATTTTGGCGATTGCTAATCAAAAAGGTGGTGTTGGCAAAACCACAACCACCGTTAACTTAGCCGCTTCTTTAGCAGCAGTAAAACGTCGCGTGTTATTAATCGACTTAGACCCACAAGGTAATGCCACGATGGGATCGGGAGTTGATAAAAATAATTTGCCTTATTCGGTTTATGATGTGGTTTTGGGGGATACCCCCATTAAAGTCGCCATTCAAAAAGCGCCAAAAGCAGGTTATGACGTGTTGGGTGCGAATCGGGATTTAAGTGGTGCAGAAATTAGCTTATTTGATTTAGAACGCCGTGAATTGCGCCTAAAAGAAGCCATTGAACAAATCGCCAAAAGTTATGATTTTATTTTAATTGACTGTGCGCCGTCGTTAAGCATGTTAACGTTAAATGCCTTGGTAGCAGCCGATGGCGTAATTATTCCCATGCAATGTGAATATTATGCCCTAGAAGGTTTGGCCGATTTAACCAATACCATCGAACGTATGACCGCCAAGCTCAATCCACGCCTACAAATTCGCGGTATTGTTCGCACCATGTTTGATGCACGTAATACTTTAGCGAATGATGTTTCTAATGAGCTAATTAACCATTTTGGCGATAAAGTATTTGAAACAGTGATTCCACGTAATATTCGTTTGGCCGAAGCGCCTGCACATGGTATGCCTGTGATGCACTATGACAAAGGTTCACGTGGTGCATTTGCTTATTTAAGTTTGGCTGCCGAATTGATTAAAAAAGATAAAAAGAGAAAAACAGCATGAGTACTAAAAAACGTGGTTTAGGCAATGGCCGTGGTTTAGATGCCTTGTTAGGTGCTGTTCGTCAGGCAAAAGAAGAAGTGGCTGCCGTTGAAACAGGTCATATTCCGCAAGTGGGTATGAGTTTATTAAATTTACCCTTAGAGCAATTGCAGCGTGGTCGTTATCAACCGCGTCGCGACATGAATCCTGTTGCTTTGCAAGAATTAGCCGATTCTATTAAAGCACAGGGTGTGATGCAGCCGATTGTAGTTAGAAGCATTGGCGAAAATAGCTATGAAATTGTCGCAGGTGAGCGTCGTTGGCGTGCGGCACAAATGGCAGGTTTAGACAGTATTCCTGCGATTATTCGTCAAATTAATGATGATACGGCAATGGCGATGGCGTTGATTGAAAATATTCAACGTGAAGATTTAAACCCGATGGAGCAAGCAACGGCGATGCACCGTTTTGTTGAAGAGTTTGGTTTAACCCATCAACAAATCGCTGAAGCGGTGGGTAAAGCACGCGCCACAGTCAGTAATTTATTGCGTTTAATGGCCTTACCGCGCGAAGTAAAAACGTTATTAGAGCATGGCGATATTGAAATGGGTCATGCGCGTGCTTTGTTGGCTTTACCCGAAAATCAGCAAGCAGAAGCGGCAAGATTAACCGTTGCTAAAGGCTTTTCGGTGCGCCAAACCGAGTCATTAGTGCGTAGTTTGTTAGCTGCACAAGATGCACCACAACCCGAAAAGCGTGTTGACCCCAATGTTGCACAATTACAGCAAAGCTTGATTGATAAGTTGGGTGCAGCAGTGCAGATTGATTACAACAAAAAAGGCCAAGGTAAGTTGATTATTCGTTATAACTCGTTTGAAGAGTTGGATGGTATTTTGGCGCATATTCAGTAGCATGGATTGAAAATGGAAATCTACAATTAACATTGAGTTATCGTGGGTTTCGTTCCTCAACCCATGCTACGTACTGACACTAAACCCTAAGTTAATAACGTAAATAGGTGACTTTTGAACTATGTTTATGTTTTGTCTATTTATCTTTTTAATGATTGTGGGGTTGCCTATCGTTATTGTTTTTTTAACTAATAAAGAGCATAAAAATTTAGATACACCTTTAAAATCAATATCTAACATAAAATTAAACTATGCACAAAAGTTGTATAAAACAACCCCGACCGCTTTTAAAGTATTAATGCGGTTTTTCTTCTTTTTGGCCTGTCATGCATTCTCTGTTTTTGGTATTTTTGGTCTAATGGTAGCAGGAGGAGTGCTTGAGGAAAAAAGCTTTGGGATAATTAATTTATTGATGGTATTGGCGTGGTGTTGTCATATTTGGTTGTGTGTGGCTTGGATTGTACAAGCTAAAGTTCCTTTATTCGTTGTTAAGGGATATTTGTTCTTGATAAGTGGCTGTGCAATTATGCCATTTGTGAGTGGTATTTTTGCTTATTTTTTTTATGATATGACGTTACCACAATCTTTAGACTTGGTAGGGTTGGGTATGTATGGCATATTGTGGTTATTGCCGTGTATTTTAATGGGTTTAAAAGCCTTTTTTTTTCAATTAGATCACTATAATAAGATGGGTTGAGGAACGAAACCCATGATATGGTTATTTGTGGGTTTCCTGCGTCAACCCACATTACATATTTGGGAAATTATAAAAATGAGCCGCTCTAAACGTCATACGTCTAAATGTGGAATATGTAAGTGTGACAGTGAAAAGTCCGATAAAAAAATATGGCATCAACGTATGCGCGCGGCAATTAGACAATATTTACATGCAACTAACTTTGACGAAAAACTCCCCCCACATGTTAAAGAAGTTTCTAATGTATGGGCATTTGGTAAAGATGGTAAGAGTTGGTTTAATCAGAAAAATCATCCAGATTTAATGAGAAAGTAGTCTGTAGCATGGGTTGAGGAACGAACTCCATCATACTTCGACCCACTTTACATTTTTTGTTATATCAAACAATAAAATAAAAACCATGCCCAATTTTATCTCTTACACCAATCAACCACTAAGTTCTGAACAAATTGCTCTTTATGCAAATCAATATGTTGATATTGATATGTGGCAGCTAACTGGCCAAGATGAAGATTATTTTCCTTTTGTTATTGGTGACAATATAACTAACTATCGTATTGTTTACTGGTCAAAAAAGCATGGTATTATCAACTACCATGATGCTGATCTTGTTAGGTATCATGCCTTTTTGTTGTGGTTATTAGAAAATATTCATCCAGTTTTTTCCAACCAACAACAAGCCGAAGATTTTGCTAAGGCGCGGGAGTGGCCGCGTGTGGATTAATTATGCGTGTGCTGAGTGTTGTTTTGTTATCGATACTGATGGAAGTCAGTTATGCTCAGCCTGACTGGCAACTTAGCAAAGAAGATACGCAGCGTAATATTCAAGTATTTACTAGTGCTCAAGAAGACAGTTCGTATCATCAATTTAAAGCAGTAACGCTCGTCCCACAAAATCCACAAACGGTATTAGCAGTTTTGTCGGATATTCCTGCATGGCCACAATGGTTAGCACGGATTAAACAAGTCAAAGTGTTAAAAAAAGAAAATAACCGTAGTTGGGTATATGTCGTTTATAAATTACCTTATCCTTTTGTAGAGCGGGATATGGTGGTATATAACTATGTGCAAACCCTTAAAACTGGGCAATTACTAACCAAGACACAAGCATTAAGTAACTATCCAGTCACGATTGAGTCAGGCATAAAAAGAGTACGTTTAACCAATTTTAGTAGCACATGGCTACTCACGCCCTTGGCAAAGTCTGGCACTAAAATAGAGTTATGGGGTAGTGGCGACCCCGAAGGTTTTGTACCAGCGTTAATGTTTAATTTTAACTTACCCGATGAGCCGCTACAAAGTTTACGTCAGTTGCGCAAAATGCTTTTGCGCGATAAATATCAAAAAGATGCCGACTCAATCCATCGTAAAAATAAAACTAACTAAAAAAGAACGCTCCAAATTGTTGCCAAAACCCTAAAATCGCACTATAACAACAATTACTCATAACAATTAACACAATAGAAAACATTGGCCGAGTGCCGCTATGTTTGTAAAAAAAAGGATAGTCTATGTTTAAGTTTCTTACTCAGCTTATAAAAATTGCGCCTGTTGCTTTATTGATGTCTCAAGCCAATGCGGCCGACTTGTTACCTTTAGCTAAAGATTTGCAACCCAATGTCAAGGGCTTGCCACCAGCCTTTCAAACACCCATGAAAGTCTCTATTTGTTTTTTTGATATGCAAGGTTCAACGGGGGAGTTTTACAGCCGTGCTAAAGATTTAGGTTTAATTGCAAGACGTTGGAATATTATTGCTGACTTTAAAGTTATGTCCGACGAAGGCAAGGTAGCCGAGGCATTTAAGGCAGGCAAATGTGATGGAGCAGTGCTTTCTACTTTGCGTGCTCGCGAATTTAATAAGTTTATGGGTAGTGTTGATGCGGTAGGCGGTATTCCAACCTATGACCATATGCGCTTATTACTCAAAACTTTGTTTGACCCCAAATTAGAGCCACTTACCATTAGCCAGCCTTATCAAATTGTCAGCGTCTTTCCTGTAGGCGCACAGTATTTACATATTAAAGATCGTAATGAAGAGATAGAGCAGCTCAAGGGTAGAAAAGTCTCTGTAATTAACTGGGATAATTCTTTAGCTAGTGCTATGAATAAAATAGGATTTGAGAGCGTCTCGTCGGATGTGGGTAGTTTTACTAAGCCTTTTAATGCCAACGAAGTGGACGCATTAGTTGCTCCCGCAATGGTGTATTGGCCTTATGAATTAAAACAAGGCTTGGGAGAAAAAGGTGGGATTTATAGTACGCCAGTGGCGCAAATGACAGCTAGTTTGGTGATTAACCGTGAAGCACTCAAAAAGAAATCTCCAGATATTGATAGCCGTGTGGCGGCTTTTAGAGCGATGACAGGTCAATTTCAGGATGAAATGCTCGATAAAATTTTTAACACCATTGATAAAAATGAAAAAGATGTACCTAAAAAATATTGGATGATTTTAGAGCCAGAACACGAAAAAGCTTATCAACAAGCCTTGCGTCAAGCACGTATTCAGCTCACCAAAGAAGGTGTTTACGACGTGACGATGATGAAGGTATTAAAGAAAGTGCGTTGTAAAATCGAAGCTAATGCAGCTGAGTGTAGTAATAACGAAGAGTAATAGTCCATCAGATACAGCGAAGAAGCTCCCTCTCCCAGTGGGAGAGGGTTGGGGTGAGTCGAATAAAATCCCACCCTAACCCTCCCCTTAAAAAAGGGAGGGAACTTAATCTTTGCGAACTAACTGCCAAATTGCTAAACAGGCATAACCAATAAACATGACCAATGTCCATTCGGGCAAACTAAAACCTAAAAACGTCCAATCAACTTTGGCGCATTCACCAGAGCCACGAAAGACTTTTTGAATCACTTCCTGTAAGGGGAATGTTTCCATCCAATAATCTAAACCTGGCCCACAAGCAGGCACTTCGTCAGCAGGTAAATGTTGCAACCACACATGACGACCTGCGACCGCTAAGCCCCATGCTGCGGACAAAATAGTTAAGCCTGCATAAATACGCCGACCTAACACAGCAGGATTATGAATAGCGGCAATTAAGGCAGTTACGCCAATACCAATCACGGCGGTACGTTGGAAAATACACAAAGGGCATGGTTCAAGATTTTGATAATGTTGTAAATACAACGCAAAAGCCATGCTAATACAGGTAAACACAAAAATAGCTAAATTCGTTAAACGTGGAGAGGGTAAAGTCATGTGTTTGCTCTCAAAAAACGGCAGTAAGTTCTTTCTTGAGATAATGCTGGTCAGTTAAGAAAAAATGGGTACAACTACCCTTCGACTCCGCTCAGGGAACGTTTTTGCGTTGACTGAGCGGAGTCGAAGTCGGTAAAAAGCTTAACTGATTAGCATTACCTCATGGACTACATAAAACATTCCAACAAACTATTTCTAACTCAAAATCGTGTAAGCCACAGTAAGAATACTGTTATTTAATATATTCTGCTAAAAACTCATCAAAACTGAGTGTATCGCTGTCTTCAATCGCTTTTTGGGCAGCTAAGGACTCTTGCGCTTGCTCGGTAAACAAGGCCACTCGCTCAGCCGACAAAGGCTGACTTAAAAAGTAATCACGATGTTGTTCGGCAATCGCTGCGCCAAAGGCAAAAAAGCTATTGTTGTGTTTAGCCATTTCTGCCAACACTTGTGCGGCATAAGTCAGTTCTGGGTGTTCAATTTTAGCAATTTGTTGGTCGATAGATTCGCTGTAACGGGTAGTTTGATGCGCCTCATCCAACACTAAGGCAACAGCACGCATTTCATTTAATAAGGTTAAGGCGTGTGTTTTAAAGTCTGCGGCTTGGCCATTGATAGTCACTTGTAAGGCTGGCGCACGGCCTTGCTCAACCATTTGCTCTTGGCGAATAGACAATTCGTGGTATTCGTCTTCGGCAAAAAACTCACTGTCACTTAATACGCTATGTAAGGCATATACTTCTAAAAAGTGTGCAGTTGGCTTATCAATACCAATTGGGCTAAATGGATTGAGGTCAACACAGCGCATTTCGATGTATTCAATACCACGCGCTTTGAGAGCTTGGGTGGGTTTTTCGCCGCGTTGAGTGGTTTGTTTGGGGCGAATTAAACCATAATATTCATTTTCGATTTGCAAGACATTCGCATTCATTTGTTGATAAACGCCGTCTTTTTTCACGCCAATATCGGCAAATGGTGGATAGGGCGTGTGAATAGCATTGCTTAAATTGTCAATATAATCAGGTAGATGGTTATAAGATACTTGTAAGTCGCGTTGTACGGTATTTTGATAACCCAAACGGCTCATGCGTAACGACGTGGCATAAGGCTGATAGAGTGTGCCTGCACTTAAACTGGCTAAGCCATGCTGACGGCCTAATAAGAAACAGGCACACACCGCAGGGCTTGCACCTAATAAGTACAATAATAAAAAGCTATGGCGTTGAAAATTACGAATTAAGGCAAAATATTTTTCGTTAATAAATTCTTGAGGGTCTTGGTTGTTTTGGCTAGCTTGCTGCCATGCTTGCCAAAATTCGCTAGGGAATGACAAGTTATAGTGAATGCCTGCAATGGTTTGCATTTTGCGGCCATAACGCACGCCCAATCCATGACGATACAAGGTTTTAAGCTTACCAATATTGGATTCGCCATAATATGCCAGTGGAATTTGGCTATCTTCTAAACCAATCATGCAGGGCATAGAGTTAAGCCATAAGCGTTCTTCGCCCATATTTTGATAACAAAAGCGATGTAGGTCTTCTAAAAAGTCCAACGTTTCATCAATGCTTTTGGTGGCAGGGGTAATCAGTTCGATTAAGGCTTCGGAATAATCGGTGGTGATGTGTGGATGGGTTAATGCTGAGCCTAAAGCACGCGGATGCTCGGTTTGGCTAATCATGCCATCTTTGCTCATGCGTAAGGCTTCTTTTTCTAAACCCCGACGCATATTTTTTAACACGGTGGCTTGAGGGCTCAACCAAGCAAGTTGTTGTTGCAATTGTGCGTTCATGGGTTTTCTCTATTTTTAAAGACAAATTAGTAGGACTTACGCATTGCATCGCAATTAGTGTGTTTTGTGAGCATGAAATCGTTAAAAACGATTGAAATATGAACAAATAAACGATAAGCGCGTAAGTCTAAAAAGTATTTATGGGGGTGAAGGGGGAATTTTGCAAATGTTTTGTTGTAGATTGATGAAGGATGAGCTAATTGATGATGTTATCTTTAATCTTCAGACGCTGGGCAGAGTAGGTTTATCACCGACTACGCCGACACCGTTCCGAACAATATTGCACCTCAGACCAACATTTTTCCCACTTTTTGCGCCACGAAAAAGGACGTTGGCAAACCACACAAATTTTAGTCGGTAAGTCGGCTTTAGCAATCCGTTTGGCCATCTTATGACTTACGCGGTTATCGCTTATTTATTCGCATTGTCATCGTTTTCAACGATTTCATGCTCACAAAACGCGCTAATTTCGATGAAATGCGTAAGTCTTGCATACCTTAGCCCTTAGGTCTAAGCGTAGAGCGACCACCATCAACATGCAAAATTTGCCCTGTTAGCCAACTGCTATCACTGCTTAATAAAAAACACGCCAACGCTGCGATATCGTCTGCTGTGCCTAAACGTGGAATAGGGTGTAAATTGGCAATCGCTTCCGCCACAGTGGGATTATTGGTTAATGAAGCGGCTAACGGCGTAGCAGTCAATGAAGGGGCAATGGCATTTACCCGAATATGTGGGGCAAATTCTGCCGCTAAAGCCAAAGTTAAACCATTAACAGCGGCTTTAGCCATACTAATTGACGCATGACTACTAAAGCCTTGTTGGCTGGCAATACTCGAAAAAAACACCACAGCCGCCGAGCTATTCTTTTTCAAAACAGGAAAAGCCGCTTGTGCCGCTAAGGCTGCACCAATACTGTTGACCGCATAATCGTGTTGAAAATCTTCAATCGTCAGTCGGCGTAAAGGTTTTAGATTAATGCTCCCCACCGCATACACCAAACCTGTCAATTGTTCACCTGCTTCGGCGGTTGCTTGGGCAAATAATTCAGGATTCGTCACGTCACCACAGGTATAGCTTGCACCTATCGTTTGGGCAAAGGCTGCCAATTTTTCAGCATCACGCCCCACTAAATGTAGGTGTTGGCCTTGTTGATGTAGGCGTTTAGCAATGGCTTGGCCAATGCCGCCGCTGCCGCCATAAATAAGCGTTGTTGCCATGAGTGATGTGCCTGTATTGATAGTTTTATTTTTGGCATTATCAGCGTAAAAATCTAAAAAATAAATAAACAGGCATTAAACAGTTATTTGATGAAATTGACTGGGCTGTCCCAAAAACACATTGCCACCAAGCAAGTGCTTGCTTTAATCTCTGCCATCTAATAATTAGTCTATATTTCAAGTAGAACGGATGAGGAAAATTGCCGATGACCACCAATCACAAGCCAGAAATGTATCAACCTAAAAATAAAGTTCGTTTTGTGACTGCGGCCAGCTTGTTTGATGGTCATGATGCGTCAATTAATATT
Source organism: Agitococcus sp. (assembly GCA_046347315.1). Taxonomy (GTDB): domain Bacteria; phylum Pseudomonadota; class Gammaproteobacteria; order Pseudomonadales; family Moraxellaceae; genus Agitococcus. Next base: position 64,030 of record JAXMGJ010000002.1, read on the forward strand.
ATGCGTCGGATGTTGCAAGCAACAGGTTGTGAAGTGATTCATTTAGGACATAATCGCTCGGTGGATGAGATTGTCACTTGTGCTTTGCAAGAAGATGCGCATGGCATTGCTCTTAGCTCGTATCAGGGTGGTCACAACGAATTTTTTAGTTATATGATTGATTTGCTGCGTGAGCGTGGCATTGGTCATATTAAAGTGTTTGGTGGTGGCGGTGGGGTGATTGTACCTGCCGAAATTAAAGCCTTACATGAGTATGGCGTGACGAAGATTTTTTCCCCCGAGGATGGTGCAACCCTTGGTTTACAAGGCATGATTAACCTTTGTGCGCAAGGTGCAGACCAAGATTTAGCCCATCAATACCCTGTAGATTTTGCCGATTTGCAAGCGGCGGATGTTATGTTGCGTCAGCGAACCTTAGCGCGGATTATTTCTGCCTTAGAAGCCGATGTTCTGCCCTATAAAAAAGAATTACTAGCGGCTGCGGTCGATAAAAAAACACCCGTTTTGGGCATTACAGGTACAGGTGGTGCAGGAAAATCGAGTTTAACCGATGAGATTTTACGCCGTTTTCGTTTAGATTTTAACGATAGCATTAATATTGCCATTATTTCGATTGACCCCTCACGCCGTAAATCAGGTGGCGCATTATTGGGCGATAGAATCCGCATGAACGCCATTCATCATCCTAATATGTATATGCGTTCGTTGGCCACACGCAGTACAGGTGGCGAAATTTCGCAAGCTTTGCCCGATGTGATTGCCGCTTGTAAAGTGGCCAATTTTGATTTGATTATTGTTGAAACGTCGGGCATTGGTCAGGGTGATGCGGCGATTGTGCCTTATGTGGATTTGTCCTTATATGTCATGACCCCTGAATTTGGTGCGGCCTCACAGCTCGAAAAAATTGATATGCTCGATTTTGCTGATATTGTTGCGATTAACAAGTTTGACCGCAAAGGCGCAAAAGATGCCTTACGTGATGTGTGCAAACAAGTGCAACGCAATCGTGAAGCCTTTATGCAAATGCCCGAAACCATGCCCGTTTTTGGCACGATTGCGGCGCGTTTTAATGATGATGGGGTCACGGCGTTATATCAGCAACTCAAAGCGGATTTAATTTTTAAAGGTTGGGTAGCACCCCAAAATAGTCAACTGCCTGTGGTGAGTGTGCGTAGTTCGAGCCAACAACAAAGCATTGTGCCACCTGCAAAAGTGCGTTATTTAGCCGAAATTGCCGATGCCGTGCGTAGTTATCACCATTATGTTGAGCAACAAGCACAATTGGCGCGCCAACGTCAGCAATTACAAGCGACTCAATTGATGTTAAAAGATGCTCCCTCTCCTGTGGGAGAGGGTTGGGGTGAGGGCTTAACGCAACTCATCGAGCAAAAAGACGCACAACTCAGCCATGAATCTAAACAACTATTAGCCCGTTGGTCGGAGTTAAAACAACGTTATAGCCAAGATGAATTGGTGGTTAAAATTCGTGATAAAGAATTGCGTACCAAACTGACCTATACCAGCTTATCAGGCAACAAAATTCCCAAAGTGGCTTTGCCAAAGTTTCATGATGCAGGTGATATTTTAGCGTGGCAATTACGCGAAAATATTGCAGGGGAGTTCCCTTTTACCGCAGGGGTGTTTCCGTTTAAACGTGAGGGTGAAGACCCGACACGGATGTTTGCGGGTGAAGGTGATGCCTTTCGTACCAATGCACGCTTCAAAAAAGTTTCCGAAGGGTTGCCTGCCAAACGTTTATCAACCGCGTTTGATTCAGTCACTTTGTATGGTAATGACCCTGCTGAGCGTCCTGATATTTATGGCAAAATTGGTAATTCGGGCGTGTCGATTGCGACTTTAGAAGATATGAAAGTCTTGTATGGTGGTTTTGATTTAACCCATCCCATGACCTCAGTGTCGATGACCATTAATGGCCCAGCACCGACTATTTTGGCGTTCTTTTTAAACACCGCGATTGACCAAAATATTGAAAAATTTGTCGCCAAAGAACAACGCCAACCCGACGATGCAGAATTGGCAAACATTAAACAATGGACGCTAGAAAATGTCCGTGGTACGGTGCAAGCCGATATTTTAAAAGAAGATCAAGGTCAAAATACCTGTATTTTTTCTACCGAATTTAGCTTAAAAGTGATGGGTGATATTCAGCAATATTTTGTTGAACATAATGTGCGTAATTTTTATTCGGTATCTATTTCGGGCTATCACATTGCCGAAGCAGGTGCGAACCCCATTTCACAATTAGCCTTTACGCTGGCAAATGGTTTTACTTTTGTGGAAGCTTATTTAGCGCGAGGCATGAGTATTGATGATTTTGCGCCGAATTTATCGTTCTTTTTTAGCAATGGTATGGACCCTGAATATACTGTGTTAGGGCGTGTCGCTCGACGTATTTGGGCAGTGACCATGCGCGAAAAATATGGCGCAAACGAACGTAGTCAAAAACTCAAATATCATATTCAAACCAGCGGTCGTAGTTTACATGCCCAAGAAATTGATTTTAATGATATTCGTACTACGTTACAGGCATTGATTGCCATTTATGATAACTGCAATAGTTTACATACTAATGCTTATGACGAAGCGATTACCACACCTACCGAAGAAAGTGTGCGGCGGGCAATGGCGATTCAACTCATTATTAACCGTGAATGGGGTTTGGCGAAAAATGAAAACCCGAATCAAGGTAGTTTTATTATCGACGAGTTGACTGATTTAGTCGAAGAAGCGGTGTTAAAAGAATTTGAAGCGATTAGTGAGCGTGGTGGCGTGTTAGGCGCAATGGAAACCGGTTATCAACGTGGCAAGATTCAAGAAGAATCTATGTATTATGAACACTTAAAACACAGTGGCGAATATCCGATTATTGGTGTGAATACTTTCCGCAATCCTAAAGGTGATGCCACACCACAAAGTTTGGAGTTAGCACGTTCAACCGACAGCGAAAAGCAATCGCAATTACAACGCTTAGCCACTTTTCAACAACATTATGCACAGCAAGCCCCACAAGCCTTAGCACGTTTGCAACAAGTGGCGATTGAAGGTGGCAATATTTTTGCCGAGTTGATGAACACCGTGCGTTATTGCTCCTTAGGACAAATTACCGATGCTTTGTTTTCGGTGGGTGGGCAATATAGAAGGAATATGTAGTTTTGAAAGCTGTAATGTGTATTTGGCGCGTTAGTACAATCTTATATTGAGTCTGTTTTGTACAATTTGCAGCTAAATGTATCTGTCAAAAAGGTAAGCTAATGATGAGCTCTTTTCCTGTTCGCCGTAGCCGCTTTACAGTCACTCCTAGTTTAGTCAGACATTATGTTGTGGGGCGTTCGCCGCTCATAGCGCATTTATTAACGGCATTATCTGCCACATTTCCCGCAGGTGAGCGTTTTTTTATTGACAGTGTGCGTAATGTCCGTGATCAGGTGACGGATGACGTGTTGCAACAGCAAATTTCGGCTTTTATTGGTCAAGAAGCCATGCACTCCCAAGCTCATGCTCAATTTAATGAAGCACTTAATGCGGCAGATTATGGCTTAGAGGCATTTAATCAACGCTTAATCAATAGTACTAATTTACTCAGAACTCGCTCATTACGTCGTCAGTTAGGCGCAACCGTTGCTTATGAACATTTTACTGCCATGATTGCAGGTTATTTGTTAGAACATCCCAAATTATGGCAAGGTTTAGACGATAATCTGCAGCAATTATGGTTATGGCATTCGGTGGAGGAAGTAGAGCATAAAAGTGTGGCATTTGATGTCTATCAACACGTTTTTAGTGCAAAAGATAAGCAAGGAAGTTTAGCCCAACGTCGTCGTAGTATGCGCACCGCTTCAAGAGCGTTTATTTTAGGTTGGGCAAAAATGACATTAACTTTGTTATGGCAAGACCGTCAACAAAGTTTTAGTTCACCACAACAAATAAAATTATTGATTGCCGATGCAGCCGAAATCGCGTTAATGATGATGCGTTTGTTACCCGAATATTTATCTTTTTATAAAGCGGATTTCCACCCTAGTCAGTGTAGCCATCAAGCGTTGTTGAATGAGTGGAAGGAAAGATTAAGCTTGGTGTAATTTGAATCTTGAGTATAAGATAGTCGAAACTCATTAGGAGCAAAACATGAGCCAAGCTATCTTACATCAATGGGAAATTTCACCTTTTTGTCAAAAAGTGGCCAAAGCCTTGCAACATAAAGGTATTAGTTATCAAGTGGTCAATTACAACGGAATCTTGGGTAGCAAAGTGCCGCGCTTGAGTAAAGTAGGCAAGCTACCTGTTCTTGACATCAACGGCCAACGTTTACAAGACAGCACCCGTATAGCACGTTATTTAGATGAAGCCTTTGCAGATGCCCCTCGTTTGTACCCCACTGAGCCAATGGCCAAAGCTCACGTTGAAATTTGGGAAGATTGGGCTGACGAGTCTTTATATTGGTTTGAAATCTATTTTAGAGTGATGGATGACAATGCACTTGAGCTAGCGGTTGAAGTGAGTAGTCTTGGCCGACCAGCTTATGAGCGTGCGTTGTTAAAGCCTTTATTAAAAACAGCCCTAAAAACGCAGGTGTATATGCAGGGTTTAGGGCGCATGAATAAAACCGATGTTGAGGCAGAATTTGCTCGGCATCTAGCGCGTTTAGAGTCCGTATTAAGTATGTCTAAATATTTGGTAGGGGATTGTTGTACGATTGCAGATATTGCTGTTGCGACACAGCTTAACGAAATAATCCGTACCAGTGTGCCAATGCGCGCAGTCATTTTGTCTAAACCTATGATTAAAGCGTGGTTACAGCGCGTTTAAAAAATTTTTAAAATTCTTGTCAACTTTTTTGTTAGCACTCCGTTATTACTCTTAGAAGCATGCTGCATATGGCGGCATGTACTGTGTAATGTATATCGGAGAATTATCATGTCAAAAGGTTATAGTTTAATTTTAGCCGCTATTTTAGCAACCATGACCCAACAAGGTGTTGCACGTCAGTTAGGTGTTAGTCAGCGTATTGATGCGCGTGTGGCAGCAGGTGGACACAACAACCTTGAAGTTCGCGCAGAACACCGTGCCATGTTACATGACCACGCTGCTAAACGTCAAAACTTTAATCAAAGCAGCACTCGTACTCTAGCCAATGGCGAAGTCATACAGCGTAATACCACTCAAACCGTCACCGATAATGGCTTTATCCGCAATAGCACCATGACCAATAGCCAAGGCCAAACTGCTAGCAAAAATGTCACCGTTGTTAATGATAAAGAAGCAGGGACTCATAGCCGCACGATGAGTGGAACAACCTTTGATGGTAAAAGTTATAGCGGCAGTAGCATCACGCAAAAAACTGAAGATGGTTTTAGCCGCGAAAGTACCTTTACTAATCCCGAAGGCAAAACAGGCAGTCGTAGCACTGTAGGTGTGGTTGATAAAGAAGCAGGTACTATGACCAAAACAACCACTACAACCAAACCCAATGGTGAAACAACGCAACATAGTGTCACTCATCAAATGAGTCAGCAAAGCAAAGTAAATTGATATAGGGTGCAATAGGATGCTTGTCTTAGGTTGCGTAATGGCTTATGGTCATGGTCAGATTCAATGTGACTCATCACCAAATCAGGGACGAAACATGACTACATCCAGTCGTCAAACGCCCTTAGGCATCAATCAATGGCTTAAAGATATTGGTCGTCGCGCTTTAGTGATGGCTGAGCTGGCGACCAATTTTCATCATCATAGCCAAGATATTGTTCAAGACAGTTTGTTAGCGTTCATCAAGCACTATGCCGATAAACCGCCCGAGCAGTGGACGCCGTTATTTTATGGAATATTACGTAATCAAATTACAGACTGGAAGCGTCAACAAGCGCGTCGTAGTAAATGGTTAGCGTGGTTTAGTAGTATCAAAATAGATGATGAAGATGAGATTAACCCGTTTGAGCAAATTGCTAATGAATACGAAGATAATCCTGCTCAATTGTTGGCGAATGCCAGTGATATTAACGTAGTGCAACAGGTATTAAGTGGCTTGCCAGAGCGTCAGCAACAAGCTTTTTTGTTACGTGCGTGGGAAGGCTTAGATATTCAAAGCACAGCACAGATTATGGCTTGTAGCGAAAGCAGTGTTAAAACCCATTATAGTCGCGCATTAGCCGCCTTGCGTGGGGCATTAAATAAAGCCAACTTAGGGGAGAGCAATCATGAGTCATGATTCACGTAAAGATGAGATGATGGTGGCTCATATTTGTCAAACGCTTAATGAGCATAGTCAACAAGCCCATGACTTTGACCAAACTTTGCAACAACTGGCCGAGCAAGCCCAGCGTGAGCGACAACAACGACTACAAAAAAACAGTCAACGTAAAAAGTGGTGGTATTGGGGGGGCAGTATTGCAATTGCCGCGAGCGTGACACTGCTTGTATTTAGCCCTCAACAATTAGCACCAACAACAGCCACCGCACCACAACAAATATCTTTGACATATCAATCTGTTGAACCTCAAATGTTAGAAGATATGGAAATGTTAATGCTATTAGGAGAGGAGCAATGAAGCTATGGCCGATGTTATTTACTGCAAGTTGTGTCTGGGGGCAAGTCAGTTATGCTCAAACAGCCAAACCACCAACTGCCTTAGATGCAGCATTTATTCAATATTTGGTGGAGTTTGGGGAGCAGCCAGAATTATTTGAAGCAGCTAACCATGAGTTAGAACAACAAACCACCCAACAACCGTTAAATCCGAGCAAAAAATCCGAACAATCAGCCAGCCATACCAAGGAGATTAAACCATGAAAAATTTCTTAATCATGAGTTTATTATTATTAAGCTCTTTGAGTTGGGCTGATGGTGTACGTTGGCAAGATTTGCCTCCAAGCTCACAACAAGCCTTAGCTAATCTTAAAGAAGGTTGGGATAGCATGCCTGCCCAAAAACAACATGCGATTGCTAAACGAATTGAGCAATGGCAAAGTTTATCGGATGAAGAAAAAATCCAAGCTAAACAACGTTTTGAGCGTTGGCAACAGCTGCCTCCAGAAAAGCGTCAACGCCTGATGGCTAAATATCAAGAGTTTTTGCAGCTTGCACCTGAACAGCAAGAACAAGTTAAACGCAAATGGCGTTGGTTTAAAAACTTGCCACCAGAACAACGTGAGCAGATGCGCGACAAATGGCAGTCAATGCCTGTCGAGGAACGTCGTGCCTTGCGTGAGCAATTACGTCAAGCCACGCCCGAACAACGTATGCAAATACGCCGCGAACTACGGCGAGAGTTGTTAAGGCAGCGGTAAATAATCACAAAGTAGGACTTACGCATTTCACCTTCAGGCACGAGTTTTGTGAACATTAAACTATTGAAAATGGTTGAAATGTGGACAAATAAGCGATAGCCGCGTAAGTCATAAGGAAACAAATATGATAAAAAAAATGACATTAGCAACAACTCTCTTATTATCTTCTGCCCTGTATGCCAATCAAGAGACAAGTTTGGGTTTGGATATGGACGGTAAATACCAACGCCAAGATTATGCTCAAGATGCAAGTGATAATTATCGTTTAGCTTTGCAACCTTGGTGGTCGTATGGTAATTGGTTAGCTTATGGCGAGTTACCCTTTGAAGCGCGAGAAAGCACCAGCAGTAGTAGCCAAACGGTGTATGCCCGTACCAGTACGGGGCGAATTATTAGGCGTATTGCCCCCCAAACAGTTACCACGAGCAAAACCCAACAACAAGAAGGCATTGCCGATGCCTCGTTGGGATTGAGTTATGGTGTTTTTGTCAAAGATTGGCAGCTTGCAGCGGCCTTAGATTATAAATTTGCCAATGGTGATGTGGCCTCTGGTTTAGGATCGGACAGCACCGAAACGTCATTGTCATGGTCAAGTACTTATAGTTGGCAAAAGCTAAAATTAAACGCCCAAGTGGGGCAGGTGTGGATAGGGGGTAATAATCCTTATAAAAATAAGGATTATGTTTTTGTGTCGAGTAGTGGCAAGTGGCAATTACAGCCCACTATAGATGTAGCCTTATTGTATAGCACTCAATCGGAGCTTTATGCCGCAGCACCCAATCAAGATTATATGCAAGTTCGGTTTGACTGGCGTGCTAATAGCTTGATTAAAGTCTATTTAAGTCATGGTCAGTATTTGCAAAATGCCCCGTCTTTGCCAAAACAAGAGGTCAGTATCGGGATTAAGATGCTTATTAAATAGATGAGGGGCAAGAAACTATTATTTTTGTCCATTATTTGTATAATACAAAATAATTTTGTTTAGCTGTATAAATTAGCTCTGTTTATCAGACCTAAACATATCTTTGCGCAATTCTTGGCACAGATATTATTCAAAAAATGAGGAAAATATTATGGTACAAGACTTATACAGATTGGCTTACGCTAGTCGCTCCACTTTTAAACCCTTTGTTTCTGCAAGTGGCATGGATGTGAATATTGCCCAAATTTTGGAGGTTGCTCGTCAAAATAATCAAAAAAATCATTTGGTTGGAGCTTTGTATTATGGCAATGGTTGTTTTTTTCAATGCTTAGAAGGTTCTAAACAAGCGATTGATGATTTATACACTAAGTTATTAAAAGACCCACGTCATGAAGACCTTAAAATTTTGGCTTATGATGCGATTGAAGAAGCGCATTTTTCGAGTTGGGAAATGAAGTTTGCTACTATTGATCACGAAGTTAGAAGTTTTTTGCGCGAACATAATATTCATAAATTTGACCCTTATCAGTTTACACCTGAGATGACAAAAAAATTAGTGTTTATGCTACAAAATGCGGATGATGGTGCACATGATGATGTGGTAGTACAAACAGCCAAAGTGCCTATGGTAAAACAGAGTGCTATGAGTCAATGGGGAGCAGTTTTGGGTGGAGTATTGGTATTTGCAATGGGCTTTGCCTTATTTGGTTATTGAGATAATTTTTATATCAAAATCTTATTCGCCGCTTGCCAACCCCACCAAGCGGCCTCTTCAAAAATCGAATAGCCCGATAAATCACTATGGGCAAACAACACTTTGCCATCGGCTTGTTGTAAATATTGACGACTTTTATTTGTTAAAAAACCGACGGTAGGCGCAGCCATTGCATGACCTCGTACACATAACTCCACACCTTTAACACTTGTCCATAACTGTGTACCGTAAGCGGTTTTTAAATCAGCAATTCCTAGGTCTAACAGTTCACTTGTTGTTGCTTTGCTCAACCATTGACGGGTGGCGGTGCTAGCCGAATTAAAGGCATGATAAGCAGTAAACACGGTGTATTGCGGTTTAGCTGCGCGTAACCATTGATGGGTGGCAACCACATAACCCAAATGTGGACTACCATAAACCACATTATCCCAAGCCAAATCATTACCTTTTAGTTCTTGCGGAAATTTATCTAAATAAAAGTTACTCACCAACCACGGTGCATGAACAGGCATATCATGTTGCCAGTCGATACCATCGCTGTTAAGTTGAGGCAGTAAGTGTTTGGTGACGTGTAAAGGCGTGGCACAAATAACTTGTTGCGCCTTGATGTTAAAAATTTTGTTTGATGTCGTATCCAAATACAACACATTTACGCCATCTTTTTGTTCTTGAATATTCAGGGCAAAGCCATCGACTAACTGTTGAGGATTTGGCAACATTTTTGCGGCGAGATGGTGTAAGCCATCAGGCCACGTTAATACGGTGTTATCGCTAGCATTAGCCGCTAAGCCATGACGACTGGAAAAATAATGAATGCCTGCCCATGCCGAAATCTGTTGGCTGTCTAAACCATAATCATCTTTACAAGCATAATCTAAATACCAACGTAAGGCAGTGTCATTAAAACCTTGTTGTTTCAGCCATTGGCTAAACGATAGTTTATCTAAGGCTCGCCATGTTTCATCCATTGAGCAACTGGCAATAGGAATGGTAAAAACAGGCTTGCCATCATTACCACGTTGCTGTTGATAGTCATTCATGAGCTGAAAAAATCGTTGTTGTTGGCTTTGGCTGTTCTTATCGTTATGGGCTAATAAACCATCATGCCATTGTTGGTTTATTAAAATTCGCTCATCCGGTGCATGGACTAAAGATAGCTCATCATAAGTTGGTCGCAGGCTAAAGGCATCTTTTTCAATAATTTGCCATGCGGATAACATTTCCCGAATATGCGTTGATTCGAGAGTGGGTAAGGGCAAATAATGCGCGCCGCGTGGATAAGCCACATCTTGCCATTGTCCTGCATTGGCATTGCCAAAACGCTCGCCGCCTATCAGCAATAAAAAGTCGTGATAACCTTGCTGTTGTAAGCGCCATGCCGCCGTTAAGCCAGCTATACCACTGCCAATAATCAACGTGCCAATACGACGTTCACCTTGAGCAATAGGTAATTGTTTTAGCTGACGTAGGTAATGGCCTTGCTGCATAGCAGGTTTGAGGACACTAATCGGCAGCCACGGAGGTACATCAAGCCATGAGCCATAATCTTGGCAGGCGGTTAATAAACTGGCGGCTGTGCCAGTAATAAATTGCCGCCGTTTCATCGAATCACTCGCGCCCAATCTTGTTCAAAATAATGGACGAGCATTTGATTATTGAGTCTATTAGCTTCTACCTTAACTGGCTGCATATCGGGCGGAAATTGAAACATTAACGCGGTACTGGCAGCATCTAAAAATTGCATTGGTAGCTGGTAATGTTGTGGTGGCTGATAATTGCCAGTTAAATCGGCTAACACATAACCCCATTCACCAAACGAGGGCACTAAAACATGATAGGGATAGGTAAAAAATCCTGCCGCTTTTAACGTAGTATCAATACACCAAAATGATTGGCGGGCAAAAAATGGTGAAGTGGATTGCACCACAAACAAGCCATTAGGTTTTAAATGTTGTTTAACTAATCTATACATCGGTACGGAATATAATTTACCCAACCCAAAGTTAGAAGGGTCGGGAAAATCAGCAATAATCACATCAAATTTTTGCTGCTGTTGCTCTAGCCAGTGGCCTGCATCGGCATTTATCACAGTGACTTTTTTATTAAGCAAAGCATGGTGATTTAATTTGGTTAATTCGGCATTAGTACTAAATAAACCTGTCATTTCAGGGTCTAAATCAACCAAGGTGGCGTGTTCTATGTGTGGATAACGCAAAATTTCACGCATGGCCAAACCATCACCTCCACCCAACACTAATACGGTTTTTGCTTGTGGCCGTGTGGCTAACGCAGGGTGTACCAAAGCTTCGTGATAGCGGTATTCATCTCGGCTAGAAAACTGCAAATTGCCATTAATATATAGGCGCAAATCATCTTGCCAACGGGTAACAATTAAACGTTGGTAGGGTGTGCTTTGGGCATGAATAATCGGGTCAGCAAAAATTTGTTGCTCTGACCAAGACACCAACTTATCACTGCCCACAAAGGCTAACATTAAAAATCCTAAACTTAAAATCGCCCGATTACGCTGCCGAGAAACCGACTGTAATTGATCTTTAAAGCGATAGATTGTCCATGCGGCTACGGCGGCATTACTAATACCAAATAATAAGGCACTACGCGCCAAGCCAAGTTTAGGCGCTAAAATGAGTGGAAAGAGTAGCGAAACCGCTAAGGCACCCAAATAATCAAAGGTTAACACTCTGCTGATTAAGGCACTAAATTCGGCTTTATGTTGGTTAAGTACACGCATGACTAAGGGAATTTCCATACCCACCAACATGCCAATAATTAATACAAGGGCATACAACACAGTTCTAAACGGCATCGACAACCATGCAAAAATTACAAATAACAAAGTTGCCGATAAACCACCAATTAAACCGACTAATAGTTCAATTTCGATAAAACGGTCTAATACTTTATCTTCGGGAACATATTGGGCGAGGTGAGAGCCAATACCCATGGCAAATAAATAGCAGCCAATAATTGTAGAGAACTGTAAAATCGAATCGCCCAATAAATAACTGGCTAGTGCGGCGGTAATTAGCTCGTAGGCCAAACCACAAGAAGCAACGACAAAAACAGAAAAAATAAGGGTACGGTCGAGCATAACAATTTTTATAGGCTATATGAGACAAGTGCGGCATAATAACCCTAAACAGTTTTCGAAGGAAACGACACGATGTTATCAACCTATATTTATAACTATATTATTTATTTATTAGCGAGTTTGGCGATGATTGGCGTGTTTTCGCTGATTTATACCAAAATTACCCCTTATGATGAATTAAAAATGATTCGTGAAGGACAAACCGCCGCCGCTTGTAGTTTTGTTGGCGCATTACTGGGTTTTTCTTTGACCTTAGCTTCAAGCATTATGCACAACGATAATTTAGTGGCGTTTGCAGGTTGGGCAAGTGCCGCAATGGCCGTGCAATTGTTGGTATATGCTTTAGTGTCTCGAATTATGCCCGAAATCCATAATGAATTAGATAACAATAATGTGGCGATGGGCGCATTATTGGGTGGAGTATCTTTAACCTTTGGTATTATTAATGCGGCGTGTTTGGCTTAGTGAGAGGTTGGAACACTCAACCAAAAATCAGCATCTAATTCATCATCAAAACTTTCTGTAAGGTGTATTTGATGGCGAAATTGACCAAAAACGCGTTTTTGTGATTGTGGTTCTGTGTCTTGCGTGTTGTACATGACGATGACTTTGGCTGTACCCGCTTTAATATGGGCTGGTAACTTTAGATGGATTTCGTGAGAAGGTGTAATTTGTGCTTGTAGTTCAATGGCTTGCATTGGAGTCACCATTATTTATTTAGAAAGATTTTGTTTATCTTAACGCGAAGAGAAAAATTATGCACGCTGATAAAGGATTTGTCGCAGGAACTTTAGTTCATACCGATAAAGGTTTAGTACCTATTGAGCAACTTAAAGTTGGTGATATGGTGCTATCGAAACATGAAAGTGGTGAGGGGGAGCAGGCTTATAAACGGGTAACTAAAACGTTTAAGTCACGGGAAAAATTACCAATCGTTCGAGTATGTTTTAATAGAGGATATCCTCACAACAAACGTATGAATCTCTTTTGTACTGCCAATCATCCTTTTTGGTGTGTAGTACGTCAACAATGGTTGCCTGCGATTAAATTTAAGGGGTATTATCATGAATTAATAGACATGGAGGGTAACGTTATTAGAGTGACGGATGATGTCGGTTATGTGATGGCCACTGGTAAAGCAAAAATAGGTCTTTGTCATTTGAGTTATGCTCTGCACCGCCGCAATGACAACGACTATGGCATGATGGTTGATTTTGCGGGCAATAAAATTCGTTATGTGGGTGGTGATTCTCCAATATGGAACAGTATATCTCATTATCAGTGGCTTCATCCTGAAGATGATATAATTCTATTACCTCATTACGATAAAAAGGAAGATTTTCCACCTTATTCTTTATCGCGTTTTTATATGCAGGCATTTCGTGAAAGACCTCCCATTGACTTTATCCATCCAGATAATCCTAATCCAGATTTAGAGGCTGTTTTTAACGATTATGTTTACAACATTGAAGTTGAAGACTTTCATACTTATTATGTCGGTAAAAGCGGTATTTTAGTGGCAGCACAAAAGTAACTAGAGAATAGTTTTTATAATTTACTTTTTAGTTTAAATAAACTATAAAGTAGTTTATGTGCGTGATTGGGAATGCGGCTATGTTAGAGGCTATTTTAGGTAGTGTTAGCAAAGAACGAATCTTGATTTATTTGTATAGTCGAGAAAAAGGCTACGCAACCGAAATTGCTAAAACATTCAACACCAGTTTAACGCCAATACAAAAACAGCTCGAAGCCCTAGAACAAGCAAGTATTATTTATTGCGAGCCACAAGGTCGTACTTTAGTTTACGCGCTTAATCCGCGCTATCCTTTTATTGCAGAACTCAAATTATTGTTACAAAAAGCACTTAGTTTTTATCCTCCCGAACAACAAGAATTATTAATGATGAATCGCCGCAGACCGCGTCGGCAAGGCAAGCCATTAACCTTATGAAACATATCGCACAAATGACCTTAACAGAATTAGCGGCTTATATTTCGAGTTATTTACAACAAAAAAATATGCCTGTTGTATTAGTGGGTGGTGCATGTGTCTCTATTTATTGTCACAATAAATATCAAACCAGTGATTTAGATTTTGTTGAAAAATATTACACTAAGCGTAGTGACCTTAAAGCAGCATTAGCAGAGTTGGGATTTGAAGAACAAAATCGTTATTTTGTTCGCCCTGATGTGCAGTATTTTTTAGAATTTCCAGCAGGGCCTTTAGCGATTGGTGATAGTCCTGTTCAGCAGTTACACGAGCTTAAAACGGATTTAGGCGTTTTAGCATTATTAACAGCGCAAGATTGTGTTCGTGATCGTTTATCTGCTTTTTATCATTGGCGAGATAAGCAAGCTCTGCAACAAGCGATTTGGGTGGCACAATTAAACCCTATTGATTTGGATTTTCTTAGGGAATGGTCACAAGCCGAAGCCATGTTAGATAAGTTTGAAATATTTTTAGTCGAGTTACAAAAAGCACAGGAGTGTTAAAAATGGGTTTATTTTCATTTGTTGCCAAGCAATTTGTTGATGTTATTGAATGGGACAATCAACCAGATGGCCAATTAATGTGGCGTTTTCCGTTTACTGACAACGAAATTCAATATGGCGCACAACTTACGGTGCGTGATGGTCAAATAGCAATTTTTGTCAATGAAGGCCAAGTCGCTGACGTATTTACCGCAGGTTTATACAAACTCGAAACGCGCACTTTACCTGTATTAACCAACTTAAAAAATTGGGACAAGTTGTTTGCCTCGCCGTTTAAATCGGATGTTTATTTTTTTAGCACTCGTTTACAGTTAGGTCGCAAATGGGGTACTCCTCAACCTATTACCATTCGTGATAGCGATTTTGGCATGGTACGTTTGCGTGCTTTTGGTATGTATTCTTACAAATTAACCGATGCTCAAAAGTTTTATACCAGTATTACAGGCGCAAACAGCACCTATACCGCCGAACAATTAGAACCACAATTGCGTAACTTGATTGTGGCCAATATCAGCACGGCAATGGCCAGTTCGGGGGTGCCATTTTTAGATATGGCCGCCAACCAAGGTTTAATGGCGGACAAAATTAAAGAGGTGTTAAAACCGTTATTTGTTAACTATGGTTTAGAGCTAGACAACTTTGTTGTGGAAAATGTGTCTTTACCCGAAGAATTGCAAAAAGCCATAGATACCCGCATTTCGATGGGCATGATGGGCGATTTAAACAAATACACCCAATATCAAACCGCCAATGCGATTCCTTTAGCCGCACAAAATGAAGGTGGAATGGCAGGTGTAGGCGCGAGTATGGCCGCAGGCATGGCAATGGGACAAGCGATGGCAGGGGCAATGAATAAAGCCTTTAATCCTGCTGCGGTGGCACAATCAGTATTGGGTGAACAAACAGCCGCTGCTGCACCAGCCAGTGATGATCCAACCGCTAAATTAGAAAAATTAAAAGGTTTATTAGATAAAGGCTTAATCAGTCAAGCAGATTATGATACTGCTAAAGCCGATGTGTTGAAGAAGTTGATGGGATGAAACCCCTAGGACAACACTATTTACTGGAGTGTGATGGGGTAGAGCCAAGCTTGTTGGCCAACCCCGAGCAACTGGAACAGATATTGCGCCAAGCCGCACAGCAGGCACAGGCGCATATTGTCTTTGCTCATTTGCATCACTTTGGTGAAGGGCAAGGCGTAACGGGTGTGTTGGTGTTGCAAGAATCGCATATCACCATTCATACGTGGCCAGAATATGCCTATGCAGCCTTAGATGTGTTTATGTGTGGTCAAGCCCAGCCACAATTAGCGGTTGCTTATTTAATTGAGCAATTACAACCTCAGCAACATCGTTGGCAAATGATTGAGCGACAGTCGTTAAATTAAGGAAAATCAACCCTTCATGTTTAAAGCTTTTTGTCCCAGTTGTGGTGCAGATGTGCCGTTTAAATCACCTGCCTCTGTTATGGCAGTGTGTGAGTATTGCCAAACCACGGTGCTAAAAGATGCAGATAGCGTCAAAGATATTGGCAAAATGGCCAGTGTCTTGGAGGACTACAGCCCATTACAAATTGGCACAACAGGGTTTTACCAAAACCAAGCCTTTACGGTATTGGGACGGATTCAGCTCAAATATGACGATGGTTTGTGGAACGAATGGTACACCTTTTTTGATAATGGCAAAGAAGGTTGGCTGTCCGAAGCTTCTGGCCAGTATGTGTTTACCTTTGCCGATGGTACAGCCAATGACGCTCCTCCCTTTGAAAACTTACGCCCTTTAAGCAAATATCGCCTGTATTCAGCCACCGATGTGCGTACTGCCCGTTGTACAGGTGGGCAAGGCGAATTACCGTTTAAAGTTGGTAAAGGTTGGAAAACGCAAACCGCCGATTTTAGAATTAAAGATAATTTTTTAACCTTAGATTATTCTGATGGTTTTCCGCCCTTACGTTATGTGGGCAAAGCGGTTGAGCTAGACCAATTACAATGCCAGTTATTGCGTGATAAAGACGCAATTAGCGAAACCGCAGGCCGCATTAAAGGCCAAATGCAGGCGTTGGACTGTCCAAGTTGTGGCACACAAATTCCTTATGCTAATCAAGAATTTAAACACATTGTTTGCCCTGCTTGTAGTGCCAATGTTGAATTAACCGAAAGCAAAGCGATTGTGGTCGAAAAGCATCAACAGCAAGCACACAAACAAACAAGCCTAAACCTAGGTGATATTGGCAACATAGATGGCGTGCAATATACGATTATTGGTTTGTTACAAGCCGCCGAAATGGACGATTACTCAACCATGCCGTGGACAGAGTATCTGTTATACAACGCAGATAAAGGTTTTTTGTGGTTAGTAGAAAGTAGTGATGGTTGGGAAAAGGTTAAAGTTCTCAACGAAATGCCTGATAACAGTCGAGATAATTTGCGTTATCAAGGTAAAACATGGAAAAAGCTGTGGACATATCGCGCCAAAGTTGGCTATGCGACAGGCGCATTTAATTGGCGAGTAAAAGTGGGTGATATTACCGAAATTACCGACTACCAAGCCAATGAGCAAAAAATCAGTGCCGAAAAGACTGCCCAAGAAGTCACTTGGAGTTTGGCGCAAAAAGTGCCTAAAGCTTTGGTCGAAAAGTGGTTTAATAAAGCTTTGCCTAAGCCGATTATTAACACTAATTCTGGCAATAAAATGCTTTTTTTTAAGATATTTGTCAGTCTTTTATGGCTAATCAATTTACCCCTAATTATTTTTGGTTCGGGTAGTTTTGTGCTAACGCTGATTGCAACAGCAATATTATATTTTTTGGCAATGGGAACTTAAGATGAGCCAAGTTAACTATATTGTTTGGGCAGTAGTGATAGTGTTTTTTACTACTATGATGAATCTTTCAACAACATCAGGAGGTTCTAGCTCCAGTCGTAGCTGGAGCAGTAGCGGTGGTAGCGGTTGGTCATCAGGTGGTGGGCATAAGTAGCAGGCCCGTGTGATAACACGGAATTATGATGGCGTTAAAACAGTAGCTCTTTGATTTTAGATGTATTTAACCCCGTATTTCGCTATGCTGCATACGAGCTACGGCACTCCGTTTAAATAAACTAGAAGTGATGACTAGACGGTGCTTCTATTGGCTCTAAGTGTGTCAGTACATGACAACCAAAGAGACTTTGTTCAATATCGGTTTCAATAATATCAATCAAATCATGGGCTTTTTGCACAGTCCAATCGCCAGCAACCAAAATATGCACCGATACAAACTTGCGTGCACCAGCTTGGCGCGTTTTGAGTGACTGATAGCTAATACCTTCTTGTGCGACATAACGCTCCAAAATTTGACGAATATGTTCTATTTCTTCGGGTGGCAACGCAGCATCCATTAAACCATTAACTGAACGGTATAATAATTGCCACCCTGTCCATAAAATATTCAAAGCTACAGCAATCGCAATAACGGCATCTAAAATATACCATCCTGTTAAGGCAACAGCACCAATCGCTACTAATACCCCTGCAGATGTCCATACATCGGTCATTAAATGGTGCGCGTCAGCTTCTAAGGTAATAGAATGATATTTTTTGCCTGCTTGTAATAAAATCATTGCTGTTGCAAAATTAAGTACAGAAGCAAACAAAGAAACAGCAAAGCCCCAATTAAACGCCTCAATGGCTTGAGGGTGTAACAAACGTGGCCAAGCAGCCCATATAATGCTCATTGCAGCAATAAAAATCAGTGCGCCTTCTACGCCACTCGAAAAGTATTCGGCTTTGCTATGGCCAAAAGCGTGGTCATCATCTGCAGGACGTGCAGCAATGGTCAGCATAGTTAAAGCCATGATTGCTGCACCGACATTGACAATAGATTCAATAGCATCTGACAGCATACCAACGGAGTTTGTTAAATAATACGCCCATAATTTTAAAGTTAAAGTGATAAAAGCAGTCGCTATTGATAACCAAGCATAGCGAGTAAGATTGGCACTGGCCATAAATATAAAATCTCTGTTGCATGATTTTTAGCAGGGCGTAAGCTTAACAGTATCCACTTTTTTTATGAAGAATACATGATGCCTTATTTAGCTAAACAGCTCCAACAACTGCTCCTACTTTGGGTAGGGCTATGGCTGTGTGCTGCTGTAGGTGCTAATACCATTTTGTTGGAGCCTAAAACTACTGCCATAACACTTAGCAAAGATATTGAGTATTTTGCCGATAATAGCCTTGAATATACCTTAGAGGATCTTGAATACGAAGCCAAGCGTGGCATTAACCGTTGGCAAAAAGCCAATGGCTTTATTCCAAATTATGGATTTACTAAAGCCGCTTATTGGGTCAAAGTGACACTTAATAATCAAACAAATAAGAGTGATTGGATTTTACATTTTGAATATCCGTTGATGGATCAATTGCAGTTATATACCCTCAATGGCCATCAACAATACGTCTTGCAATATACCACAGGCGATGCTTATCCTTTTTCGCAACGTCCGATTAAAGATAGAGGTTTTGCGCTGCCAATCCAACTAGCAACCAAACAAACACAAGCGATTTATTTGCGTTTGCAAAGCCGTGACTCGATGATTATTTCGATGAGTTTGTTAACGCCAGATGCTTTTAGGGGCGAGCAGCAAAACGAAAGTTTTTGGTTTGGCATGTATTATGGCGCGGTACTGATTATTTTGCTGTTTAATGCCTATTTGTATTTTATGCTTCGTGACCGCAATCATTTGTTTTATGTTGCAGTGTTAGGATGTTACGCGCTGATTGAACTCAGTCTAAATGGTATGGGAACGGTTTATTTTTGGGGAGAGTTTCCCGAAGTAGCCAAACGCTTGCGACCGTTTGCCATCAGTTTGTTTGCTTTTGCTAGTTTGGTATTAACCAAATCATTTTTGGATATCAAACATGTCACATTAGGTAAGTTAAATCTTGACCCACTTTTTTTTGGTTTTGCTTTTATTAGTTTAGTTGGTTCGGTGATATTCCCCTTTACCTTGGCTATTCAACTGTCGATGATGATTGCTTTTTTAACAGCACCGATTATGTATGGTGCTGGGATTTATACATGGCGTCAAGGCAGCCGTTTAGGTAAGTATTTTACCTTAGGTTGGTCGGGTTTAGTGATAGGGGGAATGGTCAATGTACTAAGGGCATTTGATATTTTGCCTGTTAATTTTTGGACAACCTACGGCGCACAATTAGGTTCTATTGCCACTTTGTTGATTTTGAATAATGCTTTGACCGATAGATTACATCTATTGCAACGAGAAAATGATAAGTCCCAACAATTACGTTTGCAGCAACAAGAAGAAGCCAATCGTTTGCTTGATCAAAAAGTACGTGACCGTACCGAAGCGTTATTGTTAAAAACAGAAGAAGCGGAGCGAGCCAAACACGAAGCCGAAATGGCCGCCAAAATCAAAAGTGAATTTTTGGCCAATATGAGCCACGAAGTGCGTACGCCCATGAACGGCATGATAGGTATGACACAGTTATTAGCTGATACGCCACTTAATCAAGAACAAAAGCATTATATCAATACCATTCAGTCCTCGTGTGAAGCATTATTACGCATTATCAACGATATTTTGGACTATTCTAAAATAGAGGCAGGAAAGCTCGATGTAGAACATACCAACTTTAATTTGCACCAACTACTCACAGAGTGTGTCTTACTGTTTGCTTTGCCTGCCAAAGAGCGTGGCCTGCCCATTAAAACCGAAATTATGCCCAATGTGCCTTGTTGGATGGTGGGCGACCCAACCCGTATTCGGCAAGTGATTATTAACATGTTGGGCAATGCCTACAAATTTACCGAGCGTGGGGCAGTAACGCTACGTGCTTATTTGCGTGAGGATAGAGGGGCAGAGGGCGTGTTTGTTCAATTTGAAGTACAAGATACAGGTATAGGGATTACTACTGAACAGCGTGAACGGTTATTTCAATCGTTTTCGCAGGCCGATTCATCTGTGACACGCAAATACGGTGGCACGGGATTAGGTTTGGCCATTAGTCGCTCTTTAGTTAGGTTGATGAATGGTGATATTGGCGTTAAGAGTATTCCTGCACAAGGTTCGGTGTTTTGGTTTTATGTGCAAATGTATCATGGAGTACAACCACAAGAGCAACAAATGCCAGCCAAGCCCATCACTAAAGCGCATACAGGTTATCCTGATTTATCGGGTCTCAGAGTGTTGATAGCCGAAGATAATCCCATCAATCAAATGGTGATTGTGGGAATGCTTAAAAAATATAACATTGTTGCGACAGTGGCGAGTGATGGGTTGGATGCTCTACAAGTGTTAATGACTAGTCAAGAACCGTTTGATGTGGTGTTAATGGACTGCGAAATGCCCAATATGGACGGTTATACCGCGACTCAGCGTATTAGAGCATGGGAAGAAAAACAACATCATTTGCCAACACTCATTTATGGTGTGAGTGCTCATGCCTTGGCCGAGTATCAACAACAAGGTTTAGCCTGTGGCATGAATGGGTTTATTGTTAAACCGTTAAAACAAGAGGATTTATCTAAAGCACTCACCGCCGTCATGACGCATAAGATGAAGCAAAAATTGGCGCGGTAATCTATTTATGGACTAAGGCCGATGCGCCCTGAGCGTAGTCGAAGGGCTTTGACTACGCTCAGCCAACTAATTTAGGACTTACGCGGTTATCGCTTATTTGCTCGCTAAATAAGCGTTTTTAACGCTTTTTAGCTCACAAAACGCGCTAATTGCAGCACAATGCGTAAGTCCTGTAATTTCACCCCAACAACTCCGCCACTACAGACGACTCATAAAATGCTTGTAGCTGTACCTCAATGCGTTGCTCAATAAAGCCTGACGCTAACATTTGTGCAATCACTGGCTGGGCAAATACCAAAATTTCAGTCACTAATTGCTCTCTTGAAATATTTAAATCGGCTAATAAACTCACCCCATCTCGATCAGCAAAGGTATTAAACCAAGCGGCAATCAGCTCATTGAGCATTTCTTGTGCGTAAGTGGTTTTTCTAAAGTGATTCCACACTTTTAAACCTTCGTTAATAGCAAAATCTATATCGCTATCTGCAATATATTGTTTGCCAATTGATAACGGTGCGCCTTTGATTTTGTGCCATAACTGGTCGGCAACATGATGAATTTGTTTGGCATCTAAGGTCTTAAGCAAAATCTTTTCGCTAATATCCACAATTTTTTGGGTGTTTTTGTGCAAATAACTTTTGAGTGCCGACTCAATAGCGGCATTGCCGCCCGTACTTTCCATTATACCTTTGCCCATTTTCATGAGTGAGGACATACCAGGTACTTTTTTGGCCAAAGGATTTTCGTTAACTAAATAATCGTTTAAGGCTTGGTAAACAATATCTGACAGTAATTTGGCATAAACAGGATTGCCTACAGCAGTATGAATTAAATCTTTGCGTAATTGTTCGTGGCTGGCAATCTTATCAACAATCGCCAAATAGTCTTTATGTTCTATCAGTTGGTGAATATAGGTTTTATCATTTAAGGGGCTGTTAATAGCCGCTTTGATAAGATGAGATATTTGCTGATGAAGCCCTGTACTAACAGCCTGTTGTAAAATATAACGCTGAGCAATACTTTGAATATCTGCGAGTTTAACGACGGCGTTAATCGGTTGCGTTTGTGACCAGTCTAAAAAGGCATTGATTTCTTGGCTCAAAGTCGCTTCAACTTGTTCAGGGGCAAATTGAGCTAATAAATGTTGTTTATGAGCGTTAAAAAGAGCGTTTGCTTTGGGAGTCATACATAAATCCTTATTACTTGGTAGCGGGGGTAGCGGTTGGCGCAGGGGCAAATTTATTGGGCATCGCCTGAGCTTTGGCTAAAAATGCTAAGTAAGCTTCACTGACAGGGTAATCAGCTTCTAAGATGGGTGTGTGACCGACATCTTTCAAGATGATGACTTCTTCATTTTTAAGATGTTGTTTAAGTTCGTCAACAACACTGACGTCAATAATGGCATCTTTTTCACCCCAAATCACTAAAGTTGGTGCTTCGATGCTATGTGCTGCCATTTGAAAAGTATCTGATTTAGTAAACTTCATTTGCTCAATCAGTGCATTGATGAGCTTTTCGTGTTCTGGTAGGTGTTTCATGTGAATTTTTTCATAGCCCTCCATCAATTCTTTAGGAATAAATGGCGGCTGATACATGGCAATTTTGGTGGCCAAACGCTCAAAATCGCCCGTTTTTCGCACTAACATATTTCTGAGGTCTTCAGGTTTGGCAATTAACGACTTGCCAACATTATCATAAACCCCTGCAGTATCGACCAATAATAAGCTTTTGACTTCTAAAAAATACAAGGCAGAGTACAGTACTGCTATACCACCACCAAGGGAGTGTCCTGCGATATGTAAATCTTTTTGAATGCCTAAAGCCAACACAAATTGTCTTACTGCATCAGATAAATCTGCTAATTGATAACCAAAATTGGCAGGAGCAACGGTATCACCATGTGCAGGCAAGTCTAGTGCAACCACATGATATTTTTTGGTGAGTTTGTGAGCAATTCGATTCCAGTTGTCACGTGAGCCCGAAAAACCATGAATCAACAACACGGTAGGCGCATCTTTAGCACCGCCTTCACTATAAGCAAAGCTAGTGTCACCCACTTTAATGGTTTTGCTTTCGAGGCCAGCCCATTGTCGTTCTTGTTGTAATACTGATTGCATTAGCGCAACGCTGTCGGTGACTACTGGTGCGGCAAATGAAAGTTGACTAAATGTTGTTAGGCTAATAGCGACACTGAGTATTATATTTTTTAGCATAAAAATGGGACTCTTTGGTGGATATTCAGGACTTATGCATTTTGCCAAAATTAGCGCCCTTTATGAGCATAAAGGCATTAAAAATACCACACATGTGATAAATAAGCGATAACAGCGTAAGTTCTATATTGTTTTTTTTAGTATAAAGAAGCAGTGGAGCTTAATACATTGACACTTGTCATGTTGCTGATAGCAATTTGGGCAAATTTTGGCAGAGTATCTTATATGTAGAGAGGGGACAGGTAGCGTAGGCTTGCTTCAAACACCACGCTACTCAATCAATGTTAATGGCTAAAAACGATAACCAATACTAAAGTTAATTACAGGGTAGAGGTTTGCCCCTTGACTGTCATCCAGTTCTTTTTGCAAGTCTTTTTCTTCGTTAGCGACTTGTTGTTGAAATACTGGGTCAGTAGTATCAACAATTAAGCCTGTATTGGTATTTTGGAATTTACCAGTGACACTTAAATCAGCCTTAGGGTCATCTTGAAACAATACACCAAGGTCTAGTTTGGCATATACTCGACCACCTTGCATGGCATTACCCCAACCAATCCCCAAATAAGGTGCGTTATTGCCTAAGTCAATGGCTGCTTTAATTTGACCATCAGGTGCGCTTTTGTACGATTGGCCGTCAATATCGCAGCTAGTAGGGCAGCTTGCCTTTAGGTCAAGGCCATTACTGTGTGCCAACCAACCAGCACTGACATAAAAACTACCAGCAAAGGGATGAATATCGGCTAATAGACCATAGCTCTCTAAGTTGATGGTAGTGTCGTAGTCAATACCACTTTCTTCAAATTTTTCATTAACGTCGGCTGTTTGCGCCACAACGCGTACATTGATATGAGGCGTAACCGCAAATGTGCCTTGCACACCAAAACCCAATGTACCTAAACCAGCACCCAAAGCAACATCGGTGGCATAACTGGTTTGAGCCAATAAAGCACTACATAAAATGAACGATAATTTTTTTAACATCACATAACTTCCCTTGAAAAAACAGTAACACTCACTTTATAGTCAATTTAGTTGTTTTGCACAAGATTTAAATTAGTCAATCAAAGCCCACATTATTATAGAAGTCTAATGATGAATAAAAATAATCTGTCATATCGAATAGATACCCGTTGGTGTTTAGATGAATTACTCAAAGAGGGACGAATTAGCCAACGTGATGCTAATTTAGTGGCCACCACACCACGTACCCGCGATAAATTACATTGGCATCCACTGCAAATGATTGCTCAATTTGATTTTGTTGACCAGAAGTCACCTACTGCCAAACTCAATATAGATGTGTTAAGCGCATGGTTGGCTCAAAAAGCTAATCAGCCTTTGTTTCATATTGACCCACTAAAAATTAATGCAGGCATAGTTACCGCCATTATGTCTTATGCGTTTGCTGAGCGGCATGGCATTTTGGCAGTACAAGTAGGCAAAGATGAGGTGGTGATTGCCAGTGCTCAGCCGTTTCATACCGAATGGGAAGAAAATTTACAGCACACGCTGAAAAGCAAAAAAATCAAACGAGTGGTGGCTAATCCTGTGCATTTGCACCGTTTTACCATTGAGTTTTATAAATTGGCGCGAGCGATTGAGGGTGCAAATAATAGCGAATCGGTCGCGAGTAATGTCAATCGTGTTGGTAATTTTGAGCAGTTATTAGAATTAGGTAATTTGCAAAATCCTGATGCCAATGACCAGCATATTATTAACATTGTTGATTGGTTGTTGCAGTATGCCTTTGACCAACGCGCCAGTGATATTCATTTAGAACCGAGGCGCGAGTCGGGCAAAGTACGTTTTAGAATTGATGGTGTATTGCATAATATTTATGAATTGCCACCGTTAATTATGAATGCCGTGACCTCACGTATTAAAATTTTGGGACGAATGAATGTTGCCGAAAAACGGAAGCCACAAGATGGTCGTTTAAAAACGCGCAATCCCAGCGGACAAGAAATAGAACTACGTTTGGCCACCTTGCCAACCGTGTTTGGCGAAAAATTAGTGATGCGTATTTTTGACCCTGATGTGTTAGTACGAGGTTTTAAAGACTTAGGCTTGGTAGGGGAGGATTTTGAAAAATGGCAAAAAATGGTGCAAGAGCCTAATGGCATTATTTTGGTGACTGGCCCCACGGGTTCAGGTAAAACCACTACTTTGTACTCAACACTCAAACAACTGGCAACCGATGAAGTGAATGTGTGTACAGTCGAAGACCCTATCGAAATGGTCGAGCCAATTTTTAATCAAATGCAAGTGCATCATGCCATTGATTTGACCTTTGCCGAAGGTGTGCGTGCCTTAATGCGTCAAGACCCCGATATTATTATGGTCGGTGAAATTAGGGATTACGACACTGCTGATATGGCTATTCAAGCCGCTTTAACAGGTCATTTAGTGTTATCGACATTGCATACTAATGATGCGCCTTCTTCAATTATTCGTTTGTTAGATTTGGGTGTACCTGCTTTTTTAATTACCTCGACGGTGGTGGGGGTGATGGCGCAACGTTTAGTACGAACCTTATGTCCTCATTGTAAAGTGAGTGTGTCGTGTGACGAAAAAGCATGGACAGATTTAACCCAACCGTGGTTGTTAAATATGCCTGAGCAAATTTGTGCCCCTCAAGGTTGTTTGGAGTGTCGCGATACAGGCTATTTGGGACGGGTGGGTTTGTACGAAATTATGATACTGAGCAACGAAGTCAAACGCTTATTAAATGAAAATGCTTCTTTAAATGAAGTGAAAAAACAAGCCTATCGTGAAGGACTTTTGCCCTTACGCTTGTCGGGCGCACAAAAGGTAGCACAGGGCTTAACTACTATTGAGGAAGTGTTAAGGGTCGCTCCATTGGGGTAGTTTGGCTCAAAAAAACAACGTTCATTAAGGTTTTAGTTGTTTTTTGGAGGATTTGTGAAAAGCTGTGCTTTTTTTATGGATAAATAGCCATATAATTTATATGGCTTTGTGATAAATGCAAAATAGTCACATAGTTTTAATATTTAGTTTGGAGTACTTTCGATGACAGCTACAGCGACTGACTTATTTCAATGGTCGGATAGTTTTAATGTCCATATCCAAGAGGTAGATGAGCAACACAAGGTATTGGTGGATTTGTTAAATCAATTACATCGTGCGATTGTTGAGCGTCATGGCAAAGCGACCTCACAAGAAATCCTTAACCAACTTGCAGACTATACCCGTACCCATTTTTTATTAGAAGAAAGTTTAATGCGCGTTTTGCATTATCCTGGTTTAGAAATTCATAAACAACAACATGAAGATTTAATAAAGCAAATACAAGAATTACAAAGAAAAATAGACGAAGAAGGTGCAACCATTACTTTTGAATTATTACATTTTTTAAAAATGTGGTTGATTCAGCATATCAATGAGAGCGATAAGCGTTTTGGGGATTTTTTTGCTAAATCCTCTCATTTGCAGCAATACACAACTTGGAATAAAGAAGTTGAGCAAACCATGAAAAAGAAAAAGTGGTGGTGGAAGTTTTGGTAAGCACATTTTAGCCCGTCTAGGACGGGCTAAGTTTTTTATCAATGCGCCTCATCCCAATTTTTTCCAACACCCACTTCCACCAATAACGGCACAGCTAAATTGGCTACACCACTCATGGCAATCGGCAACATGGCTTTAACGCGTTCTACATGTTCATTTTTGACTTCTAGCACCAATTCATCATGCACTTGTAATAACAAATAAGCGTCTAATTGTTGCAGTTTGAGTTGGGCATCAACGGCAATCATTGCTAATTTAATAATGTCTGCTGCCGAACCTTGTAATGGTGCATTAATGGCAGCACGTTCTGCCGCTTGGCGAATGCTCGGGTTTTTAGAGTGAATATCACGCATCGGTAATTTGCGACCAAACAAGGTTTCGACAAAACCTTTGTCACCTGCTTGATGACGAATATTGTCCATATAACGTTTAACGCCTGTATAACGATTAAAATATAAATCAATATAGGCTTGGGCTTCGCTACGCGAGGCATTGATTTGTTTAGCTAAACCAAAGGCCGACATACCATATAACAAACCAAAGTTAATCGCTTTAGCGTTACGGCGTTGTTCGTTGCTGACTTCATTGAGAGGAATGCCAAATACTTCGGCAGCGGTGGCTTTGTGAATGTCTTCGCCCATGCTAAAGGCGTGTAATAAGCGTTCATCTTGGCTTAAATGTGCCATTAAGCGTAATTCAATTTGTGAGTAGTCGGCAGCCACTAATTGATAACCGTCTGCGGCAATAAAGGCTTGGCGAATTTGGCGACCCTCAGCACTACGAATAGGAATGTTTTGTAGATTGGGGTCTGACGATGACAAACGACCTGTGGCAGTCACTGCCTGATGATATGAAGTATGAATACGTTTGCTAACAGGGTTTGCCATTTTGGGCAGAGTATCGGTATAAGTGCCTTTTAATTTACTTAAACTACGATGCTCTAAAATCACTTTAGCTAAAGGATGTTCTAACTGCTCTAAGATATTTTCGCCTGTTGCATATTGGCCTGTTGCCGTTTTTTTGCCCCCTTCTAAGCCTAATTTATCAAATAAAATTTCACCTAATTGTTTGGGCGAGGCTAAGTTAAACACTGTGCCTGCAATGTCATGCGCTTGTTTTTCGAGTTCAGTTAAACGTTCACCCATCTGTTGACTGAGTTTTTGCAGTTGGGCAAAGTCTAATAAAGTGCCACGCGCTTCCATCTGTTGCAAAATCGGTGCAACAGGCATTTCTATATCGTGCAATAAATGATTGAGTGACGGCTCAGCCAATAATTTAGGCACAAATAACTCTTTGAGTCTTAAAGTAATATCTGCATCTTCACAGGCATAATGACTGGCTTTTTCCACTTCAATTTGGTCAAAGGTGAGTTGTTTTACGCCTTTGCCTGCTAATTCCTCAAAAGTCGTGGTTTGATAGTTAAGATAATGTTTGGCTAAATCATCCAAATTATGGCGAGTAGCGGTAGCATCTAACACATAAGAAGCGAGCATGGTATCAAAAACAATCCCTTGTAAGGAAATGCCATGATTAGCTAACACATGAGTATCATATTTTAGGTGTTGGCCAATTTTGCCAATATGTGGATTTTCTAAAATGGGTTTGAGTTGTTTTAACACCGTATCTCTGTCAAGTTGTTCGGGCGCACCTAAATAACTATGTGCAAGCGGTACATAATAAGCTTCACCCACCACTAAAGACACCGAAAACCCAACAATACGCGCTTCTTTATAATTTAGGCTAGTGGTTTCGGTATCAATGGCAAATGCAGGGGCTAAGTTAAGTTTATCTAACAGGGCAGACCATGCCGAAATTGTCGTAACCGTATGATATTTAGTGCTAATCGGTGGGGCTTCGGGTTCACTTTGTTCATCCAGTGTCGGTAGAGCAGACGCATCTACACTCGCTAATAAAGCATTAAATTCAAAGCGTTGATAAAGCTCTTTTAAGGCAGCGTGATTGGGTGTTTGACGAATTAGCGCATCAGGATGCACTTTTAAGGCTAATTGACAATCAATCGTCGCTAGTTGTTGACTCATGGCCACTTGTGGCAAGCTGTTTCTAAAGGTTTCGCCCACTTTGCCTTTAATCGCTGCGGCATTGGCAATTAAATTGGCAATTGAGCCGTATTCTTGTAACCACTTAACAGCAGTTTTTGGCCCTACACCTTGCACACCTGCAATGCCATCTGAGGCATCACCCACTAAAGCTAAATAATCAATAATTTGACTGGGTTTAACACCGAATTTGGCTTCTACACCTGTTGCGTCTAGCACCGTATCCATAAACGGATTAACAAGGGTAATACGGTCATTCACCAATTGTGCCATGTCTTTATCGCCCGTTGAGATAATCACATCCCAACCATGACTGGCTGCTTCAACCGCTAATGTCCCCAAAATGTCATCACCTTCTACCCCTTGTTCTAATAACACTGGCAAACCCATTGCGCGAACAATGTCTTGTAAAGGAGAAAATTGCGCTTTTAAGTCATCGGGTGTAGGAGGGCGATGAGCTTTGTAATCGGCAGATAATTCGTGCCTAAAAGTGGGGCCACCTGCATCAAAAACGACAGCAACATGGCTGGGTTGATATTGTTTGAGTAATTTATTGAGAGCGTTTAACGCGCCTTTGATTGCACCTGTTGGTTGTCCATCTTTTGTTGACAGTGGTGGCAAAGCAAAAAAGGAGCGATAGATATAAAACGAGCCATCGACAAGGACAAGAGGTTTACGGGACATGAAAAATTCCACAAAAAAGCGAAGTGATTGTGGGGATTATAACTTAGTCTAGGTAATTGTTGGCGCAACGGATGTTGTTGTTTGATTAAGTCGGTAGGATGAGTTGAGGAGCGAAACTCATCACTTTGATTTGCTTGGAAAAATCGTAGTTTTCTTGCGTCAATCCACGCTACATAACTACCTCACAGTGTTTTATGCTACGTTTTTAATGAATTTATCGCGTATTTTGTTACGCTGCATACAGGCCACCCTAACCCTCCTTTTATAAAGGAGGATTATGGTGGGTTTTAGCTTGTTTGCACTCAATGCAACATAAAACTCACTTGTAACTCACCCACAATAAAACCTAAGGCTGCACCTACGGCAATCAATGACCACTCATCTTCCTTAAAGGCAGGGCGCAACATACCTTCAAATTCCTCAGGCGTTAAACGCTGCATACGTTCTACGAGGGTATTACGCACGTCCATCGCATCTTCGGCATAAGACTCCATATGCTTCATGGTTTCGGGTAAACGTTCCAAAATCTTTTCGGTAACGACGTTTTTCATTTCAATATATTTTTGGCTGCCTACTGCATACACCACTAATGGACGAATAGAGCCTGTTTGAGCGTCAATCATCTCACGCACGTTACGTTGAATCAGTTCCATAATTCGGTCAGAAAACGCGCCTCGGAATAATTCTTCCATCATATTGGCTGGAGTAAGCAGTTGTTTAGAAATCAGCGCGGCATAATCGGCAGCGACTTCTTGTTGGCGTTTAATAAACAAACCTTGCATGGTAAAGCCCATGATTTTTTTGGGTTGCAGTGGTCTAAACATCATTTGTAATGCAGCCCAGTCGCTAAAAAAGCCCACAAAGCCACCAAAGGCAGGCAACATCCATGGCTGCTTAAAGAATAGCCAGCAGACCATTTGAATCAAACCGATGCCAAAACCAAAATAAAAGCCTGCATTACTAAAAAAGCGAAATTCTTGACGGCCAACCTTTTGAAAAATCTCGTTAAGCATGGCTCGGTCTTTCATAAGATTGCTAATGACCATATGCTTAATATCAAAGTATTTTTCGACATTCCCTTGAATTTCACGCATGATGTTAGCCACCACTTGTGGAGCCTCGGCTTGCATTTTTTTAATGATTTTTTGGCGGGCAAATTCGGGCATCGCTTCCCACAAACCGGGTTGGTATTGTTGTGCCACGGCGCGCGTAATTTCTTCGGCAGCAGCGGTCATGGGAACTTCGATTTCTTTGGCAATACGGTTGGGGTCGAGTCTTGCAAAGACTTCGTTGGCGTTAATAAGGCGCGAAGTCATTAAATCGACCGATATGGTTGCCATTTTTTCGGCTTTACGTGGCACAATGCCTTGCCAACCAATGGGAATGGGGCCAATTTTAAAACCCAAAAAATCCATTGGCGCAAACATCATTTTAATGGCAACGACTTTGGTCACATAACCAATAATGCCACTAATAAATGGAATAGAAATATACAGCCACATATTGGCTTGGAAGTCTGCAATCACATGGTCGAGCATAAAATGTCCTTAACGCCAAAAAGACCAACCTTGAGTGTCAAGATGACAGAGTGGTTAGTACGATAGTCTAAAAAACAAAGTCAGTGTGTATTGTCACTGATTTTCTAGGAGGTTGTCTTCTTAAAAAATGACAATCTTTATGGTTCTCTCTTAATCATTTGTCGATGATGTTTGTTAAAATGCCAAATTGCTAAGCTAACTGCAAGTAGTTGTAGCGATGCGCTGGCAAAAAAACTGCTACCCATGCGCCAATCATTGCTAGGCAAATGACTGACGTGTGCCAAAATCCATGAGCCAATTAATGGCGCAATAATCATCATTAAACTATTTATACCATTTAAGGCACCTTGTACTAAACCCTGTTCGTGTTCTCCTGCCGATTTAGAAATTAAACTATTAAGCGCAGGATTGGCAGCAAAAGATAAAAAGTTACACATAATCAATGGGTATAGATACAGGCTATTGGTAGTCAAGCCATAAGATGTCGTAATAATAAAGGATGACATCATCCCCACAATCGCCAAACGAAATTCGCCAAACACTACCAATAAACGTCCCATAAGCAAACCTTGCACAAGGGCGGAGGTCAGGCCTACCACAAACAAAGCAATACCATTTTGTTGTGGTGTCCAGTTGAATCTAAATTCGGTATATAACACCCATGTGGTATGTAAAATAAATTGACCCAAAGCCGAACACGAAAAAATAACCACCAAAGATCCAACATTTTTGAGGCGGCTAAGATGTAATAATGCACCAAAAGGATTAACCTGTCGCCAATGTAAGACACTGCGTTTGGCTGGGTTTAATGATTCTGGTAGCACAAAATAACCATATAAAACATTGAGTAACGACAAAGCGGCGGCCACCATAAATGGCAAGCGTAAATCAATTGCGCCTAAAGTTCCGCCTAACATGGGGCCAAACACAAAGCCAATACCAAAGGCCGCACCCACTTTGCCAAAGGCTTTGGCACGTTGTTCGGGGGAGGTAATGTCTGCGACATAAGCATTAGCTACCGACATGGTGGCACTGGTTGCTCCACTTACCAAGCGGGCTAACAACAATAGCCATAAACTGTGTGATAACGCTGTTACCAAATAACTAATACCTAAACCAAAGGTGGATAGCAGTAGTACGGGACGACGGCCATAACGGTCACTTAATGCTCCCAAAAAAGGCATACACAAAAACTGCATAATGCCAAAGGCCGAGGCTAACCAGCCATACCAGTGTGCTTGTGCTGCTTGAGAGTCGGTGAGTGTGCCAATTAAAGAAGGTAGTACAGGAATGATTAACCCAATGCCTAGTACATCCAAAAAAATGGTCACTAAAATAAAGGTTTGGCTAGCTTTACTGTGGGGGGAGTGCATCATAGGCCAAGGCTCTGTCTAAATTGGGAGGGAGTTTGTTGTTTGCAGCGTTTAAAGGCATGTAAAAAGTTAGATACTTCGGAGTAGCCTAAACGAATAGCAATTTCTTCTAAGGTTAATGCACCTGTTTTTAATAATTCTTCGGCTAAGGTCATGCGTACCTCGTCCAGTAGTTCACGATAAGAAACACCTTCTAATTTTAATTGCCGACGTAAAGTACGAGAACTAATACATAAATGGGCGGCGACGACTTCCATACTAGGCATATCTTGGGGATGACAGATTAACAGATTGCGAACGGTTGCCGAGATACCTGAGCGTTGTTGGCGTTGGCTTAGGAGTTGTTTGCATTGTGCTTCGTAGAGAGTCGATGAGCCAAGATGATGTTGTGGCAATGTGCTGTTTAAAAAGTGCTGCTCAAAGACCACGCCTGTAAAGGGGGCATTAAATTGTGGTGTTATGCCAAAGGTTTTTTTATAGGGGCTAATATCTGTAGGAGGTGCGTAATCAAAACATACCTGACGTAGCGGAGTTTTGGTGTTAAATAATTCTTGTAGCATGGTTATCATTGAGGACATATCGCGCTCAATCAAAAATTGCCGACAAAATGCTGGAATGAGATTGCCATCCACTTTTAAGATGGCCTCATGGCCTTGTTGTTGTAAAGACACTCTAGTAAACGAAAACGCCAAATCAAAATAGCGTAGTCCTAAATCAATGGCCGCTTTGAGGGTAGGGCTGCTTAGCAAGGCAAAGCCCCAAATACCATAAGTATCTAAATGATAAAAACGTCCCGCTTCTAAACCTAATACAGGTTGATAACCGCCATAGGCGTTAATAATATTCGTTACCAGTTGCAGTTCTTGAGTGGCTTCTACTTGTGCAAAAGGGTCGTTAAGCTGATGAAGCGAAACGCCTGTTTGCGCCAAACATTTAGCCAAAGAAATATCAAATTGTTCTGCAAGTTGAGTCAGTACGCGCATACTGGCAATATGACGGCGCGGCCAATTCATAATAGTGTCCTAAATACACAATGCGATGTCCGAATTTAACATAAAAAATAGCACGATAGTACGATATTTTTGATGGTAGAAATTCAAACGATTAGCGTATTTCTCCCTCGCTCTAGCTCTCTCCCAAAGGGAGAGAGAACTCCCTCTCCCTTTGGGAGAGGGTTGGGGTGAGGGTATGAAACATTCAAACGAGTAAACACATCATGACAAATATTCAGCGTACCCAAGTTGCGATTATTGGCACAGGTTTTGGCGGCATTGGTATGGCCATACAATTGCAAAAGGCAGGCTTTAGTGATTTTGTGTTGCTCGAAAAAGAACAAGAGTTAGGTGGCTGTTGGCGCGATAATAGTTATCCTGCGGCGGCCTGTGATGTACCTTCTCACTTGTATTCGTTCTCTTTTGAACCAAAGCATGATTGGTCGCGTAAATTTGCGCCTCAAGCAGAGATTTATCAATACATCAAACATTGCGCCATTAAATACGGCATTTTGCAAAAAATTCAATTTAATCAAGAAGTGGAGTCGGCCTATTTTGATGACAAACAGCAATTGTGGGTCATTAAAACGACACGGCAAACCCTGTTAGCAACTATCTTAATCAGTGCATGTGGTCAATTAAATCGGCCTGCCTATCCCAAGTTAAAAGGCATCGAAAACTTTAAGGGTGAGGTTTTTCATTCGGCACGTTGGCATCATGATTATGATTTAAACAATAAGCGGGTGGCGGTGATTGGTACAGGTGCAAGTGCCATTCAATTTGTGCCAGAGGTGGCCAAACAAGCCAAACATTTAACCTTATTTCAGCGTTCTGCACCGTATGTTATTCCCAAGCCAGACCGCGCTTATGGCCAATTTGAGCAACAAATTTATGCTAAGTTACCTTTGTTACAAAATCTTAGTCGTAGCTTGATGTATGGTAATCACGAAGTTCGTGCTTTAGCGTTTACTAGCTTAAATAAAATTGCGATGAAGCCTTATACTTGGCAGTTTATGCGCTATTTACAACAATCGGTCAAAGACCCCGTATTACGCGCTAAATTAACGCCTGATTATCCTTTAGGGTGTAAGCGAATTTTGATTTCTAACGATTATTATCCTGCCTTATGTCGCCATAATGTCAGTGTGGTAACCGAGGCTATTAGCGAGGTGACGGCACACGCTATTAAGACCAAAGACGGGCAACATCACGAAGTCGATGCGATTATTTATGGTACTGGCTTTGCGGCAACTGACTTTTTAGCCCCCATGAAAATTACAGGACGTGATGGTATTGAACTAAATCAGGCATGGCGTGATGGTGCAGAAGCCTATTTAGGCATGACGGTACATGGCTTTCCAAACCTTTTTATATTGTATGGCCCTAATACCAATTTGGGACACAATTCAATTGTGTATATGTTGGAGTGTCAATTTGCTTATATTATGGATGCTCTACAGCAAATGCGTCGTCAGCAATGGCAAACGGTAGAAGTAAAGGCACAAACGCAGAGCGTTTACAATCAATGGGTACAAACACAATTACAGGATACGGTATGGGCGGGCGCTTGTGATAGTTGGTACAAAACTGAGTCAGGTAAAAATACCAATAACTGGGTGGGTTTTACTTTGTTGTATCGTTATAAAACGCGTCAGTTTGATAGCAGTGATTATCTGGTGCAAACAAAATTAACAGCGCGGCCTTTAACGGCAGTTGCTGCTTGACTATGGCTTAATCCTCGTTAGACTCTGTGGTTTTTACTCAGTCTTAGGACTTACGCGGTTATCGCTTATTTGTTTATATTTCAACCGTTTTTGACGGTTTTGTGATCACAAAACGCGCTAATTTCGATGTAATGCGTAAGTCCTGAATCTTTACGGATTAGGCCAATAATAATGAAGAGTATTTTAATCACGGGTGCAGCATCGGGTATCGGTAAAGCAACGGCTATTTTTTTTAAGCGTAAAGGTTGGCAAGTAGGCTTATTAGATAAAGATGAACCAGCCTTGCTTGAACTGTCTGAGCAGTTATCAGGTGTATGGTATAGAGCGGTGGATGTGACGGATTATCAAGCCGTACAAGATGCTATCTCTGATTTTGCAATCATTAATAATGGCCGACTTCATGCCTTGTTTAATTGTGCAGGGGTGTTGCATATGGGCGCGTTTGAAAAACTCTCGCCCCAACAACATCAACAAAGTTTTGCAATTAACATCGAAGGCTTAAGTAACGTCATTTATGCTGCTTTTCCCTTTTTACGTGATACGCCGCACGCACGGGTGATTAACATGAGCTCGGCAGCCGCTGTTTATGGCATGCCACATTTGGCGAGTTACTCCGCGTCTAAATTTGCAGTGCGTGGCTTAACAGAAGCCCTTAACCTAGAATGGCGCGCCTATGATATTTGGGTATGTGATTTAATGCCTGCCTTTGTTAAAACTCCATCAACCAACAAAGATTTTATAGCACCTGTGATGCAGCGTTTGGGTATTGACTTAATTGCCGAAGATGTTGCCTTGGCAGCATGGCAGGCGACCACACGCTACAAAGTACATCATCCCATCGGCTTACCCTTTAAAGCATTGATGTTATTAAACAATGTTGTACCTAGCAAAATCACACGACGCATGATGGATTTGTTAAGCCGCGAGTAGGCAAGCCATGAAGCCTATTTCTCAAGTGCAACAGTATCAGTCGTTATTGCTACAAGGTACGTGGTTTGCTCATATTTCTCCTTCGCTACAACAATGGTTATTGGAATATGGCAAAGTATTACGCTTTGGGGCTGGTCAGCAAATTTTTGCTTATGGCGATACCGCTCAAGGTATTTATGCAGTATTAGATGGCTGTGTCAGTATTAGTCGTTATCGTGATGATGGTAAAGAAGCATTATTAACCTTGATTGACCCAGCGCATTGGTTTGGTGAAATTACCTTATTTGATAAGCAACAGCGTACCCATCGAGCATCGTCTATAGCGGATAGTGTCTTGTTATATGTTGATGGTATGGATTTGATGCAGTTATTAGCAAAGCATCCGCAATATTGGCAAGATTTTGGCTTGTTATTAACCCATAAAGTGCGTTTTTTGATGGATATGGCCGAAGATTTGGCGGTATGTTCAACCGCTCAACGGGTAGCCAAGCGTTTAGTATTGATAGCCCAAAATTATGGTATGTGGACAGACCGAAGCAAACGCATGATTGATACACCACAAGAACAATTAGCCATGATGCTGTTTATGACGCGGCAAAGCGTAAATAAAGTGTTAAAAGATTTAGCAAAACAACAGCTTATCAAGCTCCATTATGGTGCTATTGAGATTTTGGATTTAGAGGGACTCAAAAGAGTTGTCGCGCAGCGTGCAGATTAAATCTACAAATTGTCAAAAAATTGACAGATTGTTGACTATGCTTAATTTATATTCAGTTTATCGCCATGAATAATAGAGGTTATCAACATGTTCCCGATTCAACTTAATCAAGAATGGACAGGATTGATGCAACAATATCAACAAGACCATCAAGATCCACGCAACCAATTTTGCCATAAAATCGGTATTCCGTTGATTGCTGCCTCTTTGCCTGTGGGTGCAACGATTGTTGGTTTGCCAGTTGCAATCCCTATGTTTACGGTAGGGTGGGGCTTTCAGTTTGTGGGACACTATTTTGAAGGTAAAAAACCTTCTTTTGTCGAAGACCGTCGTCAATTGTTGGTTGGGTTGATGTGGTGGACAAAAAAAGTAGGTTTAAAGTTGGTCAAGACGGCAGATGAACAAGCCTAAATGAATATTCCTGTCCTAACCCGAGATCAACAAACCTTGCATGTGCGTGTGATAGGGCAAGGCCAACCTGTGTTGTTGTTGCATGGTTTGGGCATGAATAGCCGTCATTGGTTACCGTTTATTTTGCCCTATGCCCGTCAATTTAAGTTTTATCTGCCCGATATGCGCGGTGCAGGGCACTCGGCACATATTGCCTTTAATCAGGCCGACATTATGCACAACCACATGGAGGACGTGCAGGATATTATTAGACATTTTAAGTTGCATCATTTTTTGTTGGTTGGTTATTCGATGGGGGCATCAACCGCCTTACATTGGCAGCGCGAAACGGGTTTTGTAGGCGTAAAACGCTATTTACACATTGACCAAACGCCATGTATTGCCAATAACAACGAATGGGATTTTGGTTTATTTGGTCAGCAACAAGCCTTGTTTTTTGATTATTTGCAGCAGTTGATGGAGCTTTTGGCACAGTATCAGCATTGTGAAGACTTAGAAGATTTGCCCTTGCCTGCGCGTAAAAAAGCCTTAAAAATTATGGCGCATACCTTTACCGAAGTGGTAGGTCGTAAAGCAGTAAAACCATTATTTAAGGTGGCGACTTATGTGCCTCAATTATTGCCTTTTATGTTTCCTTCAACCCGTTTAAGCGATTTACGTGCGTATTTGCAAACGTATTTGAATAGCCACGATTATCGCGAAAGTTTGCGCCAGTGTCACACACCTGTTACCGTTATGATAGGTATGCAATCACCGCTTTATCACCCTTTAGGGCAAATGGCGATTGCTGACTACGCGCCTAATTGTAAAGTGGTTCGCTTTGATAAATCGGGTCATGTGCCGTTGTTAGACCAACCGATTAAGTTTGGTGTGGAGTTAGGGCGGTTTTTACGGCAAGAGTGATAAAGCACAAATACTTGACAGACGAATCCCCCCTTAACATCCTTTTACAAAAGCAGGGGGGCAAAGACGAAGAAAATCGATTGTATATACTAAATCTTAAACATCAAACTTAACACCAAGCCCAAAAAAATCACCATGCCCACTTTATGATTATGCAAAAAAGACTCGGTGCAATGTTGGGCTACACGGTCATTGCAATGGCCATATTGCCAAATAAACAAACCGCCACAAATCCCTAAAGTGATTGCCCAAATTAAGCCAAAGTGTTGCAAATAACCAATCAAGGCCAGCAATAAAATAAACAAACCTTGTAATAAACTAATGATAATTAAGTCAAAACGACCAAACAAAATAGCCGTTGATTTTACACCAATTTTTACATCATCTTCGCGGTCGGCCATCGCATATTGGGTGTCGTAAGCCACTGTCCAAATTAAATTAGCCGCATAGAGTAGCCAACACAACAGATTAGGACTTTGATTTTGTGCCACAAAGGCCATGGGAATTGCCCACGAAAATGCAGCACCTAACACTAATTGCGGTAGGTAAATAAACCGCTTCATAAACGGGTATAAACTAGCTAAAGCTAATGCGCCAAACGACCAAAAAAAGGTTTGTAGATTCAAAAAGGGTAATAAAGCTGCCGAACAAGCCACTAAAAAAACAAACAAATACAATGCCTCTCGAGCAGGCAAACGACCACTGGCAATAGGGCGGTCTTTGGTGCGTGCGACGTGACCATCAAAGTTACGGTCTGCCCAATCGTTAATCACACATCCTGCGGAGCGCATTAACACCACACCTAAGCTAAAAATAGCCACGATTTTAGGGCTGGGTTTGCCTTGTGCTGCAATCCATACTGCCCACAAGGTTGGCCATAATAATAAATAAATACCAATCGGCCGATGTAGGCGCATGACTTCGGCATATAACGGCAAGCGTTGCTGTAACGAGTAGCTCATAACGTAAAAAACTCGGAGGACTCAAACAAGGCAGGTAAAAAACTTTCCTGCACTAACAGGGCTTGTCCACCATAATAAAAACAAGAGCGTCGTGTCCAGTATTTTTGCTGTTGATTAGGCGCATGAATCCACATTTGACCGCGTTTGCCGCCTTTAAATAATAAGCTACCCAAAGAGCGTGAGCCTAAATAGCGTAACCTTTTACCTTTGCCTCGTAAGGTATTAAGTGGCATTACACTCCTTGCAGTAACCCACGTTTTACCTTGCCCTACTAACGCCACTTCGCGTATCCATGCGACTTGGGCATGATTGATATGAAGGGTTTGTTGTTCGTTGAGGCTGGGTTTATGCCAACCTTGATGTAATACCTGTACTTTAAAATCGCCACCACTCAAACGCACTAAATGCGCGGTGAGCGAGCCACGCGCTAACACCCATTGTTTATGGGGAGAGTGGAGTGAGGCTTGCCAATAACGGGCAGGCGTTAACCAAGCGGAATGAATACGCATAAAAGTTGTCAGTCAGTCTAATCTGGCAAATTGTAACGTATTTTGGCCATTTATGACTTACGCGGTTATCGCTTATTTGCGCGCATTTCAATTGTTTTCAACAATTTTATGTTCACAAAACGCGCTAATTTTAGCAATATGCGTAAGTACTATATTTCATACTGAGTGACAATGAGCCTTGCTATTTAACCGTTAAAGGCTTGGCAATGGGTATTAGTACCTCATTACGCCTTAAAAACCACGGTGTAAATGGCGCATTATAACGCGCCCATACAGGCTCACCTATGACCGTAAAGGCTTGTTGCTTAATCCATTCGTCTAATTTGTTTTTGTGTTGTTGATAGTTGTTTTGAGTCCAAAAGCCCGAATACTCAATCGCGGCAATATATCGGGCCGGTACTTGTCTAATAGTGACGCTTGGGTCTTTTGGGATGGGTATAGTGGTCATAGAGTACGAGGCAGGCATCATAAAACTCACTGCCCATTGATTGTTGTTGGCTTGTTGGCTAACGGGAACCGTCATGCTAATTTTTTGGCTTGCTTGTTCTTGGCTAACGGGTGCGGTCATGGCAATAGAGCTTTGCAAACTATTATTGCCCGAAATATAGTTAAACAATCGCTTAAAGGCTTTGTTGCCTGCGCTGTCAAACGCTGCATCCACGAGGGTTTCGGCCAAAATATGCGGCTCGTATAAACGTACTTCGAGCTTGTTTTGTTTAATGAGGGTGGTGTATTTTGCTTCTTCGATGGCCATCGCGTTGTTAATACCCAGTGTGATAAAAGCAATCAGGCAAATGCTATGTTTGAGTGCTGTTGTGCCAAGGGTGGGGGCGGCAATAAGAGCGGTGTGTGCCATAACAAAAACTCTGTTAATTATGGCGTTACCATAGCACAAAGGCAAAATTAGAGTTAAATGTACATCAACATAACAATAATAGGACTTACGCGGTTATCGCTTATTTGCTTACAAAACCCGCTAATTGCAACACAATGCGTAAGTCCTGTATAAATTAAGGATAAAAAATGCGTTATATCGCTGTTTTAATGATGTCGTTATCGCTGTCGTTAGCGTCGTGTAGTTATTTGTTGCCAAGCACTACCCCCCCCAGTGCCTTTGGTTTGTTGGCCGATAGAGGCGACACACGCCCCTTTGAGCAGCCCTTACCCATTAACACCCAGCCTAAGCGATTGGCATTGGGGCATAGTTTTGCGATTGGTGTAAAAGAAGATGGCACAGTGTGGAGTTGGGGGGGGGTGGAAAGGCGTATTAGGAACAGGCTATCAAAGTCGTGAAACTCCACAAGTGATTCCCAATATGACAGATTTTGTCGAAGTGGCTGTAGGTAGTGAGCATGTATTAGCTTTACGTAAAGATGGGACGGTATGGAGTTGGGGCGATAATGAAAAAGGAGCATTAGGCTATAAAGAGGATGGTGTCCCTTATGGACCACCGAATGACATACGCTTTAGACCACATCAACTAACCCCCAAACAAATCCCTGATTTAAAGGAGGTGGTAAGTATCGCGGCGGGGCGTAATTATTCACTGGCGTTAGATAAGCAGGGAAGGGTGTGGGGCTGGGGGAGTGAGTTATATGTGTTTAGTCAAGATGAAAAGTTTAAGCAAGCAACCCCAAGGTTAATTGTTCAAGATGAAAATGCGGTCAAAGTGATTGGGAGTGGCTCTATTTCTTTTGGTGTTTTGTTAAAAACTGGACAAATTAAGTTGTGGTTT
Source organism: Agitococcus sp. (assembly GCA_046347315.1). Taxonomy (GTDB): domain Bacteria; phylum Pseudomonadota; class Gammaproteobacteria; order Pseudomonadales; family Moraxellaceae; genus Agitococcus. Next base: position 105,433 of record JAXMGJ010000002.1, read on the forward strand.
CGGACAAAAACTTGGGAACCCACTTTTGAAGCCCCCGTAGTAGATTTTGTTGCTAGTGGGCTTAATAGCTTTTTCTTATTGAATACAGGCAGAGTGTATGCGCTGGGATATAACTCTTCGGGGGAATTAGCTCAGAGAGGAAACACTAATTATGACGTACCACAATTAGTAGCCCAAATAGGTCGTATAGTTAAAATAGCTCTTTATACTGCTTTGGACGATAAAGGTCGTGTGTGGCAATGGGGCGGTGTTGCAGGGCGCAATATTGATAAAACTTTTTCGGGAGATAATATTTACTCTCAGTATTTTCCACGTGTGATGTTATCGGGCAAAGAGATTGTGGATATTTATTGTTGCTCTTTTGCCTTGTCTAAAGATGGCATGGTATGGGCATGGGGCAGCAATCAAGGTGGCCGACGCGGTGATAATAATGAAAAAAGAGCAGACAATGACTCTAATAGTTATTGGACAACGCCAGTCCGCTCATTGTGGACATGGAAATAATAAACTCAAAACTGACAAAAAGGATAAATACCTATGAATACTCAAATACAAGCCGCTTTTGACCATGCTTTATTAGCAAGCGTAGGATGCAATAACCGAAGGGCATTGCATCATTTTTAACGATGAAAATTATTATTAATTATGAGTTTAATATAAATAACGGTGCATTACGCTGTCGCTAATGCACCCTACGGCGGCTACGATAAAACAAATACTCAAACTTAAACCATACAACAATGTCCCAAATATACGATAGTTAAAAGCTATTAAAAAATAAAAAATATTTAATTTGATAAATGTTATTTCTGAGACTAATCTACTATCAACAGGCAAATAAACACAACGCCTAGTCAATCCGCAAAAATCCCATAGGAGTTAGCAAGATGAGTAAGATTCCAGCCACTCAAACCGAAAAAAATTTAGAAGGTGCTTTTGCAGGCGAGTCCATGGCCTTTATGAAGTACAGTTATTTTGCCAAATTAGCACGTGCAATGGGCGATGAAGACACCGCAGCCGCGTTTGAAGAAACGGCAAAGCAAGAAATCCAACACGCCTTTGGTCATTTGGATTTGTTGTATCCTGCCGATAGCTTAAACCCAGCCAAAATGTTAGAAATAGCCATTGCAGGCGAAACCTACGAATACACCGAAATGTATCCTTCATTTAAACAAAAAGCCATTGCCGAAGGCCAAGCGGATGCCATTAAAGAATTTGATGAGCAAATTGCTGAGTCTAAAGAACACGCCGAAGCCTTTGCCAAAGTATTAGAAAAAGCCGCCAAGCGTTTTGCGGCATTGGCTAAAGTAGAGGAGCGTCATGCCAATCATTACAAGCAACGATTGGCTGCTGTGCAAGCAAAAGCGTAATATCTGCCCTTACTCTAGCTCTCTCCCATAGGGAGAGAGAACTCCCTCTCCTGTGGGAGAAGGTTGGGGTGAGAGTAAAATAGGCAATAACAGCATAAAGATAAATAGTTTTTTCGGCGTTTGGCATAGATTCATGCGCCCAAAACAAGGTAAACTTGACATTGTGTAATGTTAAGGTTTTAAGATTGCAAAATATGCCGTTTATGCGTAACGTAGGCGGCCAAAAATTCTAGCTAAATAGCGAGGCAAATATGAAAAAGTGGCAATGTATTGTATGTGGTTTTATTTATGATGAAGCCGTTGGTATGCCTTGGGATGGTGTTCCTGCGGGTACAAAATGGGAAGATGTGCCAGCCGATTGGGTGTGCCCTGACTGTGGCGTAGGCAAAGATGATTTTGAAATGGTAGAAGTTTAAAGCCATTTATAAGCAAACACAGGGCGCACTTAGATGCGCCTTTTTTATGGATTAGTTATCGATGAAATTCCCCTACTTGGAGCAATATTGTCAAGTTTAACCCCACCTAACCTCCCCTTGAAAAGGGGGAGATTTAGAGGGGGTTAAAACAAGAGGGGACTTCGCACACATGTATTATTTAGAGGAAAACATCATGGCATTAGTGATTATTGGTACAGGTTTGGCAGGCTATAATTTGGCGCGAGAATGGCGCAAACTCAACCCCGATGCGCCATTAGTGTTAATAAGCCGTGATGACGGCAGTAGTTATTCTAAGCCCATGTTATCAACAGGTTATACCAAGCAAAAAAGCGCGGCTGAGTTAGTAATGCAAAGTGCCGATAAAATGTCGGCACAACTTAAAGCCGAAATTAGAGCCTTTGCCAGTGTCTCTGCCATTGATGCTCAAGCTAAAACGGTGACGGTTGATGGCTTAGCCATTAAATATGACAAATTGGTGTTAGCTTTGGGAGCTGACCCGTTTCAACCGCCGTTAGCAGGTGATGGCTTAGAGCGTGTTTATACCGTCAATGATTTGATGGACTATGCAAAGTTTCAACAAGCCGCTGCAGGCAAAAAAAATGTCATCGTCATTGGTGGCGGTTTGATTGGCTGCGAATATGCCAACGATTTAAGCAATGGCGGTTACAGTGTGCAACTGGTTGAACCTGTTGGCCGCGTGTTGTCTGCGTTGTTACCTGTTGAGGCATCACAAGCAGTGGCTAATGGTTTGGCCAGTTTGGGCGTTAAGTTTCATTTTGGTGTGAGTGTGCAAGCAGTTTATAACGAGGGCGAAGGCGTTCGAGCAGTATTGTCTGATGGTTCTGAAATTCAGGGCGATATTGTATTGTCTGCCATTGGTTTACGTCCGCGTATTAACCTTGCTAAAGAGGCAGGCTTACAAGTTAATCGCGGTATTGTGGTCGATAAAACCTTAGCCACGAGTCAAGCCGATATTTATGCTTTGGGTGATTGTGCCGAAGTTGAAGGTTTAGTGTTGCCCTATGTATTGCCCCTTATGGCAGGTGCAAGAGCGTTGGCCAAAACCTTATCTGGTCAAGTGACGGCTATTAGTTATCCTGCTATGCCTGTGCAAGTTAAAACACCTGTTTGTCCTGTGGTAGTTGCCCCTGCTTTTGCAACGATGCAAGGTGAGTGGACGATAGATAGCCAAGAGGCTAACAACGTCAAAATGTTATTCAAAAATAGCGAAGGGCAATTGTTAGCTTATGCTTTAACTGGGTCATTTGCTGCAGATGCCGCGTTAAAGGCAGAATTAGCCAAGCAAGTGCCTGCATGGTTGGTGTAAACTAAACCAAAAGCCCTAAAGTTTTACATGGTACGCAAGAGGCGGTTTAATATCGCCTTTTTGTTTGAGGAGCAGTTTTTGGTGTCCACTATTTCTGTTAGTCATATTTTTGAAGCCCCCATTAACCAAGTTTTTGAAGCCATTATCAATGCCGACAAATATCCTTATGTCTCGCGTTTATTTCATGTGCAGCGTATTAAGCCCGCTTCGACTACCGAATTAGACGGGGTAGGGACGCAACGTGAAGTGGAACTAGGTGTGGTATGGTTTAAAGAAGAATTTACCTATTTTGAGCGTAACAAACAGGTTGATTATCACATTACCGAGTCTAGGCCGCATTTTGAGCATCAAACAGGGAGTTTTGTGTTTAAGCGTATGGGCAAAAAAATGACTAAGGTTACATGGACAAGCACTTTTTATATTCCCGTTAGCTTTGCCCCTAAAATGGTCGATAAAGTATCAGGTTGGGTGGTTAAAGCAGCCTTTAAGTCGGCATTGATGATTTTAGAAAATAAATTAGAGGCCAACTCGTCCTATAAATAGATGTCCAAATTCAATTTTTTAAAATCTATAAAGAGGAAGCTGTTATGCAAGCCTATTACGAAATCGCAACTTATATTCCAAGTAATCACCAAATACATTTAACTTTGCCCAACGAAATCCCCGAAGGCAAGGTAAAAATAGCGATTATTTATGAGTTGCCCAATGTGCAAATTAACAAAACGAACGATTTGATTAGCGCGATTAAAAACTTTCGCGTCAATACAACTGTATCAGCGCAAGACATTAAATCACTAAGTGAGGAAGGACGTGCCTAATTTAGTTTTAGATAACTCTGTTGCTATGCGTTGGTGTTTTAATGATGGAAGCCAAGCTGATTTAATTTATGCACACAAAGTATTAGATAGTCTTGCGTTTGATTACAGCTTTTTAGTTCCTAATCTTTGGCATTTAGAAGCTGCAAATGTCATGGTTCGCGCCCAAAAACGCGAGTGGCTTACTGCCGAGCAAATGCACCAATTCTTAGCATTAGTAAACCAATTACCTTTAACTGTGGATAATCAAACCGCAATACAGGCCATGTCTGCAACGGTTTTATTGGCCAGTCAACATAATTTGTCTGTGTATGATGCCGCTTACTTAGAATTAGCACTACGTCAGCAAGCACCGTTGGCAACACTTGATAATGATTTAAGAAAAGCTGCGCAAAACATAAATGTCCCGATTTTTGGCATGGCTGATAACCTATAAAAAGAGCTTTATGATTTCACACAAGTGAAAGAAAGACAATGTTAGCTATAAACTTATCATGAGCAAGGTATAATAAGCCGCCTATGACTATTAGCCTTGTGGATTACCCATGTTACGCCTTACCGAATTACGTTTGCCTATCAACCATCAACCCGAAGCCATCAAAACCGCCATTGCCAAAAAACTAGCTATTTCTGAGGCAGATATTCAACACATTCATATCCATAAACGTAGTTATGATGCGCGTAAAGTCAGTCAAATCGTCTTGATTTATATTGTTGATATTGACGTTAACAATGAAGCCAAACTATTGGCCAAGTTTAAAAATGATCCTCATGTACAAGCATCACCTGATATGGCCTATAAGTTTGTTGCTCAAGCACCAACCATGTTAACAGAGCGACCGATTATTGTCGGTTTTGGCCCGTGTGGTATTTTGGCAGCTTTAGTGTTGGCGCAAATGGGTTTTAAACCGATTGTGTTAGAACGTGGCAAAGAAGTGCGCCAACGCACCAAAGACACATGGGGTTTATGGCGTAAAAATATCCTCAATCCCGAATCGAATGTTCAGTTTGGTGAAGGTGGGGCAGGCACATTTTCTGATGGTAAGTTATATAGCCAAATCAAAGACCCTCGTCACTTAGGTCGTAAAGTCTTAGAAGAATTTGTCAAAGCAGGCGCACCCGAAGAAATTTTGTATATCAGCAAACCGCATATTGGTACATTTAAGTTGGTGACGATGGTCGAAACCATTCGCCAAACCATTGAGTCATTAGGTGGTGAAATTCGCTTTCAGCAAAAAGTGGTTGATGTGTTGATTGATAATGGCCAAATGCGCGGTGTGTGTTTAGAAAATGGTGAAGAGTTGCATAGCCGTCATGTGGTGATGGCGTTAGGCCATAGTGCGCGTGATACCTTTACCATGTTGCATGAGCGTGGCGTGTATATGGAAGCCAAACCATTTTCTATTGGCTTTCGTATCGAACATCCGCAGGGCATGATCGACCGTTGTCGTTTTGGCAAATTTGCAGGCCATCCTTTATTGGGCGCAGCCGATTATAAAATTGTTCATCACGCCAAAAATGGTCGTGCGGTTTATAGCTTTTGTATGTGTCCGGGTGGTACGGTGGTGGCGGCAACCTCTGAGCCAAATCGGGTGGTCACCAATGGCATGAGTCAATATTCACGTAATGAGCGTAATGCCAATTCGGGGCTAGTGGTCGATATTCAACCGAGTGATTTTGGCGATAACTCACCACTGGCAGGCATTGCTTTTCAACGCATTTGGGAATCAAAAGCCTTTGAGTTAGGCGGTGGTACTTATGCTGCGCCCGCGCAATTAGTCGGTGATTTTTTGGCAGGTCGCCCCTCAACCCAAGTCGGTAGTGTTGAGCCATCTTATAAACCTGCGGTGAATTGGTGTGATTTAAGCTCAGCCTTACCTGAGTATGTGATTGCCGCGATGCGTGAGGCTTTGCCCGAATTTGACAAAAAAATCAAAGGTTATGCCATGCACGATGCGGTGTTAACAGGCGTGGAAACTCGCACCTCATCGCCATTACGCATCACGCGTAACGAGCATTACCAAAGCTTGAATGTCAAAGGTTTATTCCCTGCGGGCGAAGGAGCAGGCTATGCAGGCGGTATTTTGTCTGCAGGGGTAGATGGTATTAAAGTTGCTGAGGCAGTGGCGTTGAGTATTGTTCAAGAATAAATATCTCCCCTTTCACAAGGGGAGGTTAGGTGGGGGTAAATTAACGAGCCGCTTCCAAGAAGGTATCGTCCCAAGGCTCTTTGGTGGTATTACCACGATCTTGAACCAACTTTTTAGTGCTGCTCATTAAAGTGTTAATGCGCGCATCAGAAGTTTTAGCAGAAGCCGCCTCGGTGGTAGTATTGGTAAGCACAGGTGGGTTAGAGCCAAACGACCACAAATAGTGCCAAACAGCCGCATTGTGTTTTTGTGTTTGTTGAGTTTGATTAAAATACGATGTTTTTAACTCTGTAAACGCAGTCATATTCATTAAACCTGTATTACTGTCACCAATTAAACCCGAACTGCTAGCTAAAGAAGTACGATAAGCTTCAAAAATTACACCCTTAGTTTTTAATGCGCTTACATAAGTACGGCATACTTCGCCTGTCCACTTGTTGCCTAAATAGCTTTTAGCTTGTTGAGAGTAAAAAGGGTCTAATAAAGCCACACGTTTAGGTAATAATTTACTATTGAGTGTGCCTGCACTAACAGCATCACTGATTTTTTTGGTTAAGACAATCGCCATTTGATTGCCTAAAGAATGACCTGCTATGCGAATATTAGAGCCTGTATAACCTGCTAAATTGTCTTTGTAACTTTGAAATAACAAATCACTTGCCGATTGGCTGGGACCATTAGTGTAAACACCAGAGGCATTACGCCAGCGCATGGCACGAGTGCCTGTTGCTGTCCAGATTTTAGCTTCGGCATCTTTGACTTCATCTTCATCGGCAAATTGATTCCAATACATAATGCCGACGTTATAACCAGCCTGACGCCATGCGTAAGCTAAATCTAAATCAGGGCCGCCTGCATCTTTGCGATTAAAAGTTTCGCGGTTGAGGGCTTTACTAGAGCCTTTTTGCCATCCATGAATATAAATAATGGTTGGCTTGCTGGCTGAGTAATAAGCGTTGCTTTGATTTGGAACAGCTTTTTGCCAGTTGTCAGCATCACCAAACCAATATAAACCATAATCTAGGTTATTAAATGTTGATGTTGGAAATACGCCTACAGCCGCATTGGCCACCGAAGAAACGATAGGAGCAGTACTTAATAAAGAACCAACTAATAATGCTTTAGCAAAGGAGCGGGCAAACGAGTGTTTCATAAAAGTTCTCTAAAGAGTCAAATTTACGCAACACAAAGCCGTCAGACATTTGGCAAAAATGTCAGTTAAAGCAGCGATAAGTTGTGAGCGAAATTTGATATAGTTGTAGTTTTAGGCTGTAATCAGCTTTATTGTTTTTTATCAATACAAGACAAATGCTGTGTTGATGGGCGCATCTTAGCAAAACAAAAAACAGATAAAAAGCACTAAAAAATCGATAAATGGCGTAATTTGTTAAATTTTTGGCGTCAATTACTTGGTTTTTTGATGTTTTATGACAGTTATTTGATAAAAAGCGTCATATTATTTGGCAACTAAAAATAGCTAAATACCTGATAACAATCTTAAAGCATAACTGTATATAAATGTGTATATAAAAATGTATAAAAACAAACAGTTAAGCTTTGTTTTTGGCTAGATTGAAATTTTTTGTTACAAATAAGCTGGCGAAATGACTGTTTATTCGATATTAAGTGCTACTAAGTCATTGACATGCTTGGCTGTGGTATCAAGCCAGTAAGCATTCGTGTTGACTTAGAGCTTAATACACTTCTTTAAAGAGTGGGTTGTCTGTTAAACACAAGAAATATTAAAAAACTACCTATTTTCCGTAAACGCATAAAATAGGTAGTATGCATATTCACTATAGATTGAACTTAGGTTCTAACACTTCAACAGCACTACCAAAACCACGCAGCCACCAAATTAACTGTTGGGTGTGTTGTACCGTTGCTTCTACACACAAACGGCCATCATCAACTTCGCTAATCACTTGATCTTGACTAAGTTTACTTTCGTATAAGTGATCACCTACTGCTTTAGTAAACAAGGCTTTTAACCGAATGGTTTCGCCTTGGCCAAAACCTAATGCGCCCGTTTCCAAATAATCATCTAAATCAAAATGTTCGGGTATAATAGCTGTTATTTTGAGCAGTTCGGCACTGTTAAAACGATGCAAAGCAAACAAACGAATTTTGTCATCATCGTGACGGGTGCAAATTAAATAAATAATATGGCCTCGTTGCACAATCCCTAGTGGGTTTAATATATATTCGGCGGCCACTTTATCGTAACGGCGTTGATAGCTCACTTTGATTTGTTTATTGGCCAGCAAACCTTCGTAAATGACTTGTTGTGCTTGACGGTTAACTGTGGGGGGAATCAGGGGTTGTGTGGGAGGAATAATGCGCACACAATCAAGCCAATGTTTGCCTTGATTATCGGTGTGGTTAACCGCGCGTTGTGCCATGTCAAACCACGGCCGCAATTCATCTAATAAACTGGGTGGTAATAAATGGCGTAAATGCTCTTCGACCATCAAAAAAGTCACCGCTTGACTGGTGCTAATATGTGGCAAACTCGAAATTTGAGCATCAGCACGCCAACGCCAACCTTGAGGGCTAGCACCATTACCTTCTAAGGGAAAACGCTCCGCCAATTGGTTAAGGTCGCGTTGAATAGTACGCAAACTGACCTGTATGCCTTCGCGCTCAAGTTTTTGTTGAATGTCTGCTGTGCCTAACCATTTTCCTTGAGGAAGGTATTGTAGAGTAAGCCACTGGCGGTGAAGGCTGCTGGCTTTTTCTTTGCTAGTCATATTGTCTCTCTTATTATAAAAATTATAGAAATCAAAATTATTTACCCCAAAATACCATGATTTAGCTCAAAAACAAGGCAATAATCACTGTTTGGCGACATATTTTGTCGTTAAAACTAGAGCGTCACACATTGTCGTTAATGCTGTTTGCAAGGCTGTTTTTTATTTTTTTTGTCGAGATAATCACTCCTAGATTTGTTATCAAAACCGAGGAGAGATAAAAATGCTAATGTTATCTTTGTTGGTCACGGCATTATTTTTGCTAACAATACGTTATCGGGTTTGGTTTTATGCGGCACTATCGGGTGCTGTGTTTTCATTGACTCTGTGGACTCTGATAGAGTTTTTAATGACCATTTTACCTTTGGGCTGGCAAGGTTTGAGTGCCTTTTTGGCGATACTGTGCGTTTATTGTGTCATTTATGTTATGGTGTCAGCCTATCAAAAATGGCAACATTATAAGCACAAACGGGCGTTAATGTAGCCTTTGCCTAAACGCAGGATAACTGCTACATTCAGTCTTGTTAAAATAAATTTAAAAGAGCGTCCCATGAGGTGTTGCATGAATAAGTTTGAGTTGTTGTTATTGTTTATGGCAGGGCGAATGCAGTATTTATCGCATCATCATGCCGGTTTTATGGCCTTGCTACATAACAAAGATTTTGTGATACAACTGCAAACGTTTGATGCAACGACGGTACGTTATTTTTCGATTAAACATCGAGGTGTGCGTTCACATGGACAAATGCACGCCAAGCCTGATTTTGTGCTTAGTTTTAAAGATGCCGACTATGCGGTCAAAACGCTGAGCAAAGCTAATCCCATGGCCTTTATGAAAGGGATGCAAGCAGGCGATATAAAAATGGAAGGGGATTTTGGCTTGTTGATGTGGTTTAACAATGCGGCCAAGTATTTGCAGCCCGATGTACCCAAACCTGTGCGTCAGGCGGTTAAGTGGTTAAAGGCTCAACGGCAGGCAGTTACTCAATAGTCAGGATTTATGCATTTCGCCGAAATTAGCGCGTTTTGTAAACACAAAACCGATGAAAACGGTTGAAGTGTGAACAAATAAGCGATAACCGCGTAAGTCCTAGAGAGGTGATGTGATGTCTTTGCATGATAAAACAGTTGCTGAGGCACGACGCAATCAAGCGGCACGAGAACAAGGCTATCGCGAAAAGTCGCTAAAAATGTATCCTCATGTTTGCGGCCGCTGTTCGCGTGAGTTTACACGCCAAAATTTACATTTGTTGACGGTGCATCATCGTGACCATAACCACGATAATAACCCTGAAGACGGCAGTAATTGGGAGTTATTGTGCGTGTATTGCCATGATGAAGAACATTCTAAGCAGTTAAACCAAGCAGGCTTTGCACGCGAAAAAGCTGTGCCAATAGCAAAAGGCAAAGCCTTTGCAGGCTTGGCCGATTTGTTAAAGGCTAAGCAGTCTTAAAACCACCATCGTACACCAGCCAGCCACGTTGTTTCGTGGTTGGTTTGGCCTTGTTGAGCGCGTAAATCGGCTGTTTTTCCAAAAAAATCGTGTTGTTGTATGCCTAGATAGGGGGCAAAACGACGAGTAACATCATAACGTAAGCGTAATCCCGTTTTTAGCTCGGTTAAACCTTTGCCTTGAAGTTGGGCTATATTTGTATGGCTTACTAAATTGGCGTTGATACTTGGTTGTAAAACCCAATGTTGAGTAAGACGAAAATCATAGTGACCTTCAAAGGATAATAAACTATGGCCTTGCTCATTTAATAATAAATTGCTTTCTACTTCAAAACGATAAGGCATTAAACCGTTAACATTCAGCTTTAACCATGTTTGTTCGGCTTGATAAGCCACACCTATTTCATAATTCCAAAAACTATCTAAAGGCTTTTGCCATCCTAAACTGACATCTTGATGAGAGTCTTGCTGATTATGTTCAATATCCCATGTTAAACGTAAGCGTTGACTATCCGAACCATACCACGCCACACCTTCGCTGACGGTGGTGTTTTCATCGTCATTGAGTTGCTCGAGTTGATTAATACGCACACTCCATGCTGCATGGTTGTGCATACTGCCTGTATGACTAGAAACACGACCTTGAGAATAGTCAGTATTACGTGCATCAGCAGGCGCATTGCCACCTTGCATACTACTCATATCATGATTCATGTTGCTGTGATTATGCTCAGATGTGCTAGGATTTGCTTCTTGGCTGTGATGTTGATGTGTTTCAGGCTGAGTTATTTCGGCCATTTGGTGTTGACTATGCTCATCATGTTGATGATTAGTTTCGGCACTAAATGCGATTGAGCTAACTAAAGAAATGGGTAATAAAATTAGATACTTCATTATGTTGTTCTCATAGGATGGATGTGGTGCTTGTTTGCTCATTTAAACTTCACCCCAGCTTTCATTGCTAAGTTCCCTCTCCCTTTGGGAGAGGGTTAGGGTGAGGGTTTAATCCACAACCACTTCTCTAAACATACCTGACTCCATGTGATAGGCTAAATGACAATGCCATGCCCAACGACCTTGTTCACCAGTGACATCAAACGACACTTTTTGGGCTGGTTGAACCAAAATCGTATGTTTGCGTACTTGTAAGTCACCGTTTGGACAACGTAAATCACTCCACATACCATGCAAGTGCATAGGGTGAGTCATCATAGTGTCATTGACTAAGCTAATTCTGAGTCGCTCATTAACACCAATATGCACAGGTTTGGCTTCAGGGTACGGCACGCCATCAAAGCCCCACACATAACGCTCCATATTGCCTGTTAAGTGCATTTCAATTTCGCGTGTTGGCTCTTCTTCGTTGTCGCGTAACTCATCAAAGCTATATAAATCGGCGTAAGTTAACACTTTTCTCCCGTTATTACGCAAATTAACCCCAGCATCATCCAAATTGGTGCGCGGATAATCAACACGCATATCGGTTGTCCAGCTATATTCAGTGTGGGCATGATGTGCAGGTTCATCGCCTTGCATATCACCCATCATATCGGTCATGGTTAACCATTCGGCTTTATCTATCGCAGGAATGGGTGCGCTTAAACCGTGTTGCACTGCTAATGTGCCACTAATAAAACCTGAACGAGCAATATCTTGGGCAAACAGGGTATAGGCATCAGCTTGGGGTTTGACTAAGACATCATAAGTTTCAGCCACGCCAATACGGATTTCATCAACCGTCACAGGCTCAACCAAACCGCCATCCGTGCCAACCACGGTCATGTCTAATTCGGGAATACGAAAATCAAAAATACTTTGCGCACTGGCATTAATAATTCTTAGGCGCACGGTTTCGCCACGATTAAATAACGCTGTCCAATTAGCAGCACTGGTTGAGCCATTTAACAAATAGGTAAACGTGCTAACGCCTGATAAGTCGGTAAAATCGGTAGGACTCATGCGCATCTGATTCCACATTTGCCGTTTGGCAAAGGCACGTTTTAAGCCAAGCTCGCGAATATCGTGCCACAATTCTTCAAAAGTGGGTTGTCGGTAATTATCAAAATGACTTTCACTTTTTAAATAACGTAATAAATCCGCAGGGTTTTGGTCTGTCCAATCGGACAAAATTAACACATGTTCGCGGTCGGCTTTAATTGGGTCTCCTTCAGCAGGTTCAATAATTAGCGCACCATACATGCCTAATTGTTCTTGCCAACCTGAATGAGAGTGATACCAATAAGTGCCACTTTGTTTGAGTGGAAATTGATAACGAAAACTTTGTTGCGGTTTGATGCCTGCAAAACTTAAATGCGGCACACCATCCATATTCGAGGGTACTAATAAGCCATGCCAATGAATCGAGCTGTCTTCATGTAATTGATTATAAACATCAATAGTCACCATTTCGCCTTCTTTCATATACAGCGTTGGTGCAGGTGTTGAACCATTGACGGTCACGGCTTGCCGTGTTTTTCCTGTAAAATTGATGTCTTGGCGGCCAACGGTAAGTTTAAACTGGTTACCACGCAAAATCGGTTGATAATGAGCTTGGCGCGGTTGCGTTTTGGCCAGCGCATGACGAGATATGCCCATACTTGCAACGGCAATACCTGTAGAGCAGCCTGTAATAAATTGACGACGGTTTAGTGCAGACATTAAACAAGCTTCCTAGTGGTGGCGCTTGAGTGTGGTTAAAGACACTCAAGAGCTTTTAATGATTAGTCATCACAGCAAGGCTTTTTTTGTTCGCAACACGGCTTATGATCTTGGCAACAATCTGCAGCATAAACTGAGGTAGAAAACATGCCCAGCATCGAAAACAGGATTAACATTTTCTTCATCGCATAATCTCCAAAATAAGCCATAATTGGCTAATAAACAGTAATCCTTAAAGTCAACTTTAAGGTCAAGCCATCGCATGGCATATCTTACAAAGAGCATACAAACGATGCAGTTAAAAATTGGTGAGCTGGCACAAAAGACCCATGTTAGTACCGCAACGCTTCGTTATTACGAACAATGCGGTTTATTAAGCCAAGCCAATAGAGCGGACAATGGTTATCGATATTATCCTGAAGAGGCGGTGCAACATGTTGAATTTATTAAAAAAGCTCAACAGTTAGGTTTTTCTTTGCAGGATATTGCGACTATTTTACAAATTAGACAAACAGGTCAAGCACCTTGCCACGTTGTCAAACATCTGTTGAGCGAAAAAATAGCGCAAGTACAAAATCAGTTAGAGACCTTAAAACATTTAGAAACGGAATTGTTATATTATCAACAACAATGGCAACAACAACCAAATGTATCAAATGCTACAGGTTCTATTTGCCATTTGATTGAAGAAATCAGCATAAAAAATTAACTATATGGAGTCAACAATGTTTAAAAGTTTAGCTGCCGATGCTTTGGGTTTGAGTGATATTGGTAAGATTATTCCCCCTGCTGAATTTGATAAAACCGACGTTGATGATTATGTTTTTCATGAAGACAATGAAGAAATTTTTGTGGTCATCAAGTCTAAAATGGATGAATACTGTTTTACCAATTTGGCATTTATTCACTTAAATGGCAATTTGGCGATTAGCAAAAAACGGATGTTAAATCGTTATTTATACAAACATTACAGCATTAGTGATGTGCGAATGGAAACGGCGGGGACAGTCGATTTAGATGTGGAGTTGAAGTTTAAAGTCGGTGGGGCAGAGTTTTCGATTGATATTGATAAAAAACAAATCACTCAAATTAAAGCCATTTATAAAGCTTTATTTGCCATTAGTGAGCGTTGCAAAGAAATAGACAGAGATATGCACGTTTTGCAACGTACTCATGATGCGGTAAATGCGATGTTTGTGTTACGTGAATTGCCCGAAAATGTGGTATTGAACTTGCCTGATATTATTAATCAAACAGTGATTCAGGTTGAGGCAGGTTATCACGATAGACGCAAAGCCATTCAACAATATGATTTTGGTGGCGTGTTTAAGAAGTTTTTGCCGCGTTGAGTAGATGGGTTGAGGAACGAAACCCATCGTTTTTGATGTATAAAACGTGGGTTTTCGTCAATTCATGGGGAGTATTCATAAATCTGTGTCAATTTTTTAAACTTAAGTAAGAATTAAGAGGAAATGACACATGACGACGTTTAACTTTGAAGACGCGTTAAAACAATTACAATCTGGAAAGAAGCTCACAGGCACAGATGGTATTTTAACGCCGTTAATCAAACAACTCACAGAAGCGGCTTTGCAGGCGGAGCTAGAGCAGCATTTACAACAACAAGATGAACTGGCCTCAAATCGCAAAAACGGCTACACCAGCAAAACGATAAAAACGAGTTCAGGTAGTTTTGAATTAGACACCCCTCGAGACCGTGCAGGAACGTTTGAGCCTCAGCTCGTTAAAAAGCATCAAACGAAACTCACCGATGAAATTGACAGTAAGATTTTATCACTGTTTGCGCTAGGCATGAGCTACAAAGACATTCAACAGCATATCAGCGAATTGTATGCCTTAAGCATCTCTGATGGCATGATTAGTGTGGTAACTGACCGTTTAATCCCTGAGTTAAAACAATGGCAGCAACGCCCCTTAGAAGTGGTGTATCCGTTTATTTGGCTTGATGCTATCCACTACAAAGTCAAAGATAACGGCCATTATGTATCAAAAGCGGTTTATACGATTTTAGGCGTAAATTGTGAAGGGCAAAAAGAGCTACTGGGTTTATATGTCTCTGAAAATGAAGGCGCAAATTACTGGCTTACTGTACTGACAGACTTACACAATCGGGGGGTCAAAGATATACTGATTGCCTGTATTGATGGTTTAAGAGGCTTTCCCGAAGCCATCGCTGCTATTTACCCTAACACCGAAATACAGCATTGTATTATCCATCAAATACGCAATAGCTTGCGTTATGTAGGGTCCAAGCATCACAAAGCGTTTATGGCGGATTTAAAGCCTGTTTATCGGGCGGTTAATCTCATCGCAGCTGAATCGGCTTTGGATGCGTTAGAGACTAAATGGGGGCAATTGTACCCTGTAGTGATTAAGTCATGGCGTAGCAATTGGCAAACCTTGTCGGCGTATTTTAAGTACCCTGATTACATTCGTAAGCCAATTTATACGACCAATGCTGTTGAGGCAGTTCATCGTCAATTTAGAAAACTGACCAAAACGAAGGGCGGTTTTAGTAGTGAGCAGGCTTTACTCAAATTACTCTACGCAGGTATGATGAAAGCCTCTGAGCGATGGACTATGCCTATCGCTAATTGGGGGCAAACCATGGCGCAATTATCTATTCACTTTCAAGGCCGTTTAGAGGGCATTATAAAAATCTAAACGGCGCTGACACAGAAATTTGAACACCCTCAATTCATGCAATGCTTGTTAATTGACGTAATGAATATCAAACCGCCACATACTTTGGTGCATTGGGTAGCCAACGCTGTACTAAGGCTTGGGCATTATGCGGATTATCTTTAAGTAAATTACGCGCCAATTGTTGCGCTGTTTTTAGTAGCTGTTGGTCACGAGCTAAATCAGCCACTTTAAACTCTACCAAGCCTGTTTGTTTTGTTCCCAACACTTCACCCGGCCCACGCAACTCCAAATCTTTTTCGGCAATCACAAAGCCATCCGTAGTGGCGCGCATAATCGCTAAACGTTCTTGTCCCATGTGTGATAACGGTGGTTGATACATCAACACACAATAACTCACCGTACTACCACGACCAACCCGACCACGTAATTGATGCAATTGCGCCAAGCCCAAACGCTCCGCATTTTCAATAATCATTAATGACGAATTTGGCACATCAACACCAACTTCGATCACTGTTGTTGCCACTAACAAATCCAAATTACCCTGTTTAAACTCAGCCATAATTGCTTGTTTTTCGCTGGCTTTTAACTTGCCATGCACCAAGCCTAAACGCAGTTCGGGCAATTCTTGTTGTAATTCCTCATAAATCGCTTGGGCAGCTTGTGCTTCTAATTGTTCCGACTCTTCAATTAAGGTACATACCCAATACGCTTGTTTACCTGTTTGGCAATTGGCACGAACACGCTCAATCACATCAGCACGACGGGCATTGGGTAAAGCAACCGTAGTGACAGGCGTACGATTAGGTGGCAATTCATCAATGACCGAAGTATCCAAATCACCATAAGCACTCATGGCTAAAGTACGCGGAATAGGGGTGGCGGTCATAATTAATTGATGTGGACACATGCCCCATTGTTCACCTTTTTGGCGTAAAGCCAAGCGTTGTTCAACACCAAAACGATGTTGTTCATCAATAATCACCAACCCCAAACGACCAAACTGCACACTTTCTTGAAACAAGGCGTGTGTGCCCACAACAATATGTGCCTCGCCACTAGCCACAACGGCAAGCGAGGCGTTACGTTCTTTAGTGCTTTGTTTGCCACTCAACCAAGCAACTTTAAAACCTAATTGGCTAAACCACTGATTAAAATTAATAAAATGTTGTTCGGCTAAAATTTCAGTCGGAGCCATTAACGCAACTTGCCAAGCTTGAGCAATCGCATGACAAGCCGCCAATGCAGCGACAACGGTTTTTCCTGCACCCACATCCCCTTGCACCAAACGTAACATCGCTTTGGCTTGTTGTAGGTCTTGGGCAATCTCTTGCCACACGCGCCGTTGAGCATTAGTAATGGTAAACGGTAATAAACTTAAAAATTGAGTAGCTAACGGGCAATCCGCCGCTAACACAGGTGCTTTTAAAATTTGTACATGCTGACGGCGTTGCGCCAAACTAATTTGATGGGCAGTTAATTCTTCAAAAGCTAAACGTTGTTGAGCAGGGTGGACTCTCAGTAATAATAATTCGCGTTTAATGTGATTGGGTGGATTATGTACCGTGTGCAAGGCTTGTAATAAATCAAAACGTTGATTAATAAAGGGGGGGAGTAGTTCGGGCAATGATTGGGGCGTAGCAAAAACCAAAGCATCACCGACTAATTGTCGCAAACGCACTTGGGTTAAACCTTCAGTGGTGGGGTAGAGTGCCGTGAGTTTGGCATCAGGTAAAGGTTCATTAACGCGCACCGCTTTATATTCAGGATGATACATCTCTAAGCCGCTTGCTCCTAAACGTACTTCACCAAACACCCGTAAACGAGTATTACGTTTAAAATGTTCTTTTTGTTGGGGATAAAAGTGATAAAAGCGTAAGGTAATTTGCCCTGAACCATCACTCAAACGCACAGCTAAAGATTGACGTTTGCCATTTTGCACATCACAACTCAGCACTTCGCCTTCTAACAACACACTCGCACCGCTTCTGACCACATCAATCGCAGTAATATGACTTCGATCTTCATAATCACGCGGCAAATGAAATAGCACATCTTGTAAGGTGTATAAGCCCAATTTGGCTAACTTATCGGCGAGCATCGTGCCCACGCCTTTAAGTTGTTGTACGGACATATGTGCTAAATGTTGGCTCATAGGCGGTTGTTCCTGTTAAAAATCCTCCCTAACCCTGCTTTACGACAGAAGGGAATTTCCCCCTTTTTTCAAAGGGGGATTAAGGGGGATTTTTACGAATAAAGTTCTAATTGTTTAAGTCCTTGTATTAAAGCATAAATTGCCTGCCGTCGTGGAAAACGTCTACGCCAAACAGCCATAATTTGTCGCGTGGGCGCAGGATTCAGGCTTTTATAACTTAAACTTTGATTGACTAAATAAGGCACACTCATCGCAGGAATCAGCGTTAAGCCTAA
The DNA here is from genome assembly GCA_046347315.1 of Agitococcus sp. Lineage (GTDB taxonomy): Bacteria > Pseudomonadota > Gammaproteobacteria > Pseudomonadales > Moraxellaceae > Agitococcus. The sequence goes on from JAXMGJ010000002.1 coordinate 123,490, forward strand.
ACCATTAGCCACCATAAAGCGCAATGTTTCTAAAGAGTTGCCATTATTGAGCCTGGCATTGTTCATTGGGCAAGTTGCTAAACTTTGGTTTCTAAAACAATGACCTTCACCTAACATCAACATTGGTGCATCAGCGAGCAGATGACTATCAATCTGTGTTTCGCTTACCCACGGATGTTTTTGTGGCATTAATAATAAAAACTCCTCTTGCCACAAATCTGCACTTTGGCATTCGAGCAATTCAAAGGGTGCAGCGACTAAAATCACATCTAATTCACCGTTGGCCAACTTATCGCTTAAAACATGAGTATAGTTTTCTTCTAAATACAATAATAATTGTGGCGCACTTTGATGCAAGGCAGGAATCAAACTGGGAAACACATAGGGTGCAACAGTAAAAATCGCACCTAAACGTAAAGGTTGGGCAAATTCATCACGTTGCGCTTGTGCCATTTGTTTAAGTAAATCCGCTTCGTGCAGTACCACTTTGGCCTGAGCAATGATAGGCTCTGCTGCAGGCGTAATCAGCACATCATGGCGATGTCGCTCAAATAACACGAGATTAAGCTCATCTTCGAGTTTTTTGATGGCAATACTCAGTGTCGGTTGCGAGACAAAACACGCGGCTGCGGCTTTAGCAAAATGGCGCAATTCGGCAAGAGTGACTAAATAGCGTAGGTCGGTTAGGGTCATTATATTGTACTTTAGACTCTGAACCCTCACTCTAACTCGCTCCCTTGGGGAGAGAGAATTCCCTCTCCTGTGTAAGAGGGTTGGGGTGAGGGAAAAATTAATTAAATTTTAAATATTGATTGTTTTAGTTTATGAACGTAACGCAGAAATAGCAAATATCTTGTGAAACCAATCTTTTTTATCTGTATAGGACTTACGCGGTTATCGCTTATTTGCTCACTAAAAAATCGTTCTAAACGATTTTTAGCTCACAAAACGCGCTAATTGCAGCGCAATGCGTAAGTCGTATATATTATTATCTATACTATCAGCAAAGAGTCTATCAAAAAGTGCGTTATGTATGGGATGAAGCTAAAAGGCAAAGTAATCTTAAAAAGCATGGTTTAGATTTTGCGGATGCTGAGCAGGTTTTTAATAATCCTTTAGTGACTTTTGAAGATAATCGTATGGCTTATGGCGAACAACGTATGATTGCTTTGGGCTTATTAAAAGCACTGATTGTAGTTGTGGTGCATGTTGAAGATGACCAAACTATTCGTATTATTTCGATGAGAAAGGCTAACCGTCATGAAACAAATCTCTACTATCAAAACCTTTGATGAAGATATGGATGAATATCCTGAAATAACACAAGCCGATTTTGACCGCGCTAGTTATAAAGTAGCAGGTCAAGTGGTTAATAAAGAGGTTTGGCAACAAGCGGTACAAACCAAATTGAAAAAAACGAAAATCAATATCACCTTAGACCCTGATATTGTGGCGTATTTTAAAGACAAAGCTGGTGGCCGAGGTTATCAAACGTTAATCAATGCGACTTTGCGTGAAGCAATGAATCATCACACGTTAGAAGACACTTTGCGTAAAGTATTGCGTGAAGAGTTGAGGCATGTTTAAGAGATGGCAAATATATTATTAATTGGCTGTGGTGATGTGGGTTTGCGTTTGGCTAATAATCTAATAGGTATCGGTCATCAGCTAACGATTATCAAACGTTCGCCTTTAGAACTGGCAGGTGCAACGGTGATTACTCAAGATGTGAGTCAGCCTTTTAGCTTGTCCTCGTTGTCGCCTGATTATGTCTTTATTATTTTAAGTCCAAGTGCATCAACTCCTGAAGCCTACCAACAGGTATTTATTGATGGCTTAAAAAATATTGCCCAAGCCTTGGCGCATCATCAGCCTAAGCGTGTGTTTTTTGTCTCATCAAGCAGTGTTTATGGACAGGATGCAGGGCAGTGGGTCGATGAGCAAACGCCGCCCGAAGTGGCAGGTTTTAATGGTCAGATTTTGTTGCAGGCAGAAGCCTTATGTTTGCAAACATGGCCAAGCACGATATTACGATGTGCAGGTATTTATGGTGAAGGACGTTTGCGTTTAATTAATTGGCTAAAAACGGCAAAACCTGTAGAAACAGGCTTGTGGTCAAATCGTATTCATATTGATGATGTGGTGGGCATTTTGTTGCATTTGTTGGCGGTTGCCCAAACGGAGCAAAACTTATCTTATGTTTATTTGGGGGTGGATGATTGTCCTGTTTTGCAAGCCGAGGTATTAGATTGGTTGGCGGAACAGTTGGCTTTAACGCCTGTCCCTAAAACTAATACTGCGCCACGCAATAAGCGTTTGAGTAATCAAGCAATTAAACAATTAGGCTATGTTTTTAAATATCCAAGTTTTAAAGAAGGTTATAAGGGGATGTTGGGTTAGGAGTGAGTGAGAAGACCTGCACGTCCGATATAGTAGGTTTCTGAATCCTCTAACTTGATGTTATATATTTCTCGAGTAGCAAAAAAATCATCTAGCCTATTTATAAAAAAATCATAGAAATCTTTAATAATTGGATTTGCAAGATCACCAATTTCTATATCGTTGTCAAAAGAAAGTAAATCATCACGCCAAACCATTCCATCAAACAAATGAGCAATATAATAAATTTTCTTTTGATTGTTTTTTAGGTCGATTAGATATTCTGCGCCATGATAACCATTTAGCCAAAATATATCTTCATCTGGAGCTTGATATACACTATGTACATAAGAAACAAAGCCAAATGCCCCATCATGAAATGAAAATTCGGAGCTAGGGACGATATTATTTGCATCTACCCAACCTAAGTTTCTATCAAACGGACTATCATCATCCGCATGAATTTTATTAACCCATACAGAGTGATCACCAGTTAATATATCAATACATAACGTACCTGCATCATTTGAATTATTAGATTCATCATATATATAGATCAACGCCAATATCTGTTGATCTAATTTTGATGTGATACATTCTATTTTACTGTACTTTGTAAGGCTGTCACCACTTTCATGCTTCGACAGCACCATATCCCCCACTTTTAACTGCTCAATGGGGACTAAACCTTTGTCGGTGTGGACTAATGTGCCTGCCACAAATCCTGAAATTGTCATTTTGTATCCTTAACGATAGATTTCTTTACGGTGGCCAATTTTAATCACTAAAATTAGTAATTCACCATCTTCAATACGGCTAATAATTCGATAATCACCCACGCGATATTTCCAAAATTCACCCAGTTTTGAGCCTTTAAGTGCTTCACCAATTTGTCTAGGATTTTCTAAAGGCGCAACGCGTCCGTGCAAAAATTTTAAAATACGTTGAATGTGTTGTGCATCAAGTTTAGCGAGTTCTTTTTCGGCTGCGGGGTCAAATTCAATTTTCCAAGTCATATCGCTTCATCATTTCATCAAGGCTAATGGTTTGAGTTTGCCCTGCACGAATCGCAATTAAGCGTTGCTCGGCTAAATAAATATCTTCTAAATCGTCAATGTGTTCTTTAATGGCTTCTATCATATAAAAGGTTTTGCTGCGGCCTGTAATGTGTGCTAGTTGACCAAGACGTTCCGCTAAATCGTCAGGTAAACGCAGTGATACGCTACTCATGTGATACTCCGAGATACATGTATCTCATCAATATAGCATAAAACTTTTTGTTGGTCATTCCCGCTAAGCATGGCACAATCTTATTTTAAGCAATACTCAAGCAATGATGAACCTAGCCCAACAACTCGAACATCAATTACAACGCACCTTAGCCAATGCTACTATTACCGCCCAAACTTTACCCGAAATTGATGATTTAGCCTTGTATTTGCTAAATCCTGACTATCCGCGAACGCCAATGAGCAGCGAGCAAATGCAAGCGATTTGGCAAGAGCCAGCTTATTGGATTTTTTGTTGGGCATCTGGCTTAGCAATGGCTAAATGGCTCAAAGCCAATCCAGACTATGTGCGTGGTAAAAGCGTGTTAGATTTTGGCGCGGGTTCTGGTGTGGTAGCCATTGCTGCTAAACAAGCAGGGGCGGCCGAAGTGGTAGCCTGTGATATTGATCCTTTAGCGTTATTAGCTTGCCAAGCCAATGCTGAGTTAAATGGTGTTGAATTAAGTTATAGCCAAGATTTTTATCAACTGACTGAGCGTTATGACATATTATTAGCTGCGGATGTGCTGTATGACGCGAGCAATCGTCATTTTTTGGATGAGTTTTTAGAGCGAGCGCAACAAGTGTTAGTTGCCGATTCACGAGTTAAAAATTTTCAGCATCCGCACTATCAAAAACTGGCTGAGCAGAGCGCAACAACGTGGCCAGATTTAGATGAATTTGACGAATTTAGAGTAGTGCGTTTTTATCGCTCTTGTTGAAGGTGACAAAGCAAAAAACTCCCTCGCCCCTTTGGGGAGATGGTGGGGGTGAGGGGAAAAGTTTAGCGACGGTACTTGGATGAAAGGTTTACTCTTTTTCTTTAGTCGCCAAAATATTATCAATAATGATATCCGCTTCTTCTTCGGTTAATGGTTTATTGCTAATTGCTGTGGTAGAGTTGGGCGGGCGATTGGGAGTGCTGTCTTGGTTTTTGTCTTGATTAGGCAAAAGTTTATACAGTTCGTTTAACAAGTTGAGTGACTTTAAGTCGGCCGAGCCTCGAATATAAATTTCTTTATCTAAAATTTTAATTTCTTTAATTTCAAGTGCATATAGTGTTGCAACAAAAGCAGGCTTACGACGTATATAATGCGAAAAGTCCATGCGATAAATACCATCTTTGACACTCATGCCTTCGATTTTGTGCAGCATATAAATGAGTGGTGTGGTTTTTTTAACGTTTTTGAGCCACCATGCCCAAACATTAAATCCTAATTGTTGCCATGTGGATTTAAAACGCAAAATCTTAAACTCAATAGGACGGCGTTCGCGCAAAATGAGCGTTTGTTTGTGATGGTCTAAAGTCATATTTTCGACATCAAAACTAGCACGTAAACTTATCTCAATACCTTGATGCTGATACATCAAGTCCACATTAAACCAATTATCGTATAGCTCAAAGCTCAATGCCTGTAGGTGTTGCGAGCGGCTGGCAAGCGTTGCCAATGCAGTATTTAACACCGATTCGGGTAAGTGTAAATCTCGCTCAGTGGCTAAATTATCGACTGCTTTTTTAAACATATCGGCAGCTTTGGCGGCGTAACCTAATACTTGATTCCAATCCATATTTTTACCTTTTGGTGCTTAAATAAATGGAGTATTATGTAGTAACCATATTTATTTTAAGGAAATATCATGTCTGACTTATTAGCTCAAAAAGCCAGTTTAGAAGCACGTTATGCCGAACTTAATCAACGATTGCAAGCCATTCGTCAAGATTATGCCGATGGTTTAGATGCCGATAGTGAGGAGCGCGCTCAGCAACTCGAAAACGAAGAGGTTTTAGCCGAAATAAGACGTGTTGCACAAGAGGATTTGGCAAAAGTCGCGCATCAATTAGCTGAAGTTTCGGCATTATTGGCACAAGGCTAATGGCAGCGCCATTAAAGCAGCAATTAGCAGAGCGCGCTATTCAAACCATTGCGGATGTTTTGCAAAAAAATTATCCTACATTTGAAGGTCAGTTATTTGTTGCACAAGCATTACATGATCTAGAAGCTTTAGAGCTAAAACAACGTGTGCGGCATATTATTGTAGTGCTAGCAAGTTATTTGCCCTCTGACTTTGAACAAGCGGCAGCTATCTTACAAGCAGTGCCTTATCATTGGCCGACGCAGATGGAGCAACAATATACTGCTTTTGCTGCATGGCCACTGATAGATTATGTCGCGGTTTATGGTCTTAATTATCCCGATATATCCTTAGAAACTCTCAAAAAATTAACACCACTATTCACGGCTGAGTTTGCTATTAGGCCGTTTTTGCAGCACCATTTTGAGCTAACTTATGAGTATGTGCAGCAATGGGTAACTGACGAAAGTCATCATGTGCGACGTTTAGCGTCAGAGGGAATGCGCTCGCGTTTGCCGTGGGGGCAGCGTGTGGCTAAGTTATTGGCTGAACCACAATGGGCAATCACCATTTTGCAGCAGCTCAAAGATGATTCTAGTGATTATGTACAACGTTCAGTGGCCAATAACTTAAATGATTTAAGTAAAGATTATCCACAACAAGTCATTGAGTTAGCTCAACAATGGCTTAAAGATACGCCAACAGCTCAACGGCAATGGATTATTAAACACGGTACACGCGGCTTGATTAAAGCTGGGCATGCGGATGCTTTGGGTTTATTGGGGTATCAAACACAAATAGCCATTGAAAACATTAAGTTTAATGTTGATAAAACACAGGTTAATATGGGCGATTCGGTGAGTTTAAATTTATCTTTTGACTTGCCACAGGCTCAGGCTTTAGTGATTGATTATGTTTTATATTTACCGCGAGCGAATGGTAAACATTCACAAAAAGTATTTAAATGGAAAACAGCCAAATTTAGCCAAGGACAACAGCAATTAACCACAAACTTTAGTTTTAAAGAAATTACCACACGCCGTTATTATGCAGGTGAACACCGTTTTGTGGTGTTGGTGAATGGGCAAGAGGTGGCCGTTGCATTAGTGATGCTGTCATAGATTTAGGCTTAGGCAGTTTTTGCCTAAGCCCTGTTTTTTTACTTGGTTAAGGCAATAGTATTAATTTGAAAAATCGAGGTTGTACCACTAATTTCGTTACCAACCATCAGCAAGGGTTTGCCATTAGGACTATCTTCTGCCTTAATAAATTTAAAACCTTCAGGGCCTAAATCACCTGCAGCAGAACTATTAGTAGCGGCACTAAAATCACGCGGATTAATGTATTGCACAAAGCGGGCATTTTCGGGTTCGGTAATATCATAAACCATTACGCCACCTACACGCTCCAAACCTACAAAGGCATAGGTATTGCCTGCAATTTTACCCAGTGTAACAGCTTCTGGCTCAGGACCTTTGTCATCACTACGAGAGTCGCCACCGTTCTCTTCATGATTACTGTTAAAGTTTGCTCCTAAGCGTTGTGCGGTGATTTTTTCAAAATCACTACCCGAATCAAATACTAATTTACCCGTAGTGCTGTCCCATATCGAAAATGAGCGACCTCCATAAGCATATAAAGCGTTATATTCACATTTGCTAGGTTTACCTTTGGTAAAACTACAAATTCCGTCATTTTTCCAGCCCAAAGTTGAGGTAATACGTAAACGACCTAAGTTGTTATCGGCATTGATTAAGCCAGTAAAAGAAAAGTTAGTTAGGCTAGTTAAGTTAATGGTACCACCATTTTTGACAATGTCAGCGACACGAATTTCTTCGCTAAAACCACTATAAGCACGTGCATCACCTTCATTAGCACTGACCACATAAGTTTTGCCATTAAAGTCGTAAACAGCAATAGAATCGGGTTGATACATACCCCATACTGGCCATGTTCTAATGTTAATGGCATTGTCTTTGTCACTGGCATCAAACTCGTTGCCTGCTACACCATAATTTTTAAAACCAAGCGCATTTATTTTACTGACTTTGCCTGTTGTTAAGTCAATGGTGGCGATAGCATTGTTTTCTTGTAAGCTCACCCATGCGGTTTTGCTGTCGCTTGATACAGCAACGTATTCGGGTTCTAAATCTTGAGCTACGCTGGCGTTAGGGCCAAAAATACGTACATCTGTGGGTAGTTCGGCAGCACGCGAGCTACCAACATTAAAATCACTAAAACTGGCAGTTGTTACTTTGGCTTGTGTTAAACCGCTAAAGCCAGCACTGACATCAGTAATACTGACACTACCTTCGGGGTCAACATCGTAGCCATCGTTAGGCTCACCTTCGTTAACAACCACAACTTTTTTACCATCTGGTGTAAAGGTCAGCATATCAGGTAAAGCACCCACTTCTACCGCCGATAAAAAGGATTTATCACTAGCCTGATAAAAGGCAACATAACCATTATTGGTTTTTGGATTGGCTTCTATGGCAACGGCAATAACTCCATTATGAACCGATACGCTATTGGCTGCTCCGAGTTGGGAAATATTTGTGATTGATGCAATGGCCGTAGTGACGTCACTTGCAACATTTAGTGTGCCTGTTTTTATAGGAGCAGTTGGAGCTGATATATCAAGTATATCAATTTTGCCAGATTGGGCATTCACTACAAAAGCTTGTTTAGTGCTAGGGTCATAACTAACTATTTCGGCGGCACTTTGGGCAAATTGACCACTCTCGTAACGCCCTACAAATGACAAGCTAATGGTGTTACGGCTGGCATCTAGGCCATTGGTTCCGTTGAGTCCGTCTTTACCATTGATGCCATCATCACCATTATTGCAAGCGGTTAATAATGTTATTGTTGCTAAAGAAAGCATGGATTTTTTAAGGGTAGAGTGATGCATATTCCTCTCCAACGCGGTTAGTATGCGAATGAAGTGCAACACTTTAAGGGAGATAAGTGACAAATTTATGAAACAAATAGTTAATCTAAACGTACCCGATAAGCCTCAGCGAGAGAAATAATTTTTTGCCGAGCTAAGTGTAAAGCATGTTGAGTAAGCGGAGTCATACCTTCTTTGATAGCAATTTGTTGCAGTTGATTGGCATCTATATCATGTTTGATATTATCACGCATTTCTGCACTTATAATCAGTAATTCGTAAACAGCTCGGCGGCCTTTGACGCCACGATGTTTACATACATCACAACCTGCGCCTTTATAAAAAAGCTCATTAGCACTTGCACCCATTATTTGCCTAATGCTCGGATCAACCTCCTCAATAACTAAGCAATGTTTACAATTACATCGAGCTAATCGTTGTGCTAACACACCCAATAATGTACTAGCCAACATATAAGGCTCAATTCCAATTTCTAAAAATCGAGTGATGGTGGTTACGGCACTATTTGTGTGCAATGTACTTAACATCAAATGACCTGTTAGCGCACTTTCAACCGCCATTTTAGCGGTTTCTTCGTCCCTAATTTCGCCCACCATAATCACATCTGGATCGTGTCGCAAGATATGTTTTAAGGCTCGTGCAAAGGTATAACCAATTTGTGGATGAACTTGAATTTGCATAATACCATCAATATGGTATTCGACAGGGTCTTCGATAGTGATGATATTAATGTTTTTATTACGAATTTGTTCTAGAACGGTATAGAGTGTGGTTGATTTACCTGAGCCTGTTGGCCCTGTAATTAAAAACATTCCATTATTGCGGCTAAGGACATTTTTAATTCGATTAGCATCGTCACCCTCATAACCTAAGTCCTCTAAATGTTGCATGGCAAATTGAGTATCTAATAACCGAATGACAACATCTTCGCCATAAACACTTGGAATAATAGACAAGCGTAAGTCAATGTCTTTATCCAAAAAGTGTATTTTGGAGCGACCATCTTGTGGCAAACGCCGTTCGGAGATGTCCATGCCACCCAATATTTTAATGCGTGTGATGACAACCTCTTGTAATTGTTTATTTAGACTACGTTGGGGCACCAGCATACCGTCAATTCTAAATAAAATATCGACATTGTGTTGCGTTGGGCGAATGTGAATGTCTGATGCCCGACTAATAACAGCATCGGTCAATAAGTTTTGTACTAGCTTAACAACGGGTCGTTCTAAAATCTTTTCGTTAATTTGGTTGTCTTTGTGTTGTTCGGGACTAGATTTAACAAAGCCTTCGATATTGGCTAAGGCTTGAGCCATTTCTTGTTCGCTATAATAAGTTGATATTGCTAACGAAATATCATCATGGGTTGCAACAGCAAACTCAACTACATGGCCTGTAATAAATTGTAGATTTTCTAAAAGCTGATTATTGGTAGGGTCAAAAACGGCAACAACTAATTTGTTATTTTCTAAAAAAATGAGTGGAATAATATTGTACTTGCGAGCAAAGCTGGCAGGTATTTGTTGTACGGCTTTTAAATCAATATCAAAATGATGCAAATAAACAAACGGTAAGCCAAAACAAGCTCCCAATAAATGGCCTAAATCCTCATCGCTAATGAGCTTTTTTCGATATAAATTAAAACCTAAGTGCTGATCACTTCTAAAATCGGGTGCATTTAAAATTTCATTTAAATGTTCTTCGGTGATAAGTCCAGAGTCTAATAATAAGCGTGGTGTAGGCTGACTTGCCAAATGATGAAAATGTTGATAATAGTCACGTAAACCAATGCTGTTGGTAATTGTATCTAAGTAAGGAACTTTAGTATTTTCTGCAGTTGCTGTCATGTTAGTTGAGCCATGTAAGCAGTTTGATTGAGCATAAGTATCCTTTTAATAGACGTCAATATGTCACGCTTAAGTGGGGAAAAGTAATGGCTGATATTCGTAATTTGTTAAGCATGATGTTGCAACAAGGGGCTTCAGATATGATTTTAACAGCGGGTTATAAGCCCTATTTAAAAGTAAATGGGGTTATGCATATTGCTTATGCACCACCACTTGCTCAGGGAGAAACAGCAACCTTAGCCCTAGAGCTATTATCACCACAGCAAAGACAAGCGTTTAGTGAACAAAAAGAAGCAAATTTAGCCGTATCTGTTGATGGTATTGGTCGTTTTAGGGTCAATTTGTATTATCAAAAAGGCCAAATATCTATTGCTTTTCGTCATGTTAAAGACCATGTTTTATCGTTTGAGCAATTAGGCTTGCCTAAACAAGCGGCTGACTTTGCTATGCTTAAACGCGGTTTAGTATTAGTAACAGGCATGGCAGGCTCAGGTAAAACGACAAGCTTAGCGGCGATGATAGAACATCGGGCTAAACATCTAACAGGTCATATTTTGACTATTGAAGACCCGATAGAATATGTTTTTAATCACAGTAGAGCGTTAATAGAACAACGTGAAGTAGGTTTTGATACCTTAAGTTTTAATGATGCTTTGCGAAATGTTTTACGTGAATCGGTTGATGTGATTGTGATTGGCGAAATTCGAGATTTTGAAACAGCACGACAAGCGGTGGCTTATGCCGACGGAGGTATTTTATGTTTAGCTACCATGCATGCAAATACTGCCGATCAAGCAATTAGTCGATTATTAAATTTTTTTCCAATAGAAATGCGTGAGCAGGTATTACTTGATTTGTCTCTGAATTTGAAAGGAGTGTTGTGTCAGCGTTTATTACCGTCGCATGGCAAACAGGTCTTAGCCGCAGAAGTAATGGTACAGTCGGCTTATATTGCGGATTTAATTGTGGCGGGGCGTTTATACGAATTAAAAGATGCTATGCGTAAAAGTACCGAAGAAGGTATGCAAGTATTTGATGAATCTTTGTTTAGATTGTATAAAGCGGGTTTAATTAGTTTAGATGAAGCGATGCACAATGCCGACTCTCAAGCTGATTTAGCAGTACGAGTTCGCTTGGCATCATGGGATTTTCCATTGCAATTGTTATAGAATGAGTTGTGTCTTGACGTGCAAATAGCGTATGGCATAACAAAACTAATAACCATTTAAAGATCAAGTAAATTTGTTATGGTCGAGGCTGACCTAAAAAAACATACCGACCAAGCAAAAAATAGCGTAAAAACAACCAAACTTAAAAATATTACCTTATCAAGGAGTAGAAAATGTCTATTGAGTCAGTATTACAAGAAAATCGTCAATTTGCCCCCAGTGCTGAGTTTGTCGCAGGTGCACGTGTTAAGGGTTTAGCAGCATACCAAGCCATGTGCCAACAAGCCGAAGCCGATTATGAAGGTTTTTGGGCAGGATTAGCCAACGAGCGTTTAACGTGGCACAAACCGTTTACTCAAGTATTAGATCAAAGCAACCCACCATTTTATAAGTGGTTTGCTGATGGTGAATTAAACGTCTCTTATAACTGTTTAGACCGTCATTTACCCGATTTAGCCCATAAAATTGCAGTCATTTTTGAAAGTGATAATGGCACAGTCACCAAAGTTACTTATGCCGAATTACACCGTTTGGTGTGCCAATTTGCCAATGGCTTAAAAAGTTTAGGCGTAACCAAAGGCGACCGCGTCGTGGTGTATATGCCGATGAGCATCGAAGCAGTGGTAGCGATGCAAGCCTGTGCGCGTATTGGTGCGATTCATTCAGTAGTGTTTGGTGGCTTCTCGGCAAAAAGTTTACAAGAACGCATTATTGATGCAGGTGCAAAAATTGTGATCACCGCCAATGGTGGCGTGCGTGGTGGCAAAATTGTGCCTCTAAAAGCCACCACAGACGAAGCTTTAGCCTTGGGTGGTTGTGAATGTGTTGAGCGAGTCATTGTTTATAAGCGTGTGGTACATGAAGATGCGCCGTGGACGATTGGTCGTGATATGTGGTGGCATGACCTTGTCAAAGGCAAACCCGAAACCTGCGAGCCAACATGGGTGAATGCCGAAGATCCGTTATTTATTTTGTATACTTCGGGGTCAACAGGCAAACCCAAAGGTGTCCAGCATAGCAGTGCAGGCTATTTGTTAGGTGCGGTTAATACCATGTTATTAACCTTTGATTATCGTCCTGATGATGTGTTTTGGTGTACAGCAGATGTGGGTTGGATTACGGGTCATAGTTATGTTACCTATGCGCCACTTGCTGTTGGTGGCACACAAGTTATTTTTGAAGGCATTCCAACGTATCCCGATGCAGGACGTTTTGGCAAATGATTGAACGTCATCGTGTCACGACATTTTATACCGCACCCACAGCCATTCGTTCTTTAATTAAATTAGGTGGTGATTTACCTAAGCAATATAACTTATCGTCTTTGCGCTTATTGGGTTCGGTGGGTGAGCCAATTAATCCCGAAGCTTGGATGTGGTATCACGAAGTTGTGGGTGGTGGTCGTTGTCCGATTGTGGATACATGGTGGCAAACCGAAACAGGTAGCCACATGATTACGCCCTTACCTGCGGCGATTGCCACTAAACCAGGTTCATGTACCTTGCCGATTCGGGAATTATGGTTGATATTATTGATGAAGCAGGCGAGCCAGTCGAGAAGGGCAAAGGCGGCTTTTTAGTGATTAAAAAACCGTTTCCTTCCCAAGTGCGTACCTTGTGGAAAGACCCAGAACGCTTCAAAAAATCGTATTTTCCTGAAGAGTATGGTGGGAAATATTATTTGGCAGGTGATTCTGCACACAAAGATGCCGATGGCTATATTTGGATTATGGGACGGATTGACGATGTGTTAAACGTCTCTGGTCATCGTTTGGGAACCATGGAAATAGAGTCCGCTTTGGTAGGTAATAGCTTCGTTGCCGAAGCGGCGGTGGTTGGTCGTCCTGACCCCATTAAAGGCGAAGCGGTGGTGGCTTTTGTGGTGTTAAAAGGCGCAAGACCCGCAGGTGATGAGGCAAAAGCCTTAGTGGCGGAGTTGCGTGATTGGGTTGCCAAAGAAATTGGTGCGATTGCTAAACCTGATGATATTCGTTTTGGCGACAATTTACCCAAAACACGTTCGGGTAAAATTATGCGTCGTTTGCTGCGAACTATCGCCAAAGGTGAACAAATCACCCAAGATATTTCTACCCTCGAAAATCCAGCTATTTTGCAACAATTACAAGAGGCGGTTTGATGGTAGGGGCGACCCTTGTGGTCGCCTTTTATTAGGGATGTAGCGTGTGGTTGAGGAACGAAACCCACTGATAAATATCAATTGTCGGTTTCCTGCATCAACCCACACGACTAAACTTATTTTCCGCTTTTAGTGCGATTATCTAATTTGCACAACATTTGACAGTTCTTAGCATTAGTTTGTCCACCTAAATGCCAAGGCGTAATGTGGTCAGCTTCCATGTCGTTTAATTCGAATTTGTCACCGCACTTTGAGCAAATGCCTTTTTGTCTTTCGTAGGCTTCTCTTTTTTGATTGTCTGTAAATGCGCGAATGTTTAAAAATTTTTCTTTGCGCGTCAAAACGTATTCGTAAATTCCTTTTTTATTGGTAACGTCTTCGTCTTGCATTAGTTTGGTTATTTCTTCTTCAAGTTTTTTATGGTCATATTTATTGCTCTTAAACTCGTTATAAAGAGCCCCCCATTGTATGCCTTTCATTTCTTTACGGTATTTAGGGAAAACGGCCTTTACCCAATTTATAACACTTTGAAAATACAGCCATAAATCATTGGCATTTGGCTCATGTTGTTGTTTGGCCATATAACCTTCAATATTGTCATTGCTTATCCATTTTATTGTTGTTTCAAAATAGTCTTGTCTGATGGGAGTGCCGTTCAAGTAGTTGCTACCTAAACCATATGCAGCACAACCGTTTTTACTAAAATATCGTTTTGCGTCTGAAACCCAAGAACCTGAATAAACAGCATTTCTTAATTCTTGGTCGGTTAATTTTTCACCTGCAATGTTGATTGTCTTAAACCACTCTAATTTTTCGCTGTCTGTTCCGCTACACAAATAAACCATTATTTTGTAGTTCAAAATTTGCTCTTGCTCGTCTTTTTGCAAGTTATGGAAGTATCTATTTTTGTAGGCAAAATCGCCTTCAACAAATTGGCTGATTGAAATAGTCCGTTGCTGTCCATCAATGACTTCAAAAACGCCATTTTCACGTACTGCCCAATACATTACATTTAAAGGATAGTCCTTTGTCAGTGTGTCTATAACGGCTTCACGCTGTTTCTCTTTATAGATAAACTCTCGTTGGTAAGGTGGACGAATGTCCAGTTTGCCATCAAAACCAACAACGCCGTTTTCTTGATTATCTTCGTAGCCATTTGTAAGGTCACGAACGGTTATTTCTTTAAGTTCAATTTTCATTTTTGTACTTTCTTGTTTCTAATGATGATTCTCATATATGGAATAACTGGTTTACCCTCTATGTCATAATATCCTAAAATAGGATGATTCTCTTTGATTAAACCTGTTCCTCCATGTTTATAATAATCATCTACAAACTTCTGGCTTAAACCTTTCGGTGTTAATTCTCTATACAAATTTCCTTGACCCAAGCCTATTATTTCAAATTGCTCAGGATTATATTTGTCTAAAAAAGTAATAGGGACACCTATAAATCCTTCGTAGTCAATAGGAATATCCTTTGTCACATCAACATTAATAGCATTGAAATTATCATAAGTTGGATGTTCTTCTGGGGTGTACTGTTTGTAGAGTATTAGGTCTTCGTTTCTTTTATTGATTTCAAGATTTGTAAACCAATGCACCCCCGAAACTCTTATCATTCCTTCTTTTCGGTCTGTTGCGGTTGCATAATCTTCATAATGTTCATTTATAAAATGTCCTACACCACCTTTAAAACCAAATCCTAACCAAATCTTGTTCTCTTTTATTAGAGGAAATATTTCAGTGTATTTTGTTGCATTTTGATGACCTACAATAACAAACTTTTTGTTGTATTCGATGAGTTGGGCAACATATTCACGAAAAAGAGAAAAAGGTGGATTGGTAACAACTATGTCGGCTTGTTGCAAAAGCTCAATACATTCTTGACTTCTAAAATCTCCGTCACCTTTAAGTTTTTTTATGCCAATTTCGTTTGGGTCGGGTATGTTGTTGCCGTTTTTATCGCCTGTGTATTCTAAATAAATTGCCTGCTCAGAATTATTTTGACTGAACAAGCCCATATCTTGATTTTTATAGCAAGTTGCAATGAGTTTTTTTAGTCCAAGTTTTTCAAAGTTGTATGAGAAATAATGAAAAAAATTGCTTACTCGTGGGTCGTCACAGTTGCAATAAACAACTTTATCTTTGAAGTGTTTTTTATAATGCCTTAATTCGTTTTCAATATCGCTTAATTGCGTATAAAACTCATCTTTTTTAGCTTTTCTAGCTTCGGATAGTTTACTGTTCGCTGTTCGCTGTTCGCTGTTCGCTGTTCGCTGTTCGCTGTTCGCTGTTCGCTGTTGTCATTTTTACGTCTATTCCATTACATCTAGGATTAAAACAAAGCTAATTGTATCAAAGATACTCTATTAAAATAAGTCGGTAGCCAATATGTAACCTAGCGAAATGCCGCATAAATATTTGTGTAAGATAAATCTTTTGTGGCGTGTGGTTTAGGAGCGAAACCCACTGATAAATCTCAATTGTGGGTTTCCTGCGTCAACCCACACTACCACTCAACGCTTTTTCTCTACACCAATATCCCCATGTAAAACCTTTTTAGCCTCAAAATGTCCCCAAATGACAATAAAAAAGCCTGTAAAGACACTAGAAGTTGACAACGCTTGATGTCAAAATTGATTCATGAACTTAAATCAATCAAAAAATTTTTGAGGGTAAAATCATGACCGAGAAATTTGATGTCTTAATTATTGGTGCTGGATTATCGGGCATTGGTGCCGCGTGTCATTTAAAACGTGAATGTCCTAATAAAACTTTTGTCATTTTAGCTGTAGGGCGCATTATAATGCGCTATTAAAGCTATAAAGGCGAATTTTTTCTAACTTAAATATAATAGTGTATTAGGCTAACGTCACTCTACGAATGACAATAAAATCAAGCCAACTCCATCACACCATCCATTTCTACCTGTGCGCCGCGTGGTAATGACGCAACACCCACTGCCGCACGTGCAGGATATGGTTGTACAAAATAACGCGCCATTATTTCATTAACTAAAGCAAAGTTAGCCAAATCGGTCAAAAAGATATTGAGCTTAGCAATATCTTGCAAACTACCGCCACTGGCTTCACACACCGCTTTTAAGTTATCAAATACCTGAATAACTTGCGCTTCGATACCTTCTTTAAGCTGCATGGTTTGTGGGTCAAGAGCTATTTGACCCGATAAATATACAGTAGAGCCAACTTTAACGGCTTGCGAATATGTGCCAATCGCCGCAGGCGCGTGGGGAGTGCTAATAATGGTACGAGACATAATTGATGTATTCCTATTGCAACATAAACGTATGGTATTCGAGTTCGTCAAAATCTCTATCTAAAAATCTAAAGCCAATCATAATACACACTAGCAAGGCAGCCGCCAAACCATAACCATAAAATTTAGGCCCTAAATACAAGGTAATTGCGGTAAAAATACCATTAAAAATCACAAATAAGGCGGTGAGCAATAACACGATGCGTCTTTTATCCAAATAAAAAAACACATTAAGAATACCCAAAAATACCACCTGCAAACCGACACTAATTAAATTCACAAAAAGTAGCGGCAGATACAGCAGCGAAATACCTAAAAAGTTCAGAATAATCTCACCTGCCACAAACACACCAAGCATGGTAATACTTTGAATTTTAATGATTTGATAAATGCCTTGCCGAATAGTAAACACCATTTCGTTACGCATTTTTTCCATATATTCTAAAGAGCCGCCTTCGCGTACTGCATTATAAAAATTATCATAAAATTCGACAAAGTCGGTTTCCATTTTCACCAAAAATATGGCCATACCCGGAATAATAGATAAGTATGCCAAAAAAACAGGAATATCATAAATTAAAGAGGCGCGTAGTGGCCCAATAATGGGTTGGCTAGTGGGTTCATAAAACCAAAACATAAATTTATCGAGCCATAACCCAAAGTTATAAAAAAAGCCTACCCACACCAAACTCCAAAAAAACATCTTCTTTTTGGCAAAATCAAAGGCAATAAAATAACGAGAAGGGTAGTTGCGTAAAATTAAAATAACCATGCCAATCAGTAAGATAAACTGTCCTAACACAAATCCACCCAATAAGCCTTCAAGCCTAAAGGGGCGCAGTAATAAGGCAAAAACTACCGTACAACCATAACCTACGGCAAAGTTATTTAAAATCGCTTTGTATTGTTTCATGCCCGATAAAAAAATGGTGGCAATCCAAATATCGCTCATGACAACAAAGCCAGCCAACATTAACAAGCGATATAAAATACTTTGTTCGGGAAATAAAAATAAAATAACGAGGAGGCCAAATAAGCCAGCCGTCAGCGTAACCCATAATAATAAGCCGTTAAAGTTGGGTAAAATAATATCGGCTTTTTTTTCAAATAATCTATCGGCGGTAAAGCGCGTAAAAGCCAGTTGTACAAAGCCTGTGAGGGTAAGACTAAAGGCGACTAAATAAGTGACACTCACTTGAAATTGAGTAATCAAAAATTCGGGTACAACAATCGCGGCACTCATTAAACCAATGACTAAAATGCCAACGATGGATAATACCCACGGCCCAGAGCTGATAATGCCTGCATAAGCATAGGCTTGCATCATGCCCAATAAGCTGTCTTTGCGTAATAGTTTACGCAATTCAAAACCGATACCAGCCATTAGCGTTTTCCTCTTGGGCAAGTGACTTGTTGTGACAGGTTTAAGGCTTGTTCATAGACGCTACGATAACGAGCAAACATTTGTTCTTGAGTGTAATAGCGTTCAACACGGGTAATGCCTGCGGCTTGTGCTTTGTGCCAACGTTCTGGGTCGCCTAATAGGGCAATAATGGCTTCAGCTAATTCGGTGGGGTTGGCGATACCAACGACAATGCCAGATTCACCAATAGATTTATCAATCGGCCCTAAGCCTTCTATTAATTGCCGACATGAACCGACATCGGTTGATACACACGGTACGCCTGCGGCATAACCCTCTAAAATAACTAAGGGTAAAGCTTCCGAAATGGAGCTAAGTACCAATAAGCCAACTTTGGGCAGCAATTCATCAATTTTTTGAAAGCCTAAAAATTTGACATGATCGTTTAAACCTAAACCATTAACCAAACTATGGCAATCGGCAGCATATTCTGGGTCTTCATCTTCGGGGCCTGCAATCCACGCTTCAACTTGTGGTAGTTGGTTGGCAACGGTACGCATGGCACGAATAAATGTTTTAATATCTTTGATTGGCACAACACGACCAATTAAACAAACCGTCATAGGGATTGTGTCGCTGCGGTTTTGCCGAACTTTTTCTAAATGGGGTAGGTTGATGCCGTTGGGGATATTTTCGGTGCGTTCAGCAGGCGCACCATCTTTAATTTGGCGTAAACGGTTGGTTTCATAAAGGGCAATGATTCTATCGGCATGATGATAACAATCGCGGCCTAAGGCTTCAAAAAAGCGAATCCATAAATTTTTAAAATAGGCAACTTCGCTGGAGTCTTTAGCCAGTGTGCCTCGATTATCACGAATCCATTCTGCTTGAAAAAGGTCAATTTTTCGTTCTTTAGTATAAATCCCATGTTCAGACAAAATTAGCGGTTTGCCTGTTTTTTGTTTCATTAACGCACCCAAAAAACCTGCATAACCTGTAGAAATGGTATGAAAAGCTTTAACGGGAATAAAACTTTCGGTCAAAGCCATCAGTCGCCAAATGGGTGCGTGCATGATGCGAATTGTCCAAAAATAATCGACAAAAGATGGATCGGTGCAGTGAGCGCGATATTGTTCGGTAATGTAATCCCATGCTTCTTTGCTGTATAAAAAATCATCTTCGGCATAACGGCCAGCAAGACGATGATTCATTATGCTGTTCAGTAATGATGTTTCTTGTTGCTGCATTTGTTCGGGATGCCGATATAGGTCATGCAAACAACGAATCTCTTTAAAAACTTGTGGGTTGCCTTTGCGTTTTATCACAGGTGGTTTGCTATGTGTTTCGTGCAAATAATGGGTTTCGAGATGCACAACATTATCAGGCAGTTGAAAACGCATATCACCATAATCTTCTGGGCGGCTACCAATAAAACATAAGGCAAAGGTATATTGTGGAAAGCCTTTAATAATTTGGTTAACCCAACTCGAAACGCCACCACTGACATAGGGGTAAGTGCCTTCGAGTAATAAACCAATATCAGCAGACTGCCCTTGTTTAATAATTGCCATGTTATTTACTCCAATAATCGCTGGCCATTAACAAAGGGCGTGAACCGCCACGTTCGCTGAGGTTTTTCATAATACGTCTGGTGGTTTGATAATCTTGACGTAAAAAAGCTAATTCAGCCAAATAAGGTTCGGCGCGTGCTAAGGGAAAACCTTGCTTAATGGCAGTGCTAAAGCAGCCTGTTGCACGGATATAATCACCACGAATCGTCCACATTCGTCCCGAAATTGACCATAAACCTGCATCTTTGACTTTTTCTTTAAGCACTTCGTTAGCATATTTTTGCACTTGTTCGAGGGCAAAACTACGCATATCGCCTTGTACCAAATTTTGATACACCAATTCCCAATACAGTTCGGCCAATTCTCGTGCAGGTAAATAACGCTCGGCACTGGATGAAGCTTGTTGGTAGGTATGTAACGCTTCTTGGATACGATGGGTCAGTTGTTTTTCGCGGCTATCTAACATGCCATAAGCCAGTAAACGCAAATCATCAGAACTATCGCTGAGGGCTTCTCGTAAAATGCCTGAAGCGTGACGTGCAGGCATACTTTGTAACGCTAATAAGGCTTTCATACGTAACTCAACGGGGGTATTTTTGTCACTCAGTTGTTGTCGTACTCGTCCTGAGCGTAAGCCTGCTTCTACTGCGTGTTTGGGCATTTCGTAGTGGGGCGATTCTACGGCCTGAAAACGATGTTCTGTTCTAAAAAAAGGTAGCCAATTGGCTATCAATGAACCAATAGCAAAGCCGAATAACCCAATCACAGGAATAAAAAAACTTAAATTAAACAATAATAACATGACCCACACACGCGGTTGTTGATAGTTTTTGGGCAACAACAACCATGCGACTGGCGTAATAGCCGCACAAGCCAAAATATGTAAGGCAAAGTATTGATAAATCAGCGTATTACTGGTGCTAGTGAGTAATAGCAACGCTATTGCCGCACTTTCTAAAGTGACGGCAGTGATGGCGAGTTTAACATTAGTGCTAGCCATAAAATTCTCGTTAGCTATGTTGTTTAACTAAACAGCGTTCTAATAAATTATTGAGTAATTCGGCTGCTGGACGCTCATTCACCAAGGCGGTGTAGGGAGTCACTTTAGCATCACTAAAATGAGGTGCGTTAAACATCTCTTTGAGCCATTTTTGCGTACGCAATAAATAACCTGTGACCGCAGCATCACCATGTAAAGGCATCATGGTAATAATAATATCGCGGTCAGACAGCCTAATGTCCCAGTTAATATCCATTTGACGGCGTTGACGTATCATTTCGGCAAAAATATCTTGACGATGAGGACTATCCGAAATCACAAAAGCGGTAATACTAGACGGTAAGCCACTTTCGCGTTGTACTCTTTCTAAACGTAGTAATTCCGAAGCAAACTCAATCGGACAGGTGGGATTATCACGCAGGATTTTCATCGCTAATGGTACGAGTTGTACATTGTCGGCATAGTAACCCAGTAACACACCCAAAAATTGCAAGGTCTCTTGGTTAAGCGATAAAAAGGGCATTCTTTCTACCACTAACACCCCCAAACACTTTTGATTGGTGGCTAACAGGGGGGCAACAACCACATAACGGCTATCGGCTTGTTGTAAACCTTCGCTTTGCAAATGTGCCAATTCATTTTTTTCGAGTGCGTAATTGATGAGAGCATCGTTAATATCAATCTCTTGTGGGCTACCTACTGTCGCACTTATTTTAGGATTGATTTTGCCCTTATAAACGGGGTACAGAGCCGCAACTTCGAGCTGACAGGTTTGCGCTAACAGATTCATTACCGCATTGGCATGAGGTAGGGCATTGGGGTCTTGTAAACCTGTGACCATAATCTCGCGAATGTGCATAATAGAGTCGCGTAGGGTCATCGGTTTGGTGAGCATATCTTGCTCCAAACGCTCATGGGATAATTTGAGTAAATAGTGGCGACGCGTTAAGGATTCTAAACGCTCATTTAAATAGCCGTTAGCTTCGCGCACCCGTTTAAGCCGTACAATCCACACATCGGCAAATTCACCTGCAATTAGACTCAAAATCAAACCACCCATAAAAAAGTGGGCAGGGAAAGGGCTAGTGTTAGTGCTTAATAAGTCCCACAGCGACCATGCCCCAGCAATCAATCCTATTGAACCAAAAGCAGCCAATGTGCCATAGCGTAAACCCAAAATGGTAGGAGCTAGCCACAACCACGGAAAGGCAAGCTCGACCATAAAAGGGTCATTAGGATTAGACCATGCACCAAGACCAATTGTGCCAAAGGTAAATAATGCAATTTCAAACAGCATTAACTGATTCGCTTGTTTGGGGGCTAAAACAGCCGCAATTTGACGACGGCTAAGCGTAAGGGGCATAGTCAGCAATCCTAAAAATTAAGGGTTAACAGCCGATTTAAGCAAATCATCCACGACTTTTTGAGCCACGGCACTCACCGCTTCACGGCTCCAACCCGTTTTGGCGGCTGTGCCTGACCACACCACTTGCTCCGATTGCAAGTCAATAATATTGAGGGTAATACCTGCGGCAGGCTCGCCATCTAAACCGACTTTATAACGCCATTCATCAACACTGGTGGCCACCGCATATTTTGCGCCTGTTGTTTTAGCGGTTGCTAACGCTGCATTTTGCTGGCGACGGTCAGCTAACTCAAATAGTACTTCGTTAGCTGTAGTATTTGCGCCAATATAAGCGACATTTTGTACGCCATGCACACGTAGCAAACTGGCGGTAATGCTGTCTAAACGTGCACCTGCTTGTGGGGTTTCGGTGTTATTGATAGCAGGAAGTAAAGCCCATTGCGCTTTTTTGTCTAAATTAGCGGTAGGCGTGGTGTGTAAGGTGCTACATGCCGTTAAAAGATTGAGACTGAGTAGCGCGCTCAAAGTCGTTAGTTTTTGCCAGCCCATGATGGTTGCCTCTTAATAAAATAAACGATAGTTAAGATGAATCTCTTGCGAGGATTCGCCATTTTGTTGTCCGCTTTGGCTACGAATGATTTCTAAACGTAGTCTGTCATTCCCCATGACTGGACTTTGTAGCCCCAAACGGCCATTAAAACCGATGCCATTGATATTGGAGCTATTTGCTCCTAACTCGCCAAAAAAACGCAAGCCACGTTGATATTGTTGAGGATTTACTTGGCCAAATGCCCATGCTACGCCAATTTGTTGATAATCTTGAGGAATAAAAAAGCCTGTCGTGAGTGTTTGCCCTAAGGGTGCAAGGCGATTAAGTTGCGGATTCAGTGTGGCGTTGGCATTAAATTTACCCACACTCAGATTAATCTTTAGCACGTGGTCGCTTTGGTCGGCAAACAGTCGATGACCTGCTTCTAGTTGCAAAATTTGACCACTGCCCAAGGCTTGAGCATCTTGACTCTGATAGTCATCAATAAAAAACTGACTGTTGAGGTATTCGCGGCCTGTGATTGCCCAATTCAACCCTAATCCCCAACGATTTTTGCTGCCTGCTAATAGTAGCCCTGTACTTTCTGTACTGTGTTGATGTTGTAGCCACTGCCAATTGAAGCTGAGTTTGCTATCCAGTCGATAATCATGCTCAATCCGCCAACCTGTGGTACTTGCCCACGCATTGATTTGACTAATGGCTAGTTGCCATGTTTGTTGTGTGTTTTTAAAGTGCCATGTAATATCCCATTGTTGGCCGTCGGGTAGCTGCGAATTTAAGATGTTGTTATCAGAGCTGTGAGCTTGATAGTGTTTGAGCGTCGCCTGTAATCGCCATAATGGGCTAACTGGTGTTGCCCATGATAATTGCTGTTGTTGTAAGTCTAATGCCCCAAGTTTTTGTTGAGACATATCAAGACTGGCAATATTTGCACGAGGACTTAACAAATCGCTATAACGACGTTGTAATTCATCATCTAAAGGATAATCGTCTTGGGTGTTAAAGGCTAAACTTTCGGCTAAATCAGGACGATTAGCTTGTGTCGCTGCCTCGATACGGTCATAAATCGGCAATCGTTCAACGTGCTCATTGAGCAATTGATTTAGAGCTGGTGTGTCGTGGTTACGCAGTGCCAAGTTCAAACTTGCCCATGTTGGAATAGCAACGTTTGTGGGTTGTTGGTTT
Source organism: Agitococcus sp. (assembly GCA_046347315.1). GTDB lineage: Bacteria > Pseudomonadota > Gammaproteobacteria > Pseudomonadales > Moraxellaceae > Agitococcus. The sequence goes on from JAXMGJ010000002.1 coordinate 147,370, forward strand.
ATCCAATCTTGTGCTTTGTCAAAATTTTCGTGGTTAAGTAACCAGCCTAGAACCAGTTCTTGTTCAAAAGGACGATAAATCGTGCGTTTTAGCAACCATTGTTGCAAATCAGCTTGGCTTTGCTGTGCATTTTTTTGATTGAGTGATAGTGCAAAAAAACTATCTTCTAAGGGGCGTAACTGTTCGGTAGAGGCTTCATCTGTGATAGTGTCTTTATTGCGCCACAAAGCTTGACGAATACTGTTTGCTAATGGCTCATTGCCTGTGTTAGCTAATATCTCGGCCAAAGTTAATTGTGCTAAATAATCTTGTGCTTGTGAACGTACATAGGCTTGCTGAAAAGGTAAAGCACGTTGCGCTTGTTGCAAATGCAGCCAGCCCAATGCCCATGTTTGCCACAAAGCGGTTTGTCGTTTGGCTGTACCTTCGGCTGTCAGCAAGACTTTTTTGAGTAGTACATCGTTCTTTTGTTCGATAAGAATGCCAACAAAGGCTTGTAATAATCGGCTTTGTTGTGGTGCAAGTGCTAATGCCTGTTGGTAGTCTGCTTGTGCCAAATTGAGTTGTTTTTGTTGCCAATAAAATTGACCCCGTTGCTCCAAAAAGAGTGGGTTTTGCTCAAATTTGGCCAGTTCTTGAGGTGATAATAAACTCAAAAAACGCTCAATGCCTTGAGGATAATGGGCTTTTTGGTAGAGGTATAACAAGCTAATGACGGCATTGTCACGTTTATATAAACGATAAGAAAGCTCGTTAATAAAGGCTGCATTGATGGGGTCGCTATCGTTTTGTAGGCTAGCAAAGTTAACTAAGTCGCCATCGCCAAACACAAACTCGTTGGTGAGTTGTTGATAAGCGCGTTCGGCAATGTCTTTTTTGTTTAATAAGCGCGATAACTCCGCATAAGTGTGCCAATAGGCCGCGTCGCGTGGCGCAATCATCGCTTCTATTTGATTGAGACTTTGCCATGCTTCTAACACTTTACCTCGTTGAAACCATAATGCCGCTCGTCGCAATACCCATGTACTATCTAGCGGCTTAAAATCATTGATTAAACGAGAATAGACAGTAATGGCACGGTCATCTTGACCTGCGCGCTCAGCTAAATTTGCCTCAGCAAATAACAAAGTACGTTTGGCCTGACTTTTAGTGACTAGTTGTGCTAAAAAATTCAAACCTTCGTTGGGCTGGCCTAAACGCTCATATACCTGAACTAATTTTAAAATTGCGTCTTGATTATTGGGTTGCAAACTAACCAAGCGTTTTTGATAGGCCAATAACAAATTGTCGTTATATAAGGCCTCGGCCAAACGACCTACCGACTCCCACGCAGCATTATCGTTACTGAGTTGAGCGTATTGATACCATGCATCTAAGGCCTCGACAGGTTTGCCAATCCATTCGGAGACTTGTGCAAAACGTTGCAACCAAAAGGAATTATTGGGTTCGGCACTGATGGCTTTAGAAGCTACTTGCCATGCGGCAGCCAAGTTTTTATTGGCTAAATACACCTCATAACCCAAACGATACTGCAAGTCATTAAAGCCGACTTGGGGCGCGCTCGCTTGTTGAGAAATGTCCGTTTCGGCATAACTGCTTAAAGCACAACTAAGTAAACACAGGGCATAAGGCCATTTCATGGGTTAGCTCCTGTTGGGCTAATACGTTGTTTTAGCAATAAAGAAACATAATATTGAGCAATATCAGGACGATTAGCTGCCAGTGCAAGACGTGTTAAATACTCCAAAACTTCGGTATCAGCTAATAACATGCCTGCATAAGTTTGTCCTGCGGCCACGGCATCGGGTAACAAATTACCTGACTGCAAGGCTTTGACTCCCAATAAAAAAAACTGTTTGCGTTGTGAAAAGGTGGTTGTGTAGGGCATGGCCTGCAAATAACTACGTGCAGCCGCACGGTATTGTTGTTGTGCTAAATATAAACGCGCAATATTACCAAACCATTCAACATTGACTGTTTTAGCACTAAAAATCAGTTGGTAGTACAGTTCTTTGGCTAATTGTGTGTCGCCAAAATCAAAGGCATTTTTAGCAAATATTTCGAGTCGCTCTTGCGGCCATGAGTAGTGGCTTACTTTGCGTAATTGTTGCAAATAATGTTTGAGTGCATTATTAAATGTTGCCGATTGAGGTTGGTAAGTCCAAAGTTGTCGTTCCAAAATATTTAATAACAATATATCAGCTTTGTTGTGTAGTTCTTGCTTTAGATTTTTAACTTTAAAGACAGGATTGAGGATTTGTCTTGACTGACTGACTTCACCTTTGTCAAATAGACGTTGAGCCAACAAAATACGCAAATGATGATCATTAGGGGCGGCACGTAACCACGCAAATAAATAAGCAATACTCACCGTGTCGGTATGAGCCGAGCGTTCTAAATGCCGTTGCAAACTATGCTCAGGATAAATGACCGTAAAAACTAAGGCGGTCAGCAAACCAAAGCCAATAATTTGTCCTGTAGTGGCAAAACGAAGCCGTTCAGGAAGGGCAGGAAAGCCTGAGCGAGCTAAGCTCATGGGCAGCATCCTCTAAAAATAAACGTGAGCCTTGGCGACGAGTTTTTAATACTTTGTTGCCTTGTTTTAGTTGGCATTGTCTCGTATTTGCTAACACTAATTGAATGGCTTGAAAGCCCGCTATGTCGAAAAATAAGTCATTGTTTTGTCTCTTAAAGTTTTTAATAGTGGCGTTACTTGACTCGATATAGGGTGATAATGTTGCCTTTTCTTGCTCAATAATGTCGGCATTACTTTGAGCTAAATGCACATAATATTGTTGGTTATGCTCATTAAAACCTAATACCGTTGGACTTTGAGCAAAATCAGTTTGTGTTGCAGAGGCCAAGCGGACGGTACGCAAATCACCGTTACCTCTAAAGCGATAACCTTGTGGCGTACGAGCCACCACAAATTGATTAAAATCTAACACTTTTTTAATATATTCGGAGCTATATATTGGAAAAGTTGCTTGCTTGAGTGCCCATTGGTAAATTTTGTGCAAAGAGTTTGTGCCTGCCGTTTTAGATACTAAATAAGCATGAAAATAAATATCAATCGGTTTAAAGCGATAGGGGCTATCTGTAAGCTGGTAGGTCTCTAATACTCTCTCAAAGCCATAAAATGGCCCTGTCCACAAATTGGTATAAACATTTTCGTTTTGGTTTGGCGCAAACACTTGAAAATAATCACCTTTTTTTATGCCTAGTCCTGCAATGCGTGTCCACGAATTATTACTTCGGGTGATGGTAGTGTCGCCGCCATTCATATTTAATACGCCTGCCTCAACGGTTTGAGCTAAAGCATTGGGCGTTGACACACAATTACCTGTCCACAAAAATACTTTTACCTGTTTGTTTTTTGGAGCAAGTGTTTGATTGATATAATCAATAGAGCCTTTGATTTCGCGCTCGCTGCTATATAAATAATTTTTAATGGGCAAATGATAGGCTTCGTAGTCATCGGCATTGTCTGCGGCAGCCTCGGCTTTGCTCCAATAAAAGGGATGAGAATAAGAATGACTGGCTAACTCAACCCACGGTAGGGCATAAATATCGCGGGCAATTTTTTCGAGTTGTGGCGACAATTCAGGATATAAGCCTGTTTTGCCGATTTCACCTTCAATCACCGACATAGTGGTGGGTATTTGATAGCGTTTAAAAAAGTCATTTAACATCACCTGACCGTTAAAGGGGCGGTCAGGACGCTCAGCAATGCTCATAAAGCCATCACCATCAATATGCACCATTAACAAACGGCGGCCATTTTCGGTGGTGACATCAGGAATAGGGCGGTTTTCATCTAACTTTAATGCTTTGCTTAAAAATGTGAGAGGATTGATAACCCAGCGTTCACCTGCATCTTTAGCAGGTAGCATTTCTACCACATAAGGCGCAAGCGCATAGCCACCCCATGAGGTTAAAGCCGCAGGATGCCATTGCATTGCTTGGCTTTTGGTTGTTAGGCTCACTAAAGGAGTGCTGTTTTTATTATTGATGCTAACGGGATAAATATCGTGAGCGCGTGCAGTAACGGGAAACTCAAAGCCCATCATAGTATCTTGAGCCATTAGTTGTAAGGATTGTGTAGGCTCTAACTCTTGATACTTAAGCCCTAATGTTTGCAACAAACCACTGTCGTGAGCTACGCCAAAACGACTAAAAATAGCCACTGGTATTTGCTGTTGAATTTGCTTAGTTAACCATTGAGGGTAGGCGGAGTTGGTGGCTATATCATCGCTGTTAATCCAACTGATAATGCCTGCATAACGACCTGTTAAATCGTATTGGGGGAGGGTGCTATTATAAGGGATATATTCAGGCACTAAGCCTAAATAGGCCAAAGGTGCACCTAAAAAACGTACCACATCTTGATAATGCAAATCAGGTGCTTCGGCAGGATTATAAATCACTAATACCTTACGCGGTAAGACCTCGACCTCACTACTGATGCCTAGTGCATCAAGCGTAGGATTGCTGACCCATGCACTAAAACCGAGCTTTTTGATTTTAGCGGCAGTTTGTCGTGCCAGCTCTCGTTGTGGTGTAGGCACATAATCAATCGCTAAAATAGGCAGTTGATATTGTTGATGAATATTTTGGAGTTTTTGGCTGAGCCATGTTCTATCTTGAGTGGTGACTGCTTGATAACTTTGAGTTTTGGCATTCCAGCTTTGATATAAAGACTCGGCAGCAACCATCCATGCCAAATTATGCACTTCGGGCAAGATTTCAAAACCACGATTGAAAATCAGTTTAGCTTCTGGCCAGCGTTGTTTAATTTCTCGAATAAGGTTTTTTAAGCCTGCTTCTTGTTGTTTTTTTTGCTCTGGTGTTTTGGCAATCAGTTGATAGCTGTCTAATGTATCTAAAAAAAAGCCCCGATAGCCTTGATCCCATAAAGGAGCAATGACGGTATTGGCAAAAAATTGCGGCCACTCTGTCACTGATTGGTCAATAATAGTGCTTTGCCAAGCCTGATTTTGGCTTTTAAGCCATGATTTAGGTATTTGCTTAAAGTATGGTTTACTCGGGTGAACCTCTCCCACACTAACATAGGCAAATAGTTGACTATATTGGGAGTTATAGCTTTGAGGATGAATATTGGCATGGTTAGGGTCAACCACCGCCACATCAAAAGCACGTAACTCGGCTAACGGAGGATTTGCGCCATAAAATAACGCAACACTGGGCGAAGTGTTAGCATATACCAAAGAGCAAAGTAAGCATTGTAAGAACAGTATCAAACGTAACAACAAAATTACTGCTCCTTAGAAAAACTAAATTAAATATTTATACAATAAAATAGTAGCATTTTTGTGAATTACATCACACAAGAAATATGACAAAAAGTATGAAAAACAGGATGAATTGTTTGGTGGTAGGGAGAGTTTTAGTTTTATTAAGAAAAAAAATGTAGAAGATGTTGTATGAGTGCTTATCAGAAATTATTAGCTTTTAAAGCGTGTGACTTTTTCAATGCCTGTTAAAATACGAATACGCTTAATAATTTGGGCTAAATGCACTCTGTTTTTGACTTCCAAATTCATGGTAATCACTGCGTGGTGTGCATCTTTATCACTCATGGTAATGTTTTCGATATTGGCATCACTCAGCGTCACCTCACGAGCAATTTCGGCCAACATTCCGCGTTGATTGATACATTCTACACGTAGCTCACTGCTAAAATCGCGACTAACATTTTTATCCCATTGTAATGGCACACATTTGTCGGGATTGTCTCTTAATTCGCTTATTAAATGATGGCAAACATCACGATGTACCACAATGCCACGTCCAGAGCTTAAATAACCAAAAATACTATCACCTGGTAGGGGATAACAACAACGTGCATAAGCTAATACTAAACCTTCTGTGCCTTTAATTGCCAAGCGACGTTTGGAGTTAGGGCGAATAGGGTCTTCTGGTTGGGCGTCAGGTAACAGACGTCGAGCAATCAATTGTGGAGCGTGATTGCCTAAGCCTATGTCCTCAAGCAAGTTATCGGTGCTGGCAAAATTAAGCTCTTTAAGTACTGTCGATATGATTTCTGGTTCAATATCGCTTAATTGGGTGTTATAAGCGGTTAGAGCTTTGTCTAATAAGCGTTTGCCCAAGTCCACAGATTGGCTGTGTTGTTGTTCTTTTAATACATGACGAATATTGCTTCGCGCTTTACTAGTAATCACAAAGTTAAGCCAATGAGGATTAGGCATAGCACTGGGTGTAGTAATAACTTCAACAGTTTGGCCTGTACTTAATACCAAACTCAAGGGACTTAAACGGCCATCAACTTTGGCGGCAATGCAGCTATTACCAATGTCAGAGTGAACAGCATAAGCAAAATCAACAGGGGTTGAACCTTGTGGTAGAGTTAGAATTTTACCTTTGGGGGTAAACACATAAACTTCGTCTGGAAATAAATCAATGCGTACATTTTCGACAAAATCGAGTGAGTTACCTGCATTTTTTTGTAGTTCAATTAAAGAAGATAGCCATTCTTGCGCGTGTGCTTGAGAGCGATTTTCGATGCCATCTTTATATAACCAATGGGCAGCAACACCTTTGTTGGCCATAGCCTCCATTGCTTCGGTACGAATTTGAATTTCGACAGGGACACCACTTTTGGCTTTAAGTACGCTATGTAAGGATTGATAACCGTTGGCTTTAGGAATAGCAATATAATCTTTAAATTTACCTGGAACGGGCTTAAACAAATTGTGGGCAACACCTAAAGTTCTATAACAAGTATCAACATTATTGACGACAATCCGAAAACCATATACATCCATAATTTCGGTGAATGATTTATGCTTTTCTTTCATCTTTTGATAAATGCTAAATAAGTGTTTTTTTCGCCCTAACACTTGCGCTTCAATGCCTGCTTCTTTTAAGCGTGTTTCTAAGGTTTGTTGAATATGAGCGATAGTTTCTTTGCGATTGCCATAAGCGACTTTAACTGCTTTTTGAATAAGTGGCGCACGCATCGGGTAGAGGGCATAAAAACACAGGTCTTCGAGTTCGATACGCACCTCGTGCATCCCTAAGCGATTGGCTAAAGGAGCGTAAATATCGAGGGTTTCTTGAGCAATACGTTTGCGTTTATCGGCTCGAAGTACCTCAAGGGTACGCATATTGTGCAAACGGTCAGCGAGCTTGACGATAATCACGCGAATATCGCGAGTCATGGCCAACATCATTTTGCGTAAGTTTTCGGCTTGAGCTTCTGCTTTAGACAAATGGCCAACTTTTTCGAGTTTGGTGACACCATCGACCAAATCGGCTACTTCGGTGCCAAACATTTTGGCAAGTTCAGATTTACTAATGCCTGTATCTTCAATGACATCATGGAGCATAGCTGCCATTAGGCTTTGATGATCCATATGCATTTGCGCCAAAATTTCGGCAACAGCAAGGGGATGGGTAATGTAGGGGCTGCCATCACGACGCATTTGTGAGCCATGCGCTTGTTCTGCAAAAAAATAGGCAGCACGAACAGCTGCTATTTGGTCCTGAGCCAAATAATCATTAAGATGTGAACAAAGTACATCTAGGGCTGTGTTCATGCGTCCTCATTTGCAGCGCAGGGGATGTTTATTTTGCGCCCCTCATTCAAAAAAGCAATACAACTTAAAATGTTGTATGAGTGTCTAAACTCAAAAACAAGTCGTCCTCTGGCTCTTCTTCCACTTTTTGAGTCAAAAATTGGCGGTCAATAAAGCCTTCGGCAATTTCACGTAAAGCCATGACGGTGGGTTTGTCGTTATCCCAAGGCAAAAAAGGCTCTTTGTTGCCTGTTGCCAACTGACGGGCACGTTTGGCGGCCACTAACACTAATTCAAAACGGTTATCTACCGCACCTAAACAATCTTCTACCGTCACACGAGCCATGAGTATAACCTCTATAGTACAAAAAATAGCGAACCTTTGATTTTAGGCTAGCTTTAACTAGACAACAAGTCCCCAATGCGTTGAGAATGACGAATAACTTGAATGTTTTGTCGTAAACGTGAGGCTTTGACAATCGCAATCAAGTCTTCGAGGGCAATATCGAAGTCATCATTAATTACCACATAATCAAATTCAACAAAATGGCTCATATCACTAATCGCGCCATTGAGTCGTTGATTGATAATTTCGGCACTGTCTTGACCACGGTTTTCTAAACGTTGACGCAAAGCAGCACGTGAAGGCGGCATAATAAACACCGATACCGCATTAGGATAACTTTGGCGAACTTGTTGTGCACCTTGCCAGTCGATTTCTAAAATCACATCAATATCTTGACGTAAGTTTTCCTCAACCATGTGCCGAGCAGTGCCATAATAATTGCCAAAAACTTCGGCGTGTTCTAAAAACGCCCCTTGGCTAATCATGTCAACAAATTGCTCTTTGGTGGTAAAGTGGTAATGCACACCATCAAGCTCGCCTGCACGTTTGTTGCGCGTGGTATTGGAAATGGATACTTTGAGATTAGGGCAATTTTCTAATAAGGCTTTCACTAAGCTAGTTTTGCCAGTGCCAGAAGCGGCTGAGACAATAAACAGAGTTCCAGACATAGACTTTATTCTTTAAAAGTAAATATTGGCATTAAGTTTGCTGTAATATAGTACAGTTGTCTATTGATTTTGCCGACTCCGTGTTTTAGTGCGCATTTTTACTTGAGTAAACGTGACTTTTAGTTGCTAAGCGTTGTCGATGTTCGTGTAGGAATATGTGTCATTATGACTGACTTTTCAAATGCTGCTATTTTAAATCGTACTCACGCCATGTCTCAATTAAATGTAGAGGCTTTACATTTTCATCCCGATCGTGAACGTTTATTTAACGAATTGCACACTCGACCTTTCCCTGTGTTAGAGGTGGGCAGTAGTGTCTCACAAGTGGCTATTTTGCATCATGGTCAAAATGCCGAAGCTGAATATCAGCATTTGCAAAGTTTATGTGAACGTTATGCTGTACCGCCACCTGCACGCGGATCATCCTGTTATTACCAAAGTTTTGGTGGTTTTGAGTTGCGTTGGGAGCGTCATAATGAGTTTTCGACCTATACCGTCATTCATCGTGCCGATAAATTAGAGCCATTTGCTCATACGGCGTTATCGTTATTACCGTCAACGTGGTTATCAGGCTTAACAGGGCAAATTATCAGTGGTCAACATATTGATATTGTTCCGATGCCAGCCCAAAGTAATTTGCCCGATAGTATTCGTCATTATTTTGAAGGCCATCGTTTAATTAGTTCATGGGTGGGTGACAATCAAGCACGATTGTGGACAGCCTATCGGATTCATAGCGATGGTTTTGGTCGTATTTTAATTCAAAATAATGGTTTAAATCCTTGTCAAACAGGACGATTAGTAAGGCGTTTGTTTGAATTAGAAACTTATAGAATGATGGTGTTATTAGCATTTCCGCTAGCACGTTCGGTTGCGCCCGAAGTGGCTACTATGGATAAACAACTTGCAATTATTAATCAACAAATTAATGCGATTAATGGTTTGGAAGATGAGCGACGTTTATTAAGTCAATTATCGGCTTTGGCAGCACGGATTGAGCAGTTAATTGCCGATAGTAATTTTAGATTTTCGGCAGCACGTGCTTATTATGATTTGGTGATGAGTCGTTTAGAAGATTTACGCGAGCAAGAAGTGGCAGGTTTACAAACCTTTAATGAATTTTTGCCACGCCGTTTAACGCCTGCGTTTAGAACCTGTGAATCGGTGAGTACCCATTTAGATGATTTGTCTAAACGGATTGACCGCGCTAGTGAATTATTACGCACTCGTGTCGATTTAACCCTAGAGGCACAAAACCAAGCCTTGCTTCAGTCAATGAATCAACGTAGTAAAGTACAATTACAATTGCAACAAGCAGTTGAAGGTTTGTCGGTTGCAGCGATTAGTTATTATTTGGTTGGTTTGATTAAATATGTTGTTCATTCTGTTGCTGATATGGGCTGGTTGACTCATCCTGAGTTGTGGGTTGGTTTATCTGTGCCTGTGTGCGTGTTTTTGGTGTGGCGTGGTGTGCATCAGTTGCATAAAGGTTTAGAAAAGGATTAGTTGACTGAATTTATAGGATATTTGTTACAGCTTAAGCTTGTTTTAAGCAAAAGCACGTTAGCATAACCTCGAAATGTTATAAATTTGGATGTTATGATGCGTGTTCACAAGCAAATTTTAGCCTGTTTTTTGTTAGGTCATAGCGTAATAGGTACAGTGGCCTTTGCCGAAACCATTAATTTTAGCCCTACACAACGTAGCCAAGCCAAAATTACCACCACCAAACTGCTGCCTGCTACACAAGCACACAGCAATTTGACCTTGAATGGTCAAGCGGTTTGGTCGAGTCAGGCGCAAAGCACCATTGCTGCGCCTGTCTCGGGCATCATCCAACAACTCAGCATTGAAAATTTACAAAGCATTCATGCAGGGCAAACCATTGCCACCTTGCATAGCCCACAATTGTTAGCATGGCAAAGCGAGTTGTTACAAGCCCAAGCTCAACGTGACCTCGCTGCTCAACATCTACAACGTGAACAACAATTATTTAACGAAGGCATTATTGCCGAAAAGCGCGTTTTTGAAGCGCGTAATGCCTTAACCATGGCGGATGTTAATCTTAAACAAAAACAACAACTGATGCAGTTAGTCGGCAAAGGTGCAAGTAAACAACTAGACCCACAATTAACCATTAAAGCGAATCAAAATGGGGTAGTGAGTGAGGTTTTAGTCAGTCAAGGTCAACAAGTTGAAGCAGGTACGCCTTTAGTAAAATTGGTGCGTAATGGTCAATTATGGTTGCAATTACAAGCTACGCCAGCTCAAGCCCAACAAATTCGTGTCGGCAATGCGGTGCAAGTGGCAGGCTGTGCCACAGGCCAAGTCAAAAGTTTAGCCAATGGTTTAACCGCTAATACCCAAACCCGTATTATTCAAGTGTCAGTGCCACAAGCACAACAATGCCTACAACCTTTGCAGTATGTCAGTGCCCAAGTTTTGGCTCAGTCAAGCAATAGCCAAGGTTGGACAGTACCTAGCCAAGCTCTCGTTAAACAAAATAATCAATGGTATGTGTTTAAACAAACGGCACAGGGTTTTGAGCCAATCGCCGTCAACATATTGAGCCAAAGCAATAAGCAAACGCTGATTGATGGCCCAGCTCTACAAGCCAATATGCCGATTGCGATCACAGGTTTGGTGCAAATTAAAGCCGCATGGTCGGGCATGGGTGGGGAATAAACCATGTTAAACCGTTTGATTGCTTTTGCCTTAGCACAACGTGTGCTGATTATTTTGCTTACTGTGGTGTTGTTAATTTCGGGTTATTTTGCGTTTAGTAAATTGCCAATTGATGCTTTTCCTGATGTCTCCAGCACCCAAGTGCAAATTATTATGAAAGCCGCAGGCATGACACCCGAAGAAGTGGAAAGTCGTATTGTTGCTCCCATCGAACAAGAGTTATTAGGCATTCCTCATCAAAGCATGTTGCGCTCACAATCAAAATACGCCATTGCGGTGATTACCTTAGATTTTGCCGAAGGTACAGACCCTTATTGGGCGCGACAACAAGTCAATGAGCGTTTAGCAGGGGTAATGGATGTTTTACCCAGCAATGCCAGTGGCGGGATTGCACCCATGACCACACCTTTGGGTGAAATGTTTATGTTTACCGTTGAAGGTGATTTATCGCCAATGGATAAACGTCAATTATTAGAGCGCGTGATTAGACCTCGCTTGCGTGGCATTGAGGGAGTTGCCGATGTGAATAGCCTAGGAGGTTATGTCAAAACCTTTGAAGTGACACCGAATCTAACCGCTTTAGCGGCGCGTGGTGTGAGTTTGGCACAATTACAAAGTGCGATTGAGGCCAATCATCGTAGTGATGGCGCAGGCCGTTTGGTGCAACACGAAGAGTCGATTTTAGTGCGCAGTGATAGCCGTATTCGCAGTATAGACGAACTCAAACAATTATTAGTGGCGAGTGTTAACGGTGTGCCGATTTTTGTCGCTGATGTTGCTGAGGTTAAGATTGGTAGTTTAACGCGTTATGGTGCAGTCACCCAAAATGGTCAAGGTGAAGCTGTCGAAGGCATTGTGTTGGGCTTACGTGGCGCAAATGCCCGTTTATTGGTCAGTGAAGTCCGTCATCAACTGCAAGAAATTGAAGCCAGTTTGCCCAAAGGTGTGACCTTAAAACCGTTTTATGATCGTGGCGATTTGGTCAATCGTGCGATTCATACCGTCACCAAATCTTTAGCCGAAGCGATTGTCTTGGTGTTAGTGTTGTTGATGTTGTTTTTAGGCAATTTACGCGCAGCTTTAGTGGTGGCGGTGATTTTGCCATTATCGGCATTAGGCACGTTTTTGTTGATGCGTTATTTTGGTTTATCGGCCAATTTAATGTCGCTTGGTGGTTTGGCGATTGCTATTGGTTTATTGGTCGATGCGGCTGTGGTGGTGGTAGAAAATATCGAAGCGCATCAAGCTGAGATTATCGAAAAGAAACAACAAGCGATGCTGCCAGCTTTGCATGTGATTTATCGTGCAGTGCAAGAAGTGGCTGTGCCTGTTAGCGCAGGCATGGTGATTATCATGTTGGTATTTTTACCTTTACTCACGTTACAGGGGTTAGAAGGCAAGTTATTTGCACCTGTTGCCTTAACCATTGTCTTTGCCTTGTCTGCGTCGTTGTTGTTGTCCTTAACGGTGATTCCTGTGTTGGCTTCTTTTGTGTTAAAGGCACAAGTTCATCATACGCCGTGGCTAGTTGCACGTTTAGAAGCGGGTTATCAACGTTTGCTGGACTGGTCGTTTGTGCATACTAAATGGGTTTATACAGGTGCAGCACTCGCTTTAGTTGGCGCATTAGCCTTGTTTCCGTTTATTGGCAAATCGTTTATGCCAACCATGGATGAAGGCGACATTATTATGCAATTAGAAAAACTGCCATCCATTCAACTGAATAGCTCAACAGCCATAGATTTAGATGTACAACAACGTATTTTAGCGAAAGTGCCTGATATACAAAGAATTGTCGCCAGAACAGGCTCAGATGAGCTGGGTTTAGACCCCATGGGTTTAAATGAAACCGACACCTTTTTGGTGTTAAAACCCAAAGAGCAATGGCAGGCCAAAAATAAAGAACAAATCATTGACCAAGTGCGTGCGGTGATTGCTGATGTCGCAGGGGTAAATTTTAGTTTCACCCAACCCATTGAAATGCGTACCTCAGAAATGTTGTCGGGGGTGCGTGGTGATTTGGCGATTAAAGTGTATGGCTCAGACTTGGCCGAGTTAAGCCAAATTGCTGAGCAAATTGCCAACATTTTACAAGGCATTCAGGGCAGCGAAGACGTAATGACCTTAGAAAATTCGGGTGTGCAATATTTACAAGTCCAAATTGACCGTGTGGCCGCAGGTCGGGTGGGTTTAAGCAGTGAAGACATTCAGGCGATGTTAAGAACCTTAGTCGAAGGACAAACCATTAGCAGTGTTTTAGAGCAAGGCAAACCAACCCCCTTAGTGATGAGAGGTGCAGAAGCTCTACGTTTATCCACCGAAACGTTTAGTCAACTGCAACTACCTTTAGCCAATGGTCAAAGTATTGCGTTGTCCTCAGTGGCCACATTAGTGGCTGATGAAGGCGTGGTCAAAATTGAGCGTGAAAATGCCTCACGGATGTCAGTGATTCGCGCCAATGTCAAAGGCCGTGACTTGGTGGGTTTTGTTGACGAAGCCAAAGCCAAAGTCCAACAACAAGTTAAATTACCTGTCGGTTATCGTTTGGCGTGGGGTGGACAATTTGAAAATCAACAACGTGCCGCCGCACGGTTAATGACGGTGATTCCTGCCGCCTTAGCGATGATATTTTTCTTATTATTTGCCACCTTAGGCTCAGTGCGCCAAGCCGCCTTAGTGTTCGTCAATATTCCGTTTGCCTTGATTGGTGGCGTAGTGGCTTTAGCGATTACAGGACAATATTTGTCTGTGCCTGCCTCAGTGGGTTTTATTGCCTTAATGGGCATTGCCGTACTCAATGGCTTGGTGATGATTGGTTATTTTAACCAATTATTGGCACGTGGTTTAGATGTTGCTACTGTGGTTAAACAAGGAGCTATGCGCCGTTTGCGGCCTGTGATGATGACCGCCAGTATCGCTGCTTTTGGTTTAGTACCGTTGTTATTTGCCACTGGGCCGGGTTCGGAAATTCAACAACCTTTAGCGGTGGTGGTGATTGGCGGATTAGTCAGTTGTACCTTATTAACCTTAGTGTTGTTGCCTAATTTATTTCGTCGTTTTGGCGTGGAGCGTTAATCATGAGTCAGCAAGTGTTATTACAACTCAACATTAGCGCGCGGATTCGTGCCGAATTTTTAGATCATTTACGCTTAGTGCCACACTTAGTCTCGGGTTGCACCATTGTCGATGCCGCAGGTTTTGGCGCACAACAACACTATGGTTCAGCCTTAGAAAAAGTCTTAGGTCAAACCCAACGGCAATTGGTGATGATGGTCTTAGCCCAAGACAATGTGTCTGCGGTGTTAGCCCATATTCGTCAACAATTTATCTCGCCTGATATTCAATATTGGTTAACACCTGTGTTGGCTAGTGGTCGTTTGAGTGAGGTCTAAGATGAAAAAAATACTTTTGCTGAGTGCTTTGTTGCCGAATGTGATGTGGGCGCAAGTGGAGATGCCATTTAGTGCTTTATTACCGCCCGAAAACGAGGTGCGTCAAAGTCTAGAGCAACATCCGATGGTACAAGCCAATCAAGCAACCATGGACTATGAACGAGCCAATGCCCAGCGTTTAATTCAGGGTGAAGACCCGTGGCAAGCAAGATTTGCTTTACAGCAACGCCGTAATAATCAAGCTAATTTACAGAGTGTTGAACAAACTATGGGTTTAGAAAAACGTCTACGTTTGCCCAGCAAAGTAGCGATGGATAAACAATTAGCGCAAACGGCATTAAGCATCGCTCAGCTTAGTCGTGGTGATGCGTGGCACGAAGCAGCAAAAATATTATTGGCTGATTGGTTTGCGGTTAGCAAAGCGCAAGCGAATTTACAACGTATAGATGAGCAATTAGCCTTATTAGATAAACAGTTAGCAGTGATTAATAAACGCATTAGTGCAGGTGATGCACCTCGTTTAGAGCGACTATTGGTTGAGCAAGAACGGGCAAAATTAGCCTTGCAACGCCAACAGCAACACGCCGAATTAGCACAACAACAGTTAAATTTACAGCGTTATTATCGTGGCCAACCGTTAAGCTATATAGATTTAAGTCAAATACCCAGTCAATTAAATTTGGGCGATGAGCAAACATGGATTAAACAAGTGTTAGCTGCAAACCACGAATTAGAACTGGCCGAAGAGCATAGTAAACGTCAGGATTTACATGCCCAGCGTGTGGCTTTAGAAAACCAACCAGACCCCACATTAGGGATTACTTATAGCCGTGAGCAAGCTGGCCAAGAAAATATTATCGGCTTAAGTGTCAGTGTGCCGTTGTTTAATCCTGCGCATAAATCCTTAGTGAATATGGCACAAGCTCAAGCCAGTCAAGCCCATTATCAACAACAACAAACGGCACAACGTTTGACACAAGAAACCAAACAACGCTTATTGAGTTTGTCGGCAGCACAACAGCAACTACAACAGGCACAAGACTTAGTCACACAGCAACAAGCCAATAGTCAGTTATTTGCTAAAGCCTATCAGTTGGGCGAAGTGAGTATTAATGATTGGCTGTTAAGTATGCGTCAGTATGTCGAAGCCAGTCAGCAACGTGATTTGCTAAAATTAAGTTTGGCCGAAGATTACAGCCGATTATTGGTGGATAGTCATTTGTTGTGGGGGTTAGCCGAAGATGAGTAATTTTAACACGACAAATAATGACGATAGCTGTTAGGATAATCATAAAAAACTATTGAGGGTTGGCTATGTACAAAGCAGGTTGGAGTAAGCGCGAGATATTAGTCAAAGCGCAAGGCTATGCGATGATGGGCTATGGTATGTGGCATAACCGTGCATGGGGGCAACAAACGCCGTTATTTGCGCGTGCTATTTGGTTGGCAGATGAACAGGGTAATGAAATAGCCTTTTGTTGTTTAGATTTAGGCTATATTACTTATGCCATGCGCAGCACAATTATTCGTCAGCTCCAAGACACAATTGGCGATAGCTTTAACCCAGAGCGTTTGGTCTTAACCTGTACTCATACCCATTCAGGGCCAGGCGGATGCACTCACGATGCCTTGTATAATGTGGTGACCCCCGGTTTTGTGCCAGATAATTTACAACAAATTGTGTTAGCAACGGTTGAGGCATTATTAGCAGCACGCGCTCATTTACAAGCTGTGGAGCTGAGCTTGGCACATGCGGCATTTGCCGAAACGACAGCAGTGGCATGGAACCGATCGTTAGATGCGTATAATCGTAATCCTGAAGTGAGCCAATTAAATCATCAGCAATGTCATTTAGCCTTAAACCGAGAAATGCCTGTTTTAGCGATTCGTCATCAAGGACAAGTAGCAGCGTTTGTGTCGTTGTTTGGGGTTCATGCAACGGCGGTGGGCAACAATCAAACCAAATATTGTGCCGATAACAAAGGCTATGCGGCGGTGGCTGCCGAAGCCGCATTGACGCAACAAGGCGTTGCTGCACCTGTGGCAATTTTTGCTCAAGCAACAGCAGGGGATGTGTCACCACATTATCATGGGCCAAATGATATTGCGCGTCGCAAGCAGTGGCAGGGAGAAAAAGAATACACCTATGCCGAGCAAAATGGTCGCCTGCAAGCCGAACACGCATTACAGATTATTCAACAAGCTAGTTTACCCATTACCGGCGCGTTAGATGCCATTTTGACTTATGTCGATTTAAGCAATCAACAGGCTGAACCTCGTTTTGCTAATGGCGAACAGCAAGCGTTTACCAGCCAGCCGTGTCATGGCGTGGCATTTTTTACTGGGACTCGTGTGGATGGGCCGGGTATGCCCATGGCCATTGGTAAAGTTGCCAAGCAACTAGCGCGTGCGGTTAAGACGACGCGTTTGCGGCGTTTGCACAAACTAACGCTTGCAGAACAGCAGTATTATCAACGTTTATATGCTGCCCAAGGGGTTAAGGACATTATGCTCGAAGCAGGGCGCAAACAAATTTTGGGGCAAGCGATTGATAAATTAATGGTGCCTGCAATTGCCGATCCGTTGGTGGCAGAGTTAAAACGTCAAGCGGCGAAAGGAGCTATGAAGGAAAGCGCAATGGTGCCAACGGTATTGCCCATTCAAATTATTCGTTTAGGCAATATAGCTATTGTTTGTTGTCCGGGTGAATTTACGACTATTGCAGGGCAGCGGGTGGTGCAAACCGTGGCACAAATCTTAGCGACTGCAAACATTGAGCAGGTGTTAATTTGTACCTATTGTAATGACTACATGGGCTATGTCACCACCTACGAAGAATATCAACAACAGGCGTATGAAGGCGGCCATACGATTTATGGCCAATGGACGTTAGCTGCTTTTCAAACGTGTTTTGCCAAACTAGCCGAGCAGTTTGCCTTGCCTAAAGATCAGCGTCAGTATGACCAACACACCCAACCTTTGCCCGTACCTGCACATGAGTTGGCGTTAAGAACTAATTTAACGCCGCCGAGGCGTTAGAGTTAAAGCTTGCGACTACCAAGTATCAGGTTTTCTGATAGATGTACTATGAATTTTATCGGGTAATTGAGCATTGGCTAAATGCACAGCACTTAATACTTTTGACCAAGTGGCATATTGGCTTAAATCTTTTGATATGGCGCGTGAATCTTCATTTTTGATAGGAGCAACTAAACCTAATCTGATTTGCGGTGCATATTGTTTAATACGCATAAAGGCAGCCTTTAAGTCGGAGTCGTTGCTACATACAACAATTTGCTCACAAGTACCTGTTAAAGCACTAATCACCATATCAACAGCCATATTTACATCACTCTGTTTTTCTTCAAAGCTATAAACTTTCACTTTATTGATATGTGGTGCGTCTATTACGGGTTCTACAAGTCGAGAAAATGGTGTTGCTGCAATCATCTTTCCCTTAATAATCGTTACTTTTTGAGGTTGCTGTTTACGCAAGGCTTGTAAGTAGGTTCGTTGGCGTTTAGGTGATTCTAGGTCATCACTCATACGCGCTAAGACTGGAGCGGTGTAATAGCGTACGTCTATAACTTCGGCGTTTTGTAAGACGTGATTTTGAAACAAGGTATATAAGTCTAGCCACTTATAAGGGCTCCGCCTTAATAGGCCATAATATAGGTTATAACCATCAATAAAAACGATAGTTTTCAATTTTGTATCCTTCAAAAATGACAAAACCGCCATAAGGCGGTCTGTCGCCCCTAGAGCATATACGCTAAACGCAACGGTCAAGGGGGGAGTCGTCAGATGATTATAGACCATATTGGGGGTTTTGTGAATTGCTGGTAATACATCATAATGGTTTTGGTTCATGTTTTTGACACCTCTTGTTTAAGTAAGTGTCATTTTGTCTGTATAAAAAACAAAAAAATAAGCAATCAATTAAGGGTTTTTTACCTCTCTAAAGCCTTGCCGCTGTAAGGCCAGACAAACAATTAACCTTTTTTGTATTTTGCTAAGTTCTGCCTAATTGAGCTGTAACCAAAACCATTGCCAGTTTTAGCTATTGCAAGTAACTCATGTGTAAATGCCACTAAAGGGCTAATGTTTGTATCGGTAGCGGTTACCTTTGTATTGGTTTCCCCTAAACCACCCCATAGCCTCCATATGTTTTTATAAATCTGTTTATTTCCTGCATCACTTCGACCTGCTCCCTTCTTATTCGTTAATGTTTTTTTAGTAGGCAATCGCTCTAAAGAAATAATGGCTGCACAATAGTATTGGCTTGGGTGTAAGCCTTCGGTGGCGGTGTTGCGTGTCATTAGAAATAGAGGATAATTAAGATGCGCTTTAACATCACTAGCTAATGTTTTATAAGCCTTTATCATGGCGTTGCTTGATTGCTCGCTTAATGGTGTTAAGGGTTTTGGTATGAGTGATTGTGCCGTTTTCTTAAACTCAAGAAGTTGTTTTCTTAATTCGGCATCTGTTAGTGTAGGCATCGCTTTTTCAAATTGATTAAACACATAAAACAGGTTTATTAAATCTAAAATTCGCTCTTTGCCTTCATCATCCAAGGGCTTGCTTAAATGGGTTTCTAGTGTTTGCCATGTTAAGGGTGTTAAAACGTTGCGCATTATATTCTACTGATTAACTAACTTTCGTAAATTGACCATGAATCACATTGTAAAATTGACTATTGGTAAATCTTTCTAAAAATTACCACCCAATTAGCTACACTCAGCATTTATAGTTTGATGACACGTTACGACACGTTAAGAAATAAAAAAACCTTGATATACAAGGGCTAATTATTAGGTTTGACACCTTAAAACATGGCTTGACAGCTTATTCTATATTCTGAATCTGAATCTTGATTTTATTTTAACTTTTTGTATTTATTATATTTTTTGTTTGTATAAAATTTAAAGCTACACCACTAGCTACACATCTACATCATGCTAGGAGTTGATTTTGACTAAAAGTCTATTTTGTTAGTAATACTATGTTACTAAATAAAAGACACTTTATGGCATTGCATGATACTTTGTTAAATACAACCTGTTTAACTATGGCTTGTGCATATCTACTAGTGTAAGGTGCAAGCACCCACAACAAAATAAACAAAACTCAGTAATCACTGAACTAGAAACTGCCCCATAAGCAGCTGTGTGCTTGTCACACTTGACTGACGCGCAAGTTAGGCAGATACGCCAAAAATATAACTAATTTTTTAAATTAGTAAGTCCTAGAATTTTATTCACCATTAGTTTTGTTTAAATAACTCTTGATTCTGTTGTTGCTCCAATCATGTGCTTTTCTATATATGTATTGTTGAGTGATATTCCACAATATCTTCTACAAAAAACAGAAGGATACTCATCGGTTTGTCCATCACAATCAAAGCCCAACTCCATCCTTGCTCAGTTTGGAGCCATAAAGCCAGTTTTTCATGAGATTTTAGTTTCAATGCGGTATGCGAAAACAAGCGATTGCACCGTTTCGTCGAAAGTGCACTCCAGAGTGATGATTTTTCATACTGCACTTGAACGCAAATTTCATCCCACGCATTTTTCAGTCCTGAATCATCTCCAGAAAGAGTATTTTGTACTTGTTGGTTGCCAAGATAGTTCTTTTTGTTATTCGTTCTGCAATTTCCTCTGTGAATTCTTTGATTAGGCTTTTTTCTATTTTCATAACTTATCCGCCATGCCTAACTTGGGTTATTTTTAATGAGGTGATTTTTCTTTTATTTAATGGCCATTTTCCAGTGACAAAAAAAAGCGTTTCACCTAGCTCAACAAAAGCAGAAGTGTGTAAATTGCATAATAAGTAGTTTTGTTGCTCTTAAGCACTCAAATGATTCGCCAGTTCAATGCCTCATACAATCCCGCATTATTGAGCAAAATATCCAATAAGCCCACACGCACTTTTCAGAGTCCAAGGCTTGCTTGCTCATTGTGGTATTTGCAGCAAACGCATCAATAATTGCGTAGTTCATCATTTCGTCACGGAATCGGGTGAATTAGAAAACTTGCTCTTTACTGTTATTGCTAGCTTGCTGTCTAAGAATCGGACTCTAATAATTTGCTTTTTAGCACTTGGTTTACAAACACTAATTTATCATTTTCGGTCAGTTCACCTTCAACAGTTGATTCCATTTTGGCGATGATTTCCAAGCGAATTTTTTCTTTTTCATGAATTTCGCCAGTGCCAATTCCTGTGATTGGCGGTAGCTTGATAGCATCACCTTCGTTTAACGGTAAGGATTGTTGACCTTGCTTTTTTTAGTTTGTGATGGGTGAGGGTAAGTTGAGATAAATCAATGCCTTCACGTTCGCGGCCAAAGGCTAACAACGGCATGAGTCGTTTGGAAGAAAATAGCGCGTTTCTCGATGTCGGTATTGCCATAGTCAAAAACGGTGACAAAAACGCATACAGACGTATATAGCTAGCCATGTCACGCTTAAATAAAATGAGTCCATTAAGTTCATTTTGAGCTACTTGTGCGCTATCGTTGTCTTGTTTTGTTTTTGGCGAGTGCCAGTTGTTGTTGCGCGGCTTTGTAGCGTTTTATTATCTATCGACGACAGGTTCTAAGGCTGAAATTAGCTCGGCTTGGCTGGCATTGGGTTTTGTTCTTACCGTTACGACTCTATCAACTTCAAAATCGTCGTAATAGCCCAAGCTGTCGAGTTTGGCGTGTAAGTCATAGACCAAGTGCGGATTAGTGACATCTTCTAATTCGGCAGTGGTGTGATAGGTTTTGAAGGCGGCCAAAAATCTCTTCGGGTTTGTTGATAAAGTCTAAAATATGTGTGTGCCTTTGGTTCGGGTAGGCACGATTTAGTGCGACAAGGTTTGTACCGCCTGAATGCCACCTAGTTTTTTATCGATATACATACCGCATAATAACGGTTGATCAAAGCCTGTTTGAAAACTTACTGGCGACCAATAGCACTTGTATTCGTCAGTGTTAAAGGCTTCGCGCATATCGTTGCCATAAAAGTTGGGGTTTAAGGTTTTACTGTTTTCGGTTAATGGGTCGGGATGAGACTCCATATCAATCACTTCACCCGAAAAAGCGACTAATGTGCCGAGCTTATAACCTTGGTCTTTGATGTATTTATCAATCGCTAATTGCCAACGTACCGCTTCTAAACGACTGCTCACTACGATTGCTTTGGCTTTGCCACGAGTAAAGGCGCAACATTCTCTAAAGTGTTCAACGACGACTTGTTACTTTTGGGCGATATTGTAGGATGGATTTACCCAACGCATAATGCCTTCATCGCTTCGCCGCGTTCTACCGATTTTTCAAGTCAAACTCTTCGCCTTCATTGGCTAATCTAAAGGCGAGTGAATAAGACGTAGTTTTTGAGAACGTCCAGAATAAAGCCTTCTTCAATGGCTTGCTGCATCGAATAGACAAGGAAAGGGCGCAGGTAAATTGTCGGCACTGGCGGGTAACCGTGATTTTCGGTCGGCGGCCAAATAGTTCTAAGGTTTTGGCTTTAGGGGTGGCAGTAAAGTAACATAAGTAATGCCTGCATCATTGGCGTGCGGCCATTTGCGCGGCGAGTAAATCTTCGGTGCTGACTTCGCCGCCATCGGCTAAGTCTTTAAGTTCTTCAACTGATAATAATTGCTTGAGCTTAGAGGCGGCTTCGCTTGTTTGTGAACTGTGTGCTTCATCGGCAATCACAGCAAAGCGTTTGCCTTCGGTTGCAGCAAGGTCTTGTAATGGCTTTTAGGGCAAAAGGGAAGGTTTGAATGGTACAAACAACAATTTTTTTGCCACCTGAGAGCGCATTAGCCAACTCACCACTTTTACTATTACTTTCGCCTTTAATCGTAGCGACGACACCTGCGGTACGTTCAAAATCAAAAATGGCTTGTAGTTGGCTGTCTAAGACGGTGTGCGGTCAGGAACGACTAAAACAGAGTCGAACAATTTATTGTGCTGACATCAAATGGCTAAAAAGTGTGCTGACCATGCAATAGAGTTGGTTTTGCCTGAACCTGCGGAATGTTGAATTAAGTATTTGCCGATGCCTTCGTTACACCGAGGCTAATAGTTTACGGGTGGCATCCAACTGGTGATAACGAGGGAAAATAAGGCTGGAGAGTTGTTTTTTGTTGTCACGTTTGCCGACTAAGTAGCGGCCTGTAATTTCGAGCCAACTATCACGCGCCCAGACGTTTTCCCATAGGTAAGCGGTGCGATGACCTTTGTCATTGGGTGGATTACCTGCCGCGCCATTGTCGCCTTGGTTAAATGGTAAAAGACGGTGGCCGCGCCTTGCAGTTTGGTAGTCATGTACACTTCGCTATTACTGACAGCAAAATGGACTAATGCACCACGCGGAAAGTCGAGTAAGGGTTCGGCGGCGTTTTGATTTCGGGGCGAGGGTGACGGTCGTAGCGATATTGGTCGATAGCATCATTCACGCTTTTGGGGTAGCTGGTTTTTAGCTCTACGGTGGCAAATGGGTAAGCCATTAACAAATAATACTAAGTCGATGCTATTTTCGTTATGCAGTGAATAACGTACTTGGCGCACGACGGCAAGCGATTGGTGAAATGTTCATTTTGTGTCGGGGATTCATCGCCAGTGCAGGTTTAAACTGCGCTAATTGCAAGGGCTGACGTAAGCCCAATAGTTCTATGCCGTGACGCAATACTGTTGTCGTGCCTTGGTCATCGAGTTGTTTACGCAGGCGGTCAAGTACAACTTTTTGAGCCGTTGCACCATGATTTTTAACCGAGTTTGCCATACTTGCGGCTGAGTGCTTTGTATCCACGCGATAACATCGGCAGGGTAAAGTGCGGTTAAAGGCGGTCGTAGTTTACGGCATCGCCTTCGCTGTATAACCAACCATGAGCCGCCAAATGGTTGCAGATGTTTTCAAACGCGATTTCCTTGTGGAGTTTTTCTTCCGCGGTGTCTCTCCGTGTCTCAAGCATTTCAGGGCATCTTTTATGTAAAAATGCTAGAAAATTTTAATAAGATTTTTCTTATGTAAAAAAAGGTCAAAAATTTACATAAGGATTGAATAAATATTTTTATACAGATTTTATTGCTTTTTTTGCAGCAGCCAATTATACTTCGCCGTAAGTGGATCAGAGTACTCGGTCGGCGTTGTAGCCTCGGTGAGTTCATCGGGGCTTTTCGCTTTCTACAAATGGGAAAAATTTTTAATCCCCACTCCTCAAAACCTATTCTACGTTTTTTCTGCCGCCGCTAACAAATTTAGACTTCAATGTGTCAAAGCCTGATTAGCCTGTGTAGGGCGTAAAACGTGTAAGCCAATAGGACGTGCCACCAAGTCTGCCAATTGCAAGCCTGACGAATTAACTTTTTATCGGCAAAAACAATATCAAAGGGCAACGGCTTGCTGAGTCCTATTTTGCACCATCACACATTCTACGAAACTCCAACTCAAGTTCGTTATCCTCTTTTGCCCCTGCACTCCAACTACATGGGTTAAAACGGTGTCTTGATTTTTTTCTTGCAAAAATTCGTAAAGAGTTTCTAAACAAATCCGAGTGCCAAATGGTAAGGGTTTGTAACACCTCCCTTTCGCCTTGAGTGCCAGTTTATCAATGGCACAACTGATTAAAACAAAGAAGTCAATAATGCTCGTTAACTTGCCAAAAATCGTTTTTTGTGCTGTCGATTAGTAAAAAGTAAATGCGCCTTTTTCTTGCGTCTCGTTCGTGTAGCACTACTAAATCATGGCCAAAATGGTTGAATTTGAATTTTTCGAGAGCAGGAACAACCCTTTCGCAATAATGTCTCTTATGAAATACGCACAATGCGAGTACAAACACGGGGTAGGTGGGGTCTGGGTTTTCCATGCCATGATCGCCGTTTTCGTCCACATAAACGACGTAGTTGCTATATTGGCTATTTGTTAGCTGATTGTTTGTCGTTTCTTCTGTTTGTGTGGTTGCTGGATCAAAGAGGTCAAATTGTTGCTATGAGTTGTTGAAGTCATACAAACCCTCTCACATCAATTTTACCCGTTACGCCGCCGATATTAACGCGGTGCGGCGTTCTTGGAGTAGTTGGATTGCGGATTCGGCTTTATCGTGTAATTGATTCAAAATTAAAAGTCTATTTTCAATATATGTTCTAATCTGAATTTGCTCTTCTATAGTTGGTAATAAACAATTGATATTCAAATAATCTTCTTTCGCAATATTCTGCATACTACTACTAGCACCTTCAGCCCCTAAAGCAATTTGATCTCGAAAACCTTCACGTCATAAATGTGCTAGATATTCAGCATCAACCTCGATATTTTCAAAGAATATTGTTTGCCAAAGACGATCTGGCAAATAAATATTATCAGTCTCAACTTTTACTAATGCGCTAGCTCCAACAAGTTCAGGTGTATTCATTCGACTAATAATAATCGCACCCTTACGAACTTTACATTTTACTCTTTGTGTCATGAATAACAGTTTTATTTTCTTCTAATGCGAAAAGCCTGTGTATATACACAACTAGTTTTAAGGACACCTAATTCATCTTTTGAGCTGGAATATCAGCTGCATTTACACTTACAACCTGACTCCAAAGATTGAATAATATTTTTAACCTTAAAACCCCCACCCTCAGGCACTTTCCCCAACCATTCCACCCCACTATCTTTCATGGGGGCATTAGGTTTAAGCCTTGGTTACGGCATGGCTAATGATTTGGTTGACGCTTTTCTTTTAACAAGTCAATGAGCTTTTTTTGTTGGTTAATTAAGTTGTCCAGTTTGGCAGTTTCGTGGTCGAGGAAATTTAGAATAAGCTCCTGCTCGTCTAGAGGAGGGAGTGGTACATATTTAGTTTAACATCATCCCAATTTATCGCTGCACGATGTTCCAATATTCCATTTCAAAAATAGATAAATATTTTTGAAAAAGAATTTTCGAATATTCTTAATGCGAATCGCTCTTAAATAGATTCCTGATAATGACTGCAATACAATATAAACAGGACTACATATCCCATCATAAGGTGACATACCATATGAACCAATCGAGTAATTCATGCTGACATCATGTTGTCCCTTTTTTACAATTTTACATTTAATAATCTGTATTTTATTACCAATATCTCCTTTATCCTCATATCTTTATGACACCGATATTTGCCATAAGTGTATAGTAATTAGATAAGGCGTTGTCTGTATTTTTTTCAACAATATGCTCAACAACACCTCTACAAGGGACACTTGCCAATGACTTGAATCTCCCCCAACCACTCAACCCCACTATCTTTATACTCTGCATAACGTGGAAAGCTCATGCCCGTTCTCCTTGTGGCATATTTTGCACATAAAATTCATGTAACTTGTCATGCAAAGCAACTGTTTATCGGGCAATTGCGTCACATACTCCGCAATCAAGGCAGGCGGGACAACGACCGATTAAGCGTATTCCACCACCTCATCATCCTTACTCGCACACAACAACACCCCAATTGCAGGGTTTTCAGTGGGGCTTACGATGGTCTTGGTCTAAAGCCTCTAAATAAGGTCAAGTTGCCCAAGGTCGCGCGGTTCAAACGCTGTCACTTTTAATTCAATCGCAACCAAACAATTTCAAATCCGATGAAAAAACAACAAGTCTAAGGCAAAGTCTTGCTTTGCCTACCTGTAAAGCATACTCACTGCCAATAAAACAAAAGTCACGCCCAAGCTCTAATAAAAAATCCCTCAGTTTAAGCAACAACCCCTTATGCAAATCCGCTTCGTTATGTGTCGAAGGTAAATTAAGAAACTCAACCACATAACTATCTTTAAAAACATCCAATGCTTTTGGGTAGTGTTGTGCAACAATCGGCGATGTTTTTACAGGGCTTAATACCACACGCTCAAATAAAGCCGTATTAAATTGACGCTCTAACTCACGCTTGCTCCATTTTTCTTGAATGGCCATTTTTAAATAAAATTCGCGTTCTTCGGGGCGTTTGCTGCGGCTAAGAATGGTGAGATTATGTGTCCACGATAATTGTGTCACCAGTGGTGACACTTTTGTATCACCTTGATAAGCTTCATAAAATTGACGCATTCTAAATAAGTTACGTTGCGTAAAGCCGCGTAAATTGGGTTGTGTTTGTGCAATAAAATCCGCAAGTTGAGCCACAACACCATCACCCCATTCGGCAGAGGCTATTTTTTTGCTAATCAATTCGCCAACTTGCCAATATAAATCAATTAACTCGGTATTAGCTGCGCGGTAAACACGTTGCTTGGCTGAATCAATTAGGTGTAACACATCGTCAAAGGCTGTTTGTGTGGTGGTGGGCGTAGAGTTTTGCTTCATGCCGATAACCCTGCAATCATTGCCAAAATACTGTCCGTCACTTGTTTTAAGTCGGCATCAATCTCGGCCAAATCACGCGGCGGCTGATAGACATAAAAATGACGGTTAAACGGAATTTCATAACCGACTTTGGTTTTCTCGTGGTCAATCCACGCATCAGGCACATGAGGCAACACTTCACGCTTAAAATAGCTCTCAATATCGTCACTTAACGGCACATTCTCAGTATCGCGCAAATTGGCATCGGCCATTGGTTTGCCTTTATGTTTGCCTTTGGTATTCATCACAATATTGCCTTGCTCATCACGCAACGGACGTTCAACGGTGATAGTGCTATAACCAAATTCGCTATTTTTAAAGATGCGAGCAATAGGCGCAAGTTTGACTTTGCCACCTTGCGGTGCAATAGGGGCAGGGCTGTGATTGTTAATCAATTGGCGGCTTATTTCTTTGCCTTCGGCATCCAACACTGTCGCCAAGTCTGCTTTTAAAAACTGACCAAACAAACGAGTAATATCGGCAATATGCTCGTCGGATAACTCTTTACGTTTGCTACCTAAAGACTTACGCATCTTTTGCCAAAAACTAGAGGCATCAATTAACTGGACTAAACCTTTACGGTGGTCAGGTTTACGGTTAGATAAAATCCACACGTAAGTGCTAATGCCTGTATTGTAAAACATATCAGTCGGCAAACCGATAATTGCTTCGACTAAATCATTTTCTAACACATAACGCCGAATTTCACTTTCGCCACTCCCTGCGCCACCCGTAAAAAGCGGTGAACCATTCAAGACAATACCCAAGCGACTACCGCCATCCACCGCAGAGCGCATTTTAGAAATTAAGTGCATTAAAAATAACAACGAACCATCGCTAACACGCGGCAAACCTGCACCAAAACGACCATTAAAGCCTTGCTGCTCGTGTTCTTTACGAATGTCTTTTTCGACTTTTTTCCACTCCACACCAAACGGTGGATTAGACAACATATAATCAAATTTCTTGTGCGGATGACCATCGTCCGACAGCGTGTTACCCGCGACAATATTGGCGACATCCTGACCTTTAATCAGCATATCAGCCTTACAAATAGCAAAGGATTCATCGTTAAGCTCTTGGCCAAACATCGTTAACCGTGACTGTGGATTTAACTCGGCTAAGTATTCGCCTGCCACCGACAACATTCCGCCTGTGCCTGCCGTGGGGTCATAAATGGTACGCACCACGCCCGCTTTGCTTAATACTTCGTCATCTTCAATAAACAGCAAGTTCACCATCAAGCGAATCACTTCACGTGGGGTAAAGTGTTCTCCAGCGGTTTCGTTAGAAATCTCGGCAAACTTACGGATTAACTCTTCAAACACTTGTCCCATGTCGTTATTGCTAACAGCATCAGGGTGAAGGTCGATGTTGGCAAATTTTTCGGCCACTTGATAAAGTAGGCCGCGCTTATCTAGCAGCTCTATTTGAACGTCAAAATGAAAGCGTTCAAAAATATCACGCACCGCTGGCGAGAAGGCTTGAATGTAGCTGTAAAGGTTTTCTTTGATGTGGTCTTGATCGCCCATGAGCTTTTTCATGTCGATGGGTGAACTGTTATAAAAACTCGCACCTGATTTACGCAATAAAAACGGTTCTAAGTTAATACCTAAGGACTTTTTCGCTTCAATTTCGGCTAAAACATCAGGTTTAGTAGCTTCTAAAACACAATCTAAACGGCGCAACACGGTAAACGGTAAAATGACTTTGCCATATTCTGAGGGTTTATAATCACCACGCAATAATTCGGCTACAGACCAAATAAACGAGGAGAGAGCTTGGTGATTCATGATAAGTCCTTAATGATATGGGTGTTGTTGTCAAGTGGCAGGGATTTTATAAGAGTTTTAGTGTTAAAGACAAACGGTAATCGGTGTTTTAAAGTGTGAGTTGGCATGGTGATGGTATATTACTCATCAGGTGGAAACCCCGCCACAAGCAACCATGTATCCTTCTCAATTTGCTTATAAAGTTGGCCACGTCCCCACTTGATTGCCACACCGTAGTCGGCGAAACATTTTGCACACATATACGCCCATTGCCCCATAGCCCCTCCATCAGGTAAAGAAATCTGAGTTGTATCTTTAGCTTCACCATCAACAAGAAATTCGGCTTCTTCAAATGATGTCCCACACAAATCACATGTGTCGGGGACATCATGACAGAACTGCGGATCACTAAGGGCACGTTCAATATTAACAAGGGTTGTTAGGTTATCGCGCATAAAAACCTCCATTTAAATAAAAACTTGTCTTTTGTTTAATTTGCGATCTAGGTAGAAAAACCCATAACAAAATCCAAAATAGAGAGTATCTTAGAGTCATAAAAAAGAGAACAATAATCCGCAGGGGACTTTTGACTCATTGTAGGTGTTGTTGAGTTAGTAACCACAAATGGCAAAAACGCCTTAAAGACAGTCTGTTGCTCCAAGAACTATATACACAAAACGTACTGTTTAAGGAGGGTAGAAACTGCTTATAGCGGCTTTGTTATTCAATCAGCACTTGACACATATACTTCTTAAGCTCCTGCAAATAGTCGGCGTTGGGAGTATTTTCCTGTTTGTTGATACGGGTTATACCTGCAATTTGCCTCACAGCGTTAATATCTATTCTAAACTCGTCACATATTTCTATCAGTGCCACCTCTACAGCGGCCATTTGTGCTGAGTGATAATCCAGTAAAGCGTATTCTTTTTCTTTGTCCCTGTTTGTTATGCCCAATTCTGCGGATAAACAAATGCCTCTAACAGCCATGAGTTGTGTACGACACCGCCAATACTCAATAGACCACAAACAAGCCATATAAAAAACACGATTTAAATGGTTTGTAAAGGTCGTATCTAAACACAAATAGCGATGACGTGGCACAGTATCCGTAATACGTGCATCCTCTAGTGGGTTGTTATTAGTCAAGTTAGCAAAAGCAAGCAGTGCGAGTTCTTGGCTACTTAGGTGCTGATACATTTTACCAATGGGGTCTTTTAACATGTTAATTTTTCCTATGCGCGATAGTGCGCTCCATAAGCTCTAAACGCTCTTGTATCACCGATGTTTCGTATGCCTTGCGTATCATGTCCAAAACATAGGCCAAGCGTGTTCCTTCTTGCGTTTCTATTGTGCCGTTTCGCATATCGCGGTACACACTTGCAAGTTCACGTCTTATAGCGTGGGCATCGCGTAAATCTATTTTTGCAGGGGGGAGAGGTACTAGCTCGCCGTCTTGTGCCGCAACGACTGGAGAGATATTTTTTACACTCATGACTGGTCTCCGTTTTCAATACTAAATGGTATATAACGCCGATAACCTGATATAAGAGCTTTATCTACACGCAAAGCTAATGATGCACGAATGGCTTGTGCATCTTCGCGATTGAGCAATAACGCATCATAAATACTGCCATTTGCATAACCATTGACACAGTATTCGGCTCTTTCTATATGACAGTAGGGGCAAGCCAATAAATGATGAAACAATGGCTTTTCGTAGTAGTTTAATAACTCGTTTGTGCTGTATGGTGGTGAATTGTTTGCGGTGTGTTGTTGAGGTTTAGTGCTGTTTGTTCCCAGTAAAATAAGTAACTCGCTTTTATGTTGTTTTATTGCGTTTCGTTGGCTGTCAGTTAAGCGTGAAGCAGGGACAAGTTCTATTTTGTCCCCACTGATGGATAACTTAAAGCCTTGACCAATTAAATTATGATAAAGGTTTAACGCTGACATAATTAAAAAGCCTCCCTATCTTCGCAAGTGTCTGCGAAGTTTGCGAAATTAGCGAAGTTACTAGAGGCTGTAGGGTTTTCATTATTTCGCACGCTTTGCGAAGTTTGCGAAGTTTGCGAATTTAGGGTTATTTCGCTATTCAAACCATCATCAGTTTGCGAATTTAGGGGGCTAATTTCGCTAATTTCGCTAATTTCGCATTTTGCGAATTTAGGGTTTTTTGTTGCGGCTGTAGTTATTTCGCTAATTTCGCTAATTTCGCAAGGGTTTTGCGAATTTTTAAAAAGTGCGTAAAGTTTTGGTTTTCGTCCATTACTACCATCCGCACGCTCTCCAGTTAAGACTTCTATCTGTGGCGGAGTGGTGCTTAATAAGCTGCTAATGGCTGCATTAATCTCTTTACTACTTTCGTGCTTGTTAAAGACGTTTTCTGATAGCTCGGTTTGGGTTGCTTTGTGTTTACTGCCTTTAGACTTTAAGTAATCAAGTATCTTTTCGGCATTGATTGCTATTTGTGAGTTTTCGACTTCTTCGGCTTCATCATTAAAAATAAATTTTACTGATTCATGCCAGTATTTAATCCACTCATGGGCTGCGTTAATGTGGTGTGCCTCAATCACTAGGCTAAAATCAGATAATGCAAATAAGGCGGCTATACGCAATAAATAAGGGGCTTTACGTTCGGTTAATGCGGTGACTTTTTCACCATCGTTTAACTTAGGGAATACTTTTATATAAATATGGCCATATACTTTTTTAGCCTCATCACTCAGCGTAATTTGCCTTGTGTTTTCAACGGCTAAACTGGGGTTTTTGTCCCAACAATAATCACCTTTTGCAAATGCAATAATATTAGATAATCGCTGTGCTAAATCTTCAACGGTATGTTGTGGCGTACTTTCAGGAAATGGCACTAGCTTTGTCCGTTCTGCCCAAAAAATAACAAAACGATTTAAAAAGCCATTAGATACATCGTTTTTGGTGGTTAAGGTGATTAACTCAACTGGGGTACAAGCGGCTGCTATGGTGATATGTGGATTGCTTGACCACATTCCCCGATGTTTTGTTGCAGGCTGTGAACCTATGCCATCCCATCCATCTCTTAAAGCGGCTGAAAGAGTGTTGCCGTTTCGTGAGGCTTGGTGCATGACGTTGGCAAATTCTGATTCACGAATAAAAAGACGTTTATCGGTAATTGGCTCAACTTCTTGTTTGCCGTCCATATAACCATCATGCAATAACGCGGCTAAACCTTCACGCGAAGATAATCCGCCTGTATGCTTTCTTGGTGCTAGTGTTGGCTCACGTTCTGTTAGGTGTTTTTCCACTCGATTAAGTAATGAGTGTGCGCCTCCCTTTTGCCCTTTGCTTGATCTGCCAATATGCAAACCGAAAAGACGTACATGGTGTATATCATTGCCAACATAAAAAAATACATCTCTACCAATTGCAGACGACAAATAGGTCATTAAGTTAAAAGCGGCTGCATAAGGATTAACTTCGGTATTTTTAGCAGCTATACGTCCAAAGTCTCCAAAAATACCGTATAGCATGGCATCGTTGCCGCGTGGTGCGTTTCGGTGGGTTTCTATTGCTTCTTCGTCTGTGCTTTGTGTTGTATGGTTTTGCTTTGGTTCAAAGGGCTTTTTTTGATAGTCAGGTAAAACAATACTCCGAACCATGTTTAAGGCGTCGCTACTGGTTGCGCCTGTCTTGTGTTGAATCAATGCAAAACCATCACCTGATAAAATGCCATTGCCGCCTCGATTGCAGATAAAAGTACCGTGTCCGTCTATATCATCATATCTAAAGCGGTCTGTACCTCCACAGGCAGGGCATGGCGCGTGATTATTGTCGGGTGGTAGGGTGATACCAATACGGCTAAAAATAGCAGGCCAACGTCCTTGTGCTGCACGTTTGACGGTGGCAAATACATCTTCATTGCTTGATTTTGTTTTGGATGCTTTTGGTGTTTGAGCGGTATTAATTGCGTTGATCAATAAATCAGGTATCACATTCAATACAATACCGCTTCCCCACTGATAAGGTGTTTTTTGGCCATTAATTGTTAGTGTTGTTGGAATGGCTTGTACTAATTTACCTGTGCTTAGCAACTCAATTTCCCAAACATATTTACCGTTGATCTTTTCCCCACTCGCTAACAATAAGGCGGCAATGTTGGGTATTAAAGCTGCTTGGTCATGCGGTACTGCAATATAAAAATGACAACCTCCAGTAGCTGTAATTACTGTTGGATGATCTGCTATATCACCTAAAAGTTTTTTTAACGCTTGGTAGCAGTCATCTTTATCCTGTTGGTTTCGGGTATTTTTTATATCGACATCGACAATTAATAAGCCTGTGCTGTTGTATGGTTTGCTTTTAGTACCGCATAAAATCACGGTATTGGCACTGGGATTATCTAAGGCGTTTTGATGAGCTTCAATAGGCTGCAATATATGGCGGTCTGCCTTATTCCATCCATCACCTGCACCTTTAGCGTTAAAAAAACCTGCCAACACGTTATAACCATCGGCTGCGTATTGTTGGTACTGTTGTTCGCGTATTAGGTCTTGATGGTCGTCTTTTAAATTGCGTGCAATTAGCTTTTCAATTTCTTTAGGCAAAGCATTGCCCTGACTGTTATACTTAATCATAAGTCATTACTCTTTAACTCGGTGGATGGCTTTAAAGGCTGTGATGTTGACGCATCATGGCCTTTGCTTTTATGTGTTTTTAACTGCTCATACTTGCCTCGCAAATAATGAAAAACTGCTAATGCTAGGTTTAAAGTCGTCATTATCTGTACTCCCTTACACACGACTATCTAGCCACTCACGGACGCTTTCAGCTTTCCATGCCGTCATGCGTTCACCCAATTTTACGGGTGCTGGGAACGTGCCATCTTTTACTTTGCGCCATAAAGTCTTAGCACTAAAGGGCAAAATACCGCCACCAATTAGCTGTTTTTCTCTTACAAAACCTGTTGCTGGTAATACGCCATACTCATAAGTTGGTTGTTTCATGTTCGGTTGCCTCTTGTCTGGGTATGACACAAGGTAGCAACCGATAAGAACTAATACACCGCAATTGCGATAACACCTACCGCAATTGCGGTGCCGATAATTGTTTATTAGCCTCTGAAAACTTTTGTTCTATGTTTCTTTTGGTAAGTCCGTAAGTGTTTGGATAATGTGAAATAATGGAATCTATAATTGCCGATTGAGATTTAAAAACTGATAGCTTTTTCTTAGATGGTGATTCGCTAAGCATTAAATACACAAGGCTACCAATAATGTTTAAGTAGGTAGTTTCGGAACGGTCATCATCTATAGGGATTTGTTTTTTCAGTACATCAATTTTGGCATGAGCATCACTTAGCTGTTGCCTGAGTAATTCATTTTCTTCAATCAGTTTTTGGCTAGATGCTAATGGTGCAGATACGTTATAGACGGTGAGTAATTCGGGTGGTAAATCCCATGTCATAACATCAACCGCCCATTTAACAAAAGCATTCAATTGCACATAGTTTTCAAATTTATCCGTGCTGCTGCATCTTCTTTGCTCATAAGGAAGTTGTTTATTAGTTATATGATTTTTAATGATGGATAGTCGCTGGGCATAACACGATAACCCCTGAAAACGAGTAATTGTTTTAAGCGTAGATGGAGGCTCGTAGTTGAGTGATAACGCAACAAGTTGAAAGTCTGTTGCGTCAATCATGTTTAACCATTTGTCCCATTTTGGAATTAATCCCTCGCTGGTATTCATAAAAAGCCCTTATATAAATTGCCCCTAAAAATAGAAGGCCATACCAAAACAGTTAAGGGCAAGCTGTTCTTTCGCCTCGTCAGGCTAGGTATGGCCAATACGCTAACTAACCTTAGTAAATTGACCCTGAATGACGTTGTAATGTTGACCATTGGCGCATCGTTCCAAAAAGTCCGCCCACTTATCTAACGCCTCTTTACGCTCACGCAAAAATTGATACTGGTTGTAATGCGCCTCCATGCCTTTAATGGTGTGGTTTAAGGCTCGTTCGGCTATGTCACTAGGCACACCCAAAATAGATAAGTGTGTACGCGCTGTGCGTCTCATATCGTGTACGGTGAAGTGTTCTATGTCGCTAAGCTCTAAGCGAGTTAATGCAAGGTTTAAGGTATCAGGTGACACATGGCCAAAACGCTGATTTTGACGCACTAAACGCGAAGGGAATAAATAAGGACTACCGCAAGCAAAGATTTTTAATTCATGTAATAGGGGAATAGCTTGCATCGGTAGTGGTATAGCCAACTCCTTGCCTGTTTTGTTGTTGCCGTTTAATAACCACAAGCCTTGCTCTAAATTAAAATCGTCCCACTTAGCGGCCAGTAGTTCCATTTTGCGCACACAAAGCATTAACAATAAATGCACGGCTATTTCGTTTTGACGGCCAAAATTGCGACTTTCACGCATGGCAACAAATAGGGCTGCTAGTTCCTCTTGTTTTAAGTAGCGTTCACGTTTTTTCTCTTCACCCCCTGCATCTTTGGCGGTGTAATCCCATATGATATTCACATCAAGCAATCCTTTTCTAACGGCATATTGAAAAATCCGTTTTAAATAGTGCAACACATCATTAGCTACTGTAGGCGCACCTCTCGCAACAATATCGGCTAAAAGGGTGTCTATTTGTTTAAGTGTAATGGTGCGTATGTCACGGCCAGTAAATACAGGTAAAAGATTATGACTAATGACACGTTGCGGAATGTTTTTGTGTTTAATGTCGGAGGCTAATATCTTGGCATTAAGCCATGTTTGAGTAACGACTTCAAAGTTGTAAACTTTACTTTCTTCGCGTTTGTTTTCTTGTTTGACCTGTGCAACATCAATCCCTTTGGCAATGCGTGTCCGTTCTGTCTCTGCCATTAAACGCGCATCTTTTAGACTAATAGCAGGATATTTAGCGAGGGTTAATTCTTTCTTTTTGCCGTTGAATGTATAGCGCAAAATCCATGAACCTTGCCCACGTTTTGCGCCTTCTTTGCTGAGGGTGAAAGTTAAACCGCCACCGTCTGATATAGCTATGGCTTCACCTTGTTTTATCAGATTTTTGATTTTTAAATCAGTTAAATTATTCATAGCTACACCTAATAACTACATGACAGCTTGTAAGCCTTACAAATAAAGGCTTGGTGTTTTTTATGCGTGATTACACGATAAAAAATTGACATATTAGGTAGCTTGTAAAATACAGCTACCCAATTAGCTACACTAAGTATAGGTGATTTTATGACACGTTACGACACGTTAAGAAATAAAAAAACCTTGATATACAAGGGCTAATTATTAGGTTTGACACCTTAAAACATGGCTTGACAGCTTATTCTATATTCTGAATCTGCTCGCGCATTTGTTCAATCAACACTTTCAATTCTACAGAAGACAAAGAGCTATCAGCACTTACGGATTTAGAACCCAGCGTATTAGCTTCCCGATTTAACTCTTGCATCAAAAAGTCGAGTTTACGACCCACTGCACCGCCTTGTTGTAATACGCGTTTAATTTCTACTAAATGCGCGCTTAAACGATCTAACTCCTCAGCAACATCTATTTTGTGGGCAAACAACACCATTTCTTGTTCTAAACGGTCGTTATCAAGCTCAGCTTTAATATCTTGTAAACGGTCGAGCATACGTTGGCGATGATAGGCCAAAATATGTGGCATACGCTCACGCACTTTGTCACATTCGGCAGCAATTAAATCTAAACGCTGTGTAATAAACTGTTGCAAGGCTTGTCCCTCACGGGCACGCATTGCCACAAAATCGCTTAAGGTGTCATCAAACAAACTTTGCGTAGCAGCTAACAGAGCTTTTTGATTAGGCTCAGCCACACACACTACACCAGGAATACGCAAAATATCAGCGGCATTGAGTGGGGCAGCATGGCGTGCCAATTGGTCAATTTGGCTGGCAGCTTCCACTAAACGTGCCGCCAACTCTTGATTGATATGAATGTTTGATAAATTACTTTCAACCGCTTCGTGTTTAATCCACACATCGACTTTGCCACGACTTAATTGTTGGCGTAACCTGTCACGCAGGGGCATTTCTAACTCACGCACGACATCGG
This sequence comes from Agitococcus sp., assembly GCA_046347315.1. GTDB lineage: Bacteria > Pseudomonadota > Gammaproteobacteria > Pseudomonadales > Moraxellaceae > Agitococcus. The sequence goes on from JAXMGJ010000002.1 coordinate 184,218, forward strand.
CTAAACGTAAGTTGGCTTCTAAATAACGCTGATTAACAGAACGAATTTCACACACTAGCAAACCAAAGTCGCCTCTTAATTCGCGGCGGGCAAAAGCCGTCATGCTGTAAATCATCATTAAACCTCAAAAATTATATAAAAATTCACATCTTAACAGCCGATTGTAGCGACTTCATCGTATAATTGGCGCAAAATTTTGTCATTGAATAGGCGTTATGCGGCACCAAGCGCGGAATCAATTTATAAACAGAGGATTATCATAATGGCCAATTTACAACAAGCTTTAGCAGCATCTATTCCTAAAGACGCAGTATTTAAACGGGGTAATGGACGTAATCCTGATGAGTTGCGTGTCATCAAGATTACTCGAAATTTTACCAAACATGCTGAAGGTTCTGTGCTAATAGAGTTTGGCGAAACTAAAGTTTTATGTACCGCTTCTGTTGAAGCAGGCGTGCCACGCTTTTTAAAAGGCAAAGGTGAGGGCTGGATTACTGCCGAATACGGTATGTTACCTCGTGCAACACACACACGTAATGATCGTGAAGCATCAAAAGGCAAACAAGGTGGCCGTACTTTAGAAATTCAGCGTTTAATTGGCCGTAGTTTAAGAGCGATGGTCGATTTAAAAAAATTGGGTGAGAATACCATTACCATTGACTGTGATGTCATTCAGGCCGATGGAGGCACACGTACCGCTTCAATTACAGGTGGCGCGGTGGCTTTAGTCGATGCCTTAAACCATATGCGTAGCAAAAAAATGATTAAGCATGATCCTTTAACACAAATGATTGCCGCTATTTCGGTGGGAGTGGTAAAAGGACAAGCAGTCTTAGATTTGGATTATGAAGAAGATTCTAATTGTGATACCGACATGAATGTGGTGATGAGTCAACAAGGTGGATTTGTTGAAGTACAAGGCACAGCCGAAGGTAAGCCGTTTAGCCGTGAGCAAGCCGATGCGATGTTAGCTTTAGCAGAAAATGGTATTAAAACCTTAATTCAAAAACAGCAACAAGTCTTAGCTGGCTAACATATAATTTGGAAAGATTGTTTGTGCTTTGCAAAAAACAATCTTATCCAACATAAAAATGTGATGTAGTTTGCATAAACGGTTTTTTAATATTGTACGCTTGTACAAAATGCGCTAATGATAAAACCGTATGACGTTATTTGACAGCTTGTGTCCAATGTTGGACACATCAGTAAAGTGGATGTGACGCATTTTGTCGCTATTTTGGTGTCATTGAGAACAACAATGCTCAACCTTCCACAAAAATGTTTTACAATCACAAAAGCTGCCTCGTATGTTAAACCAAGAGACTCAAACCTTAAATACATTAGAGATATCAGTGCTAGTTAAGCTTGGAGGCACAGCAGGATTAGCATCACCATTAGTAAAGCGCGTCGTTGTGCTTTTTCAGCAAGAAGCTAACACAATGGTTGACGGAATTAGCACTGCTTTGGCAAACACCGACCTAGAGCAGGTTTTTCGTTTGGCGCACTCGTTAAAGTCTTCTTCCTTAGCGATTGGTGCTTATGCACTCGCCGATATTGCAAAACAAATAGAATACGCTGCAAAGCGGCAGCAGGATATGCAACTCCACGACTTGATAAAGAGTTTGCGTGTTGATTATCAGCAGTTAGTAAGAATACTGGCTGGTCTTTAATTTTTTTCTGTATGATGCGTTAAAGAGTAACGTATCATAAGGCCTTTGTTTGGGTAAAATTAGTTATGCCGCAAAAAAAAGTTCTTCTTATTGATGACGATAAAGTCATTTGCGAGATTGCCTTACAACTCTTGTCAGAAGAAGGATTTACTGTCATTACTGCTCAAACCGCTGCACTAGGCTTACAAGCGGCAGTCGAGCATAAACCAGATTTGGTGTTGTTAGATGTTGTATTGCCCGATTTAAATGGTTATACCGTATGTCAGCAAATACGCGCTTCTACACCACATTTACCTATTATTATGCTAACTGGTTTGGACGATAATGAGTCCATTGTGCAGGCTTATGAGTGTGGCGCTACGGACTTTTTTGCTAAACCTATTAAATGGAAGTTATTAGGTTATCGTATTCATTATATTTTGCGAGCCAGTCGTACCTTAGAGCAGCTAACGCACAGCGAAACAGCTTTGGCTAATGCTCAACGGTTAGCGCATTTGGGCAGTTGGGAATGGTATCCGCAAGAAGACAGAACCGAACGCTCTGATGAATATTACCGAATTTATGGCGCAGACAAAAAAAAGTTAGCATCTTCGATGTTTGCGATTTTGCCGCAAGTTCATGCCGAAGACCAAGCACGGGTCAAAAAAGCTTTAGAGCAAGCCCAAAAACAAGCCCAATCGTATCAACAAGAGTTTAGAATTTCTGCACCGCATAATGGTATGCGTGTGTTGCACGAACAAGCGCGTGTATTTATCAAGCCGACAGGCGAAATTGATTATATCGAAGGTATTACCCAAGACATTACCGAATTGGTTGATGCTCAAAAACGTATTCGTAGCTTAGCTTATTACGATAATTTGACGGGTTTAGCAAATCGCCAACTATTTCGGGAGCTATTACAGCACGAATTGCAACGTGCCTTGCGCCAAAGTACTCAATGTGCCTTGCTTTTTATTGACCTAGATCGTTTCAAACGTATTAATGATACATTAGGTCAACCTGCGGGTGATTTGGTACTTCAGACCATTGGCAATCGTATTAACTCTTGTATTCGCGGTTGCGATATTGCCGCTTTGCATTATGAAGAAGATCAAAAGTCTGAGCAAGTTGCTCGATTAGGCAGTGACGAGTTTACCGTTATTTTGACCGATATTGAGCAACCAGAAGATGCAGCGCAAATTGTACGTCGTATTTTGGATGTTATCGCTCAACCTATCGAAGGACTGGGGCAGGAAGTATTGGTCTCTGCTAGTATTGGTATTGCACTTGGCCCTCAAGATGGTTCTGACGTCGAAACTCTAATTAAAAATGCCGATTTGGCCATGTATGCCGCCAAAGACAGAGGTCGTAACACTTATCAGTTCTTTGATAAAACGATGAATGATGTGGTGTTAGATAAGTTTGCTCTCGAAAATGATTTGCGTAAAGCCATTGAACAAGACCAATTAGAACTGTATTTTCAACCTAAAATTAACCCAATGACAGGCGTGATTGTGGGTGCGGAAGTCTTATTACGTTGGAAGCATCCACAACGAGGTATGGTATCACCGTTAACTTTTATTCCGATTGCCGAAGAATCAGGGTTTATTATTGAGTTAGGCACATGGGTATTACAGCAAGCTTGTCAAATTAATCATGATTGGCAAGCTAAAGGTATGCCGATAGTACCTTTGGCCATTAACTTATCTGCGGCTAATTTTAATCATCCCAATTTATTGCCAGATATTAAACGTACCTTAACAGAGCTGTCTTTAAGTCCTAATAGTTTAGTGATAGAGCTCACCGAAGGTATTTTAATGACGGATGTTCAAGAAACGGTCGAAACCTTAAAAGCACTCAAAGAAATGGGTATTTACTTATCGGTCGATGATTTTGGTACAGGTTATTCATCATTGAGTTATCTCAAGCGTTTTCCATTAGATGAGTTAAAAATCGACAAGGGCTTTGTGCAAGATATTATTAATGACCCTAACGATGCTGCAATTACTGCTGCAATCATTGGCTTGGCACAAAACTTAAAACTTAATGTAGTGGCAGAAGGGGTTGAAACCACCGAGCAGGCAGACTTTTTGTTGCGTCGTGGTTGTAACACCATGCAAGGTTATTTGTTTGCTAAACCTATGCCGCGCCGTGACTTCGAAAAACTGTTGTTGTCGGGTCTTGATATGCGCGATATGCAAGCGGTATTTATGGTGGATTATTAGCAGGTAGGTCGGGTTATTAACCCGACTTTATCGGCTTCATGAGCGAAGTTGAAGGGCTAGCACTTTTCTGCCATTGCTACTGTATAAGTTTTGCCTTGTTTTAGCTTACTGTAGTTACCAAATACCTCCTTAAAGGTACGAGCAATAAAGTCACGCAGACCGTTAATGGTTACCACATAAAAACGGCCTCCTACTTCTAAATGCTCAAAGGCGTCATACAAATACAAATAATGCTGCTCTTTGCTCACCTTAGCAGGTAGATTAGACAAAATAATATTAAACTTGCGATTGCCAACGGCACTAAAGCCGTTACTTAGCATCACTTCGGTATTGTGTAGCTTATTAAGTGCGCAGTTTTTGCGAGCATAGTCCACCGCCACAAAATCTTTATCCACTAATACACTAGTACCTTGAGGTGCTTTTTTGGCGCACACCATCCCCAAAATGCCATAACCACACCCCACGTCAAGGCAATTGTCGGTAGGCTTAAATTCAACGTAATCAAGTAATAACAACGAGCCTTCGTCTAAGTTTTCGGGCGAAAATATGCCCCATGTGGAGTGAAAAGTGTAATCATCGCCTAAGACATTATCTTTAAATATAATGTCTTGCCGCCATTTGGCGAGAGTGGCGGCATCAAGTACAGTTTTGCTCATGGTGTAGTCGTTGCTGGGGCTGGTAATGGCACAGGATTAGCGCGTAAAGTTTCGTAAGAGCTTTCGGCATCAGCCATCGCTTTCTTGCCATCAATCATCATTTGGTCGCCATCAATAATCATTTTTTCGCCTTTAGCAATCATTTCTTTGCCATCAGCAATATTTTTTTGGCCTTTTTCTTTAAGTTTTTCACCTTTGCTAACCATTGTACTGCCATTATCCCATTTTTTGGCAATTGCTTGTGCTTGACCGCCTTGAGTCATTAAACGTCCAGCAAAAGTTTCACCTTTAGGAGCGGTGTTACAGGCAGTGAGTGTGGTTAATAAAACAAGCGGTACAATTAACAATCTTTTTTTCATGATGTTCATCCTGTATATAAAAATAATAGCAATACTCTATAAATACCCTATTGTTGCACTATACGTCAAATTGATAGTCGATAATCAATGGAGCATGGTCAGACAAAGGTGTATCTTTATAAACGCTAGCCTGACGCAGAGTATTGGCTAAGTCTGGGCTAATAATTTGATAGTCAATACGCCAACCTACATTATTTTGTCTTGCACGTCCACGATTTGACCACCATGTATAAGCATTATCTTCTTCGTTAGGATGTAGTTTTCGGTAAGCATCAACATAGCCTACGTCGTTAAATAATGTATCTAACCATGCACGTTCGTGTGGCAAAAAACCAGAATTTTTAAGGTTGCCGCGCCAGTTTTTGAGGTCAATTTCTTGATGGGCAATATTCCAATCACCACAAATGATGATAGATTTGTTTTGATCACGCCATTGTTGCATGATAGGCAAAAATTGACCTAAAAAATCATCTTTTTTAGCTTGTGCTTCGGGCGAACTAGAACCAGAGGGCAAATAGAGCGAGGCAATCGTTAAATCGCCAAAGCGAGCTGCGATATAACGCCCTTCATCATCACACAACGCAAAGCCTAAACCTTTGTCAATGGTGTTGGGTTGTTGGCGCGAATAAATAGCCGTGCCAGCATAACCTGCTTTTTGAGCAGGAAAAAAATGTGCATGCCAGCCCTGAGGTTGATGTTCTAAACTCAACTGATGGTGCTGAATACGGATTTCTTGCAAACACACCACATCGGCATTACTTTGCTCTAACCAGTCAAAAAAGCCTTTGTTGGTGGCCGAGCGCAAGCCATTAACATTAACCGAAACGACACGCATGAATAGTTTGCCTTGATTAAACACTACAGAGGTGAATATGATAACCGCATCTTGTGTTTTGTAAGAAGTTTTTATTATGAAAGAGTATCAACGCGCCTTTATTAAATTGGCAATGCATCGTGATGTTTTAAGATTTGGCTTGTTTACTCTCAAGTCTGGTCGTAAAAGTCCGTATTTTTTTAATGCAGGATTGTTTCAGGATGGATTGGCTTTGTCTGCCCTCGGAAAATGTTATGCCGAAGCCATTAAAAATTCAGGCATCGAATTTGACGTTATTTTTGGTCCTGCTTACAAAGGTATTCCTATTGCCAGTGCCACTGCTATTCAATTACACGACCAATATGGCATAAATAAACCGTGGTGTTTTAATCGTAAAGAAGCCAAAGATCACGGTGAGGGTGGCAACTTGGTGGGGGCAGCCTTGCAAGGCAAGCGAGTATTGATTATTGATGATGTAATTACCGCTGGTACTGCTATTAGAGAAGTACTGGATATTTTAGAACACCAACACGCCATTCCAGCAGGTATTGTGGTGGCTTTAGATAGACAAGAACGTGGAACAGGTGAGTTGTCGGCCATTCAAGAAATTGTACAACAGCATCATATTCCTGTGGTGTCGATTATTAAATTGGATTTAATCGTGGAGTATTTACGCGAGCAGGGTGGCCATCAGGAGTTGGTTGCAGCTATGACCGCCTATCGTAGCAAATATGGTGCGCGAGACTTAGACCAATGGGCAGAGGGAATTTAATGAATATTAAATTATTAGTGGTCATGGATGATATTCGCTATATCAATATTAAAAAAGACTCTACTATTGCCATGTTATGGGCTGCCGCTAAGCGTGGTTATGAGCTGTTTTATGCCGAGCAAGACGATTTGTTTATCCAAAATGGACAAGCATTTGCTCAACTAAGACCTTTACAAGTTTTTGAGGATTATCAAAAGTGGTATCAATTAGGTGAAGTGCAAACGATAGATTTGGCTCAAATGAATGTCATTTTAATGCGCAAAGACCCGCCCTTTGATATGCGCTTTATTTATACTACCTATATTTTGGAGCGTGCGGAGCAGCAAGGTGTGTTAGTGGTGAATAAGCCACAATCTTTGCGTGATTGTAATGAAAAACTATTTGCCACGCAGTTTGCGCATTGTATGACACCTACCTTAGTCACAAGTCAAATGCAGCGCATTAAAGCTTTTATAACCCAGCATCAGGATGTGATTGTAAAACCCTTAGATGGCATGGGTGGCACAGGCATTTTTAGGCTTCAACATCAAGGTTTAAATATTGGTGCAACGCTAGAAACACTCACTCAAAACGAAACTTTGCCAGTCATGGCACAGCGTTATATTCCTCAGATTGTTAAAGGCGATAAGCGAATTTTGGTGATAGATGGCCAAGCTGTTCCTTATTGTTTGGCGCGTGTCCCACAAGAGGGAGAAACCCGTGGCAATTTGGCGGCAGGCGGCAACGGTGTCCCGCAATTATTGAGTCCGCGAGATTATTGGTTGGTAAGCCAAGTCAGTCAAGAACTCAAAAAGCGGGGCTTGTTGTTTGTGGGCTTAGACGTGATTGGTGATTATATTACCGAGATAAACGTCACTAGCCCTACCTGTATTAGAGAAATTGATGCTCAGTTTGGTTTTGGTATTGCTGATAGACTGATGACGGTGATAGAAAAATATTTAACCTTACAAAAAACAGGGGGTATGATGGCTTGAATAATGTTTGTTGTATCACAAAGCGACAATTTGTCGCAGCTGCTTAGGCGATGCTTTGTTTTATAATAATGCTGATAAGCTAGGTTTATTTGATTTAGTGTGGAGTTTAATGATGAAAAAAGTGATGTTATTGCTTGCTAGTGTTGGTTTATTAGCCAGTCAAGCAAGTTTTGCTGCGCCAGACCGCAAGGGTGAAGATGTTTACAAAGCAGTATGTGCAATGTGTCATGGTGCAGGGGTTGCAGGTGCACCAAAGTTTGGTGACAAAGTAGCGTGGAAGGCTCGTATTGCCCAAGGCACACCTGTATTATACGATCATGCTTTAAAAGGCATCCGTGCCATGCCAGCAAAAGGCACGTGTGCTGCATGTACCGAAAAAGAAATCAAAAATGCTGTTGATTACATGGTTAGCAAGGCTAAGTAACTTTTGTTTTCAAACGGTAATGTAACCCGCATTATTATGCGGGTTATTTTTTAGTGTAGTAGAATGGTTTGGTTAGAGGAGCGAAATCCAGCATATTGCTAATAGATATATAACATATTGACGTATAGATTAAACATCAGTAGATTTTAAGCAATTTTTTGATGAAAAAATCAAAGAATTGCATAAGACACAACCTGTCAAAAGTATAATGATTGCACAAAAGATATAACAACATCGATTTGGCAACAGCCGCCGTAACCACACTTTAGGACTTACAGCATAGCGTAAGCCCTAATCATCTATTTAGTCTTAAACACCGAACTAATCGTACTAGTCACATTAGCAAAACCAATAAATCCTTCGGGTGCTAAAGACTTGCCAGTATTTAAAAACGCCACCGAAATATCACGTGCAGGGTCAGCCCAACACAAAATATTAATAAAACCTAAATGACCAAAGGCTTCGGCGGTATTTGCACCAAAAATACTCCACAGTTTTTCGCCACGCATAAAACCTGCTGAATAACGCATCGGGGCTTTGGCGGAGTGGTCAAATAATAATTTACCGCGTCTTGTTGCATTGTTTATCGTTGTGGCTTGAAAGACGGGTTTACCTTGCCATAAACCACCATCCAACATCATTTGATAAAAACGACAGACTTCTTCGGCACTGGCGTAAATATTCGCCGCAGGAATCACCGCTTCATGGGCTTGAGGCGAGTTAATTGCAGAGGTAATTTCACGGTCACTTACACCCAACATATGATGCAGCATTTTGCTAATCACAGGCACATTATCTAAACCAGTCGGCAAGCTAACCGCTGCTTGATGGCGACGATCTTCTGCCATACCAAAGGTAAAATGTTCACAACCCAAAGGCTTGGCCAATATTCTATCTAATAATTGCGGTAAGGTTTCACCCGACACTTTTTGAGCAATCGCTCCCAAAATATAGCCTGCGGTAACTGCATGATAGGCTTGTTGTTTTTTAGGCGTACCAACAGGCGGCGATTCGGCCAAAATTTTCACTACCGTATCAAAATCAAACATTAATTCAGGACTAGGATTGGCAATGGGCATAATCCGAATGCCTGCCTTGTGAGTTAATAAATCGTGAATAGTGGTTAAATGTTTGCCATGAGACGCATATTCGGGAATATATTGGCTCACACGATCATGAATATTAAGTTTACCTTCTTCGGCTAATTTATGAATCAGCATAGCACTAATGGCTTTAGAGCCAGAAAACAAACATAATGGTGTATCAGCAGTCGCTAATTTTGAACCATCATCAGGCGATTCGCCCGCTGCACCCACGTGGCTATAACCCAAACCACGACTCATGACGATTTGGCCTTTATAACGAATGACTAAGGTAATTGCAGGATGTAAGCCAGTTTTATAATACGCTTCAACACTTTGCCAAATTTTATCAATCGCTGATGATGATAAACCTAAACTTTCAGGTGAACATTCACGGTCTTTGTTGATAGTGGTAATACTTTTTAAGTCGTGTGGCACAGTAATGCGATGACCACCTGTTTTTATGTAGGGGAGTAGGCGAGTAATACGGTCGAGTAACATGCAAAAATTCCTGTGTGGTTAAAGTGCAGGGCTATGCGCTTTATCATACGCCAATAATCAGCAAATGCCTTGTTAATATACGACCGTATTTTAATTCTGTGGCTAAGAGATTGTTCGTTTGGTTTCGACTTCACTCAACCACCCCGACTCTGTTCCCTGAGCGGAGTCGAAGGGCAACCAACGAAAAACGCACCCTGAGCGGAGCCGAAAGGTCAAAGATTAACCTGTGACCCCAACAACACGGTACGATTAGCAGGCAAACCAAAAAAGCTATAAACCTCACCTGCTTGTCGAAACAACACATTAAATACACCAAACTCAAGCCGATTGAGTGTTTTGGCTTGATGACTAATCAGGGTGTCGGAGACAAAGAAGGAAGTGTTTAATGGCTCAAATGACCAATCTAAGGGCAGTTGTTGTAACACTGGCATTAATAAAGGTTCTTCTCTAAAACCAAAACGAATGGTTAATTGGGCTAATTGTGGACTTAACATAGTCAAACTATAACGTTGTTGTTCATCAACAAAAGGCATGGTTAAGGTTTTAACAGTGAGACATAAGTTATGCTGATGAATCACTTGATAATGTTTTAGATTATGTAATAAGGCACTGGGAATTAAGTCAGGGTCAGAGCTTAAATACACGGCTGTGCCTTGTACTTGGTGCATATCATTGAGTAATAGTGGCAATTGATTTAACGGTAAACTCAATTGGCGACGTTCGGCACTGAGTAAGTTTTTGCCTTTACGCCAAATATAAAACAGGCCAAAGACTAGACAACCGACCAATACAGGCAACCAACCGCCTGTTAAAAACTTGCTGCTATTGGCGATGACAAACACTAATTCGAGCAGTGCTAACACTGCTAATAGACTTAACATTAACCAACCTTTGTTTGAGCGTTGATGATACACAATAAACATTAACAATAGGCTAGTAATTAACATCGTGCCAGAAACCGCTAAACCATAAGCCGCCGCTAAAGCACCAGAGGATTGAAAAACTAACACTAAACTCACTACGCCTAACAACATTAACCAATTAATAAAAGGAATATAAATTTGGCCTTTTTCACTGTTAGAGGTGTGAATGACGTTAATTCTGGGTAATAAATTGAGGCGTGAAGCTTCAACCGTCAGTGAATAAGCCCCTGCAATGGTGGCTTGTGAAGCAATAATCGTGGCTAAGGTAGCTAAAATCACTAAAAAATCATTAAACTATCAGGCGCAAGCAAATAAAAAGGATTACTCACCGCACTCGGATTTTGTAAAATTAACGCACCTTGACCAAAATAATTTAATACTAAACTTGGCCACACCAAACCTAACCATGCTAAACGAATGGGTCGTGCGCCAAAGTGTCCCATATCGGCATATAAAGCTTCTCCACCTGTTAACGCTAAAAACACGGCGGATAATAATAAAAAACCTGCGGTGGGATAATGAATAAAAAACTCAATGGCATACATGGGGTTAAGGGCTTTTAAAACGCTTGGTTGCTCAATAATGGCATTGATGCCTAACACTGCTAACGTGACAAACCATGTGATGACAATTGGGCCAAAGACACGACCACCAATTTTTTGTGTGCCTAAACGTTGCACCATAAATAAGCTAATTAAAATGGCAAGGGTGATGGGAATAATCCAGTTTTTTAGGCTAGGTGCGACAATTTCTGTACCTTCAACTGCCGATAAGACCGAAATAGCAGGCGTAATAAAGGCATCGGCATAAAATAAACCTGCGGCAAATACGCCTAAACCAAAGACCAGTGACGCTAATTTGCTACCTTGCACCACATGACGATTCGCTAAGGCAAGCAGTGACAATACACCACCTTCGCCATTATTGTTGTGACGTAACACCACCAAAATATATTTTAAGGTGATGATGAGTAAAATTGCCCAAAAAAAGGCGGACAAACTCGCCAAGACATTAAACTCGGTGGGTGCTAAACCATGAGCAAAGGCTTCTTTAAAGGCATATAACGGGCTAGTGCCAATATCACCATACACCACCCCCAAGGCAGCGATCGCTAAGGTGCTAGTTTTGGCTTTTTTTGACATAATAAACCCCAGTTAACTTAATAATAAAGTTAGGATTGAATTGTGATTTTTCATTTAAGAGTTGTGTTGGCTTGGTTTGGTTTAGACTTCGCTCAACCACTCAACATAAACCGATAACCCACACCGACTTCGGTTAATAAATAGCTTGGACGAGTAGGGTTGATTTCGATTTTTTTGCGTAAATGACTGATATAAATGCGTAAATAGTGAGATTCTTGGCTAAAGTTTGCTCCCCATACCGCCAGTAATAATTGGCGATGTGTTAAAACTTGTCCTGCATGAGCGGTTAATACCGCAAGTAGTTGATACTCAATATTGGTTAAATGAACTAATTGTTCACCTTGCCATAATTGCAGTTTGTGGCGGTCAAATCTAAATTGACCAAAACTAATCATCGCTTGTTGTGGCGGCAATTGACTCAGCCGCCGAGCTTGAGCGCGTACCCGTGCTAATAATTCTTCGGTACTAAACGGTTTACTTAAATAATCATCCGCACCTGCATCAAGGGCTTTAATTTTATCGTGTTCGGCAAAACGTGCGGACAAGACAATAATCGGCACTTGACACCAAACACGTAACTGAGCAATCCATTCACTGCCATCACCATCAGGTAAACCTAAATCTAAAATAATCAGCTTAGGGTGTATTTTGTCTTGGCTAAAAAAATCATTAGCTTGGGCTAAATTGGCTGCTGCACTGACCTTAAACTCCGCTTTTTTCAGCGCATGAACTAGCAATTGACGAATATCTTGATGATCTTCAACCACTAAAATATGCCAATCTGTTGATGATTGAATCATGATTGCACCTGTGGCTGAGGTGGGGTGGGTAGTTCAATGCTTATCACTACATAATGTTGTTGATTATCAGCATCTTGCTGACAGTGACAGTAAATTTTGCCTTGATGAGCTTCAATAATTTGTTGGCAAATTGCTAAGCCTAAACCCATGCCATGAGCATTGGTACTGTGTTGCAAACGTTGAAAAGGTACAAACATTTGCTGTTGTTGTTCAAGGCTGAGAGGTGAGGCAGGATTAGCAATACTTAAACGCACTATATTATCAGTGACATCAACACAAATTTTAATAGCACCTTGGCCATCATGGTATTTAACGGCATTATCTAACACATTACTAATGACTCTTTGTAGTAATAATTCATCAGCATAAATCAAGGTGTCGAGATTATCACTTAATTGTATATCGATATGATGTAATAATGGTTTTAAATCATGCAATGCAGTGCCAATCAACTCCTCTAAAGGAATCCATTCTTGTTTTAATTGCACATAGCCTGATTGTAACTTGGATAACTCTAATAAGCCGCTAACCATTTGATTTAATCGCCAACTGTGTTGGCAAATTTGACTAATGTTTTGTTGATGTTGAGGGTTCGCCAGTTCATGCTGTACCTGCTCGGCCAAACCATAAATAATGGTTAATGGGGTACGAATATCATGGGCTACTACACTTAAAATTGAATTACGCAATTGTTCGCTTTTAATTTGCCATATTTGTTGTTCACTGACTTCAATATAATGCCAACGCTCAATCGCCACAGCGACCATTGAGGCAATCGTTTCTAAGGTGGTGTGTTGCGTTGGACAACTGTGGCTAACACGCATTATGCCACGTAAACGGGTTTGACCTTTGAGCGGTAAATAACTGGATTGATTATGATAAAAGGTAGTAGCCACCGTTAAGTCTTGTTGTAATAGGTGGTTGAGTGTGTGTTGTTCGTGAGGGCTAAACTCGCCAAAAATTAAATCTTCGCTTGTGCCTAAAACGCGGTGTGGAATATAAAAACTAACCTTAAGTTTGAGCTGTGCTTCAATAAACTGTTGGCAAATAGCAAAAATGTCCTGTGGACTGAGCGCACTCACTAATTGGGTGGCCAATAGATATAATTGTTGATTAAGTTGCGCTTGATGTTGTGCTTGTTGTTTGCCTTGAGCTAAAACGTTAATCAGTTGGCTGATGGTGATGGCACTTATTAACATTACCGCAAAGGTAATCAAATATTGCCAATCTTCGACCGTAAAGGATAAACGTGGCTCAACAAAAAAGAAGTCAAATGCCAATACAGCGATAATCGCACTGCTAATACCTGCACGGCGACCATAATACGCACTTAAAGCCATCACCAATAATAAATAGAGCATGGCAATATTGGTGGCAGATAACCAAGATAACTGACGAAATAATACTGTGGCCGTGATGAGGGCAAAACTAATGCCTAATACCGATGAAGAAAAAAATCTAGCCATAATATCTGCCTTAACTGAACTTTCTATGGCGAAACGAGTTGATTGTGTTAAATCTTGCTAGTCAGTATCGACCAAATGGTATAAAAAAGGTGTAAAAAAAGTGGAATTTCAAACGATGCAGGTTTTAATTCAACAACCTCATATTCCTGCTTATATTGCCATTATTTTGGTTGAATGGGCATTAAGTAAGGGTTTTAGCAATCAACAGTTGGCGGCTAGTTTAGCTTTAGATAACTTGCAATTGTTATATACGGATAATTATCGTTTGGCGGCAGAAGATTATGAAAATTTATTAAATCTGTTATATGGTCAAGGTTATGTAGATTTGGGTTTAATGATTGGCACACAAGTTAATGTATCCAGCTATGGTGTGTTGGGACACGCGATGTTAAGTGCGCCAACGGTGGGGGAAGCGATAAAATACGGTTTGGATTATTACCGATTAACCAGTAGTTTTATGAGTTTGCAAGCCATAGAACAAACCGAACATTTTATTATTCGCGCTCAACTTGATTATCCTTTGCCTGCCTTGGCACAGTTTGCTCCCGAAGAGTTGATTTGTGGTTTTACTCGTGTAGCACGACAATTAATGGGCGAAGATTTTTCGCCGTTATTTGTTCATTTTATTGGCCAACAACCGAGTTATCATCACGCCTTACAAAACTATTTACGTTGTCCTATTTTTTATCAACAAGCCGATTGCCAATTTAGTATGGACAACCGTTTGTTATCATTACCACTCAAAACCGCTAATGCACTCACTGCAAAACAACTGTTATTATTGTGTCAACAATTGCTGATTGAGCAACAAAATACCCTAGTACGTAGGGATGATATTGTGCAAAAAGTACAACAACAATTAACTGCTAGTCCCAATTATTGGCCAAGTATGCCCGAAGTTGCCAAACGTTTGGCCATGTCAGAACGTACGTTAAGACGTAAGTTACACGCTGCTCAAACCGATTTTCAACAGCAAGTTGAGCAGGTGAGGCAACAATTGGCTAAACAGCTATTGACTAATAAACGTGTGACGGTAGAACAAGCGGCTGCGGTGTTAGGCTATAGCGAAGCAGCGAGTTTTAGACGTGCTTTTCATCGTTGGATGGGGGTTTCGCCACAAGGCTATCGGCAGGGGTGATATTTTCTTGACATTTTTATTTTTCTGTATTTAATTTATTCGTAATTCGCGAATAAAGAAAATATGGTTTTTTCAATTATGAAAAGTCAAGATGTTTTGTTGGTTTTAAAGTTGCTTGCTATGGAAATAAGACAGCAAGAAGACGAGTTATATACTCTTAGGTCTCATGACTGGTGGTGCGGTTGGCATGATGATCGTGTGGTAACAACTATCTCAATAGAGTGGACATATCAACAATTATCTAACAGTCTTGGCATTAGTGCATCAGAGTGTCATGGTGCAGTAAATCGCTGTTTACACAATCAATTATTGCGCATATCTAGAAAAACGCAAAGACCTATTCCGATTGCAAGAAATATAACCGAGTTTTGTGTGCATGGTTTGAAATATATGTTACCGATTGAAGTTGGTGCAGTGGTCAGAGGTATTCCAACGACTTATGCCTCCCCTGTGTTAGTCGGGCAGTTACTTGGTGCAGGCGATTTGCCTTATGTATGGCCTGATGGTACAGGTAAAGTCATGGGAATTTCATTATTACCAATACATAAGTCAGTGACAAAAGCCGTAAAAAATGATTCGATTTTATATGAGCTATTAGCATTAGTAGATTCAATAAGAATGGGGCATGCTCGCGAAGCAGAGTTGGCGAAAAATCTCTTTATGCAGAGGGTAAAGGTTTGAATAATCAAAAAATTATGATTGAGATGATTGATGTGGTTGCTCAAAGTTTGGGTGATGATTTATTAGAGAAAGTTGTATTTGTGGGTGGTTGTACAACAGCGTTACTGGTTGATGATGTGGTGACATTGCAAGATATTCGTAGTACTCAAGACGTGGATATGATTGTTGAAGTATTGTCTAAATCTGAATATCAGGATTTATGCCAAAAATTACGCCAACGCGGTTTTAAAGAATCTGTTGAAGATGATGTTATTTGTCGATGGCGTTTAGGTTCGATGATTGTTGATGTCATGCCAACTAATCAAGAAATATTGGGTTTTAGTAATATTTGGTATCCTGAAGCTGTAGAGTTTGCTAAGTCGTATCAATTACCCTCTAATCGTATTATTCGAGTTGTTAGTCCTACCTATTTTTTGGCAACTAAAATTGAAGCATTCGCAGGCAGGGGAAATAACGATTTTTTAGTGAGTCAAGATATTGAAGATATACTAAGTTTGATAGATGGATGTTCTTCACTAATTGCAGATTTGCACGCGGCTAATAAAAAAGTGAAATCAGCGATTGCAGTAGCCATACAGACTTTTTTGAATGAATCAGATTTTGAATATCAGGTACAGTCAGTTGCCCAAGATAGGCAACACGAAAATCTTTTATTTGAGCGTTTAATCCAAATTAGTCATTTATAAAATGGCCGAAAATGTCCCCTTTGTTGTCCCTGCCTGTGCTAGTATCAAATGATGATAATTCTTAGTATATAAAAATAATTAAATCTCTCTGAGGTTGGCAATATGCACAAAGTTTTGTTTTTAAGTCTGTCGGTTTTGGTGTTAGCAGCGTGTGGTAATAAAACCAGTTTACAGCCAATCGCCTTAAGCGCACAACAACAACAACTGTTTGAGCAAAGCTGCAAAACTTGTCACGCTAATGCAGCAAGTCCAGCACCGCAAGTAGGCGACAAAGCTGCTTGGGACAAACGTTTAGAGCAAGGTTTACCCACTTTAGTACAACACGCGATTCAAGGTTTTAATGCCATGCCTGCGGGTGGTTTGTGTACCACTTGTACACCGCCCGATTTTGAAGCCATGATTGTGTATATGGCTACGGCTCAAACTCAAAAATAATATACCCCTCCCTAACCCTCCCCTAAATTAGGGGAGGGCATCTAAACAGAGGAACGAGGTTAAAATATCATGTTAAATCGTCGTCAGTTTTTAAGTTTTAGTGCTGCGAGTAGCGCAAGTTTAGCCTTATCTGCTTGTTATAAAGCTCCTCATCATCCTGTCCCTGCCAGTCAAAATGCCCAAGGTCATTATATTTGGCAAAATTGGGCAGGTAGTGAATATGCTTATCCGAGCAAACGTCTTGCACCTAGCTCTATCGAAGAATTAAAAGCAGCATTAGCCAATAGCAGCGCACCGATTCGTTGTGTTGGCGCAGGCCATTCGTTTAATGCTCAGTGTGCAACAGATGGTACATTACTCGCCTTAGATAGCTTTTCAGGCTTAATTGGTCACAATGCCGAACAACACATAGCAACGGTCAAAGCAGGCACACGTCTACAACAATTAGGTCAATTATTAGAACAAATTGGCCAAGATATGGTGAATATTCCTGATATCAACAAACAAACCTTAGCAGGGGCGATTGCCACAGGTACGCATGGTAGTGGTTATGCCTTACCAGCCTTGCATGGTCGCGTGCAAAGTTTTAGGTTAGTCACTGCCCAAGGCCAAGAACTTAATTGTAGTGCTAGTGAAAATGCCGAAATTTATCATGCCGCTTTAGTAGGATTGGGTAGCTTTGGCATAGTCACCGATTACACCTTAGAAAATTGGCCTTTAGCGCGCACAGAGCGTCAAGTGACCATGTTGCCAGTAGACCAGTTATTTGCCGAATGGCCTGATTTATATCAAAAAAATCGTAATGCGGAGTTTTTTTACATTCCATTTACAGGTTTGGCGATGAAAGTATTGCATAACCAAACCGATAAAGCCGTTACGCCACGCGGTGAAGATAAAGACATGGAATCATTAATGGATTTAAAAAAGTTGCGTGATTATGTCAGTTGGTCGCCAAGTTTACGCAGACGCATCGCACAAATGGTGGCCGATAATCATGGTACAGAATACGCAGTGGATTATGCTTGGAAACTGTTAGCCTCTGAGCGTTCGGTACGCTTTCATGAAATGGAATATCATTTGCCCTTAGATGCCCAAATTCCTGCCTTAAAAGAAGTGATAGAAGTGATTGAAAAACAACGTTCTGATGTGTTTTTTCCGATTGAAGCGCGTGTGATTAAGGGTGATGATCGGGCATGGTTATCACCATTTTATCAACAAGATACAGGCTCAATTGCGGTACACGCCTATTATGAAGATGACTACAAATTTTTATACAGTTTAATTGAACCGATTTTTAAACGTTATGGTGGTCGTCCGCATTGGGGAAAAATGCACTCATTAACCGACAAAGACTTTGCCTTGTTATATCCACAATGGCAGCAAGTCAAAACTATTCGTCAGCAACTAGACCCACAAAATAAATTCGTCAACAACTACACCAAAAAGATTTGGGGCTTAGCATGAAGTTATCTCGCCGCCAACTGATGATGGCTACAGGTTTAGGCGCGGTAGCAGCAGGCATTGCCGTTAAGCCCAGTGATAATGGTGCGCCACATAATTCGTATTTTATGGATTTGACACAGGCATTAAAAAAAGCAGGTTTAGCTCAGCCAACCTTAATTATAGATAAACAAGCTTTAGACCATAATATTCAACAAGTGAAACAAGCATTAGCCAGTCATCAACCTATGTTGCCTGTTCGTTTAGTGGTTAAATCTTTACCTAGTCTTGAGTTGCTTAATTATTTGAGTCAGCAATTAAATAGCCAACGATTTATGGTGTTTAATTTGCCAATGTTGACGACGGTGACTCAGGCTTATCCTCAAGGCGATTTTTTATTAGGTAAGCCTTTAGCGGCATTAGCGGTGCAAGAATGGCTAAGAATAGAAAATAATCGCGCGGCATTGCCACACATTCAATGGTTAATTGATTCGCCACAACGACTCAGCGAATACAGTGAATTAGCCAAACAGTTTAATGTGCAATTGCGTGTGAGTTTAGAAATTGATGTCGGTTTGCATAGGGGTGGTTTTGTTGATGTTGGTGAACTAAAGCAAGTAGTGCAAACCATCAAAAGCAACCCACAATTACAGCTTGCAGGGTTAATGGGTTATGAAGCACATGTAGGCAAATTACCAACTATTTTAAATATGCAACAAAAAGCATGGGATCATTTTAAAAACACCTATCAACAAGCGATTAGCATTCTCACCGAAGCAGGGTATGAGCCACAAAAATTGACCTTAAATGCAGGTGGTAGTCCGACTTATACTTTACATGCAAAAGGGACAGTGGCTAATGAAGTAGCGGTGGGGACGGCGTTTGTACAACCCTGTGATTTTGATTTGGCAACCTTAAGTCAGCACAAAGCCGCCTGTTTTATTGCAACCCCTGTGTTAAAAGCCTTAAATCCTGCCTTGATTCCAGCCATCGAGTGGGCGGATGGTTTGCGCCGTTGGTGGGATGTGAATAATGAGCAAGGTTATTTTATTCATGGGGGTAACTGGTTGGCCAAGCCTGTCTCGCCACAAGGTTTGGCTTTAAGTGGTTTATATGGTCGTTCAAGTAACCAAGAACTATGGTTAGGCTCATCAAGTCAGCATTTACAAGTAAACGATTATGTGTTTTTTAGACCGCAACAAAGCGAAGCGGTGTTTTTGCAGTTTGGTGATATAGCGGTGTTTGATGGCCAACAAAAACAAATTAGTCAATCTTGGCCAGTCTTTGGTATGTCGGCCTAAGTTCTACCCAAATGGGCATCATCTGCCCATTTTCAAGCCTATGCAAAAATCAAATCAAAAATAGAAAATTGCCTCTTGAAATCTGTTAGCTATCCCTTATAACTACAATATCCCTAGTATTTATATGTGATTAGTTTTAGTCATCTTTCATGGTGCTAAGACAAAATAACAAGAGGAATTAAGATGAGATTCGATCGTTTTACCGCAAAACTTCAACAGGCCGTGAGTGATGCTCAGTCCTTAGCTGTGGGCAAAGACCACACCACTATTGAACCAGTGCATTTATTACTTTCTTTATTGCAACAACAAGGTGGTTCGGTACGTCCTTTGCTACAGCAAACAGGCGTAAACTTACCTGCCTTAGAGCAAAAGTTACACGAGCAATTAAGCCGTGTTGCTACCCTTAAAAACCCCACAGGTGAAGTTCAAATTGGCCAATCCTTGCAACGCGTGCTTAACCTAACCGACAAATTGGCTCAGCAACGACAAGACCAGTTTATTGCCAGCGAGTTGGTTTTGCTTGCCATGTTAGAAGCCAATGATGATGTAGCTAAAGCATTGCAACAATCGGGTGCCAATAAGCAACAAATCAATCAAGCCATACAGCAACTACGTGGAGATACGCCTGTGACCGACAGCAATGCCGAGGATAATCGTCAAGCCTTAAGCAAATATACCATTGATTTAACCGAACGCGCTGCCAAAGGCAAACTAGACCCTGTGATTGGTCGTGATGACGAAATTCGCCGTACCATTCAAGTGTTGGCTCGTCGTACCAAAAACAATCCTGTGTTAATTGGCGAACCAGGCGTGGGTAAAACCGCGATTGTCGAGGGATTAGCTCAACGTATTATTAACGGTGAAGTACCAGAAGGCTTAAAAAATAAAAAAGTATTGTCCTTAGATATGGGCGCATTGATTGCAGGCGCAAAATTTAGAGGCGAATTTGAAGAACGTCTTAAAGCCGTGCTAAACGATTTAGCAAAGCAAGAAGGCAATATTATTTTGTTTATTGACGAGCTGCATACGATGGTCGGTGCAGGCAAAGCTGATGGCGCAATGGATGCGGGTAATATGCTCAAACCAGCTTTAGCGCGTGGCGAATTGCACTGTGTGGGGGCAACGACCTTAGATGAATATCGTCAATATGTCGAAAAAGATGCTGCCCTCGAAAGACGCTTTCAAAAAGTATTGGTTGATGAGCCAAGCGTAGTCGATACCATTGCTATTTTGCGTGGCTTAAAAGAGCGTTATGAATTACATCATGGCGTGGATATTACCGACCCTGCAATTATTGCTGCGGCCAAAATGTCGCATCGTTATATCACTGACCGCAAACTGCCCGATAAAGCCATTGATTTAATTGATGAAGCCGCTTCCCGGATTAGAATGGAGATGGACTCCAAACCCGAAGTCATGGACAAACTTGACCGCCGCTTAATTCAGTTAAAAATGGAGCGCGAAGCCCTCAAGCAAGAGGATGACAAAGCCTCAAAAGCGCAAATGGAGTTAGTAGAAAGTCAAATTCAAAAGTTAGAGCGTGAGTATGCAGACCTTAACGAAATTTGGCAGGCCGAAAAAGCCAGTGTCAAAGGCTCTCAGAATGTTAAAGAGGAATTAGAGAAAGCAAAGTTTGCCTTTGAGCAAGCACAACGTAAAGGCGATACTAATGAGATGGCACGTCTCAAATATGGCGTGATTCCTGATTTAGAAAAACAGCTCAATCAGGCCGATGATGCCGAACACGCACCACATCAATTATTGCGTAGCAAAGTGACCGAAGTCGAAATTGCCGAAGTGGTCTCTAAAGCAACGGGTATTCCTGTGGCCAAAATGATGGAAGGTGACCGCGAAAAACTATTGCGCATGGAAGAAGCTTTGCATCAACGTGTTGTTGGCCAACATGAGGCGGTAGAGGCGGTATCTAATGCAGTGCGTCGTGCGCGTTCGGGCTTGTCTGATCCTAATCGCCCAAGTGGTTCATTTTTGTTTTTAGGGCCAACGGGTGTCGGTAAAACAGAGCTGTGTAAAGCTTTGGCTAACTTTTTGTTTGATAGTGATGATGCCATTATTCGCATTGATATGTCTGAATTTATGGAAAAACACAGTGTTGCTCGTTTAATTGGTGCGCCACCGGGTTATGTAGGTTATGAAGAAGGTGGTTATTTGACCGAAGCTGTACGTCGTAAACCGTATTCTTTGGTGTTATTAGACGAAGTCGAAAAAGCCCATCCAGACGTGTTTAATATCTTGTTACAGGTGTTAGAAGATGGTCGCTTAACCGATGGTCAAGGCCGTACTGTGGATTTCAAAAATACCGTGATTATTATGACATCCAATTTAGGGTCGGATGTAATTCGTAGTCTCAGCGAAGATAAGCAATACAACCATATAAAACTAGCGGTATTAGAGGTCGTGGGCAAACACTTTAGACCAGAATTTATTAACCGTATTGACGAAATGGTGGTGTTTCATCCCTTGGCAGAGGAGCAAATTCGTGGCATTGCCGAGATTCAACTGGAGCGTTTACGGAGTCGTTTAGCTGAGCGCGACTTAAAACTCGAACTTAGCGAAGCGGCGATGGAACAAATGGTGGTTGCAGGTTATGACCCTGTTTATGGTGCACGTCCACTCAAACGCGCTATTCAAACAGGGCTCGAAAATCCCTTAGCGCAAAAACTATTAGCTGCTGAGTTTGTGGCAGGTGATACCATTTTGGCCGATGTACAACAGGGTAATTTGGTGTTTAGCAAAAAGCGTTTGCATTAGTGGGATGAAAACATCTATTGCTCAACAGCGGTCACAGTGATACTGTCAATGGTTTAATCAAAGACCTACCTTAGCATTGAGGCTTTGTAGGTCTTGTACCAAAAAAGTATCTATAGTTGACGAGAGGATAATTGTGAACAAACAAAAAATCTTATTAGAGTTACAACGAGCCTATGTGGCGTTGATGATGGATGTGATTGGTCGTGGATTAGTTTCCACGAGTTTTGTGGACGAAGAAGTGCAGCGTGAGATTTCGGGCTTTCCTGTTGGGTTTTATATCCGTATGGTAGTCTTGCCTAATGGTGCTAGTTTTACCGCCAAAGTTATTGCAGGTGGACATTTAGAATTAGTCAATGATTTTGCAGGCAAAGCAAATTTGACGGTCAAGTTTAAGCATTTATCACACGCCTTTTTAGTATTTAGTTTTCAAGAAGGTACAGCCCGTGCTTTTGCTAATGACCGTATGGTTGCTGATGGTGAAGTCTCTCATGCTATTCGTTTGGTACGTTGCTTAGACAAAATGGAAGCCCTGATATTGCCCAAATTAGTGGCACAATTAGCCGTAAAGCGTTATCCCACCGATTTAGGCTTAGATGAAAAAGTCGTTAAAGCAGTTCGCATTTATAGTTTAATTGCCAAGAATTTTCTCAATAAAGATTTACCGACACTTGCCCCACAAGTCGCTAAATTAATAAATAAATCAGCGTAAAGACCCCATTTTATAGGAGCTAACACATGGCTAAGTCATATTATGAATTTTTTTGTCCCGTTAAAATTGTTGCAGGTCACAAAGCCTTAGAACATATTCCCTTTGAGTTATCAACCTTACAAGCAACACGCCCAATGATTATTACCGATAAAGGTGTGCGTGGTGTGGGTTTATTAGAACACGTTGCTGCTGCATTTGAAGGTGCAGAAAGCCAAGTCGTCGCTATTTTTGACGATGTGCCACCTGACAGCAGTTTGCATACAGTGCGTAAAGCAGCTGCTATGTATCGCGACAATAACTGCGATGCCATTATTGCCATTGGTGGCGGCTCGGTGATTGACACCAGTAAAGGTGTTAATATTTTAGTGACCGAAGGCGGTGATGATTTATTAAAGTATTCTGGTGCACATAATTTGCCCAAGCCTTTAAAGCCATTTTTTGTGGTACCAACTACTTCTGGAACAGGCTCCGAAGTGACAATGGTGGCGGTGGTAGCTGATACTGATAAAGGCGTTAAACTACCGTTTACGTCTTACTTCTTAATGCCCAATGCAGCTGTTTTAGACTCGCGTATGACCTTAACTTTGCCACCCCACATTACCGCAATGACAGGGATGGATGCTTTAACTCATGCCGTTGAGGCTTATACTTGTTTGGGGGCAAACCCGATGAGTGATGCCTATGCGACAGCAGCGATTCGCAAAATTAGCCAAAACTTAATGAAAGTGATGGAAAACCCTAAAGACGCCGATGGTCGTTTAGAATTGGCTCAAGCCTCTACCATGGCAGGTGTGGCATTTTCCAACTCAATGGTGGGTCTGGTTCATGCTTTAGGCCACTCTTTAGGAGCGGTATGCCATATTCCTCATGGCTTGTGCATGAGCTTATTTTTGCCCTATGTTTTAGAATACAACCAAGAGACTAATGGTGAGCGCATTGGCGAATTATTATTGTATTTAGCTGGTGAAGAAGTGTTTGCGGCCACTCCCAAAGCACAACGTGCCACTAAAGCTATTGCGCATATTCGTGAAATGCGTGATGAGTTGTATCAACGTTGCAAACTGCCACGCACTTTGACCGAAACAGGCAAAGTGCGCGAAGATCAATTACGTCAAGTCGCAGAATTGACAGTTAATGATGGCGCAATTATCTTTAATCCTAAAGAAGCGAGTGTCGAGGATGCCTTGGCGGTGTTAAAACGAGCTTGGGCATAATGATTTAAGTTTCCCAAGCACCAAAGGCGAGTTTAACTCGCCTTTTTAGTTAAAATAACAACAAGAGAAAAAAATGCCTAATCAAACAAATACCTTAGGTCAGGCTGTAGGTGCATTAGTCCCTTCATGGAGTCCACCTCCTTTTCCGTCCTATGAAGCGATGGAAGGGCGATTTTGTAAAGTTGCTCCTTTAGTGCCAGATAGAGATGCTGCGTCATTATATGAGGCGAATAGTTTAGATAAAGATGGGCGAATGTGGACATATTTGCCTTATGGCCCCTTTGCCAGCTTTGATTTGTATCGTAGTTGGTTGCGTGTATCAGTTTTAACTTCTGATCCACAATTTTACGCGATTATTGACAATATAACCCACCAAGCTGTGGGAATTGCGGCTTATTTGCGTATTGATCCAAAGAATGGTTCGATCGAAGTCGGGCATCTCAACTTTTCACCACGTTTGCAAAAAACGCCTATTGCTACCGAAGCGATGTATTTAATGATGAAACAAGCATTTGAATTGGGCTATCGGCGTTATGAATGGAAATGTAATGCCTTAAATAAACCCTCACGCCGAGCTGCCCAACGTTTAGGTTTATCTTATGAAGGTGTTTTTAGGCAAGCAACGGTATCAAAAGGCCGAAACCGAGATACTGCTTGGTATGCAGCCATTGACGAAGAGTGGCCAGCATTAAAGGCAGCTTTTGAGCAGTGGTTAAGCCCCAGCAATTTTGATGAGCACGGCCAACAAAAAGTGCCGTTATCGTCTTTGACCGAGGCAATTGTTAAAAATTGGGGCTAGTATTTGGTCACATCTTCGGCAAACAACCAATCTAATTGTTGGGCAAAAAAATCAGGTGTAACACGAGAGACTAACCATAAAGGCGAATAAAACAACAATTGACTTACCCCAGAGTGTTGATGGTACAAGCGACCATTACGTTTAGATGTCGCTTGTACTTTCGATGCACGAGGTTTACGGAGTTTTTGATAATGCTCAAAAGCTCGTTGTGGTTGCTGGGGTGTTGCTTTTAATTGTTGTGCTAACACCCATGCGTCTTCAATGGCCATGACCGCACCTTGTGCCATAAATGGCAACATTGGATGGCAAGCATCGCCTAGTAAGCAAACATTTTCTTTATGCCAATATTCTAATGGCGGCAAATCCCTTAAAGCCCATTGATAATACTCGGTATCATCGCCTGCCTCTAATACACTTTTAATAATGGGATGCCAGTTTTGATATGCTTGCAAAATATCTTGTTTGCTGCCCTGACACGTCCAGTCGTCGTATGGCCAATGCTCTTGCTTAACCACGCCAACTAAATTAATAAGTTGACCACCACGGACATAATAAGTCACCGCATGTTGGTCTTTGCCCACCCATACTGTTGCTTTAGGTGGCACAAAGTTTTTGGGCAATCGAGAGCTAGGAACGGTCATACGCCATGCTGCCATTCCCGAAAACTGACCATCTTCTACATTAAATAATAATTTGCGTACCGCTGAGCGTACACCATCAGCACCAATGACAATATCGGCAGTGACGGATTCTTCATTGGTAAATGTTAATGTTACACGCTGGCCGTGTTGGCTTAAATCTTTTAGCTCATAGCCTAATTTAATCACATTAGGTGCTTGATGCTGAATCGCTTGTGCCAAAATACGTTGTAAATCAGCACGATGAATAGCTAAATAAGGTGCGTGATAACGAGCTTGGCATTGTGTCCCCAAAGGTAAAGAAAATATCACACGCCCAGTGTCGTCACCCATTCGCATTTCGGCCGCTTGTGGTTTAAAGGCAACCAATTCTAATTCGTGTAATAGTCCTAAGGCCTCAAATACTTTCGCGCCATTAGGGCCAATTTGAATGCCTGCGCCTACTTCTGCAAGGGTGTGTGTGCGCTCATAAACTGTCACTTTTAGCCCTTGACGTAATAGGCACAAGGCTAAAGTTAGGCCGCCAATACCTGCTCCTACAATAATAATATTCATGCCTTACTCCCTATTTTTGGTTTTCGTGCCATATAATAGCAGCATCTCAATATTATTTAACAGTTTATGCCATGTCTAAGTCACAATAGTGCAGCATTGCAAGCCAATTTATCACGTACTTAAAAATACAATGCGATAAAAACTATAATGGTATTTAGACTAAAGCATTACATAAAAAATTTAGAATACAATCATTTAAGGAGTCAGTCCAAATGCGCCATAAAACCTTTGCGTTTATGAGTCGTGGAAAAAACTTGTTTGCACAACGCTGGTGGCCAGAGCAATATCCCAAAGCAGTGGTGTTATTTGTTCATACATGGGCAGGACATTCTAATCGTGAGTTAGCACTTGTGAGCAAGTTAACTGATTTGGGTTATGCCTGTTATGGTTTTGATTTTATGGGGCATGGTCAGTCAGAAGGAAAACGCGGTTATATTAGCGATTTTGAGCATTGGGTAGCGGATTTAACGACATTTATTGAGGTAGTTCATTCTGAGCTACGTAGCGTGCCTTTGTTTGTGCATGGATATGGCACTGGTGCGTGTGTGGTGGCACATTATTTACTGGGTCACCATGATATTGATGGTGTGATTTTTAATGCAGGTGCATTGGCTGTTGGCAAGAAAATCTCTAAGGCGCATATTTTTTTAGCTTGGATTATTGGCGGTATTTTACCGCGTATTCCTGTTGCACCATTGCCACCCAATACTATGTCTAGTTTGGCACATGAGCAAGCAGCCTATGATAATGATCCTCTTGTTTATCATGGCCAAATGACGGCAGGTACAGGTAAAGAGTTACTGATGGCGAGTGTTCATATAACGCCGCGTTTGCACAAAGTCTCGATACCATTTTTGGCTTTGCAAGGCAATAAAGATACCTTGGTGACAGGCAGTGAGCAGTTATATCAGCAAGCAAGTTCTACAGATAAAACCTTAAAATCATACGATGCTTTGCATGATTTATTGCATGACAAATGCGCAGAACAAGTGATGATAGATATTGTTGCATGGTTGGAGGATAGGCAGTTACCTCATTAAAAAAGGGAGCTAAGCTCCCTATTAAATTACTCTGGTGAGTTGCCTTCCTCTTTAACATATCCTTGCTGCACTAACCACGACAAGTTGGCTTTAGCAGTCATATCGCCTTGTTCAGCAGCTTTAGTGAGCCATTTTTTACCTTCTTCGATGTTTTGACGAATACCACGGCCGCTAATGTACATCATGCCTAAATTAAGCTGAGCACTGGCTTTGCCCTGTTCGGCAGATTTGCGGTACCACTTGGCCGCTTCGGTAAGGTCTTGTTTAACGCCCGTTCCTGCTGCGTACATCATCCCGACATTAAATTGAGCACTGGGTTCACCCAAATTAGCGGCCTTTTGAAACCATTTAAAGGCTTCTTCGTAGTCCTGTTTAACATTGTTGCCATGATAATAAGACCAACCCATGACGTTTTGCGCTTCGGCCAAACCACGTGTTAAAGATTTTGGGGATGGTTTTTCGTTTACTGCTTTGCTGTCGGCATTGGCATTGTCAGTTTTGCTCTCGGTTTTGGTTTTAGCCGTAGTGACTTCTTCAACATCAATAGCAGCAGGTGGTGTTTTGTCTGCTGCTTGGGCTTGCTCTTTGGTTAAAGGAATAGCAGGTTGTTTGCTTTCGACGAGTTCTTTGTTTGCAGTTGTTTCTTTAACTTTTTTTGCTTTTAGTTCAGTAGTTGGGCTACCTGATAGTAATACGCTACTGCTGCTATCTGTTTCTGTCGCTTTTGGCTTTTTGGGCTTGGTAGGCGCGATTTCGGGAGTTTTAACGCTGCTTGCCTCGCTCAATAGCTCAATATTAGCAGCCGCACTGTCGTTACTGTTGGTATCAATAGTGGTATTGTCCTCAAGTGCTGTAGCCTCGCTAGGCATTGGTTCATCAGGCAAAGGTTCTTCGATAGCAACGGCTGGTTCGGGTGTTTCTGTAGGCGTGGCAGCCATTGGTGAGGGTTTAGCTTTACCTGTTAAGTCAGTCGTGTACCAAATGTAGCCTAATTGACAGACAACTACCACGGCAATCACTAACCACTTATTGATTTCGAGTGGTTCGTTTTCTGTTTTAGGTGTAGTAGTACTGGATGATTTAAGTAGCACTATTGGTGGTACAACCCCAGCAACGGTTGAATCTTCGGCTTTGTTTTTTGGACTTGCTTCATCCGTGTTGCCTGTTGTATCGCTGGAGACTGAGGTAGCAGTCTCGGTGGTAGATAATGATTGCTCAGGTAGTGTATCTATTTCGGTTACTAGAGCTGGGCTAATTGCTTGCTCGTTTGGCAATTCGCTCTCAGGCTGGGGTAAATTATTGTCTTGAGCATTTGCAGTCATAGCGACGACTCCTTCGGCGGCAAGCGCGGTATTGTTATTATTGGGCTCTATAGTTATAGATTGTAATTTTGGCAAAGGCTTGGGAGGACTAAAAAGTTTGTTGGCAATAATTAAGCCAACAGCAATAGAAATAACTGCCCCCATAGAGGCAAACACATCTAAGCCGAGTTTGTTTCCTTCGGTGTAGATGACATATAAAACTTGCAAGCTAACAATTAACAAAATAACGGTTACTTTACTAATTTCTATATAACTTTCTTGCTTGGTTTGAGCATCCTTCATGGGAGTATTCTCTATCGGTTCTACTAATGGAGGGGGATTGACAATCGGTATATTGGTACCCGTTTGGGCAATATTGTTGTTACTTAGGTTCGGTTCGATATTCAGGTCAATAATTGGTTCATCCAAATGAAATACCGAATCAGCCTCTAAAAACTGTGCTGGGTCAAATAATAAGTTCATATTGGCAGAAGAAATACCTTGTAGGCTAACTTCTAATAGTTGTTCTATCTCGTGTATATAATCTTTGTGGGGCAACAAATGCAAGTAACGCACTTTGATATTATCGGGAATGCCTTCATCATAACTCAATAATTGAGTAATAATATGATGAATACTCATCGATAGTTCGGCTTCAAGTCCTTGAGGATAAATTAAATTTTGCTGAAAAATCTGCTGTAAAATAAAGCCAAGTGCGTACAAGTCAACGCTATAATCAATACGCTGAATAACATCGGCTTGGCGTTTTTCTTGGTCTGCTTTAAGTGCGTGCTTAATGAGTGTTGATTGGGTAGAGGGGGTGCTGCTGATTGTGACGGGTAAAAATCGCGACAGTTTAAGTGTGTTGCTGACCGAAAACATAAAATCAATGAGCGTGACTTTGCTGTAATCTAAACTTAATGTGGTATCAAAATGGTAGGGGTAGGGGTTGTAAGGAATACACAGATTATCAGGCCTTAATTGGCTATGAATAACGCCTGCTTCGTGAATTTCTTTGAGCGCATTAAGTGCGCCTTTGGCAAGTTGCAAAAAAGAATGGGCGTGAACAAAGGGATGATTTAGTGTCGTGTCACTGTCTGCCAAGCGTGGTTTGGTACGCA
This sequence comes from Agitococcus sp., assembly GCA_046347315.1. Classification (GTDB taxonomy): domain Bacteria; phylum Pseudomonadota; class Gammaproteobacteria; order Pseudomonadales; family Moraxellaceae; genus Agitococcus. Next base: position 213,832 of record JAXMGJ010000002.1, read on the forward strand.
GCCAATGAGCTAAAGAAATGCCTGCATCTTTAGTTTTGATTGTTTGATAGGATTCATTATTTTTTTCTTCTTTACGCAGTCTGGCCACATGAGGTGTACGTTTTAATAACATTAGAATGTTTTTTTCGCGTGCAATCCAATATTCGTTTTGTGCCACACTCTCAACACGCTTTACAAAGGTGCAATGCGGGTCTTCATCGGGGGCTAAACGCTCCAAACTCATAAAATGGCGGTCTTTTTGGTGGTCTGAACCTAATTGGGCATAAGTTTGGGCAAATAAATTGGCTACTGTTTTCATGGGCGCACATCCTTTGGGACTTGGCTATTATTCTTTTTATCTACTCAATCGCAAAGTATTAGTTGCGTCATTATACGGAGATTAGCAAATTACGCAAAAGGTGAGGTGAATATATTTGCGAGTATTTTAAAAGAATATTGGCTGTATTTTAGTACAAATACCTTGACTAAAAGGATGTATTGTTTGGTTGTTAGACAGTTTATCGGTGTTTGTGGATTTTTATGCCCTCGTTGCTGCAAGAGTGAGTCTCTACTAAGCGATTATCGTCCCAACATTCTAAATGAACATCAAACTTCCACAAAAAATGTAAATGCTTGAGGACAGCCGAACTGCTATCTGCTAAAGGTCGGCCTTTTTCGCGAACATGGCGCAAGGTAATTGAACGGTCTCCACGCAGATTGACCGACCAAACTTGAATGTTTGGTTCATTCATACTTAAATTATATTGCTGCGAAAGAGCTTGGCGTAATTGCCTAAAACCACTGTCATCGTGAATGGCACTAATATGTAAAGAGTCTTTTTTGTGGTCGTCTAGTACACTAAACATTCTAAAATCGCGCATGATTTTGGGGCTTAAAAACTGTTGAATAAAACTTTCGTCCTTAAAGTTTTGCATGGCAAATTTAATGGTTGGTAGCCAGTCTGCTCCTGCCATATCTGGAAACCAATATTTGTCTTCGTCAGTAGGATTTTGGCAAATACGTTTGATGTCTTGGAACATGGCAAATCCTAAAGCATAAGGATTTATGCCTCGATAATAAGGTTTGTCAAAACTCGGTTGATAAACAACGGCGGTATGTGATTGCAAAAACTCTAAAATGAAACCATCACTGACTAAACCCTTGTCGTATAATCTATTAAGTAAAGTGTAGTGCCAAAAGGTTGCCCAACCTTCGTTCATGACTTGAGTTTGTCGTTGTGGATAAAAATATTGAGCTATTTTGCGAACAATTCTTAAAATTTCACGTTGCCATGGTTCTAAGAGTGGGGCGTTCTTTTCAAAAAAATATAAAATATTTTCTTGTGGCTCGGAGGGAAAACGTGCGCTATCTTGTGGGTTGTCTTGTTTTTGGGCGATAGGAATCGTACGCCACAATTCGTTAATTTGCGCTTGTAGTGCGGCTTCTCGTTCTTCTTGGCGTAAGCGTTCTTCTTCGGCCGAGATGGGGTAAGGGCGTTTGTAACGGTCAACGCCATAATTCATGAGTGCATGACAAGAATCTAATAATGCTTCAACCTCAGCAACACCATAACGCTCTTCGCATTTACGAATATAATTTCGGGCAAAGACTAAATAATCAATAATGCTACTGGCATCTGTCCACGTTTTAAATAAATAATTACCCTTAAAAAAGGAGTTATGACCATAACAAGCATGAGCAATCACTAAGGCTTGCATAGTCATGGTATTTTCTTCCATGAGGTAAGCAATACACGGATTAGAGTTAATGACAATCTCATAGGCCAAACCCATTTGACCACGTTGATAGGCATTTTCGGTGCTAACAAAATGTTTGCCAAATGACCAATGATGATAACCAATGGGCATGCCCACCGAGGCATAAGCGTCCATCATTTGTTCGGCCGAAATGACTTCTATTTGATTAGGATAGGTGTCTAAGCCAAACTCACCATGCGCAATATCGGCAATCGCGGCATCATACTCAGCTATCAAATCAAAAGACCATTCTGAGCCTGTTGAGATAAAATTGTTATTTTGGCTGTGTTTACTCATGCAGGTTTCCTCGCAAATAACTCACGAAATACGGGATAAATATCACTTGGCTCAATAATCTGCTGCATGGCAAAGTGTTCGGGATAGGCACTTTGAATTTCTTCATAAGCCATCCATAAGGCTTGATGTTGACGGGGAGTGATTTCGATATACGAAAAATACTGCAAAGCAGGTAATAATTGCTCCTCTAAAATTTTTTGACACAAAGGCGAGTCATCGCTCCAGTTGTCGCCATCGGAAGCTTGTGCGCCATAGATATTCCATTCTTCACTCGGATAGCGGCTGCTAATAATCTCGTGCATCAATTTGAGTGCGCTAGAGACGATAGTGCCACCTGTTTCACGCGAATAAAAAAACTCTTCTTCATCAACTTCTTTTGCACTGGTGTGATGACGAATAAATACTACTTCGATTTTTTTGTAATTGCGTTTTAAAAATAAATACAACAATAAAAAGAATCGTTTAGCCATATCTTTGGTTGCTTGGCTCATGGAGCCAGACACATCCATTATGCAAAACATCACTGCTTGGGCAGAGGGTTTAGCCACTTTGATGTGATGGTTGTAGCGTAAATCAAAGGTGTCTATAAAAGGAATTTTTTCTAAACGAAGTTTAAGTTTGGCAATGTCAGCACGTAATGCAGCAATTTTGGCGACTCTTTCGGGTGATGCTTCTTGTTCTAATAACTCAGCAAGTTCTTGCTCTTTGGCGCGTAAACTGCGTTTTTTGCCTGTGCCTAAGGCAATTCGTCTAGATGTCGCTGCACGCAAACTACGCACAATATTGATTTTGGCAGGATTGCCTTCGCTAACAATGCCTGCGCTTTGCCATTCCCATGTTTCTACGCCAGCTAGGCGACGTTTGATTAAATTGGGAAGGGCTAAGTCTTCAAATAAAAAGTTTAAAAACTCTTCTTGGGTGAGAGTAAAGCTAAACTCATCTTCGCCTTGACCTTGATTACTGGCTTTGCCGTTGCCTTGTCCACCTGCGCCCCCTTGAGGACGAGGCACTTTGTCGCCTGTAATAAACTCCTTGTTACCAGTATGCACCATGTCGCGCACACCGCCCTGACCATGATGAAATATTGGTTCTGAAATATCTTTGGTGGGTAAGGAAACCGATTCGCCGCGCTCCATATCGGTGATACTGCGTTTGCTGGCGGCATCGGCGACGGACTCGCGTATTTGTGCTTTATAACGGTCTAAAAATCGTTGCCGATTGACCATGCTTTTGTGGCGGCCATTTAAACGACGGTCGATGATATAGCTCATGGGTTCTCCAGCATTTGCTGCTCCTCCCCCTAAGTTAGGGGGAGGCTGGGAGGGGGTAGAGGTAGAACCCCACCCTAACCCTCCCCTAAATTAGGGGAGGGGATTGTTTTACTGCGCTTTTCTAAAGCGTAAATACCACTCACATAATAAGCGTACTTGTTTTTCGGTGTAACCGCGTTCAACCATACGATGAACAAAATCTTGATGTTTTTGTTGGTCGTTTTTGTTGGCTTTGGGGTTAAACGAAATGACAGGCAACAAGTCTTCGGTATTGGAGAACATTTTTTTCTCTATCACGGCGCGTAGTTTTTCGTACGATAACCATGAAGGATTTTTGCCATTGTAGTTGGCTCGAGCGCGTAACACAAAATTAACCACTTCGTTTCTAAAATCTTTGGGATTAGAAATACCCGCAGGTTTTTCGATTTTTTCTAACTCTTCATTAAGGGCTTGACGGTTAAAAATCTCGCCTGTGTCAGGGTCGCGGAACTCTTGGTCTTGAATCCAAAAGTCGGCATATTGTACGTAACGGTCAAAGATATTTTGGCCGTATTCGGAGTAAGACTCTAAATAAGCGGTTTGAATTTCTTTGCCAATAAATTCGACATAACGTGGAGCCAAAAACTCTTTTATAAAACGCAAATAGCGCGCTTGGGTGTCGTTGGCAAATTGTTCTTGTTCTATTTGAGTTTCTAATACATGCAATAGATGAACAGGGTTAGCTGCCACTTCGGAATGGTCATAATTAAAGACTTTAGACAAAATCTTAAAGGCGAAACGGGTTGATAACCCAGTCATGCCTTCGTCAACGCCTGCGGCATCTTTGTATTCTTGATGCGATTTGGCGCGTGGGTCGGTGTCTTTAAGGTTTTCGCCATCGTAAATGCGCATTTTAGAGTAAATGCTGGAGTTCTCTGGGTCTTTAAGCCGCGACAACACGATAAATTGTGCCAACATTTTGAGGGTATCTGGCGCGCAAGGTGCTTGGCTCAACGAGGAGTGAACAATCAATTTTTTGTAGATTTCGATTTCTTCGCTAAAACGTAAGCAATATGGCACTTTAACGATAAACACACGGTCAATAAAAGCCTCGTTATGTTTATTGTTTTTAAAGTTTTGCCATTCGGATTCGTTGGAGTGCGCCAAAATGATGCCATCAAAAGGAATAGGGCCAATAGCCTCTGTCCCGTTGTAATTGCCTTCTTGGGTGGCGGTGAGTAATGGATGCAGCACCTTGATAGGGGCTTTAAACATCTCGACAAATTCCATCAGGCCACGATTGGCCTTGCACAATCCGCCCGAAAACGAATAGGCGTCGGCATCGTTTTGCGGAAAGTCTTCGAGCTTGCGAATGTCCACCTTGCCGACGAGGGCAGAAATATCTTGGTTGTTTTCGTCACCGGGTTCGGTTTTAGAAATAGCCAGTTGATGCAATATGCTGGGATAAACTTTAATGACTTTAAACTTGCTAATATCTCCGCCAAATTCTTTGAGGCGTTTGACCGCCCACGGCGACATGACACCACGCAAATAGCGTTTAGGAATGCCATAATCTTGCTCTAAAATGTCGCCATCTTCTTCGATGTTAAACAAGCCCAAAGGGGACTCGTTAATAGGGGAGTCTTTGATGGCATAAAATGGTGATTTTTCCATTAAGGCTTTAAGCCGTTCGGCTAAGGAGCTTTTGCCGCCCCCTACGGGCCCTAATAAATAGAGTATTTGTTTGCGTTCTTCTAGGCCTTGGGCAGCGTGTCTAAAGTAGGCAACGATTTTTTCTACGGCTTCTTCCATGCCATAAAATTCGCTAAAGGCAGGATAACGGCGAATCATTTTATTAGAAAATATGCGCGATAAACGAGGGTCTTTGCTAGTGTCAATGACTTCGGGTTCACCAATGGCCATGAGTAGGCGTTCGGCTGCGGTGGCATAAGCGGTTGCATCGTTTTTACATATATTAAGATATTGTTCTAAAGTATATTCTTCGGGACGACTATGATCAAAACGCGCTTGATAATGATGAAACAAACTCATGGTAAACCCCTTGTTGTCAGTTTTTGAATGGACTCACTTATCTTAGCTTAGACAGGAAACATCAAAAATTCCTGTTATTTTTAATGGGATTTTGTATGCAATGCGTTGCATAGTTGCCCAAACTCTACAAATGTCTAGCATATTTTGTGCCATGATTGGGGTTTGTTTTGGTGTGATAGGGTTTTGGGTGGATTGAGCTTGATGGTTTGTGTGAAGCACGCGTAGGATGCAATAACCGAAGGGCATTGCATCATTTTTAATCATGGAACTTATTGTTGATTGTGATATTAATAATAAAACTCGGTGCATTACGCTGTCGCTAATGCACCCTACGACTAGGTAGCCTGTATGCAACTCGTAAGGACGTTAGCCAACAACTCCCGCAATCCTCCTCAAAGCCTCCGCCAACTGCACTCTAGGCAACGCAAAATTTAAGCGCATAAAACCACTACCGACCTCACCAAAGGTATCACCTGCATTGAGTGCGACTTTGGCTTGATGGGTAAATAACTGGCGTAACTGCTGATTATTTAAACCTAATTGCTGACAGTTGAGCCACAATAAATATGTGCCTTGTGGTGAAATTGCACTTAAACGTGGGCAATGTTGTACGATAAAATCTAGGGCAAAATCACGGTTGTCTTGCAAATAGCCTAACACGGCATTAAGCCAATCAGCCCCATGTGCATAAGCCGCCTCAAAAGCAACAATACTAAAAGGGTTAGAATTACCTAAATGTAAACCGTGTAACACCTGATTGATGGCCTGTTGGCTTGGTGCATGGCTCACCACCAAACTAGACAACATTAAACCTGCAATATTAAAACTTTTACTGGGTGCAATCGCGGTAACAAGCACATCATCTTCATGCGCTAAAGTCGCTAAGGGAATATGTTGATGCGGTTGATAGGCTAAATCGGCATGAATTTCGTCACTTAAAATAATCAGTTGATAACGGCGTGCAATGCTTAACAGTTGCTCCAACTCGGCTTTTGTCCACACTCGCCCCACAGGGTTGTGAGGTGAGCAAAAAATCAACATTTTTGCCCCCTGCTGAGCGCAATGTTCCAAATGCTCAAAATCTATAACATAATCATTATCTTGATAACGTAAAGGATTGAGCAAGAGTTGCCGTTGGCAAGTGGTGACGCTCGAAAAAAACGGGGGATAGACAGGCGGTTGAATAATAATTTTATCGCCAATTTGTGTCAGTGCTTGAATGACCGCATGAATCGCTGTCACTACACCATTGGTCATGATGATCTGTTGGCGATTAATCTGCCAGCCATGACGTTGACTAAACCAGTTAATCAACGCCTGATACATCGTTTCGGGATAAAACGTATAACCAAAAATCGGATATTGGCTGCGCTGTTGAATCGCTTGGCTAATCGCAGGTGCAACGGCAAAATCCATATCTGCCACCCACAACGGCAACACATCGTCTGTGCCAAAAAATTGGCGATTGGCATTGTGCTTAATGCTGTTTTGCTGATGGTGGTTTAAGATTTGGTCAAAATTATAACTCATTGAATACGTTCCCAAAAACTCACTTCTGATAAGCTATGTTGAAATTTACGTTTGGTTTCTCTAATCACAAACGGCACAGCTTGCGGTTCGGTCATTAATCTAAAGTGTTTGCTAAGTATCGTGGTTAAACCATCAAAGGTGCTAAAACTTTCGCCATCTTTTTTGAAGCCACCTAGCCAGTTGGCGCGTGGTGTATGTTCTTCTAACCATGTATAGGGTGAAGCAATCATTAATACCCCACTCATGGTTAAGCGTTGATGAATCGTGCTTAAAAATTTGGCGGGGTCATATAAACGGTCAATTAAATTGGCGGCAAAAATGAGGTCATAGTCAGTAAATTGGGCTTTGAGATTACAGGCATCACCTTGATAAAAGCTGACTTTAGTACGCACATGATGCAAGTTTAAATCGCGTAATTGTCGCTCTTTATAACTGACCAATTCGCCTTCTTCACATATCGCATAACGTAAAACCCCTTGTTCGGCCAATTGTACGCCTTGTTGAATAAAACGTGCCGAAAAATCAATGCCAGTGACTTGCTGAAAATGTTTGGCTAATTCAAAACTGGCGCGACCAGAGGCGCAACCTAAATCAAGGGCATGGCGAGCAGGACGATTGCCCATTTGTGCAATGGCCAGTTGGGCAAGGCTTTGGCTAAAGTTGGCAACACCAAAATAGTTATCGCCATAATGAAACTCGGCATATTCAGACATGTGTTTGTCGGTTTCGTAACGTGAGCTGACGGATACTGGTTGATGGTCAGCCACAATGTATCTAAAGCCTGCGTGTTGAAAAAAGTGACGGCGGAAGGCATAACGTGAGCTATGATGACTTTCGTTGCCGCAAGAAATCCATGAGCCGCCTTTGATTAGGTTATGGCGGTCGTCAAAGGTGGGGGTAGTAAAGTCATCATAAATCGGATGTACATCAAAACCTGTAAACGGATAAGTGGGCGTTTCTGTCCATTGCCACACATTACCCACGACATCAAACAATTCGCCATGCTGAAACTGCGTGACAGGACAAGCTGACGCTGCATAATCTAAATGTAAGTTCGCCTGACAACGTTGAGCGGCAGAAGGATGGTCAAGTTGGGCATGTTGGTACAGGCGTTGCCATTCGTCTTCACTGGGTAAACGAATTTGTTGTTGCTGTTGTTGGCTTAACCATTGGCAAAAGGCTTTAGCTTCGTGGTAGTTGACTTCGACAGGCCAATCCCAAGGCATGGGGACTTCTTCGGTCATTAAGCGTAATTGCCAATCGTGACCTTGTTTGCGCCAAAAAGTGGGATATTGCGCTTGAGCAAACTCACGCCATGCCCAACCTTCTTCGCTCCAGTAAGCGGCTTGTTGATAACCATTGTCGGCAACAAAGGCTAAAAATTCCTGATTACTGACGAGATAACGACTGGCTTGAAAGCTAGCGACATCGGCATGATGTTGGCCATATTCATTATCCCAACCATAATAGGCATCGTCTTTGCTTTTACCCAATGTGACTTGGCCTGCTGGAATGGTGACTAACTCATTGTTGGGTGCTTGTGATGTTTGGTGGTGTGCTGTCCATGCAGGATGTGGTTTAACATAAGCCAGTTGATGTTGGCGAATTAATACCGAGGAGGTTTCGAGATGAATCCGTTCGTGTTCTATCCCCATGACAATTGCCCACCACGGATTTTGCCAATTAATGGGTAAGGTGAGTGGCGCTTCTTGAATCAGTTGACTAACTAATGTGCGTACCTGTTGGCGATAGGCTTTAACCTCATTAACGCTTGGCCAGTCATAATGGGCATCGTTAAGGTCGTCCCAACTCATTTCATCCACACCAACGGCAAACATTGACTCAAAACGTGGGTTAATGCGTTGGTCAATTAAATGCACTAATAACAGTTTGTTGACAAAAAAAGTGGCGGTATGACCTAAATAAAAAATTAAGGGATGACGTAGACTAATCGGTTTTTTGTAGTAGGCTTCTTCGTTGGCCAAGCACTCAAACAGTGATTCATAACGGTTAAACGTGTCTAAGAAGTAAAGCAACATTTCTTGGCGTGTGCTTTCTACATCGTGACCTGTTAATAAGGGTGTGCGTGAGAATAAAGGCGTATCCATAATGTTCTCTAATTTTGTATTTCTTAAAAAACTTTTTTAACTTATGTAGAGGGTGTTGTCTAGTCAACGAGCTTTTGTCAGAAAATTATGCGTCATTACTGGCTTGATGTTTAGGTAAACCCAAAGAAAGCAAAGCAGCAAAGGCAATAAATAGCGTGGAAATCCATAAACAAGCCGTTAAACCATACTGTTGATAGAGCCAACCTGATAATAATGTGCCTAATAATCTGCCCATTGCATTAGACATATAATAAAAACCAACATCTAACGATACGCCATCAGCTTGTGCATAAGAAACAATTAAATAGCTATGTAAGGAGGAGTTAACGGCAAACAACACACCAAAAGCCAATAAACCGAAAACGACCACAGCTAAAGCTGGCAATTGCCCGTTTAATGCTAAGGCAATCGCGGCTGGCAACAAACATAAAGCACTCGCCCACAAGCAAGCGACTTTGCCATCAGGTACACGTCCTTGTTTTTTGCCTGTGAGATGTGGGGCAAACGATTGAACCATGCCATAGATGATCGTCCATAAGGCTAAAAAGCCGCCCACCCACCAAAAATCCCAATTAAATTGATGGCTTAAATAAACGGGCAGGGCAATGACAAACCAAACATCACGCGCAGCAAATAAAAATAAACGTGCAGCTGATAAAAAGTTAATGGCTCTACTTTTTGATAATAATTCTCGAAATTTCGGCTTGGCTTTCTTTTTGCCTAAATCTTCTTTGAGTAACACTAAACTGGCAAACCAAATCAGGGCTAAAAGACAAGCTAACATCAATAATGAGCCACTAAAGCCAAACACTGATAATAAGACACCCCCTAAAAAGAAGCCCAAGCCTTTTAGGGCATTTTTTGAGCCTGTTAACACAGCAACCCATTGATAAAGTTTGCTTTGTTGGTTGTCAGGTACTAACAGCTTAATAGAGCTTTTGGCACTCATTTTGTTCAGGTCTTTGGCTATGCCAGATAAGGCTTGTGCGCTCATTACCCACAACATCGTTAGCCATTCGGCTGGCACAGTCAGCATTAACAAGGCAAAGACTTGCATGCCTAAGCCAATATTCATGGTACGGTTTAGCCCCCAACGTGCGCCTAAATATCCGCCAATTAAATTGGTGACTACACCAAAAAACTCATAAAACAAAAACAAACTGGCAATGGCAAACGGTGAAAACCCTAATCCATAAAAGTGCAAAACGACTAACATGCGTAATGCACCATCGGTAAGGGTAAACGCCCAATAATTGCCTGTGACAATTAGGTATTGTTTGAGCTGTGGAGAAAGATGATTGAGCATGGATTTATCAAGTATCAAATAAATCCCTCTCACAAGGAGAGGGTGGGCGATTAGACGTGAGTACCTACCAAACGAGCGAGTTCAACCGTGCGATTGGCATAGCCCCATTCATTATCATACCAAGCATACAATTTGACTTGTGTGCCATTGATAACCATGGTCGATAAGGCGTCGATAATCGAAGAGCGCGGGTCGGTGCGATAATCAATCGATACCAAAGGACGGCTTTCGTAACCTAAAATACCTTTTAAGTCATTTTCTGAGGCATCTTTTAACAGTTGGTTAACTTCGTCAATGGTAGTGGCGCGTTCAACTTCAAACACACAATCAGTTAATGAGGCATTGGCTAAAGGTACTCGTACCGCATGGCCATTTAATTTGCCACGTAGCTCAGGAAAAATTTCGGCAATGGCGGTGGCTGAACCTGTGGTTGTTGGAATTAGGCTCATGCCACAAGCCCGCGCACGACGCAGGTCTTTATGGGCTTGGTCTAAAATGCTTTGGGTGTTGGTTAGGTCGTGGATGGTGGTGATTGAACCATGACGAATGCCTAAGTGTTGATGAATCACTTTAATCACAGGTGCAATACAGTTGGTGGTACACGAAGCCGCAGTAACAATACGGTGTTGTGCAGGGTCATATAAATGCTGATTAACGCCCATGACCACATTTAATGCCCCTTGCTCTTTGACGGGTGCACTGACGACGACGCGTTTTACGCCTTGAGCAAGATAGGCTTGCAACACAGCAACGGTTTTATTTTTGCCACTAGCTTCGATGACAAGATCACAGCCAGACCAATCGGTATCGCTAATGGTTTTGTGTTGGGTGACTTTTATTTTTTTAGCACCAATGAGGATATGTTGCTCATCACTATCGGCTTGATGCTGCCAACGGCCATGTACCGAATCAAAATTGAGTAAATGTGCATGGGTGGCGGCATCAGCAGCAGGGTCGTTGATTTGTACAAAGTCAAATTCTGGCCAGTCCCATGCCGCACGTAATGCTAAACGGCCAATACGTCCAAAACCATTAATACCTATTTTAATAGACATGATTTATCTCCTCATTAGCAACAATTTGGTGGCGGTGTTAATGCACAAGGCTGCCCTTGGCAACAGTTATCGGTTAAAAAATCCATTAAGTTTTTCATTTGCGATAGATTGGCTTTATAAAAAATAAAACGGCCTTGTTGTTGTGCTTCGATAAGACCTGCATGACTGAGTTCTTTAAGATGAAAGGATAAGGTCGCGCCAGCCATACCGCCTAAAGCCTCGCTGATTTTACTGACAGGCAAACCTGTTTCGCCTTGCTGTACTAATAAGCGGAAAATAGTTAATCGAGAGTCTTGAGCGAGTGCCGCAAGCAACTGAACGGCTGATTTGTTTTCCATCGTATTTGCCAAACCAAAATTTGGGTAAATGTTATCATATTTCTAGAAATATGGAAATAATGGTTTTTGTTTGGATTGATAGAAAACTTGGTCAATAAAAGGGATTCTTTTTATAAGATTTTCTATTGAAAATACTACTAAAAAGACAGCATATATGCTATCAATAAGCGATGAAGGTAGTTATTGATACTAATGTTATAGTCAGTGCGATTCAACAAGGTGATAGTTTGAGTCGTCATTTGTTGCGTCTTGTGTTTTTAGGGCATTTAACGCCTTTAATTTCTAATCCTTTATTTTTAGCGTATGAAGCGGTTACACAACGTCCTGAAATTATGAAAAATTGCCATTTTTCGACAGTGGAAGCAGAGCAATTTTTGGATGCTTTGTTTTCAGTGGCACAGTGGATTGAGGTGTATTTTGCTTGGCGACCAAACTTGGCTGATGAAGGTGATAATTTTTTGATAGAGTTAGCGGTAGCAGGTAATGCTGATTGCATTATTAGCAAAAATATTAAAGATTTAAAACGAGGTGAGCTATTATTTCCACATATCAAAATATATAGCCCTCAAGAATTTATAACGTATTGGGAGAGTCAATAATGAGTACTTTAACCATTCGTATCGCTAATGATAAACATGAGCGGTTAAAAAATTTGGCTGCTGCGCGTCATATCAGTGTTAATAAGTTAATTGATGAGTTAGCAACAATCGCACTTACAGAACATGATACGCATTTACGTTTTTTGGCACGTGCTAAACATGGTAGTGCTGAGCAAGGTTTAATGTTGTTAGATAAGTTAAATCAAGTGGAGAGTTTGGGTACACAAGATTGATTTTGATGGTTAGTGTAACCATTATTCGATAATAACCAGAGACTAAACAATATGGACATTAAAGCCTATTTTACAGAAATTCATAAAGTTATCATTAAAGAGTTGGAAGCGGCGACTGTGCAAATAAATGTTGCGGTGGCATGGTTTACAGACAAAGAAATTTTTGATGTTTTATGCAAAAAAGCCCAAAGTGGAGTTAAAGTTTTTGTTGTACTCATGGCTGATGACATTAACTGTGGCGCAGGTCGGCTTAATTTTACACGCCTTGAAAATTTAGGCGGAAAGATGACCTTTTTGCCTGCAAGTAGCCAAGATGTACCACTCATGCACCACAAATTTTGTGTGATTGATGGCAAAACGGTGCTAACAGGCTCTTATAATTGGAGTAAAAAAGCACGTAGTAACGATGAAAATATTACGGTTGTTTGGGATGCGGCAGAATTTGCCTACAAATACTTAAATGTGTTTGAAGAGTTGTGTTTGCGTGTGGGGCAGCAAGCTACTTCTTTAATCAGTGCGGAGTCGGTAAAACGCCGCTTGGAGATGATTCGTCATTTAATTTTATTGGGCGACTATGAAGACGTGACGGCTCAAATTATTAAACTAAATCCTGCTGCAAACGAATATAAACTAACGCCTATTATTGAGGAGTTAAATGGCGGTAAATATCAAGAAGCCTTAGAAAAGATAAATAGTTATTTAAGCAAATTTACGGCATTAGTATCGCTTGAAGCGCAAGAAATACCACGCTTACAATTTGAATTACAGATTTTAGAGTTACGTTTAGAGTCATTAAGCAATGAAAAAGCAGAGTTAGAACGCTGTTTAATTGTTTTTAATAGAAGGCATGACGAGGTATTAGGTGGTTTAATTAAAGAAGTTTTGCAGGCGCGTGCCGAATATGCGCGTTTAATGTTTGACATGAAGCAAAAGCAGCTTGAGCAAGAAGCTATTCAAAGTGAAAAGCTGCAAGAAGAAGCCAAAGCAGCCGAGGAAAAAGCCGAAGAAGCCGAACATACTTATCAGCAGTATTCGCAACAACATGAACAATTACAGTATGAGCAAGCGATTCCTGAATTAGATGCCCAACAAGAAAAAGAGTTAAAAACCTTATATCGTAAAGCGTGTAGTTTGTGCCACCCTGATAAAGTGCCAGAAGATAAAAAGCAACTTGCCCATGAAATTTTTGTTGAGTTGCAAGAAGCGTATAAAAGTAATGATATTGAGCAAGTGGCTAACATTTATGAGCGTGTTAAAAAGGGTGATTTTAAGCAAACACGCGCAAGCACTTTAACTAAAACCGAGATATTAAAGGCAGCGATTGCCGAAATTAAATATCAGCTTGATAAGTTGCTAACTGAGTTACAGGTATTACAAACAAGTCAGGCGGTGCAGTTAATGCAACGTGCAGGGAGTAATGAGGCAGATTGGCAACAGTATTTTGATGCGCAATATCGCTTATTAAAAAGTGAGTTAGAGCGTGTGAGTGAGCAGGTGCAGCAATTTATAAATGGAGAGGCATAATGACTGACAATAAAAATATGGTGGTTAAGTCACAACAAAATGTAATGATACAAGTTGAAGCTGCTAATACACGCTTGGCGATTAGTTCTCAGTTGACGCAGGATGTGGAGAGAAGACGGTTTGTGGAGATATTAAAAAGAGTTCACAAAGAAGATGCAGTGGCATTTCTTTCAGTGTATGCCTGTTTGAGTGATGAGTTGATAAATAAATATAAGAGTTATTGGGGAGGGAATTATGAGAATGTGGAGAATGACTACGTAGTAAGTTATTTCTTAGAGAAAAATAAAAATCTGATTTTGTCATTAGATTTACTTGAAAGATTTGAAGATAAATGGAATTGGGGGGAGTTATCAAACAATGAAGCCTTGCCATGGTCATTAGAATTGATTGATAGATTTAAAGATAAGTGGGCTTGGGAGAGCTTGTCACGGAATGAAGCGTTGCCGTGGTCATTAGAATTGATTGAACGATTTGAAGATAAGTGGGTTTGGTGGAACTTTTCAGAGAATGAAGCGTTGCCGTGGTCATTAGAGTTGATTGAACGATTTGAAGATAAGTGGGATTGGCAAAGTTTGTCATGGAGTACAGCGTTGCCGTGGTCATTAGAGTTAATTGAACGATTTGAAGATAAGTGGGATTGGCAGAGCTTGTCACGGAATAAAGCCTTGCCGTGGTCATTAGAATTGATTGAACGATTTGAAGACAAGTGGAGTTGGCAGAGCTTGTCACGGAATAAAGCCTTGCCGTGGTCATTAGAATTGATTGAACGATTTGAAGACAAGTGGAGTTGGCAGAGCTTGTCACGGAATGAAGCCTTGCCGTGGTCATTAGATTTACTTGAAAGATTTGAAGATAAATGGAATTGGGGGGGGTTAACAAACAATAAAGCCTTGCCGTGGTCATTAGAGTTAATTGAAAGATTTGAAGACAAGTGGGATTGGCATAATTTTTCATGGAATGAAGCGTTGCCGTGGTCATTAGAATTGATTGAACGATTTGAAGATGAGTGGGGTTGGTGGCGCTTGTCACGGAATGAAGCCTTGCCGTGGTCATTAGAGCTTATTGAACGATTTGAAGATAAGTGGGGTTGGTCGAGCTTGTCACGGAATGAAGCCTTGCCGTGGTCATTAGAGTTAATTGAACGATTTGAAGATAAGTGGGGTTGGCATAATTTTTCATGGAATAAAGCCTTGCCGTGGTCATTAGAATTGATTGAAAGATTTGAAGACAAGTGGGATTGGCATAATTTTTCATGGAATAAAGCCTTGCCGTGGTCATTAGAGCTTATTGAACGGTTTGAAGATAAATGGGATTACTTTTGGTTAGGTCTCAATCAAAAGGCTATAGAGTGTTTACCAAAATTATCACTAGAGGATATTGATGAAGTGATGAGTTATCACTTTCCGTTAACCCAAATATCAAAGCAATCAAATGATTTAGATGATGATTTGCCATTTTAGCAAGAGTAGCCTGTATGCAGCGTAGCGAAATACGGGATTAAATATATATAAAACAGATACTTATTGCTTTGAATTTGCCATAAATCCCGTGTTGCGTTGCACTTCACACGGGCTACTAGACTGTACTACTCAGGCAAAAAATCTTGATTAAGTATTTGCTCAAATGTCCATGGGCAAACTTCTGGAAAGTTATCAAGACCTGTTTCTTCGGCAGCTTTTGCAACCGCATCAGACCATACCGCTTCTTGCCAATTGTCATCGTTCAGCGATTTTTTTAGGCTTGGCGTTTCTTTAAGTCTCATAATAATACGTTTACGTTGTTCTTTAATCGTCAGTTGCCAACTTGAACCGCGTCTTGCCTCTTGAAATTGCCATTTTAATAAATGCGCCAATAGTATAGACATACGGTTTTCAAGTTCGCGTTGTTCGCTTTTACCCACGTCTTCAATTTCCTCGGCAATGTTCTCCAAATCAAGTAAGTCAAAGCGACCCGCACGAATAAACGCAGCTTGTTCGTTTGCCCATGCAATAATGTCAGTTTTGTAGGCAGTACTCATCGTTTAACCCTCAACTTGTGTATTTAGCCTGTGTTTACTTAATAATATAACCCGTATTTTGGCACATACGGGCTAATTTCATCATTTTACACTGCTTTTTTAACACTAAAGAAAATGGCATACATTGCAGGTAAACTGAGCAAGGTTAATGCCGTTGCCACAATCAACCCACCCATAATTGCCACAGCCATTGGCCCCCAGAAGGTGCTGTGCATTAACGGAATCATCGCTAAAACAGCGGCGGCAGCCGTTAAAATGATTGGTCTAAAACGACGTACCGCCGCTTCAACTACGGCTTGCCATCTATCGACACCATTGGCAATATCTTGCTCAATTTGGTCAATTAAAA
This sequence comes from Agitococcus sp., assembly GCA_046347315.1. Lineage (GTDB taxonomy): Bacteria > Pseudomonadota > Gammaproteobacteria > Pseudomonadales > Moraxellaceae > Agitococcus. Next base: position 230,226 of record JAXMGJ010000002.1, read on the forward strand.
TCACCGAGTTACGAATAATCATCCCGTTAAGGGCAATAATACCCAGTGTCGCGACAAAACCCATGGGACGGTTGAGTGCTAACATCATTAACGCTGCACCAATTACTCCTAAAGGCCCTGTTAAAAACACCAATAATGCGCGTGGAAAACTGCGTAATTGCAGCATCAACAAGGTGAAAATAATAAATAACATTAAGGGAACATTGGCTTGAATGGACGATGTGCCTTTTTGTGACTCAGCGACTGTCCCTGCAATTTCAATATGGTAGCCAGCATCCAACTTAGCGCGTAAGGCTTCAAGTTTTTCATTAATGCGTAAGGCAACGGTGGCAGGTTGAATACCATCAGCCACATCCCCTTGTACGGTAATGGCAAACTGACGATTTTGCCGCCACACCACACCATATTCCCATTGCAAATGAGGACGTGCAATTTGTGCTAAAGGAATAGACTGGCCGCTACCTGTGGGCAAATAAGTACCTGTTAAGGCAGTCATGCTGTCACGTTCTTCTTTAGGTTGACGCAAAATAATCGGAATTTGGTCGTTTTCTTCGCGATATTGGCCAATGGTTAAACCTGACAAAATGGTTTGGCTGGCGGTGGCAATGTCAGAGCTAGTCACAGCCAAAGCGCGCGCGCGTTGTTGGTCAATGTCTAAATGTAAAGATTTGACTTCTTCCGACCAGTTATCGTTAACACCTCGCATCGCAGCATCAGCACGAACAATGGTTTTAACTTCATCGGCAATCGCACGCAATTTATCAGGATTATCACCAATCACTCTAAACATCACAGGATAGGGCACAGGTGGGCCATTGGGTAATAATCGCGCACGGCCACGAATTTCTGGAAATTCCTCTTGTAACATGACAGGTAATTGATGACGAATTTTTTCACGCGCTTCTAAAGAGGGCGGCATAATCACCAATTGGGCGACGTTATTTTGTGGAAATATTTGGTCTAAGGATAAGTAAAAACGCGGCGCGCCTTGACTAACAAACGAAGTCACCGAACCTGCTTCGGGAATGGCTAATAAACGCTGTTCAACTCGTTTGACGATACTTTCGGTATTGGTTAACGAAGAACCTTCGGGCAACCATAAATCAATGACCATTTCTGGACGATTGGAATCTGGGAAAAACTGCTTTTCAACTAATTTCATGCCCATAATGCCTGCACCAAGGGCGGCGAGGGTAGCGAGTAAAGTAATCCAACGGTGATTCACACACCATGCCACGGTGTTACGCACCGCATTATAGAAAGGCGAATCAAAGACTTCGTGATGTTCGTCTGAACCTGCATGATGAGTTTTTAATAAACGATAACCCAAAAATGGCACAAAATAGACCGAGACAAACCATGACACAATTAAGGCAGTCGTTGTTACCGCAAAAATGGCAAAGGTGTATTCACCTACCGCAGAGTTGGCTAAACCAATCGGTAAAAAGCCTGCGGCTGTAATTAATGTGCCTGTGAGCATGGGCATAGCGGTGGTTTGATAAGCATAAATACTCGCACTTAAACGGTCATAACCTTCTTCGAGTTTACGCACCATCATTTCGACAATAATAATCGCATCATCCACCAACAAGCCAAGGGCAATAATCAGCGAGCCGAGCGAGATTTTGTGTAAATCAATGCCCCATCTGTCCATGATTAAAAAGGTAATCGCTAATACCAAAGGAATCGATAAACCGACCACTAAACCCGGCCGCATATCGACTCTTAACGGTTTGGTGTGTAAGCCTAAAGCCAAAAAGCTAACCACTAAAACAATCACTAAAGCTTCGGCTAAGGTTCTGACAAACTCTTGCACCGAACGATTAACGGAGCTAGGTTGGTCTTGTACTTGTTGCAATTCAATACCAGCAGGTAAGCTGTCGCGTAGTTTTTGACTGGCATGTTGTAAGTCTTTACCCAAGGTGATGATGTCACCGCCTTTGGTCATGGAAATGCCTAAACCAATGACTTCATGGCCATTTAAACGCATTTTCGGGGCAGCAGGGTCTTGATAACCACGTTGAATGGTGGCGATGTCGCCCAAATAAAAACTACGATTATTAAAGCGTAAAGGTAGTTTTTTCAGGTCATCAACATTGGTAAATTGACCTGTTAAACGGATTTGAATGTCATCAAGAGGGGTGCGTAAGGTGCCTGCATATTCTACCGCATTTTGTTGGTTGAGGGCGTTGATAACTTGGTGCATATCAATACCCATTCTTGCGAGTTTCTTTTGGGAAATTTCCACAAAGACACGTTCATCTTGCACGCCATATTGCTCAACTTTGGCAACATTAGGCACTCTTAATAATTCATTGCGCACTTGGTCAGCATATTTTTTTAATTCGGCATAAGAAAAACCATCAGCAGACAAGGCATAAATTACGCCATACACATCACCAAATTCATCATTAAAAAAGGGGCCTTGTACGCCTTGAGGTAATGTGTGACGTTTGTCGTTGATTTTTTTACGAATGGTGTACCAAATATGTTGAATTTCTTTGGCAGTGACCGAATCTTTAACCTCAATAAAAATCGTCGTTTCACCCGCTTTGGAGTAACTACGAATTTTATCAACATGAGGTGCTTCTTGGAGGATTTCTTCTAATTTATCGGTTAACTGCTCGGACACTTGCAAGGCGGTTGCACCTGGCCAAAAGGCACGCACCACCATCGCTCTAAAGGTAAATGGCGGGTCTTCGTCTTGGCCTAATTGAAAAAATGAGGCAACCCCTGCCAACATTAAGACAATGAGCAAATAGGTGGTAATAGCAGGATTTTGAATGGCAATCCGCGATAGATTAAATTTGTTGGTAGATTTAGTCATGGTGTACTCCGCTTATTGTTTAGCCAATAATGGACGTACAACTTGTCCTTCATGCACCACATGCACCCCTGCAACCACCACTTGTTGGCCTTGTTGTAGGCCTGCCACAATCACCTCATTACCATCAACGCCTGCCACTTGTACGGTTTGGCTTTGTAGTTTTTGACTTTGCGGATTAAACACAAATACCGTGGTTTGTTGACCTTTACCGACTAAGGCACTGGTGGGTAATTTAATCAACCCACTTTGACCTTGTAGACTCAGGTGTAAAGTTGCCGATTGGCCTAAAGCTAAGGCATTGCTAGGCGCTTGAATGCTATAGCGTGCGCGGAAAGTACGAGTAACAGGGTCGGCCACTGCTGATAATTCACGCAATTGGGCAGGATATTTGGCTTGTGGTTGCGCCCATAATGACACTTGAGCTTGGGGATATTGCGCGGCGATTGTGCGGCGGTCTTCAGGAAACTCGACCACAATTTCACGCGCACCTTGTTGGGCAACGGTGACAATCGGTTGACCTGCACTGACCACCATGCCCACATCGGCTTGTACTTGACTAACCACACCCTCACTGTCAGCACGTAAAATAGTATCGGCAATGCGGTTGTTATCTAAAGAAACATTACTTTCTAAACTTTTTAAGCGTGCGGCAGCAGCAGACACTGCAACTCGTTTGCGGTCTAAATCTAACTCCGAGACAAACTGTTTGGTTTGTAACTCTTGAAAGCGTTTGTATTCGGCTTCGGCTAAAGCTAAATCCGATTTAGCCGCCGTTAATTGTGAAGTACTCGCGGTTTTGGCGAGTTCGTAATCACGCGGGTCAAGTTCGGCTAAGGCTTGGCCTTTTTTCACGGTTTGGCCTGTTTCTACCAAACGGCGGACAATTTTGCCACTGACTCTAAAGCCTAAAGGCGATTCAACCCGTGCTTTAATTTCGCCTGCTAAATCAAGGCTTTGTTGGCTGTCGCTGGTTTGTACGCTCATCAATTTGACTAAACGGGGTTTGTCGGCAGCCACAGACGGTTTTTCACACGCGCTAAGCAGTAGGCTACTGGTAATTATTAAAGGCAATAGATAGAGATTTTTATTGGACATGAGTGGTCGCTCCTAAAAGCGGTGGCGAGGATTGGCTAAAACCGTGTAATAACAACTGGGCAATATCATCAATCAAAGCATTGGTTCGCTCTGGCTGACTTAAATGTGGGGCAAGTTCGTCTTGTAAATGGGCAGGGATTACTATTGAGCGCAAAAAGCCCATAATCAACACATGACGCGCCGCAGGCGGAATAGGGCGAAAATCGCCATCTAACACCGCCTGATTAAATAAGGCATCTAAACGATTGAGATAGGGACGCATATATCGTTGGCGTAAATAGTCAGAACGCTCATTGTTTAAATCCCCCTCTCGAAAAATAAAGGCTAAGGCCGCAGGTTTGCTGACCATATTTTTTAGCGATTGAGGTAAGTTGTGTCGTAAGGCTTGTGCAGGGCGATCATTAGCCGCTAAGGCTTCTAAGTTAGTGGTTAAAGTGGCCATCAATGGCGCAATATAGTTGTCTGCTGCTTCTTGCCAAAGTTGCTGTTTTGAGCCAAAGTGATGATGTAACAAGCTATCGCTAATACCACACTCTTTGGCGAGGGCGCGTAAAGACACCTGTTCGTAAGTTTGTTCGGCAAAGGCAACAAAGGCACGCTCAATGATTTGTTCGCGTGATAAAGCCGCTTGTTGACAGCGTGGACGGCCACGACTTCGAGGACAAAAATTCATAGTAAACTATTTAATTGGTCGAGTGCCCAATTAAATAACATAAGTTTTATGGCTTGTCAGCTTTACACTGTCAAGATTTAATAAAAAAAGCAGAAAAGTGAACTTGTTCACGATTTGTCAGACTTTAAAAAGATACTTTATAGTCTTAGTTATAGCGTTGTAGCATAAACAATCAATAAAAATAACACTAAAATCGAAATTATAATTTTCAAAAAGAGTCGATGTTATGTCTCTCATTCGTTTAGTGTATGCCAGTCAATTTGCTCAGCCGTTTAATGAAGTCGATGCCCTTGATATCGTTGAAGTGTCGATGGTAAATAATCGTAAACTCGATATTACGGGAGTATTGTGTTACAGCAATAATTATTATTTACAGTGCTTAGAGGGTTGTCGCGATGAGGTTAACCGTCTGTATCAAAAAATTTGTATGGATAAACGTCATACGCGCCCTGTGATTTTATTATACCAAGACATTTTGCATCGTCAGTTTGATGATTGGTATATGGGGCATATTCCTGCGGTAAATATCAGTGGCGGTATGGTACTAAAGTATTCAAAAGAGCGAAAATTTAACCCCTATGATATGACGCCACAATCGGCCTTTGAATTTTTGGTCGAGTTGTCGAAAGTTAATGCAGTGTTGTAGTGTGTGCTTCGACTCCGCTCAGCCAACGCAAAAGCGCACCCTGAGCGGAGTTAATGAGATAGTCTTTTAATCAAACTCGCGTTGCACAAAATCTAAATCAGGTGACTTAGCTTTTTTGCCTGCAATTTTAAAGTTTTTACCTAATAACAAGCGACGTTGCCAGCGTTTTTCTAAGGCTAGGGTGTCTGATTCTGGCTGAGAAACCATCGCATTAAGCACACGTTTGGCAGCTAATACAGCATCGGGTGAGCGAGTAGCAATTTCTGCTGCTAATTCAAGGGCTTTTTGCAGTGGTGCTTCTGCAACATGACTAATCAAGCCGACTTCTTTAGCCTGAGTACCACTGACAATACGGGCCGTCATGGTGAGTTCTTTAGCCATATCTAAACCAATTAAACCGCGTAAAGTGGCAGTAATGGCCATATCAGGTACTAAGCCCCAACGAACTTCCATAATCGCTAATTGAGCGTCTGGTGTAGCGACTCTAAAATCAGCTCCCAAAGCCAGTTGCATGCCAGCTCCAAAACAATGACCATGAATGGCTGCAATCACAGGTACGGGCAAATCACGCCACACCAAAAATACCCGTTGAAATAAATTAGGGCCAGGTTTGGAAAGCTCCCACATGGCAGTAATGCTATTTTTGGGACTTTGTAAATCGTTTAAGTCAATTCCTGCGCTAAATGAGCTGCCTTCACCTGTTAAAATTACTGCACGAATATCGCGTTGTTCATGCAGTTGTTCGCCAATTTTAAGCAATTCACGTAATAGGGCAAAGCTCATGGCATTACGCTTGTCGGGGCGATTTAGGCGTACTTCAATAATATTGTTAGGGTGTTTGATTAGTTGAATAAGGTTGGACATTTTATGCTCCTTTAAAGGCAACGGATCTTGCATCGAGCGGACTCCCTCTCCCTGTGGGAGAGGGTTGGGGTGAGGGAAATTAAAGCAACTACCTCTTAGACCTCACCCTAGCCCTCTCCTAATAGGAGAGGGGACACCATCGCTATATAAAAATCTGTATGGATTTATGGCGAAAGAGTTGGTCTGAGGCAAGCTTTAACCACCAATCTTTTTATATTTCAACCGTGTAGGCGTAGCATTATTGCCCAACTTTTTACGGCGGTAAGCCTCAAAGTCGGTATAGTTGCCTTCATACCATTCTACTTCATCACCTTCAAAGGCTAAGATATGAGTGGCAATACGGTCTAAAAACCAGCGGTCATGGGAGACCACCATGACCACACCAGGGAAGGTAAGAATCGCATCTTCCAAAGCACGTAAGGTTTCAATATCCAAATCGTTAGACGGTTCGTCGAGTAAAATGACGTTTGCACCTTGTTGCAAAATTTTGGCTAATTGCAAACGGTTACGCTCACCACCTGATAACTCGCCGACGCGTTTTTGTTGGTCAGAACCTTTAAAATTAAAACGGCCAATGTAGGCGCGAGAGGGCATCTCAAAATCGCCCACTTTAAGAATATCTAAACCACCAGATACTTCTTCCCACACCGTTTTGCTGTCGTCTAAACTGTCACGAATTTGGCCAATATAAGCAATACTCGCACTTTCACCGACAATTACTTCACCCGTTGTCGGTTTATCTTTGCCAGTAATCATGTTGAACAGAGTAGTTTTACCCGCACCGTTCGGGCCAACGATACCAACAATCGCCCCTTTAGGCACGGTAAAGCTGAGGTTTTCGTATAACAAACGATCGCCAAAAACCTTGCTAATATTACGCACTTCTACCACTTGGTCACCTAAACGTGCACCAGGTGGAATGTACAATTCTTGGGTTTCGTTACGTTTTTGGAATTCTTTGCTGGCTAATTCTTCATAAGCACTCAAACGTGCTTTGCTTTTGGCTTGGCGAGCTTTGGGGTTTTGTTGTACCCATTCCGATTCGCGTTTTAAGGCTTTATAGTGGGCTTCTTCTTGGCGTTGTTCACTTTCTAAACGAGCTTCTTTTTGCTCTAACCAAGAAGAATAATTTCCTTGATACGGAATACCATGACCACGGTCAAGTTCTAAAATCCATTCGGCGACATTGTCTAAGAAGTAACGGTCGTGGGTAATCGCCACAATCGTGCCTGCAAACTCTTTTAAGAAGCGTTCTAACCATGCCACAGATTCGGCATCTAAATGGTTGGTGGGTTCGTCTAATAACAACATATCAGGTTTAGACAATAACAAACGACACAAAGCAACACGACGACGCTCACCACCTGATAATTTGGTAACATCGGCATCCCATGCAGGCAAACGTAAGGCATCAGCCGCTTGTTCGAGTTGGTTATCTAAGTTGTGGGCATCCCATGCTTGAATAATGCCTTCTAACTTTTCTTGCTCGGCTGCGAGTTTGTCAAAATCGGCATCTTCCATGGCGTATTCTGCAAAGACTTCATCTAAACGACGTAAAGCATCAACGGCTTCACGAACACCGTCTTCCACATTACCACGCACATCTTTAGTGGGGTCGAGTTGTGGCTCTTGCGCCAAATAACCGACTTTAATGCCTGCTTGAGCGCGTGCTTCGCCCTGAAAGTCTTTGTCAACGCCAGCCATAATGCGTAATAAAGTTGATTTACCTGCACCGTTAAGGCCAAGTACTCCAATCTTTGCACCGGGAAAGAAGGATAAAGAAATATCCTTTAAAATTTCACGTTTCGGAGGGACAATCTTCGAAACGCGATTCATGGTATAAATATATTGCGCCATAATTGAACAGTCAGTCTTGGGTTTAAGATGGTTCTGATTATAGCGTATTTGTGTTGTTGTGAGAGGAGTTGCATAAATAAACAGGTATTTATGACCAAATTAGCTAAACTATGTCAAAGTTCTACCTTACTTTAATTTAGTTAATTAAGATGTTACGCCAAACGATTTTATGTATTAGCCTGTGCTTGAATGTACTAACAACTTACGCTGATCCTTTGGATGAGTTGGTGGCTCGTGTTGCCCCTACAGTTCAACAGCAACAGGGGTTAGATGAGTTTATTGCTCGTTTAACACCAGACCCCACACCAGTTGCACTTAAACCGTTATTTAAGTTACAAGAAGCGGCAATGGCGGCTATGAGCTTTGTGGGTAAACCTTATTTTTGGGGAGGTACAAATCCTGACCAAGGCTTTGATTGCAGTGGTTTGGTGCAGTATGTGCTATTGCAAGCAGGCATCAAAAAAATACCCCGTACCTCGCGAGATATGTTCGAAAACAGTAAACCTGTAGATAGCGAAAACTTAGTAGTTGGTGATTTGGTGTTTTTTGATACCAATAATACTAAGCAAGTCAATCATGTCGGTATTTATGTTGGCGAAGGACGGTTTATTCATTCCCCCTCTACAGGTAATGTGATTCGTTTAGATAAATTGGCACAAAATTATTGGCAAAAAAACTTTATCGGGGCGGGGAGAGTGTTGAGTTTGGAATAAAGCCTCCTTGTTCATGTCTTGAGTGGCTAAAAATCATTATCGCTTTGAGTTTGTCGTGTTAAAATACAAAACTTCTTTTAGTCAAACCTGAGACCCTGCAATGTTTAGCAATATCACACTTGCCCAATTTGACCCTGATTTAGCCCAAGCCATTAGCCAAGAAGATGCACGCCAAGAAGCGCATATTGAGTTAATCGCCTCCGAAAATTACTGCTCGCCTTTAGTAATGACCGCTCAAGGCTCTAAATTAACCAACAAATATGCCGAAGGTTACCCAGGTAAGCGTTATTATGGTGGTTGTGAATATGTGGATATTGTTGAAACATTGGCCATCGAACGCGCTAAAAAATTATTTGGTGCTGATTATGCTAACGTGCAGCCCCATTCAGGTTCTCAAGCTAACGGTGCGGTATTTTTAGCCTTATTAAATGCTGGCGACACCGTATTGGGTATGAGCTTGGCACATGGTGGTCATTTAACCCATGGTGCAAAGGTCAACTTTTCGGGCAAATCCTATAACGCTGTTCAGTATGGTTTAAACCCAGAAACTGGCGAAGTCGATTACGACGAAGTGGAGCGTTTGGCTTTAGAACACAAGCCAAAAATGATTATCGCTGGCTTTTCTGCTTATTCTCGTATTATGGATTGGCAGCGTTTTCGTGACATCGCTGATAAAGTTGGTGCGTATTTAATGGTCGATATGGCACATGTTGCAGGTTTAGTTGCCGCAGGTGTTTATCCAAATCCTGTACAAATTGCCGACGTAACCACCACCACCACGCATAAAACCTTGCGTGGCCCGCGTTCTGGTTTGATTTTGGCGCGTAAAAACGAAGAAATCGAAAAGAAATTAAACTCAGCCGTATTCCCAGGTAATCAAGGTGGGCCATTGGTGCATGTGATTGCTGCCAAAGCGGTATGCTTTTTAGAGGCTATGCAACCCAACTTTGTAGAATATCAACAACAAGTGGTTAAAAATGCTCAAACCATGGCAGGTGTGTTTATGGAGCGTGGTTATGATGTGGTGTCTAAAGGCACCGATAACCATTTGTTTTTAGTATCGTTTATTGGCAAAGAGCTAACAGGTAAAGAGGCCGATGCGGCACTCGGTCGCGCTGGTATTACCGTTAACAAAAATGCCGTACCAAATGACCCACGTTCACCCTTTGTGACTTCGGGTATTCGTGTGGGTACCCCTGCGGTGACAACCCGTGGTTTTGGTGAAGCCGAAGTGGCTGCTTTAGCAAACTGGATGTGTGATATTTTAGATAATCCCACAGACGAAGCGGTCATTGCCCGTGTTGCTAAACAAGTGCATACCATTTGCCAACAGTTTCCTGTTTATCAAGGCTAGTCTCCGTCACTCCCTCTCCTGTGGGAGAGGGTTGGGGTGAGGGCTAAGAAAACACAATAAAAAGGCGCAAATCGCGCCTTTTTTATACCAATTTTACCATCGCACCATATTGCGCGACTAACGAGTCAGAACTGAGTAGCGTTAGATTCTCACAGCTTGCTTGTGCCACCAATAAGCGGTCAAATGGGTCTTTATGAATGTTTGCTAAGTTACGCACAGCCAAAGCATGAAGACTGCTAATAGCCAATTCTTGATAGCCATTTTGAAGTAAGCCCTGACGGAGTAGTGTCGGATTCACTCGAAAATCAGCACGGTCTAGGCCGAGTTTAATGGTAATTTCCCAAATACTGGCGGCACTAAACCATAATTCATGTGCAGGATTGCTAATGAGTTGATGAGCTTGAGGTGATAGTTTGTCAGATTCTGCTGCTGCCCATAATAATAAATGGGTATCTAATAAAAAGCGCATTATTTTTATAAACCAAATAGATTCGTAATCTCGGCATCAGCCATGCGGTCAAAATCATCGGGAACAGCGATATCATCTTTCATAAACCCGATGCGTTGCGGTTTAGGTGTTTCTGGTGTGTCAAGCGCAATCACTTTAACCAGTGGTTTGCCTGCTTTAGCAATAATAAAAGATTGGCCATGAGCGGCTTCTTCCACTAAACGTGACAAATGTGTTTTAGCTTGATGAATGTTAATGGTTTGCATAACGTATGCTCTAAACTTAGTTTACTAGACTTAGTTTAATGTTTTTATGGCGCATGTACAGCTTGTTTTTTGTTTTTGTCATCAACTCAGCGTATAGTAAATATATCGCCATTGTGCGTTTATCTTGAGTTGTTATGAGCTTATTTCAAAATATTCTAATTATTTGGGCATTGATTGCTGCCAGTGCTTTTTTTTCTTGCGCCGAAATTGCCTTGGCCTCATCGCGCAAAATTCGACTGCAACAAATGAGTGAAAATGGCGATAACAACGCGCAAAAAGTATTAGAGCTACAGCAACAACCAGGTAATTTTTTTACCGTGATTCAGGTGGCATTAAATGCCATTGCTATTATGGGTGGTATTTTGGGCGAGCAGGCCTTATCACCTTATGTTGCACAATGGCTGGCTTATATCGTAGGTCATGTCGCTTGGTTGGACAAAGTCAGCTTTTTAATTTCTTTTGTGTTGGTTACCTCTTTATTTATCGTATTTGCAGATTTAATGCCTAAACGTTTAGCCATGACCTATCCCGAAAAGGTTGCAGTGTCGATTGTAAATCCGATTTTGTTTTTTTTGCGTGTCCTCAAGCCGATTGTGCGTACCTACGATGGTATTGCTACCGCCTTATTTAAGTTATTTAATATTTCTACCAGCAATCAAGATGTGATTACCTTTGATGATGTCTCGGCAATGGTGGACGCAGGTACAGCCTCGGGCGCATTACATAAAGAAGAACAACATTTGATTGAGAATGTCTTTGAGTTAGATATTCGTACCGTATCTTTTGCCATGACCTCGCGTGAGCATGTGGTTTTTTTGCGTGTGCAAGATGACGAAACAACCTTAAAGCAAAAAATTATTAGTTATCCACATAGTCGCTTTTTGGTGTGTGATGATGTGATAGATGCAGTATTAGGCTATGTTGAGTCTAAAGACATTCTCAAGCGCACTCTTGACCATTTGCCTATTTCTCTAAATAAAGACCTGCCTCTAAAAAGTGTGTTAGCTATTCCTGATACCCTAACATTATCGGAGCTATTGGCGCAGTTTAAGGTCACTAATCAGGATTTAGCCTTTGTGTTAAATGAATATGCCTTAGTTGTTGGCATTATTACCTTAAATGATGTCATGAAAACCCTAATGGGTGATTTAGTGAGCCCGTTTATCGAAGAACAAATTGTTAAGCGTGATGATAACTCGTGGTTAATTGATGGTGTCACACCCATCGAAGATGTACGCCGAGCGTTGGGGATTTTAGCCTTTCCTAATCAAGAAAATTACGAAACGATGGCAGGTTTTATTATGTATTTGCTTAAAAAGATTCCAAAGCGTACCGATTATGTCGAATATGCAGGTTATAAATTTGAAGTGGTTGATATTGATAATTATCGTGTTGACCAATTATTAGTCTCAAAAATTCAAGGTTAATTATGTTTTGTCCGTTTTGTCGTGCGCCCGATACCAAAGTCATTGATTCGCGTTTGGTGGGAGAGGGTGAGCAGGTACGCCGCCGCCGCGAGTGTATTGCCTGCGGTGAGCGTTTTACTACCTTTGAAGGGGCGGAGTTAGTCACACCTCGGGTAATAAAATCCGATGGTAGTCGTGTGCCGTTTGATGATAATAAATTGCGCAAAAGCATGATGCACGCATTGCAAAAACGGCCTGTCAGTATCGAAAAAATCGACAGTGCCATACAAGCAATTTTGCATCGTTTGCGTGCCTCGGGCGAGCGTGAAGTCAAGTCGATTGTGATTGGTGAACTAGTGATGAAGGAGTTAGCAAAACTCGATAAAGTGGCTTATGTGCGTTTTGCCTCGGTGTATCGCGATTTTCAAGATGTTGAGGCATTTAACACCGAAATCGAAAAACTCAAACAACATGATGAACAGGAATCATGAGCGATAGTTTATACATGGCGCATGCCATTCAACTTGCTAAACAAGGTTTATATACTACGCAACCTAATCCGCGTGTTGGGTGTGTGATTGTTAAAGAAGGTAAAATAGTCGGTGAAGGTTTTCATGCTCGCGCAGGTCAGCCTCATGCCGAAGTTTTTGCGCTTCGTCAGGCAGGTGAGCAAGCTCAAGATGCAACTGCTTATGTAACATTGGAGCCTTGCGCTCATTTTGGTAAAACGCCACCTTGTGCTAATGCCTTAGTGGCAGCTAAAGTGGCGCGTGTGGTTATGGCGAGTTTAGATAGTAATCCCCTTGTAGCAGGTAAAGGCCAAGCGATTTTACAAAATGCAGGTATTAAAATCACAGTTGGCATTTTGGAGAGTGAAGCCAAAGCTCTTAACAAAGGCTTTTTTAGACGAATGCAAGGCGGTTTGCCTTATGTCCGTCTCAAAACTGCTGCGAGTTTAGATGGCCGAACTGCGATGCAATCAGGCGAATCCAAATGGATTACAGGTGCAGACGCGCGGCGCGATGTGCAAAAACTGCGCGCGCAAAGTGGGGCTATTATCACAGGCATTGGCACGGTATTAGCCGATAATCCGAGTTTAACGGTTAGACCTGATGATTGGCTAGACTGGCATTATGGCGAGGTGGTGCAACCCTTGCGCGTGATAATGGATTCACAGTTACGCATACCGCTTGATGCACAGATTTTACAAACGGTTGGAGTGATAGTTGTCACGCAATGCCCACTTACTCATCCCAAAGCCATCGCCTTAAAAGCCCAAGGGGTTGAGGTATGGTCTTTTTCATCTGCTATTTATTTAGAGGAAAGTCGGGAGGGGGTTATACGTGAAGTCTTACAAAAACTGGCCGTGTGTGGCGTAAATGAAGTATTAGTTGAAGCAGGTGCAACTTTAGCAGGGGCGTTTATACAAGCTAATCTGGTTGATGAGTTAATTGTGTATCTTGCACCAACGCTATTAGGTAGCAATGCACGGCCAATGTTTAACTTGCCTTTAAGTCAAATGGCGCAGCAACATCGATTACGGCAAATTGATATGCGTATAATAGGAGAGGACATTCGATTGACTTTTAAACCCCTCCGAGGAGGGGCGGCTTAGTTTATTGTGCAACGGCCTCTACTGTTGTCACAGGTATAACTGGGGTTAGAATCTTTTCGGGCAATCCGACTTTATTGCCAAAAACCTGTAGCGCAATTTGGGTGGCAGGGCCTTGAAAATATTCAACACGTAAAGTGTGTACTCCAGCATTTAGATTTACCGTGACCCGAGCAGATGAACTTGGCGCGTGTTGACCATCATGGTTAACAACTAACACATCATCAATAAAAATCTTTGACCCATCATCACTCACGGTACGGAATTGATAATCACCTGCTTCGCTAATAGTTAAAGGTCCTTGATAGCGTACGCCAAACCATTCAAACCGATTACTAGGCACACCAGGGAAAGGGTCGGTGAATGAGCGTGGTGAAATATCAATTTTGTCGGTAAACAGTGTGCCAATTGGTGTAAGGGTACTAAAGTCAGGGAGCTTAGAAGTATTTGTTGCTAGCAAATAAACTTCGCCTTTCCATGCCGATTTATCGCCACTACCAAAATCGGTATCACCAGTCACAACTGTACCTATATTAATGTCTTTAATTTCGACTTTATCAGCTACTTTGGTTTTGAGTGCTGCTCTAAGCTCTACATTATTTAAATTGGTGATGACTTGTTGCATTGCTAATTGCCAGCTTGCTGCAAATACCGAGGCTAAGGCTGCATAAGGTAAATTACTGAGTTGTACAGCTTCGTTTTTGCCATCAACAATACCGTCACTTAAATCATCCGATAAGGTATTTAATAAGCTTAATGCAGGCGTAGTAACCGTCGTAGGTACTTTACTGGCTGCTGCTTTAACTAGGCCTGCTAATTGCAGTGCATAGGCACTGGCAGCATCATCCTTGAGTGTGTTGTAGTCATTGTCTGAACCAATTAAGACAGGTGCTTGAATAATATTGCTCAGGCCAACGGCTTCGCCAATTTTTTTGTTGGCAGCCATAATATTACTTGATTTGCTCAGGCCATCCGTGAGTTTTTCGGCATGTTTAACCGCAGCTTCGGTAAAAACACTCACGCCAATATCGGCTTTATCAGTCACTGGCGCAGCAGCGCGTATTTTGACAGTAGAGGGTAAGTCTTGCTCCCCTTTAGCTTCGTCAAAGTATTTAGCCGTTGCACCGCCTTCTACTTCAATGACTACATCTTGTACATCTTTGGGCACTTGAAAGCTCACTTTACCTAAGCTACTAGTATTACCTGTCCCTAAAATAGCTTTAGTTTTAGCATTTTTGAGAGTCACTTTGGCATTTAAAATTTTACCAAGAGACGGACTGACAGTGAGTGTGTTGGTGGTAACGGGGCTGGTGTTATTATTGGTGTTATTGACGGGAATGGTATCATCGTTGATTTCGCAGCCGACTAGCAATAGCGCAGCGCATAGAGCGGTCAAGGTGTGTTTGGGGCGAATATAAGTCATGTTTTCTCTCCTAGAATAAATAACTTACGCAAATGTGAACAGAATTTTTGTGAGTCAGTTTAGTATAGACAGTGAGAGTTGAGTCTTTTTTGTGAGGTGCGTAAATTAGAGTGTTTTGAGTGTAGCCTAGAATATAGACACTTTCTAGTCTCTAAAACAGAGTTTGTCTTACCTGAATCATGCAAAAAGCACGACAATTGCAGCGTTTTTGGGTATGCTTAGCAGCTATTTTGTGAGAAAAAAGTTAAGCCTTATGTTTACAGGTATTATTGAAGCCGTTGGTCAAGTACAACGCATCATACCGCGTGGTGGTGATGTGCGCTTACAAATTGCTACCGCTAAACTTAATTTGGCAGATGTCAAATTAGGTGATTCTATTGCTACCAATGGCATTTGTTTAACGGTAGTTGAGCTTACAGGACAAGGGTTTGTGGCCGATGTCTCTAACGAAACGCTACGTCGTACTTGCTTAAAAACATGGCAGCTTGGTACGGCAGTTAATTTAGAAAAAGCCCTTATGCCCACTAGCCGTTTAGGTGGTCATATTGTCAGTGGTCATGTTGATGGTATTGGCGAAGTTATTAGTATTAAACATGATGCACGCTCGGTACAATATCAAGTTAAAGCCCCTGATGATTTAGCTAAATACATGGCTGAAAAAGGCTCTATTACCGTTGATGGCATTAGTTTAACCATCAATGCCATTGATGGTGCTGTTTTTAGTCTTAACATAGTGCCGCACACGGTACAAGAAACCAATGTGAGCTCATGGCAAGTGGGCAGTATGGTCAATTTAGAGGTGGACTTATTAGCTCGTTATTTAGAGCGTTTATTGCTGGGTGACAAAGCCGCTCAATCTTCTACCAAAAGCGATATTAGCTTAGCCTTTCTGGCGCAACACGGCTTTATGCGCTAATTTTTTAATCACGCTTAATCACACGAGGCAACCATGCCCTTAAATACTGTTAAAGAACTGATTGATGATATTCGTTTGGGCAAAATGGTCATTTTGATGGATGATGAAGACCGCGAAAACGAAGGTGATATTGTCATGGCGGCTAGTCATGTTCGTCCCGAAGATATCAATTTTATGGCGAAATATGCGCGTGGCTTGATTTGTTTAACGCTTACCCGAGAGCGTTGCGAGCAACTTAATTTGCCGTTAATGGTAACGCGTAATGGGGCAAGTCATGGCACCAATTTTACCATGTCTATCGAAGCGGCTCAGGGAGTCACCACAGGTATATCGGCACACGACAGAGCGCATACGGTACAAGTGGCGGTTGCGCGTGATGCCAAGCCCAATGATATTGTGCAACCAGGTCATATTTTCCCGCTAATGGCACAAGCAGGGGGCGTATTGCATCGTGCAGGTCATACCGAGGCAGGGTGCGACTTGGCACGTTTGGCCGGTTTAGAGCCAGCCGCCGTGATTGTCGAAATTATGAACGATGATGGCACAATGGCGCGTCGTCCTGACCTCGAAAAATTTGCTGAGCAGCATAATATTAAAATTGGTACGATTGCCGATTTGATTCATTATCGTATGGTTAACGAACAAACCATTAGCCGTGTTAGCGAAAATCTATTGCCGACCGAATACGGTGATTTTAAGTTAATTAGCTATCAAGAAGATGTGGGTAACGATGTGCATGTTGCTTTAGTTAAGGGTGATATTCAAAACAATGTGCCAGTCGTGAGAGTGCATGCGGTTAATCCGTTACGCGATTTATTACATGCCAAATATAAAGGACGTTTGGGTTGGAATTTGCAACGCAGTTTAGCTGAGTTGTCTCAGCATGAAGCGGGTGTATTAGTATTGTTGGGGCAAGATTACGTTTCGAGTGATATGGTTGAACACATTAAACAGTTTTTTGAGCAACGTCCACGCGCCACTGATGGTTCGGGAATGTATCGCACTATTGGTACAGGTTCACAAATACTTAGAGATTTGGGTATTACCCAAATGCGTTTGTTAAGTTCTCCGATGCGTTTTAATGCTTTGTCGGGTTTTGATTTAGAAATTGTCGAATATATTGATTCAAATTCTTAATGGTGGAGTAGTACATGAAAACTATCGAAGGTAACTTTCAAAATGCCAATGGCCAATATGCCATTATTGTTGGTCGTTTTAATAGCTTTGTGGTAGAGGCGTTATTAGATGGAGCGTTAGATACCTTAAAGCGTCATGGGGTTGACGAAGGTAACATTACAATTATTCGCGCACCGGGTGCTTGGGAATTACCTTTAGTGGCTAAGAAATTGGCTGAGAAAAAGCAATATGACGCCATTATTGCTTTAGGTGCGGTGATTCGTGGTGGTACACCTCATTTTGATTATGTGGCTGGTGAATGTGCTAAAGGTTTAGGCGTTGTTGGCTTGGATGCAGCAATGCCTGTGGTTTTTGGTGTGCTAACCACTGACAGTATTGAGCAAGCTATTGAGCGTTCTGGTACTAAAGCAGGTAACAAAGGAGCTGATGCTGCCATGACTGCTATCGAAATGGTTTCCTTGTTAAAGGCTCTGTAATGCAAACTCACCCCAAAAAACCTCAAGCCAAAAATACGCCCGCAGCACGGCATAAGGCGCGGCGTTTTGCCTTGCAAGGCTTATACGAATGGCAATTATCAGGCAATCAACCCTTTGAAATTGAAGCGCGTTATCGTGTCGAAAATGCCATGCACAAAGTTGATTTGGCTTATTTTCATGAATTGCTGCATCAATGTGTGGCGCGTGTTAGCGAATTAGATGCTGCCTTTGAGCCATTGTTAGACCGCAAAGCTAGTCAAATTGACCCTGTTGAAAGAGCTATTTTGCGGATGGGGACTTATGAATTGTTACATCATATCGAAATTCCCTATGTAATTGTGATTGATGAAGCGATTGAGTTGGCCAAAGATTTTGGAGCAACCGACTCGTACAAATACGTTAATCGCATTTTGGATGAGTTGGCAAAAACTGTTCGCAAAGCCGAAAAACAGGCTTGAGCGTGTTCATCTATCACTAACTCAGGTCTCGTATGCCTTCAGAATTTCAGCTCATTAACCAATACTTTAAGCAACGCTGTTCTTATCATGGAGTGGCTTTAGGTATTGGTGATGACGCTGCGCTACTCAATGTGCCACCGCAAGAACTGTTAGTCGCCACCACCGACACCCTGATTGCAGGACGGCATTTTCCTCATAATACCCATCCTTTTGCCATTGGCCATAAAGCCTTAGCAGTTAATTTGTCTGATTTGGCGGCAATGGGCGCAACGCCCCGTTGGGTGTTATTAGCAATTAGCTTACCTAAAGCGGAGCCATTTTTTTTGCAAGAGTTTGCCAATGGCCTGTTTAATTTGGCTAATCAACATCGGGTGGCGATTGTGGGGGGCGATACCACCAAAAGCTCAGAACTGAGCATTACCATTACTGCTTTAGGCACAGTACCACAAGGGCAAGCCATTAAACGTGATGGTGCAAAAGTAGGCGATGGTATTTATGTTTCTGGTACGGTGGGTGATGCAGGTTTGGGTTTACAGTTGGCACTCAAACAATATCAAGGTGTATCACTCTCTGATGAGCAGCAAAGTTATTGTCGGGCGCGGTTAGATTTTCCCCAGCCACGTTTAGCTTTAGGTATGGCCTTGCGAGGTGTTGCCACCGCTTGTTTAGATGTTTCTGATGGTTTAGCACAAGATTTAAAGCATATTTTAGAAGCTTCTCATGTTGGAGCAGAATTAGATTTAGCTTGTTTCCCTCTATCCGACAGTTTAAGAGCATTACCCACGCAACAAGCGTGGCAAATGGCCTTAAATTCAGGTGATGATTATGAATTGTGTTTTACCATGCCCGATGAAAAGGTTCTTGAAGTAAAAAATGCAGGTGTGCCAATTAAGCGTATTGGACGAATTGTCACTGATTTAGGATTGAAAATATGTTATCAAGGACGCGTGTATGATTTTGATACACAGGGATATCAGCATTTTTAGGATATCTAAACGATAGGAGATAGCAACGATATGTTTAACGTTAATACCATTAACCAATGGCTTGTGAGTCATGCAATGCCGTGGGCAGTGAATATTACTTTAGCTTTATTGATTTTTTTAATTGGACGAATTGCCGTTAAATGGGCAGTCAAGTTGATTGATAAAGTATTGGTTAAAGCCAATGTCGATACGATTTTAATTGATTTTATTAAAGCCATTGCTCATGCGGTATTGCTGTTATTTGTGGTAGTGGCTTCGCTCAATAAACTGGGTGTTGATACCACTTCTTTAGTGGCGTTGTTGGGTGCGGCTGGTTTAGCGATTGGTTTGTCCTTGCAAGGCTCTTTGCAAAACTTTGCCGCAGGCGTGATGTTGTTAGTCTTTAGGCCGTTTAAAGCAGGCGATATGATTGAAGCCGCAGGCACGTCTGGTGTGGTAGAGCAAATTACTATTTTTACCTGTAAATTACGCACAGGCGATAACAAAGAAGTGATTGTGCCTAATAAAAGTATTTACGAAGGAAACATCATCAATTACTCAGCACGCGATACCCGTCGTGTTGACATGAGCTTTGGTATTGGTTATCAAAGCGACCTTAAAAAAGCCAAAAGTGTGTTAGAGGAAGTTGTGAGGGCTCATCCCCTCGTATTGGCTGAACCTGCACCCTTGGTGGCGGTGTCGGCCTTGGCCGATAGCAGTGTTAATTTTGTGGTACGTCCATGGGCAAAAACAGCCGATTATTGGACGGTATTTTATGAAATTAACGAGCAAGTTAAATTGCGTTTTGACCAAGAAGGCATCGAAATTCCGTTCCCACAAATGGATATTCATATTCAAAAAATGAGTTAAACGCTTTATGTCTCCATACCCCATTAAAAACCCAATTATTTTTTTAGCTTTTGGTTTAGGCTCTGGGTTGGCTCCCAAAGCACCAGGTACAGCGGGTTCTGCATTAGCACTGTTATTTTTTCCTTTGCTTGTATTGTTAGGGCAAGTGGCAAGTTTGCTATTTATTGGTGTAGCAGCTATTTTTGGGGTATGGTTGTGTGGCAAAGCTGCCCATATTTTGCAAGTCCATGACCACGAAGCGATTGTGTGGGACGAATTTGTTGGGCAGTGGTTGGCCTTATGGCCGTTAATTACGCTAGCGGCATGGCAATTATCAACGTATGTTGGTTTGATATTGGCTTTTATCTTGTTTAGAGTCTTTGATATTTTAAAACCGTGGCCAATTTCTTGGTGTGATAACCATCTTGAGGGCGGTTTTGGCATTATGTTCGATGACATATTAGCAGGTTTAGCCGCAGGAGGTGTCATGTGGTTTGTCGTCAATGGCGGTTATTTAGCTTTTTAACAGCCTGTTTATTGGCAAGTATTGCTCATAGCCAAGAAGTCAAAGTTTTAGGCTTGTTTGGTGATAGAGCTTTTATTAAAGTCGATGAAAAAAGTGCCGTTATTCGTATTGGCCAAAGCCATCAAAATGTGCAATTAAAGTCGATTACTAACCAACAAGCGGTCTTAGTAATAGATAGCCAAGAAGTACCTTTAGCCTTAGGGCAATCTTTTCAATCTACTCCAATAGTAGTAGAAGAAAAAAAAGTACCAACCGAAAAGCCAAAAGCCAGTGTCACCATTTATTCCAACTTAGCCCATCAATTTATTGTCGGTGGTTTAATTAACGGCCGAATGGTCAGTTTTTTGGTTGATACAGGGGCTAACAGTTTATCAATGAGTCGTAAACAAGCGCAGCGTTTGGGGATTGATTTTAGAACTAAAGGTAAAGAAGGATTGAGTAGTACCGCTAATGGCATGGTAAAAAACTGGCAGGTCATGCTTAATAGTGTCAAAGTTGGGACAATTACATTAGCTTTTGTAGAAGCTAGTATTCGTGATACCGAAGATGAGCTGCCCATTTTATTGGGCATGAGTTTTTTAAATCGCGTTAAGCTTGAGCAATCTGGGCAAAAAATGGTGTTGACCGAAAATTAGATAGCGTCATCATAAACACTGTTAAAAGATTGTTTTTTGCTTAATAGTCCTTATATAGACTAAAATGTGTGTCCAACCTCAGAGAGTCTGTTGCGTGTCTATCGTATTTATTGCTAGTTCTAAACTGCCAACTAAACATGGCGACTTTTTGATTCATGCCTTTGAAGAAAGCGATTCAGGCCAAGAACATATTGCTTTGACAATGGGAAATATTGCCGATGGACAGCCTGTTTTAGCCAGAATTCACTCTGAGTGTTTAACAGGTGATGGTTTTGGCTCGTTGCGTTGTGACTGTGGGCCGCAACTCGAAGCTGCCATGCAAAAAGTTGCTCAAGCACAACGTGGCGTGATTTTGTATTTGCGCCAAGAAGGGCGGGGCATTGGTTTAGTTAACAAAGTTCGAGCTTATGCCTTGCAAGATGCAGGGGCTGATACGGTAGAAGCCAATGAGCAATTAGGATTTGCACCCGATTTACGCGAATACAGTATGTGCGAAGTGATGTTGGCGCATTTGGGGGTAAAACAAGTACGTTTAATGACTAATAATCCGCTCAAAGTTGCTGCTTTAGAAAAACATCATATTGATGTTGTTGAACGAGTTCCCTTAATGACAGGGCGAAATCCTCACAATGACCAATACTTGGATACCAAAGAAGAAAAAATGGGGCATTTGTTTTAATAATCTTGAGTCAATAACCGTAATAAAACTATGGTTATTGTATAATTTGATTTGACAGATAGCTGATAAGCGGTAAAAATAAGAATCATTCTTATTTATATTTAGTTGAGGCCATCACATAGTGCGCCTTTCTCAGTTAGCAAAAAATACTCCCGCGATTGTGCTGTCGGTACAGCAGCATGACGATGTTGACCCGATTGCCAAACGTTTAAATGAATTAGGTTTTGTCAGCGGTGAAACCATTCGCCTGATTACGCGCGCGCCTTTTGGTGGTGACCCTATTTTGGTACAAGTTGGCTTTACCCGTTTTGCCTTACGTGTCAGTGAAGCAGAGCGTGTCTTAGTCAAAGAGGTGCGACCATGACCGCTATTCAACATATTGCCTTAGTAGGTAATCCTAACTGTGGTAAAACTTCATTATTTAATCAGCTTACGGGAGCGCGCCAAAAAGTAGCTAACTATGCAGGTGTCACAGTTGAGCGTAAAGAGGGGTTTTTGACACTAGCTTCTGGTCGTCGTTTACGTGTTTTGGATTTACCTGGTGCTTATAGTTTACAAGCAACCAGCCCTGATGAAGCCATTACCCGTGCTATTTGTTTAGGGGAGTTTGCAGAAGAAGTTACTCCTGATGTGTTGGTATGTGTGGTTGATGCCACCAATTTACGTTTACATTTACGTTTTGTATTAGAAGTACAAGCCCTTGGCCGTCCGATGTTGTTAGTGTTAAACATGATGGATGATGCTCAACGTCGTGGTATTCAAATTAATAGCCAAAAGTTATCAGAGCGATTAGGTATTCAAGTTATAGAAACAGCGGCAGTAAAACGTCACGGTATAGATAAATTATTAGCAAGTTTAGATCAGCAAATACCTGCTTTGCCTAATCCAACATTAGTTGCACATCACGATATTCATCAACAAGTACGCGATTTATTGGCCGAAACAGTGCTCATGCCCACCCAAACCGACCAACGTGATGATGTATTAGATAGTGTGTTGTTACACCCTATTTGGGGCTTGGCAATTTTAGCCGTACTAATGTTTTTTATGTTTCAGGCGGTATTTGCATGGGCAGCACCGTTGATGGATGGCATAGAAACGGTAATGGCTCTGTTGGGCGAATTTTTAGCTAAGCATCTTAGCGATGGCCTGCTTAAAAGTTTATTGCTAGATGCGGTATTGGCGGGTGTGGGCGGTGTTTTAGTATTTTTGCCGCAAATTTTAATTTTGTTTTTGTTTATTTTGTCTTTAGAAGAATCGGGGTATTTGCCGCGCGCAGCATTTTTACTTGACCGTTTAATGTTTAAAGCCGGTTTAACGGGTAGGGCGTTTATTCCTTTGTTGTCCAGTTTTGCTTGTGCCGTACCTGGTATTATGGCTACGCGCAGTATTAGTGACCCGCGAGATCGTTTAACAACTATTATGGTTGCGCCCTTGATGACTTGCTCGGCACGATTACCCGTGTACGCTTTGTTGATAGGTGCCTTTATTCCTGCACAAACAGTGGCTGGTGTGTTTAATTTACAAGGTTTAGTGTTGTTTGCTTTGTATGGTGGCGGTATTGCTTCGGCATTAGTCGTGGCAACGATAATGAAGTATTTTAGGCGTGATAAAAGTGAACACGCTTTATTATTAGAGTTGCCGAGTTATCGTGTACCAGATATTAAAAACGTCGCTTTAGGTTTATACGAGCGAGCAGCAATTTTTATTAAACGTGTTGGCGGCATTATTTTGGCATTAACTGTGTTGTTATGGGTGTTATTAACGTTTCCTGCTGCACCCGCAAATGCAACTTTACCTGCGATTGATTATAGCTTAGCAGGGCAAATCGGCCACGCAATGGCGTTTATTTTTGCTCCGATTGGTTTTACGTGGCAAATTTGTATCGCCTTAATTCCAGCTATGGCTGCGCGCGAAGTAGTGGTTTCAGCGTTGGGGACAGTATATGCCATTGCAGGTAATGACGAAATAATTGCCGAGCAATTAAGCTCTTTGGTAGCAACACAGTGGTCATTAGCAACGGCGTTGTCTTTATTGATGTGGTTTGTGTTTGCGCCTCAATGTTTAGCAACTTTAGCAACAGTAAAGCGAGAAACAGGCTCTTGGCGTACTGTTGGTTTTATGACGTTTTATTTGTTTGCCCTAGCCTATTTAGCGTCCTTTATTACTTATCGAGTGGTGGTAGCTTTATCATGAACGAATTAATTCAAAGTGGTATTGTATATTTGGTCGTTTTATGGAGTATATGGATTACATTACGCCGTTACGCGCCTAGTGTGGTGCAGACGCCACAACAATACTTTGCGACATGGTTACATCATCAGGGTTTTACTAAAGCTGCTCAGTACCTTAGCCCACAACAAAATAGCGGTGGTTGTGATAGTGGTTGTGGTTCATGTAAAACAGGCTGCACTCCACTTGTTGAGCAGATGCAAGCAGTCAAGTTTATTGGCAAATAACTCTTTTAATTTTAGGGAAATAACATGGATATAACGACATTGCTGTTGCTGATAGCAGGCTTGGTGTTGTTGACTTTTGGGGCAGACATATTAGTCAAGGGAGCATCTAGCTTGGCAGGAGCCTTGGGTATTAGTCCGTTAGTTATTGGCTTAACAGTGGTGGCGTTTGGTACCAGCGCGCCCGAAATGTCGGTTAGTGTGTCATCTGCCTTAAAAGGAGTTGCCGATATTGCTGTCGGTAACGTAGTAGGTAGTAATATATGTAACGTATTATTAATATTGGGATTATCGGCAGTTGCAGCTGCTTTAGTGGTACAAAAACAGTTAGTCCGCTTTGATATTCCACTAATGATTTATGCTTCATTGATAGTATTGTTAATGGCTATTGATGGAGTAATTAGCCGTATTGATGGGATTATTTTGTTTGGCGGGATTATTGCTTATACCGTATTTTTGATAAAAGAGGCACGTCAAGAAGGCGTTGCCGTGGCGGCTGTTAGTGAAGATATTGCACCCCCTCAACCCTTATGGAGAAACCTCGTGTTGATTGCTGTAGGATTGTTAATGTTGATTTTAGGCTCGCAGTGGTTGGTTACAGGTGCAGTTGCTATTGCTAAATATATGGGGCTAAGCGAATTAGTGATTGGTTTAACGATTGTGGCGATTGGTACATCCTTGCCCGAATTAGCTACTAGCGTTATGGCAAGCCTTAAAGGAGAGCGTGATATTGCGGTAGGCAATATTTTGGGAAGTAATATTTTGAATATAGGCGCAGTATTGGGTTTATCTGCGATAGTGGCACCACAAGGTTTGCCTGTGGCTCATTCTTCGTTATTGGTCGATATTCCTGTTATGCTTTTAGTTGCTTTAATTTGTGTGCCTGTTTTTTTGACTCATTACACTGTTACCCGCAAAGATGGCGTGACGTTCTTGGTGTGTTATGTGTTATATCTAGTGTATGTAGTGCTGTCCGCGCAACAAAGTCCATTGTTGGCCGATATAATGCCGATTTTGCTCAGTGTGCTTGCTGCTTGCCTCACATTATGGATGTGGTCATTGGTCAGTTATTTGCGTAAGTATGCTAATACTTAAGAGGAGTTATTTAATGGGCATTATCCCTAAAAAAATATTGGTAAAAAATGTGAATTTACCTGTTGCAGCAGAAGCCGTAACATTAAAAAAAGAGGGTGACCGTTATTTAGCCGTGGAGCAGTATGAAGTAGCAGCCTCATATTATCGAAAGGCATTAGTAATAGCCCCTAACTTTACCGATGCCTTGATTGCTTTGGCTTATGTTCTTACTGAGGCAAATATTGTCGATGAGGCAGCACAATATTTACAACAAGTTTTATCAGCAACTCCTGATAATGTTGATGCACATTTTATGCTAGGTAATATTGCTAACAGTAAAGGTGACCTGCGCCGAGCTATCGACCACTATATTCGAGTTACAAACATCAATCCTCAGTTTGAGTTTGCTTACCATGCCCTGTTTGGGATATATCAAGCACAAGGTAATAGTGTATTGGCTAAAAGTATATTAGAACGAGCGATTGCTGCTATTCCTTCGTCTAGCTACTTTCTTTTTGAGCGTGCAGGGTTATATTTTGCTGAGCAAGACTATCAAAAAGCGATGACCTTGCTACAGAAAATATTGACTATTTCACCCGATGATATTGCCTGTCATAAGAATATGGCGAGCTTATATATAAGGTTGGGTAAAGAAGTTGATGCTATTCCTCATTTAGAACATATCATCACACTCACACCAGATGATGCTACAGTATATGAAGATTTAGCAAATGCTTACCTTAAGCAAGACAACAAAAAACAGGCACTACGTTGTTTTAATGAGATTATTCGCCTTGAGCCAAATAGCCCGTTTCAGCATCTTGTTGCAGCCTTTTCGGGAGAAACGACAACGACTGCTCCAACGGCCTATATTCAAAAACTATTTGATCATTACGCGCAAAACTTTGACTCACATTTAACACAAGTCTTGGATTACAATGTACCCCAAAAATTAGTCGCAATGATTCAGTCTTACTCAAACTTCATCAACAAAAAATTAGATGTACTTGATTTGGGGTGTGGTACAGGCTTATTTGGTCAATACATAGCTCCTTTTGCCCAGCATATTGTAGGAGTTGATTTGTCAGCTAATATGTTAGAAAAAGCGATGCAACATCAGGTTTATCAGTCATTAGTACAAAAAGATTTACTGGTAATGATGAAAGAAGAAACCAGTGCAACCTATGATTTAATTGTCGCCACAGATGTTTTTATATATGTTGGCGACCTTGAGGCAGTGTTTGCCGAAGCAAGAAGACTATTGCGTGGACAAGGTATATTTGCGTTTTCAACAGAGGCCTTAAGTGTAGATGGGGCAGATGACTCAGTTGATTTTAGATTAAATGATGCTGGGCGTTACGAACATTCTTGGACATATTTAACTAAATTAGCCAAAAAATCTGGTCTTGATTTGTTAGAGGTACAACAAGACGTGATTCGTTTAGAGAAAAATGAACCTGTATCAGGACATTTATCATTGTGGCTATTAGCGGATGACTAAGCAATAATGATTGGTTTAAACCTTGACTGACCCAGAGCCTTAAATATGTTATCTTTACTTTGTCGTTGAGTCTGCCAATTTTGACAAGGTGTCTAAAAATGTCACGTATTACAAAAATGATTGCCATTTCATTGGCCAGTTTATTAATAGTAGTCTTAGCTTTTGTTGGCTTTATTTTATTTGTTATAGACCCCAACGATTACAAACAAGAAATTTATACCGTTGTTAAAGACAAAACGGATATGGATTTAGTGATAAACGACCAAATACAATGGCAGTTATGGCCGAGTATTGGCCTCAAACTGGGTCAAACTAGCTTAAGTGACACCCCCAACAAACAAACTCTCGTTGCGATTAAGCAAGCCTCGGTGAGCGTGCAAGTGATGCCACTGCTGTCCAAAAAAATTGCGATTGATGCGGTTGAATTAGATGGCGCAAAGCTCAGTTTTGTTCAATATGCCGATGGTAAGACTAGTTGGGATAAAATGCTGGCAAAACTCAATAGTCAACCCGAAGAAACGTCCGAGAAAATCGCCTTTAACGTCAAATTGCTCAATATTACCAACAGTGCCTTAAGTTTTGATGATCAAAAGACCAAAACTCAAGGACAACTCGAAAATTTATTAGTACAAGCGGCCGATATAGATTTAAGTAAAGCCTTTCCAATTCATATTAAATTTGATTATCAGCAAAAAGATGGCCAAGGTAAAACACTCATCGCTGAAAATGACATCAATACCACGGTTGCACTTAATCAAGAAGCCCAAATTTATAAACTGACATCTTTTAATGCCCGTAGTCATCTTAAAGGTACTTTGTTGCCTGCCCCTGTTGTTTTAGACCTTAATGCTAATATCCTTGCGGATATGCAGCAACAGCGACATCAAGTTGATAAACTCTCACTTAAGTTGGATTATCAAGATCCCAAACTTAAAGCACCTGCTCATGTAGAGTTAATGGCTAATATTGCAGCTAATATGAAGCAGCAGATAATTGATGTCAGTGGATTATTATTAAATGCTAATTATCCCGATATGGCACTTAAAGCACCCGCAGTGCTTAAAATGCAAGGCGATATCAAGGCAGATTTAGCCGCACAGCAAGTACAAATGCCTAATATTTTGCTTGAAGCAAGTTATCCTGATGCTGCACGGCCATCACCAATTACGGCTACCTTAAAGAGTGTGCTTAATGCGGACCTTAAAACAGGCGCACTGACGCTTTCTCCCTTAGATTTACAAGCTAACTTAAGCGATAAAGCCTTTCCTAAAGTCATGCCGATTCATTTGACTGCACCGATTGTTGCTAACTGGAAAGAGGGAAAAATAGCTCTAAATGGCTTTAGTTTAGATGCATTAGCCATTAAAACAACGGGTCAGATACAAGCGAGTTTGCCTGCCTTGGCGGCAACGGCTGCGCCTAATACACCCGCCACACAAGGAATGTCAATAACAGGCAATATCAACACCTCGGCTTTTAATTTGCGCGAGTTAATGCAAACTTTGGGCATGGCAGCACCCGTCACTAAAAATGCAAACACCCTTAAAACGGTGAGTATCAATAGCCAAATCAGTGGTACCGAACAGGCCGTTTTACTTAAAGGCTTAAAAGTACAATTAGATGGCAGCACTTTAACAGGGGAGGCAGGGGTAAACGACCTCAAAAATCCCAAAATTATGGCGCGTTTGAATTTAGATAAAATCAATGTTGACGATTATTTGCCCCCTACAGACCCCAACGCCAAGCCAAGTACAGGCGGTTTATTGCCTATAGAGCTACTCAAAAAACAAAACTTAGATGTTGCCTTGACGATTGGCTCATTAACGGTGATGGATTATCCCATCAAACAATTTCAAGTCAGTGCAACAGCGAATAGTGGTTTGGTACAAGTCAGTAAGTTAAGTGGTGGTATTTATAATGGCTCCTTTAACTTGCCTACGACCATTGATGTACGTGGTAAAGAGCCTATCGTGAGTGTTGCCACTAATATCAATAATATAGAAATTGCTAATTTGGCCAAACAATTTACCAAGCAAGACTTGCTTACAGGCAAAGCCAGTTATCAAGGCAAAGTGCAAATGACAGGTAATACAGTTGCGGCATGGACGAGTTCTTTGACTGGCAATAGTTCGGTTAAGTTTAATGATGGCATATTAAAAGGCGTTAATATGATGCAACTTGTTATGAACGAAATGGGCAAATATCAGGCGTTGTTGCCTTATCTCACGGGTAAAAATGCCGAGACGATTGTAAGTAAACAAAACGACACTCAAATTGCCAATTTTTTAGGTGAGGCTGAAATTAAAAATGGTTTAGTGCAAACCAAAGCACTTAATGCCGACTTGCGTAAAGCCAAAATTGAAGGCGATGGTAGTTTTAATTTAGTGTCAATGGATGTGGACTATCGGATTAAACTACAGCTCAGTAAAGAGGCTGTGAGTGATAATGTTGCTCAATATCCTTTCCCCATTCGTTGTAAAGGTAATTTGAAGCAAGTTGCTAGTTTGTGCAGTGTTGATAGTCGGGCGGTTAAAGATATTGCCACCAATGCCTTATTAAATAGTGAAAAAGCGCAAAAACTTAAAGCAGAATTAGATACTAAAAAAGATGAAGCTCAGGCTAAAGCCCAAGAGAAGCTCAACGAGGCATTGCAAAAAAATAATGTTAAATTGGGCGAGGAAGGCCAAAAAGCCGTTGACCAAATTAATAAACAGCTTGGCGATAAAATTGGCAATCAATTAAATAAGTTGTTTAAGCGCGAATGACAGCTTTTTCTCAACACGTTTTAACATGGTTTGACGCACATGGCCGCCACGACTTGCCATGGCAGCATAACCCCACGCCTTATCGGGTGTGGGTGTCCGAGATTATGTTGCAACAAACTCAAGTGGCCACCGTTATCCCTTATTTTCAGCGTTTTATGCAAACTTTTCCAACAGTTGAGGCATTAGCACAAGCCAATGAAGATACTGTATTACAGCATTGGGCTGGTTTAGGCTACTATGCGCGGGCGCGTAACTTGCACCATGCCGCCAAGCAAGTGATGGCATTGGGTGGCGAGTTTCCTAATACCTTAGACGGTTTGATGGAACTAAAAGGAGTAGGGCGGTCAACGGCTGGTGCAATTTTATCTCTTGCGTGGCAACAACATGGCGTAATTATGGATGGTAACGTCAAACGGGTATTAAGTCGTCATTTTGCAGTTTCAGGCGATAGTGGTACTGCTCAAGTACAACAACAATTATGGGTATTGGCCGAACAAAACACACCACAAACGCGTTATGCTGCTTATACCCAAGCGATGATGGATTTGGGTGCAACCTTGTGTACACGCAGCAAACCTTTATGTTTGTACTGTCCCGTTCAGTCGTCTTGTCAGGCCTATGCTTTAGGCACACCAACGGCCTTTCCTCAAAAAAAATCAACTAAAGCTTTGCCTACTAAATCAGCTTATTTTTTGATAATCGAGAACGAAAAGCAGCAATTACTTTGGATTAAACGTCCACCCACAGGCATATGGGGAGGTTTGTGGTGTTTACCACAAGTGGATGTTAATACTTTGCTAGAGTTAGAATCAGTTCTTGAGCAACAATGGCAATTTAGGCGGGTAGAGTTGCAGCCATTAACCGACTTTAGACACACTTTTAGCCATTACCATTTGATGATTAAACCCGTTCGTGTGATAGGTGAGTTTACACAAGTTTTAGAACAAACAAGTGTTTGGCAAAGCTCACCGCAGGCCATGACAGAATTGGGATTGCCTATGCCGATGCAAAAGCTTCTGGCGGAGATTTTGGCTTAGGCAACAATTCTTCATAAACTACATATTGATGTCGTCCCATTTCTTTGGCTTTGTAAAGAGCAACATCGGCTTGATGAATGAGACTAGCAATGCTTAAATTGGGGGAGGCAACTAAAGTGCTTACCCCCACACTAATACTCACGTGTGAATGGGTGTCTGATTGTTGATGTGGAATATTAAGCGCATCAACAGCATCAATAATACGTGTAGCGACTTCTATGCCACCTGCATCTTTGGTATTAGGTAATAAGATAATAAATTCTTCACCACCATAACGAGCCACAATATCCGATGAGCGCATCACCGATTGTTGTAAGGCTTGTCCAATTTTTTGCAAGCAAATATCGCCCGCACTGTGGCCATAAAAATCATTAAAACGCTTAAAATAATCGACATCAATTAACAATAAACTAAGTGGTTGTTTATCGCGTAAGGCTCTATCCCATTCTTTGCGAGCCATATCATCAAAACTTCGACGATTAGCAATACCCGTGAGCGCATCTTCGTGGGCAATTCGCTCTAATTCTTTGTTAAGCAGATTAAGCTCTTCGCTGTGATGGTCAAGCAGTAAACTTTGTAAAAATGCCAAACGTTCGTGCCATTCACTAATAGCGGTTAATGCGGCAACAACACAGCCATATAAAATATAATAATTAGAAAATTTGACATAATTGATAGGTAAAGAGACAAAATGGGCGTAACTAACACCAAGGATGCCTGCGGTCATTAAAATGGCTATAAAAAGAGGCAGTACAAATCGTAAACCAAAGGCCATCAAAATAATTGCCATCATCAGGTGATAGGTCACCATTTCACCGTAATCATTTTCGAAATGTAATACCAATACAATGATGTTGTATAAAATTAAAATGGCACAAGGAGTCATAAAGTAATAAAAATGACGCCTGACGCTAGCAATCATTGGCGAAAACAAAATAAAGGTAATAGCAAGGCTGATAGGAATATAAATATCTTTAATAATCTGATAATTATTAGCTAATACAATGTCTTGAAAATAAAAAGTAGCATTGATAACAATAATCAAAAATAAAGTAATGAGTAAATATCGTCCTGTATTGATAAAAGCTTGGCTTTCGGCGGCACGTTTGGCAATGAACTGACGTTCAAGCTCTTTAGGAAAGAAAAAAGTAAATTTTTTATGCGTTAGAATTTGCGTAATATAAGCAATATTATGATGAGGAGGGGGATTGAGCGATGCGTCTTCTTTAATAGAGGGCTGTTGATGCATAGTCGGCAGCCTTAGTGTTTAAAGTTAAAATTGCTTTGAGTGCTTGGTTCCATATAATGTTTAAAGCAATGTCGTCCTGAAGTTTTGGCTTTGTAAAGTGCCGCATCTGCATTCTCAATAAAAAGCGCGATAGAGTTTTTGTCGGTCGGTAAGGTTGTACAAATACCAATACTCACCGTGACATGGTAAGAAACTAATGAACGTTTGTGCGGAATGGCCATGCTATCGACGGTTCTTAAAATACGTTCGGCAACTTCTTCGGCACCATGACCATCGGTACAAGGTAACAATACCACAAACTCTTCACCACCATAACGGGCAGTAAGGTCGGCAGGGCGTAACACCGCTTTTTTAATCGCGCCAGCTACTTGGCGTAAACAATCATCACCTGCGGAGTGACCATAGGTGTCGTTATACAATTTAAAGTGATCAACATCCATAAACAGTAAAGAAATGGGTTGTTCTTCGCGTTTGGCTCTATCCCATTCAATCACCAATGTATCATCAAAGGCGCGACGATTGGCTAAACCAGATAAGGCATCTTCACGGGCAATGGTGATTAAGTGGCGATTGATGCGAGACAATTCGTGTGATTTTACTTCAACCAAAATCTCATTTAAAAAACTTAAACGCTCACGTCGTTCAATAAAAAAAGCAATACTCATTAACACGATGCCAATAAGCACAAAGCTATGTAAGGCAGGCAAAATCGGTATATGCCAATCATTTACAAATACAGTGGCATAAGCCATTAGACTGCTACACACTAAGACCAATAGTGACTTTTGCCACAACAAGCGTAAACTGTTGACGGCAATAATCATGGTAATAATAATATTGTAAGAGGCATATAATCCAGATTCGGTATCAGCGTGTGCCACACTACCTACCAATAGTTGATAAAGTAATAAAGTGATGGCAGGTGCAACCACATATTGATGCATAAAGGCATGGGTTTTTGGAATAAAAGCACAAATAAAACCCGTACTAATAAAAAAAGCAGCAGTAACAAAGGCACTTTGCCAAATAATGTAGCTATGATCTTTAAAAATATAGGGAAAGTAGTGCTGCGTACCAACTGTAATAATCGTAAAAAGTAATAACCATAATACAGTGGCAATACGAAATATTTGGCTAAATTCTAAGGTGCGTTTGGCTAAAAATGCATTTTCGATGTCAGGGCGCAAATGAACAAATATCGGCTTAGTGTATAGTAAATTTTGGGCAAAAGTACCCACCGAGTTATCTTGAGATAACTCGTTAAGCAAGGAGCGCAGATGGCTCTCGGGTGTTGCTTTGTTCATTACAGTAAAACGCTAAGCAGTATCAAATTTAAACCTCCATTTGGTATTGATGTCGGCCATGTTCTTTTGCTTTGTATAGTGCAGCATCAGCTTTTGCCAAAAACTCCGTTAAGGTGCTTTGTTTTTGTGGTACGGTAAAGGTAATACCAATACTTAATGTTACATGAGGCGCAGCTTTAGAGCGACTATGCGGTAAAGCGAGCGCATCAATATGTTTGATGATGCGTTGAGCAACATCAATGGCTCCATCAGCATTAGTGTTGGGTAATAACACTACAAATTCTTCACCGCCATAACGTGCTGCCAAATCAGCAGGACGACGTAAAGCTTGTTTTAGCGTTTGTCCTACACGACGTAAGCATACGTCGCCTATATTATGACCATAAGTATCGTTGTATAACTTAAAAAAGTCCACATCCATATAGAGCAAAGCAATACTTTGTTGCTCTCTTTTAGCTCTATCCCATTCTTGGTTAAGGGCATCATCAAAAGCACGACGATTTGCTAAACCTGTTAATGGGTCTTCACGAGACATTTTGTCTAATGCTCTATTAAGTCGATCTAGCTCAACAGTTTGGTGAGCTACGAGTAGTTCTTGTAAAAAGGCAAAACGCTCCTGACGCTCAATTAGTGCCACAATAATGACTGTAATAGCTGAGCCAAGGCCATAAAAGTGAGCAAATTTAAACCAATCAATATTCCAGTTTAGGCTAACAGTAGTCAATACTGTCAAGATTGCAGCAAGACTAACAATTAACAAACAAACGGGAAATTGTACTCGCAGACCAAAACAAATAATGGTGACAATAATCATGACGTCATAGGCGGCATGTTGTGCCAAAGATGAGTCAACTGAGCTAACACTTGCGAGCATGACACAAAATAAAATCAGCGTACTAATGGGGGTGGCAAGCCATTGATAATGATGCCTAAAAAATGGTAAATCGGCCAAGGCCATCACAAGTAATAGCAATAAACCAATAGGCGTAAGCACAAATTTAAAGATAAATAAGTCATTAGCCATTACTGCTTCTGGAAACGCCAAAATTGCCACAGTAGCAATTAAGGCATATAAAATCAAAAATAGCATTTTGCCCATTGATAATAGGCGACGGTATTCCTCGGCACGCTTGGCATAAAAGCGCACTTCGATGTCATTTTCAAAATAAAAAAATAGCGGACGCTCTTGCAAAAGCTGATGAATATAAGCCAAGGTTTTGTTTGAAATAAGTTGCGGTAAGGTTTCACCGTCAGATGAGTTAGATGACTTATGCGTAGTTGACACCACAATCGCTTCCTATAATTGCAAACACATTATTTTAATTTGGTAAAAAAACCTTACGTCATAATGTTTTATTGAGCCTGTTAATACGTGACTAATTATTTTTTTGTTGTAGTTAACGGCATCCACTTGTCTATTGCGCCACATTTTGTTGGTATTTGTTGCTCATATCTGACGAGTGGTATCTACCTCCCGATTATCGCTAAGAGCTGTCTAAAAATAAAGCATCAATGTCTAAAAAATAGCTATTTATTTAGAAAGGTATCACAGTCGATTGTAAAACTGTGATTGAGCAATAGTGTGTTGGGCTAATACGAATAATTTTGTCTGAGTAGTTTAGTCGGGTATAATAGAAAAGCTATTTACTTGAGTGCAATTGCTATGTCATCGTCCAGCCTATCTATTTCAGGTTCTGCTGTTAAGCCTTTATTCGCCTACGATAAATACTGGGCAGAGTGTTTTGGAGCTGCCCCATTTTTGCCGATGAGTCGTGCTGAAATGGATAGTTTGGGCTGGGATGCTTGCGACATTATTTTGGTGACAGGTGATGCCTATGTTGACCATCCCAGTTTTGGTATGGCCATTATTGGTCGTTTATTAGAAGCGCAAGGATTTAGGGTAGGTATTATTGCCCAGCCCGATTGGAATTCTGCCCAAGATTTCAAAAAGCTCGGTGAGCCAACACTCTTTTTTGGTGTCACCGCAGGCAATATGGATTCGATGATTAACCGTTATACGGCCGACCGTAAAATTCGCTCGGATGATGCCTATTCTCCGCATGGTGAGGGTGGCAAACGTCCTGACCGTTGTTCTTTAGTCTATGCACAACGCACCCGTGAAGCCTATCCACATATTCCGATTGTGATGGGTGGTATCGAAGCCAGTTTACGGCGTATTGCCCATTATGATTATTGGCAAGATAAAGTGCGTCGTTCGTTGTTATTAGATGCGAAAGCCGATTTATTGGTATTTGGTAATGCCGAACGTGCGATTGTCGATATTGCCCATCGTTTAGCCAAAGGCGATAACATTCGCAGTATTACTGATATTCGTGGTACGGCGTTTATGCGTCGTGATACGCCAGAAGGCTGGTTTGAATTAGATTCCACCAATGTTGATGAGATAGGGAGAGTTGACCCTATCATTAATCCTTATGTGAATACGCAAGATTTAGCCGTTTGTGAGGTTGAAAAAGAAAAAGGCTTAACCGAATCAGATGTACAAGTGGTGACACTGCAACCCAGTAAAGCATTAAAGCATCGCTTGCCAGCACGTGATAAAACCGTGATTCGTTTGCCTGCTTATGAACAAGTCAAAAATGACCCTGTCATGTATGCTCATGCCAATCGAGTTTTACATTTAGAAACCAATCCGGGTAATGCGCGTGCTTTAGTGCAACGTCACGGTGAGCAAGAAGTGTGGCTCAATCCACCACCGATTCCGTTAAGCACGGAAGAAATGGACTATGTCTTTGATTTACCTTATGCACGTGTCCCACATCCTGTGTATGGTGATGCCAAAATTCCTGCGTACGAGATGATTCGTTTCTCGGTCAATATTATGCGTGGCTGTTTTGGTGGCTGTACTTTCTGTTCGATTACCGAGCATGAAGGTCGGATTATTCAAAACCGCTCTGAAGACAGCATTATTCGTGAAATCGAAAAAATGCGTGAAGTACCGGGTTTTACGGGTGTGGTGTCTGACTTGGGTGGCCCTACCGCCAATATGTATCGGTTAGCTTGTAAATCACCCAAAATTGAAGCCGCGTGTCGTAAACCCTCGTGTGTGTATCCTGATATTTGTGAAAACCTGAATACCGACCATTCGCATCTTATTCAATTGTATCGTCGTGCGCGGCAGCTCAAAGGCGTTAAAAAAATTCTCATTGGTTCAGGTTTACGTTATGACTTAGCGGTGCGTTCGCCTGAATATGTGCGTGAATTAGTCACCCATCATGTCGGTGGCTACTTAAAAATTGCGCCCGAACATACCGAAGAGGGTGTTTTATCAAAAATGATGAAACCGGGTATTGGTGCATACGACAAATTTAAACAACTATTTGAACGTTTTTCTAAAGAAGCAGGCAAAGAACAATATTTGATTCCCTACTTTATTGCCGCCCACCCAGGCACACGCGATGAAGACATGATGAATTTGGCGATTTGGCTCAAGAAAAATGGCTTTAGAGCCGACCAAGTACAAACGTTTTACCCTTCGCCAATGGCAACGGCTACTGCGATGTATCATTCGGGTAAAAATCCACTGAAAAAAGTGACGCGCAAAAGCGAAGCGGTGGAGATTGTTAAGGGTGAACGCCGCCGCCGTTTGCATAAAGCGTTTTTACGTTATCACGATCCAAATAACTGGCCGATGTTACGTGAAGCCCTAAAAGAAATGGGACGTGCTGATTTAATTGGTAATGGCAAACATCATCTTATTCCTAATTATCAACCACAAACAGATGGCACGTATCAAACAGCACGTAAGAAAAACTCTTCTACTGAACAAGGGGTTTCTCAAAAAGTCACTGCGAAAAAAGGCCGCATTTTAACTCAACATACAGGCTTACCACCGCGTGAAGGTGTGGATAAAAACAAGGTAAAACGACCTGTTAAAAAACGGGGTTAAAATAAAGGCGGTTAATACCTAATGCCAGTCAGTTAAGGGGAAACTGTCCCTTAGAAATAACCTTTCGACTTCGCTTAGGGTGCATTTTTTGTTGGTTGAGCGGTGGTCACTGAGCGCAGTCGAAGTGAGTCGAAACCAACAAAAATTCCTTAACTGACTGGCATTACGCAGGTATTGCAGGCTGTTTAGGGTGGTTGTTGCATTGTATGATGTTTTTTCTAAAAAACGTATTGTACCCTATTGTAAGTTTGAGTATCTATGTGATACTTTTTCAACTAAATACCTTATTGTCATTCCTATAAAAATGGATAATTTATAATGCTCCTCAGCTCCTCAGCTCCTCAGCTCCTCATAATTAAAAAACGGTTTTTTCTATCTTTTGCGCTTTCTTTTGCCTGTTTACCAGTAGTCGCTTTTGCTGTAGATGCTTCAAACGCAACAATTGCGGCAGCGATACCTGTTGCGGTTGATACACCTTTCAATCGTTTTGTAAAAAATAAATTAGCTGTGTATGTAGACACGGCACATTATTCTTGGCAAGGCAACGATGGCACTGAGGGGCAACAGACGGTTACACCTTTAACGCTCACTTATCGTATGGGAGTGGTAGAGGCAGGGCTGCGCACAGGTTTTATTAGCTCAAAAAACACAACGATAGGCCGAGAGGGTGAGGTCAGTACGTTGGGTGATACCAATTTAAGCACGGCTTATAGCCAAAAGTTTAAACAAGGTTGGAGCGTACGTTATAACCTTGATTGGAATTTGCCAACAGGCAAAGAGTCATTAGGCGGCACACAAAAGTTTGCTGTTATGGATGGTAACTTAGTACAACAAACCCGTTTTGGTGAAGGAACTAATATTACCCCCAGCGTTAGTGTAGCTAAAGCGTTGAATGCGAATAGCTTGATGGCAATTGGTTTGAGCCATACATGGCGCGGTGCGTATGATCCAAACAGTGATGTCAGTAATGATGAAATTGATCCAGGCGATGAGAGTGCGCTCAGTTTACAAGGTCAGTACGGTGTACAGCAATGGCTTGTATTGGGTGGTTTAACCTACACCAAAGCGAGTGATACTGATTTTGGCGGTAGCCCATATTATCGCAAGGGCAATCGTACGGATGCCAATGTAACGGGAATGCTGGCATTACCAAAAGCGCAGCAAGTCACATTGATGATGCGTTATTCGCAGCAGTCACCAGACACATACACCGATCGAAAAACAGGTAATTATCAAAAAGAAAGTAGTAATGTTAACGGTCATAGTACTTATGTGTTTAGTGAGTACAGTAAAAGACTGGATCGCCATACACTACGAGCAAATGCAGCCTTTTTAAAGATTGATGCTAATAGTTATGATCAGTTAAGTGATTTATACAATGCTGGCCGCAATAAGCGGGAGTTGGGTGTGG
The DNA here is from genome assembly GCA_046347315.1 of Agitococcus sp. Classification (GTDB taxonomy): domain Bacteria; phylum Pseudomonadota; class Gammaproteobacteria; order Pseudomonadales; family Moraxellaceae; genus Agitococcus. The sequence continues at coordinate 268,758 of JAXMGJ010000002.1, forward strand.
GTTATAATTTTGCGATTGCTCAACAGCGTGGTGTGCGTGTAGATGTTAAGCGTATGAATTTGGATGATAAGGCAACACCTGCAACGCTTGTGGATACGCAGTATAAGGGCTGGACGGTATCGGCTGGGGTTAATTGGGCGTTTTGATGTTTGTTGCTCTAAGCTGTTTTAGCTAGGCATTGTGGGCATTTGTTTACATTGGGATTTGGGGATATAAAAATGAATAAGACGTTATTGGCGGTGTTGGTGGGTTTGGTGTCGGCTGATGTATGGGCGATCGATGGTATGGATCCTCGTAGTGGTACAACTACGCAAGATTTTGGATTGGTCAAGCCTGTTAAATCAGAAAAATTACCCGTTTCTTTGAATGTAAAAGGTGATAATTTGGATGCAATGTTAAAGTCTCTTGGTGCAAAAAATGGCTTTGGAATCATTGATAAATTAAAAGAATCTAATTTATCACCCTTAAGTACGAGTGTAGGTGGTGGTTATCAGGATGCCATGACAAAATTAAATGATATAAGTCTAGGTGAAATAAAAGTTGAAGATTATATTTTGGCTGCTGTTTCTGCAAATAATTACCACGATATCAGTAATGAGATTAGTTATGTTAATGATTATATTGATAAGGGGTATAATAAATACTCTGATAGAATATCGTCGTCGGATCAATATATTATATTATCCTCACTAAAGGAGCCAGGGAAAATAAAAAAAGATGATTTTAAGACTGATAAATTCGATGTCATTGTTGATGCCACTGTAGATGCTCTTTCAGATGAAAAAAGAATTATAACTACATCAGCAAAAGCGGGGTTATCTATCGCAAAATATATGCCACAAATAGAAATGATTAGAGTAGCAATTTCTAAAGTGGAGACGACATACAATGGTATAAAGGCAGCGAGGGAGATAAAGCAAATTGCTGAAGTTGGCTTAATTGCAATGGATTTGGCGGAGTTGTCAGGTAAAATGTATGATGCATTTAAGAGCGCTGATGTTTCTGAAAAGAATAGGATTCTTTTAGAAGTTTTTACAGATGCAGGAAAAATAAAATTAAAACTTAATGAAATGCAAAAAAACGAAAAGGGCGATGGACCACTAAAAATTGCCACTGATGTTTCGACGATGATGTTGGGTGTCGATAATATTATTAAGAACTATAAAGCCATCCAAGCATTGAGTGATTTGAAAAACAAAAGCATGATTAATAAATCAGACGCAGCTGAAATTCAAGATTATTCTTCTTATGAAATTATTGAGAATGCCTTGGAGGTAGTAAGTGCGGCTACAGATGCACTGGATACATTTGGTGTACCTGTCGCCAAAGAATTCAGCGATGCATTTGGCGACTCAAAAAATGTTTACAAAGGATGGACTGAGATTCAAAAAATTGCTATAGAAAAGCAGATTGGAACGAATTTCAAAAAAATCAAGTTGGAAAACGCCTATGCTGAGGCAGTCACAAAAAAATATATAGAAGCCTATTCTTATTTTGATATAGGCTTACAGCCAGTTTTTGAAAACAACTCTCGGTTAACCAGTCAATTAAAACAAATCCTCCCCTCTGCCCCTCGTGAGCCAGACCCCTCTCTAATCCTAAACACCACTACAAACCTTGTCAGTAACAACTCACACATGCGTAGCGCAAATCCTTACATGGGTAATACCCCGTACTACACTAGCGAAGATGCTGTTAAAGGTTTTAAAGACAGCTTAATAGCAGTTAATGGTAGTGTAGAAAAAAATACCAACACCAACCCTGTACAATCAGGTCAACAACAATCGACCTTTTTAAACACCCAACCGTTTAGCTCAACAGACTGGATAGTCAAAGAAGGCGCAAGCAATAACTTTGTTAAAACAGAGAGTTTTGGGAGCGTGATTGCACCCAATAACAAACCAATGGCAGCACTCAACAATGCAAATGCCTCACACACAGTCATGGAGCGTACATTTACTATCCCCACAGGGGTTAAAAATGTTTCATTAGGTTTTAATGCTAATTTTATTACCAACGAGTTTCCTGCATTTGTTGGCTCGCAATTCAATGATAATGTCAAAGTTGAAGTTATTACGGCAAGTGGCAATAGTTATGATATTAAAACACCATTCAAAGAGTCACTTAATGCTAGCCAATTACAACCAGTCACAGGATTGCCGAATCCAATGATGGCTGATGGTGGCCAAACTGGTTTTAAACCTGTCGATGTTACCAATATTCCTGTTGCGGGAGGTGGTGCAGTTACCGTGCGTGTCACTGTCGAAAACGTAGGCGACCAACTATACCCCAGTGCCGCATTGATTAGTGACACCCAAGCCAAACCACGCTAAGGCCATATAACAAGGAGACTTCGACATGAAACACTCAATAACGCAAGTTATGCCTACTCGTCTTACTGTATTGGCTGCGTGTATTTTAACTTTAAGCCTACAAGGTTGCGGTACAAGCAGTAGCGAAAACCCACAAACAAACGCCACCACAAATGATACAACACCTGCGCCTCCATTAGCTGCGCAAGCCATTTCTAATCAAGCTGCTCTAAAGTTGTTGGACAGCAGTGTGGCTAGTTCGATTGTTGTTACAGATAGCAAAAACCCAATTTATCAGGCACAAGTGAGTTTAGTTAATAATGCTTTACCACAGAGCCAAGAAATTATCCAAATTGGCTACGAAGATGCTTTGCCTTTAGCATTGCCTGCGGAGGCAAGTACCAGTACTCAAGTCAGTAAAATACTGGTGCTTAAACGCTCTAGTCCTACAGATTTAAGTTATCCTGCCGACATTACTCTGCCTTATAACAAGGCTCAAGTTAAAGAAGATGATATTTTAACGTTGCTATCATTTGACGAGGCATCTAACAGCTATTTGCCAATAGCTATTAATGCAATTGACACTACCTTAGGTGTTGTACGCTTTAAAGCAGCACATTTTGCTAAATATGTACTCGTTGCTACATCTACCAATTCGGTATTAACAAGTCAAGACTCTGGCTTTAAGGCCAGTGTTGACGGATTTTTTATTCGTAAAACGAGTGCTATCGTTAGCTCCTATGCAATGGCAAGTTATGCTGTATGGCATTATGGGCAAAAAGCATCTACAGGCCAAAATTTAGTTGATTTGTATAAAGAAGGTGATTTGAATATTGAAGACGATGATGTAATTGCACGTGAATTGGTGGGGCGTTTAGGTATTCACACAACAAGTACTTTATTAGAAACTGTTTATAGTGAGGGCGTTGCACAATTTAACAGTACTACATTGGCTCAAAAAATACTTAATGGACTTAAACTTAGTAAAAAGCCACAGATTGTATTAATTGGTAGTGAGCAAGAGTTTAAGAAGGCTATTGTTATTTATGCTTATGATGCAATATTAGGCCGTTTTTTAAGTTATGACCCTGATTTTCCTAAAGAAGAAACATTTTTACCTTATACCGTTGTAGCTGGCTTTGGTGCATATTCTAAAGACTTAAATGCTTCAATTACTCGTTATGTATTGGATGATAGCCAACGTAGCTATTCTAATGACTATTTGGCAAGCATGAAGCGTGGTGCGGACAGCGGGTGGCAGTCTGAGGCTCCTGTAGAAGCCAATACAGCAATTGCAACGATGAGTCGTAGTGTTATGGCCGCAGTTGCAGCACCAATTACACCTGTTGTAAGTAAAATTAATAGCAAATTTTATCCTAAAATTCATATTACTCAACCATTGGTCAACGCTAAAAATCCATTGTTATACGATGCATCAAGTGAGGATAATGTGGTTGTAGAAGGTACAGTTGACCCTGATCTATCTTCTAACTTACCTAGAGCAGTTCATGTCTATTTAGATGGAGTAAGCTATAACAATTGTAAGGGTACGCAAAATTGGTACATAGGCACAAATAATCGCTGTTATTTAACTATCCCTGTGGATGCAACAAACCGCTTTAAGTTTACGATTGACCGTTTACCCAACGCAACAGGTACAACTGTGGAGTTGTTGGTATCACATGCCAATACTGTACCAGATAGCATCACAGGATATGCCCCAAGTCGAGAGCAAGCCACATCGTTCAAAGCATTTAAAATAAAAGTACCTGGCTTAGACTTCTTTCAAAATATAGGGTTTGAGGATGGTGTTATTGCTCCGTGGTTTAGCGAGCGAAAACTTTGGGGACGGGGATGGGATAGTAGTAGTGTGATAAAGCCATCCGATAAAAGTGATATTGTGACAACAGGCTTTGACCCTATTGCCACAGACTTAAATAAAGTGTTATTTGGTAAATATGCTTTGCGTATCAATAACCAAGATAGTGGTTATCACATTAGCCGTGTCGTGCAAGAAACGGTAGTGCCTCAAACAAGTAACCCTGTCATTCGATTTAATTGGGCAGCAGTTTTAGAAGATCCTAATCATCCCGCGTCACAACAACCGTATGTTGATGTAACGGTGATAGATATGGATGAGCAAGATACGAATAAGAGAGTTTTGTTCAATAAACATTTTTATTCTAACGATCCAAGTTATCCAACAACATGGAGGGTTTATGGTGGATGGAAGTCTATACCTTGGCAGTCGGTAGAAATTGCCGTTAAAGATCGTATTGGGCATAGAATACAATTACAAGTAGAGGCGGCAGATTGTGCGCAAGGTGCGCATGGTGGGTATGCTTATTTAGATGCCGAATAATATTAAAGGAGTAAGGCTTGTCAGTCTTGCTCCTTTAACACCACCATCGGTGAAATTTGCCATGTTTTGCGTAAATGCCATAAGCCAATCACTAATACCAAACTTGCACTGGCTAAAGGTGTGAGCCACAGCCAAGCATGAATATGCGCTTTACCTTCTAATAAAAATACACTAATTAAAGCAGTGATAATCTCGGTTAAAATGACTGCTAATAAACCTGCCCATAGCCCTAAAATTGCCAATTCAATACCTGTACGCCATTGCAGTTGTTGACGTTTTGCACCCAACGCTCGTAACAAAGCAGCTTCATGCAAGCGACTATCAAAACTGGCGGCTAAACTGGCGATTAACACCAAACAGCCTGCCAAAACCACAAATACCAAAATAACCAAAATACCTTGGCTGAGTTGTGCCAACAGTTTTTGTGCTTCATTAAGTGTGGCAGCAATATCAATAAAAATAATGGTGGGATATTGACGAATAATGTCTGCCATTTTTGCTTTTTCAGTAGGCGGTACATAAAAGCTGGTTAAATAACTAGCAGGATAATTTTTTAACACTGGCTCAGGAAAAATAAAGAAAAAATTGGGCTGAAAGCTGTCCCAATCCACAGTGCGTAAACTGGTAATTTTAACATCGACTTTGCCTTCCGCCATTTGAAAACTGAGTGTGTCGCCCAGTTTGACTTTGAGTCGTTCGGCAAGGTCTTTTTCGACCGATACTTCCGCCTGTTGACCGCTCAACCATTTGCCCTCAACCAATTCATTATTGGCAGGTAGTTTATTTGTCCATGTTAAATTGAGTTCACGATTTAAGGAATTATCTTGTTTATCTTCATCTTTTTGCTGAGATTTGGTGGCTTCACCATTAATAGCAATCAAACGCCCACGAACCACAGGATAAAATTCGGTATGCGACCAATGACGTTGCTCAAGTTGTTGCTGTAGGCTGTCTTTTTGCTCAGCAGGAATAGTGACAGCAAAATGATTGGGGGTATTTGGTGGCAAGTCAGTTTGCCATTGTTGAAATAAATCGCTGCGTAATACCATCACTAACAACACTGCCGTAAAACCTAACGCTAAGGCCAAAATTTGACCAATCGTTTGTTGGGGTTGACGGGTTAAATTAGCAAAGGCTTGCTGCTTAATGCGAGTACGTAAATACCCTAATAACCACCCACAACATACACCTAATAATCCAGCAAGCAGCAAACCGCCGACTAAAACAATAGCGGTGAGGGTGATATTGCCTGTTTCTAAACTCAATAAAATAAATAAGGCGACTAAAGCAATACCTGTGCTGCTCAGCATCGACAAAGAAACTGGCGTTAATTCGCGTCGCATCACGCGTAATGGCGATACTTGCGCTAGCCGTAAAAAAGCAGGTAAGGCAAAACCAATCAGCGTCAGGAGGGCAGTGCTTAAACCTGTGATTAAGGGTTGAATAAAATCAAAACTCAAATCGCTAACAGGCAAAAACTGACCCAATAATTCAAACAATAGCAGCGAAAAAGCCAAACCTAAACTACTACCAATCACTAAACCAAAACCACTCACTGCCGCTAATTGACTGGCATACAAGTTAATCAATTGTTGGCGCGAATAGCCCAAACACCTCATTAGCGCAAAACTATCAAAATGCCGTTGGCTAAAACGTTGGGCGGCCAAAGCAACGGCAATCCCTGCTAATAACACACTGGCAATACTGGCTAAACTTAAATAACTATTGGCATTAATAATCGGTTTACTGAGTTGTTTATTGGCACTGTGAATATCGCGTAGGCGTTCGTAATCATTGAGTTGGTCTTTGGCTTGTTGAGAAAATTGGCTAACAGCTTGGCTTTTACCTGCCACTAAAAAGCGATAACTCACGCGGCTACCTTGTTGAATGGCATTGGTTTTAGGTACATCCGCAATATTGATAATAATTTTGGGTGAAAAAGCCGAAAAGCTACCGCCCATATCGGCATCAACGGCAATGGTTGCGGCAATAATAAACTCCGCTTCACCTAAGGTAATACGTTGACCGACTTGGCTATTGAGTAAATTTAACAAACGCTCTTCGACCCATACTGTGCCTTGTGCGGGCGTGCGAGTGGTCATTTTAGGTTGTGTGCTAAGTGTGCCACGCAAAGGATAATTATCGGCAACCGCTTTAATACTGCTCAGTTGAAAATTGTCACCTTGTTGAGCAACAGTGGCAAATTCAATGGTTTGACTGGTTTGTAAACGGTGTTGTTGAGCCAGTTTAGGCCAATCATCACGTAATGGACGACTACTGACGACAACCACATCAGCAGCCAATAACCGTGCGGCTTGTTGATTAATCGCTTGGGCTAAGGTGTGAGTAAAAAAACTCAGAGTCGTGGTGGCAGTGACTGCCAAAATGAGTGCGGCAATCAGTAAAGTAAATTCGCCTGCGCGTAATTCACGCCAAAATAAACGCCAAGTCATAACATGTGTCCTTGCGCTAAGGTTAAACGCTGCTGACAACGCTCGGCAAGTTTTAAATCATGGGTCACTAAGACTAAGGTTGTGCCATGTTGCGTATTCAAATTAAACAATAAATCAATAATATGCTGACCTGTTTGGCTATCTAAATTCCCTGTGGGTTCATCGGCAAATAAAATTTTGGGTTTACAGGCAAAAGCACGCGCAATGGCAACACGTTGTTGCTCACCACCAGACAGTTGTTTGGGCGTATGATGCAAACGATGACCCAAACCCACTTGTTCTAAACAGTTTTTTGCCCATGATTTATCTGTATGTTTACTTAACGAAAGTGGCAGCAAGACATTTTCTAAAGCCGTTAAATGCGGCAACAAATGAAACGATTGAAAGACAAAGCCAACATATTGTTGGCGTAAGCTGGCACGTTCATCTTCGGACAGGGTGCTTAACTCCTGACCCAATAATTGAATAGAGCCAGAACTGGGTGTGTCTAAGCCTGCCAATAGTCCTAATAACGTCGATTTGCCAGAGCCAGAACTACCGACAATGGCAACCGTAGAGCCTTGTTCAATACGCAAATCAATCTGTTGCAAAATCGTCAACACATGCTCCGTTGTGGCGATAGTTTTGTTAAGGTTGGCAACAAGTAATGCAGGGGGAAGTGTGGTCATGGCAAAGTTTTGGCTTAGTCTAATGTTAATCGTGGTAAGTGGACTCAATACGGCTTATGCAGCCAGCATTGTGGTCTTTGGTGATAGTATCAGCGCGGCCTATGGCATAGAAGTCAACAAAGGCTGGGTTGCAAAATTGCAACAAAAGCTCAAACAATACAAAAAGCCCTATCAAGTCATCAATGCCAGTGTCAGTGGCGAAACAACCTCAGGCGGATTAAGCCGTTTACCGCAGGTGTTAACGCAATATCAACCCCAAATATTGATTTTGGAATTGGGCGGAAATGACGGTTTACGCGGTCAACCACCTAAATTGATGCAACAAAATTTACAAAAAATGATTCAACAAGCCAAACAACAAAAGATAAAAGTAGTGTTATTAGGAATGAAAATTCCGCCTAATTATGGTAAGGCTTATAACCAAGCTTTTGAGAAAGCGTTTGTTGATGTCGCAAACACAGAACAAGTCCCGTTTGTGCCATTTTTTCTTGAGGGTGTGGGCGGAAATGACGATTTAATGCAAGCGGATGGCATTCATCCTAATGAAAAAGGGCAAGATAGGTTACTACAAAATGTGTGGCCAATAATGGAGAAAGTATGGAAACAAAAATGAGTTAAATTTTTAGTTTTTCTAACATTGTTATATTCTGATTTTTGGATGAGCGGAGCAAAAAACACGACAACTGGATAAAAAATGTGATATGTTTCACAAAAGTACAATTGTATTCAAATTCTATTTCTGGATATAAGTCAATTAATTTTTTTTATTTTGAAATGTTATGTAACAAAATAGCTGGATGTTGTTGATTGTTTCACAAGTTTAGTGTGATTTATTTGGCAGTATTATTTAATAAGACTTAGTACCTTATGCACACTAGCTGAAGCATAAGCCTGACATGTTTTATAAAAATTATTAGCAACATGAACGGCTTTAAAAATAAGGCTCAAAGCTAGAAAAGTGACTTACACGTTTTTCCGAAATTGGCGAGTAAGTCCAAGACATTCTTGCTTTGAGTATATTGCTTATTTTATAGGGTTTCGAAGGAGTTCAATCATGTTTAAAAAAGTCAGTGTTTTAGGAATTGCAGCATGTTTAATGTTGGGTGCTGTCCCTGCTTCTTATGCGGCAGATGAGCTATCAGGTGTTCGTCCTGAGCGTAATAAAGCAGAGTGGCAATTAGTCAAGCATGATGCTACACGTAATATTAAAACTTATATTCGTGAGGGTGATGCTAAACGAATCAATTTTAAAGTTGATGCGATTATCGAAGGCTCTTTAGATGCCGTGGCTCGTGTTCATTTTGATATTGATAGAATCAAAAGCTGGTATTGGGAAACGATGGATTCACGTTTGTTGAAAAAAGTCTCTAGTACTGAATATTATTATTATATGCAATATAACGCACCCGTTACTATGCCAGATCGTGATGCTGTTTTACATGCTGTGGTTGAACCATATAGTGCTAAAAAAGGTTATATGCAGTTAAGCATTAAAGCGGTGCCAGATTATTTGCCAGCACAAGGTAATTTTGTCCGTGTGCAAGAGCAAGATATGATCGTAAAAATGACACCGTTAGCAAAAGATAAGGTGCGTATTGAGGCTGAAGGTTTTGTTGATCCAGGTGGAATTGCACCAACATGGGCGATGAATTTTGTGCAACGTAATGCACCTTATTCAACAATGTTGGGATTGCAACGTCAAGTTAACATGGCTGCTCACAATGGCACATTAGGCGAACCATCACCATTTACTTATATGGAATAAATGATTATTTTTTAAAAGTGGTTTACGTGTATCCGTAACCAGCGAAAAGCTCTGCCCCCCATTTGGGGGGCAGAGCTTTTTTAGGGGGTAAAAAATTTAAATAATTATCTTGTCAGCTTTTCAAAACTGTCTTATCTTCAAAAGATAGGTTTTAAATGTTTAAAAAAATTATAAAACCTATTCCTATTCCTGTGTTATCAACAGACTATCAATAAACCGTGATAACGATAAATTTATAAAAATTTAGCTATAGCACTATAAAAATCAAAAACTTGCTGTAGGAGCAGACTTGATGTTGAAAAAAATAGCCATTATGGCTTTTGCTGTTATGACAAGCTTGTCCCCATTAGCTGTGCTTGCTGATGCTCGAGATGATTTGGATGCTTTGCGAACAGATCAACGAGCCAATGATTGGGTGCAGGTAAAAAAAGACCGCCTTAAAAACATTAGTACATGGGCAAAACGTGAAGATGGCAAAAGCATTCGCTCATTTAAAGTGGATATGATTTTAGATGCCTCGTTAGAAACAGTTGCACGGGTACATTTTGATGTCGAAAACATTAAACGCTGGTTTTGGGAGACTAAAGAATCAAGACTCCTCAAAAAGGTGAATGATAAAGAGTATTATTTTTATCAAGTATTTAATGCACCATTAACGATTCCTGACCGTGACTCTATTGTTCATGTTACGGTTGAGCCATTTAATGCTAAACGTGGTTATATGCAACTTAATTTAAAAGCAGTACCCGACTTTATGCCTCCTCAACCAGGTAGAACGCGTGTTGCTGCGCAGGATTATTATATTAAATTTACTCCTATAGATAAAAATACTACTCGCCTAGAGTCGTCTGGTTATATTGATCCAGGTGGGGTAATTCCTTCATGGGCAATCAATTTTGTGCAGCGAAGTGCTCCTTATATTAGTATGTTAGGGTTGGCGCGTATGGTGCAACTGCCTTACTACAGAGAGAGTAAAGATCCTTTAGATTTTGCTGTTATGGAATAAACTTAAGCCTCCTTTATGGGGGCTTTTTTGTGTCATTTGTTTATTAGGGCTTGTTTGTTGTTTGTCAATCAAGTTAAAAGAATAACACTAGAAACCCAATACCGAAGGAGAATATGATGGGCGGTTTTATAGTGATATTAGTTGGTTTTGTCTTTGTGTTGGCTTATAAGTCGATTCAACAAGTACCTCAAGGTTATGAATATACCGTCGAGTCTTTTGGTCGTTATACAAAAACATTACAACCAGGTTTACATTTTTTGATGCCATTTGTAGAGAGAGTTGGGGCTAAGCTGAATATGATGGAGCAAGTTTTAGATGTGCCGCCACAACAAGTGATTTCGCGTGATAATGCGATGGTGACGATTGATGCGGTCTGCTTTTTTCAAATTATTAAAGCGGCTCAAGCGGCTTATGAAGTCAGTAACTTAGAATACGCAATTCGCAATTTAACCATGACCAATATTCGGACAGTGATTGGCTCTTTAGAGTTGGATGCGATGTTGTCACAACGTGATCAAATTAATGCACAACTACTTAATACTATTGACCAAGCAACAAATCCTTGGGGAGTAAAAATTACCCGTGTAGAAATTAAAGACATTACACCGCCGCATGATTTAGTCGAAGCCATGGCCTCGCAAATGAAAGCAGAGCGCACTAAACGCGCACAAATTTTAGATGCCGAAGGCCATCGTCAAGCCGAAATTTTACGCGCAGAAGGCGATAAACAAGCCAAAATTCTCAAAGCAGAAGGTGATAGACAAGCGGCATTCTTAGAGTCAGAAGCACGTGAGCGTCAAGCACAAGCCGAAGCACAAGCGACTTTAGTGGTATCACAAGCGATTGCTCAAGGTGATTTGCAGGCGGTGAATTATTTTGTCGCACAAAAATATATTGAAGCCTTGGGCGAAATTGCCAAAGCACCAAACAATAAATTAGTGATGATGCCACTTGAGGCATCTGGCGTGATTGGCTCAATTGCAGGTATTAAAGATTTAGTCACTGAGTTAAAAACTGAGCAAACACCCACTCCGCAGCGTTCTAATTTGAGGTGATTTATGTGGCAAGACCCTTATTGGTTGTGGGCGGCTTTTGCCTGTTTATTGCTCATTGTTGAAATGCTCACGGGCACATTTTTCTTTTTAGCCATGGCAGCCGCAGCCGCAGGCACAACTGTCGTAGCTTATTTTAGTCAAGATTATTTGAGTCAATGGGTAGCATTTTCGCTATTAAGCGTGATGGCATTATTGGCTTGGAAAAAGATGCGTCCAACACATCAACCTCATCATGATGCGGCGAGTGGTTTAAATAATCGAACACGGCATTTAATTGGCCGACAAGCCATTTTAAGTGAGCCAATCAGCAATGGTGTTGGTCGAATAAATGTGGATGATAGTTGGTGGAAGGTAACAGGTGAAGATTTGCCTGTGGGTACACATGTACAAGTTATTGCCGTACACGATATGGTTCTTACTGTTGAGAAGGTGCAAAAATGAAACAACAACGTATTGAAATTATTTATGATTTTCCGCAACCTGTTGAGAAGATTTTTAAATGGATTGGTGATCATAACAACTTAGGCGAGATTTTCTTTCCCTTTAAAGTGACTCGTATCAAAGATGGTCAAGGTGATGTTAATGGCGTAGGTTCGGTGCGTAAGCTCAGTGCTTTTCCCTTAATTCCTGTTGAAGAAACCGTGACGGCCTTTCAGCCTAATCAATTAATTGAATATCGTGTCACCAGTAAATTAGCACCTATTAAAGACCATTTAGGGGTGATGTTATTTGAGTCTTATAATGGTGGCACACGTTTACGTTACACCATTACCTTTACAGGTGTTGTACCCTTATTAGGGCCAGCGTTAAAAGTTGGCTTAGGTCAAGGTATTAAACGCGGTTTAGCAAAATTAGCGAAAAAGAGTTTGTAATGATAGAACCTGTCGAAGAACGACATGAGCGTGGTTTTAACGTTAATGGGCGTTTAATTGCTGCACGTTGTTGGCATGATAAAGAAAAAAAGCCGTTATTGGCTTTGCATGGTTGGTTAGATAATGCCGCGAGTTTTGATTTACTCGCTCCAGCCTTAGATGATTATTATATTGTTGCCTTAGATTTTGCTGGGCATGGTTATAGTGAACATCGACCCAAAGGTGTGCGTTATCATCTTATCGATCATGTGGATGATGTTTTAGCAGTGGTTAAACAACTCGGTTGGACACGTTTTAGTATTGTTGGTCATTCGATGGGGGCAGGCATTGCGGCCTTATTTGCGGCGGCAATGCCGGAATATATTGAAAAATTAATTATGATTGAGGGTTTAGGCCCTTATACAGGCCCTGCTGATAAAGCAGTAGAGTATTTGCGTACTTCTTTAGTGGAGTGGCAAGACTTTGATGAAGCACCACGAGTGATTCCCTCATTTGATGTTGCCGTTAAAGCACGGATGAATGGTTTGTTACCTGTGGGTGAGCAAGCTGCACAATTGTTGTGTGCGCGAGGCACTAAAGCAGTGGAGGGCGGTTTAATTTGGTCAACCGATAAACGTTTACGACTTAACTCACCAACACGCTTTTATGAGCAACAAGTGTGTGCTTATTTAGCCGCGATTACCGCTCCATCCTTATTAATCATGGCTGAAAAAACTTTACCGTTTTTTAATGTTGAGGATTATCAGCGTCGAGTGGCTGCACACCCAAATTTGCAGCTTGTAAAATTAGCAGGCGGCCATCATTTACATATTGATGATAATGTTGAACAAGTAATTAGTACAGTAAAACGCTTTTTGGCAGGAGTGACCACAGATGACTAATATTCACTATGTTTGCCCTCATTGCGAAGCAATCAATCGTTTTGACAAACAGCGTTTAAATCAACAGCCCAAATGTGGAAAATGTCATCAATTATTATTAACAGGTAAGCCTGTTGAATTAAAAAATGATAATTTTGATAAATTTATCAGTCGTAACGATCTACCTGTGGTTGTCGATTTTTGGGCAAGTTGGTGTCAACCTTGTCAAATGATGGCGCCACATTTTGCCAAAGCAGCACAAGCTTTAAATGGTCAATATGTGTTTGCCAAAGTCAATACTGAAGAAGCGCAGCAAATAGCAGCTCGTTATGGCATTCGCAGTATTCCGACATTAATGGTCTTTGAATCAGGGAATGAGAAAAAACGTGTTGCAGGTGCAATGTCAGCTTTGCAATTAGTGCAATGGTTAACAGCTTAACTTCACATTTTACACACATTTCTAATGTATAATATGGCTCTAAAAATATAGAGCCTTTTTTATTTTAAGTACAAACATCGGAAGTCCTTCGTGTCATCAGAAACTCTTAATCCCACAACAATACCCTCGCCAAATAATATAGATACAGGTTTAGCCTGTTTAGTGATGTTGGCACGTTTTCATTCGATTGCGGTTGATCCCCATCAAATTGCGCACGAATTTAAAGAATCAGGTAAATCGTTTACCAGCACCGAAATTTTATTAGCTGCTAAAAAACTTGGTTTAATGACTAAAAAGGTCAAACCACAATTAAGTCGTTTAGCCACAACACCAATGCCTGCAATTGCCGCCGCTAAAGATGGCAGCTTTTTTATTATTGCCCGTATGGATGGCGATAAAGTTTTAATCCATGATCCAACCGTGGAACGCCCCGAAATTATTAGTCAAGAAGCTTTAGCCGCACGTTGGGCAGGCGACATGATTTTGTTTAGTTCTCGTGCCTCATTAGCAGGTGAGTTAGCAAAATTTGATTTTAGTTGGTTTATTCCAGCGATTATTAAATATCGTAAGTTATTAGTAGAAGTCTTATTTGTTTCGTTTATTTTGCAGTTCTTTGGTTTAGTTACGCCTTTATTCTTTCAAGTGGTGATGGATAAAGTCTTGGTACATAAAGGTTTTAGCACTTTAGATGTGATTGCTTTTGCCTTTGTGGTCGTGGTGTTATTTGAAATTACCCTAACCACGTTACGCAGTTATGTGTTTGCTCATACCACCAGTCGAATAGACGTAGAACTTGGAGCAAAACTGTTTAGGCATTTATTAAATTTACCCCTTGGTTATTTTCAAGCACGACGTGTGGGTGACTCCGTGGCGCGTGTCCGTGAATTAGAAAACATTCGCAGCTTTTTAACAGGTAATGCGATTACCTTGGTGTTAGATTTATTTTTTGCCACGGTATTTATTGCCGTGATGTTTTTTTATAGCAAGTGGTTAACGCTAATTGTTTTAGCGGCTATTCCTTGTTATGTATTGATTTCATTAATTTTTACACCTATTTTGCGTACACGTTTAAATGAGAAATTTAATCGAGGTGCAGAAAATCAAGCCTTTTTAGTGGAAACCATTAGTGGAATTGATACCGTTAAAGCCACTGCTGTAGAACCTCAATGGACACGCAAATGGGACAATCAATTAGCCGCGTATGTTTCATCGGGTTTTAAAACGGCTACAGTCAGTATGTTGGCGAATGGCGGTATTACCTTAATTAGTAAATTGGTCACCGTTGCTACCTTGTATTTTGGTGCAAAGTTAGTGATTCAAGGCGATTTGTCGGTTGGGCAATTAATTGCTTTTAATATGTTGTCAGGACAGGTGATGTCGCCAGTCATGAGACTTGCCCAATTATGGACAGACTTTCAACAAACAGGGATTTCGATTCAACGTTTGGGGGATATTTTAAATACCCGTACCGAAATTGCGAACAGTAAAACTGCTTTACCACCGATTCGTGGCCAAATTCAACTCGATCAAGTGGTGTTTCGCTATCGTCCAGATATGCCCGAAGTGATTAAAAATATGACCTTGGGTGTGAATGCCGGTGAAGTGATTGGTGTGGTTGGTCGTTCAGGCTCAGGAAAAAGCACGATTACCAAACTGATTCAGCGCATGTATTTACCCGAAAAGGGACGAGTGTTAATTGATGGTTTAGATATTGCCTTAGCCGATGCCTCTTCATTACGCCGCCAAATTGGTGTGGTGTTGCAAGAAAACGTGTTGTTTAACCGTAGCATTCGAGAAAATATTGCTTTAGCTGACCCTAGCATTCCCTTGCCTGTGGTGATGCAAGCCGCCAAATTGGCAGGTGCACATGAGTTTATTACCGAGTTACCTGAAGGTTATGACACCTTAGTCGGTGAGCATGGCTCATCCTTATCAGGTGGCCAACGTCAGCGTATTGCTATTGCTCGCGCCTTAATTACCAATCCACGGATTTTGATTTTTGATGAAGCAACCAGTGCTTTAGACTACGAATCAGAACGAATTATTCAACAAAATATGAAAGCCATTTGTAAGGGCAGAACGGTCATTATTATTGCTCATCGTTTATCGGCAGTGCGTGATGCTAATCGGATTATTGTGGTTGAAAAGGGCCAAATTATTGAACAAGGAACACATACAGAGTTATTAGCTAATCCCAAAGGTATGTATAGCCATTTACACAGTATGCAGCAAGGATAAATCACCATGAGTCTTAAAACCCATTTACAAGCATGGTCAGATTTATTTGGCCGTTACAAAGAGATTTTTGCCATTGCTTGGCAAAATCGCCATGAAAATGATAGCAAAGGTTTGCAACCCCACGAAGCCGAGTTTTTGCCTGCGGCACTGTCATTACAAGAAACACCTGTGTCACCTGCGCCACGTGTGGCGATGTGGTTAGTGATTAGTTTTACCCTGATTGCCTTATTGTGGGCATGTTTTGGCAAAATGGATATAGTGGCAACGGCACAAGGCAAAATTGTCCCTAATGCAGGGACAAAAATAATTCAGCCCTTTGAAATCTCAACCATTAAAGCGATTCACGTCAAAGATGGCCAACAAGTGAAAGCAGGGGAAGTGCTGATTGAGTTAGATGCAACCACGACACAGGCTGATAAAGACCGTGTGAGTAGTGAGTTGGCTTTAAGTCATTTACAAGAAGCACGCGCACAGGCCATGTTAAAAGCCTTAGAGCAATCACAAAACCCCGTCTTATTGCGTCCATCACAAGTCACTGAAAGTCAATTTGCTGAGGCGAGTGCCTTATTACAAGGCCAATATAGCGAGTATCAAAGTAAATTGGCTTTATTAGAAGCGGATATTTTTAAAAAGCAAGCAGAGCAAAAATCGCTTCAAACACAAATTAGCAGCATAGAGCAAAGCTTACCCATCTCGCGACAACGTGCCGAAAATTTTAAACAATTGGCTGATAATGACAATGTGCCTAAAGATGCTTATTTGCAGCGCGAACAACAAAAAATAGACCAAGAAGGACAATTGGCGACAGGCAAAAGTCGTTTACAAGAATTAAAAGCCGCTTTAGATAGTGTGCAAGAGCAAAAAAATGCACTGTTGGCCGAAACTAAACGTATTCATTTAGATAGTTTAAATGAAGCCAGTCAACATATTGCCGCGTTAGAGCAAGAGTTAATTAAAGCCGATTCTCGTCATGGTTTAATGAAGTTAACTGCACCTGTTGATGGCACGGTACAACAGTTGGCTGTGCGTACCATTGGTGGAGTGGTCACAGAAGCCCAACCGCTAATGGTGATTGTGCCAAAAGATGATGTGGTAGAAGTTGAAGCCTTTTTAGAAAATCAAGATATTGGTTTTGTCAATGAAGACCAAGAAGCCGAAGTTAAAGTGCAAACTTTTCCTTATACCAAGTACGGTACTATTCATGCCCAAGTCAGTAGTGTATCTGACGATGCCATTAACGATGAAAAGCGGGGCTTAGTGTATATGATGCGCGCAAAACTCGAAAAAAGCACCATGCAACTCGAAAACAAAGTAGTTAACCTAAGTGCAGGGATGGCAGTGACAGTTGAGATTAAAACAGGCAAAAGACGCGTCATTGAGTACTTCTTAAAACCCTTCTTAGAGTATAAGAGTGAGAGTTTGAAGGAAAGATAAAAAAGGGCGCGACACGCCCCTTTTTACTTTCCAGAAGCCTGTTCAGCCGCTTGGCGAGCTTGTTGTTGAGCGGTAATTAACACCTGACTTAAAGTGCTAAGAGTAGTTAAAATATCGCCATATTCGGGTAGTTTTGTACGCACCAAATCAGTCGTAGCACTAATTAAGCTAATTTTATCGCCCAAGGATAATTGACCACTGCTGTAGCTTACTAAATTATTTTTAACAGCATCTATTGCGGTTAAACGTGCTTGATATTTAGCAATCCCTGCAGAGTTGTTTTGTCTTTTGAGTGTTTCTTGGGTTTTTTGACGTTTCACTTCCATGGCCACAATTAGGCTAGTAACAGTTGCCATACCCACCACCGAGTCTTTAAAAGCAGGGCGGGGTTGGCCTGTATTAGCTGTTGATTGTTGAGGAAATTGTACGCAGTTTGCTAAAGAAAAAGAAACAGCACACACAACCACAATAGCAAGTTTTTTCACAACAAAAGCTCCTTAAATAGATAAGACTTAGATATTTATCGAATATTTTTTAGCGTAAAAACGACAAAAATAAATAGCTCATAAGTCCTTACATAGTAATTTTAGCACTAATCATGAGTCCAACATTAGTGCAGATTTGTGTAAGTTTATCCTAAAGCTAAGCGGCAATGATTTTGTGATATTTTTGTATTAGACAAAAAGGTTTAAAAATATGAATAATGACAATCGAGTAAGATTAAATTAGGTATTAACTAATCTGTCTCAATAGAATCTAGACTTACGCATTGTAATGCAATTAGGGCGTTTTAAATCTTTCCCAATCCTCCCTTATCAAAGGAGGACTAAATGGGATTTAGTCAGCAAATAAGCGATAACTGCGTAAGTTTTAAGAATGTTAACACTGTGAACGTATAGTCATTAAATTGACTGTATTGTCGAGACGTGAATTTTTAAACTATATATATGTCACTCTGTCCAGATTTTATATCTGGCTTTTTTGGATAAACGTCACTCTATTTTGACGAGAGGTTGTTACAATGGCTCAATATAAAGCTCCACTCCGCGATATGCAGTTTGTATTGCATGATATGTTAAACATAGAAAAACACTATGCTAGTATTCCTATGTTCGAAACAACTGACCGTGAGTTAGTTGATAGTGTGCTTGAAGCGGGTGCACAGTTCTGCGAAAACGAACTTTCGCCAATCAATCGTAGTGGTGACGAAGAAGGCTGTCAATTTAACGATGGCGAAGTAAGCACACCAAAAGGTTTTAAAGAAGCTTATCAAAAATACGTTGAGCTTGGTTTTGGTGCTTTGTCCGCGCCTGTCGATCATGGCGGTCAAGGCCTACCACCCTCTTTAGGTGTGGTGATGAGTGAAATGATGGGTACGGCCAACTGGTCTTGGGGGATGTATCCTGGTTTGTCTCATGGTGCTATCAATACTATTGAGGCTCACGGTGATGCACAACAAAAAGACGTCTATTTAACCAAACTTATTTCTGGTGAGTGGACTGGCACTATGTGCTTAACAGAATCTCATGCAGGTTCGGACTTAGGTATTATCCGTACTAAAGCAGAGCCACAAGCTGATGGCAGCTACAAAATCACGGGTACTAAAATCTTTATTTCTGCTGGTGAGCATGACATGGCCGATAATATCGTTCATATCGTGTTGGCTCGCTTACCAGATGCACCAAAAGGTACTAAAGGTATCTCTTTATTCATCGTGCCAAAATTTTTACCAACTGCTGATGGCGGTGTTGGTGAGCGCAATGGCGTTAAGTGTGGTTCTATCGAACACAAAATGGGTATCAAAGCCTCTGCAACTTGTGTGATGAACTTTGATGGTGCAACTGGTTACTTAATCGGCCCACCAAATAAAGGCTTAAACTGCATGTTTACCTTTATGAACACTGCACGTATTGGTACGGCTATTCAAGGTGTTGCTGCTGCTGAAGGTTCTTTCCAAGGTGCTTTGGAGTATGCTCGTGATCGCACCGCAATGCGTTCTTTAACTGGCCCTAAAAATCCCGAAAAAGAAGCCGATTTAATTATCGTTCACCCTGCAGTACGTCAGTTATTGTTGACTCAAAAAGTATTTGCTGAAGGTGGTCGTGCTTTAGTTTACTGGTTGTCTAGCTACAACGATATCGTTCAAGGTTCTGCTGATGCTGAAGCTAAAAAAGCAGCTGATGATATGATGTCTTTGTTGACACCAATTGCTAAAGCTTTCTTAACAGAAGTTGGCTACGAAGCAGCAAACCACGGTGTACAAGTTTACGGTGGTCATGGCTTTATTCGTGAATGGGGTATGGAACAAATCGTTCGTGATACTCGTATCGCCTTATTGTACGAAGGCACAACCCAAATCCAAGCATTAGACTTGTTGGGTCGTAAGGTATTGCAAACACAAGGTGCAATGCTCCGCAACTTTACTAAAGTGATTCATAAGTTCTGCCAAGCTAACGAAGGTAATGCCGACATGGCACAATTCGTTAACCCATTAGCTCAACTCAACAAAGAGTGGGGCGATGTGACCATGCGTATTGGCATGAAAGCAATGGGTAATGCTGATGAAGCAGGTGCAGCAGCCGTTGATTACATGATGTTCTCTGGTTATGTTACTTTAGCCTATTTGTGGGCTTGGATGGCACAAGTTGCGCAGCAAAAATTAGCTGCTGGCGAAGGTGATGCTGCATTCTACAAAGCCAAAGTACAAGCAGCACAATTCTACTTCAAAAAGATTTTGCCACGCACCAAAGCTCATGTCGAAATGATTGATGGTGGTGCTGAAACCTTGATGCAAATGACAGCGGATGCTTTTGCTTTCTAATTTTGCGATAATATCGTAACTATAGAGTGCTGAAGAAGCCCGCTAATCAGCGGGCTTTTTTATGAATTATGCCCTCACCCCAACCCTCTCCCAGTGGGAGAGGGGGAATTGTGGCGACTAAAACCCCATCTTAACCCCACCCTCAATGAAGGAAGGGAAAATTAGAGGAAAGAATATGCCAATTTATAAAGCTCCCCTACGTGATATGCAGTTCACCTTAAATGAAGTCTTAGATGCCAATAATTTTTGGCAAAATACCCCTAAATTAAGTCATGTTGATGGCGATACCGTTAATGCCATCTTAGAAGCAATGGCACAATTTAGCGAAGATATTTTATTACCCATTAACCGTAGTGGCGATGAAGAAGGTTGTACCTTTAACAATGGTGTGGTCACTGTACCAACAGGTTTTAAAGAAGCCTTTAAACAATATGCCGAAGGCGGTTGGATTGGTTTGGGTGCAGAAGAAGAGTTTGGCGGTCAAAGCATGCCAAAAATGCTTACTGTTTTAACCGATGAAATGTTATTTGCGACCAATCCCTCGTTTACCTTGTATCCTTTGTTAACCATTGGTGCAGGTATGGCGATGGCTCAACACGCGAGTGAAGAGTTAAAAAATACCTATTTGCCCAAAATGTACTCTGGTGAATGGTCTGGTACGATGTGTTTAACCGAACCACACTCTGGTACTGATTTAGGTATTATTCGCACTAAAGCCGAACCACAAGCTGACGGCACATTTAAAATCACGGGTACTAAAATCTTTATTACCGGTGGCGAACACAACATGACCGAAAATCATGTGCATTTAGTGTTGGCTAAATTACCAGATGCTCCAGCAGGTTCTCGTGGTATTTCCTTATTCTTAGTGCCTAAGTTTATGGTCAATGCTGATGGTAGTTTGGGCGAGCGTAATGCAGTGGGTGCAGGTTCTATTGAGCACAAAATGGGTATTAAAGGTTCTGCAACCTGTGTGATGAACTTTGATGGTGCAACTGGCTTCTTAATTGGTAAAGTTAACGAAGGCTTAGCCGCTATGTTTGTGATGATGAACTACGAACGTTTATCCATGGGTATTCAAGGTTTAGGTGCTTCTGAAGCCGCTTATCAAAATGCGGCAGCGTATGCGCGTGACCGTTTACAAGGTCGCTCGGCAACTGGCACAAAAATGCCAGAAAAAAATGCTGACAGCATTTTAGTACATCCAGACGTTCGTCGTATGTTATTAAAAATTCGTGCCAACAACGAAGCCGGTCGTGCTTTTGCTTTATACACTGCGCAACAATTAGACGTGACCAAATTTAGTGATGACCCAGCCGCGCGTAAATTAGCCGCTGATCGTGTTGCTTTATTAACACCTGTAGTAAAAGCCTATTTGACCGATAAAGGTTTAGAAAACTGTATCGAAGGTCAACAAGTATTGGGTGGTCATGGCTTTATTCGTGAATGGGGCTTAGAGCAATGGGTACGTGATACGCGTATTGCTCAAATTTATGAAGGCACTAACGGTGTACAAGCCCATGACTTAATGGGTCGTAAAGTAGCCAAAAATAACGGTGCTTTTGTTGCACCATTGATTGCTGAAATGCGCGAATTTAATGCGACACTAGCTGGTAATGCTAACTTGGCCTTTATTCACGATGCTTTAGAGCAAGCCGCTCAAGACATTGAAAGTGCCACTCAGTTTGTTATTGAGCAATCTCAGCAAAATCCCGACCAAATCAACGCAGCGGCTGTAGATTATTTACACGCCTTTGGTTTGTTAAATTTTGCTTATATGTTTGCCAAAATTGCTAAGGCGGCAGATGGTAAAGATGATACTTTCTATGCCGATAAATTACGTTTGGCTAAATTCTTTGTCACTCGTATGTTGCCAGAGTTAAAGTCGCGTGTTGCCAGCATTAAAGCAGGTTCTGACGTAATGATGGATTTTGATATGGCTTATTTCTAAGTTGTATTAAATCTTTGACAAAAGGAGTGCTAGTCACTCCTTTTTTTGTTATAAAAAAGATAGGACTTACCCATTTTGCCGAAATTGGCGCGTTTTGTGAACTAAAAATCCGCCAAAAGCGATTGTTTAGTGAGCAAATAAGCGATAACCGCGTAAGTCCTAAAAGACTTATATTAAATGTGCTTCTGAACTATATGAAATGTTTTTTAAAAGGGATGTCTTTGGCGTGCTGTATGAGTTTGGCTTTTGCCGAGCCAGAAGCACTTACCGCCACTGAGTCAACTCCAGAAAATATGATAACTCCCTCCTCAAATCAGTCGTCTGCTATATCAACATCGTGTATTGAACGAGATGACGAAGGTCGATTTTGGGGTTGGGTGGATAATCAACATTGTTTGGTGTCGTACCGAGCAACACAAACTGCACAATGGTTAGATAGCTTGTTTGGTCAAGGCGAAGATAGTCAAGATAGCATAGGCCGTATTCGTATTATAAACGATTTAATATGGACAGAAGGCAGTGGACTAAGTGGCAAAATACGTATTCGGGCTTCTGCTAAATTACCTAATGCTAAGCGACGTTTTAGTCTAGTGATTAGTGATGAAGATGACAGGCTATATCCTAATGGCGAAACACAAACAACGAATAAATCCGAAACTACAAGTGCCGCGCTTCGTTGGTTGCCTAATATTGCTTCACGGGTTAAGTACAGTGTTGATTTAGGTGCACACAGTACCGATGTTTTTACTCGTTTACGAGCACAACGAGAGTGGCGTATCACCAATAACTCAATTTTTAGGTTTAGAGAAAGTTTGCGCTATGGCCTAAAAAGTGAACTTAAATCGGTAACACAAGGAGAAATTGAACGTTTATTGAATGATAAAACGGTAATGCGTTTGGGGTCAGCCGTACAATATTGGCAAAATGAGCCTGACCCTGTTGGATTACGTTGGTCGCAAGATAATAGCATTTTACATCGCATTAGCAGCCAAAAAAGTCTAGCTTATGGCTTGACCTTAGAGGGTGTACAACAACCATCATGGCAGGTGAATAGTGATAGATTGTTTGTGTTATATCGACAGTCATTTTGGCGGCCTTGGTTGTATTATGAATTAGAGCCGCAATTGGTGCGTGATTGGACGCAGCACAAAGAGGTAACATCGTTATTGGTATTTAGAATAGAGGCAAATTTTGGCAACTAATCCCCAACGTATGCAATTTAATCAGTCTGTTAAAGCAGATTTTGTAGAGTCTTTTAGTTTTAGAGGATACAGTGCCGATGGCCGTTATGCATTTGTGATTGAGTATCGTTTGCATAAAACCTTGCAAGGTGTTGTGTTGACAGTTTCGTTTGCTTGTTTTGATAAAATACTCACTAAAACCTATACCATACACGAGCAACAATTATTGTCATTGAACCAGTTAGAGATGTTCTTAGCACAAAAGACATGGCAACAATGCGTTTTTAGCTTAGAGTCAGGTGGTTTTTTTGAGATTGGGCATGATGTGTTGCGCGGCAAGTTGCACAGTCATGCAGGGAGTTTTAGCTGGCATTTGCGTTTGCAGCGTCATCATCAAACATGGCAGTTAAATAATCGACTTTGGTATTTAGTCCCGTTTTGGCCGCGTCATAAACTACAATTGGCTGATATTAATATTAAATATTTGGGTAAAATTAATAGTTCACATGTCGATTGGGCGGGTGATTTTAAAGGCAGTAGCTGTCATTATTGGGGGTATGGTTATCCTACTGAGTATGCCGTAGCACTCACTCATCAATTTAACAGTAATCGCGAAGGCTTTTTTTGTGGGTTGAGTCAACGCTCGTCATTCAAGGTGGGCTTGACTTTGCCATATTGCAGTTTGGCGACGTTTAAAATAGGTCAAAAAACCTATCATTTCCAAGAGCTAAGCCAATGTTTGCGCCATAAGGTCACAGCCCTTGATGATTATCATTGGCATATTCGATATCAAAATGCTGATTATATTTTGGAGGTAGAGATAGAAGGAGCAAATCCGCGTTTAACGCCGTGGATTTCGTGGCAAGATGTTTCTGCAAAAGCCATCAAAGCCAGTCCGTTTGCACAGGGTAAATTTACTTTATATCATCGCAAGACTTTGCAAATAGAGGAATGTTTAAATAGTCAACAGGTGTTTTTGCAAAGCCATTTACCCGAAAATAATGTTTCGTCAGAAGAGAGCTTTTGGCTTAGCCCTTAACAGCTTCGAGCAGCGCATTTTGCAAATCGCCCAATTCAATCGGTTTGCTCAAGTGTTTGTTCATACCAGCAGTAAAGGCTTTTTGCTTTTGCTCATCCAAAATATGTGCGGTTAGTGCAAAAATGGGCATCGCCTCTCGATGCTCTTGTTTTTCCCAGTGTCGAATTTCTTGGGTGGCGGTGTAGCCATCCATAATTGGCATATCACAATCCATTAATATCACATCAAAATCACCGTGCATGGCACTTTGTACTGCTTCTCGACCATTACTTACAATCGTGTGTTCTATACCAAGCTTTTGCATCATGCCTCTAATCACTTTTTGGCTAAGTTGATTATCTTCGGCAATTAACACTTTTATTTTTCCTAAATGCCCTGTTTGATTTGCGGCTGGAGTAGCAATATTCTGCTGACGTTTGAGCTCTTGGCTAATTACTTGTCGTAATTGTTTGCTGGTAATTGGTTTGCTTATCACTCGATGAATACCTGCATTGCGTGCCAAATTTTGAATGTTATTTTGGCGCAAACCTGTCAGCATAATCAAAATCACATCATTGGTAATTAATGAGTCCTCTTTTAAGCGTGCACCTAGTTGTAGGCCACTCATACCTGGCATTTGATAGTCCATAATAATCACATCAAAAGATTGTCCCAAATTGGCAGCATTACGCGCTACAGCAAGGGCTTCAGTGCCGTTTTCGGCAGTGCTAACACGCATTCCCCATTGGCTGGCTTGTTCGGCTAAAACCTTTGTTACGGTACGATTATCGTCAACTACCAATAAACGCTTGCCTGCAAAAGATGCAATAAATTCAGTGGTAGATTCGCTTAATAAACTGCTGGGTGTTTTGAGTGGCAAGGTAAACGAAAATAACGCGCCTTCATATGGGACACTATCAATTTCTAAGTGACCGCCCATTTGTTCAATAAGTTGAATACATTGTGTCAGGCTAGGGCCAATATGCCATGTATCTGTATGTTCGTTGTTATGATGATGAGATGCTCTAAATAATAGACCAATTTGTGCTTCGGATAACCCAATACCCGTATCTTGAACACTAAACTGAATTCCAAGTGATTGATTAAAAATGGTGTTTTTTAGGCTTATGACAATTTCGCCGTGTTCGGTAAAACGCAAGGCGTTATGAATAAAACGGCATAAAATTTGGCGTAAACGTACCGCATCTCCCAATACTTCTTTGGGCAGGGCGGAGTCAATATAACTAATCAGTTCAACCCCTTTGTCATCGGCACGATTTTTAAAAGTATCAAGGCAATAATGAACTAGTTCAGTGATATCAAAGATTTCTTCTAAAATTGTTAAGTCTTTATTGGGGTTATTACTAGAGTCTAAGCGGTCGTTGATTAAATGCAGTAAAGCATTGCCTGATGCTTGAATGGTTTGGGTGTAGTCGCGTTGGGTCGGGCTGAGTTGAGTGTCTAGCAACAATTCAGTCATTCCTAAAATACCACTTAATGGCGTTCGCATATCGTGGCTAAGTGTAATTAATTGTTTGCTATGCTCCTCGTTGTTTGTTGTAGGTTGAACGATAGTATCAGTTTGAGGTTGTTGAATAAACGCTCGGTACTGATGCTGTGCGACTAAATTAGTGACCACCGAGCCTACAATAAATGCAGTCATTAAACCTTGTATCAGCAAGGTTTGAATGCTAAAAGCAATACTGACTAGCGCAAGATTGTAGCCAACGGCCATCAACAAAACACATAACAACAAGGTGCGAATATGGTATCTTTTAAAAACATTTTTGGGATATAAACTAATAAATAAAAATAATGCGCTAAAGATATGGCTCAGACTGGCAATACTAAAAGCCCAAAAAGTGGGTAAAAATAATGTACTTACACCCGTACTAGCGAGAATGGCTTGATAAAAATAAAAGCGTTTTTGGTCATGGTCTGTCGGTTGACATAAAAAACGCATTTGCTCGCTGAGGGCTAACAGTGGTAAAAGGCTTAACAAGGCCAAAATATTGCTCTGTGAGGCTGCTACATTGGCCAAAAAAAAGATAAAAACGGCGCATGGACTAGCAACAAATAGCGCGTAACGGACGTATAAATTATTCGGATAACGTTCGAGCCATGGTGCTAAACTACAGGCAATGCAAAAGCCTAATGCCAAAATAAGATGCCAAGTGCCAGCTAAGACCATGTGTGTGTTCCAAAAACAGTGTAATGGCAAAAAGTCGTTATAAACTTGATGCGATAGGCTAACATATATTCAAAATTTGAGTAACGCTTGTTAAATTTTGTTTGAAGTAAATAGGGAAGAAAAACCATGTTAGAGACATTAAAACAACAATTAAGGCACTTTCCTATTTGGATGGGACTCGTTGTTTTGTCGTTATTTGTATTGTTAGAGCTGATTGCCATTAACAAGCCACATAGTGTTGCCGATGACTGGCTACAGCGTGTTGATACCTTAGTTTATGATTGGCGTTTTCAGGCATTTAAACCGCAGCGTTCTGAGAGTGTGCCTATTGTTATCATAGATGTGGATGAGCATAGCTTAAAACAAGAGGGGCGGTGGCCGTGGTCGCGCGATAAACTAGCTCAATTAGTGACGGCTTTGCAAAAACAACAAGTTAAACTGATAGGATTTGACGTAGTGTTTTCGGAGGAGGAGCGTAACCCTGTGACCCAAGTATTAGCTGCCTCTTCTTTAACTGATAACGTACGTCAAGAGTTACAACCTCTAGTAGAGCAATTAGATGGTGATAAAAAGTTTGCTCAAGTCATTCATCAAAATACCGTATTAGGTTATTTTCTTCATAGTGCAGGCGGAATTAACGCAGGGGTATTGCCTACACCTTTATTAAAAATAGAAAAGCGTGATTTAGATAGTTTAAGTATTAATTATATGCCTGATTATACAGGTAATTTACCCATCTTTGCTAAATCGGCTTTAGGTGCAGGCTTTGTAAGTACTTTGCCTGATGTTGATGGTGTAATGCGTCGCTCACCGCTAATTTTGCGCTATGAAGAAGGAATTTATAGTGCCTTATCCTTAGAGTTGGCTCGTTTATACTTAGGGCAACCCTATATTAAAGTTCAAAGTGTTAAGAGCGGTAATCAGCAGCGTTTAGAATCAATAATTTTAGGTAATCGTGTGATTTATACCGATGAGTCGGGTATGGCTCTTATTCCGTATAAAGGCAAAGGTAAAAGTTATCCCTTCATTTCAGCAACCGATGTTTTAAGAACTACCAAAGATATTCCTGTGCTTAAGGATGCTATTGTTTTAGTGGGTACATCTGCTCTTGGTTTAACAGACTTGCGCACCACGCCCTTACAAACGGGCTACCCTGGTGTAGAAATTCACGCTAATTTACTAGATGCCATCATTCAAAGTACCGATACTACCAACCATATGTATTATCGCCCCGATTGGGAGCCAGGTTTAACCTTCGTGATATTAGTATTGAGCGGTTTAGCTTTTGTATGGGTATTGCCCATGTTAGAGCCTGCCTATATGTTAGTAGTGGCAGGTGCGTGGTTAACAGTGCTCGTGCTCACCAATTTAGTGGCGTGGAAGGTCGGGCACTTTGATTTTCCCTTAGCGATTTTGGTGTTATCGACTTTTAGTATAGCGATATTAAATATTGGCTACGGCTTTTTGCTTACAAATAATCAAAAACGAGAATTAAAAACTTTGTTTGGTCAATATGTGCCGCCTGCTCATGTCGAAAAGATGTTAGAGAATCATCATTTAGCAGGTTTAGAAGGTGAATCTCGCCATATGACGGTATTGTTTTCGGATATTCGTAGTTTTACTACCATCTCCGAAGGCTTAAAGGCAACCAAACTCAAACAAATGCTCAATGAGTTTTTTACACCTATTACGGGTATCATTTTTCAGCATAATGGCACGATTGATAAATATGTTGGTGATATGGTGATGGCCTTTTGGAATGCCCCCTTATTAGACCCTAATCATGCCGAACATGCGATTGATGCAGCCTTAACGATGTTGGCCAAAGTCGAAGAATTAAAACCTATTTTTGTAGCCAAAGGATTACCTGAGATTGAGATTGGTATTGGCTTAAATACGGGCTTTATGAATGTGGGTGATATGGGTTCTATGTATCGTCGTACATATACGGTATTGGGGGATGCAGTAAACTTAGGGTCTCGTTTAGAAAGTCTGACAAAGTTTTATGGTGTAAAACTATTGGTTGGTGAGGGAACGTTTGATTCGGCACCGCAATTTTTGTATCGCATTGTTGATAAGATTATTGTTAAGGGAAAACGCGAGCCAGTGTTGGTGTATGAGCCAGTTTGTCGTTTGGATGATGCAAGTGACAGCCGTAAACAACGCGTAGAGCAATATAATCAAGCTTTGGCGCATTATTATAGTCGCGAGTGGGATGCTGCCGAAAAAATCTTACGTCAATTACATAAGGCCGACCCCGAACGCAAACTCTATAAAATGTATTTAGAGCGTATTGATGAGTTGCGTTATGAAGTCTTGCCTGATGACTGGATGGGGGTATTTGAACATCGGAGCAAATAGTCGCTAGGGTGGGTTATTAACCCACCATTAACTAACTTAGTTCATATACTTTGTGCCCATTGTGACTAGTTTTTGATAACTTGTAGGTAACAAACGTTGCATAATATCAATGGCATAAGCATCAGAGCCAATTAACGCACGGCGAGCATCTTTTTGAACCGCTTTTAAAATCACATTGGCTGCTTCCGCTGGGGTTGTTCTAAATAGTTTTTCAAAGTTTTGTGTGCTTGTTGATGGATTCAAACCAATACTCTTAATGCTATCATTCATTTTTGCTGCTTTAGCAATATTGGTTTTAATGCCACCTGGGTGAATACAGGTGACGCTCACAGGTGCATTTTCGATGTCTAACTCTTGGCGTAATGCTTCTGTAAAACCACGAACCGCAAATTTACTGGCATTGTAAGCACTTTGCGATGGCTGAGCACATAGGCCAAACACACTCGAAATATTGATAATATGACCATCACCTGAGGCTTTTAAGTAGGGCAAAAAGGCTTTGGTACCATACACCACGCCCCAAAAGTTAATATTCATGACCCATGCTAATTCGTCATAGCTCATGCCTTCTACAGTGCTGCCTAAAGCTACCCCTGCATTATTAAAAATCAGGTTTACTTTGCCGTGGTCGCGTACCACCGCATCAGCCCAAGCATGTACACCATCTTTGTTGGCAACATCTAATTTTTGACTAGTGACATTAACACCAAAGGCTTTGGCTTGCACCACGGTTTCGGCTAGGCCTGCTTCGTTTACATCGCTTAATGCTAAATGACAGCCTTGTTGGGCTAAATTAAGGGCTAAAGCACGACCGATACCTGAGCCTGCACCTGTGATTGCAGCGACTTTGTTGGCAAAAGATTTCATATAAAATAACTCACGAAAAGTGGACAATAAGTGTTGTCAACTTTATAATTGACAATGATTGTTGTCAATATCCAAGCGAAGGTTTTTTCAAAAATGACTGAAACATTATTCAATGACAAGAAAAAGCGGTCTTTTCGCGGAGTTAGTGCCGAGCAGCGACAAGCAGAGCGGCAGCAAAAATTATTAGATGCAGGCTTACAATGTTTTGGTACGCAAGGTTTTTATCATGTAACTGTACGCGAAGTTTGTGCCGAAGCAAAACTCACCGAGCGTTATTTTTATGAATCTTTTAAGAATAGTGAGGCCTTATTGGTCGCTGTTTATCAAGGTATCATTAAAGATATGCAAAATCACATTATTCATACCGTATTAGCAGAGCCTAATAAAGAGCCCAAAGTGCTTATTAAAACGGGTTTAACGGCCTTTTTGCAATATATTCGGCAAGATGTACGTGTCGCTCGAATTTTGTTTATAGATGTGCCTCATGTTCGCTTTGAAAATACCGTACTTATTAGAGACACCTTAAGTAGCTTTAATGCCTTATTACAGCAATTTGGACAATTATTGTTTCCTAATGCATTAAATAGTGCCTTAAATTTTGATTTAATTAGCGCGGGTTTAAATGGGGCGAATGTGCATATTGTCACTTATTGGGTGCATAGTGACTTTGCACGGCCTTTTGAAGAAGTGTTAGAAAGTTGTTATACCTTATTTGCAGCACTGGCTGATTATTTATCACGTCAAAAAACTGAGAGTTAGGCAGTTTATGAATAGTTCTGTTAAAGCAGATATGATGTTAGTGGGGGTAACCTTGCTGGCAGCGGTAAGCTGGATTATGTCTCGTGAGGCAGTATTGTTGATGCCGCCTTTGTTGTTTATGGCACTCAGGTTTTTATTGGCGGCTACTTTGCTTGCTATTGTTGGACGTAAATCATTAGTGCAATTAGACGCTCGTGCTTTATGGCGAAGTATGGTGGTTGGATTAGTATTTGCCGCTGGTATGAGCTGTTGGGTAATGGGGATTTTTACAGGCAAGCACGTTGGCGAAGGGGCATTTTTGACTAGTTTAGGAGTAGTGCTCGTGCCTGTATTGGGGTATTTGTTTTTTAACGAAGCACAAACACGCAGTAATTGGTCTGCTTTGGTGGTAGCAAGTATTGGTTTAGCGTTATTGTCTTTACAACATGGTTTTAGAATCGAATTAGGACAACTTTTTTATGTGACAGCCGCTGTTATTTTTGCTTTGTTTTTTAGGCTTAATACCCAAGCGGCAAATCCAAGTGTGCGTATTGATAAACAAGGTATGACTCATACCGATAAGGCTGTTCCAGCGATTGTCTTAACTTCTGTCGTTTTGGCAATGGTTGGATTATGTTGTACGGTGTTGTCATTGATGTTTGAAGAGTGGCAGCCAACATTTAGTCATTTTACGATGCCGATGTTAGGATGGATTGTGGCCAGTGCTGTTGTTGGAACGGCAATGCGTTTTTTGCTACAAACCCATGCTCAAAGTTTGTCCACTAATACTCATAGTGTGGTGATTTTAGTAATAGAGCCTGTGTGGGTGGCTCTGTTGGCAGCGGCATGGTTTGGTGAACGTATGAATATGCAGCAGTTAGTAGGATGTTTATTGATTTTTGCTGCGTTGTTAATTAGTCGGATGCAGGTGTTGCGTGGCTGGATTAAGTCGGTATGCTAGGCTTGCCTGTTATTGTTTGTGAAGGCGTAGCATTTTCATTTTTGCTAATGCCATAGTGTTGTGCCAAATAAAGTTTGGCTTTTTCATCGCTGCTAAAATCAATATCATCCTCTAAGGTTTTAATAGCAGGAATGGTGATTGCGCAACAATGTCCTTGCACTTTAAAATCTTCTTCGCTGAGTTTGTTTTGATTCATGTTTTTGGCCTACTAAAAAAAGGCGACTTTATATAGTCGCCTTTTTAAAATTAATTATTAGCCCGCTTGGCCAATAATCTCCGCAACAGTTAACGCTGTCATATTAACAATACGGCGAACAGTCGCTGACGGGGTTAATACATGAATAGGCTTAGCAACACCTAACAAAATTGGGCCAATTGTCACATCATTACCCAAAGTGGTTTTGAGTAAATTAAAGGCAATATTGGCGGCATCTAGGGTCGGCATTACTAATAAGTTAGCATTGCCTGTCAGGCTAGAGTTTGGAAACTCTTTGTGTCTAATCTCAGCACTCAATGCAGAGTCACCATGCATTTCGCCATCAACCTCTAAATCTGGGGCATTGGCTTTAACTAAGGCATAGGCTTGGCGCATTTTAAGCGCGCTAGGCGTGTTTTCTGTACCAAAGTTAGAGTGAGATAATAACGCGGCTTTAGGAATAATCCCAAAACGACGTATTTCTTCTGCGGCCAATAAAGTCATTTCGGCAATTTGGGCAGTGGTAGGCTCTGGATTAACATAAGTGTCGGCAATAAACATATTGCGGTCTTCACCCATTAACACATTCATTGCATAAAAGTTTTGGGCATTTTTATTTAGGCCAATCACTTGTTCTACATAATCTAGATGCAAGTGAAAGTGACCAAATGTGCCGCAAATCATGCCGTCAGCTTCGCCAAAATGTACCAATAAAGCCCCAATTAATGTGGTACGGCGTCGCACTTCACGCATGGCTAACTCTAATCCTACGCCACGACGACACATAATGTCATGGTAATAGGTGTAGTATTTTTCGTAGTCAACCAAGTTGTCTTGGTCAATTAAAGTAAAATCTTGCCCTGCACGGATTCGCAAACCCAACTTTTGAATTTGTTTGTTAATGTCTTCTGTGCGACCTACTAATAGAGGAAACGCTAAGCCTTCATCAACCACAATTTGTACTGCACGCAATACACGCTCGTCTTCACCTTCACAAAATACAATACGCTTATTAGGCGCAGCTTTTGCTTGGGCAAAAATAGGTTTCATAATAAACGCAGAGTTATATACAAACTCAGACAAACGTTGACGATAAGCCTTAAAGTCTTCGATAGGGCGTGTGGCAATACCCGAATCCATCGCTGCCTTGGCTACGGCTGGGGCAATTTCCATAATCAAACGCTGGTCAAGTGCTTTGGGAATAATATAATCTGCGCCAAAGCTGGTTGGTTCACCGTAGGCCACTTCATCACGCTCAATATGCGCCATGCGGGCAATGGCATGAACGCTGGCAATTTTCATATCTTCGTTGATGGTAGTTGCACCAACATCTAATGCGCCTCTAAAAATATAAGGGAAGCATAAGGCATTGTTGACCTGATTAGGGTAATCAGAACGGCCAGTGGCAATAATGGCATCAGCACGCACTGCCTTAACTTCTTCGGGCATAATTTCTGGGGTAGGGTTAGCTAAAGCAAAAATAATTGGATTGTTAGCCATGCTCACGACCATTTCTGGTTTAACAATCCCAGCGGTGGATAAACCCAAAAACATATCTGCGCCTACCATAACGTCAGCTAAAGTCCTAGCATCTGTTTGTTGTGCATATTTGGCTTTGCTTTCGTCCATGGCGCGGCCGTGATGCAATACGCCTTTGGAGTCTGCAACATAAATATTGTTTTTATTAACACCTAAGGCGCACAATAAATCTAAACATGAGATAGCCGCAGCACCTGCACCCGAACACACAATTTTAATGTCTTCAATTTTTTTGTTGACTAATTTAAGGGCATTTAGCAAACCCGCACCGACAATAATAGACGTACCGTGTTGGTCATCGTGAAAAACGGGGATTTTCATGCGTTCGCGTAATTTTTTTTCGATATAGAAGCACTCGGGGGCTTTAATGTCTTCTAAATTTATACCACCAAATGTTGGCTCTAAAGAAGCAATAATCTCCACCAATTTGTCGGGGTCGCGTTCATCAATTTCGATGTCAAAAACATCGACACCTGCAAATTTTTTAAATAAAACGCCTTTGCCTTCCATTACAGGTTTAGACGCGAGAGGGCCAATATCGCCTAAGCCCAATACTGCCGTACCATTGCTAATCACGGCGACTAAATTACCGCGTGCGGTATAACGTGACACAGAGCTTGGGTCTTTTTCGATTTCCAAACAAGGTGCAGCTACACCAGGGGAATAAGCCAAGGCTAAATCACGTTGATTGGACAGTTGTTTGCTTGGTGTAACAGAGATTTTGCCAGGATTTGGAAACTCATGATAATCCAAAGCCGCTTTACGAAATACCTCATCCATATTTTATTCTTGCAGTGCAAGCCTCTAATTCAATAAATAAAACACATGTCATTGGACATGAGTCAAAATAAGGGGGTTAATATACCATGTTGTGGTTCAGTTGATGTGCATAACAAACACATCATTCTAGCGTGAATGTTAGCAACAGTGGTGGTGGCCAAGCTGTGCTTATTCAAAGAAAGACTTTCCCTTTTGGGGCAATTTGATAATAAAATTGTAGTGTGTAGCGAGTTCGTGAGGGGTGTAGAACCAATGCCAACACATAAAAAGTCATAGTAACGGGGTATTAGTTGTAAAAATACTACGCTTAGCGTAACTTGGCAAGAGACAAACTTAGGACATCAGCAAGATATGAATCAACAAGCACTTCATCCTAAAGCGCGGGCGTTGTTAGACGCTCAAGTGGCCTATATTCTGCAAAAAGTGAGTGGTGCAGAGCTAGTCAATACCTTGGTCAACGAAATAGACCTTATTTTAGCCAATGCACCGTTACTAACTCTAAATGATTGTGGTGTTACGCCACAAATGATTAAAGATACAGTCCACCATTATGCCATTGAACTCGACTTGGGAGCAGGTGTTTTTGATATTATTGGCCATATTGCGCGTACCTTACATGGCCATGACATCCATCAAAAAACAACTATCAACGATATTGTGCCAGATAAACATATTGAGCAAATACTCGATAAAATATTAGAGCTAAACACAGTTCGTGACTACATTTTAAATGAACTAATAATTAATCCAGTATATACCGCCTTGGCATCGGATGTTATGTATTACGGTTTGCGTGATTATTTGTTGAGTCAACTTGGAGTTGGCAAAAGTCAGCCACGCTTTACAGCAGTATTGTCATGGGGAAAAACGTTAATAGAGCGTGTTCCACCCGATATAGAACAGATGGTTGAGCTTAATCTACGTCATTATATTCAAAAAAGTCTCAGCAGTGTGTTGAGTGAAAGTCAGAGTTTTTTAGCGCATATTGATAGTCAAAAATTACGGGACAACTTATTAGATATTTGGGATGACGTTAAACACCATCACATCAGTACTTATCAGCAGCTATTAACGAGTGTTGATATCGAAGAGTTTATTGTACTTTCATACGAATTTTGGCGCGATTTTAGACAAAGTGATTATTTGAAGATGCTCATAGACTTGGGAATAGATGCCTTTTTTAATCGTTATGGCGAAGCGACTTTAGCAGAGTTACTCGAAGAGGTAGGGATTAGCCAAAAGATGCTTGTAGCAGATGCTTTCAGATTTGCACCGCCTGTTTTAACTGTATTGCAGCAAAAAGGTTTATTGGAGCCGTTTATTCGACAGCACTTAGAGCAATTTTATCACTCGCCAGCGGTATGGTCGATTTTAGAAGCTAAAGACGGTTAAACATGAGCCATATCCATGTGATACAGGCAGTGGTAATAAATATCACCATACTGCTGAGCCATAGGCTAGTTGACGTTTGTGACTCAGTGATGGGAGGTGTACCCAAATCAGGGTGGGCGCGTTGATAGGCTTCTACTACTTCTTTTGCATCTTTATGGCTCAAGGCGTTTTCTTGGCATACAATTTTGATGGCATCAATTTTATGACCTAAAGTCAAGGCACCAATGGCGGCTAAAGGAATTAAGGGATTTGAGTCTTGGGGGCTCATGGGCAGCATCCTTTCTAAAAATAGAGTCTGAATTAAAAATAGCACTAAGCTATTGTTTAGTTTGTCAAATGCCTCACATTTACTTAAGTTATTAAATGGTTTTTGTGTCGCTTTGTGTGATGCTTCTCATTTGGAGAAAAATTGTAGCCTTAGTGGTTTTTACTGTAGCATGATTTTTGTGCGGAAAAATAACACTTATGTAATTTATTGCTGTTTAACCTTGAGTTACTGTTAACCAATCAGAATCTACGCATTTTGCCGAAAGCCTGTGTTGAGCGAAGTTGAAACAAGCGCATTCTAAAAATCCTTCCCAGTCATCTTTTAAGGAAAGAATGGTATTTTCTCTTTTTTAACGAGGGATTAGGGGGATTTCGTGAGCAAATAAGAGATAACGGTGTCAGTCCTATATAAGCCGAAATTGTGTACAATGTGTTGTGCTGGGTGATAGTAGTTTGAGTAAAGTAAGACGATGTGCATACCTAGCAGATATTTTTTGAATTTTTTAAATGGATAGGCTTTTGCTCTTATGGCCAAAAATAATCAAGCCCTACAAACCCTCAAAGTTGCCTTTTTAGGAGGACGCGGTTGTGGCAAAACGACCCTATTAGCGAGTTACTTGGGGCACATGGCCAGCAGCCGTTGGCAAAAAGAACATCAGTATTATTTAAGTACGCCTGACTCCAGTGATTCTAAACGCTTAAATGAGCTATTTCAGGGCTTATGTAATGGTTATTTTCCTGAGGCGACTATTAAGCGTGCTTCTGCTTATCGTTTTCAAATGCACGTTGAAGCCTGTGAAGGTATTCCCCTAGAAATTCAGTGGCTTGATTATCCAGGTGAATGGTGGGAGCGTGAGCCTGCCGATGCCAAAGAAAAAAAACAACGAGACGAATGTTTAAAGCGCATGGTTAATAGCCATGTCTGTTTTTTGGTGATAGATGGTGCTGAGTTTAAACGTCATGGAGAGACCTATTTACGTGCCCATTTGGCGCATATGACCAACGAAATAGCTAATTTATTACGTCAAACAGGCTCAAAGAAAAAAAATAACGCTCTCAAAGATATGGTATGGATTATGGCCTTGAGCAAGGCAGATATGCTCGAACCTAATTTAACAGCTGCTGATTTTGCTGATTTTGTTAACCGTTATGCAGGTGACCAATTAGATACCTTGCGTCAACGCTTAGGTGAGGCGGGTTGTCCATCGTTTGGTATGAATTATTTATTGTTTTCTTCGGTGTTAGGCACAGGTCAACGTATTATTGATATTAACAAAAATATTGGCTTAGATTTAATAGCTCCCTTAGCCTTGCGTACCATTTTAGAGAAAGAGCTGCAAAATGCTGATAAGTCTGCAGTACTTAAGCGTGTATTTGCAGGTAGTGCCGATAGAGGGGCATTACAAGCTTTGTTTAATTTACTGCGTCAGTTATTGGCAAAATGGCCAGACCGTTCCACCCGTGATTTGGGCGATTTGTTATTTACCAAAGCCGAAACATGGTTAGGTAGTCATGCTCAAGATTTGCAAAAAGAAATGGATGCTCAACAAAAACAAGGTCATAGTTTGCGTGCTGCCGAAGCTATTCTTAAAATGGCACTCACCAAACCCGAAAATCGTCAGTATTTTTATGTGCCATTGTTGCGTGTGGGTGTTCATCGTTAGTGGGAATAATGTATGGAAAACGTAGTAATAGATACCCAACTGGTATGGATGACTTGTGGTATTGATGCAGGCTATCAAATTTTGTTAGCACCACCTGCTTTGGGCAAAACTTGGGTGGATTTATTAGAGGGAGCTTTTCCTAATTTTGAAGTTGGGGAAGCCAGCCTAAAAACGGTTGAAATTAACTATGAAGGGGGGAGGGCACTGGCTTTGGCTTTTTTTGATCCCGAATTATGTGATAGTAGCTCACGTCCGATTAAACATTTTATGTTGTTGTTGGGTGTTAATGATACGGTATTTAAAAAAGCTCCTTTATTATTGATAGCACCGTTATTAAAGCAGTTAAAGCCTGCCTCTGATGTGATTTGCCAAGCCTCGCGTTATAGCTCAGAGCAAGAAATTATGCGTCAGGCACAACAGCAACAAAGTGAGCGTAATATTCGTTTAGAATTTGCGTCTAAGTTGTCTTCTTTTAAATTAGTTAATAAAAATAAACAAGCAACAAGTGTGCAAAAGATAGCCAATACACGCGATGTGTTGTCACCGATAGAACAACAGCATCCTCAAGAAGAAGCCTTGGCGATGCCTGTATGGTTAAAGTGGGCATTTGTGCTTGTTGTTGTGGTGGCGGTGATAGCAGGTATTTGGGTAGGATTATAAGCGCGTAAGTCCTAAACGTCATCAAAACTAGGAGCATAAGTTGTACTAAAGAAACCCCTCTCCTGCAGGAGAGGGTTATAAAGATATTACAATGTTCTTAGTTTTTCTAACTGTTCTTGTAGTTTGCTTTTGGCGGTATTAGCTTCTTCGAGGCGTTTTTGCTCTAGAGCGACCACCGCCGCAGGTGCTTTAGCCACAAAGCTCTCGTTGCCGAGTTTGCCACTAATACGTGCTGTCTCTTGCTCTAAACGGGCGATTTCTTTGTTTAGACGTGCAGCTTCGGCATCTTTATCAATAAAGCCTTTAAGCGGTACTAATACCGCCATATCACCCACTAAAGCGGTGGCCGCAGGCGGTAATTCGGCATCAGCCGCCAATAACGTTAAGCTGTCCAAACGTGCTAAAAAGCGTAGTTGAGATTCATAAGCTTGTAAACGTGTGGCATCAGCCGCACTGATGTTATGACATAAAATCGGTAAAGGCTTGCTTGGCGAAATATTCATTTCACCACGGATATTACGAATACCTGCAATCACGCCTTTAATCCACTCCACATCAGCTTCTGCTTGCGGATCAATTTTGCTTAAATCAGGTTGTGGATAGGCTTGAAGCATAATACTGTTGCCTGTCTTGCCCACTAAACCTTTCACACGCTGCCAAATTTCTTCGGTGATATAAGGCATAATGGGGTGCATTAAGCGCAACATCGTTTCTAAAACACGCAACAAGGTACGGCGTGTGCCTGCTTTGGCGGCAGGGCTGCTATCGCCATTTAATACGGGTTTGGTTAGCTCTAAATACCAGTCACAGTATTCATTCCATACAAACTCATAAATCGCTTGGGCGGCTTGGTCAAAACGGAAGCTATCTAAAGCATTAATTACGTTTTGTTCGGCTTGCTGCAAGCGGCTAATAATCCATTTGTCGGCAACGCTTAATTCAACATTGTCGTGGTCAACCGCAACATCTTGGCCTTCGCAGTTGCTTAACACAAAACGTGCGGCATTCCATAACTTATTGCAAAAGTTACGATAGCCTTCTAAACGTTTCATATCCCAGTTAATGTCACGGCCTGTTGACGCTAATGAGGCAAAGGTAAAACGTAAAGCATCTGTGCCATAAGCATTAATGCCTTCTGGGTATTCTTTGCGGGTATTCTTTTCGATTTTTGGCGCATCTTGTGGCTTCATTAAGCCAGTCGTGCGTTTGCCAACTAAGGACTCCAAATCAATACCATCAATAATGTCTAAAGGGTCTAACACATTGCCTTTAGATTTTGACATTTTTTGACCGTCAGCATCTCGCACTAAACCATGCACATACACGGTCTTAAACGGAATTTGTGGCGTGCCATCTTCATTCTTCATAAAGTGCATGGTCATCATCATCATCCGT
The DNA here is from genome assembly GCA_046347315.1 of Agitococcus sp. Taxonomy (GTDB): domain Bacteria; phylum Pseudomonadota; class Gammaproteobacteria; order Pseudomonadales; family Moraxellaceae; genus Agitococcus. The sequence goes on from JAXMGJ010000002.1 coordinate 308,204, forward strand.
GCGACCCAGAAGAAGATAATATCAAAACCTGTCACTAACACATCAGTCGGGTGAAAAGTGCGTAAGGCTTGAGTGTCTTCTGGCCAGCCCAAGGTGGAGAATGTCCATAAAGCAGAGGAGAACCACGTATCTAAAACGTCTTCATCTTGACGTAAGGCAACGTTGTCCGCTAATTGATACTGTTGACGTACTTCGGCTTCATGGCGACCAACATAAACATTGCCGTTGTCATCATACCAAGCAGGAATACGATGCCCCCACCATAATTGACGCGAAATACACCAATCTTGAATGTCACGCATCCACGCAAAATACATATTTTGGTATTGTTCAGGCACAAACTTTACCCGACCATCTTCAACGGCTTCAATCGCAGGTTTGGCTAATACCGAGGCTTTCACATACCATTGGTCAGTCAACCACGGTTCAACAATCACGCCAGAGCGGTCACCACGGGGAGCTTTGAGTTTGTATGGTTCAATCTTATCCAACCAACCGTTTTCTTCGGCTTCTTTAACCAATTTTTTACGGGCAACAAAACGCTCTAAGCCTGCATATTCGCTGGGTGCAGCTTCTTGACCTAAATCAGCAAAAGTGCCTGCGGCCATCACCTCAAAATTCGCCAAAATGTTGGCGTCTTTATCAAAGATGTTGATTAACGGCAGGTCGTGACGCTTGCCTAATTGGAAGTCGTTAAAGTCGTGGGCAGGGGTAATTTTGACGCAACCTGTTCCAAATTCTTTATCAACATAAGTATCCGCAACAATCGGTACTAAACGGCCAGTAATGGGCAAACGAACTTTTTTGCCAATCAACGCTTGATAGCGGTCATCTTCAGGGTTAACCGCAACGGCTGTATCACCCAATAAGGTTTCGGGGCGGGTAGTGGCGACGACTAAATGGTTGCTGCCATCTTCCAAAAAGTATTTGAAATGCCACAATGAGCCATTTTCTTCTTCGCTAATCACTTCTAAGTCAGAAATGGCGGTGTGTAACTTGGGATCCCAGTTAACCAAACGTTTACCACGATAAATTAAGCCATCTTGATACAAACGCACAAAAGCTTCTTTAACCGCGTTGGACAAACCTTCGTCCATGGTAAAACGTTCGCGTGTCCAGTCAACCGATGAACCTAAACGACGAATTTGACGAGTAATCGTGCCGCCTGATTGTTCTTTCCATTGCCAAACTTTTTCTAAAAATTTGTCACGGCCTAAGTCATGACGGCTGATGTTTTGCGCGGCTAATTGGCGTTCAACCACCATTTGTGTGGCAATACCTGCGTGGTCTGTACCTGGTTGCCATAAGGTGTTGTAACCCTGCATACGACGATAGCGAATTAAGCTATCCATAATGGTATTGTTAAAACCATGACCCATGTGCAAAGAACCTGTGACATTGGGCGGTGGAATCATAATACAGTAGGGGCTGCCTTGGCCTGATGGGGCAAAATAGCCGTTAGTTTCCCATTGTTGATACCAGCGAGTTTCGCTGTCTTTTGGATTAAACGTAGCGTCGAGCGTCATAACATTACCGTGAATTAAAACGAAAAAATTTGCGGCTAATAGTAGCAGATTTTGCGATGTTATATGTATTCATAGAAAGAGATAGGCAGTATGGGGAGGGTAAAAATGATTTAATTCAACGAAACCCTTAATGCTTTATCCAACGCACCTGTTACTTTAAAGTCAAACAAAATACGCCCATCAGCATCGGTCAGCGTCGCTAAATTAGGCGCGACCTTAATCAATTTTTGTGAGCGTTCGAGCGATAAGCGACCATTCACCGACCAGTCAACCCACAATGTATTAACCGCCAATGAGCCATTGATAACGGCATCAGTAACATATCCTTCGTCATCTTGTAACTGCGTTAAATGCATGTTTTCTACACGAATAAAATTGTTTTGATAATGCATAATGCCTGCGGCTTGGCCAATGGTTAAATTATTAGTTGGCTTAAAAATGTTTTCTAATTGACGTGTGCTAATTCGATTGCCCAATACTTCGCGTAGTCCTTCTCTAAATAAACGCGCATTAAGCATTTTTATATTTTGTGCTAATACGTTTGCTTTGGCTTTAATAGTAAATTGTGATGGCACTAAATCAGCCTTAAAATCGACTTTGAGTGCTGTACCAGCTTTTTTCTCAAAAACTTCGGGTAATAAAACACCCATTAAACTAGAGTCTAATGTGCCAGTCGCATTGAGTCCCTCAACATTTCCTTTGGCTTGAATGTTAAGCGAAGTTAAACCCGTATAGCTGAGTCCTTTGGGGTAATAGGCACGTACAAAAGGATAAATATCTTCCATTTTTGTTGGCTCGATGCGTGTCGCTTGGATATTAACATCCATCATTGGTTTACGAGGCAGTCCTGTAATCGCGCCATCTACGGTCATGCGTTGACCATCAAGGCTCATGGCCATGTCGTTAATATCAAGGCGACCATTTTTAAGGCTAAATACATTGCGGCCAATATCTAAATCCATGCTAAAGGCTTTACCACGTTGTGTGCCATCAGGTGCGGCCAAGACCATATTGTCAAATTGAATACCACCTTTAGAAGTCATGCCGTCCCATGAATTACCCTTGAGCTGCAATTTCATGGAGGCATCACCACTAACAGGGTATGCTGTTAAACCTTTGGGAGCATAAGCTAAAAATGGCAATATTGGAGCTTTATCAATGGTCAATAGTCCATCAAGGGGCATTCGTTCGCTGCGTTCTTTATTAAGAGGGCCTGCCATCCCTCTAAGGCTAACATTGCTTGTTTTAGACTGAGGGCTACGCAAATTTAAATCAATGTTAAATTTATCTTTCACAGCAAAACCCGAAAATTTGAGGTCTATTTCATCAAATACTAATCGTGCTGGTGGATTAGCGGCACTCGCATCAACCACACGCATAACACCATGACTGGCATGAAAGTTTTTGATATGAAGCCAGTTAATCAAATTACCACGTTTTTGTTGTTTGAGGTCATCTACATTCAAGCTGTAGTCTTTGTCAATGAGTAGGTTGGCATTAAATTTGTTAATAGCCAAATCAAGTACCGAGATACGTCCAATAAACAACGGCAATAGTTCGGTTTGGAGGCGAATTTCTTCGGCATGTGCAAAATGTTGCCAGTCACGTAACGGATGTTTTAAAAAGCGTGGATTTTCAGAAAAGCTAATATTATTGACAGTGACACCAAAAGGCATAAAAGAAAACTTTAACTTTTGGTAGTCCATTTTACGTGGAATGACCTTTTTGACGGCTGCTTCGCCTACTTTGCGTGCGGCTGACTCATCAATAACTTCAGCCGCACAAGGGGTATTTAGCCCAATAAAAATGGCTAATAGGGCAAAATAGGACGTTTTTTGTGTCATGGAGCATCAGTTTTTTTTAAGCTGTCGTTTAGTAGTTGATTCATTTCACCATGGAGCCATTTGCGCAAATCTTCTCGGACTTTATCTAAATGTTGCTCAATTAAATCATCAGCATTTTGCAAAAAACGTTTTTTTAGTTCTTGTTCAAGTGCAGAAGGTGGAACAGTGGTAACGGGAGGACGGGCTGGCGGCATGATAGGCCGTTTTTTAGTGGGGCTGGCGATAACACGCTCGGCTATCATCCCGCCCAAAGATAGGCAAATATCTTGTAATTCGTCAAAAATCTTTTGGCGCAATTCACTTGGAGCGTATTGCCAGCGTTGTGGAAAATGATTGCCTAATTCAATCGCCATAATAAAACTCACAAATTATGTTTTTCGAGGTTATAACCTTGCTGTTTATAATACTGCCAACGCAAACGGCCTTGTTGTTTACTCTGTTGTTCATCGGTAATAAGTTCTAGCACTCGAGTAAATTGTGCTAAGCCTTTGGGTTGACGAGTACTTAAATTAAGTAACACACCATCTGCTTGGGGCGGCGTATCTAGGCCAATCAAAATTGGAGCATCAATAAAAGCACCGTCACCAATACAATGATGCGGCAAAAAACTGTCTGGCTTAAATGTCCATAGCCACTCGTCACAAGCTAAGGCTTGTTGTCTATGTTGCGCCTGAATAAATACCCGTTGACCTGCCAAAAACGCTTTTTGTGTCAAGCGGCAGGCAGTCAACAAGCAGGTATCTAAGTCAGCCTGCGCCAAGACATAAAAATCAACGCGCAACACGGCTATTTAGGTACTCTAATAATAAAGGAACAGGGCGGCCAGTTGCACCTTTTTGTGCGCCACTGAGCCATGCAGTGCCTGCAATGTCCAAATGCGCCCATGTGTAGTCTTTGGTAAATCTTGCTAAAAAACAAGCCGCAGTAATAGCACCACCATTGGGCCCGCCAATATTACCCATATCGGCAAAAGGAGAGTCTAATAACTCTTGATAATCATCTAAGACTGGCATGCGCCATACTCGGTCATTACTTTGCTGTCCTGCAAGTAATAAGTCATTGGCCAAATTGTCATTAGGACTAAATAAGCCTGACACGACTTTTCCCAATGCCACCACACAAGCACCCGTTAAGGTGGCAATATCAATCACAATCTCAGGGTCATATTTTTTGACATAGGTAAGGGCATCGCATAACACTAAGCGACCTTCAGCATCAGTATTTAAAATTTCAACGGTTTGGCCAGACATAGTAGTGACAATATCACTAGGGCGAGTTGCTTTGCCCGAAGGCATATTTTCGGCAGCAGCGACCACACATACCACGTTAATGGGTAATTTAGCAGCTAAAATGCCTTTCATTACCCCAAAAACAGATGCCGCGCCGCACATGTCAAACTTCATTTCGTCCATAGCAGCGGCAGGCTTTATCGAAATACCGCCCGTATCAAAGGTAATGCCTTTACCCACTAACACCACAGGTTTATCGCTTTTTTTACCACCCGTGTAATTCATGACAATGAGCTTGCCTTCTTGTTCTGAACCTTTAGACACTGCCAAAAAAGCACCCATGCCTAATTTCTCCATCTCTTTTTCACCTAAAATCTCAACGCTTAATTTACGTTGACCTTTGGCAAGGGCAGAGGCTTGTTCTGCTAAATAACTCGGGTGGCAAATATTGGGAGGCAAATTGCCCAAATCTCGGGCAAAATTTAAGCCTGTTGCTAATGCTTCCCCCCATTGAAGGGCTTGTTGGCCAGAAGCATTGGCCAATTCTTGACCCACCACTAAAGTCATTGTTTTGGTGGTGACATCGGTTTTTTTGCTTTTAAATTGTTCAAAACGATAACTGGCTTCAAGTGTCGCCCGCACAATATCTGTTATGACTTGGCTGTTGTTACGGTCGGTAACGCTTAATTCACTCAAAAAGCTATAAATAGTTTGGCTTTTATTATTTAATGCTTTAGAGGCACTGGCACAGAGTTTTTGTAAGGCGCGGCCAGTTAGTTCTTTGCTGTCTCCTGCCCCTACTATCATTACAACAGGGCAAGACACATTATTTAATTGATACACTAATAGCGTTTGACCTACTTTTGCTTCAAAATTAGCAGCCTTGATGGTGGCCGATAATTGACCATGAGAAGCTGTGTCGAGTGCTGTGCCCGTATTTGTTAGGCCAGACGATGTCATTGGAACGATTAAGGTGTCGGCAGACACCAAGGCGGCATTGACCGCGGGAAGTAATGCAAAATCCATTAAAAACCTCTCATCAGAGCTAGGAATATACGTCAAGATGTCTGTAGTTTACCTATTCATTGCACATTTAACAGCATACAAGGCGGCAAAATTGTGATTATTCGTCGTTATTTAAGTATGCAGCTACTGGTGACTTGTTTGGCAGTGACCAGTTTGTTAACACTGATTTTAATGGGCGGTCGTGTTATCAAATATTTTGGCATGGCTGCTGATGGCCGATTGGACGCCAGTTTACTATCTGCGGTGTTACTCTATCGTTTACCAGGTTTTTTAGAGTTAATTATCCCGTTATCGTTTTTTATTGCCGTATTGTTGGTTTTTGGTCGCTTATACATAGATAACGAAATGGCCGTGTTACAAAGCAGCGGTATTGGTCGTTGGCAATTAGTTGGTGCATTGATGCCGATAGTGGTTTTGATGACATTTTTAGTCGCGACATTTAGTTTTTATTTAACGCCGCAAGGCAATTATTTGTCCGAAAAATTATTTAGCAAACAAGAAAGCCGCAATACCTTTGATTTGGTCAAAGTTGGTGAGTTTCAACGACTAGGTAATAATATGCTATATGCGCGTGCTTTATCTGCCGACAAAACTCAGTTGTTAGATGTGACCCTATATTCTCAAAAAGAAAAAAGCGACGGTACAAGCCAACAAGTTTTATTGTATGCCAAACAGGCCACACGTTTATTTGATGACGCAACGGGGCTGACGTTTTTGATATTAAAAGGGGGACGACGTTATGAATTTATGCCCAATAAAGTCGCGTATAATCGCTTAGACTTTGACGAATATCGAATGCGTATCAACACTCAAATTGTCGAAAAAGACGTTAAACGCACACGATCATTTAGTACTAATGTTATCTATAACAAACAACAACAAGGTGATTTGTTAGCGTTAGGCGAATGGCTGTGGCGTTGTTCTTTACCCTGTTTGGTATTAACAGGATTGTTGTTAGCCATTGCTCTAGCCAAAGTGAATCCACGTCAAGGGCGTTACCTTAAATTATTGCCCGCTATTTTGTTATACGTTAGTTTGGTGGTGATGATAGGTGCAGTTCGTAACAAAATCGAAAAAGGCAAACTAGGGCAGATCACTTTGTGGGGAGTACATGGTGTTTATTTAGGATTGGCGGTGTTTTTATTGGCTTGGGAAGATATTAAATTACGCTATCAGGCATGGCGCTATCAGCAACAAGGAACGCCAACACCATGAGTCTTTTAAGTCGTTATGTTGCCAAAACAGTATTTTGGGCCATGTTAATTGTATTGTTTTTGTTGTTAGGTTTAGACCTCGTGTTTTCGTTTTTGGCGGAGTTAGAAGACTTACATGGCCAATATCAAGCACTGCAAGCGATGTACTATTCTGTGCTAAATCTACCGTTTCGCTTTGCTGATATTATGCCAGTTGCCGTTTTAGTAGGAAGTATAGTCGGCTTGGGTTTTTTGGCTAACAATGCTGAGTTGACGGTAATGCGTGCCGCTGGTCTCAGCGTATGGCGAATTGTGTTTTGGGCAATGCAACCCGCTTTAATGTTGATTGTGGTTGGTCTGATGGTCTCGGAGTATGTATTACCTATAGCTCACATCAAAGCCGAAAACTACAAAGCACAAACTCTTCAAAAATATATTCCAGCGGGAGAGTTATGGGGCTATTGGCAAAAACAAGACGACACCTTTGTGCAAATGCATAATGTGAGTGCAGATGGTAAAATCAATGGCGTGACTTTTTACCAATTTTCACCGCAAGGTGAGTTGCTCCATAAACAGACTGCACAGCAAGGGCACTATCAACAGGCTGGACATTGGCAACTTAACAATATTATTGATTATCAATTTACTAAGCAGGGAACAGTAACAACTTCGCATCACTCTTCATTGACTTGGCAGACGACCCTCAACCCTGAGTTTCTTAAATTGGTGACAGCATCACCCGAAAATCTTGCGCCTACTCGATTGTACGCCTACGCTAACTTTATTGAGCAACAAGGCTTGGTAGCTGCACCTTATTTTTTAGAGTTTTGGAAAAAAATATTAGCCCCATTAGCTACATTATCCATGGTATTAGTGGCTTGCTCATTTATTTTTGGTCCTTTACGTTCTGTCACCATGGGCTTACGAATTATTACAGGTATTTTAGTCGGCTTAGGTTTTCGTTATTTGCAAGACTTTTTAGGGTATGCTAGTTTGGTATATGATTTTTCATCGTTTTTAGCAGCAATACTTCCTATAGCTATGAGTTTATTGGGTGGAGCGTGGGCATTACAACGGGTAAAGTAATCTTTAAATATATGACACTAAACACGCATTTATCACAACTAAAGGTTGACAGTCACGCGATTTTGCAAGATGTTATACTCACATCTTAAAACTATCAGTGTATGTCTGCATACATGATTAAATATATAAAAATTGGGCAATCCCTAACTGAAACACTAAAATATAGTAGGACTTAGGCATTTTACCGAAAGTTCTATATAGATAGGGATACATTAAAAATAACCTAAAAAGAGACTGCCATTTTGTTGACTTGGACTTCTGCCGAAGCCACTGATGTTGGCGCAAAACGCAAAATAAATGAAGATAATATGCTATCTCGACCCGATATTGGCTTGTGGGTGGTTGCAGATGGCATGGGGGGGCATGCCGCGGGTGATGTAGCTAGTCAAGAGCTAGTAAAAGCCATGACCCAGCTCAAGGCATCGCCTGACTTAGCCGATTTTGTTGATGCTATCGAAGATAAATTATTAGCCGTTAATTACCAACTACGTAAGCATGGTCAAGAAGCATTGGGCGGTCGTACTTTAGGTACAACTGTGGTGAGCTTGTTTTTATTAGACACCATGGGAGCGTGTGTATGGGCAGGGGACTCACGTGCTTATTTGTATCGAGATGGTGAGTTGTCACGTATTTCTCATGACCACTCAGCAGTACAAGAAATGATAGATGCAGGCATGATTACTCATGAGCAAGCGGCATATCATCCGCATCGTAATGTCATTACTCGTGCAGTAGGCGGCTCAGAAAGTTTATATCCTGATGTGCGCGTTTTTACGGTAAAAGCGGGTGATTGGTATATACTATGTAGTGATGGCTTTTATAATGAACTCAATGAAGATGTTATAGCGGCTCATTTAATACAAAAGACTCCCCAAGAGTCTGTCGCTATCTTGATGGAAAAAGCTCTTGCCAATGGTGCGTTAGACAATGTCACGCTCATTATTATAAAAGTAGAGGAGCAATAACATGAAAAAAGATTATCCTGAAGCAAATGCACGCTTGGCCGAAGTGGCAAAGAGCTGGGCAGAGGGAGAAATCAGCCACGATGTTTGGCGTAAAGAACGCCGTAATGTACTGAGTGCTATTTGGGCTAAAAAAAGTGACTGGGAAAGTAGTCAAAATCGTACGCTACCCATCAAAAAGAAAGCATCATCTAATACCTTAACTATGCCTAAAGTCGATATCCCTCCGCAGTTAGTGGGTGCTCAAGTGGCATTATACGAAGCTGATGACACCGAAGTCTCACAAGAAGATGTATTGTTTTTAGCGATGTTATTATTGTCAATGTTATTTACAGCAGTTTTTTTATTATATTGGATTTAATATCTGGTGCGTTTTTATGCGCCAAACTGTCTTAAAGCGCGACTATACTCTTATAACTGTGAACTACAGCACATTATCTGCCCTAGTGTTTGACAATTCTGGTACTTTCGTTTTAGTTAGATGTTCTATGCTTGTGGTATATCTTTAATGCAAAAGTATTTGTGGAATCTGTCATGAGTCAATATCAGCCCTTAGTCAAATTAAGACAACCCAATAATACCTTTCAAAAAGGTAACAAGTTGGTTCGTCGTTTGATTGGAGGAAGGCAGTCGTTGCTTCGAGATTTACGACTTTTAGTGACTCATGCCGTCGAGTTGCCTTGGATTATCTTTCCTTTACAACCCGAAAAAGATACCCATGCAGAGTTTTTACCAACTAGCTATCCAAGTTATGTTGATTATTTGTCTGTTGTGTTGCAAATGATTATTCCTACCGAGCGAAAATCGGTCTCTTATGGTACTTTAGCTGTATTGCCGACAGATTATGTGTGGCCACAAGAAAAACGTCAAAGCAAATGGTTTTTTATCAATGGTATATGCACTAGTCCAGCCATGGCATTATTAGAAGCACGAGAGGTCGCAGCGGCATTTCAACGGCCAATTCATTTGATTCATACCCCAACGGCGGGTGTGGTGCGTGATTTATGGAATGCCATTACTGCGCGTAGCTTGCGCAAAGATGGCTATTTGTCGCGTCCAGCCTTTAATATTGTAAAAAATGCCTTATTGAGTCATGAAAAAGTGGTCTTAACCACGTATTCACAAGGCACGATTGTTGCCAGTTATGTCGTCAGAAAAATTCTCAAAGATCCTGTATTGCGTCAGCATGCCCACAAATTAGAGGTTTATTGTATTGGTGGGGCAGCAGACAGTTTACACATTGACCATGCCTTAAGTGCTAAGCATGGTCATAGCGTGCCTTATGTTGAGCATTTCGCCAATGGCAAAGACTTTTTTGCCCGAGTAGGGGTGCTAGCACATTATCACGACACATCGGGCGCAATTTTTGTGATTCCTGACAAAAAAGGCCATATGCTTAATAGTCATTACATCAAGGGCATTAGTCGTGGTGATTACTGCGACCAACGCTCTCGTTTATTTAAATATGCAAACGGTGGCGAGGCTAGTGCTCACGACTATATCCCACCCGACAGACGGCGTTAATTATTATGTGGTACGCTTGAGCGCAAGCTGTGCTAATCCAATTAAGGCACTCTTATAGATAGAATCAGGCACTGTATCTAAAGCTGTAATCGCTTTTTGAGACTCTTCTTGAGCGCGTTGCATACAATAATCTAATGCTCCCACCGCTTTGACGATTGATAAAACGTCGTCCAAGTGCGTTAATCCACCTGTTTTAATTGCTTCTTTAATCAGTTCTGCTTGCTCGGGCGTTGCGGCTTTAATTGCTTGAATTAAAGGCAGCGTAGGTTTACCTTCGGCCAAATCATCACCGATATTTTTACCCATTTCCTCCGATGAACTGGTGTAATCCATAATGTCATCAATAATCTGAAAAGCTGCACCAAAATGAATGGCATAGTTTTTCATTGCTTCTCTATAAATGGGGTTGCCTAGCTCAGCACCTGTTTCGGTTGCTGCCACAAACAGTTGCGCAGTTTTGCCATAAATCACATCCATATAACGCTGCTCTGTGGTATTAGGGTCTTTTTGATTGATTAACTGCAATACCTCACCTTCGGCAATAATGCAGGTGCTATCCGACATAATTTCGGCAATTGCTTGACTCTTAAGACTGACAATTAACTGAAATGCACGCGAAATTAAAAAGTCGCCCACTAACACAGCAGTAGCATTATTCCATGCTGAGTTTACAGTGGCACGGCCGCGCCTTAGGTCTGATTCATCAACTACGTCATCATGAATCAAGGTGGCGGTATGTAACATTTCTATAATAGCCGCTGCCAAAATATGTTGCGTACCTTGATAGCCTGTGGCTCGTGCTGCCAATAAACACACTAAAGGCCGTAAGCGTTTGCCACCGCCTTCTACTAAGTATTGACCCACTTGCATAATCAATGGTACGCGTGAATCCAAATGATTTAATATAAAGTCATCAACCGCTGCAAAATCTTCCGCGACGACTGCCAAAATGTCTTTAAAGTTCATGCCAGTAATCCTGTCATTATAAAATGCACTAATGCTAACAGCGGTCAACAATCCGTGCCACTCTTAAACAAACAAAGTTTGACATTAAATAAAAGTCTATTAAACGTATTTTTTATTAACTGTGCAAATAGAGACTTGCACTTGAGCCTCATTTTGCATACAATCGCGCACCTTGCGAATTATTACTGTGGGCTTAATAGAAAGTGCCACGGGCTTACGGAGTCAGCGACTATGTACGCGGTTATCAAGAGTGGCGGCAAACAACATCGTGTTGTTGAAGGCGAAAAACTCAAAGTAGAGCTGCTCAATGCAGAAATCGGCCAAAATGTAACTATCGAAGATGTATTGATGGTTGTAAATGGCGAAAATATACAAATTGGTACTCCAGTAGTTACTGGAGCAAAAGTAACAGCAGAAGTGCTCGGTCATGGTCGCCATGATAAAGTGCGTATTGTCAAAATGCGTCGCCGTAAGCACTATCGTAAGCAACAAGGTCACCGTCAATGGTTTACCGAGTTGAAGATTACTGCTATTAGTGCTTAATGGGGAGTATTTGTCATGGCACATAAAAAAGCGGGTGGATCCACCCGTAACGGCCGCGACTCACAGGCCAAACGATTGGGTGTAAAAGTGTACGGTAGCCAACAAATTACTGCTGGTAATATTATCGTGCGCCAACGTGGTACACAATTTTGGCCAGGTGAAAACGTAGGTATGGGTCGTGACCATACTTTGTTTGCTAAGGCTGATGGTGTATTAAAGTTTGTAACTAAAGGTCCCTTCAAGCGTCAATATGCAATTGTTGAAGTAGCGGCTTAAAGTTAGCATTCTCAAAAAGCCCCGTTTATCGGGGTTTTTTTGTTTTGTTTTTTGGTGGGCGAAAGTTATGCGTTTTGTTGATGAGGCTATTATTCAGGTAGAAGCGGGTAGTGGCGGCAATGGCTGCGCCAGCTTTCGACGAGAAAAATTTATTCCTTTTGGTGGCCCTGACGGTGGTGATGGTGGTCGAGGTGGTAGCGTGTTTATTGAGGCTGCGCCCGATGCCAATACCCTAGTTGATTATCGTTATACTAGAAAGTTTAAGGCAGAGCGTGGACAAGGTGGTCGTGGTGCCAACTGCAGCGGTAAAAGTGGTGCTGATGTAGTGTTAAAGGTCCCTATTGGTACCACTATCGTTGATGAAGACACCAACGAAGTCTTGGGTGATTTAGTAGAGCCGTTTCAGCGGTTATTAGTCGCCAAAGGTGGACAAGGTGGTTTGGGTAATATTCATTTTAAAAGCTCCACCAATCGCTCACCACAAAAAGCAACATCGGGATTTGCAGGTGAAGTACGCCAATTACGTCTCGAATTAAAGGTTCTTGCTGATGTCGGTTTGTTAGGTTTGCCAAATGCAGGAAAGTCCACCTTTATTCGTGCAGTATCTGCCGCCAAGCCTAAAGTCGCCGATTACCCTTTTACGACCTTAGTACCAAATTTAGGTGTGGTTGATGTTGATCGTCATCGCTCCTTTGTAATGGCTGATATTCCGGGTTTAATTGAAGGTGCATCAAGTGGTGCGGGTTTGGGAATTCGCTTTCTAAAGCATTTAGCGCGTACCCGATTTTTATTGCACTTGGTTGATATTGCGCCCATGGACGGCACAGATCCAGTCGAAAGTGTGCAAGCTATTGCCTTAGAGTTGCAAAAGTTTTCGCCAGCATTGGCGGCTTTGCCCCGTTGGCTAGTGATAAACAAAACTGATTTATTATTGCCCGAAGAAGCCGAAGAAGTCGCTCAAGACATCATCACACGTCTCAATTGGCATGCTCCTGTTTTTAAAACATCAGGCCTAACCCGTGAAGGTTCGATGCAAGTCTGTTATAAGCTGATGGAAGCGATTGAAGAGCAGCGTCAGCTTGAAATTGAAAATCCTGATGTTGCCGAAGCCGAAGCCGAAAAACGCCGCCTACTCGAAGCTGAAACGCGTCAAAACATACAAAACTTACGTGCCCAACAACGCGCTAATTATTTAGCTCGCAAAGAAGCTGGTTTTGATGATGAGTGGGATGACGATGAAGATGATGGTGAAATGGAAGTTATCTACCAACGCTAATTAAATTTTGGTGACCCGTGTGATAACGCGGGTTTCTTTTGAAACTTGGTGTATCGCCATGACTATAAATAATCGTTATAAATTACAACAAGCTAAGCGTTGGGTGGTCAAAATCGGATCGGCCTTATTAACCGCTAATGGGCAGGGTTTGGATCAACAAGCAATGCGCTCGTGGGTGGCACAAATGGTTGCGCTGACCCAACAGGGTATTGAGTTAGTATTAGTCTCGTCGGGCGCAGTTGCCGAAGGTATGGTGCGTATGGGTATTGCCAAACGCCCTGAGTCTGTCCATGATTTACAAGCCTGTGCTGCGATTGGTCAAATGGGTTTAGTTCAGGCCTATGAATCTCATTTTAGGGAGTATGGTTGCAAAACTGCACAAATTTTACTAACTCATGATGACTTGTCAGACCGTAAACGATATCTTAATGCCCGTTCTACCTTAACTACATTGATTGATTGGGCTGTGATTCCTGTTATCAACGAAAATGACACTGTTGTTACTGATGAAATCCGTTTTGGTGACAATGATACCCTTGCAGCACTAGTGGCGAACTTAGTCGAAGCAGATGTGTTGATTATTTTAACTGACCAGCAAGGTATGTTTGACCGTGACCCACGCCATAATGCTGATGCGGTGTTATTGCCCGAAGTGCGTGCTATGGACGAAAATTTGTTTGCAATGGCTAGTGGTGGTGGTGCGTTAGGGCGGGGAGGCATGATTACCAAAGTGCGTGCTGCCCGTTTTGCTGCCCGTTCTGGTTGTGCTACCGTGATTGCGAGTGGCAGTAGCACTAATATCTTACAGAGACTGTCACAAGGAGAACTATTGGGTACTTTGTTGTTGCCCGATGCCGACCGTTTTGCCGCCCGTAAACAATGGCTAGCAGGGCATTTGCAAGTTGCAGGGCGTGTGGTGCTTGATGATGGTGCGATAAAGGCTATTACTCAGCAAGGTCGTAGTTTGTTGCCTGTTGGTGTAAAAGAGGTTGAGGGAAAGTTTGGCCGAGGTGATGTTGTTGCATGTATTGATGCCGCTGGTAAACAATATGCGGTGGGTTTGATAAATTATAGTGCTGACGATATACGTCAAATCAAGGGATTAGCAACCAATAAAATTATGAGTGTCTTAGGTTATATTCATGATAAAGAGTTGATGCATCGCGATAATATGGCATTGACTTAAAAATGTATGTTGGATGTATTGTAATTTATTGGCTGGCACGATTTGTGCTTCTTTTATTTTATAGCTTATGAGAACAAATTTTGTATTTGTTTTGTGCACAATTATAGTGCTTGATGGATGTTATGATTTTTAGTGGCGCGCCCAGAGAGATTCGAACTCCCGACCCCCAAGTTCGTAGCCTGGTGCTCTATCCAGCTGAGCTATGGGCGCGTTAAGGCGGCAAATTATATGCCGTTTTTGACTGTTGTCAACCATTATTTTAAAGTATTTAATGGTTTATGGCGGTGAGAGAGGGATTCGAACCCTCGATACCCAAGAGGTATGCGTCCTTAGCAGGGACGTGGTTTCAGCCACTCACCCATCTCACCGCACAGGGCAAGCATACTAACAGTTTTCAAAAAAAGTAAAAGTGTTTTTTTGAAAATTATTGCCGAATAAATGAACGGTTGAGTTTTTAGGTGTCTGATTCGGATGAAAAGGTAAAAATGTCCGACAATGGTTTGAGCATTGCCGAGGAAATATGCTATAAAGTCGCCTAGTTTTGTTGGGTTTGGGGTTGAGTTTCGGGATGTTAGTCTCTGCAAGTCGTGATTTTATCTGCCAAGATTAACATATCTAGCGTGACTTAAAGTGAGACCTAGTGCTAAAATCGCGAGAGTAAGCTAAATTTCTGTAGTTAATATCAGCCTATAAACGGTATTTGATAGTTTGATTCTGCCTATTTGAGGGAAAAATATGGAACGCAAGAATATTTTAGGTCTATCCTTAATTGGATTAACCGCGGTGATTGGAACGCAAACAGCTGTTGCGCAAACCGCATTACAACCTCAAGCGATTCCTTATGGTTCGTTTGTACTTATACCAACATTAAATACTAGAACGGTATTTGATGATAACATTTATAGCTTAAACTCTAATGAGGTAAGTTCTTTTTCTCAGGTAATCAATCCTACTTTAAATTTTGTGGCACAAGATCGTCTCAATGTTTATAAGTTAACCTATAACTTGAATGCGGCGGGTTATGCTAACGACAGTAATGATAGTTACAATGATCACACTTTTGACGTTAGTGCTCATTTGGAACCTACCAATCGTCTGCGTTTTGATACTGGATTAGCTTATGCTATGCTGCATGATGATCGTGGTACAGGTGCAAGTTCTGGTTTTAGTTTGGGAAAAATTCGCAGTGACGCCAATGGTGATGGGGTTTTTGATGGAGGTATTGGCGAAGTTGATAAATATGACTTAAAAACCTTACGTGGCGGTGTTGAGTTTGGTGAAAAAACAGCGCGTGGTTTATTAGTTGCTAATGCTAGTTTAAATCAAAAGAGTTACTCTCGTGCTTCGTCAGCAGTCGCTCGTGATAATGATACCTTAAATGTGTTATTGGGTATGCGTGCTCGTTTGATGCCTAAAACTATTTTTTTGATTGACTACGAAATTACTGACACCAATTACGATCAGGGTGGTACTCCAGATACCAAAGATAACCGCTTATTAGCAGGTGTAACATGGGAAAATACCGCCCAAACGACAGGTAAGTTGCGTTTAGGTCAAGGTAAGCGTCAAACTGACGGTCAAAAAGATATTAATAAATTTACATGGGATTTAGGGATGGTATGGAAACCATTAGTATTGGATACAATCAATATCAATGGTGGTTCTAAAACATCAGATGCGTCCGCGCCTTATACTACTGTAGAAGGTACAAACTATGGTGTGTCTTGGCAGCATGATTGGCTAGATCGTTTGAATACTGTGGTAAGTTTAGGGAAGTCTAAAGATGATTATAAAGGCAATCCTTTGCCGATAGATAATCGCGCTGATGACGTCACTACTTATGGTTTAGCGGTTAATTATCAAATGCGCCGTTGGCTAATTCTCAATGCGGGAATCAATAGCTCTGATAAGGACTCTAATTTAGCTACCTTTAAAAATAAACGTAATGTCATGAGTGTTGGTGCTCAAGTAAGTTTATAACTAAATTTGAGCAAAAAATCATGATGCATAATCTAACACCTTTGTTAGTCTTGCTATCTATGTTTGCATGGGCGCCAGCTCATGCAGGCTTTTTAGATAAGCTGTTTGGCTCTGTTGATAGTTCTGCGCCCTCGGCAAATTCCTCCCAGCCTGTACTAGTCTATGACACAATAATGCCCTCCACAGTCATTGCAACTAATGTTTCCGATTATAGGTTGGGAGCGGGTGATAAGTTGGGAATTACCGTATTTAATGAAAAAGAATTAAGTATGGAGCTGCGTTTAAGTGATGCAGGTAGTTTTCTGTATCCCTTTTTGGGTGAAGTGGTTGCTAAAAATAAAACAATTGGCGATTTACAGGCATTACTCACTCAGCGTTTAAAGGAAGGTTATCTTGTTGATCCTAAGGTATATGTCAGTATTCTTGAATATCGTCCGTTTTTCGTAAATGGCGAGGTGGGTAAACCAGGAGGTTATCCTTATCAACCAGGTTTAACAATTCGCAAAGCAATTTCCTTGGCGGGTGGTCTGACACCGCGCGCGTCTTTGAATAAAATTTATGTTGTTCATGAAGCTGATCCAACAGGAACGCCACGTTTAACGACTTTAAATGCTGTATTGCTGCCTGGTGATACTATTACCATTGATCAGAGCTTCTTCTAGTTTTTTAGGTATGCACGATGGAAAGATTTGATAACAGCCTGTCTGTTCAGCAGGATGATACGATTGATTTGCGCCATTATTGGCGTGTCCTGATGCGTTTTAAATGGGGCATTATCGGTTTAGCCATTGCGGTCACCTTAGCGGCTGTTTTTATTGTGTCCGCTATGCGTCCAGTATATAAAGCCTCAGTAACACTCATGATTGAGCAAAAGCAAGGTAAGACCTTGGCTTCTGTAGATGATGTGTATGGTGCCGATATCACAGGCAAAGAATATCTACAAACACAATTCGAAATTTTAAAGTCTCGTGAGTTAGCGTCGCGCGTGGTTCAAGAGTTAAATATTGCAGAACATCCTGATTATATCGCCCAAACCGAATCGGAAATGGAAGAAAAAACGTGGTGGCAAGCAATTGATTGGAAACAATATTTGCCAGCAGGGCATGAGCAAAACCCTATTCCGACTGAAGATGAAAAATTTATTAAGTTAGTTGATAAATTTATGACGCATTTGTCTATTGAACCTATCCGCCAAACGCAGTTGGTCAAAATTAATTTTGAGTCTTATGATCGTGCTTTGACTGCGCGTGTCGCTAACGCTATGGCAAAAGCCTACATTAATAGTCAAATGGAAGCACGAATCACTTTGACCCAAAATGCTGCTGACTGGTTGTCAACCCGTTTAGGGGCACTCAAAGCTAATTTAGAGGTTTCAGAGAAAAAGTTACAAGAATATAGAGAGCAAAATAATTTAGTTGAAAATGGCGACAAAACTGGTGTTTTGGGATTGTCAGCCGAGCAACTAACTCAAATAAACCAGCGTGTGACTGCTGCACAATTTAAAGTTGCAGAAATTAGCCAGCGTTATGGTGAGAAGCATCCCACCTTAATTCAAGCAAAACTAGAGTTGGCTGAAGCACAACGTGCTTTTAATGAAGCTAAAGATGCTTCTTTAGAATTGTCTCGTAAAGAGTTTCGTTTTCAAGAGTTACAGCGTGAAGTACAAACTAACCGAAACCTCTATGATACCTTCTTTACACGAATTAAACAGGCTAATGATAGTTTAGAGCTACAAACTGCTAATGCTCGTATTGTTGACCCTGCTGTAATTCCAAGCTTGCCGTTTAAGCCTCGTAAAGGCTTGTTAACTGCATTGGCCTTAGTATTGAGCATCATATTTGGTGCAGTCTTAGCATTTATGTTGGATTATTTGGATTCTACATTCAAAGGTGCTGAAGATGTCGAAGACAAACTAGGGGTGTCGATGTTGGGTATGGTGCCGCTTGTTAAACAAAAGAAAAAAGACAGCGGGGCTTTGTTGTTTTTGGATGACAAACAAAAAAATTATGCTGAGGCAATGCGTACAGTGCGTACCAGTGTTGTGTTATCTGGAATTGATAAGCCGCACAAAACCATTTTAATGACATCTAGCGTTCCTAGTGAGGGTAAAAGTACATCATCTACTAATTTAGCGATTGCTTTAGGACAAATGGAACGAGTCTTATTGGTCGATGCAGACTTACGTAAACCTACCATTGCTAAAGTATTAAATTTACCGCCCAATAGTCCCGGTTTATCTAATTTGGTTGCAGGCACTGCGACTGTGGAGGATTGCATTTTACATATGGAAGATGCCAATATTGATGTTTTGACATCAGGGTTGATTCCTCCAAATCCATCAGAGTTGTTATCTTCGCAAAAATTTGCCGATTTATTAAAGACGTTGGCGCAAAGCTATGACCGTATTATTATTGATTCACCACCTACCTTATTGGTTAGTGATGCTTTAGTGATGTCGAAAGTAGTAGATGCGGTAGTGTATGTGATTCGTTCGGATATTACGACACATCAAACCGTGCGTACGGGTGTTAATCGTTTATTGGCAGTTAAAGCACCAATTATTGGCGTAATTCTTAATAAAGTAAATATGAAGAAAGCCGCGCAGTATTATGGTGCCTATTCTAGTTATTATGCTTATGGTGGCTATGTTTATGGCCATGATGCAGCTAAGAAATCTGCGTAATTAACAGCTTGAAGCTGATGTAAAAGACCCCATTTTTTGGGGTTTTTTATTGACCATATTTTATAGCCCAAAAAAAAGAGAGCACTAGGCTCTCTTTTTTTGATGCGTCAGTATTACTGAGCAGCTGGAGCAGGAGCAGCTTCTGGGGCTGGAGCTGCTTCTGGAGCAGGAGCAGCAGCGTCAGCAGCGGCAGGAGCAGTAGCGTCAGCAGCTGGAGCAGGAGCAGCTTCTGGGGCTGGAGCAGCTTCTGGAGCAGGAGCAGCAGCTTCAGCAGCAGGAGCTTCAGCAGCAGGAGCTTCTTCTTTTTTAGCACAGCCAGCAAAAGCTAAAGCAGCAATGATAGCAGCAGATACAGCGATATTCTTGATTTGCATGATGTTTCTCTCGAGTTGCAAAATAATGCTCATTACGACCCGCCTTTTGAATACTGACACAGTGTGTGCAAAAACAGCATCTCACTAAGCGGCGCATACATTTTAACAGTCTATTTATAAAAAATCACTACATTTGTAGGACAATTTGCAAATAGATGTTTTTTTGTAGTATTTAGGTATTAAAGTGTTACTGCAGGTTATTATACATCAAATTAAATAATTGTAGATAGAGGCTGTGCTGTAATGAAATATAAGGTGATTTTGGGAGGGATATTATTGTGGCTGGTATCTGGGTGTAGTTCTGTGCTTGAAAGCAAAGCTCAACAGTTTGGTGAAAACTTTTCGCAGGCAGTTTTAGAAAGTAATGATCCTGTATTAGTAGAGCAAGCTTTACCATCCTATTTGTTGTTGTTGGATGCCCTGTTAAAAAATCAGCCACAAAATGTTGCTTTGTTGCAAGCAGCAGCAAAGCTTAATAGTGCTTATGCCAGTGCCTTTGTGACGGATACAGTGCGTAGTCGAGGATTAAATGATAAAGCTTTTAGTTATGCATCCGATGCTTTGTGTATAGAAAATAAAAAATTATGCCAGTTACAAACAATGCCGATTGATGAAATGGCATTACGGTTGACGCAAATATCAAAAGATGAACTGGGCTCTTTGTATTTATTGGGGAGTACTTGGGCTAGTTGGATTCAGGTACATAGTGATGATTGGAATGCGATTGCGGATTTGGCTCGTGTCAAAATGATTATGCAACAAGTTTTGGCTTTGGATGAAAATTATCAACAGGGAGAAGCGCATTTATATTTGGGCGTATTAGCGACATTATTATCGCCTGCACTCGGAGGGCAGCCAGAAGTGGGTAAAAGCTATTTTGAAAAAGCTGTGGCTCTTTCTGAAGGAAAAAATTTAATGGTTAAAGTGTATTATGCCAAATATTACGCTCGTAATACTTTTAATCGAGAGTTACATGATGCTTTGTTGCAAGAAGTGGTGACGGCTAATCCACAAACAGGAATGTTAACATTAAGTAATTTATTGGCTCAACAACAAGCTAAAACTTTGTTAGCCAGTGCCGATGACTATTTTTGAGCTTTTTATTAAAATCGCGAGTATGTGACGAATTATTGTCAATCAAGAGAATTTATTATGACAAAAAAACTATTAATGTTAGCCAGTTTGATGGCAATGACGACGCAATCATTTGCTTTAACGTTGAAAATAGCAACCCTGTCGCCTGATGGTTCGGCATGGATGACAAAAATGCGCGCAGGCGCGGCAGAAATAGAAGCCAAAACGCAAAAAAGAGTCACCTTCAAATTTTATACGGGCGGTACCATGGGCAATGACCGCGCCGTATTAAATAAAATAAAAATTGGTCAGTTGCAAGGTGGAGCGGTGACAGCAGGAAGTCTATCGGAATTTTATAAAGATGCACAAATTTATGCCATGCCGTTACTTTTTAAAAACTTTGCTCAAGTAGATTATGTGCGTCAAAAGTTTGACCCTATTTTGTCTAAAGGTTTAGAGCAGGGAGGAATGGTTAATTTTGGTTTTGCAGAAGGTGGTTTTGCTTATGCGATGTCAAAAACAGCACCAATTGCCACCGTGCCAGAGTTGCGTAAACATCGAGTTTGGATTCCAGAAAATGATATTCAGGCCGCAGAAACACTGAAAGCTTTTCAGATAACGCCCATTCCTCTGTCGTTGAGTGATGTGTTGCCAAGTTTACAAACAGGTATTATTGATACTGTCGCATCCTCTCCTATTGGCACGTTGGCATTGCAGTGGCATACGCAAGTCAAATATTTAACGGACTTACCGCTAAGCTATATTATTGGTGTGCTAGCTATAGAGCAAAAAGCATTTAATAAAATAGATGCAGCCGATCAAGTGATTGTGCGTAATGTAATGCAACAAGTGTTTAAAGATATCAATGCTCAAAATCGTCAAGATAATGTTGCAGCCTATAATTCTTTGTTAAAACAAGGTATTAAATCTGTTTCTCCCAATTCAAAAGATGTATTAGAGTGGGAAAAGGCAGGCGGAGAAGCAGCGGAGCGTATAGCTAAAGCAGGTATTGTTAATGCCGCGACTTGGCAAGCAATACAAGAATACCTAAAAAATTTTAAGCCGTCTAAATCATGAGCGAGATTATTTCTCGTGTGTTGCGTTGGCTTCATCGTTTAGAAGATAGTTTATTGGTAATTTTTTTGCTCGCGATGATTGTATTAGCTTTTATGCAAATTGTATTGCGTAATGGATTTGATACAGGATTCGCTTGGGCGGACTCCCTGTTGCGTGTAATGGTATTATGGATTGCTTTATTAGGCGCAATGGTAGCAACTAGAGAGCGACAACATATCAATATAGATATTATTACACGCTTTTTGCCAGAGTATGCTCAGCGTGCTGTTCAAGTGCTAACGGCTATTTTTGCAAGTGTAGTGTGTGCGATACTTGCAAAATATACCTATAGCTTTGTGCAAATGGAATATCAATCTCCGAGTATGGCTTTTGCTCAAGTACCTACATGGCTATGCGAAAGTATTATGCCAATTAGTTTTGCTGTTATGTCATTACGTTATTGTCTCTTTGCGCTACAAGATATGATTCCGTATCAAGGAAATGCCGCGTGACTTTAGTTCTCATTATTTTGTTATTGCTGTTGGCATTATTGGGAGCACCGCTATTTACCATCTTAGCAGGTGCTGCCGCTCTAGGTTTTACTCGGCAAGAGATTGATTTAACTATCTTGGGGGTTGAATTATATCGATTAGTCGATACGCCAATTTTGTTGGCATTACCGTTATTTACTTATGCAGGCTATGTATTAGGTGAGGGGCAAACGTCTCAACGCTTAGTACGATTAACACGGGCCTTATTTGGTTGGTTGCCAAGTGGTTTAGCGATTGTTGCTTTTTGTACTTGTGCATTTTTTACTGCCTTTACGGGAGCAAGTGGTGCAACGATTGTTGCTTTAGGGGCGTTACTGTATCCAGCACTCAAACAGGCTGGTTATCCCGACAAATTTTCCTTAGGTTTAGTCACTACTTCTGGTTCTTTGGGCTTGTTATTGCCGCCATCTTTGCCACTTATCTTGTATGCGATTATTGCGCAGCAATTACCTCAGGGCTCTGGTGTGACCATTGAGGCGATTTTTAAGGCGGGGTTGTTGCCTGCATTGCTGATGATTGTGTTGTTGTCTCTCTATAGTATTCGCATCACACGTAAACATACGATTCCATTACAACCTTTTTCAAAAGCAGAATTAAAGCTGGCAATAAAAGAGGCCAAATGGGAAATCCCTTTACCCATATTTGTGTTGGGTGGCATTTATAGTGGTTATTTTGCAGTGTCGGAAGCAGCGGCAGTGACAGCTTTATATGTCACGGTGATGGCGGTAGTGATCCAACGGGAAATTTCTTTAGCTCGCTTATTTGGGATTATGCGCGAGTCGATGGTAATGATTGGTGCTATTTTGCTGATTTTAGGCGTGGCTATGGCTTTTACCAACTGGATGATTGATGCCGAAATTCCTACCCGATTATTTGATTTTATTAAGCAGCATATTGATAGCAAATGGACTTTTTTACTGTTGTTGAATTTATTTTTGTTGGTGTTGGGGTGTTTTTTAGATATTTTTTCGGCTTTAGTAATTATGGTGCCGTTGTTGTTACCCATTGCGATAGGTTATGGCATTGACCCCATACATTTAGGTATTATCTTTTTGGCTAATATGGAGCTGGGATACTGTACGCCGCCAGTGGGTATGAATCTGATGATTGCCAGTTATCGCTTTAAAAAGCCCATGACTGAGCTTTATCAAACCACCGTGCCTTTTTTGCTGGTGTTAATGGTGGCCGTGCTAATTATTACTTATGTGCCGTGGCTTAGCTTGGCTTTGTTGTAGGACAGTTAGCTTTTTGTTGACCAATAGTTGTCATTAAAGCACAAACTTCGGGTAGCTTTTGATAAAAACCCACAAGGCTTAGGGCAAAAATACGCTCTTTTTGGTTGAGTTGTTCATTGAGTTGCCATGTAACAGAACGCTCTACCGCATTAGCCACGACTTTTTGCGAGCTGAGAGGGAGTTGATTCCAAACGGTTAAGCCTAACTCAAGGGTGGTGTGTATAACATAAGATTCGCGTGCACCCAATTGATTTGCTTTGTGAAGTGCATCGACAAACTCGGTGTCGTACTCGCCAAAGTTTGCTTTGGCGATGGCAAAGTCCGCAAAAGTATATGGCCATGTTGGGCGCAAGCTAATAGCAGTGCGATAGGCAGCCAAAATATCTTGTTTAAATTGCGCTTGTTGTGTTGGTGTTAGTTGAGGTGTGTTGTAAAGGTACCAAAGTTGCATTTGGGCAAAACTTGTCCAATAATCTCCGTTATAATGGGTGAGTGATAAAATGTGCTTATGTTGTTGGCGAAGCTCTTGGTATTTGGTGTTAGTAATGGTGTATTCGGGGTTTATCATGCGCTGATGTTGCCATAGCTCCAAATAACTATTTGCTTGAAAACTATAAAGACCTGCTAAGCCAGTTTTGCCTGTCCACCATGCAAATGCCAACAGGAGCACTATTAGAGGAAAACGTAGCACAGGATGAGAAATTAACATCATAAGCATTGATTCTTTGCGCAAAAACATAAAAAAATAATCGTTATTGGCATAAGTTTACAGCTTTTATCGGTGACTGTCTTTTATAAGTACAAAAATTGCCGTACAATGCTCGCCCTTTGAAGGCATAACACTCACATAAGAAAGCGTTACTTAACCATTTTGTGTGAATTTTGCTCTTAAACTTGTTTTTGTGGAATACATATTATGGTCGTTATTCGTTTAGCTCGTGGCGGTGCCAAAAAGCGTCCCTTTTACCAAGTTGTTGTAACTGACAGCCGTAATGCCCGTGATGGTCGCTTTATTGAGCGTGTTGGCTTTTTTAACCCTGTTGCTCAAGGTGCAGCGGAAAAGATTCGTTTAGATGTAGATCGTTATAACTATTGGGTTAACCAAGGTGCACAACCTTCTGAGCGTGTTGCTCAAATTGCTAAGACATTTTTAGCAACAGCCTAATCTGTTTGTTATGAGTGCAATTCCTTCTCCTGAGCAACTGATAACCATTGGTCGAGTGCAATCTCCTTATGGTATCAAGGGCTGGGTCTGGGTATATGCCAACACTGAACCAATGACCAATATTTTTGGTTATATGCCGTGGTATTTGCAAGTCGGCAAAGAATGGCACGAAGTCCAAACTGTTGAGTGGCGCGAGCAAGGTAAAGGTTTGGTTGCACGTTTTAAAAATTGTCATGATAGAAATGCAGCAGAAGCATTACATGGGGCAGTGATTTGGACGGCAAAAAACAACTTGCCCGATTTACCCGATGGTGATTATTACTGGTCAGACTTGATTGATGCTAATGTTTGGACAGTAGATGGTCAGTTTCTAGGGCAAGTGTATAGCTTGATGGAGACTGGCGCAAATGATGTGTTAGTAGTACGGCCTGTTGCTGGAAGTATTGACCAACAAGAGCGTTTGATTCCTTGGATTCCTGAGCGGGTGGTGACGGTTGTTGATGTCGTCAACAAACGCTTAACAGTGGATTGGGATATTGATTTTTAAACCGCGAGAGCGATAGCGATGTGGTTTGGTGTAATTACCCTGTTCCCTGAAATGTTTTTGGCCTTAACGGCTCATGGCATTACCGAGCGTGCCGTAAAGCAAGGCTTGATTCAGTTAGAAACGTGGAATCCACGCGATTTTACCCAAGACAACTATCGTCGAGTTGATGAACGTCCTTATGGTGGTGGGCCAGGTATGGTGATGCTGATAGAACCTTTAGTAAGGGCACTATCAGCAGCTAAACAGCGTGCCGCTGAACTAAAGGTCAAACCGTTAGTAGTGTATTTGTCACCGCAAGGTCAACGCTTTAATGAAGTGGCGACTCGTCAGTTAGGTCAACAGCAAGGCCTAATTTTTGTGTGCGGACGATACGAAGGCATTGATGAGCGTTTTATTCAACGCTATGTTGATCAAGAATGGTCGATTGGGGATTATGTGCTTTCTGGCGGTGAATTGCCTGCTATGGTGATGATTGATGCCATTAGCCGTCGTGTGGACGGAGTGTTGGGTGATAATCAATCGGCACAACAAGATTCGTTTGTGTCTGGTTTGTTGGACTGTCCTCATTATACACGTCCCGAAATGTATGATGGTGATGTAGTTCCTGAGGTTTTGCTCTCTGGTAATCATGCTAAAATTCAACACTGGCGTTGGCAACAGAGTTTAAAACGAACCTTGGCGCGTCGCCCAGATTTATTAGCGTCTGCGTCTTTAAACGCAACGCAGCGTCGTTTGTTGGCTCAATTACAACAAGAGCAAACAAACGACAATTTAGGTCAGTCTTCATTTTGATAGACTGAAACTTTAACGGTTATATGCGCCGAGTTTTTCTCATAGCCTCTGTAACCATTCAACAGAAATTATACTAGTCTGTTGAAACTTTAGGAGTTATTACCATGAGTGGTAAGCATCCCATTATTCAGAGCATTGAACAAGCTCAAATGAAACAAGACGTCCCTGCTTTTGGTGCTGGTGACACAGTGGTTGTTCAAGTAAAAGTAAAAGAAGGTGACCGCGAGCGTTTACAAGCCTATGAAGGCGTTGTTATCGCTAAGAAAAATGCTGGCTTAAACTCTGCGTTTACTGTTCGTAAAATTTCTAACGGTGTTGGTGTTGAGCGTGTTTTTCAAACTCATTCGCCATTAGTTGCTTCTATCGAAGTTAAACGCCGTGGTGCTGTACGTCGTGCTAAACTGTACTATTTACGTGACCGTACTGGTAAATCTGCCCGTATCAAAGAAAAATTGGTGGCGCGTACTAAATAAGTACGTAACCCTCAAAAAGCGACCTTGTGTCGCTTTTTTTATATGTGCTTTGACTTTGCTCAACTAACGTATTGGTTGAGTGTAGTTGCAGAATATCAAAGCTAATGGGTAATTTAAGTGGCCATTTCTACAGTCAAAACAAGTAAAACACGTCGTCAACGTGGCCGTGTTTTAGCTGCAGTGCCTTTGCCTGATAATCAAAGTGGAGCAGAGTTGCAATGGTTACGTGACCGTTTAGTGGCACAAGCATTGAGTCAACACAGTATAAATGCGTATTTGGCTGACCTTAAAAAAATGGTGTTGTGGGCAAATAAACCCCTTTCGATGTTTGATAAACAAGATTTTGAAGCATTTTTAAGGGAGTTGGCTGCGCAAGAGGCTAGTCCACGCTCTGTAGCCCGTTATTTATCAGCAGCACGACATTTTTATAAATTGCATATTAGCGAAGGCTTGCTCAGTGTTGATCCAACTCTAGAATTAAATAGCCCGCGTTTAGGACGTCCTCTCCCTAAAGATATTTCAGAGTTAGATGTAGAGGCATTATTGGCCGCCCCTGATATAACGACTAACTTAGGTTTACGTGATAGAGCGATGTTGGAGTTGTTGTATGCTTGTGGTTTACGGGTATCTGAATTAGTAGGATTGACGATTGATGAGTCAAATTTGCGCGCAGGTTTTGTGCGAGTGCGTGGTAAAGGTAGTAAAGAACGGTTAGTGCCAATGGGTGAAGTAGCGCGTGATTGGTTAGTACAGTATTTGCAAGAGGCACGACCGAGTTTGGTGCATGGTCAAATGACTGATGCCTTATTTCCTAGTCGTGTTGGTGGTTTTATGAGTCGGCAAAATTTTTGGTATGCCATCAAAAGTTATGCTAAACAAGCAGGTATTGAGCGAGAGTTATCTCCACATACTTTACGCCATGCCTTTGCCACACATTTGTTAAATCATGGTGCTGATTTACGTGTGGTACAACTGTTACTAGGGCACAGTGATTTATCAACCACTCAGATTTACACCCATGTTGCAAGAGCACGTTTACAACAGCTACACCAACAGCATCATCCTCGTGGTTAATAAAAATTACAAACCCACCGCGTTTTTCTCTTTAAGCTATTAAAAATTTTGGAGTATATGATAATGAAATTTGTGCATTTGACTTTGATGGCTAGTTTGGCATTAACCAGTGCTTGTTCTCAGGCCGAACCTCCTATTGGTAATAAAACTACGACTGTGACTACCGCGATAACACCCGCAAATGTTGAAGAAACAATTCGTAATACCTTAAAACAAGCTATTCCTGATGCCGAAATTATCAGTATTACACCGAGTGTTGCGGGCTTGTATGCAATTAAAGCAAAAGGTTATGCCAGCACTGCTTATATGACGGCTGATGGTCGTTATATGTTACAGGGTGAAATTATTGAGATTGATGGTAGCAAATTAACTAACATTACTGAAAAGGGCATGGCGGATGTGCGTAAAGCTGCATTAGCAAATGTTCCAGTAAAAGATATGATTATTTATCCTGCGGCAGAAGCTAAGACCAAAGGTGTGGTGTATGTGTTTACCGATGTCGATTGTGGATATTGCCGAAAAATTCATCAAGAAGTGCCTGTCATGAATCAAATGGGCATAGAAGTACGTTATTTGGCTTTTCCTAGAGCAGGCTATCCTTCTCCAACTTCTCAAAAAATGGATGCGATTTGGTGTAATGCCGATCGTAATGATGCCCTGACTAAAGCCAAAAACAATTTGCCAGTTCCTCCTGCAAGTTGCGAAAACCCCATTAAATCTCAGTATGAATTAGGACAAGAAATAGGCGTGCGTGGAACACCAGCGGTATTTTTAGAAGATGGGACGCAAGTAGGTGGTTATTTGTCTCCTAAAGACTTAGCTGCGGCAATGAAAATCAAATAATTATTGGGCATAAAATGCAATTTTTGCCGATGAATGCGGTGCATTTTACCAGCAAACCGTTATATCATTAACGGTTTTGATAGGCTGCTCAATTTAGAGTAGCTTTTCTCTTTTTAAGATAAATGATTAGCGTTATTAAAAGCGAGTCGCTACATAATAGGTGATAGGGTGAAACCAGTTAAAATTGGCATCGTCGGGCTAGGTACAGTCGGTGGCGGTGCGCTTAATTTATTAAAAGCGAATGCCGCAGAAATTAGTCGTCGAACTGGCCGCGATATTATTGTCAGTCATGTGGGCGCGCGTCGTGATTATCCACAATATGATTTAACTGGTGTCACTGTTAGCCGTGATATTTTTGCGGTAGTTAATGACCCTGAAGTGGATATTGTTGTTGAAGTGATTGGTGGTACAACCACTGCACGTGAGTTGGTGTTACAAGCGATTGCTAATGGCAAACATGTTGTCACAGCGAATAAGGCTTTGTTAGCCCAATATGGTAATGAAATCTTTGGTGCTGCCGAAGCCAAAGGCGTATTTGTTGCCTTTGAAGCGGCTGTTGCAGGTGGTGTACCAATTATTAAAGTCTTACGTGAAGGCTTATCGGCAAACCGTATTGATTGGTTGGCAGGCATTATTAATGGTACAGGCAATTTTATTTTGACCGAAATGCGTGAAAAAGGTCGTGATTTTGCCGATGTGTTAAAAGAAGCACAGGCTTTAGGTTATGCCGAAGCAGATCCAACCTTTGATGTTGAAGGCATTGATGCTGCGCATAAATTAACCATTCTAGCGTCTTTAGCTTTTGGTATTCCGTTGCAATTCGAAAAAGTCTATACCGAAGGCATTACCAAATTAACTCGCGAAGACGTGAGTTATGCCGAAGAATTAGGTTTTAGAATTAAACACTTAGGTATTGCACGTCGTACTACAGATGGTATTGAGTTACGTGTTCATCCCACTTTAATTCCAGAGCAGCGTTTAATTGCTAACGTTAATGGGGTTAAAAATGCGGTCTTAGTCCAGTCTGATGCTGTTGGCTCAACTTTATATTACGGTGCGGGTGCTGGCGCAGGCGCGACAGGTTCTGCTGTAGTTGCTGATATTGTGGATATTGTGCGTTCGTTGAATGTAGAAAATATTAACAGTGTACCGCATTTAGCGTTTCAGCCTGATGCCTTAGCAGATATTCCCGTATTACCAGTTGAATCGGTAAAAACAGCTTATTATTTACGTTTACAAGCTAATGATAAATCGGGTGTATTGGCCGATGTGACGCGTATTTTGAGTGAAAATGGCATCAGCATTGAAGCGATTTTACAAAAGCCCGCACAAGAAGCAGGTACAGTGCCTGTCATTATTTTAACTAAACCAGTGATTGAGCGCGAAATGAATCGTGCGATTGGCGGTTTAGAAGCTTTAGCGGATATTGTTGCCCCTGTGGTGCGTGTTCGTTTAGAAGCCTTAGACGCTTAACCCATTCCCGACCTCTCGCTCAATGTGTGAGAGATGATGTTTTTGTAGAGAGAAAATTATGTCCGCAGGTAACCGCTATACAGGTTTAATTAACAGATACCGTGACTATTTACCGATTTCTGACGATACCCGTATTATTTCTTTAGGCGAAGGCAATACACCTTTAATTCGCTTAAAAAATATTCCTAAGCTCATTGGCAAAGATGTGGATATTTATGTCAAATATGAAGGCTTAAATCCAACGGGTTCTTTTAAAGACCGTGGTATGACCATGGCGGTGACAAAAGCGGTTGAAGAGGGTAGCAAAGCCATTATTTGTGCTTCTACAGGTAATACCTCTGCCGCTGCTGCTGCTTATGCAGCACGTGCTGGCATTAAAGCGTTTGTGTTAATTCCAGAAGGCAAAATTGCCATGGGTAAATTAGCTCAAGCAATGATGTATGGCGCGATTACCTTACAAATTCGTGGTAATTTTGATGATGGCATGGAATTAGTTAAACAAGTGGCTAGCCAAGCACCCGTCACGATTGTTAACTCGGTGAATCCGTATCGTTTGCAAGGTCAAAAAACCGCTGCCTTTGAAATTGTGGAAGAGTTAGGTCGTGCGCCTGATTATCATTGTTTGCCAGTTGGGAATGCAGGTAATATTACCGCGCATTGGATTGGTTATTGCGAATACTCCACGCCAGCAGGTCACAAGCCAACCGATTCTTGCTCATTCTGTAATGGTCATTGCCGTTTTACAGGCGGCCCAATGAATGGTAGCCGTCCAAAAATGATTGGTTATCAAGCCGCAGGTTCTGCACCTTTTATGCGTGGCGAAGCGGTAAAAAATCCTGAAACTGTGGCTACTGCGATTCGTATTGGTAATCCACAAAGCTGGAAACAAGCCCTAAAAGTGCAAGAAGAGTCGGGCGGTTGGTTTGATGAATTAAGCGACCAAGAAATTTTGGATATGCAGCGTCAATTAGCGATGTATGAAGGCATTTTTTGTGAGCCTGCTTCTGCCGCCTCCATTGGTGGTGCGATTCGTGATATTAAAAATGGCCGCATTCCAGAAGGTTCAACCATTGTTTGTACCTTAACAGGTAATGGCTTAAAAGACCCTGATACTGCTATTGCTCAATGTAATAACACCGCTGTGTTAAAAACCATTGATGCCACTTTAGACCAAGTACGTGATAGCATTTTACAATCTATGGGATTGTAAGCTATAGCTGCTTTATTCTTGATTAAAAAGGTCGGACTAATGTCCGACTTTTTTATGCTATGCTGTTACAAGTTTTTCATGGGGAGTAATAGTGATGCTGGCTATTCGTCAAACTTATGATAGTTCACCTGATATGATTAGTGTTCCTAAAGAATTACGCCATCGTAAAACCGAAGTGCTTTTTATTGCCTTAGATGATGCTCCTATAGATTATGCACAACAAAAACAAGCTTTAATCAAGTTAGCTGCTAGTTGGCACGGTGATGAGTTGATACGAGAAGTGCAAGCGACCGAGCAATCACGATTGGAGTTTGATTAATGTGGTTGTTAGATACTAATGCTTGGATTGCCTATTTAAATCGTCGCCCATCCCCAATTCATCAAAAAATTACGAATATGGATATTCAAACATTATTTATTAGCGAAATTATCAAAGCAGAATTGTACTATGGCGCATATAAAAGCCAAAACATAATGCAAAATAGAGAAAAAATAGAACAATTATTTGAAATTGTACCTAGTCTGGAATTTGACCAAGAAGCGGCAAGAATTGCAGGAGAAATTCGAGCAAATTTAGCAAAACAAGGTACACCGATAGGATTGTATGATATTCAAATTGCGGCACTTGCACTGAGGTATCAAATGATTTTGGTGACTCATAATACGAAAGAGTTTTGCCGTATTCCGTTATTAAAACTAGAAGATTGGCAATAAGTGCTATCGAGCATAATTTTTACAATCTTCTCAAGCATTTATCATGACCAAACTTATTAAACAACGTCCCATTCCCCCTATCTCCGATAGTCTTCAACATTTGCATCCTGTTTTAGCGCGAGTTTATGCCGCACGTGGAATACAACATCCACAGCAAGTACAACATCAGCTAAAAACCTTAGCCCGACCCGAACAATTATTAGGAATGCCTCAAGCCTTAGCCTTACTTACTGAGGCTTTACAACAGCAACAACGCATTTTAATTGTCGGTGATTTTGATGCCGATGGCGCAACCAGTACCAGTGTGGTGGTGTTAGCCTTGCGTGCGATGGGCGCAAACTCTGTTGATTATTTAGTGCCGAATCGTTTTAAGTTTGGTTATGGCTTAACGCCCGAAATTGTTGAAGTTGCTTTAAACGAAAAAAATCCGCAACTGATTATTACCGTGGATAATGGTATTTCTAGTCGTGAAGGCGTAGAGCGCGCCAAGCAAGCAGGCGTCAAAGTTCTGATTACCGACCATCATTTAACAGGCAAACAACTGCCTGATGCCGATGCGATTATCAATCCAAATCAAGCTAATTGTCCTTTTCCTAGTAAAAGCATTGCAGGGGTGGGTGTGGCTTTTTATGTCATGGCGGCCTTGTGTACCCATCTTAAAAGTATTGGTTGGTTTAACAACAGACCTATGCCCCGAATGAGTGATTTTTTGGATATTGTTGCGTTGGGAACGGTCGCTGATGTGGTGGCTTTGGATGACAATAACCGTATTTTAGTGGCGCAAGGACTAGAGCGGATTAGAGCAGGGCAATGTCGAGAAGGTATTAAAGCCTTATTGGCAGTGGCAAAACGTGAACGCGAAACCATTCAAGCCGAAGATTTAGCCTTTGCCGTTGCACCACGCCTGAATGCCGCAGGGCGTTTGGATGATATGTCGCATGGTATTGAGTGTTTGTTGGCGGATTCACCGATATTAGCTCAACAATATGCCCAAGAATTAGATGACTTAAATATTGAGCGACGTAGTATTGAAGGGGATATGCAGCAGCAAGCCTTAGCAACGATGCAACAACTTAATTTTAATGAAGAGAATTTGCCACCTGCGATTGTCTTGTTTGATGCCTCTTGGCATCAAGGTGTCATTGGCATTGTCGCAGGGCGTTTAAAAGAAAAGTTTCATCGACCTTCGATTGTTTTTGCGCCTGTCGATGAGCAGAGCAATTTAATTAAAGGCTCGGCACGGTCAATTCAGGGTATTCATATTCGTGATGCCATTGAGTTAGTCACGGTACGTCACGCAGGATTGGTCAGTTATTTTGGTGGTCATGCGATGGCCGCAGGCATGACTATTCCACGTGCGAATTTTGAGGCTTTTCAACAAGCGTTTAGCCAAGTGATTGCTGAGCAAGCCACCGAAGAACATTTAACCGCAACCATTTTGACCGATGGTGAATTAGCTGCCCAAGAAATTAATTTGGAATTAGCACAATTATTGCGTCACAGTGGCCCGTGGGGGCAAGCCTTTCCTGAGCCGATTTTTACAGGCGAGTTTGAATTGTGTGATTTTACGGTGTTAAAGGAAAAACACTTAAAATGGTTGTTAAAACATCCTGTGACGGGCGAAGATTTAGAAGCGATTGCTTTTAATGTGGATATGCGTCAGTGGTCAGCACAAACTCAGAAGTTGTTTTTGGCATATCGTTTGGATGTGAATACCTTTAGAAATAAAAGCCGCTTGCAGTTGAAAGTGGATTATTGGCGAGCATTGAGCTAGTATCAAAAATAGTATTTTTGTGTACACATTGGAGGTATTATGCAAGCCATTAACGTAGGTATGCGAGAATTTAGAGCAAATTTGCCACATTATTTATTAAAAATGGGTGAACCGATTGCCGTGACACGACATGGGACAACGATAGGCTATTTTATTCCTAGCCAAGTAAAAGAGAATGAGCAGATGCTAGAGTTGTCATTAGAAGATGCGATGTTGTTAGTGGAAGCATTAGATAATCCTGTAACAGCTAACCCAAAACTACAAAATGCTTTTAAAAAATATCAACAAACACAGAAATTTTAGTATGTATTGACCATAACCGATATTAGAGCAAGTTTTGAAAATATTTAAGGACGGAGAAAACATGAAAAAATTAATTTGCGCAGTTTTACTGTGTGCCGCGAGTGTGAGCTATGCTGGGTTTGATGAGGGGTTAGCAGCTTATAAAAAAGGTAATTACACTATTGCATTAAAAGAGTTTAAAAAAGCGGCACAACAAGGTGATGCCGATGCGCAGTTTAATTTAGGACTTATGTATTATGAGGGCGATGGTGTATTGCAAGATTATACAGAAGCAGCTAGTTGGTATTTAAAAGCAGCAGAGCAAGGCGATGCCAGTGCGCAATATAATTTAGGGACGATGTATGAGAAAGGGCGAGGTGTACCGCAAGATGATAGCCAAGCCGTTGTGTGGTATACCAAAGCTGCGGAGCAAGGTGATGCCTATGCGCAATATAATTTAGGGCTGATGTATGACAATGGGCAAGGCGTACCGCAAGATGATAGCCAAGCGGTCGTTTGGTATAAAAAAGCAGCAGAGCAAGGCTTTGCTAAAGCTCAATCTAATTTAGGGCTGATGTATGACAAAGGGCAAGGCGTACCGCAAGATTATACCCAAGCAGTAGTTTGGTATGCAAAAGCAGCACAACAAGGCTTTGCTGTAGCTCAATTAAATTTAGGAAATATGTATTACAACGGAGAAGGCGTAGCGCAAGATTATACACAGGCTATAGTTTGGTATAAAAAAGCAGCTGAGCAAGGCCATGCGAGTGCGCAATATAATTTAGGGGTGATGTATGCCAAAGGCGAAGGCGTACCGCAAAATTATAAACTAGCCTACATTTTGTTTAATCTAGCGGCAAGTAAAGGGAATGATAATGCGGTAAAAAATAGAGATATCGCGTTAGATAAACTTACCCCTGCTGAACGTGCTGATGCACAACGCATTTCTACGCGTTTATATAATTCCAAAAACTTTGCAACCGATTTGCGTAAATTGTTAAATGGTCAAAAATAACTTTTTACCAAACCAACAAATGCTTAACTTGACTAGCCTGAATAACTGAATCGCAGCTAATCAGTTGAGCATTAAGCAAGTAACTTTCTGTGGCAATTAAACGGTCAAAAATATCAGGAATATCAATAAGCTGCTGACTGGCCAAAATAATCTTGTCATCAAGTGTGCTTAATGTATAGGCAGGATGCTGTTTAATGGTAGTAATCAACAATGGAATATGTTCGGGCTTAAAGTTTGCAATGCGTTGTTTTTGGGCAATCATACACACTTCGGCCAGCACAACCGCAGGGATAACAATATGTACGCCATCGTTATTGTCGGCTTGCTCAAGGAGTTGTCTAGCCTTTTGCCCAAGTTTGGCAGGATTAAATAATTGCCATATCCAAGCATGAGTGTCTAAAACATAAGTCTCAATGTTGTTCAATTTACAGGGTATCCAACGATTGATTTAAAGCTGATTCTCTTTCTAATTTAGCCGTATCTAATGCCGCACTAATCTCATTATCGGTGGTGTTTAAATGAGCAAAAAGCCCTGTCATTTTTGGCGGTTTTTTAGCTAGGGTGTCGATATGCTCAATAAAATCAAGCACTTTATATAAGTTGGCATCATCTAAACAATGCAAACGCGCTATTATCGTATTCTCTAAACTCATGTTCATGTGCTTGCCTCAATGTTTTATTGATGAACAGGTCGCTTGTTTTATCATAGCAAGACTTCGTAGCCTGTGTGAAGTGAAACGTAACACGGGATTTTATGGGAATAAACAAATGTTTTATAAAATATTTATCCTGTATTCCGCTACACTACATACAGGCTACTAAACTAAACCCCCAAACTTTGCTACAATTCGCGCCTTTCATTGGTCATGTAGCTGTAAAACCGTCATGGAAATCAATCCCTACCTCAAACACATAAAAGACCTTACTGAGCGTGGTGAAACGCTTAGGGGGTATCTTTGACTATGAGCTAAAAAAAGAACGCCTCGAAGAAGTGATGCGTGAGCTCGAAGATCCTGCCGTATGGAATAATCCCGAACATGCCCAAGCCCTAGGTAAAGAACGTTCTGCCTTAGAAAATAGTGTCGGTGTGTTGGATAAACTCACCGAACAAGTGGCAGATGCTCAAGCGATGCTCGATTTAGCCGTAGAAGCGGATGACGAAAGCCTACTCGAAGACGTGAAAGCCGAGTTGGCCAGTGCCGAAAAACTGGTGGCTGACCTAGAATTTCGCCGTATGTTTAGTGGTGAAATGGATGCTAATAACTGCTTTGTTGACATTCAATTTGGTTCGGGTGGCACAGAAGCACAAGACTGGTCGGGTATGTTATTGCGTATGTATTTACGCTGGATTGAACGTCATGGCTTTAAAGGCGAATTGATGGAAGTGTCCGATGGCGAAATTGCAGGCATTAAAAGTGCCACGATTCGCGTTGAAGGCGATTATGCTTTTGGTTGGTTGCGTACCGAAACAGGCGTGCATCGTTTAGTACGAAAATCCCCCTTTGACTCAGGCAATGGCCGTCATACCTCGTTTGCGGCGGTGTTTGTCTCGCCAGAAGTGGACGACAATATTGAAATTGAAATCAATCCTGCCGATGTGCGCACCGATACTTATCGTGCCAGTGGTGCAGGTGGTCAGCATATTAACAAAACCGACTCTGCGGTACGTTTAACTCATATTCCAACAGGTACAGTGGTTGCGTGTCAAAATGAGCGTTCACAACATGCTAACCGTGACCGTGCATGGAAAATGTTACGTGCGCGTTTATATGAGTTAGAAATTTTAAAGAAAAATGCGGCAAAACAAGCCCTCGAAGAAACCAAATCTGAAAATGGTTGGGGTAGCCAAATTCGTTCTTATGTTTTAGACCAATCGCGTGTCAAAGACTTACGCACTAACGTAGAACATTCGCGTCCTGATGCCGTGTTAGACGGCGATTTAGATGATTTTATTCAAGCTTCATTAAAAATGGGTTTGTAATATCAAGAAACTCCTCCCCCTTAGTAAGGGGGAGGTTGGGAGGGGGTATTTTAGACCCCACCCTAACCCTCCCCTAAATTAGGGGAGGGAATATCTTTTAGAGAGAAAACCATGAGCAATACGCCAGAAATTCAAGTATCTGAAAATGAATTAATTGCCCAGCGTCAGCAAAAATTAGCTGAATTACGCACCAAAGGCCAAGCCTTCCCCAATGACTTCCGTCGTGATAGTTATGCCCAAAACTTACAAGATAAGTTTGCGGCTAACACGAAAGAAGAATTAGAAGCAGGCGAAAAGCAAGTCGTGTCTGTGGCTGGCCGTATTATGCTCAAACGGGTGATGGGTAAAGCCAGCTTTATTACTGTGCAAGACATGACAGGTCGTATCCAATTTTATGTTGCCCAAAACAGTATTGGTGAAGACACCTATGCCGATTTTAAAACATGGGATATTGGCGATATTGTTGGTGGTCAAGGTTATATCTTTAAAACCAAAACAGGTGAGTTGTCGATTCATATCGAACAAGTGCGTTTATTAACCAAGTCTTTACGTCCATTACCTGATAAGTTTCGTGGTTTAGCTGACCAAGAAATTAAATACCGTCAACGTTATGTTGACTTAATCATGAATGAAGAAACGCGCAATGCTTTTAAAGTGCGTTCACAAGTGATTGATGGTATTCGCCGCTTTTTGCGTGGCCGTGACTTTATGGAAGTCGAAACGCCAATGATGCACGTCATTCCCGGTGGCGCAGCCGCAAAACCGTTTGCAACGCATCATAATGCCTTAGATATGCCGTTGTTTTTGCGTATTGCCCCTGAGTTATACCTCAAGCGTTTAGTGGTTGGCGGTTTTGAGCGTGTGTTTGAAATTAACCGTAACTTCCGTAACGAAGGTGTTTCTACACGTCATAATCCAGAATTTACTATGATTGAGTTTTATCAAGCCTATGCCGATTACAAAGACTTGATGGATTTAACCGAAGCGATGTTAAAAACCGTTGCTTTAGAAGTCTTGGGTAAAACCGAAGTCGATTATCAAGGCGAAGTGTATGACTTTGGCGCGCCGTTTGTACGCATGAGCATGGTTGATGCGATTTTACATTTTAATCCTCAATATACCCGTGAGCAATTATGGGATATGGCTGCTGCTACTCAAATTGTTGAAAAAGACATTAAAGAGAAAGTGAAGCCAACATGGGGGATTGGTAAATTACAAACCATTATTTTTGAAGAAACGGTTGAAACCAAGTTACGTCAACCCACCTTCATTACTGAGTATCCTGCTGAAGTCTCACCTTTGGCACGGCGTAATGATGATAATCCGTTTATTACTGACCGTTTTGAGTTTTTTATTGGTGGTCGTGAAATTGCTAATGGTTTCTCGGAGTTAAATGACCCGATTGACCAAGCTGAGCGTTTTATGCAGCAAGTGGCTGAAAAGGATGCGGGTGATGACGAAGCCATGCACTATGATGCTGATTATGTGCGTGCCTTAGAATATGGTTTACCACCGACCGCAGGTGAGGGCATTGGTATTGACCGTTTGGTGATGTTGTTTACTAACTCGCCATCGATTCGTGATGTGATTTTATTCCCACACATGCGTCCAGAAGCCTTATAAACTAAGGTTTTGCTTGCGTAGGGCGCATTGTAATGCGCCATTATTGGCAGGTTTTAAACGTCACCACATCTTAAAAAGGCAGATTTTTCTGCCTTTTTTATTGAAATTAACTTGCATTTGTTAATGATAATTATTATCATTTAATTGTAAGCTCATTTTATAGGAATTGATTATGCATACTCAAGTACAACAACAGCCAGCTGTTCGTCGTTTTCCAACCATTGAGTCTAAGCATTTATTTGCCGTGGGGCGTGAGATTCGTATTATGCACGAAGGAGAGGAGTATCGTTTGCGGATAACCAGTAATAATAAATTGATTTTGACTAAATAGTGAGCGTATTTTAGTGGTGATAAAAGGTTTTATTGACGACTTTCCATGTGCCATCAATATTGATGAGCGATAAAAAGTCCACATAATTGAGTGCCTGAAATACATAACGTGTTTTGACATGGGCAATATTCACCATGATGTCAATACTGGTAATTTGCATATCAAATTCTTCGCCTAACATATTAGGGGCAGACATTCGTTTGATAACACTCAAATAATCATGTAGTTTTGAATGAACAAATTCACCTTCATAATAACCTGTAATTTCGGCATGATGCCAAAATACATTCTCAATGGCTTCAATGTTTTTGGTATGTAGGGCATCAAAGTATTGGGAGATAACTTGTTCAATGGCTTGTAAATCAGTCATTTTTTGCCTCTGATTTTTTTCGCTCTAAAATGCGTTGCTCAAGCGAAGACAGTTCTTCTTCTAATGCTGTTGCTAAAGACTCGAGTATGTGAGCTTTAATTTTTTTGTGAGCTTCGGGGCTGTCTTCTTCGGCTTCAAATGTGCTTAATTGGTGTTTACTAAGTTCTGCGGCCATTGCATCATCATCGGCAATCATGATTTGATTAACCTTTGTCACTGGTAACAAGGTTTTTAATTGCTTAATAGCATCTTCATCTTTTAAATCGGCTAAATTTATCATCGCTGCTTTAAGTTTTAGGGTAAATTGACGAGCTTCGCGGCGTTGGCTATGGGCAGTAGTGGCTAACTTAATCAATAATCGGCTACTCAAGACAGCACGGTGAACACAGTCTTCGATATTATCACCATCAAAACGAATAGTGATTCCTTCGGGGGATAACGTCGAAACGGTTTTGCCAGTATAAAGACGGGTGCAACGTTTAATCAGTTTATCAATCACTTGTAAAAATTGTGCCGACGTATTGGCATTAACCTTAGACATTAAACCTTTGGGGTCATCAAAACAAATATTAACCCAAACACTGGCTGTAGGTTTAATGGGTTCTGGCGTAGGCTCAGGTGTGCTAGGGATTGGTTCAGTAATAGCTTCTTCATTATTAGGGGCTTGTAAAATCGGGACACGGATATTTTTAAATAACTGTGGCCAACCGACCCATAACATTAAAAATAAGTGAATTAAAAAAGACAGTGCCAAGTTAATGCTGCTATTTTTAATAATATCACCACGTTCGGGGGTACTGAGGGCGATATGTGCTTGTCCTAACTGTTGTTTTTCTAAAATAATCGGGGCACTAAAATTAAGACCTTTTTGACTCTGTGCTTGTCCACCTGTGGCTAACACTTGGCCTTGATTATCCAAAATTCGTAAATTTAGCACTGCACTTGCTTCGCCAAAATGATTAGCTAATAAACCCAAACCAACACTGTCTTTGTTAATAATAAAGGGTGCGGCACTCACGGCTAATTGTTCGCTTAGCAATTCGCCAACTGGACGCTGATGGTTGTTTAGCTCGGTTTCGGCACTATTAACCAAGAGCATGGCATGAATGAGGTAGCTCACCACAAACAACGGAATAACACCACGGACTTGGCTCAATTTAGGCTCCTTACGCGATAATAATTATCAGGCGACGTTATAAAATTTTAGATAGCCCATTATAATCATTCATTTGGTAAATTGGGCATAGCTGATTGCTAAACAATGTCCTATCATGCACGATATTTTATAAAAAATTAGTGAGTTTATGCGCGAAATTATTTTGATGTCCTTTTCTGGACCCGATAGACCTCGTTTAAGTGCGAGTTTAATGGAAGTCTTGGCTCAACATGCGGTCAATATTTTAGATGTGGGGCAGGCGGTAATTCATGACCAATTATCGTTGGGCGTAGTGGTAGAAACTTCCTCTGCTCAAGAGTCAGCAATGTTGATGAAAGATGTACTTTTTCGGGCGCATGATATTGGTTTGTTGGTACGTTTTACGCCCATTAGTAAAGACAGCTATCACCATTGGGTCAGTGGTCAAGGTAAGGCACGTTATATAGTTACTTTATTGGCACGAAAAATTACCGCCGAGCAGTTAGCAGCAGTGTCGCGGATTGTGGCAAATAATGATTTAAATATTGATGGCTTAAACCGTTTGTCAGGACGAGTGCCTTTAGAGGATGAAAGTGCAGGTTTGGGTAAAGCATGTGTCGAACTTTCAGTCCGTGGTGAGCCAAATGATATTAACAGTATGCGATCAGAGTTTTTACGTTTAGCTAATGAGCTTAATATGGATATTGCCTTTCAGCGTGATGATGCTTATCGCCGTAATCGTCGTGTAGTTTGTTTTGATATGGATTCTACACTGATTGAGCATGAAGTGATTGATGAACTAGCCAAAGCGGCAGGTGTTGGTGAACAAGTAGCGGCTATTACTGAGCGTGCGATGCAAGGAGAGTTAGATTTTAAACAAAGCTTTGAGGCAAGGGTTGCTTTGCTAAAAGGTTTAAATGCCAGTGTTTTGGCCGATATTGCAGCACGCCTTAAATTGTCTGAAGGTGCAGAAAACTTGGTTAAAACACTCAAAGCATTGGGTTATAAAACAGCAATTTTATCGGGCGGTTTTACCTATTTTGGCCAGTATTTGCAGCACAAATTGGGCATAGATTATGTGTTTGCCAATGATTTAGAAATTGTTGATGGTCAAGTGACGGGTCGTGTGGTTGGGCAGGTAGTTGATGGCCAGCGTAAAGCCGAGTTGTTGCGCCAAATTGCCGCCAAAGAAGGTGTGCATTTAGAACAAGTGATTGCAGTAGGCGATGGCGCAAATGATTTGCCAATGCTGTCGATAGCAGGTTTGGGGATTGCTTTTAGAGCCAAACCATTGGTGCGTCAAAATGCGCGTCAAGCTATATCTACTTTGGGCTTGGATGGCATTTTATATTTGTTAGGAGTAAGAGACAGAGATTTGGAGTTAGGGCGTTAAACACTAAAGTAAGTCGGGTTTTTAACCCGACAGATGTACTTTTATAGGGTGATATTAATGACTGTGTAGTGCACTTTTAAAAATCTAAATTTACATAACCAATCGGTTGTGCATTTTGGGCATCAAGTAAAATCACTGCAAAGCCTCGCGTACTTCCCAAGTGCATAAAACGAACATCTTCAGGTTTATAGCCATATTTTGTTGCAGATTTTTGTAAAATAACGGCGTTTTCGGCTGACAAATTGGGGGCATTGTTTAGTGACCAAGCATTTTGCAATACTTGTGGTACGATTTGGGAATAATCCACATAGTGTTGTGGCATATGTTGCAAATCACTGCCACCACCTAAACTAGACATAACGATGCGTGTTTTTTCTTGAATATCATTTGGCATTACTGCGCCAACTAGTTTAGGGTTAGTAAAACCAAAGTGTTGATATTTAGCATCAGCTTTGGCCAAATCTTCAGCAACAATCTCATTTGCAAAAACTAAGTTAAATATTTTACCGCTTGCTACTAAATATACGGGTCTAGATTCAAACAATGTATATAAGCCCATCGCTAAAAATGTTGCTTGTATCAGGGCAATCACGGTTAAATCCATTTTGAGTGTTTTTTTGCCATGTTTATAAACAATCAGTGTTAGTAGCGGTCCAACAATTAAATCAATGCCCCCGACCATCGCTAATAATTGGTCAGCTTTGGCCATTGGCAATAACGGAATTGGATACCAGAAATAAACCACATAAGCCGTAACCGACCCAACAATCAACAAGCTAAGTAGTAGATGAATCAAGCTAGCACGCCAACGGCTCATAATCATAATATTGTTATCCTCTGTTATTTTTTTTAGAGTGATTTAGTTTAGCTAACGACACTTAATTCGCAAAGTATTTTACTTATCATTCTTAATGGAGTACTTTCGTGCAATGCTAAAACCAAACAAAAATAAGAGGATTCGTCATGAGCCAACCCCATTATCGTACCTGTAATTTATGTGAAGCCATGTGTGGTGTCGTGATAACCACTGAGCCGAGTTTAGATGGCGAAACGCAAGTGATTACTAGTGTTAAAGGTGACCACAACGATCCTTTTAGCAAAGGCCATATTTGTGCCAAAGCCATAGCACTCAAAACGATTCAGGAAGATCCTGACCGTTTGCGATATCCGCTTAAGCGTACTCCTGATGGTTGGCAAGAAATAAGTTGGGCGCAGGCCTTTGAAGAAGTAGAGCAAGGTATTAAAAAAGTGCAGCGCGAGTATGGTAAGCATGCTGTTGGCTTTTATGTGGGTAATCCTACGGTACATAATATGGGGGCAATGATGTTTGTTGCGCCACTCATGGCTGCTTTGCACAGTAAAAACAAATTTAGTGCCACCAGTGTTGATCAGTTGCCGCATATGTTGGCGGCATTACAAATGTTTGGTCATCAATTATTGTTGCCAATACCTGATGTAGATAATACCGATTTTATGTTGATGTTAGGTGCTAACCCTGCGGCCTCTAATGGAAGTTTAATGACGGGTGGCGATATTATGGGGCGTATCAAAAAAATTCAAGCCCGTGGTGGTCGAGTAGTGATTCTAGACCCACGCCGTACCGAAACAGCGCAACAAGTTGGCGAACATCATTTTATTAAACCAGCCAGTGATGTCTATTTTTTAGCAGCTTTATTAAACGTTTTGTTTAGTGAAAAGTTGATTAATGAACAAGCAGTTAACCAGCAAGCATTAGGTTTAGAGTTATTAAAATTAGCGATTGAACCCTATACGCCTCAAGTAGTTGCTTCCTTAACAGGCATGGCAGCTGATACGATTATTGGTTTGGCGCGTGATTTTGCCAAAGCATCTAAAGCAGTGTGTTATGGCCGAATGGGGATATGTACGCAAGAATACGGTGGCGTATCGGCATGGCTCATTAATGTTATTAATGTGGTGACAGGTAATTTAGACAAAGTTGGTGGCTCGTTATTTAATCATCCCGCTGTTGACGTAGTGGGCATGAGTGGCAGTGTGGCAGCGGCACGTGGTAGTTTTAATCGTTATCAATCACGGGTACGTGGTTTACCTGAATTTAATGGTGAGTTACCTGTAGCAGTGTTGGCCGAAGAAATTTTGACCGAAGGCAAAGGTCAAATTAAAGCGATGATTACTCATGCTGGCAATCCTGTGTTGTCAACGCCTAATGGCAAACAAATGGACGAAGCCTTGGCCAGCTTAGACTTTATGGTGTCGATAGATATTTATCTTAATGAAACCACTCGCCATGCCCATATTATTTTACCGCCAACGG
The DNA here is from genome assembly GCA_046347315.1 of Agitococcus sp. Lineage (GTDB taxonomy): Bacteria > Pseudomonadota > Gammaproteobacteria > Pseudomonadales > Moraxellaceae > Agitococcus. The sequence goes on from JAXMGJ010000002.1 coordinate 352,282, forward strand.
GTATTTTAGAACATGGTCATTACGATTTAGCCTTTAATTTATTAGCGGTGCGCAATGTCAGCAAATACTCGCCAGCTTTAATTAAAGCACCACAGGGCACGCTTCATGATTGGCAAATTTTACTAGAATTAACGGCTCGCTTAAGTGCCAAAACATCTGCTGATAAATGGTTGTGGAAGGGAATTAAAGCCATTGTCGAAAAAATCAAACCCGAAGGTATTTTAGACTTATTATTACAAATAGGGCCTTATGGCAATCTACCCTTTGGATTAACGCCTGTCGCACAAAGTACTGCTAATACGTTGGTTAAAATCTTAGCGATTATGCCGCAGACCAAAGCAATGTCAGCACAATTAGAGCAACTTATCACGGCTACCCCAATGGGAGGGAAAGCTCAAGGGCTTAGTTTGACTAAGCTAAAACAAAACCCACACGGTATTGATTTGGGAGCATTGCAGCCGTCTTTAGCTCAGCGGATATGTACCCCTGAACGCAAAATTACGCTTGCGCCGCATATTTATTTGGCCGAACTTAGTCGCGCGCGTTTAGCCTTACACAGTGCCAAACCACGTCAAATTACCGAGTTTAGTTTGATTGGTCGGCGTCATATTCGTAGTAATAACTCATGGTTACACAATAGCTTGCCATTAGTTAAAGGTAAAAATCGTTGTACTGCTATGATGAATAGCAAAGATGCAAACGCCTTAAAACTAAGCGAAGGGGATATGATTACTGTTAAGTCTCGGGTAGGAGAAATTAGTCTGCCTGTCGAATTTTGTGATGATATGATGCAAGGTGTAGTGAGTATTCCGCATGGTTTTGGTCATCATCGCGAAGGTACACAGTTAAGTATTGCCGAAGGCAAAGCAGCAGGTGTAAGTATGAACGATATTACCGATGACAGTTATGTCGATGGCTTGAGTGGAAATGCTGCTTTAAATGGTATTCCTGTGATGGTTGCGCCAGTTGTTGTAAAATCAGCTAAAAAGACTAAAAAAGTTGAGGTAACGGTAAGTTAAACGAACAGGGGGCACATAATTGTGCCCCTAGACATCAAGCAAAATGACAAACGTAATCTAAGGTTTCAATTGTTTCGATAGTAAAGCTAGAGTTGCCTGCTACATCAAAAGACTGACCTGTACTATACTCATGCCAAGTATCATTCCCTGCTAATTTAACGCGGCATTTGCCGCCAATCACTTCCATAATCTCGGGTGCGCCAGTATTAAACACTAAGGTTGATGGAAAAATAACTCCGACGGTTTTGCGTGTACCATCGGCTAAAATGACGGTATGACTGACACATTTGCCATCAAAATAGACATTTGATTTTTTTACCACGCTGACGTTATCAAACTGACTCATGTTTTTTCTCTTTTGAAAGTAAATTCAAGCTATTATACTAATTCTTACAGTTGAGCATCAAGGAGTTGCCATGACGCCCGAACAACAACATTATGTACAAAAACGCTTGCAACAAATACGCTGGTGGAATCGACTGGGTTGGTTGTTTTTTGCGGTATTAGCTGGATTTTATGCGTGGCTATGGCAAAACAAACCATTATATATCAACCCGATGTTGTTGTTAGATAAATTACGTCTAGGGCAAGTCAGTGATATCGAAATCGCCAAATTAGCGGCATTAGGTAATTTGGCTTTTATTGGTTGCGGATTATTATTAGCGAGTTTAGTGTTATTGGTCTATGCCGCATTATGGACAGAAAAAAAATCTATTTTAATGTTGTCTTCCGCAACGGTCAAAACCGACCCAACAGCTACGGAGTCTATCGAAGATGAGCCACGCGCTTGAGCATTTGCTGCAAAGCAACAAAGAATGGGCGCAGCGTATTATTAACGATGACCCGCAGTTTTTTAGTAAATTAGTTCAACAGCAAACGCCGCGTTATTTATGGATTGGTTGTGCTGATAGCCGTGTCCCTTCGACGCAATTAGTTGATGTGTTACCAGGTGATATGTTTGTGCATCGCAATGTAGCAAACCTCGTCATACATACCGATTTTAATTGTCTGTCAGTGATGCAATATGCGATTGATGTGCTCAAGGTCGAACATATTATCGTTTGTGGTCATTATCGTTGTGGTGGTGTACAAGCTGCTATGCAACAACAATCGTTTGGTTTGGTCGATAATTGGTTGCGTCATATTCAAGATATTATTAACAAACATCAGCGGTATTTAGATACTTTTGCTACCGAAAAAGAGCGTTTAGACAAACTTTGTGAACTAAATGTGATTGAACAGGTATTAAATGTTTGTGAAAACACTTTGGTGCGTTACGCTTGGCAAAGAGGCCAAAAATTATCGGTACATGGCTGGATTTATGGCGTTGAAGATGGCCTGTTACGCGATTTAAAACTCAGTATTAACAATATCACCGAAATGAATGCTGCCATTCATCGTTTGATGGCTCAAACTCAGGCAATTTAATCGCTTGTTGCTAAATTGTCACTTGATTGTCGGGGGGTTTGGCTTTAACCTTCGCACTTTTACCGCTACAACCGTGGTTTCGCCGCTTTTGAATATTCAAAAGCATGATTTTGACTTTGCCTAAACGGGTAATCAATATGCGCTTAGCTAATTACTGTTCTGATGAAGAATGGAAACGTATCAAAAAATTTGCCGATACTAAAGAAACACCTTTTTTGGTGGTGGACTTAGAAATCATCAAACAGAAATACGAAGAATTGATTACGTGCTTTCCGATGGCAAAAGTGCATTATGCTCTCAAAGCCAATCCTGGTAAGCCTGTCATTGAGCTATTAAGAGATTTAGGCTCTAATTTTGATATTGCTTCTATCTATGAGCTAGATAAGGTATTGGCCGCGGGTGTTGAGCCTGAGCGTATTTCGTATGGTAATACCATCAAAAAAGCAGCACATATCAAATATGCTTTTGACAAAGGCGTGCGTTTGTTTGCTACGGACTCTAAAGCCGATTTGCAATCAATCGCCGAAAATGCACCAGGCTCTAAGATTTTTGTGCGTATTTTGGTCGAAGGTGGTGAGACTGCTGAGTGGCCATTGTCACGTAAGTTTGGTTGTCACCCTGACATGGCGATTGACTTATTAGTACAAGCCAAACAGCTAGGTTTAGTGCCTTATGGTATTTCTTTTCATGTTGGATCACAGCAAAAAGATATTGCTGTTTGGGATGCTGCCTTATCTAAAGTCAAATATATGTTTGATTGGATGCGCTTAGAAGAAGGCGTTATTCTCAAAATGATTAACATGGGTGGCGGTTTTCCTGCTAACTATATTTCCGAAGTCAATCCAATTCAGGTTTATGCCGAAGAAATTTTGCGCTATTTACATGATGACCACGGTGACGAATTACCTGAGTTAATTTTAGAGCCAGGCCGCTCATTGGTAGGTGAGTCAGGGGTATTAGTTTCGGAAGTGGTGTTAATTTCGCGTAAATCACGTACCGACCTTAAACGCTGGATTTATACCGATGTGGGTTTGTTCCAAGGTTTAATCGAAACCATGGGTGAAGCGATTAAATATCCCATCTACACCGAAAAAATGGAAGCTAATGTGCAAGAGGGCAGTGTGGTTTTGGCAGGACCGACCTGTGACTCTACCGATATTATGTACGAAAACTCTAATTATCATCTGCCTCACAATTTGGCAGTGGGTGACCGCTTGTATTGGATGACGACTGGTGCTTATACAACTTCATATAGCTCTGTTGAGTTTAATGGCTTTCCTCCACTCAAAACCTATTTTATTGGTTTAGGTAATGATGATAGCGAGCAAGTGTAGCTTCTAAAACTTTATATTTCCCTCACCCCAACCCTCTCCCTCAGGGAGAGGGAGCTAGAGTGAGGGTTGGTTTTAATTGCTACTTTGTTTTTGCGCTGCCCGTTCGTCACTTTCAAACAATTCCTCTAATTCCTGCATCGCTTCTTTATTGCTAGCAATCAACGATGCCTCATCCTGATAAAAAGCCTGTTGCCGTACTAATAATTGTTCATCATATTCTTTAAAAGTGTTAATGCCGTTGGTTGCACGTTCGGGACTCAATCCAACCTCAATTAAGGTTTTTTGGGCAATATCTAATGACGATAAAAACAATTCACGACTAATCACTTGTACGCCAATATCCATGAGTTGATAGGCATGACGGCGGTCACGCGCCCGCGCCAAAATGGTCAAATTGGGATAGTAATGACGGACTTGCATCGCGGTTCTAATGGAGTCACTCACATCATCAATCGCTAAAATAAATACTTTGGCTTTGTCGAGTTTGGCAGCGCGGAGCATTTCGATATTGCTCGGATTACCATAATAAATGTTATTGCCAAACTTGCGTAAAAAATCAACCTGACGTGCATCTCCTTCTAAAGCGGTAAATCGGATTTTGTGCATCCGCAATACCCGCGCAATAATTTGCCCAAAGCGGCCAAAACCTGCAATCACCACAGGGTTTTCATGGTCATCATCACGGATTTCATCAAAAGCCCGTTTTTCTGTTTTTACCCAACGTGGTTCAATGGCTTTTTCTAACATATAAAAGGCAAGTGGTGTAAATGCCATCGATAAGGTCACAATCAACATTAAACGGTCACTAAGCTCAGTGGGCAATAAATTAAAATGTGTGGCACTGCTAAATAATACAAAGGCAAACTCGCCACCTTGTGCCAATGAAATACCCAAACGAATGCTAGTATGCCAAGAGTTACCAACCATGGTACCAATCAATACCAAGACTATAAATTTGAGTGTCATCAAACACAGTGCCGCGCCAATAATTAACAAGGGTTCACTAATGAAGAGGCGTATATCGGTAGTCATACCAACAGCCATAAAAAATAGGCCGAGCAACAAACCCTTAAATGGTTGAATATTGGCTTCTAACTCATGGCGATATTCGGAATCTGCCAGTAATACGCCTGTTACAAATGCACCAAGAGCCATTGATAAGCCTAGCTTGTCCATCACAATAGCAATGCCAATAATAATAAAGAGTGCGGCTGCCGTGAGCAGCTCAGTGGCTTTGCTGGCGGCAATCAACCTAAATACAGGGCGAATCACAAAACGACTGCTAAAAACCAGTAGTGCAAATACGGCTATTACTTTAGCAAAGTAAGTCAAATTATATTCTTGAGTGCCTGTGCCAGACAAAATTGGCACAATTGCTAACAATGGAATCACCGCCATATCTTGAAAGAGTAAAATTGCAAAGGACTCGCGGCCATGACGAGCAGTTAATTGTTTTTTTTCGGCCAATAATTGCATGACAAAAGCGGTCGAAGACATAGCCAAGCCAAAACCAGTAATGGCACTCACTGTTAGACTAAAGCCTAAAAATAAGGCAATGCCAGTGAATCCTGCACCAGTGACAACAACTTGTAAGGCACCGAGCATAAAAATAGAGCGTCTAAGCACCCACAGCCGAGAAGGCTCTAACTCTAGACCTATCACAAACAGCAGCATGACTACGCCAAATTCAGCAAAGTGTAAGACTGTATTGGCATCACCAGCCCAATTGAGTAAATGTGGGCCTATTAAAATGCCCGTTATTAAATAGCCTAATACCGTGGCCAAGCCGAGTCGATGGCAAAGAGGAACGACTAATAAAGCAGTTCCCAAAAAAACGGCTGCTTGTCCAAGAAGCGTCATGCTTAATGCTCCTTTTGAATATCGATAGATAAAAAAGATTGTTGCAAGTGTGACACAAACTCGCCAAAGTATGTGTTTTTACAAACATAAAAAATTAGGAAAATATCATGGCAAAAATTTATGACGATAATGCGTTATCAATCGGAAATACGCCTTTAGTGCGTTTAAATCGGGTGGTAGGTGGCCACAAAAAAGTCTATGCCAAAATTGAAGGCCGTAATCCTGCGTATTCGGTAAAATGTCGTATTGGGGCTAATATGATTTGGCAAGCCGAAAAAGATGGTTTACTTAAAGCAGGCATGGAAATTGTTGAACCAACGTCGGGTAATACGGGCATTGCTTTAGCCTATGTTGCCGCCGCCAAAGGCTACAAATTAACCTTAACTATGCCTGCCTCAATGAGTTTAGAACGGCGCAAGGTGTTAAAAGCTTTGGGGGCAAATTTAGTGTTAACCGAAGCGGCTAAAGGTATGAAAGGCGCAGTTGATAAAGCCGAAGAAATTCGTGCTAGCAATCCTGAACATTATTTTTTACCACAACAATTTGAAAATCCTGCTAATCCTGCAATTCACGAAAAAACCACAGGGCCCGAAATTTGGCAAGATACTGATGGTGAAGTGGATATTTTTATTGCAGGCGTAGGGACTGGTGGTACATTAACAGGTGTGTCACGTTATATTAAACAAACGCAAGGTAAGGCTATTCAAACCATTGCTGTTGAACCAGAAGCCTCACCGTTGATTAGCCAAAGTTTAGCAGGCGAAACTTTACAGCCTGCCGCGCATAAAATTCAAGGTATTGGCGCGAATTTTGTCCCTAAAAATTTAGATTTAAGCTTGGTTGATGGTGTAGAAACAGTGAGTAACGATGATGCAATTGACTATGCCCGTCGTTTAATGCGTGAAGAGGGGATTTTGGCGGGCATTTCTTGTGGGGCGGCAGTGGCAGCAGCAGCAAGAGTCGCAGCACGTTCAGAAAATGCTGATAAAACCATTGTGGTAATTTTGCCTGATACGGGTGAGCGTTATTTATCAACGGTGTTATTTGATGGTTTGTTCACTGAACAAGAAATGGTGCAGTAATATCCACAAGGCCAAATATGAGCGATAATCCAGCCAATAGTTATTTAAAATTGCAAATCCGTTTAATGCAAGGTAGTCAAATTGCCTTGGGTTCGGGTAAGGCAGAGCTATTGGCAGCGATTGGCGCAACTGGCTCGATTTCAGCCGCAGGTCGGCAATTAGGTATGAGTTATCGCCGTGCTTGGTTATTAGTAGAAACCATGAACACCTGTTTTGTTTCACCTTTAGTTATTTCGACTAAAGGCGGCAAACATGGAGGTGGCGCACAACTGACCGAGTTAGGTGTAGAAGTGTTGCATATTTATCAAACCATGCAACAACAAGTACAACAGCAATTAAAGAGTTATGAACAACAGTTATGTGGCTTATTAACGCAAGTTAATCCTTAGTTTGGCTATGCAAATAGATAATATCCTTGGTCAAATAATCAATTTCACTCAACGCATGACTGACATAGAGCATTGGAATTTTTACTTCATCACGGACTCGCGCCAAAAACGGTAAAATTTGCGATTTGCGGGTTTCATCCAAAGATGACAACGGCTCATCTAATAATAATAATCGAGGGGAATATAAAATTGCTCGGCCTAAAGCCACCCGTTGTTTTTCACCACCTGATAATTGTCGTGGCAAACGGCTTAATAAATGACTAATTTCTAATAGTTGGCAAATTTCGGTTAAATGAAAATGCCGTTCTGAGCTGCTTAAGCGTTGATAACCATACAATAAATTATCGTTGACTGACAAATGTGGAAACAGTTGGCCATCTTGAAACATCAAGCCAATATGACGTTGTTGTGGTGCTAGGTTGATTTTTTTTCGGCTATCAAATAACACTTGTCCATCTAAAATTATCTGTCCTTGTTGTGGTCGTAGTAACCCTGCAATGGCACTTAACAAGCTACTTTTACCACAGCCCGAGGCACCAAAAATACCTGTGACGGTGCTATTTAATTGTGCTTGTATCGGTAATACAAAATCACCACGTTGTATGACAATATCTAATTCAAGCATGGGATTGATAACCTAAACGTTGCTGCATCCGTTGTGACCAATAATTACTTAACAATAAAGCCGCAAACGCTAATAACAACGAAATCACAATTAAACGTGTGGCCATTGCTTCGCCATCGGGTTGATGAATGACGCTGTAAATGGCTAAAGGCAAAGTTCGAGTTTCATCGGCAATATTACCGACAAAAGTAATGGTTGCGCCAAATTCACCTAAACTACGACTAAAACCCAACAACGCCCCGACTAAAATACCCGGTAAAGCCAGTGGTAAAGTAATACTAAACAATACCGACCAATTATTTGCCCCTAAAGTGCGTGCTGCATCCTCCAAACGCGTATCAACCAATTGAATCGCTAAGCGTATCGACTGTACCATTAACGGTAAACTCATCACCAACGAGGCCAACACTGCACCTTTCCAGTTAAAGGCCACTGACCAACCAAAAGTATTAAATAACCATTGGCCAATTACCCCATGATGACCAAACGCCAATAACAACAAATAACCCGGTACAACAGGCGGCAATACCATTGGCAAATGAATGGTCGCATCCAACAAGGCTTTGCCCCAAAACTGTTTACGCGCCAACAACCATGCTAAGGCAATCGCAGGCACAATACCCACCAATGTGCAAAAACTCGCCACTTTAAACGACAAGGCTAATGCCGACCATTCTTCGGAAGATAAATACATCATTTACGGCTTCAACACCACAAAGCCATATTTGCTAAACACAGCTTGAGCGGTATCACTTTGTAAGTATTGATAAAATTCAGCACTGGCCGCAGACGCGCCTGCAACTAAAGCAAAAGGATAGACAATTTTTTGATGACTTTGACTGGCAAAACGACCAACTACCGTCACTTTATCGCTAATTTTAGCATCCGTCTCATAAACAATACCTAGCGGACATTCACCACGTTCAACAAAAGCTAAAGCGGTACGCACATCTTCCGTAGCGACTAAGCGTTTTTCTAAATTACGCCACCAACCCAAGTTTTGTAAGGCTTGTTTGGCATAAATACCCACAGGTACACTAGCGGTGTCGCCTGTACAAATTTTGCCAGTAAAGGCGTTAGCTAAATCAAACGATTTGTCCATGTTAACGCTGATAGTTTTATTTTTAGGGGTAATTAACACCAAACTGTTACCTAACAAATCTTTGCGACTATTGGACTGTAATTTATTGCGTTTTTGCAAATAATCCATCCATTGCACATCGGCAGAGGCAAAGACTTGTGCTGGTGCGCCTGCTTCAATTTGTTTAGCTAAGGTGGATGAACCTGCAAATGAAGTTTTAATCATCACATCATGGTTTGTTTGATAATGCTTAGTAATTTCAGTTAAGGCATTGGTCAAACTGGTAGCCGCATACACAGTAATTTGCTCCGTGGCTAAACAGGCTTGTGCATATAATACGCCACTCAACAACATTAACGTACGCAGGGAGAGTTTGACATCCAACATGGGTTATCTCTTACATTTTGGTTAAAAATCGTTATGTATGATTGTATATAACGATTAAAGTGTCAACTGTTGAAAATTTTTTGTTGATAGTAAGCAGGAGCTTTTTATCATCTGCCAGTTGGCAAGTTTTATATCAAGGGTATAATACGCCACGATTTCCACGCTGGCCAATCTCTAGGCCAGTTTATCAAAGAGAGTAAACCATGAGTTACAACAATATCCCACCTGGAAAAGACGCACCAAACGACATTTATGTTGTGATCGAAATTCCTGCTAACCATGACCCAATCAAATACGAAATCGACAAAGACAGCGATGCTTTATTTGTTGACCGTTTCATGGGTACAGCCATGTTTTACCCAGCTAACTATGGTTATATCCCAAACACCTTATCTGAAGATGGTGACCCATTAGACGTATTAGTTGTAACTCCATACCCAGTTGCACCTGGTTCTGTGATTCGTTGCCGTCCAGTTGGCAAGTTAAACATGGAAGATGAGTCTGGTATCGATGCTAAGTTAATTGCTGTACCACACGACAAATTAACACCAATCTACAAAAACGTTAAAGAATATACCGATTTGCCAGAGTTGTTAATCAACCAAATCCGTCATTTCTTCGAAACTTACAAAGCTTTAGAGCCAGGTAAGTGGGTTAAAGTAACAGGTTGGGAAGGTGCTGAAGTCGCTAAGGCTGAAGTATTAAAATCTATCGAAGCTGCTAAAAAATAAGCTAGCTTTTCCCCTCACTCGAACTCTCTCCCTGTGGGAGAGGGCTGGGGTGAGGGTAGTCGATAAGATTAAAATAAAGGCGCAATTTGCGCCTTTATTTTTGCTTCAATTTTGGCTAGATTTAAGACTGATGTTTAAACAGTAGTTGATTATGTCCAATATTAACCGTAGCCATTATCCAGAGCTAAATCATATTTTGTGGGATATTCATCAAAAATTTATTCCTGCTCAATTGGCTTTTGTGTTTTATGAGAAGCGTTGGGCATATATTAGCCAACAAAAACTATTGCCTAAAGAAAAAAAATTAATTGCGCGCCTGACTAAAGAGTTTGGTCAAGGTGTGTTTATGCCAGCTATATAATATGAATTATCTATTAGCGCATCATCAAGTTATTGCATCAGCGTTAGAGTTTTTTAATGCAGAGTTTTTCTTTAGACATAAAATTATTTTTGGTGGTGGAACACGGATTGCCTTAGAACTTGATGAATATAGACAATCGGTAGATATAGATTTTTTATGTCCCAATAAAGCGGCTTATCGCGCAGTGCGAGAGCAAGTGACTAATAACACACTTGGAGAATTAGTAAAAAAGGATTTTGACTATATCCGCGAAATTCGTGCCGACCGAGATGCAGTACGTACCGTTATAAAACATCAAAATACCGCTATAAAATTAGAATTTGTTAGTTTTGATGATTACAATTTAGGCTATGAATCTAACTTAGCTAAGTTTCCTGTGCCTGTTTTAGATAGAGTCTCTTGTTTCTATACCAAACTCTTAGCAAACGCGGATAGAAAACTCACTGAACCGTATAAAGACATTTTCGATATTTTAGCCATGTATAAGGCATGGGGTAGTATTCCACAACAAGCGATAAGTTTGGCTGAGCAACATTATGGGCTAAAAGTCGTTATCCCTGATTTAATTATTGCCCTGCAAGATATAATAAAACGGCCAGACGTGTATAAAAAAACGGCTAAAAAAACGTTATTGATGAAAGACGAATGGACTAATGCCTTGATTTTAGAGTATGCACCACGCTTGCTAAGAGAAGTACAACAAAACTAAAGGCGCAATTTGCGCCTTTAGTTTTTTCATCAAGCAAACTTTGCTTTTAACGCATTGACTAACTTGCCATGAATGCCGCCAAAACCACCATTAGACATAATGACAATCGCATCACCCGATTTAACCTGAGCAATAACATCAGCAATAATGCCATCAATATTATTAGCAACTTGAGCTGGCACAGGTGAAGCCGCAATGACTGGGCTTAAATCCCAATCCAAACCTGATGGTTGATACCAAATAACTTGGTCAGCATCACGAGCCGATTCAGCTAAATTATCTTTATGTGTACCCATTCGCATAGTGTTTGAGCGCGGCTCAATAATTGCCCAAATCTTGCGGTCGCCAACCTTGTTGCGTAAACCTTCTAAAGTAGTTTTAATCGCCGTCGGGTGATGGGCAAAATCATCATAAACGCTAATATCGGCAACTTCACCCACCAACTCCATGCGACGTTTTACGCCATCAAAGGCACTTAATGCCGCACAAGCAGTCGCCAAATCAACACCCACATTATGAGCCGCCGCAATCGCTGCTAAGCCATTATAAACACTGTGTAAACCTGTCATGCCCCAATTTACTTCGGCTTGTTGACCTTGATAAGACACTACAAAATGACTGCCATCATTGGCACGCAACTCCGCTTGCCAATCGCTAGAATTGGGGGCGATACCTGTTGTTTCCACAGGCGTCCAACAGCCTTTGGCTAAAGTGTCTTTTAAATTATCATCGTTGGCAGGGACAATAATTTTGCCTGTGCTGGGAATAGTGCGCACTAAATGATGAAATTGTTTTTGAATAGCGGCTAAATCATCAAAAATATCGGCATGGTCAAATTCTAAATTATTTAAAATCGCTGTTTTTGGTGCGTAATGAACAAACTTAGAGCGTTTGTCAAAGAAGGCTGAATCATATTCATCCGCTTCAACGACAAAATATTGGCCACCGCCTAAACGCGCACTTGCTTCAAAACCTTTGGGTACACCACCAATCAAAAAACCGGGTTCTAAACCAGCTTGTTCTAAAATCCAAGCAACCATTGTTGTTGTGGTTGTTTTGCCATGTGTGCCTGCAACCCCTAAAACGTGTTTGCCTTGTAACACATATTGCGCCAACCATTGTGGGCCAGAAGTATAAGGAATGCCTTCATTTAACACATATTCTACCGCAGCAATACCACGTTTCATGGCATTACCCACAATCACTAAATCGGGGCGAGGTTGCAAATGTTCAGGTTCATAACCTTGCATCAAGCTAATCCCTTGCGCTTCGAGTTGGGTACTCATGGGCGGATAAACATTCGCATCACTGCCTGTCACTTTATGGCCTAGGTTTTTAGCCAAAACGGCTAACGACCCCATAAATGTCCCGCAAATACCTAAAATATGAATATGCATAAAAAATCCTTCACCATCATTAACGAGCAGAAGCGGCTTCGGCGGCCGCAGTGGCTTTTTGTAAAATTTCTGGAAACAGTTGTACAATGATTGACAGGCTAACCATCATCACCATAAAAGCAAGTACATTAGCCAATAATGGGCTGATATTTAAGGCGCGATGGTAAATAAAGCCGCGCATCATCAAACTCCAAATCATCATGGTTACCTCTAATAAGCCTAACACAGGTAGTAGAGTCGATTTGTTACCTAGCTGCAAGCTCAGTAATACGATAGGGAATGTCATCAATGACAATAAAGTGTCACAAGCAAAAATGCTGATTTGTGTTTGTACAAAACGTGCTTGTAATTGTTTAAAGTGAAATAATATATATAATATTATCAATTCCGCTATTATCATCACTGCAGGACTCAGCAGTGCAATACGCACCATATCAGGTTTAGCCACGAGTTGAATGCTGGCACTTACTCCAAAATTGAAGATAAGAATTAACATCAACAACGCCTGCGAATAAGGTGCGTCTTCGGGGCTGCGCTTAAAGCGCAACATTTGCCAAAATAATAAAACGAGAGCTTTCATAAGTTTTATGATATATCGTGCAAAAATTTGCGCTATTGTCGCAAAGACCACGTTGTATTGCAGTATATTTTGAGTTTTCTTTATGCCAATAAGTTTGCAAACGATTTTATTGCTCATTTGCTCCAATGTTTTTATGACCTTTGCTTGGTATGGCCACCTTAAAAACTTGGCTGATAAGCCGTGGTATATCGCAGCTTTATTGAGTTGGGGCATCGCGCTGTTTGAATATCTGTTAATGGTACCTGCTAATCGTATTGGCCATATGGTGTTATCTGTCAGTCAGCTCAAAATTATCCAAGAAGTGATTACATTGAGTGTTTTTGTTCCGTTTGCTTTGTTATACCTAAAAGAGCCTTTCAAAATTGATTATGTTTATGCTGGTTTATGCCTGTTGGGTGCGGTTTATTTTATGTTTAGACACTAATTTTTTGCATAAACACTTGGTTTAGTGCCATTATTGCGCCAAAATAGTCGGCTTTTCGCACAGCTTTAACCCGTTAAATACAGGTTTTTTAGAGAGTTAGGTAATGACAGCAACAACGGCAACACCTTTGGTAGGTATTATTATGGGCTCACAATCGGATTGGGCAACCATGCAACACGCCGCCGATGTGTTACGCAGCTTGGGTGTCCCTTTTGAAGCAGAAGTCGTCTCGGCTCATCGCACGCCTGATAAATTATTTGCTTATGCCAAGGCAGCCCGTGGACGCGGTATTCAAGTAATTATTGCTGGGGCAGGGGGGGCAGCGCATTTACCAGGTATGTGTGCCTCACAAACATCTTTACCTGTCTTGGGCGTTCCTGTGCAATCACAAGCTTTAAATGGTTTAGACTCTTTATTATCGATTGTACAAATGCCAGCAGGTGTGCCTGTTGCTACTTTAGCCATTGGCAAAGCTGGGGCAACCAATGCAGGCTTATTAGCTACTCAAATTTTAGCCGCACAATATCCCCAATATTTACAAGCGATTGAAAATTTTCGTCAACAACAAACCGACAAAGTGTTAGCAAACCCCATTCCGGGAGAGCAAGCATGAAAATTGGCATTTTTGGTGGCGGTCAGCTAGGCCGAATGATGGCTTTGGCAGCATATCCCTTTAATCTAAGTTTTAGCTTTTATGAATCAGCCGAAAATTGTCCTTCTGCTCCTTTGGGCGAAGTGTTTAGTGATAAGGTTTTGGGAGCAAGCAGCTTAGACGAATTTTTAGCCAGTGCTGATGTTTTTACTTATGAGTTTGAAAATATTCCAGTTGCATGGGTAGAATATATTGCTAAACACAAGCCTGTTTATCCGAGTGTTAAATCTTTAGCTGTTTCACAAAATCGTTTAAATGAAAAGCAACTGTTTGCCAAATTAGGCATTCCTGCCGCAGCCTATCATCAAGTCCATTCACAAGCTGACTTACAACAAGCTGTTAATATTTTAGGATTACCTTTAGTTGTTAAAACGACGATGGGCGGTTATGACGGCAAAGGCCAATTTGTGATTCGTCAGGCCGAGCAAGTGGCACAAGCATGGGCAGAATTACAGCAAGGCGCACCCCTGATAGCCGAGGCATTTATAAGCTTTGAGCGTGAGCTGTCTATTATTGCTGTACGTGGGCAAAATGGCGATACTCGTTGTTATCCCTTAGCATGGAATATTCATCATCAAGGTATTTTATCCCATTCGCTTGTGCCTGCACCTCATGTTGATACGGCCACACAAGCGCAGGCAGAACAATATATTACCTCTATTTTGCACGAATTAAATCATGTTGGGGTCTTAACCCTCGAAATGTTTCAAACACAAGATGGCTTATATGCCAATGAAACTGCACCAAGGGTACATAACTCAGGTCATTGGAGTATTGAAGGTGCTATTTGCTCGCAATTTGAAAATCATATGCGTGCAGTAGCAGGTTTGCCTTTAGGAAGCACTCAAGAGCTAAGACCCAGTGCCATGATTAATATCATTGGCCAACATCCCAAAACTGCTGACATTTTGGCCATTCCCGAAACACATTTACATCTGTATGGTAAAGATGAGCGTGTTGGTCGCAAGCTTGGCCACATTACCGTGACTGCTAATGACAGTAATACCTTGCAAGTGCGTATAGCACAAGTTGCCAAATTATTGCCTAATAAAATGGCCTTATAGAGTGCTTTACTAGGTAAGCACTCTTTGCACAAGTTAAAAATAAGATTTTTTAGAAAAAGCGCATTTATTGTTTGAATGTCAAACAAGATCAGAGAATTGTGTTGTGGCTAGCTCTTATAATTGCCCTCAAGAACAGTTTGTAGATTAACTCTCAATCTGTAGTTAAGGAATTGTGCATCTTGCACATCCTATGAAGGGCGTGTTAACAATTTTGGAGATAGTCATGGGCGAGTTAAAAGACGTTGCAGCAGAAACTCAAGCTGAAGTTAAATTTGCTGATCGTGTAAAAGAGTTGGGCAATCAAGTTTCTTTGGCAGGTTTGGGTGTAGTATCCAAAGTTGAAGAAGTTGTTGCTAAAGTTGAAGAAGAAGGTCAAAAGCAATTAGATAAATTAGTTGCTGCTGGCCAAGCAGCTCGTGGTGAGCAAGCTGCTAACGACAAAAAAGTTGTCTTAGTCGCTGTTGGTTTGGTAGAAACCTTAAAAGTTGAAGCAGACAAAATTAAAGTTGAAGCCGAAAAATTATTTGGTGACTTAGTTGCTGCTGGTGAAAAGCGTAAAGCTGCTTAATGCAATTGTCTAAATAGATATACAAAAGCTATTTAGGTGTTGTATTAATTTTGAACAGTTTTGCTGTTCTTCAAAAGAACCCTCTTTTGGGGTGGCACCTCGCCACCCTTTTTTTGTGTCAAAATTTACAAAAGACTTGTTAAAAACGTGAAATAACTACATCATTTATTCATAATATAGGCAATGAGTGTACAAAACAAACAGACATGTAATGATATTAAACAGTAAAATGACTGTAAAACAGATTGTCTATGATAATTGTATTTAATAATAAGGCTTGGCTTTTCGGTTTTAGTTAACACTTTGAGTTGAGTGAGCTATTTCGGGTTTTACTTGTTGTAAGAAGAACCTCGGTGAGTCCTTTTGACTGCTCCGTGATAAGTGAATAAGTCTTAATAACGCTAATTTGCATATTTCATTCTACGTTGTGTACATTGTTCATGAACAAACGGTGTTTGGCGGCTTGATATATGTGATTTTATTAGCACTTGAAAAAAGTGTTATAACATTCAAAAACCAGAGACGAAGGGTATACCATGAAAAAAACTAATATGTTAGCTGCCGCAGTTGTAACGGCAAGTGTTGTTTTAAGCACAGCCGCACACGCAGCCAAACAAACTGTATGCGTATTTGACCTTTTAGGTACAGGCGGTGACGTCTATGCCATGATGAAGGACTATTCTTTAGCAGCTGCCAAATGGGGTGCTGATATTACATTAAAGCCTTATACCGATGAGCGTATTGCTGCCGAAGATTTTAAAGCAGGTCAATGTGACGGAGTGAGCTTAACAGGTTTACGTGGTCGCCAATTTAACACTTTTACAGGTAGCATTGACTCAATTGGTGCAATCACAACTTATGCCCAAATGAAAGATGTCTTGACTTTGTTAAGTAATCCAAAAATGGGTACTTATATGACCAGTGGTGCATATGAAGTTGTTGGTGTAATGCCTTTAGGTGCGGGTTATTTATTAGTTAATGACCGTGCAATCAACAACTTATCTAAAGTGTCTGGCAAAAAAATCGCTGTGTTAGACTATGATAAATCTCAAGCAAAAATGGTTCAAAAAATTGGTGCACAACCAGTTGCTTCTGACGTAACTAACTTTGCTGGTAAATTCAACAATGGTCAAGTAGACATCGTTGCAGCACCAGCAGTTGCCATCAAGCCTTTAGAATTGTACAAAGGTTTGGGCACTAAAGGTGCTATTGTACGTTTCCCAATCGTACAAATTACTGGCAACATCATTATCAATCCTAAAAAATTCCCAGAAGGTTTTGGTCAAAAGAGCCGCGAATATGTAGCAACTCAAGTTGACAAAGCATTCAAAACTATCGAAAAAACTGAAAAAGATGTTCCAGCTAAATACTGGATGGATGTTGCCGAGGCCGACAAGCCAGGTTATATCAAATTAATGCGTGAGTCGCGTATTGCGTTAGCTGCTGACGGTATCTATGACAAAAAGATGCTCAGCTTGCTTAAGCGTGTACGTTGCAAACATGATCCAGCTAGCTTTGAGTGTGCATTAAAAGACGAATAATTTAGCAAGTTGGCTTATTCGTAAAAGCTCAGCTTCGGCTGGGCTTTTTGTTTTTGGATATTCATTGACTCAATCCAGCAATACTTAGATAATACTTTAGTAATTTAGTCAACTACAAATGATAGAGGCGACATAATGTCTGATGCTCAAGGCATGATTCTAACAGACCGTGCGGCAGCCAAAGTGCGTAAATTGCGTGAAGGTGAAGCGAATCCTAATCTAAAGCTGCGTGTTTATATCACGGGTGGCGGTTGTTCGGGGTTCTCCTATGGTTTTACCTTTGATGAAAATAGTAACGACACGGATTCCATCTTTCAAAATGAGGATGTTACCATGTTGGTTGACTCTCTGAGTTTTCAGTATTTAGTTGGCTCAGAGGTCGATTATGTTGAAGGACTAGAAGGCTCACGTTTTGTCATTAAAAACCCAAATGCTACGACAACTTGTGGTTGTGGT
Organism: Agitococcus sp.; assembly: GCA_046347315.1. Lineage (GTDB taxonomy): Bacteria > Pseudomonadota > Gammaproteobacteria > Pseudomonadales > Moraxellaceae > Agitococcus. The sequence goes on from JAXMGJ010000002.1 coordinate 369,970, forward strand.
TCTTCGTTCTCCATTTAGGCTTGGTAAATCCCTCCCAAAATACGCCTTCCTGCTGCGCCTGTCACTGCAGGAAGGTTGCCACTTAATCCAGATATTGTTTGTTTAGCTAACCATGCAAAGGCACAGGCTTCAATCCATGTTGGAGCGATACCAATATCAGCTGTACTGTGTAAGCTAAAGTGAGGCAATAATTTGGACAGTTTTTGCCATAATGCCTGATTATAAGCACCACCTCCACATAACCATAACTCCCCTGTTTTGAAGCCTGTGTTGATAACAGCATCGGCCACCGATTGTGAGGTTAGTGCCAATAATGTTGCTTGAATATCTTCTGCTAAAACATCAGCATAGTTGTCACGCAAAAACGCAAATAACCAATCTAAATGAAAATCTTCTCGGCCTGTACTTTTGGGTGGCATCTTGGCAAAAAAAGGATGAGCTAACATCGCAGTTAATAACGATTGATTTATGTTACCACTTGCAGCCCATTCACCATTATTATCAAACGCTTGTTGCAAAGTATGTTGGCACCAGGCATCCATTAGCACATTAGCAGGACCTGTATCATAGCCGTACGCTTTTTGTGCAGTATCGGCGGCAAGTACTGTGATATTGGCCATACCACCCAAGTTAAGCACCACTCGATTAACCGTGTTACTTCGCAGTAAAGCTTCGTGAAAGGCAGGTACTAAAGGTGCGCCTTGTCCACCAGCGGCAACATCGCGTCGTCTAAAGTCCGCGATCACTGTGATGCCTGTTTGTTCCGCGATGACATTAGGGTCGCCAATTTGAAGAGTAAACGGAGGATTAAGATACGGACGATGGCGAATTGTTTGACCATGACTGCCAATTGCGCTAACTTGTTGTCTAGAGATATTTAATTTGCTTAATAACTCATTTGCACACTGGGCAAATAACTGTGCTACTTGCACATCAACCTGACCTAAACGTTCAATCTCATTAGTGTTGGGCTGTGTTAAGGCTAAAATATCAGTGCGAAGTTGTGTATTTAGCATTAACGAATGTGTTCCTAATAGCGTCATTTTTTCATCGCTATCAAAAGAAATTGCTACTCCATCAACCGCATCTAAACTGGTTCCTGACATAAGACCCAAAAAAATTTTATTCATAGACAATTTCTCATTAAAATAGCACATCATTTTATATTGATAAGAAGCGTAGCAAAAACATGATGACAGCAGAACAGCAACTTGAGCTTATCAAGCGTGGAACAGAAGAAATTATTCAAGAAACAGAGCTTCTAGCTAAGCTTAAAGAAGGTCGTCCCCTAAAAATTAAGGCAGGTTTTGATCCAACCGCTCCGGACTTGCATTTAGGTCATACTGTTCTTATTAACAAACTAAAAGTCTTTCAGGATTTAGGTCATGAAATATTGTTCCTAATAGGTGATTTTACTGGAATGATTGGTGATCCAACAGGCAAAAATGTCACCCGAAAACCGTTAACACAAGAACAGGTCAAAGAAAATGCTAAAAGTTATCAAGAACAAGTTTTTAAAATCTTAGACCCTCAAAAAACTCGAATTGTGTTTAACTCCGAGTGGATGGGGCAAAAATCGGCTGCTGATATGATTCAGCTTGCTGCGCAATATACCGTCACACGTATGATGGAACGTGATGACTTTTCCAAACGGTTTGCCAATCAGCAATCAATTGCTATTCATGAGTTTTTATATCCTCTCATACAAGGGTATGACTCCGTTGCCCTTGAGGCAGATGTAGAGCTTGGAGGGACAGACCAAAAGTTTAATTTATTGATGGGACGTACCTTACAAACACGATACCAACAACCCGCACAAATATGCATCACATTGCCTATTTTAGAAGGTTTGGACGGTGTGCAAAAAATGTCTAAATCTTTGGGAAATTATATTGGTGTTAACGATAGTGCAGGCGAAATGTATCAAAAAATACTCTCTATGCCCGATAGCCTAATTCCACGTTATTTCGAACTACTCAGTTTTAAAAGCATGAGCGAGGTTAAACAGTTATTACAAGACATAGCAACTGGTCGTAATCCTCAAGAAGTTAAAAAGATTTTAGCAGAAGAAATTATCACTCGTTTTCATAATTCAGAAGCGGCAGCCAATGCTCATAAGGCAGCAGGTAATACTCTAGCGTATGGCGAAATTCCTGAAGATGCGCCCGATGTCACGATTAAGGTAGAACAAGGCGTCATAGATTTACCAATCAGTGCAGTATTAAATAGGGCAGGACTGGTTAAAAATGCCGCAGGAGCCAAGGATGTATTGACACGAGGTGTCGTTTTTATTGACGGCGTAAAAGTTGCATCAGATTATCGTATTGCAATTGGTCAATCCAAAGTGATTCAAGCAGGCAAAAAAGCAATTGCCAGAGTGACATTGAGCTATTAAGAATGTTAAAAACCATTTATAAAGTGCATTTTGAGTGGTTTTTAAGCAAAGAGAACTTGAAGTTAAAAAAAGCTTTGACAAGGATGTTTAACGCTATATAATGCGCGTCCTGAGTTGGGCATGACTGGCTAAAATTGCTTTTATAATCAATGAGTTGATTGTTTTTGGTGTAATTTTGGCGGATTTTGAATGAATGGAAATGAGTTGTAAAAACTTATTGACAATCGAATAAAATCGGATAGAATGCGCGGCCTGCCAACGAGCGAAGCGGAAGCTAAGGTGTTGGGGTGAGGTGAATGATTGGATGAGTTTGCGGAAGCAAATAAATTTAAAAAACATCTTGCGGTAAGGTAGAAATGCTGTAAAATGTGCAGCCCGACGCGCTGACTGATTGAGAGATTGGTTGGGTGTTGAAAGCTAATCAGACGATGATTGGTATGATCTTTAACAGAGTGATAAGTAATTTGTGTGAATTTTTACTGGCGGTATTATTATCAAATATTATCAGCAGAGTAAAGATTCTCAGTAATTTGAGAGTATTTTTTAATTCTGCTGAGCCAAGATTTTGGTGTTTTCGATAAAAGCACCACAATAAATTAAACTGAAGAGTTTGATCATGGCTCAGATTGAACGCTGGCGGCAGGCTTAACACATGCAAGTCGAGCGGACCTTTCGGGGTTAGCGGCGAACGGGTGAGTAATACCTAGGAATCTGCCTATTAGTGGGGGATAACGTTCCGAAAGGAACGCTAATACCGCATACGTCCTACGGGAGAAAGAGGGGGATCTTCGGACCTCTTGCTAATAGATGAGCCTAGGCCGGATTAGCTAGTTGGTAGGGTAAAGGCCTACCAAGGCGACGATCTGTAGCTGGTCTGAGAGGATGACCAGCCACACTGGAACTGAGACACGGTCCAGACTCCTACGGGAGGCAGCAGTGGGGAATATTGGACAATGGGGGCAACCCTGATCCAGCCATGCCGCGTGTGTGAAGAAGGCCTTCGGGTTGTAAAGCACTTTAAGTAGGGAGGAAAGGATGATTGTTAATACCAATCATCATTGACGTTACCTACAGAATAAGCACCGGCTAACTCTGTGCCAGCAGCCGCGGTAATACAGAGGGTGCAAGCGTTAATCGGAATTACTGGGCGTAAAGCGCGCGTAGGCGGTTTGTTAAGTCTGATGTGAAATCCCTGGGCTCAACCTAGGCACTGCATCGGATACTGGCTAACTAGAGTGTGGGAGAGGAAGGTAGAATTCCAGGTGTAGCGGTGAAATGCGTAGAGATCTGGAGGAATACCGATGGCGAAGGCAGCCTTCTGGCCTGACACTGACGCTGAGGTGCGAAAGCATGGGGAGCAAACAGGATTAGATACCCTGGTAGTCCATGCTGTAAACGATGTCAACTAGCCGTTGGGCTCCTTGAGGGCTTAGTGGCGTAGCTAACGCGATAAGTTGACCGCCTGGGGAGTACGGTCGCAAGACTAAAACTCAAATGAATTGACGGGGGCCCGCACAAGCGGTGGAGCATGTGGTTTAATTCGATGCAACGCGAAGAACCTTACCTGGCCTTGACATGTCTGGAATCTGGCAGAGATGCTGGAGTGCCTTCGGGAATCAGAACACAGGTGCTGCATGGCTGTCGTCAGCTCGTGTCGTGAGATGTTGGGTTAAGTCCCGCAACGAGCGCAACCCTTTTCTTTATTTGCCAGCACGTAATGGTGGGAACTCTAAAGATACTGCCGGTGACAAACCGGAGGAAGGCGGGGACGACGTCAAGTCATCATGGCCCTTACGGCCAGGGCTACACACGTGCTACAATGGTTGGTACAGAGGGTTGCTACCCCGCGAGGGCATGCTAATCTCATAAAGCCAATCGTAGTCCAGATTGGAGTCTGCAACTCGACTCCATGAAGTCGGAATCGCTAGTAATCGCGGATCAGAATGTCGCGGTGAATACGTTCCCGGGCCTTGTACACACCGCCCGTCACACCATGGGAGTCTATTGCACCAGAAGTAGTTAGCCTAACCGCAAGGAGGGCGATTACCACGGTGTGGTCGATGACTGGGGTGAAGTCGTAACAAGGTAGCCGTAGGGGAACCTGCGGCTGGATCACCTCCTTAACGAAAGATGATGTGTCGTTAGTAAGGATTCACAACAAATTACTTATTGTTCTGTATGTGCTGTAAGAAGTCCATGCGATTGATTCGGGTCTGTAGCTCAGTTGGTTAGAGCACACGCTTGATAAGCGTGGGGTCGGCAGTTCAAGTCTGCCCAGACCCACCATAATCAACGAGAAGCTAGATTTGAAAGGATTGGATGGCAAGGCTTTGGGGCCTTAGCTCAGTTGGTAGAGCGCCAGCTTTGCAAGCTGGATGTCAACGGTTCGACCCCGTTAGGCTCCACCATTACTAGACCTTAGTGTTTTGAGTGATAAAAAGATATTGCTTAGAGTGCTAAGGTCTAGTAATCACTAGATGAAATAAGACGCTTGATGACGAGTCGGCGTTAAGATCTTTAACAACATGAAAATTGAGTCTAAAGAAATTTTTATGATTCATTGTTATTGAGATGGCATCCATACTGCGTAAAAGTGGTTGAGTTGTTGTTGAGATAGTAAGTGAACATATAGTATCTGAATAGAGAACTGAGTCAAGCGAACTTGGTACGGTGTTACGAAAATGAATAAAGACACTTAATAAAGTCAATTAAGTTGTCTAGTCATCGTATAGCTTAGGCAGTTGAGAGACTGTTTTGGGTTATATAGTCAAGTGACAAAGTGCATACGGTGGATGCCTTGGCAGTCAGAGGCGAAGAAAGACGTGATAGCCTGCGAAAAGCTTCGGGGAGGTGGCAATGTACCTTTGATCCGGAGATGTCTGAATGGGGAAACCCACCTATCGTAAGATAGGTATCACACACTGAATACATAGGTGTGTGAGGCGAACGAGGGGAAGTGAAACATCTCAGTACCCTCAGGAAAAGAAATCAATTGAGATTCCCTGAGTAGCGGCGAGCGAAATGGGAGCAGCCCTTAAGTCGATTATGCTTTAGTGGAACGCTCTGGAAAGTGCGGCCATAGTAGGTGATAGCCCCGTACACGAAAGGGCATAGTCGATGAAAACGAGTAGGACGGGACACGTGAAATCCTGTTTGAAGATGGGGGGACCATCCTCCAAGGCTAAATACTCCTGACTGACCGATAGTGAACAAGTACCGTGAGGGAAAGGCGAAAAGAACCGTGGTGAACGGAGTGAAATAGAACCTGAAACCGTATGCATACAAGCAGTAGGAGCACCTTCGTGGTGTGACTGCGTACCTTTTGTATAATGGGTCAGCGACTTATTCTCAGTAGCAAGGTTAACCGAATAGGGGAGCCGTAGAGAAATCGAGTCTGAATAGGGCGTTAAGTTGCTGGGAGTAGACCCGAAACCGGGTGATCTATCCATGAGCAGGGTGAAGGTTCAGTAACATGAACTGGAGGCCCGAACCCACCGTCGTTGAAAAGCCGGGGGATGACTTGTGGATAGGGGTGAAAGGCTAATCAAACTCGGTGATAGCTGGTTCTCCCCGAAAGCTATTTAGGTAGCGCCTCGGACGAATACCACAGGGGGTAGAGCACTGTTTCGGCTAGCGGGTCATACCGACTTAGCAAACCGATGCAAACTCCGAATACCTGTGAGTACTATCCGGGAGACAGACGGTGGGTGCTAATGTCCATCGTCAAGAGGGAAACAACCCAGACCGCCAGCTAAGGCCCCAAATTTCTAGTTAAGTGGGAAACGATGTGGGAAGGCATAGACAGCTAGGAGGTTGGCTTAGAAGCAGCCACCCTTTAAAGAAAGCGTAATAGCTCACTAGTCGAGTCGGCCTGCGCGGAAGATGTAACGGGGCTAAAACTAGAAGCCGAAGCTGCGGATGTGCACTCAGTGCACGTGGTAGGGGAGCGTTCTGTAAGTCTGCGAAGGTGTGTTGAGAAGCATGCTGGAGATATCAGAAGTGCGAATGCTGACGTGAGTAACGACAAGGGGAGTGAAAAACTTCCCCGCCGGAAGACCAAGGGTTCCTGCGCAACGTTAATCGGCGCAGGGTGAGTCGACCCCTAAGGCGAGGCTGAAAAGCGTAGTCGATGGGAAACAGGTTAATATTCCTGTACCTCTTACTGATGCGATGGAGGGACGGAGAAGGCTATATCTACCAGCGATCGGTTGTGCTGGAGAAAGGTTGTAGGCATGTAGCTTAGGCAAATCCGGGCTACTCTATGCTGAGAACTGAGACGAATTTGTACTTGTACAAAGAAGTGATAGATGCCATGCTTCCAAGAAAAGCTCCTAAGCTTCAGTCAGTAAGGGATCGTACCCGAAACCGACACAGGTGGTCAGGTCGAGAAGACCAAGGCGCTTGAGAGAACTCTGGTGAAGGAACTAGGCAAAATAGTACCGTAACTTCGGGAGAAGGTACGCTGTTGAGGGTGAAGTATTTACTACGTAAGCCTTTGGCAGCCTCAGAAACTAGGCCGCTGCAACTGTTTATTAAAAACACAGCACTCTGCAAACACGAAAGTGGACGTATAGGGTGTGATGCCTGCCCGGTGCTGGAAGGTTAATTGATGGGGTTAGCGAAAGCGAAGCTCTTGATCGAAGCCCCAGTAAACGGCGGCCGTAACTATAACGGTCCTAAGGTAGCGAAATTCCTTGTCGGGTAAGTTCCGACCTGCACGAATGGCATAATGATGGCGGCGCTGTCTCCACCAGAGACTCAGTGAAATCGAAATCGCGGTGAAGATGCCGTGTACCCGCGGCTAGACGGAAAGACCCCGTGAACCTTTACTGCAGCTTTGCATTGAACTTTGACCTTACTTGTGTAGGATAGGTGGGAGGCTTTGAAGTACGAACGCTAGTTTGTATGGAGCCATTCTTGAAATACCACCCTGGTAATGTTGAGGTTCTAACCCAGCTCCCTGATCGGGAGCGGGGACAGTGTATGGTGGGTAGTTTGACTGGGGCGGTCTCCTCCTAAAGAGTAACGGAGGAGTACGAAGGTGCGCTCAGCGTGGTCGGAAATCACGCACTGAGTATAAAGGCAAAAGCGCGCTTAACTGCGAGACCCACAAGTCGAGCAGGTACGAAAGTAGGTCTTAGTGATCCGGTGGTTCTGTATGGAAGGGCCATCGCTCAACGGATAAAAGGTACTCTGGGGATAACAGGCTGATACCGCCCAAGAGTTCATATCGACGGCGGTGTTTGGCACCTCGATGTCGGCTCATCTCATCCTGGGGCTGAAGCAGGTCCCAAGGGTATGGCTGTTCGCCATTTAAAGAGGTACGCGAGCTGGGTTTAGAACGTCGTGAGACAGTTCGGTCCCTATCTACCGTGGGCGTTGGAGACTTGAGAGGATCTGCTTCTAGTACGAGAGGACCGAAGTGGACGAACCTCTGGTGTTCCGGTTGTCACGCCAGTGGCACTGCCGGGTAGCTATGTTCGGAAGGGATAAGTGCTGAAAGCATCTAAGCACGAAGCCTCCCTCAAGATAAGGTCTCCCTGAGAGTTTAACTCTCCTAAAGAGCCGTTAGAGACCATGACGTTGATAGGTTCGGTGTGGAAGCGCGGTGACGCGTGAAGCTAACGAATACTAATTGCTCGTGAGGCTTGACTATATAACACCAAAACAGTTTACTTGATTCAGTCCAATATCAGATACAAAACATAAAAACTTAAATCAAACTCAATTTTCTCGTTGTAAAGATAAACAGATTAGAGCTAACAGCTCAAACAGTTTGTCTGGCGACCATAGTACGTGTGAACCACCTGATCCCTTCCCGAACTCAGAAGTGAAACCATAGTACGCCAATGGTAGTGTGGCATTCGCCATGTGAGAGTAGGTCATCGCCAGACCCCAATCCAAAAAACCCTTTCTGCAAAACAGAAAGGGTTTTTTTTCGAATAGTAATAAACAACCTTACATCGCTTCAAATATTAAGACTTATGCAAGAGTAATTTGCGTCTGTATTTGGAGTCTAAAGTGTAATGCTCTAATAAATCAACATTCAGCGAGGTGCTTCAAAAAACACATATGGCGTACTATAGTCGCTGACTTCAAAATACACTTTTTTTTCGCCTGCATCGGCGACCATGTTTAAGTTTTCATCTAAAATGCCATAACCAAAACGATAAGACCGAACACTGCCATCATCAGTACCTGTCGCAGTACTTAGTTTATCAATCTTGATAAAACGCTTCACCAGTTTGTCACCAGCATAAACCTCTAATACGCCATCAGTGCCAGTCCAATTTTGCAAGCTACGACTAATTTTGTTTTGCTGTTCTTGTGAACAGGCATTCAGTAATAATAGGCTAATAACAGAAAAGGTGAGAGCTTTCATCGTTTAATCTATCCATTTTATAAAACTGACAAGTCACATCATCTTAAACACTCTTGTGGTACAGTCAATTTGAGATTGTAACTGTAAGAGTTTTTGACAATGACCAAGCCAATTTTACATTTTGCTCACGCAAATGGTGTGCCATCAGCCTGCTATCGAAAAATGCTGACCCAATTAGACAATGATTTTCAGGTGGTGATGATTCCAATGATTGGGCTAGATGATAAGTATCCTGTTGATAATCATTGGTGGTCATTAACAGAGCAGGTTGCCGATTCGATTGCTCGGCAAAGTGGTGGACAAGCGGTTTATGTTTTGGGACATTCTTTAGGAGCTATGACTAGTTATATGGTAGCCCATCGTTTTCCTCATTTAGTCAAAGCCTTAGTGATGTTGGATCCGCCTATGTTTAATGGTATGGATGCTTATAAGCTACATCTTGCTAAATTACTAGGTAAAGCAGAGAGTTTGACCCCAGCAGCGAAAAGTAAAAATAGACGTGAAGTTTGGCCAAGTCGAGCCGAAGCTGCCGCTAGTTTACGTCCTAAAAGTTTATTTAAAACCTTTGATGAACAATGTTTTGCAGACTACATCAACTATGGTCTAAAGGATTGTGCTAACGGTGTGTGTTTGACTATTCCTGTCAGTACCGAAGTAGCTATTTTTAATAATGTACCAACGAATACATGGCGGTTTAGAAAGCCATTAGCTATGCCAGCAGCGATTGTGGTTGGCAAAGATAGTCATTTTGCTCATACAGGCTATCCTGAACGTTTGGTGCGGCAACAGCCTGTTAAATTGTATTACACCGAAGGCGGACACATGTTTCCTTTAGAGCGACCTTTAAAAACGGCAGCATTAATTAAAACGCTGTTTGATGATTTAGCTTGATTAGGTCAAGTATCTATTCTGATGTTGTTCCTTATCTTCTTACTAAGAGAGGGCTAGGTGATTTTATTGTTAAAAATCTATTTTATTGAATTTGTGTAGTTCCCTCTCTTTCTCTTTTGTAAAAAGGAAAAGAGCGGAGATTTATATATTCAATTTTGATATTAAAATATAACTATATATTCTTTTTAGTTTTTATGCGGAAAGGATATGATGCTCTCAATCCACTTTACGTAGCTTGAGAGCGAATCATGACTAAAAAATTATTAGCGGTATTATTGGCATTAGGTGTTGGTAATGTTGCGTTTGCCAAAGACTTTTTAAATGTCTCTTATGACCCGACCCGTGAGTTATACCAAGAATATAATGTTGCTTTTGCCAAACATTGGAAAGCCAAAGGCGGTGAAGACATTAGTTTTAAACAATCTCATGGTGGTTCAGGCAAACAAGGCCGTTCGGTCATTGATGGTTTAGAAGCCGATGTTGTCACCTTAGCCTTAGCGTATGACATTGATGCCATTGCTCAACGGGGTTTAATTGCCGAAAACTGGCAAACACGCTTACCCAATAATGCTTCGCCTTATACCTCAACCATTGTCTTTTTAGTGCGTAAAGGCAATCCGAAAAAAATCAAAGACTGGAATGATTTAGTCAAAGCTGGCGTAGAAGTGGTCACGCCGAATCCTAAAACATCAGGTGGCGCACGTTGGAACTATTTAGCTGCTTGGGGTTATGCCTTACGCCAACCTAAAGGTAATGCCGATAGCGCGCAGAAATTCCTCAAACAGTTATTTCAAAACGTCAAAGTCTTAGATTCGGGCGCGCGTGGCTCTTTAACCACCTTTGCTGAGCGTGGCATTGGTGATGTGTTATTGGCATGGGAAAACGAAGCCTATTTAGCCGTCAAAGAGTTAGGGCCAGAGAAATTTGAGATTGTCACGCCCAGTGTCTCTATTTTAGCCGAGCCACCTGTTGCAGTGGTTGATAAATATGCCAAAAAGCATGGCACAACCCAAATTGCCAATGCCTATTTGCAGTATTTGTATTCACCTGAAGGTCAAGAAATTGCAGGACGCAACTATTACCGCCCGACAGACCCTAAAATTGCGGCTAAATACGCCAAACAATTTGCACCTGTGAAGTTATTTACCATTAAAGACTTTGGCGGATGGTCAGCCGCCCAAGCTGCTCACTTCGCTGATGATGGTATTTTTGACCAAATTTATAGCAAACGTTAAATCCAGTTTTGGGGCTTACGTTATCAATTATTTCCCTCCCCTAATTTAGGGGAGGGTTAGGGTGGGGTTATAAGCTACAACCCCCTCCCTGCCTCCCCCTCGTCATGGGGAGGAGTACTTTTTCACCTTTATCTTAAATTTTTGGAGTTCATTATGAAGCTTCATGCTTTAGCTTTGTCTATTTCTGCCGTGTTGTTATTACCATTGAGCGCGCAAGCTGCGCCCAAAGTTTATGGACAGTTAAATATTTCTGCCGAAAGTTATCAAAAAGATAATCAAAATCCTGCCACTGCTGATGAAGATTATACCCGCCTGCAAAGTAACGCTTCACGTTTTGGGGTGCGTGGCGAAGATGAATTAACCGCTACTTTAAGTGCGGTATATGCCATTGAGTGGGGGATTAGTACGGATGGTGAAGGCACAGACTTAACGCAACGTAACCGTTTTGTGGGTATTAAACATAAAGATTTAGGAACAGTTAAAGCAGGTCGTTTTGATACCTATCTCAAAAATGCACAAGGCAAAACAGATTTATTTAACGACTTCTTGGGTGATATTGAATTTACCATTGCAGGTGAAGACCGTGCCAATAATGCTATTGGCTATGAATCACCGTCTTTTAAAGGCTTACAATTTAACGTGTTGAGTCAAACTCAAGACGTGGCTGCTAAAGCTACCAATGGTACGTCTTTGTCGGTGGTTTATGACAATAAGGATATTGGTTTATATAGTGCTTTAGGTGTCAACAAAAGTATTGTGGGGCGTAGTGCTTTGTTTGGGGCAGCACGTGAAGGCGAGGGTATTCGTTTAGCCGTGTCTTATAACGTCGCCGATTTAACCGTCAATGCCTTGTATAGCACCAATGAAAACGTCAGTGGTAACGATGGTGAAAAAGCCTATTTGTTGGGAACAGCCTACAAACTAGGTGATGTCGTGTTAAAAGCGCAATACAGCACTGCCGAAGCCGATGACGAGGCCAAAATTGCCGTCGGTGGTTTGACCGAAAGAACCGCGTTTAGCGTGGGTGCAGACTATAACATTACCTCAAAAACACGTGCTTTTGCATGGTACACCAACCGTGAAGAAGTGAAAAAAGATGCGCTTGTGCCTGTACCTAACGATGTCGAAGAAACAGCTTTGGCTTTCGGTGTTGAGCATAAGTTTTAATCCCATGACCCAAGGACTTACGAATTTTACCGAAATTAGCGCGTTTTGTGAGCTGAAAATCGTGATAAACGATTATTCAGAGAACACACAAGCGATAACCGCGTAAGTTCTAATCTAAGAGGAATGTATCATGCGTACCGCTACTTTGATTGTTGCAGGCTTACATGGCAGTGAACCCGAACACTGGCAGTCATGGTGGCAAACGCAAGATACTGATGCCGTGAGAGTGCAACAAGACGACTGGCATCATCCTCAGTTAGAGACATGGACACAACGCTTACAACAGACCATTGATTTTTGCCCAGCCGATAAATTATGGCTAGTTGCACATAGTTTTGGATGTTTAATCAGTGTTAAAGCAGCTCTGATGAATCCTAAAAAAATCGCTGGTGTGTTTTTAGTTGCCCCTGCTGACCCACAACGTTTTTCGATTGCCGCCAGTGAACTAGCAGCAACTTTACCTGTACCAAGTTTAGTGATTGCTAGCACCACTGACCCGTATTTATCACTGGAAAAAGCCAAAGCATGGGCAACGATTTGGGGCAGTCAGTTAATTAATTTGGGTGATGTGGGGCATATCAATGTCGCTTCTGGCTTTGGTGCATGGCCACAAGGCATGGAGTTGTTTGAGTATTTTTGTTCACAATTTAGCGAACAAGAGTTAGTCGATTTTTGGCGGTTATCTGCCTGATTGGACTTCGACTACGCTCAGCCACCACGACTAAGCTCGACTAACATCAACATGTTCTCTGAGCAAAGTCGAAGTTTATTATTCTTTTAAGTTATAAGAATCTTCTAATAAATTATTTATTGTTATCAGGAGCTTTTTATTACACTGGCCATCGTTTTTGATGGCTTTAGTCATCATTTCTCTATTTAGCCTTAGCAAAACTCATCAAATGAGTTGTTTATTATGGAGTACAGAGCATCATGGCTCAGCATCGTGTGCTATCTGGCTTTCATTTATCACTGGGTTATACCTTAGTGTATTTGTCGTTAATTGTGCTTATTCCTTTGTCAGCGGTATTTATTAAAACCTTTAGCCTGAGTTTAGCCGAGTTTTGGGAGATTATTAGCTCACCACGGATGGTCGCCTCGTACAAATTAACCTTTGGCGCGTCTTTAGGCGCAGCGTTAATTAATGCGGTTTTTGGGCTGATTTTTGCGTGGGTGCTAGTGCGTTATGAGTTTTTTGGTAAAAAACTGGTTGATGCTTTAGTCGATTTACCTTTTGCCTTACCGACCGCTGTTGCAGGTATAGCCTTAACCGCAATTTATTCAGGTAATGGTTGGTTGGGACAATATTTAGAACCTTTAGGTATTAAGGTTGCATTTACCCCATTAGGCGTATTGGTTGCCTTAGTGTTTATTGGCTTGCCGTTTGTGGTACGCACCGTACAACCCGTTTTGCAAGATTTAGAAACCGAACTCGAAGAAGCCGCCGCCAGTTTAGGTGCAAATCGTTGGCAAACTTTTAGATATGTGGTGTTACCAATTTTAACCCCTGCGTTATTAACAGGTTTTGCTTTAGCGTTTGCGCGTGCGGTGGGGGAGTATGGCTCGGTCATATTTATTGCAGGCAACATTCCGATGGTGTCAGAAATTACCCCGTTAATGATTATTACCAAGTTAGAGCAATACGATTATGCAGGTGCAACCTCTATTGCGGTAGTGATGTTGGTGATTAGTTTTATCTTGTTATTGGCCATTAATTTGTTGCAAGCATGGACAACACGTCGTGGGAGTCGCTAATCATGGCAGGATATGTTGGAAAAAGTTTAAATAAACCGCGTTATCAAAGTTCTTCAGCCACTCGTGAACCGACATGGGTGCGTTGGACTTTATTAAGCTTAGCTTTGGGTTTTTTTGTCTTATTTTTAGTATTGCCCTTAGCAACGGTATTTATAGAAGCGTTTCGTAAAGGTTGGGACGTTTATTTAGCCGCCTTAGTTGAATCTGATGCTAAATCAGCCATCTTTTTAACCTTAACCATTGCTGCGATTTCTGTACCGTTAAATTTAGTGTTTGGGGTATCGGCAGCATGGGCAATTACTAAATTTGAATTTAGAGGCAAACAATTATTAATCACGCTCATTGATTTGCCATTTTCGGTATCCCCTGTGGTTGCAGGTTTAATTTATGTGTTGATCTTTGGCGCACAAGGTTGGTTTGGCGATTGGTTATTTGAAAACGATATTAAAGTTATTTTTGCTATCCCTGGAATGGTCTTGGCTACGGTATTTGTCACTTTTCCCTTTGTTGCCCGTGAGTTAATTCCCTTAATGCAAGCACAAGGCAAAGAGGAAGAAGAGGCAGCGGTGGTCTTGGGTGCATCGGGTTGGCAAACTTTCTGGCATATCACCTTACCCAACATTAAATGGGCGTTGTTGTATGGAGTGATTTTGTCCAATGCGCGGGCAATGGGGGAGTTTGGTGCAGTGTCAGTAGTGTCTGGTCATATTCGTGGCATGACTAATACCATGCCCTTACATGTCGAGATTTTATATAACGAATATAGTTTTGCCGCTGCTTTTGCTGTGGCTTCGTTATTGGCCTTATTAGCCTTAGTGACCTTAGTCATTAAAACCTTTGTCGAATGGCGTTTACAACGTGATACCGTTATTGAGTCATAAATCATGAGTATTGAAGTTAAAAATATCAACAAACGTTTTGGTGACTTTGTTGCCTTAGATAATGTCAGTTTAGAGTTTCCGACTGGCGAATTAGTGGCTTTATTAGGCCCATCGGGTTGTGGCAAAACCACTTTATTACGGATTATTGCAGGCTTAGAAAGTGCCGATAGTGGCTCAGTATTTTTAGAAGGTGAGGATGCTTCGCAAGCCCATGTCCGCGAACGACAAGTGGGTTTTGTGTTTCAACATTATGCCTTATTTAAACACATGACCGTGTTTGATAATGTCGCCTTTGGTTTACGCATGAAGCCCAAAGCACAACGGCCATCAGAGTCAGAAATCAAAAAGAAAGTCCATGAACTATTAAACTTAGTGCAACTGGATTGGTTAGCTGACCGTTATCCACCCCAATTATCAGGTGGTCAACGCCAACGTATTGCCTTAGCGCGTGCTTTAGCGGTTGAACCGCGTGTGTTGTTATTAGATGAACCATTTGGTGCTTTAGATGCCAAAGTACGTAAAGAATTACGTCGTTGGTTGCGCCGGTTGCACGATGAATTACATATCACCAGTATTTTTGTCACCCATGACCAAGAAGAAGCCCTAGAAGTAGCTGACCGTATTGTGTTAATGAACCAAGGTCATGTTGAACAGCTCGGTGCGCCACAAGAGGTTTATGAACATCCTGCCACACCGTTTGTTTATAACTTTTTAGGCGCAGTGAATTTATTTCATGGTCGAGTCCATGACAATCATTTGCACAGTGGTGAAGCAATCTTGCCGTTGGGCGAACATGATGTGGCGCATGGCGCAGAAGCCTTGGGTTTTGTCCGTCCGCATGAGTTAGAAATTATTACTGACCCACAATCACGCGAGGGTTTAGTAGCAACCATCAGTCGTATTTTAGCTTTTGGCGCGAGTATTCGTGTTGAGCTAGAAGACAGCGATGGCAAACATTATGAGGTCGAAGTCACACGGCCAAAACTACAAGAATTAGCGATTAGTGCAGGTCAACAAGTACGCTTAAAACCTGCTCAGGTGAGGGTGTTTGCTAAGGTTTAATCAATAGAACTTACCCATTTTGCCGAAATTAACGTGTCAGAGCTCATAAAGTTACCATTCGACTCTGCTCAAGGTACAGAGTCGGGGTAGCTGAGCGTAGTCGAGGCTAATCTTTAATCAAACTTAAAAACTCATTACGTGTTTGGGCGTTATCTCTAAAACGTCCTAACATAACGGAACTTTTCATCACCGAGTTTTGTTTTTCGACGCCGCGCATCATCATACACATATGCTTTGCTTCAATAATCACTCCAACGCCTTTTGCACCAGTCACTTGTTGAACTGCATCGGCAATTTGTTTGGTGAGATTTTCTTGAATTTGTAAACGACGTGCATACATATCAACAATACGTGCAAATTTTGACAGACCTAGTACTTGACCACTAGGCAAATAAGCGACATGACATTTTCCGATAAACGGTAATAAATGATGCTCACACAAAGAGTAAAGCTCAATATCTTTAACAATGACCATTTCGTCATTGTCAGAAGGAAAAACGGCATTATTAACAATGGTATTTAGGTCATCGTTGTAACCTTTACACAAAAACTGAAAGGCTTTGGCGGCACGTTTGGGGGTGTCAACTAAACCAGCACGGTTAAGGTCTTCGCCAATGGCTGTAATCAGGCTTGCATAAGCTTGTTCCATCGAAGGATACTCTCTCAAATAATAGATAGCGCGCACCTTAGCCTAAAGTGCGGCGTGGGTAAAGCATACAATCATTAAACCAAATCTTTGGGTGTGACTAAAGGCAATAATTTTACCATTAGTTGCTCAAGCAGTAAGGGCTTGGTCAAATAATCGTTCATGCCCGCGTCAAGACAACGCTGTTGATATTCTGGAAGAGCGTGTGCCGTCAAAGCGATAATATGCACCGCTTTGCGTTGAGTATGTTGCTCCCATGTCCGAATTTGTTTGGTTGCTTCTAAACCATTCAAAATTGGCATTTCACAATCCATTAACACAACATCATAACAAGGAGAAGCTTTGCTGACTAAACTAAATGCTTCTTCACCATTACTTGCTATATCGGCTTCAATACCTATTTGTTTAAGTAAAGAGCTAATAATTAATTGATTAACAGCGTTATCCTCGGTGAGTAATACTTTGAGTTGATAAAAGTCACCCCACGGTAAAATGGGCTGTAGAGGGTTGGTAATAGGGATTTCTTGGGTTAATAATACAGGTACTAAAATCGTAAATTGAGTCCCTTTGCCGAGCTGACTATTCACACTAATACTTCCACCCATTAACTCAATTAGTTGTTTACTAATCGCTAATCCTAATCCCGTACCGCCATATTTGCGAGTGGTAGAGGCATCGGCTTGATGAAAAGCAGAGAATATATATTTTATCTGCTCTTTATTAAGACCAATACCAGTATCACTAATAATAATTTGTAATTTAACGGTATTTTTATCAATTTGAAATACGCGTTTAACTTGTAAACGGATTTCACCTTGTTTGGTAAATTTAATGGCATTACTTAATAGGTTAAATAAAATTTGTTGTAAGCGTATTGGGTCACCTTCTATCCATTGAGGGACATCTTTTTCGATATTAAATACTAAGTTTATATCTGTATTTTGAGTGCTTGTCGAAAGAATTTGATAAGTAGAGGAAAGTATGTTTGATAAATCAAACGGTGTTTTTTCTAATTCAACATTGCCAGAGGTTATTTTGGCATAATCCAAAATGTCATTAATAACGCCTAATAATAAATTTCCAGAATTTTTCAGCAAACCAATATAATGTTGTTGAGAGTCATTTAATGGGGTGGCTTCTAAGAGTTGAGCAACTCCAATCACTGCATTCATAGGGGTTCTAATTTCGTGGCTCATACGCGCTAAAAAGTCGGTTTTTGCTTGATTCTCGGCCAAGGCAATAGCGGCTTCTTTTTCTTTTTCTTCTTTTTCTTTCTTTAAGTAGTTAATACGTTGTGCTAACCCAAGCGATAATAAGATTTGTTGTGCTGCAAATGATACTTGCGCCGCCAATAAAACATAACTAATATTTTTGCTGCCTATATTCATCATAATAAGCATGGTTGCACCTATCACTAGCAAAAGCCCCCATGCGACAATAAATAATTTCGCGTCATTAAAACCCTCTAAATAGCGTTTAATGGCAATGGAAAAAAGCATAATAATCACAATCAACGCTAATAGTGAGGTACTCATCGCAACGATTGATGTGGATAGTAAAAAGTGAAAAGCACCTGCTAGTGCTAAAAAAACAGCTAACCATTTGAGAAAGGGGTGAATAAAACGATTATGTTTAGTATTTAAAAAGATTCGACAAAATAAAGTTCCTGCACTTAATGCCCAAAAGGCAAAGCTATAAACAGAAAAATTATTCCAATTTGGAGAGTTTGGCCATAATTGAAAAAGAGAGCCTTGTTCGGCGGCAAAAAATAACAGTGTAAAACCAACATATAAAATATATAAAAGTTGTACTTTTTCTTTGGTTAAAAATACTAAAAATAAATGATATAAAAACAAGCCAATGACAATACCATAGGTCATAAAAATAAGCATGTTTATTTGTTGAGATGTTCTTATAAACTGAGGATAACTTTTTATTTTTGGTGCTAAATAAAATGAGCTGGTTGTATAAGATTTTAAGTAGTAGTCAGTTTGACTGCGTGGTGCTATTTGAAAGGGAATAGCCAGTGTGCGCGTTTGAATTTCGCGTGTGTTGTAGGCAATATTATCGCCGATGCTTTTGGTAATATAGCCATCACCAAACTTAATAAATAAATGTAGTTTATCAAAAATATTAAAATCACTGGCAAAAATTAAATTAACGGGCGCTTGCGTTTCATTAGTAATGCTAAACTTAAACCAACACGTTGTTTTTTTAAACCCCAATGATATTTCTGCACTGTTGAGTGGGGTAAATACTTGGTGTTGAACTTCCGAGAATGAAAGTTGATTATTATTATCACAATAATACTGTAACGATTGTTCGAGTGTGCCTTCTTTAAAGTCGCCATCAATCATTAAGCTTTGGCTATAACCAACGGTACTTAGCAATAGAAGTAATAAGACAAATAGCGAATGTAAAGCTGTTTTCATTATTGACGCTCAGTGGCAGGAGCCAGTTTTTTGAGTAACACCAATACCGCACCATTACCCCCATCTTTGGCGGGCGCGCTATGAAAGGCCAATACCGCACGATGTTGTTGCAACCAACCATTGACACAAGTTTTTAATAAACTGCCTTGGCTACCCTGACTATAACCTTTGCCGTGAACAATTTTAATGACGGTAATGCCTTCTTGTTGGGCATCAAAGATAATTTGTAAAACGGCTTCACGCGCTTGTTCAACAGTACAACCATGCAAATCAACTGCAGCACGCCACGGCAAATGGCCGTCTTTGAGTTTTTTAAACAAACCTTGTTGAATGCCAGTTTTTCTAAAACTTAAGATAGCCTCACTGGCAACTGGATTGAGCAAAGCAACAGTATCCGAAATTGCCTCTTGTGCCATGTCTTTGGCACCTTCGGCGGCAGCCCGACGTAATAAGGTGTTGTCATCAAGTTTTTTTGTGCGATGTATTGGGGCAGTCGCTTCTAATTGCAATGGTGTCACACCTTGCATCGCTTTGGCTAATAATTGTTCGTCTGTTAAAGCCGCATCGGCTTGATATGTTGGTGCGAGTTTGGTTTTTGCAGCAGGCAAAGGCGGGGCAATTTTTTCAGCAATTAAGGTTTTTTTTAAGTCGGTAAGTAATTTATTTTTCATAACAGATATAACAAAAATAAGATTAGAAATTCAGCATGATATTTTGACGCAAGCGAAGTTGTTTGAACACTGTTACAATAGGGCAATTGTGTTATTTGTGAGGAATTTGGCGTGGAAGACACCCAGTTAATAGCCAGCACCACCTTGGCAGAGGCGGTGACTGAATTATCAACGATTCGTGATTTTATTCGTTTTACAGTAACGTGTTTACGGTCGGCTGATGTACATATTGGTCATGGTAGCGAAGACCCGTTTGCCGAAGCTAGTGCTTTAGTGATGCAAAGTCTATCCTTGCAATGGTCGGCAGACCCCGAAATTTTAGATGCCAAATTATTGCGTAGCGAAAAACAAGCCATTGTTGAGTTAATCGAAAAGCGTGTTAATCAGCGTATTCCTTTAGGTTATTTATTAAATTTAGCCTATTTTTGTGGTCATCCTTTTTATGTCGATGAGCGCGTATTAATTCCACGCTCACCGATTGCTGAGTTAATAAATAACCGTTTTGTTGATTATATCGAACAAGAACCACAACGCATTTTAGATTTATGTACAGGTTCGGGTTGTATTGCTATTGCTTTGGCTTATGCCTTTCCCGATGCGATTGTTGATGGCACAGACATTTCTTTAGATGCTTTATCTGTTGCGGCAGTTAACGTTGAACATCATAACTTAATTGAAAATGTTAATTTAATTGAATCTGACTTGTTTAGCAAATTACCTAATCAACGTTATGATTTAATTGTCAGCAATCCCCCATATGTTGATGCTGAAGATATGGCTGATTTGCCTGATGAATATCAAAAAGAACCCGAATTAGCCTTAGCCGCAGGTGCTGATGGTTTAGATATTGTCCGTCAAATTTTGGCACAAGCCGCTGACCACTTAACCGAAGATGGCTTACTAGTAGTTGAAGTAGGTAACTCTGAATGGGCGTTAGCTCAAGAGTTTTCCGAAGTTCCTTTTACATGGATTGAGTTTGAAAAGGGTGGCTCTGGGGTATTTGCGTTAACGGCGGAACAATGTCGTGATTATCAACAAATGTTTCAGGAGGCGGTATAAATGGCAGGTAATACTATCGGTCAATTATTTCGTGTCACTACCTTTGGTGAGTCACATGGTTTGGCATTAGGCGCGATTGTGGATGGTGTGCCACCGAATTTGTCACTCACCGAGGCCGATTTACAACTGGATTTAGACCGCCGTAAACCGGGTACCTCACAGTTTGCTACCCAACGTAAAGAAGAAGACCAAGTTAAAATTTTGTCGGGTGTGTTTGAAGGCAAAACCACAGGTACACCGATTGGTTTATTAATCGAAAACACCGATCAAAAGTCTAAAGATTACGGCAATATCGCCACAACGTTTAGACCTGGTCATGCTGATTATACCTATAGCCAAAAATACGGTTTTAGAGATTATCGCGGTGGCGGTCGTTCGTCCGCGCGCGAAACGGCGATGCGTGTTGCCGCAGGTGGCATTGCCAAAAAATATTTATTTGAAAAGTTTGGCATTGTCATTCGGGGCTTTGTGCAACAAATCGCTCATATTAAAGCTACTGAGTTAGATTGGGATTATGTGAATCAAAATCCTTTCTTTTGTGGTGACAAAAACGTCGTGCCTCAATTTGAAGAATTAATTACTCAATTACGCCGTGATGGCACAAGCTGTGGCGCACGTTTATGTGTGGTTGCCGATAATGTGCCTGTGGGTTGGGGTGAACCAGTTTTTGACCGTTTAGATGCCGATATTGCCCACGCAATGATGAGCATTAATGCGGTGAAAGCGGTCGAAATTGGTGATGGTTTTGCAGTGGTGGAGCAGTTTGGCCATGAGTCGCGTGATGAGTTAACGCCACAAGGCTTTACCGCTAATCATTCAGGTGGGGTGTTAGGTGGCATTTCTAGTGGTCAACAAATTGTCGTGTCGATAGCCCTTAAACCAACGTCCAGTATTACCACCGCAGGTAAAAGTATTGATTTAGAAGGCAATCCGATAGAAATGCTTACCAAAGGTCGTCATGACCCTTGTGTGGGTGTGCGTGCAACGCCGATTGCTGAAGCGATGTTAGCGATTGTGTTGATGGATCACTTTTTGCGTCATCGTGCACAGAATGCAGACGTTGTACAACCGTTAAAACCGATTGCACCGTAAAAGTTTTTTCTCGCCCTTAGCAGGGGGAGGAGTTTAAAACGAAAATAAAAAGCCCTCTGTTGCGAAGAAGGAGGTCCGATGAAAAGCGCAAGGAGAAAACGCTTTATATAGGCAACGCAAGAGAGGACTGACACCCCAATAATAGACGAAACTGCATCTTATTCAAGTATTTTATGCCTATTTCACGCACTTTATATTGGCAGTTATCCGCCTTTTATTTTTTCTATTTTGCGGTGCTTGGCGGTTTTATGCCTTATTGGAGCTTGTACTTAAAACAGCTCCAGTTTGATGAAAAAGCCATTGGACAGTTAATGGCAATAGGCATGTTAACCCGCATTTTTGCGCCAAATTTCTGGGGCTATTTAGCCGACAGCACAGGCAAGCGTATTGAGTTAGTACGTTTAGGCGCAAGTATGGTGGCAGTGTTTTGGGCAGGCATCTTTTTTGTGGGCAGTCATTTTTGGTTAATGGCGGCGGTGCTGTTTGCCTATAGCTTTTTTCAAAATGCGATTTTAGCCCAATTTGAAGCGGTGACGATTGCTCATCTTCAAGAACAACGTGCCTTGTATGGTCAAATTCGTTTATGGGGATCATTAGGATTTATTGCCACGGTGGCAGGGTTTGGCTATTTATTAGATTTAATCAGTGTTAAATGGTTGCCGATTTTGTTGTTAATTTCGGCAATCGTTGCGGCTTTATGCAGTTATATCATTCCGAGTCCGCCGCAACAAACGCAAAGCAAACAGCGTAAGCCTTTTTTGTATTTGCTCAAACAACCCTTATTGTGGAGCTTTTTTGCTGCTCACTTTTTGCTGCAATTATCTCATGCACCCTATTACAGTTTTTTTAGTTTGTATTTAGAAGAACACCACTATAGTCGAAGCACGATTGGATTATTGTGGTCGTTAGGCGTATTAGCGGAAGTTATTGCTTTTACCCAAACGCATCGTTTATTAGCCAAGTTTTCCGAATTACAACTGATTATTGCTTGTTTGTTATTAGCTGCACTACGTTGGTGGGTGATTGCCGTGGCAGTGGATGTACCGTGGTTATTGTGGACAGTACAAACTTTTCATGCCTTTAGTTTTGCGGTGTTTCATGCAGTGGCGATGCAATTTGTCTTTCGTGAGTTTGATATTGGACAACAAGGGCAGGGGCAAGCCATTTATAGTGCTTTATGGGGTTTAGGCGTAGCGATAGGTTCATGGTTGACAGGCATGGTTTGGGTAGCGTGGGGCGCAACATGGGTTTATAGCCTAGCTGCTGGGGTGTGTGTGTTTGCTGCGCTGATGATTGTGAAGATTTGGCAGCAAAAACCACTGCAAAGTTGATAAGTTATGATACTATGGGGGGTATATAAATTATAGGTGATTTACCATGAATAAGCCTGAAAATAAGCAACAAACAGAATTGTTAAAACGTCTTGCCCGTGTTGAAGGACAAATTCGTGGTATTCAAAAATTAATTCAACAACCTGATGCTGATTGCGAAAAGGTATTGCAACAAATGACGGCTGCGCGTCGTGCTTTAGATAAGGCTTTTTTTGAGATGTTGGCGTGTGTGATTGAAACTAATGTGTTGGATGAGCAACAAGGCGATGCTGCTCAACGGATGAGCGAAGTTAAAGAGTTGTTGACGCGTTATGCGTGAGGGGTAGTGTGGGTTTCTTCCCTCAACCCACATTACCTCGTCATTATTTATTAACCCTACGTTGCAAGCCAAAATACAACAAGGGAATTAACACCAAAGTTAAAAACGTCGATACCAAAATACCCGAGATTAACGAAATTGCTAAACCATTAAAAATCGGGTCATCCAAAATAAACAACGCGCCTAACATCGCGGCTAAACCTGTTAACATAATCGGCTTAGCGCGTGTGCTGGCAGCTTGAATCACGGCTTCATCCAAGGCCATGCCTTCGGCTAATTTTAATTGAATAAAATCTACCAACAAAATCGAATTACGGACAATTATCCCTGCTAAGGCAATCATGCCAATCATTGAGGTGGCGGTGAATTGTGCGCCTAGTAGAGCATGGCTGGGCATAACGCCAATAATGGTTAAGGGAATTGGCATCATAATCACCGCAGGAATGGCATAAGAGTGAAATTGAGCAACGACTAACAAATAAATCAACACCAAACCCACCGCATACGCAATGCCCATATCTCTAAAGGTTTCATAGGTAATTTGCCATTCACCATCCCATTTAATGGCAAACTCACGCAAGGCATCATCAGGCTGACGAATAAAATACTCTGTCAGTTTGGCCGAATAGGGCAAGTTTAATTGCGCTAAACCGTCACGCATGGCAAACAAACCATATAACGGCGAATCCAGTTTTCCTGCAAAATCGGCAAACACATAACTGACTGGCAATAAGTCTTTATGATAAATCGCTTGTTCAGATGGCTCCTCGCTAATGTTAACCAATTCTGATAAAGGAATTAACGAGCCATCTTCCGCTTTAACGGGTAATTTTAAAATATTCGCTAATTGTGATTTGTCGTTATCTGCCAAACTCACACGCATCGGCACAGCATATTTGGCATCGTTGGCAAACAACACGCTACTTTGTTGACCTGTTAAGGCCAGTTGTAGCGTTTGGGTAATGGTTTGCGAGTTAACGCCCAACATCATGGCTTTGTTTTGGTCAACCAATAGCCTTTTTTGCATGGCTTGGGTGACGACACTACTATCAACATCAACCATGCCAGCCTGTTTCTTAAATTTGGCTTCTAACAAGGTGGCCACTTGTTGTTGGCTTTGTTGGTCTGGTGCATAAATCTCAGCCACAATCGGGGCTAACACAGGCGGGCCGGGTGGTACTTCAACCACTTTTAATTTCGCTTGATGTTGACGAGCAATGTTTTGCAAATCGGCACGAATACGACTAACAATGGCATGGCTTTGTTGGTGGCGATGATGTTTATCCACTAAGTTAACCTGAATATCGCCTTGTTCGGCTTGAGCGCGTAAATAATACTGACGCACTAAACCATTAAAGTTAATCGGTGCGCTGCTACCTGCATAAGCTTGATAATCAGTGACTTCGGGAACGGTGGCTAAATACGCGCCTAAATCGTGTAATACGGCGGCAGTTTTTTCTACAGGTGTGCCTGTCGGCATATCAACCAAAATTTGAAATTCCGATTTATTATCAAAGGGCAACATCTTTAACACCACCCATTGCACCACTGCCAAACTGATGGCTAAGGCAATTAATACTACAATGCCCAAATACAAACCATGACGACGTTTTTGGCCTTGTTGTGGGTGTAAAAAAGGCGTCATGATTTTTCTAAAGATTGGCTCTAAAGGTGAGTGGACTTCGTGACTTTCATGACTACTGGTGGGGGTATGTTTGGCCATCAATTTTAAAGCCAACCACGGGGTAATGCTAAAGGCAATAAACAAAGAAATGAGCATACCCATCGAGGCATTAATGGGAATAGGGCTCATATAAGGGCCCATTAAACCACTGACAAAGGCCATCGGTAATAATGCAGCAATGACAGTAAACGTGGCTAAAATAGTTGGATTACCCACTTCATCAACAGCTACAGGAATCACTTCAGCTAAAGGCTTGTTGTCTAATTGCATCCGACGGTGAATGTTTTCAACCACCACAATTGCATCATCGACCAAAATACCAATCGAAAAAATTAAGGCAAATAAAGACACACGATTGAGGGTAAAGCCCCATGCCCACGAAGCAAACAAAGTCGCGGCAAGGGTTAATAACACCGCTAAACCGACAATCACCGCTTCACGTTTGCCAAGCGCAATAAACACCAACACAATGACTGATAAGGTCGCAAACAATAATTTTTGCATCAGTTTTTGCGCTTTTTCGTTGGCTGTTTCGCCATAGTTGCGTGTGACCGTCACTTCAACATCGGCAGGAATCATCGTATTTTTTAGGCTATTCACCCGTTGTAACACGCGCTCCGCCACATCTACCGCGTTTTCGCCCGTTTTTTTGCTAATTGCTAAAGTAACAGAAGGAAATTCACCTTGTTGGCTAATGCCTCGTTGTGCGGCAGCCATGCCTGTCCCCAACCAACTGTATTGGCTGGCGGTGCTTGCACCATCGTGAATGGTGGCGACATCATTTAAATAAATCGCTTGGCCATCATTAACGGCAATCACCAAACGACCAACATCTTCAGCAGAACGCAAAAAATCATTCGCTTCAATATGAGTTACACGGTTATTGGCCACTAAGTCACCAGAAGTTAAGGCACTATTACTTTGTTGTAAACGTTGACTGACTTCTAAAGCACTGAGCTGATGCGCTTGTAAACGTGCGCTATCTAACTCAATGTTTAATACTCTGGGGGATGTGCCAATGCTATATACTTCGCGAGTGCCTGAAACCCGTTTTAGCTCTAATTCGATGCTATGGGCAATACGACCTAAATCATAAGCACCTTTGTTGCCTTGCGCTTGCCATAAGGTTAACGACAAAATTGGCACATCATCAATGCCTTTGGTTTTAATTAAGGGTTCACCAACGCCTAATTGTGGGTTTAACCAGTCTTTGTTGTTATTAATCGCTTCATATAAACGCACAATGGCTTCGTTGCGCGCGACACCGACTTTAAATTGTACGGTTAACAAGGCCATATTCGGTTTAGAGACCGAATAAACGTGTTCAATGCCTTGAATTTGTGACAACACTTGCTCGGCAGGCACAGACACTAAACGTTCAACATCGCTGGCTTTTGCTCCCATAAATGGAATCATCACATTAGCCATCGTCACATCAATTTGTGGTTCTTCTTCACGAGGCGTAACGGCTAAGGCAAACAAACCCAGCAAAAAGGCAATCACCGCCAACAGGGGTGTGAGTTGTGAGCGCAAAAAAAAGCGACTTAACTTACCTGAAATACCCATATGTTTAGACTCCTCTAGGACTTACGCGGTTATCGCTTATTTGCTTACATTTCAATATTTTGCAACGATTTTATGTTCGCAAAACGCGCTAATTTCGGTGAAATGCGTAAGTCCATTACTAAGCCTGCGGCAATTGGTTCAAGGGCAATGGTTTCACCTGCTTCTAAACCTGCCAACACTTCAACCCAACCATTGGCAAGCGTTTTACCCAAACGAATTTGACGTAGTTGCGGTTTTTGTTTTGGTTTAATCACATACACCGCATTTAATTCGCTACGTTGCAACACGCTGGCTTTTGGAATAACCAAGCGTTGTTCTTGACCAACGACAAAATGCACTTTGGCGAGTTGATTGGGTAAAACTGGGCTATTTTCGGGCAGAGCAATACGTACTTCGCTAGTGTGAGTGCGAGCATTAGCGGTCGGGATAAACGTTATTTTTGAGGCACTTAACCATGACTTTTGGCCGTTGAGTTCGATATAGGCTTTGTTATAACTTTGAATGGCTGACATTTGGCTTTGAGGGACATGACTGCTTAGGCGCAAATAACGTGGGTCATAACCTGTGGCCAATGGTTTTCCTGCAAAAGCCATTTCACCCACTTCAACATGCAACGCCGACATCACGCCAGAGTAGGGGGCATTAATGGTGGTAAAGTTGCGGTTAGTTGTTGATTGTTTAAGACCTGCTTGTAAGGTATTTACTTGAGCAACAGCACTTTTGTAGTCAGCCTCGGCTTTATCGAGTTGCGCCTGACCCACATATTGCTGTTGAAACAATTCTTTAATCCGTTGATATTGCTTTTGTAAATTATCGCGTTGTACTTCGGCTTCACGCACCCGCGCTTGCATGCCTGCCACATCATCATTAGCGGTGGCGGCATCAATCCGCATAATTGCTTGACCTTGTTGGACTTTATCACCCGCTCTAAAATAAATATTCACAATACGGCCAGTCACTTGTGCGCTGACTGTTGATTGACGTTCTGCTTCAGCATTAGCCACCGTATCGTAGGTATTTTCCACCAAACGATAACTCACTGTGGTCGTTTTTAAGGGGGCAGCCGCTACCGAAGTGACTAAGGTGAGACTGGCTAAGACTAAAGCAGTTTTCATGGGATAACTCCAAATCAATTAACCACAACTTCGCGTTTAAAGCCCAATTTGCCTAATAACCATACCATCGGACACCAACCTGTAAACGCAGATTGTATTAAGTTAAGGCCAATAAAGACGGTAAACAAAAACCACATTGGATTAACAAAGTGCGCTAATAACACGCTGATAATCACAAACGTACCTGCCACCAAACGTAAGCCTGCATTAATACTCATGATCTTTACCTCTGTTATTTGTCTATAGTCAATATACTATACCCCCTATGGTATATTGGCAAGTGCAAATTAACAGGACTTTAATCAGCTAAAAATGCAAAAGTTAAATATACATTTGTACACAAATTTAAAGGATATATAGATTTTTTTGGTTAAGAAAGCATTAGAATAAGCGGCTTTTTTTATTGATAGTTTAGTTTAGGTCGCAACTATGGTAGAAACCCTTAATAAACCACAGCCCATTAAACAACAAAATACAGTTGTTCGTGATGATGCTTTTTATGATCAAATTGAACAGGAATTTGAAGCGATTAAACAACGCCATCGCGCAAAAATGGGGGCGGAAGATGTGGCCTATATTAAAGGCTTGCGTCTAAAGTCGCGGATTTTTGAGGTGTTAGGCCGTGGTTTATTGTGGACAAGCCGTAATCCCTTAACCTTTGGTGCGGGTGTTGGTTTTCTATTTTTACATCGCAACATCGAAGCCATCGAAATTGGCCACAATGTGTTGCATGGTCAATATGATTATTTTCCCGAAATTCCCCAATTCCATTCCCACAACTTTAAGTGGAAAGCACCGATTGATGAAGAAGGTTGGCGTCGTGAGCATAATGGCATGCACCACGTTTATACTAATGTCTATGAAAAAGACCCAGACCTCAATCATGGTTTGTTGCGTACTAACGATTTAGTACCGTGGCAAAAGTCGCATCTGTGGCAAGTGCCGTTATATTTTGGCGTGGTTTATCCAACGATGTTATATCGTTTTAACGCACAAAATTTAGGTTTTACCCAAGAATATCGTGCCGAAGCCTTTGATACAGGTAATCAAGGTTATGCAGTGGTTGACACTAGTTATGCCAGCAAAGAACAACGCGAAAAAATGCACTCTCGCTCGGTGAATCGCGTATTGTTTAAAGAATATTTGGTTTTTCCTTTGTTAGCGAAACTGACAGGTCGTTCAGCTTTAAAAGTGTTAGCAGGTAATTTTTTAGCCGATACCATTAACAATTATTGGATTGGTATGACCATTCAAGCCACACACTTTACCGAAGATTTACAAGATGAAGCAGCCGTTGACCACAAAGGCCGTTGGTATTTATCGCAGTTAGAATCCTCAGTAAATTTTAAAGGCAATCGTTGGCAAAGCATTTTGTGGGGGCATTTGAATTATCAAATCGAACACCATTTATTTCCCGATACGCCTTCACACCGTTATCCCGACATGGCTAAAGATGTCAAAGCTCTGTGCCAAAAATACAATCTAACTTATAAGTGTAATGATAGTTGGGCAAAGGCTATTAAAAACTATACCGCCGTATTTTGGAAATATTCATTTCCAACTAAAAAATAAACTGCAAGTCCCCTCTTGAGAGGGGATTTAGGGGTGTGTTAGGGATAAAAACAGTGCTTTTTTGTCGGTTTTAACCCACCCCTGACCCCTCCGAGGAGGGGAGTTTCATCGTTATTGTCTGATTTATACTTTTAAGATGTGTAGATAGATACGAATACTCTCTGCAAAATTAGGATTTTTTATGCTCAATAAAGCATTAAATTTTGCCAATCAATGGGCATTACAAAAAGTTAGCCGTGATTGGATTGATTATATTGCCAGTAATACCATGACCGATTTTAATCGTTGGTTTAACGATTTTATTTGGACCTACGATTTAAAAGCGATGGTCACCGCCATTGAAACGCAAGCTGATGGGGTAAAAACCATTCACTTATTAGCCAATCAACATTGGAAAACGTATCAAGCAGGTCAGTTTGTTGAGTTGGTGCTTGAGATAGATGGTCAGCCGCATCATCGTTATTACAGTTTGTCTCCTATGACCACCAAAGGCACATTTAGCATTACTGTTAAAAAACAAGCGGATGGTGTTGTGTCGAGTTATTTAACTGAGCAATTACAAGTGGGGCAGAGTGTCAAACTCAATTTGCCCCAAGGTGACTTTGTTTATAAGCAACAGCAAAAATTATTGTTTATTTGTGCAGGTTCGGGCATTACCCCTTGTTATTCGATTATCAGTGATTTATTAGCACAAAATAAAGCCGTTGATGTAGCGATTTATGCCCAGTTTTCTAAGCAAAAAGATGTGATTTTTGCCAATAGTTTAAAGCAACAATGGCCAGCACAAGGCGTTTCTGTTGAAGTGGCATTTACGCAAGAAACCGACTCACAACATTGGTTATTAACTGCTGAAAATTTATTGGTTCAGTATCCTGACTTGTTAGAAAGGGATGTATATTTGTGTGGGCCAACAGGCTTTATGGATAACATGATTAATGCTTTGGTGGCCGCTAATTTTAATTTAGCCAAATTGCATTGTGAGCGTTTTGTTACGGTTGAAAATATTGAGTCTGGCAATTTAGATTTTAAAGTGGTGCAACCGAGCATTTATTTTAAACATCTCAATCAACATATTCAGTTAACGACCGAAGACGAAGGCAAAAGTTTATTGCAGATTGCTCGTCAGTATGGCGTTAATTTGGAGTCTGGTTGTCAAAAGGGTATGTGTGGAACGTGTAAGCTGACCCTTAAAGAAGGCAAAATTGCGGGCAATCAGTTGGGTAATGCGGTGTATTTGTGTACCTCTTATCCTGATTCGGCAAGAATTGTGTTGGATGCTTAATTAGAGTGTAGTCAACGTAGGATGCAATAACCGAAGGGCATTGCATCATTTTGAACGATGACCCAAATGGTGCATTACGCTATCGCTAATGCACCCTACAACTGTCCTAACTCTACCAAAGTTCCCGTGTTACGTTGCACTTCACACGGGCTACAGCTTACTCCTTCACTTCCACTACATAAGGCAAAGGCAACAACGCCAAAGGTTGTTTGTCTTCACCCAAAAACACCTTATCGGCATAATCGTGACGCACAATCGCTAACAACTCAACACTCTCTGCATCCGCTTGCGCAGCAAGCACCACATGGCCTTGACTGTGGCCAGATTCATCATAAATAACCGTATTTAGCGCAGGTAATTCGCGCAGCTTAATGTTAAAACGATGCGTCCACTGTTTGAGTTTGCCTCTAAAATACAAACGCGCAATAATTTCTTGGCCAGTATAACAACCTTTATTATAACTAATGGCATCTAAGGCTAAAAAATTGAGCTCTTGAGGCTGATACAGTTCTGTTGTTTCGGGCAATACGGGTGTTTCACCTGCCGCAATTTGTGCCAAACGCCAATCATTGACAGAGCCAATCGTTGATTGTTGGCTTAATTGTGTCCAAATGGTGTCGCTGAACTCGGCTTTAACTAATAACAACCAACGACTTTCGCCATGTAAACGGGTAATACTTACTTGCTCATTGCTGATAGTTTGATTGAGCTTAGTTGGACAAAAACCAAATTGTGCTAACAGTAATTGCTCAAACTCTGCCCCTAATAGACCCATAACGTGGGTGTCGGGGGTGCTGATATGTGCTTTAGAAAACACAATAAATTTTTGAAGAATGCTTTGGGCGTTGTTTAACAAAGCCTTGTCTATGACTAAATTAAGCTGTTGAGCAGGCCATTCAATCGCTCTAAAGCTAAATATCAATCGGCCTTTAAGGTTGGCATAGCCGCCCAGTCGTGATTGCTCGGGTGAGACTTCTTTAAAATCTGTGGTAGTTTGACCTTGCAAAAACTTATGTGCATCAGTGCCTTGAATGGTTAATATACTATCCGTTAAACGAATAATGGTGGACATAATATCCTCTTAAAACAGCAGCGTAGGTTTTTTGTGGCGTAAAGCATATAATATATTCACAAAATCAGCGAGATAAAAAATGCGAGAGTTAACGGATGCCGAACGTGCTATGTTTTGGCGAGCAAGACGTGGTTTAAAAGAGTTAGATATTTTTTTTGAGCCGTTTATGCGCGACCATTATTTGTTATTGCCTGCCAATGAACAAGCAATGGTTGCTAAATTGATTAAATGCGAAGACCCTGATTTGTTGGCGTGGTTTATGGGGTATGAGCAGCCTCAAGACCCCGATTTAGCCCATATTATTGGAGTGATACATGAGCGCGTGGGAGCTGGACAGTCCCATTAAGGTGTCTTTGTGGCAACAGGGAATAGTGTTGTGTTGTTATATTGTGGCCTTGTTTGCTGTGTGGGTGGCGTATATTCCGCTATGGCTTGCAGGAACATTGACGGTATTGTTGATCGTATTATATGTCTTTGAATATCAACGGCATACACGATTAACGGTGACTCGCTTGAGTACGCAGCAAGGTGATTGGTTTGTGTATTTAGCCAATGGCCAACGTCTTAAAGTGCAAATATCCGCCATCATGTGGTGGCGGTATTTGGTGGTATTGCAGTACCATAGCCAAGCCTTGCAAATTCCCTATCGGTTAATATTGTTTCCTGATAGTTTGCAAGCGGGTGATTATCGTAAATTACAGGCGCGGTTGCGTTTAGGAAACCTTGGATTGTAGAGCAACTTGCACAATTTCTTGCTGCTTTAGCTCAAACTCAGGCGGCAACAACACCGTATCCACCAAATCACTATTTAATTGCGGATAGTCCAAAGTGTAATGCAAACCACGCGATTCTTTACGTGCAAGGGCAGAGCGTACAATCAACTCACTAACCAGCACCAAATTCCTTAGTTCTAACAAATTAGGCGACACTTTGTAATTACTGTAATACTCGCCAATTTCGACTTTTAATAACTCAATACGACGCAGTGCCCGTTCCAATCGTTTATTAGTCCGCACAATGCCCACATAATCCCACATAAAACGACGTAATTCGTCCCAGTTATGCAAAATAATCACATCTTCATCGGCATGACGCACTTGGCTGTCATCCCATTGTGGGCAATTTGGTGGTGGAGGGGTTTGAGCTAACCGTTGCTCAATAGATTTAGCCGCCGCCATTGCAAATACAAAACATTCTAATAAAGAGTTGCTGGCCATACGGTTTGCGCCATGTAAACCTGTAAATGAGGTTTCACCAATGGCATATAAGTTGGTAATATCGGTTTCACTCTCCAAATTAACCATCACCCCGCCACAAGTAAAGTGGGCGGTTGGTACCACAGGAATCCAATCTTTAGTAATATCAATGCCGTACTTTAAGCAAGTTTTATAAATATTAGGAAAGTGACTGGTCACAAACTCGGCATCTTTATGGGTAATATCTAAATACACGCAACGAATGCCGAGTCGCTTCATTTCAAAATCAATCGCACGTGCCACAATATCACGTGGGGCTAACTCCGCACGCGCGTCAAAACGCGGCATAAAACGCTCACCGTCTGGCAAACGCAATAATGCACCTTCGCCACGCATCGCTTCGGTAATCAAAAACGATTTAGCTTGTGGATGATATAAGCTAGTCGGATGAAATTGATTAAACTCCATATTGGCTACACGACAGCCTGCACGCCAAGCCATTGCAATGCCATCGCCTGTGGCAATATCGGGATTACAAGTATAAAAATAAGCACGACTTGCTCCACCCGTTGCTAATGCCACAAAGCGCGCCCTAAAACGTTCGACACGATTGCTTTCTTGATTGAGGACATACGCGCCAACCACTCGATTAGCTTCGTTTGTAAAGCCAAGTTTTTTGGTGGTAATCAAGTCAACTGCAACACGATTTTCTAACAGTTCAATATGGTCACTTTCTTGCACACGCTTCACTAAGGTTGTCGAAATAGCCATGCCTGTAGTATCAGCAGCATGAATAATACGGCGGTGAGAGTGTCCTCCTTCTCGTGTCAAATGCAATTGTTCGCTGTCATCAAGGGTAAAACGTACCCCTTCTTGAATTAACCATTGAATGGCTTGTGCGCCATGTTCGACGGTATAAGTGACGGTATCTTTATGACATAAACCTGCCCCAGCAATGAGCGTGTCTTGAATATGGCTGTCGGTGGTGTCAGTTTGGTCTAAGACAGCAGCAACACCCCCTTGGGCATAATAAGTACTGGCTTCGCTAGTGGAGGCTTTTGATAAAACGGCAATTTTTAGATGCTGTGGCAATTTTAGGGCTAAAGTTAAACCAGCCGCGCCACTGCCAATAATTAACACATCATAGTCAACATTATTCATGATAATTTAGTCAAACCGTCATACATTTGCGACGAAGTATAAAGCACTCTGATTTAGTACAATAGTACAAAGCATAAGACAATCAGGATAAAATCAGGTCGGGTCGGCTTTTTTTGCGTTGGATTGAGGTAAGTATGGCTAATCAACGTGCAACAGTGGTTGAGATTGACCCACAGCATGGGGTATGGGTAGCGGTTGCACGCTTGAGTGCTTGTGGTGCTTGTCAACAAAAGTCAGCTTGTGGTTCTTCCTCAATGCTAAACAGTGAGTCAACACTCACAATACAAGTTGATGCCAATCAACATCTGTTGCAGATTGGCGATAGTGTGGATTTATATATTGCCGAAAATACTTTGTGGAAGGGACTGATTTATTTATATCTTGTGCCATTATTGGCATTGGTATTAGGCGCGTTGTTAGGGCAGTATATGGCAGGAGAGTTGGGAGCAGTCACAGCGAGCATCGTCATGAGTATTGTCGCTTTAGTGTTGGTTAAACGTTTGACGCAAACACAAAAGCACAATTATTTACCAATAGTTATCAAAAAGCTTAAATAGCTTTAAAAAAGTTACATAGCCCCTATATCAGCAAAGATAAATAACTCTTATTTTTAGTGCCTTCTTTTACAGATTTTTGTCTTACGAATGTTTAACAAATAAAAGGGGTTTAAGCATGAAACAAAATCAATTACAAAAAGTGCGTCTATGGTTAGTGGGAGTGGTATGTGTTGCTGGGCTGCAATCAGCAGCATGGGCAAGTACGGTGGCGGTGGATTTTTCGGATTTGGTCGAAAAAAATGCGCCTGCAGTGGTTAATATCAGTGCTTCTACCAAAGCTAAAAAACGCAATTTGTCCCTGCAGCAACAACAGCAAATACCCGATATTTTTAAGCGTTTTTTTGGTGATGATTTTGGTTACGCGCCGCAACAACGTGACCGTCAATCTTTTGGCTCAGGTTTTATTATTTCTAAAGAAGGTTATGTCTTAACCAATAATCATGTCGTTGACCATGCCGATAAAGTGATTGTTAAGCTCAATGACCGCCGTGAATTAGAAGCCGAAGTGGTTGGTACAGACGAGCGTACCGATGTCGCTTTGTTAAAAATTAAAGCTGAAAATCTACCCGTTGTACAAGTTGGTAACCCGCAAAAACTCAAAGTCGGGCAGTCAGTGTTTGCTATTGGCTCTCCATTTGGCTTTGACTATTCGGCAACGGCTGGTATTGTCAGTGCTAAATCTCGTGCCTTGCCTAACGAATCTTATGTGCCATTTATTCAAACCGATGTTGCGATTAACCCTGGCAACTCAGGTGGGCCTTTATTTAATGCTGATGGCGAAGTGGTAGGTATCAACTCACAAATTTATAGCCGTTCTGGTGGCTATATGGGCTTGGCATTTGCCATTCCCATTGATGTGGCGATGGATGTGGTGGAACAGCTTAAAGACAAAGGTAAAGTGTCGCGTGGTTATTTAGGGGTTGTAATTCAAGATATTAACCGTGACTTGGCCGAAGCCTATGGATTAGAAAAGCCAGCAGGGGCATTAGTTGCCAAAGTCCTACCAGATACTCCAGCCCAGAAAGCAGGCATTAAAGAAGGTGATATTATTTTATCGTTTAATAATCAAGATATTGATTTATCATCAGAATTGCCACAAATGATTGGCCGCACCAAGGTAGGCAAAAAAGTGCCTTTGACAGTGTTGCGCGAAGGCAAAAAAGTCGAATTACAGTTCGATGTCGCTTCGTTACCCGATGATGATGAAGTCGATACAGAGCAACAAGCTGCCGAACCTGACTTAAATAGCTTGGGCATTGGCTTGCGTAATTTGAATGAGCAAGAAAAAACTCAGCTTAAACTTGAAGAGGGTGTGGTTGTATTGCGCTTGGCCGAAGATGGTGCCGCCGCCGAAGCGGGTATTCGCCCTAATGATGTGATTTTGCGTGTCAACAATCAACGTATTAAAGACACTCAAGACTTTATCAAAGTAGCCAAAAAACTGCCTGCTAATAAGGCAGTGCCTGTGTTAATCAACCGTGCAGGGCAACCACGTATTGTGGCCTTGCGTATCGAAGCAGCGGATAAAAAAGGCAGTAAGAAGTAATTGACTCAAGACTTACGCATTTCACCGAAATTAGCGCATTTAGCCCCCCTCACTCCCCCCTTAATAAGGGGGACTCCGAAGTCAGGAGGAGGTAAATTAGAAAAATAAGTGATAACCGCGTAAGTCCTATTGTTGTTAAAGATGTCTTTAAGGGCGAGCCTAATGTGTTCGCCTTTGTTTTTTGCTACAATGCCGCAACTTTTTTCGCCCTATTGGTAAATTTCTGTGACCGACATCAATCACATTCGCAATTTCTCGATTATCGCCCATATTGACCACGGAAAATCCACCCTTGCCGACCGTTTTATTCAAATGTGTGGTGGTTTGCAAGACCGTGAAATGCAGGCACAAGTCTTAGACTCTATGGATTTAGAACGCGAGCGCGGTATTACTATTAAAGCGCACTCTGTTACTTTGTATCACACGGCCAAAGATGGTAACCGTTATCAACTAAACTTTATTGATACCCCAGGTCACGTTGACTTTTCTTATGAAGTCAGTCGTTCATTAGCAGCGTGCGAAGGGGCGTTGTTAGTAGTTGATGCTGCTCAAGGGGTAGAGGCACAGTCTGTGGCTAACTGCTATACCGCGATTGAGCAGGGCTTAGAAGTTTTACCTGTATTAAACAAAATTGATTTGCCACAGGTAGAGCCTGAACGTGTACAACACGAAATCGAAGAGATTATTGGTATTGATGCCAGTGAAGCCTGCCGAGTCAGTGCTAAAACAGGTTTGGGTGTTGCTGAGTTATTAGAAGAGTTGATTGTTAAAATTCCTGCTCCTACAGGCGACAGAGAAGCTCCGTTACAGGCTCTGATTATTGACTCATGGTTTGATAATTATTTAGGCGTAGTGTCTTTGGTAAGAGTACGTCATGGTCGTATTAAAAAAGGCGACCGTATGTTGGTTAAAAGCACAGGCCAATCGCATTATGTTACTAGTGTTGGTGTTTTTAACCCCAAACACAGTGAAACAGGTAGCTTAGAAGCAGGCGAAGTCGGTTTTGTGATTGCGGGTATTAAAGATATTTTTGGTGCGCCTGTCGGTGACACGATTACCCACCATGCAACACCTGATGTCGAAGTATTAGCAGGTTTTAAAACCGTTAAGCCACAAGTTTATGCAGGTGTGTTTCCTGTTGAGTCCAGTGATTTTGAAGCCTTTCGCGAAGCTCTACAAAAGTTAAAGCTTAATGATTCGGCCTTGTTTTTTGAGCCAGAATCGTCCGATGCATTAGGTTTTGGCTTTCGTTGTGGATTCTTAGGTATGTTGCACATGGAGATTGTGCAAGAGCGTCTAGAACGAGAATATGACCTCGACCTCATTACCTCTGCACCGACCGTTATTTACGAAGCCAAAAAGAAAAATGGCGAGATAGTGTATGTTGATAACCCGTCAAAGCTGCCTGAAGGCTCAATTATTGAAGAATTACGCGAGCCGATTGCCGAGGTACATATTCTTGTCCCTCAAGATTATGTGGGTAATGTGATGACCTTAGCCACCGAGCGTCGTGGTGTGCAAAAGGACATGAAGTTTTTAGGTAATCAAGTGGCACTGAGTTACGATATTCCGATGGCCGAAGTGGTGTTAGATTTTTTTGATAAACTCAAATCAACATCACGCGGATTTGCTTCTTTAGAATATGGTTTTAACCGTTTCGAACCAGCCAAATTGGTTAAGGTCGATGTGTTAATCAATGGCGACAAAGTTGATGCTTTAGCGATGATTTGTCATGCCAACGATGCGCGCCATCGTGGTTTGGCTTTAGTTGATAAAATGAAAGATTTAATTCCACGTCAAATGTTTGATGTTGCTATTCAAGCAGCCATTGGTAGTCAAATTATTGCTCGCTCTACCGTTAAAGCCATGCGTAAAAACGTCTTGGCTAAGTGTTATGGTGGTGATGTGTCGCGTAAAAAGAAACTCCTTGAAAAACAAAAAGAGGGTAAACGCCGCATGAAACAAGTGGGTAGCGTTGAGATTCCGCAAGAAGCCTTTTTGGCAGTATTAAAGGTGGATAGATAATGGACTTTGATTTTGCACTTATTTTAACGGTACTTACCTTAATTGCTGGCTTGATTTGTGTTGTTGATAAACTTTTTTTTAAGCAGCACAAAAAGGCTTTAGATACTGCTCACACACCACAGCCATTTAAAGAAAATATTATTATTGAATATGGCTATTCTTTTTTTCCTGTTTTGGCTGTGGTTTGGGTATTACGCTCCTTTTTATTTGAGCCATTTACTATCCCCTCAGGCTCTATGTTACCAACCCTCGAAGTAGGCGATTATATTTTGGTGAATAAATATAATTACGGTTTGCGTTTACCTGTTATTGGCACAGAAATCATGCCTGTTGGTAAACCACAACGTGGTGATGTTATGGTGTTCAAGTTTCCTCCAAAGCCTAGCATGAATTTTATCAAGCGAGTCGTGGGTGTACCAGGTGACAAAATTAACTTTGCCAACGATACACTGTATATCAATGGCCAAGTGGTTGAGCGTACACTGGTCTCACAAGAGCCAGCAGTTGAGCCTTGGCAACAGTATTTTATCGAAAACCTAGACGGTAAAAAACATAGTATTCGTCAAGAAGTAGGCCGCTATCCAGCAGGTAAAACTTGGGGTTATACTGTGCCAGAAGGACATTACTTTATGATGGGTGATAACCGTGATAATAGTAATGACAGCCGTTTTTGGGGCTTTGTTCCCGAAAAAAATATTGTTGGCAAAGCAGTGTATGTTTGGATTCATAAAGAGCCAGGTTTACACGCGCCAAGCTTCCATCGTAATGGTGCTATTGAATAATTTATAAAAATTTTGGGGGTTTTATGCGTTCATTTCAACGTGGTTTGTCGTATTGGGGTATTTTGTTTGGGATTAGTTTTTTTGCAATGATAATTAAAGTGGCGGCGACCATCGGGCCAATATATCTAGATTATATTACCTTAGACAAAATGATTGAAGCCAAGTTCCGTGAAACACAGGTTGATAAGTTTGAAGTGCCTAAGTTTAAAAAGGATTTAGAGGCGCAAATGGAAATGAATGGCTTACGTGACCGTAAAGTAGATGATTTAATGACGGTGCTTAAAGATGGTGGCAAATTAATGTTAGAAGTTGATTATGAAGAGCGCAGAAATTTAATGGCTAATTTAGATGTGGTGGTACACTTCAAAAAATCTTATACATCCGATAAGCCAGACGGATTTACCGAATGACATTATCTTATCAGCGTTTATATCGTGACTTATCTTATGTTTTCAAGGATGAAAATTTACTCAAACTTGCTTTAACTCATCGTAGTGTCAGTGGCAATCATAACAATGAGCGTTTAGAGTTTTTAGGTGACTCTATTCTAGGAATGATTATTGCCGAATATTTGTATAAACAGTTTCCCAAAGAAAAAGAAGGTCGATTAACAAGATTGCGCGCCAATTTGGTAAAGCAAGATAGTCTTGCGCAAATAGCTCGTTATTTAAAACTAGGCGATTATTTGCATTTGGGTGCTGGCGAGCTTAAGAGTGGTGGTTTTCGGCGTGAATCCATTTTGGCGGATACTTTAGAGGCAATACTTGGAGCAATTTATTTAGATTCTTGCAGTATAGATATTTGCCGAGAGTGTGTGTTGTTGTGGTATGGTCAGCGTTTACAAGACGTGGCGCAAGAGGCGGTGCTTAAAGACCCTAAAAGTCGTTTACAAGAGTATTTACAAGCGCGTCATTTAAGTTTGCCTGTCTATACCGTCAGTGCGATATTAGGCGAAGACCATAATCAAACTTTTCAAGTACAATGTGTAGTGAATACTATCGCTCCTGTACAAGCGAATGGCAGTAGTCGCCGTCATGCAGAGCAAGCGGCTGCTACGCAAATGCTCAAACAATTAGGTATCGAATAAATGTCCGAGCAACTGATAGAAAACTTTTTTGGCAATACCCAACAAGAAGTTGATGTCCAAAGTTATCGCTGTGGTTTTGTAGCGATTGTCGGACGTCCAAATGTTGGTAAATCGACTTTACTAAATCATTTATTAGGACAAAAGCTGTCTATTACATCGCGCAAACCCCAAACGACACGTCATAAAATTTTGGGTATTGTCACCGAAAACAATATTCAGGCGATTTATGTTGATACCCCAGGTATGCACAAACGTGAGCCGCGTGCCATCAATCGTTTAATGAATCAAGCTGCCCAAAGCGCGCTTAAAGATGTGGACTTGATTTTGTTTGTAGTTGATGCCCTTAAATGGACGCCTGATGACGATTTGGTACTCGAAAAGTTAGCCAAAGTTGATACGCCAGTGATTTTGGTGGTTAACAAAGTTGATACCTTAGCCGATAAAAGCGTGTTGTTACCGCATTTAGAAGCTCTTAATCACAAGCGTCATTTTTCGGAGGTGATTCCTTTATCAGCTTTGCGTGGTCATAACCTTCCCACATTGCATGAGTTGGTGGGGCGTTATTTGCCCTATGCTCCGCCTATGTATGGTGAAGATCAAATTACTGACCGTTCACAGCGTTTTTTAGCTGCCGAGATGATTCGCGAAAAGATCATGCGTCAAATGGGTGACGAAGTGCCTTATGACTTAACGGTACAAATTGAAAGTTTTAAGATAGAAGGGCGTTTATACCGTATTGATGCTACCATTTTGGTTGAACGTGATGGTCAAAAAGCAATTGTGATAGGTGAGGGTGGGCAAAAGCTTAAAACTATTGGACAAGCCGCGCGTTTAGACATGGAAAAACTTTTTGAACATAAAGTGATGCTCACCTTATGGGTGAAAGTCAAAGGTGGTTGGTCGGATGATGAACGTGCGCTTAAAAGTCTTGGCTATGGTGATATTTAACATTTTATGATTTATGGCGTGGCTTCTATGAAACAGTATGTAGTCTGTATGCAGCCTAGCGAAATACAGAAACGAACACACTGTCATGTCTAGTGCTTTCTCCCCACTTAATCATGCCTTTGTATTGCATAGCCGTCCCTATCGTGAAAAAAGTCGTTTGGTTGATATATTTAGCTTAGAGTATGGTTTGATTCGTGGGGTAATGCGCCAACGTCTGCCCCCCTTGTTTCAACCCTGTTTAGTGGCATGGCGTGGTAAAAATCCATTAAAAACCATTAATCATTGTGAAGTAACAGGTCAACCACTGGTGTTAGAAGGCAATGCATTGTTTGCAGGCTTTTATCTCAATGAATTATTAGTGAGATTGCTGGTAGAAGAAGAAGTTCATAGCGAGCTTTTTGTATTATATACCCATACCATCGCACAACTTAATCAGACTAATTTATTAGAGCCATTATTGCGGCAATTTGAAATGCATTTATTAAAAGAGCTAGGTTATGCCATCGACTTTAGCTTAGATTATCTCAAACAACCTATTGTTGCGTTTCACTACTATCAATACCAAGTAGAATATGGACTTGTTAAAGTAGAATCAGCGCAAATGGGCTGGCAAGGACAGACTTTATTGGCGATTGCTGCACAAAACTGGACACAAGCGCAAACAAAAAAAGCAGCCAAGTTAATTTTGCGTGCCGCATTATCAATACATTTAGGCAACAAACCCCTTAAAAGCAGAGAGTTATGGCAGAGGACAACAGAATGAGTATTTTATTAGGTGTAAACATCGACCACGTTGCTACTTTACGTCAGGCACGAGGCACACGTTACCCTGAGCCATTACACGCTGCATTATTAGCTGAAGAAGCAGGAGCTGATGGTATCACCTTACACTTACGCGAAGACCGTCGCCACATTCAAGAACGTGACGTACGTTTACTAGCGCAAATGCTACAAACTCGCATGAATTTTGAAATCGCTGTCACCGAAGAAATGTTGCAATTTGCCGAGCAAATTAAACCTGCTCATGTTTGCTTAGTGCCAGAGCGCCGTGAAGAACTGACCACCGAAGGCGGTTTAGATGTGGCAGGGCAACAACAAAAAATTAAAGCGGCCTGTCAGCGTTTGGGACGATTAGGTATAGATGTTTCATTATTTATTGACCCAGAAGCGGCACAAATTGATGCCGCAATAGCCTGTGGTGCTCCCACTATTGAGCTTCATACAGGTGCGTATGCCGAAGCAGAAATACCAAGTACTAGAGAGCATGAGTTACAACGTATTATAACCGCAGCTGATTATGCGGCTAATAAATTAGTGGTTAATGCAGGGCATGGTTTGCATTATCACAATGTACAAGCAATAGCCCAAATTAAAAGTATGAATGAGCTAAATATAGGTCATGCTATTGTTGCTCATGCCTTGTTTGTTGGTTTTAAGGCAGCGGTAGCGGAGATGAAAGCCTTAATGATACAAGCGAGGTCTTAATAATTAGGACTTACGCATTTCTCCGAAATTAGCGCGTTTTGTCCACCCCCTCAGTCCCCCTTAATAAGGGGGGATGCCGAAGGCAGGGGGTAAATGAGAAAAATAAGCGGCAGCCGCGTAAGTCCTATAATGTGTGCGACTCTCTTTCCTATTGGGAGAAGGCTGGGGTGAGAGTTTTTCTTGATGATTTGTTCTAATTCTCTAACTCAATACTTCCCGATACCTGCACATTAAGCCGACTTTGTCCACCTGCATAATCAGCGGCAGGGGCGGCTTCCATCATATCCATTTTAGCAGTACGCATCATATACATAGGTTGTGGAGCTTGATTATTACTAGTTCCTAAATTCATTTGTACTAATTTGTAACCTTTAGCATTCCAAGCTGTTTTAATACTGTCAGCACGTGCTCTAAAAGCGGCAACAGCCTCGCTAATCAGTTGGTTTTCGGCACTACGGCGTGTTTCTGGCGCAACACTAAAGTTTAAGTTATTAAGCTGTAATTTACTTTGTAGTTGGCTAATTAACTCACCTGCTGCCTTAAAGTCTTTACTGGTAACCATAATTTCGGCACGACCACGCCAGCCCTCTAATTTATTTTTCTCATTATAAATTGGATAAGTTTGTTGGTTGCCGCTCGTAAGTTTAACATTGTTGTAGGCAGTCCCCATTTTCAGGGCATCATTAGTAATCGTTGTTAATTCTTTGGCTAATAACGCAGGATTTTTGTTGTTTAGCTCAATGCTGAGTGTGGCGGTTAATAAGTCATTGCTGATTTCTTTATCAACCTCGGTCTGAAAATCGATGCGCTGATAAATAGGGGCATCGGCTGCATACAAAGGATTGGCTAAAGCCAATAATACAAAGGCAAACGGAAGTTTGGGCATGATGATATTCCATAGTCAAAAAATAATAATAGAACTTACGCATTTCACCGAAATTATCGATAGCCGCGTCAGCCCTAAATAAGTTTCATTCCAATTATTAAGCTATACAAAGACAGCTCCCTCCCCCAATAGGAGAGGGTTGGGGTAAGGGTTAAAAAGATAGTGTGCCTACCAAAGATGTAAAAAAATAGGGGATATTTATCTCTTATTTGTTATACAGAGCGCGAGCGTTTGGAGCTGTGTTCCTGTTGTTCCATGGAATGTGCAATACAGCCTATGGCACATAACAAAGTGAATAACAGAGCATTTGCAGGAATTTGCAAATTAAACTCGGTACTAGCATGAATCATAATACTCATGATACCCATCATCGCTGAAAAGCCCATGCCTTTTAATATGGCATTATGACGTTGTTGTTGTGCCTTAATTGCTTTAATAAAACATAACACTACAATTAAAGAAAAAAACAGACAACCAATCACGCCGTACTCAATCAAACATTGTAAATAATCATTATGGGCAAAATCATAATAATACCATGACTGATTATCACGATAATTAGGAAAGATGCTATAAAAACTGCCTGCACCTGAGCCTGTTAACCAAAAATCATGCAAGACATCTATACTATTTTGAAACACAAATGTTCGTTCTTCGCGTTGGGCGTCTGTTGTTTCAAGACGTTTAGCAAGCTGCTCTAAGCCAAACCAAGAGCTTAAAATAAGCACATCAACTAAGATAAGACTGCTAAATAAAATAGCTAAGGATTTTGATTTGCGATGTTTACGGTAAAGCCATAAGCCTATGGCACCACAAATGCCTAAACTTGCAAAAAAAGCAGTATTACCCATACGAGAATGCGATAATACTAGTGCCACTACCATTAGGGCTAAAAAT
The DNA here is from genome assembly GCA_046347315.1 of Agitococcus sp. Lineage (GTDB taxonomy): Bacteria > Pseudomonadota > Gammaproteobacteria > Pseudomonadales > Moraxellaceae > Agitococcus. The sequence goes on from JAXMGJ010000002.1 coordinate 414,146, forward strand.
ACTCTAAGTCGGGCTTTGCCACTTAACATGGTAAACATAAAATTGCGTAAGCTAGCTCTAAAACCTGCAAAATTATCTTTATTTAGTAATATTTGGGTAATCAGCAAGCCAATACCAATCGCAATAGCCATTTCTAAATAACCTGCAAAGTTATTACGATTAATAAATGTCCCTGTAGCAGAGCCTTGATGTTGGCTGCTTATGTCTCGAATGTTAAAAACGTCAAACGAGTTGCCACCAAGTACCACTAGCACACCATAAGCGGCTTGTAAAACACCACTAATAACAATCAGTTGCGCAACAGTATTAAGACGACTAGGGGTGTTTACAATAGCCAAAGCTAAAACAAAAAATAGAGCATAAGCAATACTTTTTTGCAGTTTATACAGAGTGGCACCTATGTCTAAAGAGAGGGGCTGCCAGTTATCTGTGGCAGTAATATATTGACCATGTGCAGGACTTAAAACAGCAATCAAATCAGGTGGCAGGGGTATTAGTTGTATTACCGTCCACAGAGGAATCGCAAAAAATAGACCAATAATTGCTTTATTGTATTGCAACGCGCGTGGGATAGTGTGCTCTTTAGCGAGTGTCAATAGCCATAAAGCACATAACACGGCAATTAAACACTCAAGCAAGGCAGCTGACCATATTCGATGACTACCGAGTGGCAATGGCGACCATAACAAAATTACACAGAAAAAAATAAATAGCAGTCGTTGCATATGATATTAACAAAAAATAATTAACAATAAAAAAGGGTCTAAAAAGACCCTTTTTGAAGGACAGACGTATAGTAATTAGGAGCGAGTACCTGTGTTACCACTGCCACCGCCGCCACCACCGCCAGTAGAGCCTGTATTACCAGTACTGATAACTGTTGTGCCAGTCGTTGTGGTTCCGCCACCACTCAACAAGCCACCCTGATTTTGAGAAGCAGGAGGTGTTAAACCAACAGCAGTATAAACAGCGGTACGTTGTGCTGGAGGTACAGCGGGAACGCTGGCTGCTGCATTTGCTGCAACAGCAGGTGTAACGCCCTTGCTAACAGCAAAAGCAGTAATAGCGGCAGCACGGTTAGGCGCAACAGCAACAGCAGCAGCAACAATAGCAGACGCATTGGTTGGGTCACTTTCTAGTAACTCTGCCATAGCTTGCTCAACGCTCAAACCTGCATCAATACCTTTTTGAATGGCTGCCTTGACCTCTGATTTATTTGCTTCATAAGCAGCTTTGGCAGCACCTTCGCCTGCTGCGTAAACAGCAGTAGTAGGTAATAAAGTAGCTGCTAATAAGATTCCCAATAATGATTTACGCATGGGGATAACTCCTTTGATGGATAAAATTTAGCCTTTGGACTATATAACGAATCCTAGTGCAATATAAAAGGCTTGGCAAGCATTAAGATGTTACAATACGCAAAAAAAGACAAAAGGTTTAAGCAGACTCTTGTGTGGCATTGATTCGCGTGATGCGAGCCGTATTACGTTGTCAATTATAACGCAATTTTATAAAAAATAGGGGTGAGTTGTATAACAAAGTTGAATTTGCATAGTACTGCTCACTGCTCACTGCTCACTGCTCACTGTACAATACTGCTCTAGCCGTTGGTCTTTGTCTTGCCAAAGTTGGTTAATCCATGATTGAAAGTTTTTTCTAAAGTCGGGATCATTTTCATAATCACCACGATGAAATTCAGCAGGAATAGGGCGAGTTTGAATGTGGATATTGACTTGATGTGATTTGCCACTCATAAACTCCCAAAAGTTGGGGCGGCCATTAGGGTAATGAAGGGTGACATCAATCAGAGTGTCAATACGTTCGCCCATGACACTTAGAGCATATGCCATGCCTGCAGATTTGGGTTTGAGTAAATGTTTGTAAGGAGATTGTTGGCGTTGATGTTTTTGGGGAGTAAAACGGGTTCCCTCTAAAAAATTCATTACTGAGACAGGCGTATGTTTAAATTTTTCACAAGCTTTGCGCGTGGTTTCTAAATCTTTGCCTTTGAGATGGGGATTTTTAGCAATAAACTCTTTGCTATATCGCTTCATAAAAGGAAAATCTAAAGCTGCCCAACATAATCCCATCACAGGTACATAAATTAACTCTTGCTTTAAAAAGAATTTTAAAAATGGCGCATGGCGATTAAAGATTTTTTGCAATATAAAAATATCAGCCCACGATTGATGGTTGGCCACCACCATATACCAACCGTTATAACTGATTTTATCTAAATCGCCTGTAATATTGTATTGCGTGTTATGAGTTAGTTCTATCATTTGGCTATTAAAAGCAATCCATGCTTCGCCAATCTTGGTGCTACCATGTGTGCAAACTGTTTGTAGTGACTTGAGAGGCAGAGTTTTAAGCAAAGCCAAACCAAACAAAGGAGTGCATAATGTAAAGGTGTTGGCCGCTAGAGTTACACAGTTAATGCTGCCTGTAACTACAGAAGGTAGAGATGCCATAATAACCTCGATACACAGTCGTTTTGATATAATATACAAGTGTATATTATTTGTTTGGGTTTGGATAGTTGTTTTTGAGTCCCTTGTCAGTTTTGATGTCTTGGTTTTATCAACCTCGCCGTAAAATCTCGCGCCTTATGGTTATTGAGCCTTGCCGAAATACAGAATAAGGTCTTAAAAAAGCATTTGTTTTAACAAAGAATGACTCTTAAAATCAACACATGAAAACACTTAAATTACGGATAAAAGACAAACATTGCAAGGTACTCAATCAATTAGCATCGGCAGTTAATTTTGTCTGGAATTATGTGAATGACTTGTGTTTTAAGCATCTTCAAAGAACAGGCAAGTTTTTTTCAGCCTTTGACATTGCCAAATATACCACAGGGGCATCCAAAGAATTAAATCTACATAGCCAAACCATACAAGCCATTACCGAAGAATTGGTTTTAAGACGCAAACAATTCAAAAAAGCCAAATTAAGATGGCGCGTATCGAATCCTCATTCAGCCAAAAAATCACTAGGCTGGATACCCTTCAAAAAAACAGCCATTAAATATCAACATGGACAAATCAAATATGGCAATCACTGGTTTAGTTTGTGGGATAGCTACGGATTAAATAAATACCACGTTAAAACAGGCGCATTTGTCCAAGATAGCCGCAACCGTTGGTATGTGTGCTTAGTGGTTGATAATGCCACTAAAGTCGCCTCAAAAGGTACAGAGTCTGTGGGTATTGATTTAGGCTTAAAAGACTTTGCTACTCTCTCCAATGGTCAAAAAATAGAAGCACAACGCACTTACCGAAAATATGAGCAAAAATTAGGCATTGCCCAACGTGCGAGAAATAAAAAGCGTGGTAAAGCGATTCATGCCAAAATTAAACATATCAGACATAATCACTTACACCAAGAAAGTAGCAAATTAGTTAAAAACTATTCAGCTATTTTTGTTGGCAACGTCAATGCAAGAAGTCTAGCCAAAACCAAACTGGCAAAATCGGTGTTAGATGCAGGCTGGACGCTGTTTAGAACCCTACTCAAGTATAAATGCGAGAACGCAGGAGTATGGTTTGAAGAAGTCAACGAAAGCTATACCACCCAAACTTGCTCGTGCTGTGGCTCACGCGACAGTAGTCCGAAAGGTAGAGCAGGACTTGGAATAAGAGAATGGACTTGTATGCAGTGTGGTACACTGCATGACCGCGACATTAACGCCGCCAAGAATATTCTCGCGCTCGGACATGAGCGTCTCGGAGGAGGAATCCCCTTGCTTTAGCTAGGGGAGGATGTCAAAATCAAAAACTTAGGATATTTCAATAAGGATATTAAAATGCGTTTGGTTATTATGCTCTTGTTTTTGCTTGGCCATCAATATGTGATGGCACAAGAGTTGTATCGTTGGCAAGATGAGAATGGCCAATGGCACTTTGGTGATGCAGCCAGTAGCGCGGGACAAAGCAGCGTTGTTGTTGAAGTACCAGACTCTACTAAAAATATTATTAAAATACCCAAAGTTCAGCCAATTAAATCTAAGTCAAGCAAATCAAATTCAGTCAAAACTAAGACTAAAAAAGCATCCAAAGAAACCTTAGCCCAAAAAAAGCTACGTTGTGAAAAAAAGAGAGATGAGTTACGTTTTCAGGCTTTTCGAACCGAAGAACGCAATCAATATGACCACGAATGTATAAGTGAGATGAAATGGTGAACGATAAAACAACCATGGTGCAATATGTCATTGGTGAACGACAAGTGCTGGCCAAAATGAAAAATGGTGAGTTTCGATTGGTGAAGCTACAAGTGGGTTTACCTGAGCCTTTAGAAAATCGTTGGCAATCGGAAATAGCGTTAGATGGCTTGTATCCCAATGTGGTTAAAGTGCCTGGTGTTGATTCGTTTCAATGTTTAAATTTAGCCTTTGGCGTGGTACGTACGGCCTTAGAAAAGTTTATTGAATCAGGTGGTCAATTATATTGGAAAGATGGTTCTGGCCCTCTCGGATTGGTGGATATTTTTTCATGATAAATCAAGTGGTTGCAGGTCGTTATCGTCATTATAAAGGTAAAGAATACGAAGTGCTTGCCGTTGCTACTCACAGTGAAACGGAAGAAAAATTAGTGGTATATCGTCTTTTATATGGTGATTTTTCGTATTGGGTGCGGCCATTAGCCATGTTTACAGAAAAGGTTGTTGTGGATGGCATTGAGCAGCCGCGTTTTAGTTTGATTGAACGACTTTAGTATTCCAAAAAGTTATCTAATTTATAAAAATTATAAAATTGTTTTATTTGTAAGGCTGCCATAAAATCGCATTATTCACTACAGTGCGAGGAAATAGCCATGTCAGCCAAAACCTTATATGACAAATTGTGGGATGACCACTTAGTCAAACAACGTGATGATGGTTCTTGTTTAATTTATATTGACCGTCAATTATTGCACGAAGTTACCAGTCCTCAGGCATTTGATGGCTTAAAGTTAGCCAACCGCCAACCGTGGCGTTTAGATGCCAACATTGCCACGCCAGACCACAATGTGCCAACTGATAAAGAAGAGCGTAGTCAAGGCATTGCTGGTATTAAAGACGAAACCTCACGTATTCAAGTACAAACCTTAGATGACAACTGCAAAGAGTTTGGTGTCGTTGAGTTTGATATTTTTGATGAGCGTCAAGGCATTGTTCACGTGGTTGGCCCAGAGCAAGGCTTAACCTTACCTGGTATGACCGTAGTTTGTGGTGACTCTCATACTGCAACACATGGCGCATTTGCCTGTTTAGCTCATGGTATTGGTACTAGCGAAGTTGAACATGTGTTAGCGACTCAATGTTTGGTGCAGAAAAAATCCAAAAATATGTTGGTCAAAGTGGACGGCGTATTAGGCGAAGGTGTGACGGCTAAAGATGTCGTTTTAGCGATTATTGGCAAAATTGGTACGGCAGGTGGTACAGGCTACGCGATTGAGTTTGGTGGTCAAGTGTTCAGAGACATGAGCATGGAAGGCCGCATGACTGTGTGTAATATGGCTATCGAAGCGGGTGCGCGTGTCGGTATGGTGGCGGTGGACGAAAAAACTATTGCTTACTTCAAAGACAAACCATTTGCCCCGAAAGCGGAGCAATGGGATGCAGCCGTCGCCTATTGGCAGGGCTTAACATCTGATGCGGACGCTCAATTTGATGCGGTGGTTGAATTAGATGGTAATGCCATTGAGCCGCAAGTGTCTTGGGGTACATCACCCGAAATGGTATTGCCAATTAGTGCTAAATTACCGACCTTAGACAGTGCTAACGATGCGGTACAACGTAGCTCTTGGCAACGTGCTTATCACTATATGGGCTTAACACCTGAACAAGCGATTACCGATATTAAATTAGATCGTGTGTTTATTGGTTCTTGTACCAACTCACGTATTGAAGATTTGCGCTCCGCAGCAGCAGTGATTAAAGGCCGTAAAGTGGCCAATACCGTCAAACAAGCGATGGTGGTGGCAGGTTCTGGTTTGGTGAAAAAACAAGCCGAGGCCGAAGGTTTAGACAAAATCTTTACCGAAGCCGGTTTTGAATGGCGTGAACCCGGTTGCTCCATGTGTTTGGCGATGAATGCTGACAAATTATTGTCGGGTGAGCATTGTGCTTCCACCTCAAACCGTAATTTTGAAGGTCGTCAAGGCAATGGTGGTCGTACGCATTTAGTCAGCCCCGCGATGGCGGCGGCGGCGGCGATTGCAGGTCATTTTGTTGATGTTCGTGGCTTCTAAGAGGATAAAATTATGCAAGCATTTACCGTATTAACTGGTTTGGTTGCGCCTTTAGACCGCGCAAACGTCGATACTGACCAAATCATTCCTAAGCAGTTTTTGAAGTCGATTAAACGTATTGGTTTTGGTGTTAATTTGTTTGATGAATGGCGTTATTTGGATGAAGGTTATCCTAATCAAGATTGTAGCAAACGCCCAATTAATACCGAGTTTGTGTTAAACCAAGCCCGTTATCAAGGCGCACAAGTGTTATTGGCACGCCAAAATTTTGGTTGTGGTTCTAGCCGTGAACATGCACCTTGGGCATTAGATGAATATGGTTTTAGAGCCATTATTGCCCCCAGTTTTGCCGATATTTTCTTTAATAACTGTTTCAAAAATGGCTTATTACCTGTGGTATTAAGCGAAGAACAAGTTGAGATTTTATTTAAAGAATGTGAAGCCAACGAAGGCTATCAGTTGACGGTTGACTTAGCCAAGCAACAAGTGATTCGCCCAAATGGCGAAGCATTTAGCTTTGAAGTAGATGCTTTCCGTCGTCATTGCTTGTTAAATGGTTTGGACGATATTGGTTTAACTTTACAAGCAGCCGAAGACATTCGTGCCTTTGAAGCCAAAGCAAAAGCAGCTCGTCCGTGGGTGTTTAATGCCTTGCGTTAATCAGATTAAAGAGTAAGAAACATGTCCAAACATATTGTTATTTTAGCGGGTGATGGTATTGGCCCAGAAATTATGGCCGAAGCCGTTAAAGTGTTAGATAAAGTCAATCAACAATTTAACTTAGATGTCACGTACTCCCACGAACTATTAGGTGGTTGTGCGATTGATGCGACAGGTGTGCCATTACCTGACCAAACCTTAGAAGCTGCGCAAAAAGCGGACGCTATTTTATTGGGTGCAGTCGGTGGTCCTAAGTGGGATACCATTGAGCGTTCTATTCGTCCAGAGCGTGGCTTGTTAAAGATTCGTTCTGCACTAAACTTATTTGCAAACTTACGCCCAGCGATTTTATATCCACAATTAGCCTCTGCCTCTAGTTTAAAGCCTGAGATTGTGGCTGGTTTGGATATTTTGATTGTGCGTGAATTAACGGGTGGTATTTATTTTGGTCAACCACGTGGTATTCGCACCTTAGAAAGTGGTGAGCGTCAAGGCTATAATACGGATGTCTATAGCGAAAGTGAAATCCGTCGTATTGCCCATGTTGCTTTCCAATTAGCGATGCAACGCAACAAAAAAGTGTTGTCAGTGGATAAAGCCAACGTCTTAGAAGTCACTGAATTGTGGAAAGAAATTGCTACCGAAGTGGGTAAAGAATATCCAGAAGTGCAATTAAGCCACATGTATGTTGATAACTGTGCGATGCAATTGGTACGTGCCCCTAAACAATTTGATGTGATTTTCACAGGCAACTTATTTGGTGACATTTTATCTGACGAAGCCGCCATGTTGACGGGTTCGATTGGTATGTTGCCATCGGCTTCTTTAGATGAAAACAAAAAGGGCATGTATGAGCCATGTCATGGTTCTGCCCCTGACATCGCAGGTAAAGGCATTGCTAACCCATTAGCAACGATTTTATCGGTTGCCATGATGTTGCGTTATACCTTTAACCAAGAAGCTGCCGCGAAAGCGATTGAAGATGCGGTTGGTAAGGTGTTAGACCAAGGTTTACGCACCGCCGATATTTGGACTGAGGGTACACAAAAAGTGGGTACTAGCCAAATGGGCGATGCAGTGGTTGCTGCTATTTAAGTTAAGTTTACCCCCTCCCCCTAAATTAGGGGGAGGAGCATATTCCCTCCTTAACTTAGGGGAGGATTAGGGTGGGGTTCTACATAGATTACCGCCTTTTAGTTTGCCCCTTTAGTAAATGGGGAAAGAGGGCGATGAACGAGGAAAACAAAATGCGTGTTTAGTGGGTTGGCGTGGCATGGTTGGTTCTGTGCTCATGCAACGTATGGTTGAAGAGAACGATTTTGCTCATTTTGAGCCAGTTTATTTTTCTACCAGTAATGCTGGCGGCAAAGCACCTAATTTTGGTGGTAAAGAAGCGCCTGCATTATTAGATGCGAATGATGTTGATGCCTTAAAAGGTATGGATGTGATTTTGACTTGTCAAGGTGGTGATTACACTAATGACATCTATCCAAAATTACGTGCTGCGGGTTGGAATGGTTACTGGATTGATGCAGCTTCTGCTTTACGCATGGAAGATGACGCAATCATCGTGTTAGACCCCGTTAATTTAAATGTGATTAAAGATGGTTTAGCCAAAGGCATCAAAAACTTCATTGGTGGCAACTGTACTAACTCCATTATGTTAATGGGTATGGGCGGTTTATTCCATGCAGGTTTGGTGGAGTGGGTCAGTTCTATGACTTATCAAGCCGCGTCTGGTGGCGGTGCTAACCATATGCGCGAATTATTAAAAGGCATGGGCGTGATTCACTCAGCGGTTGAAGCTGAGTTAGCAACACCCTCTTCTGCCATTTTAGAAATTGACAAAAAAGTCGCTCAGTCTATTCGTCAAGACGTACCGACTGAGTTTTTTGGCGCACCGTTAGCAGGTGGTTTAATTCCGTGGATTGATAAGCAATTAGACAACGGTCAATCTAAAGAAGAATGGAAAGGCCAAGCCGAAGTTAACAAAATTTTAGGCAATACCGATGTCGTGCCTGTTGATGGTTTATGTGTGCGTATTGGTGCAATGCGTTGCCACAGCTTAGCCTTAACCATGAAACTCAAAAAAGATTTACCTTTGGATGAAATCGAAGCGATCATTAAATCAGGTAATCCGTGGGTTAAATGGGTACCAAATAATCGCGAAATTTCGGTCAAAGAATTAACACCAGCTTCTATTACTGGCAAATTAGATATCGGCGTCGGTCGTGTGCGTAAATTAAACATGGGCGGTGAGTATATTTCTGCTTTTGTTATTGGCGACCAATTATTATGGGGTGCTGCTGAGCCATTACGCCGTATGTTACGTCTGTTGATTGCAGGTTAATCAAAAGTGACCCCGTATAATTTATACGGGGTAATTTGCGTATGACTACTTATTACTGCTGCTGTTGCTGTGCTTGTTGTTCACGAGCAATCGCACGATAGCCAATATCCGTACGATGATATTCATCAGCCCATGTAATCTCTTGTACATGACGATAAGCATTGGCTTGTGCCTCACTTACCGTTTTGCCTAAAGCAGTTACGCATAACACACGACCACCATTAGTGACGACTTCACCATTTTCTAAGCTAGTACCAGCATGAAAGACTTTGCTGTGAGTATGAAGAATATCTAAACCTTTAATGACATCGCCTTTGCGTACTTCATTAGGATAGCCACCCGCAGCCATGACCACACCCACCGCAGGACGCGGGTCCCATTGCGCATCTTGAGGTAGTTGTTGTGCTAGACCTGCTTCTACTAAGGCAACTAACGAAGATTGCAAACGCATCATGATGGGTTGAGTTTCAGGGTCACCAAAACGGCAATTAAACTCAATGACTTTGGGTGCGCCTGTAGCGTCAATCATTAAACCTGCATACAAAAAGCCAGTATAAGGATGACCTTCAGCAGCCATCCCTTGTACGGTAGGCATAATGACTTCACGCATGACACGGGCATGCACTTCAGGTGTAACCACGGGTGCAGGTGAATACGCGCCCATGCCACCCGTATTAGGCCCTGTATCGCCATCACCAATACGTTTATGGTCTTGGCTAGTCGCCATGGCTAAGGCATTAACCCCATCAACCATACAAATAAAACTGGCTTCTTCGCCATCTAAAAACTCTTCAATCACCACACGCGCACCAGCACTGCCAAACTTATTGCCTGAGAGCATATCTGTTACGGCGGCTTCGGCTTCGTCTAAGGTCATGGCGACAATCACGCCTTTGCCTGCGGCTAAACCATCCGCCTTTATCACAATCGGTGCGCCTTTTTCACGAACATACGCTAAGGCTTGATGAGTGTCGGTAAATACACCGTAATAGGCTGTTGGAATTTGATGACGGGCTAAAAAGTCTTTGGCAAAGGCTTTTGAGCCTTCTAATTGTGCTGCGTATTGAGTAGGCCCCCAAATTTTTTGGCCTGCTGCTCTAAAAGCATTCACCACGCCATTAACCAAGGGAGCTTCTGGGCCAACAATGGTTAATTCGACATTATTTTCTTGGGCAAAATTTAATAAGGCTTGGTTATCAAGCATATTAATCGCCACATTTTGGCATTTGGCTTCAGTGGCTGAGCCTGCATTGCCTGTCGCAACAAAAACGGTATTAATACGTGGGTCTTGGGCACATTTCCAAGCAAGGGCGTGTTCGCGGCCACCTGAGCCTAAAATAAGAATATTCATGAATTGCTCCTAATTTGAGGGCAAATAATTTTTAATAGTCAATTAACATTCGTAGCCTGTGTGAAGTAAAACGTAACACAGGATTTATTCGGTTTATTAAGGTCTTTTCCTGTATTTCGCTACGCTGCATACAGGCTACAAATATAAAAAAGGCTTGGATAACCAAGCCTTTAATGGCCAATTATTAATGACGGAAGTGGCGCATACCTGTAAACACCATCGCCATGCCATGCTCATCAGCAGCGGCAATCACCTCGGCATCACGCATAGAGCCACCCGGTTGAATCACACAGCTAATGCCCACTTTAGCAGCATTATCAATGCCATCACGGAATGGGAAGAAGGCATCAGAAGCCATGACTGCCCCTTGTACTTGCAAGCCTGCATGTTCGGCTTTAATCGCAGCAATACGTGCCGAGTTAACGCGGCTCATTTGGCCTGCACCAATACCAATGGTTTGACGGCCTTTGGCATAAACAATGGCATTAGATTTAACAAACTTAGCCACTTTCCATGCAAAAATTAAATCATGAATTTCGGCTTCGGTAGGGGCGCGTTTGGTGACTACTTTTAAGTCACCCTCGGTAATCATGCCAATATCTAAATCTTGTACTAACAAACCACCATTAACACGTTTGTAATCTAATTGTTGGCTACGTTCAGCAGACCATTGACCACATTCTAACACGCGCACATTTTGTTTAGCCGCAGTGACAGCTAAGGCTTCGGCACTGACTTTTGGTGCAATAATCACTTCAACAAATTGACGCTCGACAATGGCTTTGGCAGTTTCGGCATCTAACTCACGGTTAAAAGCAATAATGCCACCAAAAGCGGATTCGGTATCGGTTTGGTAAGCTAAATCATAAGCCGCTTTAATACCGTCTAAGGACACAGCAACACCACAAGGATTGGCATGTTTGACGATCACACAAGCTGGCTTGACAAAGGATTTAACACATTCTAAGGCTGCATCCGTGTCTGCAATGTTGTTATAAGATAATTCTTTGCCTTGCAATTGTTTTGCAGTGGCGATGCTCGCTTCTTTAGGTTGAGCTTCAACATAAAAAGCGGCTTTTTGATGAGGATTCTCACCATAACGTAAATCTTGCGCTTTAATAAACTGAGTATTAAAGGTACGAGAGAATTGTTGCGCTGGCTCAGTGACTAAACGGCCTAAGTAATTAGCAATCATGCCATCATAAGCAGCAGTATGCTCAAACGCTTTAACCGCTAAATCAAAACGTGTGGCTTGGCTTAAACCACCTGTTGCTTGAATTTCGGCTAATACAGTGGCGTAGTCAGTGCTATTAACCACAATACCCACATGAGCGTTGTTTTTGGCGGCAGAGCGCACCATCGTTGGCCCGCCAATATCAATATTCTCAATGGCATCTTCTAAAGAGCAATTGGGTTTAGCAACGGTTTGGGCAAACGGATATAAATTCACCACCACTAAATCAATACGGCCAATGCCATGCTGAGTCATCACTTCATCATCTGTGCCACGACGACCTAAAATACCGCCATGAATTTTCGGATGTAAGGTTTTAACCCGACCATCCATCATTTCTGGAAAACCTGTGTAATCAGCAACTTCTTGAACAGGAATGCCATTATCTTTAATCAATTTGTATGTGCCACCTGTGGATAATAGGGCAACACCTAAATTGGCTAATTCACGGGCAAAGTCAACAATGCCAGTTTTATCTGAAACAGAGAGAAGGGCGCGAGTAACTTGCATGGAGAGTCTCGGATGAAAACGATTAAGCGGAAGAGGTTAAAAAGCAAAGAGCTTAGGTGTAGTCACCTAAGCTCTGAAGTGACTTAGTCAAAAATGAAACCATGAGTTTTCATTTTTTTGCGTAATGTACCGCGATTAAGTCCTAATAATTGAGCAGCTTTAGTTTGATTACCACGAGTAAATTCTAACACGACTGATAATAATGGTTTTTCAACTTCCGCTAATACAAGTTCATACACATCACAAGGCTTTTCGCCGTGAAGCTGGGCAAAATAATGGCGCATGGCACGTTCAACGTGAACACGTAACGCTGCATCACTTTGTGGAACTGGAATAGAGGATTTAGGACTATTCATATTGACCCTACTACGAAATGAAAATTGGCTTAAAAACTAGAGTTGAGTAGCAAAAAAGTTTGCTACTGCATCGCGCTGCGCTTGGCTGCTCGTGAGTTTGTGAAACTGTTGCACAAACAGTTTGCTATTGTCTAAAAAATCGCCATACCATGCAAGATGTTTGCGGGCAAAACGAACGCCTAAATCATCACCATAAAAATCATGCAAGGCAAAAATATGCTGTTGAATAATCGCAGCACGTTGTTCCAAGCTGATTGGTGGTAATAAAGTCGAGGTATTTAGATAGTGGCGAATCTCACGAAAAATCCACGGGCGACCATGGGCGGCGCGGCCGAGCATAATACCATCACAGCCCGTTTGTTGCAGCACTGATAATGCTTTTTTGGGCGAATCTATATCACCATTTGCAATGACGGGTATCTTGACAGCGTGCTTAATTTGAGCAATGGTGTCATATTCTGCCTGTCCCAGATATTTATCAGCACGAGTACGGCCATGAATGGCGAGTAATTGAATGCCTGCATCTTCGGCAATTTTAGCAATGGTTACGCCATTTTTATGTTCTCTATCCCAACCTGTTCGCGTTTTTAAAGTAACAGGAATGGGAACAGCTTTAACAACGCTCGTTAAAATTTTTTCGACAAGGGCTTCGTCTTGCATCAATGCTGAGCCAGCCAAACGATTACACACTTTTTTTGCTGGGCAGCCCATATTAATATCAATAATATCAGCACCACGCTCCATGTTTAAGCGTGCAGCATCAGCTAACATTTGTGGATCATAACCAACAATTTGTACACTTTTGGGGTTGGGTTCACCGTCATGATTAAGACGAAAACTAGATTTAGTACTGTTCCATAACGTTGTATCAGATGTAACCATTTCACATACAGTATGACCTGCACCTTGCTCCCGACAAATTTGGCGAAAAGGACGGTCAGTGACACCTGCCATAGGAGCAAGGATAAGAGGGTCAATGGTGTGTTGACCCAACATAAAAGGCTTCATCATTTAAACAGGGGTTTCATTTTATAGCTATGCATATCCACTTTAGGATTAACGATATCCAATTGAATATGAATCGGTGTTTCGGGTGGAATGCGTCGTAATAAATGAGCACTTTCTCCTTGCAAATATTCACTTGGTTGAAATACGCGTGCAGCAGTGACTTCACGGTTTTTATCTAAAAAGCTTAATTTTAGTGCGGGTAAAGGCTGTGCGAAATTGGCTTTATTAAAAATAACAGCATTTACTTGTAGTGCATTAGGTACAGCCGAATTTTTGCGAATCACTAATTTCTGAATGTCAATCAGTAAAGCATCAGGTGGCTCTGGCACTTTGCATCCTAAAGTTTCACAGATTTGGCTAATTTGAGGTCTGGTTTTTTCGTTAAGAGCTAATTCATTAAAATTAAAGTAAATATATTGTACTAACAAAAGCATGGTAGCAAAAAAGCACATAAACCCCCATGTCAGCCAATAGCCCCAGTTGATAGAAATCATTGGTTGAGTTTTGATCTCCAACGGGATAGGGGGAGTTTGAGGACGAACGGGTGCAGTGCTGGCACTAGCATTATTATTCAGGAAGCTGAGCAAATCATCTTCTTGGGGAGCTTTGGGTGCAGGCTGTGTAGCTTTGGCATGGCTTAATGACTCGTCATCTTGTGCTTTGTTTTCGGTGCTAGCTTTTTTACGTGGAGGTTCTTTAGGCTTTTGTGGTGCAAGCTCCATACTGTAGTTTTTGGACTTTTCTTTTTTTTCCTCTTCTTCTAATTCGGACATTAAAGCTTGAGCCCAGCTTTCATCTGCACTTTCTTTAATTTTATCAACTTCGCCTAAGCCTTTTAAATGAGATTTTTCGGCAGGTTCAATCCATGCCTCCTGCAACATATCACTAATTTCATCGTCAAAAAGTGGTTTTTTTGTGCCTGTTTTTGCTTGAGGGGCAGGAGTCGCTTCGCGGCTTGGTTTTTTGGGAGAAACTGGTTCTTCTTTGGCTAATTCATCAATTTCTGCACCTAAGTCACCCAATAAATCCATTGCCCAAGATTCGTCATCTTTATTGCGTTTTTTGGCAGGAGTTTTGTTTTGTGGTGGTGGTGTGGCGTGTTGCTCACGCGCCACAATTGGCATACTAGCCGACGATGGCGGAGGATTGCTTGCAGTAGCAGTGGCTGGTGTCACGGGCGTATTGACGCCTTCTGTTACCAAATGTTGATCGGCACGAAAAACTTGTAAGCAGCTACCACAACGCACATGACCGCCACGCGCTGCAAGTTGCTCATCAGTGATATTAAAAACGCTGGTACAATGTGGACAGCGTGTTTGTTTGGTTTCGCTCATTATCCCTAAAGCTCCAAATCTTGTGTAAACATAATGGGATGATTGCTCGGTATATACCTGCACTTGTTGGGCAATGCTATAAAGCGCGTCACACTGCCGCTGGTATCGTGCTGTCTGGTGCCTATTTTTTCATATTTTAGGTGTTTTTGTGAACTTATTCACAAAAAATATTTTTTAGTTGTTGAGCCTCTTGCCCGATAAACGACACCAGTTTTCATCTTTAGTTTTTAATTGGTCAAGTTTAAACCATGCACTATAGGCAGGAATAAGGTCTTCGACTTGGCTATCAATAATACCTGATAAGGCTATATCGCCTTCGGCGTGACACAATTCTGCTAAAGTAGGCGCAAGTTCGGCCAATGGTCCTGCCAAAATATTAGCGACCACGACATCGGCTTTAACGGTGGGCATTGCATCAGGAAAACAAACAGTCATTTTATCTGCGACGTTGTTGCGTGCGGCATTATCTTTGGTCGCAAGTAAAGCTTGAGGGTCAATATCGACACAATAAGCATGTTTTGCGCCAAGTAATAAGGCAGCAATCGCCAAAATGCCTGAACCACAACCATAGTCAACAATGATTTTATCCTGTAAGTCTAAACCATCTAACCATTGCAAGCATAAATGAGTGGTAGCGTGTGTGCCTGTACCAAAAGCTAAACCAGGGTCAAGCAACAAGTTAATCGCATTTGGTTGCGGAGGAGGAGTCCAGCTTGGTACAACCCATAAGCGTTCGCCAAAACACATGGGGTGATAATGATCCATCCATGCCCGTTCCCATACTTGGTCTTCTAGTATTTCTACCCGATGACTTGGTAAGCCTCCTTCAATATTAGCTTCTAAAAACTCCAAAATTGCGTCCATGTCCGAGTCAATAGTAAATAGCGCAACAATACGGGTGGCATCCCACAATGGTGTTGTACCTAAAGGTGGTTCAAACAAAGGTTGGTCGGCAGCATCTTCCATCATGATAGCCCCTGCACCCACCAGTTCGAGGGCAGACTCAATACGGTCTGCGTCAGTTTTGGAGCTGTCGATTTTAAGTTGTAACCAAGCCATGTTTTATGCCAATCCCAATTTTTTTTCGAGGTAGTGAATATCAACGCCGCCTTCGTTAAAGGCAGAGTCGGTGAGTATTATATCACGATGTAACGGAATATTGCTTTTTATCCCTTCAACGACAATTTCATCTAAAGCATTACGCATACGCTGTAAGGCAATATCACGGCTATTACCAAAAGCAATCAGCTTGCCAATTAATGAGTCGTAGTAGGGCGGTACGCTATAACCTGTATAAATATGCGAATCCATACGAATGCCTAAACCACCCGGTGCATGATAATAATTGATTTTACCTGGGCAAGGTAAAAAGGTGGTGGGGTCTTCGGCATTGATACGGCACTCAATAGCATGACCACGAATGACAATATCCTCTTGGCGATATGATAGTCCCAAACCAGCAGCAACCCGTAATTGTTCTTTGATAATGTCCACACCAGTGACCATTTCGGTAACGGGGTGCTCAACTTGCACACGCGTATTCATTTCGATGAAATAAAAGCGGCCATCTTCATATAAGAACTCGAAAGTACCTGCACCACGATATTTCATTTGTTGGCAAGCTTTGACGCACGAGGCAGCGACTTCTTGGCGAATTTGCTCTGGAATATGAGGTGCAGGGGCTTCTTCAACGACTTTTTGATGACGACGTTGTAAAGAACAATCACGGTCACCCAAGTGAATTGCTTGACCTTCGCCATCGCCTAATACTTGAATTTCGACATGACGTGGATGCTGTAAAAACTTTTCCATATAGACGGTGTCGTCACCAAAAGCTGCTTTAGCTTCTGACTGAGTCACTGCTAAGCTGCTCAAAATCTCATCTTCGTTATGTACGACTCGCATCCCGCGACCACCACCGCCTGCGGCGGCTTTAATAATAATAGGTAAGCCAATACGTTTGGCAATCTCAATGGCACTGTCAGCAGTGACTGCTCCATCTGAGCCTGGCACGGTAGGAACACCTGCGGCTTTCATGGCTTCAATGGCCGCGACTTTGTTGCCCATCATGCGAATAGTTTCGGCACGAGGGCCAATAAAAGTAAAACCAGACTGCTCAACAGCTTCGGCAAAATCAGCGTTTTCGGACAAAAAGCCATAACCTGGATGAATGGCTTGTGCTTGCGTGGCTTCGGCAGCGGCAATAATAGATGGAATATTTAAATAGCTGTCTTTGGAAAGGGCTGGGCCAATGCATAAAGACTCATCTGCTAAACGCACATGAAGTAAATCTCGGTCGGCTTTAGAATACACGGCAACGGTATTGATGCCGAGCTCTTTGCAAGCACGAAGCACACGTAGTGCGATTTCGCCACGGTTAGCGATGAGAACTTTGCTAAGCATATTGGTCTCGCTATGGTTAAACAATCGTAAACAAGGCTTGGTCAAACTCTACAACTTGGCCATTTTCAACCAAAATAGACTCAATAACCCCCGCTTTTTCGGCCTGAATTTGATTCATCATTTTCATGGCTTCGATAATACATAAGGTATCACCGACTTTGACACTTTGACCCACTTCGACAAAATTAGCGGCAGTGGGAGATGATGCTCGATAAAAAGTCCCTACCATGGGCGAGTGTTGAACAAAGCCTTGCGTTTGTGGTTTGTTTTGTGGCGGCGCAGTGCCAACCGTCGAGTCAGGGTTAGTTTCAGTGACGGTGGAAACGACGCTATTCACAGGTACAGGTGTGGGTGTGAAGTAATTGGCAGCGGGTGCGCCAGTGGTTGTTACACGATGGCGAGCAATACGAATAGATTCTTCGCCTTCTTTAATTTCAAGCTCATCAAAGCTTGATTCTTCGAGCATTTCAATCAGTTTTTTTACTTTACGAATATCCATAGGAAGTCTCATTTAATCAGTATTAGTTAAGCAGTTATATGTCGGCGCGTGTCAGTTTATCTAAGACATATTGCAAAGCAAAATCATAACCTTGCGCGCCTAAACCACAGATAACACCTGTGGCTACATCAGAAAAATAGGAGTGGTGCCTAAAGCTTTCACGTGCATGCACATTGGATAAATGCACTTCTATAAAAGGAATCTTAACCGCCAAAATAGCATCACGCATAGCTACTGAGGTGTGGGTAAAAGCTGCAGGGTTAATAATAATGTAACGAGTGCCATCTTGTGCAGCAGCCTGAATACGGTCAATAAGTTGGCCTTCGTGATTGCTTTGAAAACTGTCCAAGCTATGACCATGTTGTTGAGCTGTATCGGCTAATCGTTGGTTTATTTGTGCCAGTGTTGTTGCGCCATAAATAGTTGGCTCGCGTGTTCCCAATAAATTGAGGTTAGCACCGTGCAGCAGCAAAATATGAGCCATAAAATAACCCTGTAAAACGCAAAAGAGGTGTCGTTGAGAAAGCAAAATCACGTTATTATTGGCGAAGATGTGCCATGTTTTGCCCAAGATACCTAAACTTGCCTCTTTAGGCAATCGTGAGATTAAATATGTTGGCGATAGTAAGACGTTTTTTTCAGATAATGGCGATGTTTTGTCTGGCAATCTTATCAGTTTATGCCCAAGAGCGTTCAAGTCTTGATATTCAGGTACCAACTTTAATTATCAATTTGTCATCGGTTGGTGCGGATGTTTTTGTGCGGCAAGCACAATTATGGTTTTTTTTGTTAGCGGTGGCGGTGTTTGTGTGTTTCGTGACTGTAGTATTGTTGGGGCGACCTGACAAACCAGAAGTCAAAAATCGGGGTGATGTATTGGCTAGGCAAGCCTTATATGTGTGGTTGGTTTTTGTATTATTGCTGATAGTGGGATTTTCGATGCCGTTGTTAAGAATATGGATAGTGCTGGGGGGCTAAGAATTCTAAAAAGAGTCCCCGCCTTTAACAAATGAGGGGGGACTTTAGGTCTAGGGTTTTAAGTATTAAGCACGTAAACGTCGTGTTTTAAAGGTATGCCAACCGTTAGCACTCATGCCAAAAATCAAGGATAACAGGGGGGATTCATTTGGTTTGGGGTCTTTACCTTTGGCCATACGGCGTAATTGACGTGAATACCAAGCGACTTCCATTAATGCCATTTTATCGACTGGTTTAATGCCTGTTTTAATAGGTTTGACTTGATAGAGTGGGTCTTGTCCTGCCAATAATCGTTGTGGCACATTGGGTTCAATGGCCAATGCCCGCGCAATACCCACAAAGTCCACCGCGCCACTGTTAATGGCTTCGTTCATGCCTTCTGGGCTTCTAAAACCACCCGTTACCATCAGTGGGGTTTTAGTAGCTTGACGTGCTTTTTCTGCAAACTCTAAAAAGTAAGCCTCACGGCGACGAGTTGACTCTTTAATAGGCATTTTTTTAGTGCCTGCCATTACAGGAGCTTCGTAAGTGCCTCCAGAAATTTCAATCATATCAATGCCAGCTTCTGACAAAGCACGAATCACATCTAAGGATTCTTCTTCGCTAAATCCGCCTTTTTGAAAGTCTGCAGAGTTAAGTTTAATACCAATAGGGAATTTATCGCCAACTTGTTTACGCATTTCGGCATAGACTTCTAGCACAAATCGACGACGATTTTCGGCATTGCCTCCCCATTGATCGGTGCGTTTATTATGTCGCTCCGACAAAAATTGACTCACTAAGTAACCATGGGCTCCATGAATTTGTACGCCTGTAAATCCTGCTTTTTGAGCTATGGCAGCTGTTGTACCAAAGCGTTTGATAATATCCAAAATTTCTTGATGAGTCAGTTCGCGAGGTGGATCAAAAAATGGGGCGAGCTCTTTGCCAAAAGGAATGGCAGAAGGAGATACATTTTGTGCATTAAGCCCTTTGGGAGATTGTTTTCCAGGATGATTGATTTGCATCCATAGTTGTGTACTGTTTTGTGTACCTGCTTTTGCCCACGCTTTTAATTCATCTAAGTCACGTTCATCTTCAATAACAACATTATTAGGTTCGCCTAAGGCACGGCGGTCAACCATAACATTACCTGTGATTGACAAACCAATACCGCCACTTGCCCAACGTTGATACAAACGCGCCAAGTCAAGTGTGGCACGATTGTCAGTTGTCCCCAACGCTTCGCTCATAGCTGATTTAACTAAGCGATTTTTGATAACCGAGCCATTAGGAAGGGTAAAGGGTTGATTTAAAATGTGTATAGGGGTGGACATAACAATGCTCCAAAATAACAGGGCTTACGCATTTCACCAAAATTAGTGCGTTTTGATAATCCTCCCCAACCATCTTTGTAACAAAGGAGGAAGTTTCCTCCTTTTTCAAAGGGGGACTAAGGGGGATGTAGCGAACAAACAAGCGATAGCCGCGTAAGTTCTAAGCTTAAGACGGCTCTACTAATTTATGAATCCAAGATAACAATCAATTTGATGGTTGTCAAAGTATTAAAGTGATGATTTTTGGATGCCTTTAGATTCATGCTTTTAGAGTTGTAAGCAAAGCACTGGCATTTTGAGCCACTAAACCATAAATCGACAGTTGTGGGTTAACGCCTAAACTAGTTGGGAATACTGAACCATCGAAAATAGACAGGTTTTCTAATTGATGATGACGGCCTTGGCTGTTAACCACGCCCATTTGCTCATTATCACTCATCATACAGCCACCCATTAAATGTGCGGTAAATAGGGCAGTACGAAACTTTTTATACGGGAGTTGTTCAATTTGAGTTTTTGCGGCTTGCCATGAATCAATCCACGTTGAGTCTAAATGTGCGGCTTTAACTTTTTTAGCGCCCGCGGCAAATTGCGCTTCAGCCATACTTAAATAGGCACGTTTTGCCCCATCCCAAATAAAATCAGTGATGTCGTAATCTAAAACGGGATTACCTTTATCATCAATCGACACTTGACCACCTTGGCTTTGCTCAACAAAACCATCACGCATTAATGCTAACATGGCATTAGTGTGTGGTAATAAGGCCATTTCGTCTTTGAGTGTTTGTCCCCATGTGCCAAAAATGCCACTAGCAATGGCTGGAAACACGGGTGGTACTTCGAGTTTATAACCCATTTTACCTGTTGCACCATCTTTCCATTGGAAAAAGTCAGAGGCAATAGATTGTGGTGCACCATGATAAGGATCAATTTGTTGTGGCATTTGCGCCAAGGTTAATACCACAGGATGAATACAGGTGCGTTTACCAACACGTTTATAAGGATCAGGCGTTTGTGAGCGTAATAAAAGAGCTGGGTTATTGAGTGCACCGCCAGCAATAATATAATGTTTGGCCTTGATTTGAACTTCAATCCCTGTCCGTTGGTGAGTGCTAGTGTCTAAGGCTAAGCCTAATAAACCTGTGACTTTGTTGCCACTGAATAAAATCTTTTCAATGCGTAAATGATGTACTAATTCCGCACCTTGACTAAGAGCGGTGGGAATTGTAGACACTAACATCGATTGTTTGGCATTCACAGGGCAACCTAAACCACAATAGCCGCTATTCCAACAACCTTTTACATTACGTGGAATAACGTGCCATTCCCAGCCTAGTTTTTTGCAGGCGTCATTAAGAACTTGGTTGTTAGGATTGGGTGCCATTGCCCAAGGAGCAATATTCAACCGTTGTTCCATTTTTTCAAACCAAGGTTTCATCTCTTCGGCACTGTGTCCTTTCACTTGATGAACATCCGCCCAATGTTTGAGCGTGTGATCAGGTGTTCTAAAACTGGCTGTCCAGTTAACAACTGTTGTTCCGCCAACAGTTCTACCTTGCAAGATGGCAATTGAGCCATCACTACTCGCACGACCCGCACCTTCTTGATACAGTTCACGATAAGCACGACTTTCATCTAAGTCTTTAAAGTTAGCAGAAGTTTTTAAAGCACCTTCTTCAATCATTAACACTTTTAAACCAGCTTGACTCAAAATTTCTGCTGCTGTACCGCCGCCTGCACCTGTGCCCACAATCACAACATCTGCTTCTAAAGTTTGGTTTTTTTGTAGGATAGAAGCGTCAGTTACTTTCCAACCCGAGGCAATGCCTGCGGTATAAATATCATCAAATGCCATGTTTAGTATGTCCTGTTTTTAGCTATTAATTGCTTGGTAGAGAGCAGGAAGGTGGCTGTAACCACTTTGGGCTTGGGCTTCGGGTAAACTAAAGTAAGACACTGCCACTAATTTACTTAATACCCGATAACCTGCATTAAAAGGGCTAATTGAACTGCTTTGCCAGCGTTGTAAAAAATGATTAACATCCTCTGGACTAGCCTGCTGCCATGTATCTAACACGCCTGTGGTTAACCAACGGGTAATACGGCCATCTAACAAATCTAATAATTTATAGATTTCGGTTTGCGCTTTATAAGCCAAATTACTACAAGCACCATCAACATTTTTTAAGATATTAATTTGTAAGGCTTGGTAGTTGGGCGTTTCAGTTTGAATCATGCCGTGTAATACCACAGGAATCAGTGCTGAAAACAGCTTTAAATCCCCTTCACGCAAAAACTGAAAACCTTTGCTTGGACTAGGTGGAGCAGAGCTACAGGCCGTTAATGCGCTAGTTGTGGCGGTAGTTAGTGCTATCGTACCAACAGTGCCGCTTAGTAAAAAAGCACGTCTGGATAATGAAGAGGACATAATAATTTCCTAGTTCAAGCCACAAAAAATCAGGGCTGATGCATAAGCCCTAATGTGTTGCGCAGGTTTTATAAATATACGGTTGTCTTTTATTGTGTATAGAAGGACTATCTTCCAGTCAATCAGTCATCATAAAAAACGGACGTTTACGCAAGAAATACCGAGTATTGCATCAAAAGTGGAGCAGAAAAACCATTTATTGTTTAAACCCCCATGCTTGCTAGTGTGCGAATAATGCTGCTAACAACACCAGCAATTACAGGATGATCAACTTCGATTTCTGCTTCAACAGCCCGTAATAAATTGGTAAAACGCTCATAATCCACTTGCTCATGGGATTGTAAATGTAACTCTAAGTCACACAATTGTGCTTGTAGATTCTCGTGGTGTTCAGGTGGCAAAGGTTGAATGGCTAAAATGTTTTTAGCTTTGGCAATTTCTTCACCAATTAATTGTTTGGGCATAATCTTTCTCCTAATAACAGGCAGATTTTAAAGGTTGTTGAACGAGTTGTAAGGTACTGTGATGAATATTAAAATGCTGTTCCAATTCTTGGCTAATATAATGTACTAGACTATCATCTTGTGGAAACGTATCGACAATTAAATGAGCGGTTAATGCAACTTCAGAACTGCTTAATGCCCAAATATGTAAATCATGTACGGCTTTAACATGATTTTGTTGTAATAAAAAATCTTCAACTTGTTTAAGCTCAATATGTTTTGGTACACCATCTAAACTCAAGTTTAACGATTGTTGTAATAAATGCCATGTACTAACAATAATAATCATGGCAATAATCAGGCTCATAACAGGGTCCAACCATGACCATTGATAAAAATAGTATAAAACGCCAGTGATAATGACCCCTACTGAAACCAAAGTGTCGGCAGCCATATGCAAAAATGCACCACGTAAATTGATGTCATACGCACTGTCACGCATAAAAAGCCAAGCGGTAAAGCCATTAATGACTACACCACAAGTGGCCACCCAAATTAAAGTAATACTTTCAATCGCTTGAGGTTGATATAGGCGTTGTAAGGCCTCCCAAGCCATCGCCCCCATCGCGACTAACAAAATAATGCTGTTTGTTAAGGCGGCAAGAATGGATGCTTTGCGCCAACCATAAGTATATTGTAGTGTGCCTTTACGTTGTGCTAGCCAAAAGCCTGACCAAGCCAATAATAAAGCTAAAACATCACTCAAATTATGGCCAGCATCTGCTAAGAGAGCTAAAGACTGTGCAAACCAACCATAAAATACTTCAAGTGCCACGAATATTAGATTTGCAATAATACCAAAAACAAAAATACGCCCATAATCTTTGGGAGCATGGTGAGCATGGCTATGAGTATGAGGCTCATGTGTTTTACAATGATGGTCGTGGTGATGATGCATAATAGGTTTAGATAAAAGAGTTTATATTCTATGTTTAACTCAATTTTGGCAATTAGTATAGGGGCATCTATCGGGGCGGTAGGGCGATGGTTGTTAGGTTTATGGTTAAACTCGGTATTAACGCATTTTCCACTTGGGACGTTGATGGCTAATTTATTAGGGGGGTATTTAATTGGAGTGGCTTTTGCGCTGTTTGCTAATCACCCAAGTTGGCCAGCAGAATGGCGTTTATTGGTGATTACAGGATTTTTGGGCGGATTAACGACTTTTTCGAGCTTTTCTTTAGAAGTGACTCAGTTATTAGTGCATCAGCAAAAAGTATTATGGGCGAGTGCAGTGATTATTTTTCATGTTATAGGCTCATTAGTCATGACCTTGTTGGGAATGACGACAGTAGGATTTTTAAAAAATATTTAAATTCCATTCTGTAACATTGCTGCAAATTACCCATCTAAAACAACAAAGCCATAGCACCAAAGCAAAATGCTGTTTATCATACTGCCCCGTGGCAAAACAATTAGCAGCAGAGTGTGATGGTATGCAACAAAAACCAACGGATGAGCAAGACGAAAACTATAGCGGTATTACGTTCGAAGTTGTAGAAGAAACGAGCGAAAATGGTAAAAAGGTACGCAACACAGGCATTTATTTATTGCCTAATTTATTTACCACGGCGGCATTGTTTTCGGGCTTTTATGCCATTATCGCAGCAATGCAACATCGTTTTGAGCCAGCAGCAATTGCCATTTTTTTTGCCGCTATGTTTGATGGCATGGATGGTCGAGTGGCACGCATGACTAATACCCAAAGTGCGTTTGGCGAACAATATGACTCATTATCCGATTTGGTGTCGTTTGGCGTTGCACCTGCAATTTTGGTATTTAGTTATAGTTTAGAAGCCTTAGGTAAAATTGGTTGGATGTGTGCCTTTGTTTACACTGCCTGTGCTGCATTTCGTTTAGCACGGTTTAATGTTCAAATTGGCAGTGTCGATAAACGTTATTTTATTGGTTTAGCCAGTCCGTTAGCAGCGGCAATTATTGCTAGTATGGTATGGGCAGGCTTTGATAACAAAATGCCTAACAAGTTACAAGAGTTAGCTATATTTGCCTCTGTTGTTACGGTATTAACTGGCTTCTTGATGGTTAGCAACTTTAAATTTTACAGCTTTAAAGAGTTAGATCGTAGTCGTGTGCCTTTTGCCATGATGTTACCAGTGGTATTGGTCATGGGTATCGTGACTTATGATTTACCAATAGGTTTACTCGCCGTCTCGGTGGTGTATGCCGCTTCTGCGCCTATCACTGCTTTATTTACTAAATTACGCCCTCAAAAAACGGAAACTTAATTATTTGGGGGCAAGGAGATAAAAATGTTAATCAAACATTGCTCTAGTGCCCCTCTTAGTAGTGAAATCACATCCGAGACAATTTATCACCAACGTCGAGAGCTTTTAAAAGGTTTAGGTTATATAGGTGTTGGTTCTTTACTGTTACCACAAGCCTATGCTGCACCTTCCTATCGGCCTGCTGCAGAAAGAGCCAATGCCCCAGTTTGGTTAAAACAAAAAATTGTCGCCCGAAAATTACAAGCAAATGTTACAGGTGAAGAGTTAACTCCATACGAATCGGTAAGTACTTACAATAATTTCTACGAATTTGGCTTAGATAAAAACGATCCTGCCGAAAAAGCCGATAGCCTAAAAACGGAACCTTGGACAGTGACCGTTGATGGCTTGTGTAACAAAACTGGCAAATTCACCTTAGAAGATATCCTTAAACCGCATAGCCTTGAAGATCGTATTTATCGTTTTCGCTGTGTCGAAGCATGGTCAATGGTTGTCCCGTGGTTAGGTTTTTCTTTGGCCGATTTAATCAAACGATTTGAACCTAAAACAGAAGCCAAATATATCGAGTTTGTCACCCTTGTTGATAAAAACCAATTTCCCAATCAACGTACTCGTGCTTTAGACTGGCCTTATGTCGAAGGCTTACGTTTAGACGAAGCCATGAATCCTTTAACATTGATGGCGGTTGGTGTGTATGGCCGTAGTTTACCTAACCAAAATGGCGCACCGTTACGTTTAATTGTGCCGTGGAAATATGGCTTTAAAAGTATTAAATCCATTGTCAAAATTCGTTTTACAGCCACTCAACCCAAAACTACATGGGCATTGATGGCACCCCGCGAATATGGCTTTTATGCCAATGTTAATCCTGTTGTTGATCATCCGCGTTGGTCACAAGCCCGCGAACGACGCCTGCCCGCTAGTTTATTCAACCCCAATTGGCGACCAACTTTAGCTTTTAATGGTTACACCAAAGAGGTAGCAGCCATGTATCGCAACATGGATTTACGGCAGTATTTTTAAATGGTGCTTTCTCCTAAACAACGATTTATCAGCAAAGCTGTTTTGTTTGTAGCCTTATTACTGCCTTGTTTGTGGTTAGTTTATGCTGCTGTAAATAATCAACTAGGAGCTGATCCACCCAAAAAACTGGTCGATGAAACAGGATTATGGGCAATACAGTGTTTATGGTTAAGTTTGGCTATGACTCCACTTAAGAATTGGACAGGCTCTAGTCAATGGATTCAATATCGGCGCATGACAGGGCTATTTGCTTTCTTTTATGTGGTGCTTCATTTCTCTGCATATGTGTTTTTGTTATTTGGTGCACAATGGGCATTTATTGGGCAAGAGTTATCAAAGAGACCATATATTATTGTAGGTTTTACAGCTTTTGTATTACTAGTACCTTTGGCCATCACATCAACCAAGCAATGGCAACGTCGTTTAAAGCATCAGTGGTTAAACCTACATAAATTAGTATATTTGATAGCGATACTTGCCTTAGTGCATTTTATTTGGCTAAAAAAGCTCGGTATTTTTGCTGTTTGGCCATATGCCTTAATCCTATGTATCTTATTCGCAGAAAGAGTAAGAGTATATTTACACAAAAAGTGGCGCTTTTAGAATAAATTACGTTGTTGGTACACAAATTGAGCGGTTGTTATCTGGGATGAATAAAACCTTTTGACAAGGATGTTTAACGCTATATAATTCGCGTCCTGAGTTGGGCGTGACTGGCTAAAATTGCTTTTATAATCAATGAGTTGATTGTTTTTGGTGTAGTTTTGGCGGATTTTATATGAGTAGAAATGAGTTGTAAAAACTTATTGACAATCGAATAAAATCGGATAGAATGCGCGGCCTGCCAACGAGCGAAGCGAAAGCTGAGGTGTTGGGGTGAGGTGATTGGATAAGTTTGCAGAAGCAAATAAATTTAAAAAAACATCTTGCGGTAAGGTAGAAATGCTGTAGAATGTGCAGCCCGACGCGCTGACTGATTGAGAGGTTGGTTGGGTGTTGAAAGCTAATCAGACGATGATTGGTGTGATCTTTAACAGAGTGATAAGTAATTTGTGTGAATTTTTACTGGCGGTATTATTATCAAATATTATCAGCAGAGTAAAGATTCTCAGTAATTTGAGAGTATTTTTTAATTCCATTGAGCCAAGATTTTGATGCTTTCGATAAAAGTATCACATTAAATTAAACTGAAGAGTTTGATCATGGCTCAGATTGAACGCTGGCGGCAGGCCTAACACATGCAAGTCGAACGGAACCTTCGGGTTTAGTGGCGAACGGGTGAGTAATGCCTAGGAATCTGCCTATTAGTGGGGGATAACGAATCGAAAGGTTCGCTAATACCGCATACGTCCTACGGGAGAAAGAGGGGGATCTTCGGACCTCTTGCTAATAGATGAGCCTAGGTCGGATTAGCTAGTTGGTGAGGTAAAGGCTCACCAAGGCGACGATCTGTAGCTGGTCTGAGAGGATGGCCAGCCACACTGGAACTGAGACACGGTCCAGACTCCTACGGGAGGCAGCAGTGGGGAATATTGGACAATGGGCGCAAGCCTGATCCAGCCATGCCGCGTGTGTGAAGAAGGCCCTCGGGTTGTAAAGCACTTTAAGCGAGGAGGAAGGTCATCATACTAATATTATGATGAATTGACGTTACTCGCAGAATAAGCACCGGCTAACTCTGTGCCAGCAGCCGCGGTAATACAGAGGGTGCAAGCGTTAATCGGAATTACTGGGCGTAAAGCGCGCGTAGGCGGTTTGTTAAGTCGGATGTGAAATCCCTGGGCTCAACCTAGGCACTGCATCCGATACTGGCTGACTAGAGTGTGGGAGAGGAAGGTAGAATTCCAGGTGTAGCGGTGAAATGCGTAGAGATCTGGAGGAATACCGATGGCGAAGGCAGCCTTCTGGCCTAACACTGACGCTGAGGTGCGAAAGCATGGGGAGCAAACAGGATTAGATACCCTGGTAGTCCATGCTGTAAACGATGTCAACTAGCCGTTGGGCTCCTTGAGGGCTTAGTGGCGTAGCTAACGCGATAAGTTGACCGCCTGGGGAGTACGGTCGCAAGACTAAAACTCAAATGAATTGACGGGGGCCCGCACAAGCGGTGGAGCATGTGGTTTAATTCGATGCAACGCGAAGAACCTTACCTGGCCTTGACATGTCTGGAATCTGGCAGAGATGCTGGAGTGCCTTCGGGAATCAGAACACAGGTGCTGCATGGCTGTCGTCAGCTCGTGTCGTGAGATGTTGGGTTAAGTCCCGCAACGAGCGCAACCCTTTTCTTTATTTGCCAGCACGTAATGGTGGGAACTCTAAAGATACTGCCGGTGACAAACCGGAGGAAGGCGGGGACGACGTCAAGTCATCATGGCCCTTACGGCCAGGGCTACACACGTGCTACAATGGTTGGTACAGAGGGTTGCTACCCCGCGAGGGCATGCTAATCTCATAAAGCCAATCGTAGTCCAGATTGGAGTCTGCAACTCGACTCCATGAAGTCGGAATCGCTAGTAATCGCGGATCAGAATGTCGCGGTGAATACGTTCCCGGGCCTTGTACACACCGCCCGTCACACCATGGGAGTCTATTGCACCAGAAGTAGTTAGCCTAACCGCAAGGAGGGCGATTACCACGGTGTGGTCGATGACTGGGGTGAAGTCGTAACAAGGTAGCCGTAGGGGAACCTGCGGCTGGATCACCTCCTTAACGAAAGATGATGTGTCGTTAGTAAGGATTCACAACAAATTACTTATTGTTCTGTATGTGCTGTAAGAAGTCCATGCGATTGATTCGGGTCTGTAGCTCAGTTGGTTAGAGCACACGCTTGATAAGCGTGGGGTCGGCAGTTCAAGTCTGCCCAGACCCACCATAATCAACGAGAAGCTAGATTTGAAAGGATTGGATGGCAAGGCTTTGGGGCCTTAGCTCAGTTGGTAGAGCGCCAGCTTTGCAAGCTGGATGTCAACGGTTCGACCCCGTTAGGCTCCACCATTACTAGACCTTAGTGTTTTGAGTGATAAAAAGATATTGCTTAGAGTGCTAAGGTCTAGTAATCACTAGATGAAATAAGACGCTTGATGACGAGTCGGCGTTAAGATCTTTAACAACATGAAAATTGAGTCTAAAGAAATTTTTATGATTCATTGTTATTGAGATGGCATCCATACTGCGTAAAAGTGGTTGAGTTGTTGTTGAGATAGTAAGTGAACATATAGTATCTGAATAGAGAACTGAGTCAAGCGAACTTGGTACGGTGTTACGAAAATGAATAAAGACACTTAATAAAGTCAATTAAGTTGTCTAGTCATCGTATAGCTTAGGCAGTTGAGAGACTGTTTTGGGTTATATAGTCAAGTGACAAAGTGCATACGGTGGATGCCTTGGCAGTCAGAGGCGAAGAAAGACGTGATAGCCTGCGAAAAGCTTCGGGGAGGTGGCAATGTACCTTTGATCCGGAGATGTCTGAATGGGGAAACCCACCTATCGTAAGATAGGTATCACACACTGAATACATAGGTGTGTGAGGCGAACGAGGGGAAGTGAAACATCTCAGTACCCTCAGGAAAAGAAATCAATTGAGATTCCCTGAGTAGCGGCGAGCGAACGGGGAGCAGCCCTTAAGTCGATTATGCTTTAGTGGAACAGTCTGGAAAGTCTGGCCATAGTAGGTGATAGCCCCGTACACGAAAGGGCATAGTCGATGAAAACGAGTAGGACGGGACACGTGAAATCCTGTTTGAAGATGGGGGGACCATCCTCCAAGGCTAAATACTCCTGACTGACCGATAGTGAACAAGTACCGTGAGGGAAAGGCGAAAAGAACCGTGGTGAACGGAGTGAAATAGAACCTGAAACCGTATGCATACAAGCAGTAGGAGCACCTTTGTGGTGTGACTGCGTACCTTTTGTATAATGGGTCAGCGACTTATTCTCAGTAGCAAGGTTAACCGAATAGGGGAGCCGTAGAGAAATCGAGTCTTAATAGGGCGTTTAGTTGCTGGGTGTAGACCCGAAACCAGGCGATCTATCCATGAGCAGGTTGAAGGTTGGGTAACACTAACTGGAGGACCGAACCCACTGTCGTTGAAAAGCCAGGGGATGACTTGTGGATAGGGGTGAAAGGCTAATCAAGCCTGGTGATAGCTGGTTCTCCCCGAAAGCTATTTAGGTAGCGCCTCGGACGAATACCATTGGGGGTAGAGCACTGTTTCGGCTAGGGGGTCATCCCGACTTACCAAACCGATGCAAACTCCGAATACCAATGAGTACTATCCGGGAGACAGACTGCGGGTGCTAACGTCCGTAGTCAAGAGGAAAACAATCCAGACCGCCAGCTAAGGCCCCAAAATCATAGTTAAGTGGGAAACGATGTGGGAAGGCATAGACAGCTAGGAGGTTGGCTTAGAAGCAGCCACCCTTTAAAGAAAGCGTAATAGCTCACTAGTCGAGTCGGCCTGCGCGGAAGATGTAACGGGGCTAAAACTATGTGCCGAAGCTGCGGATGTGCACTTAGTACACGTGGTAGGGGAGCGTTCTGTAAGCCGATGAAGGTGTGTTGAGAAGCATGCTGGAGGTATCAGAAGTGCGAATGCTGACGTGAGTAACGACAAAACGGGTGAAAAACCCGTCCGCTGAAAGACCAAGGGTTCCAGTCCAACGTTAATCGGGGCTGGGTGAGTCGACCCCTAAGGCGAGGCCGAGAGGCGTAGTCGATGGGAAACAGGTTAATATTCCTGTACCTCTTACTGATGCGATGGAGGGACGGAGAAGGCTATATCTACCAGCGATCGGTTGTGCTGGAGAAAGGTTGTAGGCATGTAGCTTAGGCAAATCCGGGCTACTCTATGCTGAGAACTGAGACGAATCTGTACTTGTACGGGGAAGTGATAGATGCCATGCTTCCAAGAAAAGCTCCTAAGCTTCAGTCAGTAAGGGATCGTACCCGAAACCGACACAGGTGGTCAGGTCGAGAAGACCAAGGCGCTTGAGAGAACTCTGGTGAAGGAACTAGGCAAAATAGTACCGTAACTTCGGGAGAAGGTACGCTGCTGAGGGTGAAGTATTTACTACGTAAGCCTTTGGCAGCCTCAGAAACTAGGCCGCTGCAACTGTTTATTAAAAACATAGCACTCTGCAAACACGAAAGTGGACGTATAGGGTGTGATGCCTGCCCGGTGCTGGAAGGTTAATTGATGGGGTTAGCGTAAGCGAAGCTCTTGATCGAAGCCCCAGTAAACGGCGGCCGTAACTATAACGGTCCTAAGGTAGCGAAATTCCTTGTCGGGTAAGTTCCGACCTGCACGAATGGCATAATGATGGCGGCGCTGTCTCCACCAGAGACTCAGTGAAATCGAAATCGCGGTGAAGATGCCGTGTACCCGCGGCTAGACGGAAAGACCCCGTGAACCTTTACTGCAGCTTTGCATTGAACTTTGACCTTACTTGTGTAGGATAGGTGGGAGGCTTTGAAGTACGAACGCTAGTTTGTATGGAGCCATTCTTGAAATACCACCCTGGTAATGTTGAGGTTCTAACCTAGCTCCCTGATCGGGAGCGGGGACAGTGTATGGTGGGTAGTTTGACTGGGGCGGTCTCCTCCTAAAGAGTAACGGAGGAGTACGAAGGTGCGCTCAGCGTGGTCGGAAATCACGCACTGAGTATAAAGGCAAAAGCGCGCTTAACTGCGAGACCCACAAGTCGAGCAGGTACGAAAGTAGGTCTTAGTGATCCGGTGGTTCTGTATGGAAGGGCCATCGCTCAACGGATAAAAGGTACTCTGGGGATAACAGGCTGATACCGCCCAAGAGTTCATATCGACGGCGGTGTTTGGCACCTCGATGTC
Source organism: Agitococcus sp. (assembly GCA_046347315.1). Lineage (GTDB taxonomy): Bacteria > Pseudomonadota > Gammaproteobacteria > Pseudomonadales > Moraxellaceae > Agitococcus. The sequence continues at coordinate 446,420 of JAXMGJ010000002.1, forward strand.
GGCTCATCTCATCCTGGGGCTGAAGCAGGTCCCAAGGGTATGGCTGTTCGCCATTTAAAGAGGTACGCGAGCTGGGTTTAGAACGTCGTGAGACAGTTCGGTCCCTATCTACCGTGGGCGTTGGAGACTTGAGAGGATCTGCTTCTAGTACGAGAGGACCGAAGTGGACGAACCTCTGGTGTTCCGGTTGTCACGCCAGTGGCACTGCCGGGTAGCTATGTTCGGAAGGGATAAGTGCTGAAAGCATCTAAGCACGAAGCCTCCCTCAAGATAAGGTCTCCCTGAGAGTTTAACTCTCCTAAAGAGCCGTTAGAGACCATGACGTTGATAGGTTCGGTGTGGAAGCGCGGTGACGCGTGAAGCTAACGAATACTAATTGCTCGTGAGGCTTGACTATATAACACCAAAACAGTTTACTTGATTCAGTCCAATATCAGATACAAAACATAAAAACTTAAATCAAACTCAATTTTCTCGTTGTAAAGATAAACAGATTAGAGCTAACAGCTCAAACAGTTTGTCTGGCGACCATAGTACGTGTGAACCACCTGATCCCTTCCCGAACTCAGAAGTGAAACCATAGTACGCCAATGGTAGTGTGGCATTCGCCATGTGAGAGTAGGTCATCGCCAGACCCCAATCCAAAAAACCCTTTCTGCAAAACAGAAAGGGTTTTTTATTGCTTGAAATCCTAAAATTCTAAAATGATAATCCTTATCGAGCACCTTTATCTTCATCTGTTGAAGAAATACCAACAAAATATTAATTATTTTGGTCTAGCTTTTACTATACCAAACACTTAAAGAATGCTTGTATTAACTCAATGTAATACAAGCAGTTTGCTTAAAAGACTATATAATCAAAAATGAATCTGCGATAACTGAGCTGGTGTTTCGGCGTTGATACGGGCTTGAGTGGCTAAGGTGTCACTTAATACTTCCATAGCTTTGGCTTCGCCATGTACCAAATAAAAACGCGGTTGTGTATTAAAGTTTTTTGCCCAAGCTAATAGTTCTTGTTGACCTGCATGTGCCGAAAAACCGCCTAAGGTGTGAATTTGAGCCTTAACCACAATCGGTTGACCAAATAATTTGATGCGTTTAACACCATCGACCAAAATGCGCCCCAAAGTACCCCGAGCCTGAAAACCAACAAAAACCACATGCGTATTGGCTTTCCATAATCGGTGTTTAAAGTGATGTCGAATGCGTCCACCTGTACACATCCCACTACCAGCAATAATAATTGCACCTTTTTTGATGTTGTTGATAGCAGCCGAGTCGGTGACATCTTCACTAATAGTCAAATTTGGTAAAAAGGACGCTAAATCATGGCTATGATTTTCTTTCATTAACGCTACATCTTGATGATCTAATTGACGAATACACTCAGAGTAAACATCAGTGACGGCTTTGGCCATTGGGCTATCTAAAAACACATGCCAATGTTCGAGTAAACCTTCGTGGTACATTTTACCTAAGTGAAACAATAATTCTTGGGTACGACCTACAGCAAATGATGGAATAAGAATATTGCCATTGTCTGCTTCTGCCTCTTGCAAAATAGTTTTAAACTCATTGATGGTTTCGTCAAAACAACGGTGATTACGGTCGCCATAAGTCGATTCCATTAACACCACATCCGCTTTTTCTACAAAATCAAAATGACGCATTAAAGAGGTATCGGGATTGCCCAAGTCCCCCGAAAATACTAAAGTTTTTGTGTCAACATTATCTGTAATCGCCAACTCTACAATGGATGAACCCAAAATATGGCCTGCATCATGAAAAGTTAAATTAAATAGCTCTAAAAATGTTAATGGTTGGTGGTAGTTTTGAGCTTGGCATAGGCGCAGCACAGTTTGTACGTCATCTAATGTATATTGTGGGGTGAGGGCTTTTTTGCCTGCACGTTCTCGGCGTAAGTTTTCGTATTCCAAATCTTTTAAATAAATGTGCACCGCATCTTCTAGCAAAATTTTGAGTAAATTTTTGGTGCCATGAGTACAATAAATAACGCCCTTAAAGCCATCGTGGACTAATTTAGGCAATAAACCTGAATGGTCTAAATGAGCATGAGACAAAATCACAGCGTCAATCTTAGATGGCACAAATTTAAATTCTTCTTTCCCTATTCGCTCTATTGAGTCGCCTCCTTGATGAATGCCACAGTCTAATAAAATTTGATAACCTGCATTTTCGAGCAAATAGCATGAGCCTGTTACTTCTTGAGCGGCTCCCAAAAATCGTAATTTACGCATTGTATAGATCCATAAAGTCTGAATATTTATATGGTTATTGTGCATGATAGTCTGATGTGTTGGCAAACGACAATCAGTTTTTTGTTAGAAAGGGAATGCTTAAAAATTTAACCCAAATAATCCAAAAGCATGAAATATTAAGTTTTTGAACTTGCAAAAATAGACTAAGCCTCATAAATGTTGCCTAGATAAGGTCATCATTTAGTGCATCTTGGTAGTAGATCGAAAAAAGACGTGCCTAATTTTGAGTCTTAAAAAGCCTTTAAATACAGCATGATTGATTTAATTGATTGAGAAATAACAATAAAATAAATGCTTTTATTTAGTGCGTAACGCACCTATACAGTGCTAAATGGGGTTTTCGATTTGGCCTTGTTTTTGCATTGTAATAACAAAGGCTAATTTGGAGATACCTTATGAGATATCCTGTTGATGTGTTGCGTTATCTTTTATTGGCCATAGTGATATATGTGCCATCTTTTGTTTATGCCGAAACAGCACCTTTTATCACAACGACAGACAAAATTAGCTCAGGCGATACCGCATGGATGCTAATGGCAACAGCTTTAGTCATGCTAATGACAATTCCAGGCTTGGCTTTATTCTATGCAGGGATGGTGCGCAAAAAAAATGTGCTTAGTACGGCACTACAGAGCTTTACGATTTGTGCGTTGGTGACCGTGGTATGGGTAGTTGTTGGTTATAGCTTGGCTTTTACAGCAGGCTCTACTCCTTATTTAGGGGATTTAAGTAGAGTGTTTTTGGATGGTATGACATTTGACAAAGTGCAAGGCACTGTAACGGTGAGTCATATTGCCTCTAATATCCCTGAGTCTGTGTGGGTGATGTTTCAGTTGAGCTTTGCCATTATTACGCCAGCCCTTATTACAGGTGCATTTGCCGAAAGAATGCGCTTTTTGGCGATTGTAGTTTTTATGGTGTTATGGTCAGTTTTGGTATATGCACCTGTTGCACATTGGGTGTGGGAGCCAAGTGGTTGGTTGGCTGCTATGGGCGCATTGGACTTTGCGGGTGGTACAGTGGTGCATATCAATGCAGGAGCAGCAGGTTTAGTGTGTGCCTATATGCTAGGTAAGCGGCAAGGTTATGGCAAAGAACCGTTCTTTCCTAATAATTTAACTTATACCTTAATTGGTGCTTCGTTGTTATGGGTAGGATGGTTTGGCTTTAATGCTGGCTCTGCTGTTGCAGCTGACAGTCGTGCTGGCTTGGCAATGTTAGTAACGCAAGTTGCAGCAGCTACAGGTGCATTAGGATGGATGTTAGTTGAGTTTTTACGTCGTGGTAAAAGCTCATTATTGGGAGCATGCTCGGGCGCAGTTGCGGGTTTAGTGGCGATTACCCCTGCCTCTGGTTTTGTAGAAGTAAAAGCTGCTCTTTTAATTGGTTTTATAGCAGGTTTAGTCTGTTATTGGGGGGCAACAGGGTTAAAACGCTTGCTCAATGCTGATGATTCACTGGATGTGTTTGGTATTCATGGCATTGGTGGGATTGTGGGGGCGTTATTAACAGGAGTTTTTGCTCAAAAACACCTTTCTGGTGTTGATGCCAGCGTGTTGACACAGGCTATTGGTGCGTTTAGCACCTTAACTTATAGCTTGGTTATGTCATGGATAATTTTAACAGTGATTGATTGGACGATTGGTTTACGTGTTGAGGCAGAGCATGAAAAAATAGGTTTGGACTTGACTCAACATGGGGAGCAAGTTCCTTAGCTGATGATAAGGGCTGACGCGCTAGGTTGTTTTTGGGCAAATAAGCGGTAAACACGCCAGTCCTTGAAGTGATTTCCCCAAACGTGTTTTGGGGGTGTTGTTTATATGTGGAGCATGACATTATGGGCGATTCAGTACTTCACCCAGAGTTTTTTAGTTTAGCATCACAGTTATATGTACAAATGCGACGTTCTGGGCGTGTTGTTGATGCGGTATATATGGCTAAAAACCAAGAATATGCCCGCGAAATATTACAGTTGGCAAGTCGAGAAACAAATCCCGAAATTATGGCAATTGTCGCGCGTTTTGAAACTTTATTAGAGCGAGAATATCCTTCTAAAAAAGAAATCAAACAGCCTGAGCCTGTTGTGGTTAAAGAGGAGTCGCCAAAAGTAAATGATGATGTGTTTAGTATGACCTTGCGGCCATTCAAAAAATTGGCATCTAAGCAGCAAACACAGCCAGAGTTACCAGTGTTGAAGGAGCAGATGGAGGATATCGAGGAGGAAGTAGCGCATCATTATGTAGGGGCATTACGTTAATTGTAAAAAAATTGACACTGCAGATAATACCCCCGTGTTATGTACCATCTAACACGGGGACTTTCTAATTTCTTTGTTGTTTTGCTATGTTACATACAGACTATGAATTAGCCTTCAATAAAATCCACAAATTCGCGGATATAGGCACTGATTTCGTCAGGATGGGTGCGTTGTACCCAATGTTCTGCGTCAATTTCGTGTCGCCAAATATGGCTTGCCCATCGACCTAAGTCGTCAAAAAGTCCTGCAGTCACAAATTTATCTTTGGTAGGAATGATTAGCTGGATAGGAATGTCCGTTTTTCTTTCTTGATGTTTAAAGAGTTTGTCTAAAAAATTGGCTCTATATAACTTGACACCATGTGCACCATCACTTGCTTGAGAGGCAAAATCCTCACCTTGTAAGGCTTTAAACTTAGCCAAACGAGTGGGCCATTTATTAAAAGCAACACGCCAAGTGACTTTACTCGCAAGAGGCAAATGAAAGGCAGCAATATACCATGAGTGTGCCAACTGCTTAAGGACTTTCGTTTTTGAAGTAATTGAGCCTTTGCTAAGGCTTTCCAGTACCCAATAAGCAGCGTGATCTAGACTTGGCCCTGAGATAGAGGTAAATGATGCAATTTTGGTTTGTAAATGAGGGGAGGTAGCAGCTTCCCAACATTGAATTGAGCCCCAATCATGGCCTACCAAATGTACTTTTTGCTGGGGGCTTACATGGTTAATGACGGCTTCTAGGTCATCAATCAGGTAATTCAGTTTGTAATCATGGGTGCGTGTTGGGATGCTAGAGCCACCCGCACCCCGAACATCATAAGCAACAATATTGAACAAGGGACTTAAGCGTTCGGCAATTTTTTGCCAAATCAAACTATTATCAGGAAAGCCATGCACCATGATAATAGTGGGTAAATGACTATCTTTGCCCCAAATGCGGGTATTAAGGGTAATAGATGGCGATACGTTTAAAGAAATAAGCTCTGGTTTCAAGATTTGCCACCGCATTGCATGGCCTTTTTCCATGCGTCAATTTCGGCTTGAGAATTAAATACAGATTCGCTTTCTTTGCCGCTACTATTAAGCGCTAAATAACCTTTGCCAGGAATAGTCATGCCTTCAGCTAATGCCACTAACATGGCTTTCATGCGTTCAGGTTGATAGATTTCTTGGCGATGTTGCACAATATAGGCAAAGTCACCGCGTCTAAAAATAAAAAATCCATAATAAACAGTGTTGTCCACAACATCATTAGGAACGGATTTTTTGTCCATTTCAAAACTTAAAATGGTGAGTAGGCCTTCGCCTAAAGGACTGTTGACGGTATCGCGGAATAATATCTTGTGATTAAGAATTTGTTTTTGTTTAGGAATAATATTGTCTTGATAATAGCCCATCACTAACTCGTTAAGCGTACGGTCGGTAGCAAAGGAGGGCGAATGAACCACGGGATGCTCAATAAAGTTAAGATAATCAATCCTAAAAAAACGATATTTGCTATCCCATAAATTGACACTACCACCAAAAGGCTCGCATTGTTCACTCATGGATACAGAGCCAACTAATGCAGCATTACTGAGGCTGAGACTATAAGCATTAGAAGGTGCATGATAAAAGCTTTGCATTTGTTTGGGGGATGGTTGATGAGCACATCCTCCCAATAATAAGCTAGCGACACAAGCGATACCAAGCCATCCGCGTTTCATTATGGTCTCCTCAACTTAGGATATTTTTGTGTTATTTTTAGGATTCTAACTCAGTCCAGCGTTCTAAGAGCGTGAGTAGTTGTTCTTCTATTTGCCCAAGACGCTGACTTGCAAGTATAGCCTCATTAGGCTGCTGTGCGTAAAAGTTTACATCATTGAGTTTATCTTGTAACTGTTGTTGCTCTTGCTCTAAGGCACTAACTTTAGTAGGCAGTGCATCAAGCTCACGCTGTTCATTGTAGCTTAGTTTACGTTTGACGTTTGTGGCTTTTTCTTTGTTTTGAGCTGGATTTGCGCGGCTCTCGGTATTTGCGGAACTCACTTTGGCGTGGCGGGTACTTGTTTGGCGTAGCCAGTCTTGATAGCCACCAATAAATTCTTCGACTTTGGCATTGCCCATAAATGCCCAAGTACTAGTGACCACGTTATCTAAAAAGGCACGGTCATGACTAATCAATAGCACTGTCCCTTGATAAGTCATGAGTCGTTCTTCTAATAACTCTAAGGTTTCGATGTCTAAATCATTGGTTGGTTCGTCCATGACCAGTACATTAGATGGCTTGCTAAATAAACGTGCTAATAATACCCGATTACGTTCGCCACCAGACAATGCTTTAACAGGTGTACGGGCGCGTTGTGGTGAAAATAAAAAGTCTTGCAAATAACTGAGAGCGTGTTTACGTTCGCCATTGATGTCTAAAAAGTCTGAGCCGTGGGCGATATTTTCAAGAACGGTTTTTTCTTCATCTAATTGATTACGCAATTGGTCAAAATATGCAATTTCTAATTTTGTGCCAAATTGTACACTGCCTTGAGTGGGCGTGTCTTCACCTAAAATCACCCGAATAAGACTGGTTTTACCGACTCCATTTTCGCCTAATAAGCCAATTTTGTCACCACGCATCACAATCGCACTAAAATCATTGACTAAGGTTTTATCACCTGCACTGACTTGGATATTGCGAATATCAAACACTAATTTGCCTGATTTTTGAGCCTCTTGAATCGATACTTGTGCAGTGCCAATACGTTCTCGACGTTCGCCACGTTCTTTTCGTAGTTCAATGAGCGCACGAACACGACCTTCATTACGGGTACGACGTGCTTTTATACCTTGACGAATCCAAACTTCTTCTTCAGCTAGTTTTTTGTCGAACACCGCATTTTGTTTGGCTTCTGCTTCTAGTAGTTGTGGTTTTTCGATGAGGTATTGACTATAGCTACCAACAAAGCTGCGTAAAATACCTCGATCTAATTCGACCACACGGGTGGCAACACGATCAATAAAGGCACGGTCGTGACTAATAAAAATAGCTGTGCCGTTGTAGCTGGCTAAAAATGTTTCTAGCCATTGAATACTTTCAACATCTAAATGGTTAGTTGGTTCATCTAACAGTAAAATATCGGGCTCTTGTACTAAAGCACGGGCGAGCATTACTCGACGTTTACGCCCCCCTGATAGTGAATCTAAAGTAGCGTTGCCATCAAGCTCCATCCGACTCAATATCTGTTCAACTTTGTGTTGTAATGACCAACTATCTTGAGCATCCATATCGTGTTGGATATTAGCTAACTCGGTGCAAGCATCCATATCGCCTAACTCACAGGCATGACTTAAATGATGATATTTTTGTAATAAACCCGCCGCTTGTCCTAAGCCATCGGCTACAATGTCAAAAACATCTCCAGTTAAACTATGTGGTACTTCTTGTGATAATGCCGCAATCACTAAGCCTTGTTGGCGGCTGATTTCGCCACTGTCGGCGACATTTTCGCCAGTTAGTAGTTTTAATAGGCTAGATTTGCCCTCGCCATTACGCCCCAAAATACATACGCGTTCGCCACGTTCTAAACTAAAGTCAGCTTGGTTGAGCAATAAAGGACCACCAAAACTTAATGACACTGCGCGAAAAGAGAGCAAAGACATAACAGCCAAAACCTATAACAAAAAAACGATGATACAACGGAGTAAAGCGTTGTGCATGGTAGCAAGTATCGTGATATTTAGCCAAAAAAATCATACTAAGAGGAGTTCAAGCGTGGATATTGTTGCAAAAATAGAGGCTTTAGAAATAAAGTTAGCTTTTCAGGATGATTTAGTTGAGACATTAAATCGTATTGTGGTGGAGCAACAGCAACAGATTGATTTGTTGCAACAACAAGTCAAAGTATTGTATCAGCAACTAAAATCGCTGCAACCATCGAATATTGCTGATATGGCATATGAGGTGCCGCCACCTCATTATTGATATGATGATAGACCGAGTAAAAACTATTATGATTTTGTTAGGAAGTTTAAAAGCGGAGTATATATGCATGCCCAAGCATTTATTCAAGATTTAGCAATTATTATGTTAGTGGCAGGCTTTGTCACTTTATTGTTTCATCGTTTAAAACAACCTGTTGTTTTAGGTTATTTATTAGCGGGTGTGTTAATTGGCCCACATACCCCCCCGTTTGCGTTAATCCATGACGAACATACCATTCATATTTTGGCCGAATTAGGTGTCGTGTTTTTATTATTTTCCTTGGGTTTAGAATTTAGTATTAAAAAATTAGCACAAGTGGGCATGGCTGCTTTTATTGCAGGTGTTACCGAAATCATCGTGATGATTTGGCTAGGTTATTATATTGGGGCATTTTTTGGTTGGAGTACCATGGACTCCTTGTTTTTAGGAGCAATGTTAGCGATTTCGTCAACAACAATCATTATTAAAGCCTTAGAAGGATTAAATTTAAAAAAAGAAGCCTTTGCTAAACTAATTTTTGGTATTTTGATTATTGAAGATATTTTAGCCATTGCTATTTTGGTGTTGCTAACAGGTATTGCCACCAGTGGCACGGTGAGTACGGCTGCTGTTTTTAGCACCTTAGGAGAATTAACTTTATTTATCGTTGTTTCTTTAGTCGTAGGTATTTTAACTGTACCGAGATTATTAAATTATATTGATAGTTTTAAAAGCCAAGAAATGCTATTAGTTTCGGTGTTGGGACTGTTGTTTGGTTTTTGTTTATTGGTGATTAAACTTAACTACAGTATGGCTTTAGGTGCTTTTTTAATCGGTGCAATTATTGCCGAATCACGGCAAGTCAAAAAAATAGAACATTTAATTGAGCCAGTCCGTGATATGTTTAGTGCGATTTTTTTCGTGGCCATTGGTTTGTTATTTAATCCAAGTGTGCTAGTGGATTATGCTGTACCTATTTTGGTTATAACCCTTGCAGTCGTGGTTGGTAAGGTACTTAGTTGTTCGGCAGGGGCATTTTTGGCAGGTCAAGAAGCACGCACTTCGGTTAAGGTAGGTATGGGGTTGGCACAAATTGGTGAGTTTTCATTTATTATTGCCTCATTAGGGGTTGCGCTAAAAGTAACCAGTGAATTTTTATATCCAATTGCAGTCGCAGTAGCGGCAATAACCACCTTATTAACGCCCTATTTAATTCGTTATTCCGATGTGAGTTCCAATAAATTAGCACTGTTGTTACCCAATAAAATGAAACAAGTGGGCAGTGCCTATACTCTATGGTTACAAAGTATTCAGCCACAAGGCGATAATGTTATTATTGCTAAAATGATTCGCCGTATTATTATTCATGCTCTAGTTAATTTTGCCTTAGTTATCGCCATCTTTTTGATGAGTGCTTATTTTGCTGAGTTTTTAGAAAAATATGTGCCAAATATCTTGAAAAATGAAGGCTTAGAAAAAACGGTGATTTGGAGTGGTGCTTTATTAGCGTCTTTACCATTTTTAATTGCGGCGTATCGTAAATTAAAAGCCTTAAGTATGTTACTCGCAGAGATGAGTGTCAGCCCTGAGAAAGCAGGGCAATATACAATGCCTGTCCGTAAAATGATTTCTGAAGTAATTCCAATTATCGCAGTGTTTGTGATTTTAGTATTGGTATCGGCGTTAAGTAGTAGTATTTTGCCGCCAACTAAATGGATGTGGGTGGTTGTATTATTATTTAGCTTGCTAATTCCATTATTATGGAGTCGTTTTGTTAAATTGCATTCGCGGTTGCAAATTGCTCTGATAGAAACCTTGGATGATGATGAGCACGTCCATTGATTGAGGCTATGAGGTGGGATAATCCACCTCAGGCTTATTTCTAATTCTTTAACGCTTTTTAGGAACCCATGCCCATAGCATTTCACATTGAATGGGTTCGCCACCGCTTTCGTCAGTCACTGACACTGGCACCAATACTTCACCTTTGGGTTCTGTTTGAATGCGGGCAATATCGGCAGGCGTCAAAGTTGCTACAGCACGCATATCGCCTTGAGTACGTTTGTTAAAATCCACTTTGAGGGTTTTAATTAACGGTAGTTTGTCATCAGGTAAGTTAATGCCTACCACAAAACCTGTAGCGGTTTCGGCTAATAAAGCCATTGCAGCGGCGTGGACATTGTTAATATGATTTTGGACTTTATGTCTGTTTTTAATACTCACAATCACACGTTCAGAGGTGATTTCTTCGTATAGTAAACCCGATGTCCCTACATAAGGCACAACTTTGCCCAAAATTTTGGATACTACTACCGCACGAACATTGGCGGGCAACCATTTAGCCGATTCTACGACTTTTTTGAGTTGATTAGACATAATGCATTAGTCCTTGAAGTTGTTGAATTGCAAAGGAACGCCAAGCTTTTGCTCGCGCAGTAAATTCATCACAGCTTGCAAGGTATCCTTTTTCTTATCTGTCACTCGGACTTTTTCGCCTTGAATACTGGCTTGGGCTTTAATCCCCGATTCTTTTATGACTTTGACGATTTTTTTTGCGGTATCGCTGTCTAAACCATCTTTGAGTTTAATCACTTGGTGCATTTCTTTGCCCGACGCAGTCATTTTTTGTGGGTCTAAACATTGCACATCAATTTTACGTTTTAAGCAGTGATTCTCTAGCATGGCATACACTTGTTCAACTTGAAAATCAGACTCCCCAGTCAACTTGATATCCTTGTTCTTTTCATTGAGTTCTACTTTGACATTAGCACCACGAAAATCAAAACGGGTTTGAATTTCTTTGGTGGTATTAGCTACAGCATGATTAACTTCATACATTTCTAACTCCGAAACCACATCAAATGATGGCATCGCTTTACTCCTCATTTAGCAACAAAATTGGCAAATATTACACTAAAAAAGATTTTTTTGCTGACGATATAAAAACGCGATTGGCAAATCAGAACTTACGCATTTCACCGAAATTAGCGCGTTTTGTGAATATAAAACCGTTGAAATGAGAACAAATAAGCGATATCTGGGTAAATCATAAAATAAAAGATTGGCGTTTAAAAACAAAAAAACTATCAGTTTTTTGCAAATAAAAACGGGGGGAAAAACAGCTCAGTGCTGTCTTTTGACTTTTGAGTTATACTGCTTTTTGTCTTAACTATAATCATGTTTGTTAATTATGCCTCTACAATATCAAATTATTCCTGTGACTCCCTTTATGCAAAACTGTACCTTGTTATGGTGTGATGACACTATGCAAGGAACACTGATTGATGCGGGTGGCGAGGCAGCAAGACTGATTGCGGCTGTTGAAAAGCAAGGAGTGACAATCAGTAAATTGTTGTTGACGCATGGCCATATTGACCACGTAGGGGCGGCGACTCAATTAGCTGAGCATTATCAAGTACAAATTATTGGCCCGCATAAAGATGAGCAGTTTTGGCTTGATGGATTGCCAAAACAAGCGATGATGTTTAATTTAGCGAGGGTTGAGCCGTTTTTACCTCATGAATGGCTTGAACAGGGTGATATGGTGCAGGTTGGAAATTTGGCGTTAGAAGTTCGTCATTGTGCAGGACATACACCTGGTCATGTGGTCTTTATTCATCATGCCAGTAAATTAGCGATAGTTGGTGATGTGTTATTTAATGGCGGTATAGGTCGCACTGACTTTCCACGTGGCAATTATGACGATTTAGTAGCAGCAATTAACACGCAATTGTTTAGCTTAGCAGATGATTATCAATTTATTGCAGGGCATGGACCAATGTCCACCATAGGGCATGAAAAGCGACATAATCCCTTTGTCGGAAAATTTGGCTAAGATGATGGGGTTGGGGATACAGTGTACTCCCAACAACCCAAATCATAACAGAGTGGCGTTAAGGCGTACGTGGATTTTCCTTAAAGTATTCTTCCTCCCATTTTTTGCGTGCAGCAATTGCCTTTTGTTTTGCTTCTTCTTCTCCATATTTTCTAATTGAAAAACATGCAGTTTTTGTTTTTCCACCTGCCGTCCACCATGCTTGCCAATGGGCATAAGGGACATCACGCTTTAAACCTTCGGCTCGGCTTACGCCTACCACACCACTCGTATTTCGTTTAGATAATTTACCTACTTTACTATCAGGTGGTAACTTAGCATCTAACTCATGAAAATAAGCTTCTGCTGCTTCCCATGCCTTATCTGCACCACCATGCTTTTTGTCCGAAAAGAACTTGGCATAAATCACACCACGCCAGCGAATGCGTACATAATAACCAAAGTTGCTTTTAGAGGGTTGATCAATACGACAAATACCCATAATTATCTCTGAGATTATGTCAGTCTTTATAAATTGTAATTAAATGATGAGCTTATTAGTCATACACAAAAAACACTCATAATACAGAGTTTATTATATTAAATAATATAAAAACATATATTGTATTGATGGTATATAAAAGCGCACTCACTCGGTTATACAATCTAATTTACTGACTGCAAACATTACGCTCTAACACTTATATTTAACATGATTTTTTTTGTGGTTTATACATAATATCCATTTTTTTAATACAAAATGATTATGTGCCACTAAGATTCCTCATGTATTTTGTTGTTAGAGCAGCCTACCATTCATGGTGAATCGCGCTTTTCCTAACCCTGCGATAACTGAATCAACATCGTTGTTAGTCAGTCCTTGTAGCTATCACAAAACTATCATCTTAATAAAAATATGTTTATCTGCAATCATTATAATTATCATGTAGAAAAACACATTATAAAATTAAGTCAACCCAATATATAAACTTAAAGTTATTCTGTTGAGTGTCAACATAGCACAAGTTTAATATCTATATAAAAACTGTGTTGTGTTAGTAATGTGAAGTCCATCTACAAAATTGTAGTAAAATTATGGCAGTGAAGGAGCTAATTTACAATAAATATTGTGGTTATAACTCGCTAAATAAGCAACTAATTATTCTTTAAAAATTAATAAATCAAAATAATAGGGCTAAACTTTGTTTGATAGCTAACATAACAGGCCATATACTTGCAAATATTCTATCTTAAGTGCCTACTAGGAGTCGTCAATGTCTGTTAATCGGGTGTTAGCTCATCAGCCTAAACCTCCTTATCATCATGGTGATTTGGCGCGTGCGTTGTTAGATGCAGCCGATAAAATTATTGAAGAAGAGGGATTGGAGGCATTTACCTTGCGTTCTTGTGCACGTAGGGCTGGGGTATCTCATGCCGCTCCAGCACATCATTTTAAAGATAGGGCTGGGTTATTATCTGCTTATGCTGCTAGTATTTTTAGAGATTTAACAGCACATATCCAACAGCTAATTTTGGAAGCTGGTGAAGATGACTATGCTCGTTTACATGCCTTAGGCTTGGCTTATATCCGTTTTGCCTTACAACGTCCAAATGCTTTTAGTTTAGTTTTTCGGTGTGAGGCCTTGGATAAAAATGTTGAACAACTAAAAGAAGCGAGTGATGATTGTTTTCAGGTATTGATAGATGTGGTGCAGGCATTGATGCCACAAGCTAACAAAGAAACAGTATTGTTATACAGTATGTTGGCATGGAGTACCGTGCATGGATTTGCAACATTGTGGCTTGAAGGAAACTTTGCCAAAGTAAGACAACAAAATATTGAGCCAAACGTCTATGCTGATCGTTTGGCTCAACAAATATTGGCACTGATTAAGCCTGCATTTGTACCGCTTTAATATCTCCATTTTTATTGTTAAGACGGCGTGTCATGTAAGTAGGGGTATAATACGGTGCTTGGATATACATCACTTTGTGATGACTTTGAGATTGGGCATGAACTAAGGCACGCTCTGTACGCTCAATCAAGGTTTCTACCGTATCATTAATGTGATATTCAGAGACGCCAGCACTGATATTTAGCTGCATGGACGCTGTAGCGGGATATAAAGCAAGCGTATGTTGAATACTTTGAGTTAGCTTTTGAGCAATAGATGTCGCTTTTTCTGGCAAACAATTGTTAAGAGTAATTAAAAATTTGTCTTCCGTCCAACGGCAGCCGACATCTGATGCACGAATAGAGCCTTTGATGGTTGCACCAACTTGTTGAATCATATTTTGAATAGCAATACTGCCATGTTCCAATACTGCTGACTTCATTAAATCCATATCAATCAATATCAAAGTGACAGGTGTTTGGGTACGTTTGGCATTAGCCAAAATGTGACCAATTAAAATGTCAAAGGTATAGCGATTGGCTAAGCCTGTTAAGGTGTCTGATGCAGACATATCGCTAAATTTTTGTTTAATCCGCCATTCGTAACGACTAATAGCAAGATGAGTAAGTCCAAAAATACTCAATGAGGCTAACAAACAAATAAACATATTAAAATAAAATGCTTCACGCAGATTAGCTGTTGCTTGAGTAGCACTGGTATCAACCAAAACATACCAATCGGTATTGGGTAAATAACGCGCGTTTATCAAAAAGGTTTCACCCTGATGCTGTATTTCATAAGCAGATTGTTGTTTGTTGAGAGTTTGGGTTAATGTGTTGAATTGTGAAAGCTCGTTAAGATTTTTGGCAGCCCCTATCATGCTTTGACTGTTATGAGCAATCACTTGTCCTGAGTTATTAATAAGATAGATATTGTGCCCGTACTCTTGATAGTACAAATTGAGTAATTCATTGAGTTTGTTACGGTCAACACCATAGTTGATTTCGCTTAAATAACGTTTTTGATAATCGGATGGGGCGGTGTTTAAAAATAAACCTAAGCGTTCGTCATTAAGGTCGGCAACGACGGCATTGGCTGTGAGTGGTAATTCTTTATTGATTAGACCGTTAATAATAGAGTTTTTGGAAACGCTATAATTAACTACAAAAGCAACTAGCAAAGAGACAGCAATCGCAAGACTTAAGGTGAGGGCAAGTTTGCGTTTTAATTCTAAGAAGTGTTCCATAGTGTATCCCTAGTAAGCAAACAGCTAGATTGTTTGTTTTGGTACGCAGCACAATCGTTAAAGTAGTACACCAACGATTGGTGTATTATGACCGACTGTTTGTTTGACGTATGGACACAATCATAGCGTAAAGGGTTAAAAAACGTGCACGTTTTTGTCTGACGTTGTTTGTGATTAGATGGCAAAAATGTGACAAAATATGAGTTTTTGACGCATCTTATTAAAGATGGCTTTAACTACATAAGTTTATCAAGCATTAGCCAGCGCGTCTTTTAAGAAAGTCTCAGTAGAGTAAAATAGCTCTAACAAAAACACCCAAAATATCATAGACGCTATGTTTATTATTTGCACAAAATTCGTCGCGTCTGAGTGTAGTGTAGGAATGATTGTTTGACAATTAACAAACGTATTTTTTTACAATTTAGAGAACAAGCTATGAAAAGTAATCGCATTTTTTGGGGAGCAGGTGTTGTTGTAAGTAGTATCGTGTTAAGTGCTTGCCAAGCACCTCAACCTTTACAGGCACCACTCAACAATCCTAATCCTGTGATATTGCCAATGGTACCTATGTCGGTAATTAATTTGCCTATTAGTATTGATTTAGACACAGTTCGTGCGGAGATTCTTAAAAACACACCCAAGCCGCTATCGTCAGGAAAAATGACGCAAGTATTAACGATTGCTAATACCGCTTTACCAATGGAGTCGGACATTAGTCACGTGGTTAATTTGCGAGATGTCAAAATTTCGGTGACGGGACAAGATTTTATCGCTAGTAGCCAACTAGATTTTTCGATAGAAACCAAAACCCGTGCGGGTTTTTTAAATATGGGCGGCGTGAGTTGTGGTATTGGCGAAGAAATGCCCAAAATAGAGTTTGTTTTGCCAGGTAAATTGTATTGGACAACCACGGGTGACTTAGCAGTTCAGGCAGGTCAATGGCAGTTAAAATGGCTTAAGCCATGTAATATTACCGCATTCAAATTTAATGTTGAAAAAATGGTTAATTTGCCTGTAGTGCGTGACAAAGTGCAAACATTGGTCAATCAGAGTATCAATCAATCATTCAAAAAAGTGGGTTTTAAAGCCTTGTTAACACAAATTTGGCCAACTATGAATGAGCCTAAGCAACTCGAAAAGCAAGTATGGTTGTTATTGCAACCAGAGCAGATAGGCTTGACCGATATTGTGGGAACTGGACGATATTTAAAAACTAGTTTGAGTTTAACTGCGCGGCCACAAGTAGTGACAGGTGATAAACCACGGGTGGTGTTACCTGCCATGCCTACACCACAACGCCTAGTTGCCAATAGTGATAGCTTTTATGTTGCTTTACGTGGCGATATTGGTTTAGAAACGGCCAATCGTTTACTTAATGAACAACTTGCTAACAAGCCTTTTGATGCGGGAGGAAAAAACGTACTCATTAAAAGTTTGCAATTATATGGCAGTGGCGCAAAAGCAGTATTAGGCTTGCGTTTACAGCAACCTATTGATGCAGAAATATTTTTATTAGCTAAGCCAGTGTTGGATGTGCTTAATAATCAATTTCGTTTAGAAGATATTGAGTTTGAACTGGCGACCAGTAGTTTATTGGCAAAATCTGCAAATTGGATGTTACATGGCACATTTAAAAATCTAATTGCCGAAAAAGCGCGCTTTAGTTTTGATAA
This sequence comes from Agitococcus sp., assembly GCA_046347315.1. Classification (GTDB taxonomy): domain Bacteria; phylum Pseudomonadota; class Gammaproteobacteria; order Pseudomonadales; family Moraxellaceae; genus Agitococcus. Next base: position 463,516 of record JAXMGJ010000002.1, read on the forward strand.
AGACTTGTCGCAAGTATTGGCAGATTTTAAAGACTATCGTCAAAGTTTGGGTTATGGTGCAACGCTCAAGGCACAAATTGCCCAAATCAGACCACAAGGTGTATTTTTTACCGCTAATGATATTAAAGCCTTTGTAGTTGTAGAGGGTAAATTGGCTTTAGATGTGGGAGCTTTTTAATCTTCATCACTATTAATTAACGCTGCAGATTCAGCAAGCGGAATTTTATACTCTTCACTTGCCCATGCCCCCAAATCAATCAATTTGCAGCGTTCGCTACAAAAAGGGCGGTTTGGGTTATTATGCCATGTACAAAGAGTGTGGCAGCGAGGGCATTCAATAGTTAAGTGAGTTGAATCAGGTTGTATCATAAAGCAAGCGCAAGATATTTGTGGTGTAACTGGTCAAGCTGTTGATATAAAAATTTTAGGTCGCCATTGTTAATGGCGATATCGTCAGCACGTTGTAATCGTTCTTGGCGAGGCAGTTGTGCCGCCATAATTTGTTTGATTTGCGCAGCGTTTACCTTATCGCGTGCTGAAGCACGTTGTTGTTGCTGTTGCTCATCACAATCAATGACTAAATTACGTTGGGTGAGTGTGGCTTGACCACTCTCGAATAATAAAGGGGAAACCAGCAGGGTATAGCTAGAGCGGCTTTGGGCAATTTTGTGTTGAATCATATGGCGAATGGCTGGGTGGGTAATAGACTCTAATATTTTACGCTGCTCAGGGTTGTTAAATACAATAGCGCGTAAAGCAGCGCGATCTAAGGAGCCATCGGTTTGTAATACTGACTGACCAAAGTGGGTTGCAATTGCCGCCAAAGCGGGTTGGCCTTGCATCACAACTTCGCGGGCGACAATATCAGCATCAACAACTTCAATATCATAAGTCAACGCAAGGTAGTCGCTTGCTGCGGTTTTTCCGCTGCCTATACCTCCCGTTAATCCGATGACATACATCTGCTTAGTGCTTCCACGTGCCTAAATACCAATCGACAATTTCATTGCCGCCAAACATGGCAATCAGTCCTGCAATGGCTATATAAGGCCCAAAGGCAAAAGGGGCACTTTGTTTACGAATGATGGCATAAACACCACCAATCACGGCACCTACTACAGAGGAGAGTAAAATAATTAGTGGTAATTGTGTAGGGCCAAGCCATGCCCCAAAGGCTGCTAGTAGTTTAAAGTCACCATAACCCATGCCTTCTTTGCCTGTGACTAATTTAAATAGCCAATAGACACTCCACAACGATAAATAACCACACATGGTACCAATCACTGCTTTATCCAGTGGTACCCATAAACCATTAATATTCACTAATAGCCCTAACCAAATAAGCGGCAGGGTAATATCATCGGGCAATAATTGCGTATCAAAGTCAATCATGGTTAAGGTAATCAATGCCCACGTCAGCACCAAAGCACTGACCATCTTTACAGTAGGCCCAAAAGCCATAAATACGAGTAATGACAATAAACCAGTTGCTAATTCTACCAAGGGATAGCGTATCGAAATGGGGGAGTGACAATTACTACATTTTGCTTTTAAAAATAACCAGCTGAAAACAGGAATGTTTTCCCATGCTCTGATTTTATGGCCACATTTGGGGCAACGAGAGGCAGGGCTTGCTAGATTAAATTTGTCGTTATGTTTTAGTGGTTGTTGATTTAGTGAACAACATTCGTTGTCCCATTGACGTTGCATCATCACAGGTAGTCGATAGATAACAACATTCAAAAAACTACCGATACACAAGCCTAACGCAAAAATAAGTCCTCCCGCAACGAGCGGGGAGGTAGTGAATAATTCTAACATTAGACAACCGAACCCATTTGGAAGATTGGCAGATACATCGCGATTACTAAACCGCCAATCAAGACACCTAAGACGGCCATAATTAAAGGCTCCATCATGCTCGTTAAACCGTCAACTGCGTTATCAACTTCGGTTTCAAAGTAAGTCGCGACCTTATCAAGCATAGAATCTAATGCACCAGACTCTTCTCCAATTGCCACCATTTGTAATGCCATAGAGGGAAAAATACCCGATTGGCGCATGGCAAAACCGAGTTGTTGACCACTAGAAACTTCATCTTTGATTTTCATGATGGCATCACTATAGACAATATTACCTGATGCACCAGCACAAGAAACCAGTGCATCAACCAATGGTACACCTGCTGCAAAAGTGGTAGCTAAGGTACGGGCAAAACGAGCCACAACTGATTTATAAACTAAGTCTCCGATAATTGGAGCTTTTAGCGCCATACGGTCGAGGGCATTATTAAATGCAGGGCTGCGTTTTTTGGCTTCGCTAAATGCTCCACCTATGCCAAGGACAATAACTAAGGCATAAAACCAATTTGCCTGTAACCATTTGGACATATTAACGACCATCATGGTAAATGCAGGGAGTTGTGCGCCAAAACCTTCAAACATACTTTGGAATACAGGAACAACTTTTAATAACAAAATAACCGTTACAATCACCGCGACTACGATAACACTGATTGGGTATTTCATTGCTTTTTTGATTTTTTGCTTGAGAATTTCACTTTTTTCTTTGTATTGAGCAACTCGTTCAAGCATGGTTTCGAGCGCACCAGATTGCTCACCTGACTCCACTAAACTACAAAACAGTTGATCAAAGTAGAGTGGATATTTTTTTAGTGCTGAGGCAAAACTTCCACCACCTTCCACTTCAGCTTTAATCCCCATTACCACTTCGCGCATGGCGACATTATCCAAGCCTTCAGCAACAATTTCGAAGGACTGTACCAATGGCACACCTGCTTTCATCATGGTGGCTAACTGACGGGTAAAAATTGCCACATCCATTGGCGTAATTTTTCCTTTGGATTTTCCAAAAGAGAAGCTACTTTTTTGACTAATTTTTTGAACATTAAAGCCTTGCTTGCGTAGTTGTGCTTTGGCAAGGGCAATATTAGTGCCAGTTATCTCACCTTTGATTTTTTGACCTTTACGGTCTGTTGCTTCATAACCAAACGTCAAAATAGCATCAGCTTTTTTTGTGGCCATAATCCGTCATACTCATTTTTGTTAGGGCAAGCCCATATTATGTGTTAAGTAGCTACCAAGTAAAGGTGTTGGCTTTAATTTAATCAGCACCTACAATTTTAGCAATTTCTTGTAAGCTCGTCAGTCCAGACATCGCTTTTACTAAACCTGAGCGTCGTAAGTTAGGATAGCCTTCTGCCTCCATCGCTTCGGCAATTGCCAAGGAGTTGCCATCCTCCATAATAATACGGGCAATTTTAGGCGTTACTTTCATTACTTCATAAATACCGACACGGCCTTTATAGCCATCACGGCATTGGTCGCAACCAACGGGTTCATATAAGGTAAAGCCTCTCGCAAAATCAGCTTCGGTAAAGCCCATTTCGACTAATGTTGGTTTTGGATATTCAACAGGTTTTTTGCAAGCACTACACAAACGACGGCCTAAACGTTGGGCAATAACCAAGTTAACTGACGTTGCAATATTAAACGAAGGAATCCCCATATTGCGCAAACGAGTCAATGTTTCGGGGGCACTATTAGTGTGCAATGTTGACAACACCATATGACCTGTTTGCGCGGCTTTAACGGCAATTTCGGCGGTTTCGAGGTCACGAATCTCACCAAGCATGATGATTTCGGGGTCTTGGCGCAAGAAGGCTTTGAGTGCTGAAGCAAAAGTCAGGCCAACTTTGGCGTTTACGTTAACTTGATTGATACCTTCTAAGTTAATTTCGACAGGATCTTCGGCAGTTGAAATATTGGTATCTTCTCGGTTAAGAATGTTGAGACCTGTATAAAGTGATACCGTTTTACCCGAACCAGTCGGCCCTGTAATCAGTAACATGCCTTGAGGTTTTTCTAAGGCATCCATAAATAATTTTTTTTGGTCTGGCTCATAACCGAGCATATCAATACCCAACATGGCACTGGAGGGGTCTAAGATACGCAAACAGAGTTTTTCGCCAAATAGGGTCGGCATAGAGTTGACACGAAAATCAATCGCTTTGCTTTTTGATAATTTGAGTTTGATACGACCATCTTGAGGCACACGTCTTTCGGAAATGTCCATTTGCGACATAACTTTTAAACGTGCCGATAGTTTTCCTGAAAGTTGTATGGGAGGACGGGCGTATTCGCGTAATACGCCGTCAATCCGAAAGCGAATCCGATAGGCTTTTTCGTAAGGTTCAAAATGTAAATCGGATGCGCCCATTTTAATAGCATCTAATAAGACTTTATTAACGTATTTAACAATGGGGGCTTCGTCTTCGGCAGAGCCAACAATGTCTTTATCTTTTTTGTCGCTGTCATCGCCGCCTGTAATATCTAGGTTCTCTAGGTCATCATCCAAGCCTTCCATCGAGGCATTACTATTGCTATCTACGATTTTTTCAATCATTTTGCTGAGTTTTTCTTCATCAGCGATTACGGTTTCAATATTTAAACCCGTATTAAAGCGAACAGCATCAATGGCATCTAAACGAGTAGGATCGCCCATCGCAACAAATAAGCGTTTGCCTCGTTTAAAAAATGGCAATAAATTGTATTGTTTGATGATTTTTTCATCGAGATGCTCTTTGGGGATAAAATCAGGATCAATGGCATCAATGTCTATTAGGGGATCGCCAAACTCATCGGCTAGCACATGCGCAATTTGCGCACCTTTAGCGATTTTATTTTTAACAAGATAGCTGATTAAAGAAATTTGTTCTTTTTGCGATTCAACCAATGCCTTTTGCATGGCAGTTGCTTCAACTAAGCCATCGTTGACGAGTCGTTTTGCTAAGCCGCCAAAAGATAGAGTGTTGGAAGGGGGTGTTGCCATCTGTTATTCCGCCATTTTTTATTTTATTGTCAATACCTAATGCTTTTTGGTACTCAAAAGTATTGTCATTACAAGCTGCCAAGTATAGCGTTTATTGTACTAAAATCCGCTACGGCATGGAAATATAAATTAAAATAAGCCTATACGCAAAGCAGTGTTGAATCAAGTGTGCCCTAGTTAACTGATTTGAACATCAAATTTGTGAGTAGTTTTAGGTTTTGCTTGAAAACAGCTTGCCGTTACTGTGAGGTGACGCTTAAAATAGTTAACTATGTGACTACAAGGAGTGTGCCATGTTTTGTTTACGTTTTTGTTTGTTTATCTTGTTTTCTCTATTTTCGTCGTTATCTTTTGCTAAAGAATTTCCTATTTGTACCAGTAATGATGCTGCTCTTACAAAATCTGCGGCATCAGCTGTTTCTATCAATATCAATACTGCTAGTTTTGATGAGCTATCCACCAAGTTAAAAGGCATTGGTAAAGCAAAAGCCGCTGCTATTATTGAGTGGCGTGAAACCAATGGCAAATTTAGTAGTTTAGAAGATGTGGACGAAGTAAGAGGTATAGGCCCTGCTATTTTAGAAAAAAACAAGGCCTTGATACGTTTTGAGGATTAAGCAGCCTGAAACTCTGGCATTTTGTTTTCTAAACCTTCAGCACGTTTTTGCTTTTCTTCCAACATGTTGGCATCTAGTTTTTCAAAGGCGCGTGGTGCATAACGTCTAGCTAAAGCATTGAGTTTATTTTCAATAAAACGCGGAAGTTTTATGCCTAATGGATTGGATTCTTGTAAGTCAGGAGATGAAATCACCCGTGTTCCCATAATGTAATCAAACCAAGGCTTGGTAACACCCCAATTGGCGTCTTGGTTAGTGTTCATGTGATGGTCATAATGCCAAGGAATTTTCTTTTTGCCCCACTCTGGGTCTAGATGTGACTTGCTATGGACGTGCCAATAATTCCATGCGCAATAATAGGTGGTCAGCGTAAAAAAAGGTGCAACAGGCATCGCAAGACTGGTTATAGCACACATTTGCAATAAAGCTTTTTTTTCGGCAGCGGCATCTTCGTTTTCTGTGCCATACAAATAATCATCACGATATTTACTTAAACGGACTTGTTTGTGGTGTGCCCAATGACGCTTCATAAATGGTGGCGAAAAAGATTTGCGACCCCCACCTTCTTGTGGTACACCATGCAAAGCATATTTGTGTAAATACCATTCGACACCATTGGCGGCCAATAAGGCAATAGGAATACCAATCATTTTATTACCCTCTATGCAGTAATTTGTACTATCGTGCTAGGTTAATTGTAGAGGGTTTTGTTGGTGTCACTTGACATTGTACGCCAATTATTCATCAGGTTAATTTATGGTTTTTAATCCGCAGCAAACACGGCAATCCCTAAAGCCATTCGATTTTAAACAAACAGTCCCTAAGCAAGGCGCGATTGCTGATTATTGCCGTTTTTATCATTTGGATTTTGAACAGGATTTTACCCAAGTTCAGCACAGCTGCGGTTATTTTGAAGTTGCAAATTATTGGATAGTAGCACACAGCTATAGTGTACCAAAACCCAAAGGCACGGTATGGGTTATTCATGGTTATTTAGAGCATAGCGGCTTATATCGACACATTATTCCCGTCTTGTTGGAGGCTAATTTTTCTGTAGTGGTTTATGATTTACCTGCACACGGTTTGTCTTCTGGCGTGCGAGCAAGCATTAATCATTTTGGCGAGTATCAAACGGTTTTACAGCATTTATTAGACTATTTTGAACCATATTTAGCGCGGCCATATTTGGGACTTGGTCAAAGTACAGGTGGCGCAATTTTGATGGATTATGTGCTGTTGGCTTGCGCTGATAAGCAACAGCCTATTTTTGACAGATTATGTTTGTTTGCACCGTTAGTTTATCCAGCCAAAATGCAGTGGCTACAAATGAAGTTTGCCTCTTGGTGGTTTAGATCGGTGCGTACTGGTTTGCCTAGAGTGTTTAGACGTAATACCAGTGATACTGATTTTGTGCGTTTTATGCGTGATGAGGATCCCTTACAAGCGCGTTGGATTCCTGTTTCTTGGTTGTTAGCACTAAAAGACTGGATTGAACACATTCATCGTTTACCTCAATGTCACTTGCCTGTGTGTATTGTGCAGGGAGGGCAAGATAAGACAGTCAATGGCCAATATAATATCGAATTTATTAAACAAAAATTTAATGTGATATCGGTATTATGGTTAGAAGAAGCAGGGCATCAACTAGCTAATGAAGGTTATTATTTTAGGAAAACAATAACCGAATATATGCAAAAATTTTTAAATAGTTGAGCTTTATATTATGACATTAAATAGGAAGCAAATAACATGACTCACACATGGCGTTTTTTTCGTAGTAGTGGTTTTGACCAAGCAATTATTGATTCGGTTGAGGACTTGCAAGCCTTATCCAGTTTAGACAAAAAATTATGGACAGCATTAGCTTGTCCCTCCAACGGTCTAGAATTAGATGCCCGAACTTTAGCTTATATTGATGCTGATGGCGATGGTCGTATTAGGGTACCTGAGTTATTAGCGGCAGTAGATTGGTCTTTAGCCCGTTTATCCTCGCCAGAAGTATTATTTAGCAGTAATGGTTTAGTATTAGCGGCCATTAACAGCGAGCATGCTGATGGTGCAAAAATTTTAGCGGCAGCTAAACAATTATTGTCACGCTTAGGTAAAAAAGAAGCAGACAGCGTGTCGGTAGCTGAAACTGACGATTTTAGTAAAATGTTTCCACCAAGCCAGCCGAATGGTGATGGTTTGATTCCTGTTGCATTAGCCATGGATGCGGATGTCGCTGCGGCCATTAGTGATATTATTGCAACATTCGGTAGCGAAGTTGACCGTAGTGGTGATGCTGCGGTGAGTGCCGATAAAATTAAGCAGTTTTTTGCAGACTTAAAAACCTTGGCTGCATGGGAAGCGCGCTTGGAGGTAGAGGCTGAATTGCAGCCGTTGGGTGCTAAAACAGCCAGTGCCTTTGATGCCTTAACCGCTGTTGAAGCCAAAATTGATGACTATTTTGTGCGTGTTCAATTAGCTAGTTTTGATGATAAAGCTACTGATAGCTTAAATGGCTCAGAAAGCCAATTTGCGGCTCTAGGTTCGCAGTTATTAGCTCTAGATAGTACCGATACTAAAACCTTGCCGTTGGCTAAAATTAGCGCTAATCAACCTTTGGTATTGACTCAAGGGATTAACCCAGCATGGCAAACGGCAATGCAACAGTTTTGCCAACACACTTTAGCTGATGATGTAACCGAGCTTAGTTTAGCTCAATGGACTCAACTTAAAGCCAGTTTTGCCCCTTATCGTGCATGGTTGACGCAAAAGCCTGCATTAAATGTCGCCTCTTTAGATGCGGCCAGACGTCAGGTTTTGGTTGATAGTTTATTAGAACAAGCCTTATTAGCCTTGGTAGAGGAAGATTTGGCAGTAGCTGATGCTGCTAATGCTTTAGTCGATTTGGATAAATTAGTACGTTATCAGGCCAGTCTTATCAAATTAGTCAATAATTTTGTGTCGTTTAGTGATTTTTATACCCGTAAAGAAAAAGCGATTTTTCAGGCGGGTACACTGTTTATCGATGGTCGTAGCTGTGATTTAACCATTAAAGTCAATGATATGAGCAAACATGCCAAAATGGCAGGCTTGAGCAATGCTTATTTGGTTTATTGTGAATGTACGCGCAAAGACTCTAATGACAAAATGACCATTGTTGCCGCTATTACCGCAGGCGAGGCGGGTAATTTAATGGTTGGGCGCAATGGCGTATTTTATGATAGAGCAGGTAAAGATTGGGATGCGACTATTGTTAAAATCATCGAAAATCCGATTAGTGTAAGTGAAGCGTTTTGGACACCTTACAGACGTTTAGGTCGTATGGTCAGCAATCAGCTACAAAAAATGGCAGCCGACCAAGACAAAGCCGTTGAAGGAAAAATGGCCGATGGTGCAAATGCCAGTATCAATAAGACTCTAGATGCAGCTAAAACCCCCGCAGATAGTAAGGCAGCTGCGCCTGCACCCTTTGATGTGGCAAAGTTTGCAGGTATTTTTGCTGCCATTGGTTTGGCCGTTGGTGCATTAGGTACGGCTTTGGCGGCGATTGTATCGGGATTTTTGGCACTTGAGTGGTGGAAAATGCCGATTGCTATTTTGGGCTTGTTATTAATTATTTCTGGCCCATCGATGGTCATGGCGTGGTTTAAGTTGCGTCAACGTAACTTGTCGCCCTTGTTAGATGCAAACGGTTGGGCAGTAAATACCAATACTAAAGTTAGTATTGCTTTTGGTACTACTTTAACGGTATTAGCCAGTTTACCTAAAGGTGCAAAACGTGATTTAAAAGATCCGTTTGCTTAAATCCTGTATCTAATATAAGGGGAGGTCGGGAGGAGATTCTAGACCCCACCCTGACTCTCCCCTAAATGAGGGGGAGGGAAACTTTACTCGTGATGATAGCCCGTCACCAGCTCCACTTCATTTTTAGAACCCAGAATCACAGGGACGCGTTGATGTAAGCCTGTGGGCTTAATATCTAAAATTCGCTCACGACCTGTAGTGGATGCGCCACCTGCTTGTTCAACAATAAAACTCATGGGGTTAGCTTCGTACATTAAGCGTAATTTGCCTGCTTTGCTGGGGTCTTTGAGGTCATAGGGATACATAAACACACCACCGCGCGTCAAAATACGATGAACATCGGCCACCATTGACGCAACCCAACGCATATTAAAATCTTTACCGCGAACACTGGTTTTGCCTGCCATCATTTCTTCAACATAACGCCTTACAGGTTGCTCCCAAAAACGCATATTAGACATATTGATTGCAAATTCTTTGGTGTCGGCTGGAATGGTCATGCCTGTTTGCGTAAGAACAAACTCGCCTAATTCACGGTCTAGGGTAAAACAATCTACGCCATTACCCAATGTTAAAACTAATAGGGTAGAAGGCCCATAGACGGCGTAGCCTGCACATACCTGCTGATTGCCTGCTTGCAAAAAGTCTTCTGTGACGACCACTGATTCGGCTTCAAGCGGCTTTTTGATAATCGAAAAAATCGTACCAACCGACACATTTACATCAATATTAGAAGAGCCATCTAAAGGGTCAAATAACATTAAATAATCACCTAGAGGTGTGCCGTCAGGTAATGGAAAAATATCGTCCATTTCTTCGGATGCTAAACCTGCAATACTGCCTGAACCGAGTGCGGCTTGTAACACAATGTCATTAGAAATCACGTCTAATTTTTTTTGTTCTTCACCCTGAATATTGTCGGAGCCAGCTTGACCTAAAACGCCTGCAAGTGCGCCTTTGCCAATGGCCACGCTAATGGCTTTGCAAGCGACACTCATTTGGGTGAGTAATTGTTGTAATTGCGCAGGGATTTTGGCTTGTACCAAATATTGATTAAGGGTAATAGACATGAAGGCTCCAAGGCATAGCAGACATAAAGAGACCACTTACGCAGATTGCCGCAAGCATCGCGCAAGTTCAAAGAGGGTTAATTATCCCCGAGATTGCCTTCAGATGCCAGTTATCGTTATTAACTTGGCAGGACAGACAAAATGTGATAGATTTGGCAAAATTTTTTATGGGTTACAGGGCTAGTCAATGTCAACAATTACAACACTCAAGCCATTAGTTTTGGCAATCATGTTTGCATCTTTAATGGCTTGTGGCGGTGGGGGGGGCGATAGTATGGCTACTACTAATAATGCGCCTACGCCTGACCCCAAGCCAACAACCCCCGTCTTGGCCGCAGAAGAAGCAGCGGCCATTAAAGATGACCCTGCGGTATATGATGTCGAAAAAAATCAAGTGTTAACGGCTACTGTAACGACAACTGATACCAGTACATGGACTTTTGCCGATGTTAACAATGATACTGATGACAGTGATGCTTTTGTGCCAGAGGTTGATGCGCATATTATTATTGATGGTTTTGCTGACGATGCAAAAAGCAAAAATGCGACTTTACGTTTGCGTGGCCATAGTTCGCGTTTATCGGAGCAAAAATCGTATCGAATTAAATTAGCTAAAGATGCAGGTTTATGGCGTGGTGAGCAAACTTTACAATTTAATAAGCATCCTTACGATTTAACCCGAGTGCGTAATAAATTAGCTTTTGATTTGTTTAGAGATATTCCACACATTCCTAGTTTGCGTACCCAGTTTGTGAAAATGAATATCACCAATTTTGACAAAACGGGGTTACAGTACGGCAGCAAAGACTATGGTTTGTTTACCCATGTCGAAAAAATGGGTAAAGAGTATTTGACTAATCGTGGCCTGCCTGCTGATGGTAATATTTATAAAGCCGAAGATTTTGAGTTTGTGTTAAATGATAACTTAACATTAGATGTCAAAGGTGCGGTGCTTAATAAAGATAATTTTGAAAAAACGCTAAGTTTGGAGACCGACAATAAAAACCATCAAATGCTGATTGCGATGATTAACGCTCTCAATGATAACAGCAAAGATTTTGATACTATTTTTGGTCAGTATTTTGATAAAAGTAACTATTTAACTTGGTTGGCCACCAGTATTTTAATGGGCAACCGCGATACCATTAATCAAAACTTTGCTTTGTATCAACCCAAAGATAGCACTAAATTTTATTTTTTACCGTGGGACTATGATGGATCTTTTGGTTTTGAAGGTCAGCCCGACCAAAAGAAAGCAGGGGATTTGTATGCTCCGTGGCAATTAAGTGTGGCTAATTGGTGGAGTGTGCCATTACATAAACGCTTTTTAAAAGACCCCAAGCATTTGGCCGAACTCAAACAAGCGGTTGAAGAAGTTTATAGTAAATATCTGACCGAAGCCAAAATTCAAGCCAAATTAGATGCTTACAAGCCTTTAGTACAAGCTGTTATTAGTACCACGCCTGATAAAACTTTTTTACCTGTAGTAGATGATGTCGGCTTTTTACAGGAGTGGCAGGGCGAATATACGCGTATTGCCAAAGTACCCAAACAAAACTATGAGCATTTTTTGGCAAGTTTAGAAAGTCCGATGCCGTACTATCAGGCGGTAGAGTTATTATCTGATGGCACTTTACGTTTGGGGTGGGATGTAGCTACAGACCTACAAGGCGATACTGTGAGCTATACCGTGCAGTGGTCAACTAGCCCAAATTTTAATACCGTACTTGGTCAACAGAGCGTAACGACTACCGAAATTATTATGCCAAAATTACCTAATGGGGTGTATTATTTAAAAGTCACTGCTAAAGATAGTAAAGGTAACAGTCAAAATGCCTTTGATACCGCGACAGTGGCAGGCAAAAAGTATTTTGGTGTGTATGCGTTTGAGGTTAAGGCAGGGGAAGTGGTGGCGTTGTAAACAATGAGAAAATTATAACGATGGAAAATTCCCTCTCCTGTTAGGAGAGGGCTAGGGTGAGGTCTAAAAACTCACATCCCCAACAAACCGCGTTTAGCCGTTTTACGAATTTCTTGTTCGTCTTGCCACTCGACTAAGCCTGTTTTTAGATTCATTAATTTGAGTGTAAATTTGTAATACACATCACGGGTTTTGGTAAATTTATCAACAGGGTTGCCTGTGCTCCCCGCCTCTTTGTAAATACTACTCAAATTACCATAAAGCATAAACTCTGCACCCACCATTTGGCCAAAAGCAATCGCAGTTTTAGGATTGCTTAACTCATCTGCATTTTGAAATTTAAGCTGAGTTCGTGCCGACTCTACACGCGACATATCAACCAAACGGACTTTGCCCGACTGTAATAACTTAGTGGTCATGCTATCTAATACCGATTCGGTATCAATATGCTCATCGGTTTTATTGGCAATACGCTCTACAAACATCACAGGACGTTTGTTACCTGCATTGGCTTCGCCAATCACAGGTGATGACAATAGGGATTCAGTCATGTTTTTTGCGGTCATTTGCAAATCGGTTGAGCCAAAACGCTCGTTGACGGTTTCGGTGGCGGTGGCATCACCATATTTAACCGAGGCGCAACCAGTCAAACCCAAAAAAACAGCAGTAGCCAAAATAGAAATGGTTTTCATACTTTTCTCCTATAGTGGCCAACTTGCCACATAAAAATGGTCATTGATATTGACAATATGTAGCAACGTAATGCGTTGCTTTTGTACAGTTACGTTGATGGTTTTGGTGTTGTTAAGGGTGAGTATTTGCTCACCTTCATTAACATTAAATCGGGCAATATGGGCAAAGCGCGGTAGCGTTAACCAACTGCGTAAATCGGCATTCTCACTTAAAATATTATAAGCTCCAACCAATAATCCCATAATCGCACCACCTTTATCAGTCGCTTCTTGTTGCAGTTTGTGTTTAGTTTGTGCGCGTAAAGTCTGACGAATGAGCATTGACACCATATTATCCTGTAAAGCCCGTGCTGCAAGTGCTTGGGTATCGGTTACTACTTGGCTGTTAATGGCAGATTTTAAGGGTCCCGCACTGACACTCAGCGGCATTGGGCTTTGCCACGTGTCACCATAATACGGAAAGGCTACGGTGTACCATGCTTCTGGCCACGGAAAGGGCAAAAATAATTCTTTTTTGGCAGGCGCAAAGCCTTCTTCATACAAAATAGCTACTGTACCTTCATTTGCTTTTAAGGCGTTGAGTTTGATGTTGCCAAGATTAAGCTCTTTAAGGTCATTTTTTCTGTTTAGTTGTGTCGCTAAACGCGCGACATCATTTTGTAAAAAGCTATTATCAGGCGCAATACTGAGTGCTTTTTTGTAATCAATATATGCATCGTCAAGCTGATTTTGGGATTCATACAATACGCCTGCTAGATACAAAGCATAGGCATTTTGACGACTTGAAGTCACGCGTTGTGCTAAATTTTGATTGGCGGTTAAGCGAGTTTTGTATTCAGCTAAAGCACTTTCTGAAAGGCTATTTTGTTTATTATTATTGTCTGGTTTTTTTTCTTGAAAAAACTGTGCGCGGCGCATTTCTACCAATGCACCTTCTTTATCATTAACCGCGATATAGTTAAGTGCCTGAAATTGGTGTACAAAAATACGTTCGTAATCGTTACTTTGATAAGGAATGGCATTATCGTTGCTGACTAAAGCTGTGCCTTGACTGGCGGTGTGGCTTAGAGAGATAGTTGCGCGTTGGTCTATGGCATCTAATTTAGCCAACGCCAAGGTAAAGCTTTGTTTGCTGGCGGCATAATCACCTGCTAATTGTTGAATACGACCTTGTTCTAAGAGGGCTAACAAGGCATCACGGCTGCCAAGTTGTTTTTTGTTGGCTTCTAAAGCAGGTTGGGGCATACCTGTACTGAGTGCTTGTTGATAACTTAAAGCACGCGCAGGATAGGGGACAAATACGCTGTTGGCACAGCCTGTGATAAGTCCTAAAAATAGTAACAGTATGAGGTAGCGTAAAAACATAATTGTTAGATAATTAGAGTTATGTTTGCAGCTTAGCGCATAATAAAAAGCCTCTCAATTGAGAGGCTTAGTTTTTTGTTGCAGAATTGTCGATTAATATAAGACGCGTGTACGAATTGTACCTTCGATTTGCTGCAACTTCTCTAAAGCAACATTAGAGTATTCGGCATCAACGTCCATTACTAAATAACCAATCGCTTCGTTGGTCATTAAGCTTTGGGCAGAAATATTGATGTTATTTTCGGCAAATACACGGTTAATTGCAGATAACACACCGGGTACGTTGTTGTGGATGTGCAATAAGCGGTGTTTGCCAGCTTGTAAAGGAATCGCCACTTCTGGGAAGTTTACTGCTGATAAGGTTGTGCCTGTATCAGAATAACGAGCAAACTTTTCAGCTACTTCTAAACCAATATTGGCTTGGGCTTCTAAGGTAGAGCCGCCAATGTGTGGTGTTAAAATGACGTTATCAAATTTGCGTAATGGTGACAAAAACTCCTCATCGTTCGCTTTGGGTTCTTTAGGAAACACGTCAATCGCCGCACCTGCAATATGACCACTTTCTAAAGCGGCTGCTAAGTCATCAATGACTACACAAGTACCACGAGCCGCATTAATGAAGATGCTACCTTTTTTCATTTGGGCGAATTGTTCAGCACCCATCATGTTTTTGGTAGAGGCTAATTCGGGTACGTGTAAAGAAACGACATCAGCTTGGGCTAATAATTCGCTCATAGAACCGACTTGACGAGCATTACCCAAAGGTAATTTGGTGACAACGTCAAAATAAATGACTTGCATACCCAAAGATTCGGCTAATACCGAAAGCTGAGTACCAATGCTACCGTAACCAACAATACCTAAAACTTTGCCACGTGCTTCAAAAGAGCCTTCAGCAGATTTAGACCAACCACCACGATGTACTAAAGCGTTCTTTTCAGGAATACCGCGTAATAACAAAATGGTTTCGCCTAAGACTAACTCAGCAACAGAGCGAGTATTAGAATAAGGCGCGTTAAATACGGGAATGCCTTTCTCCATGGCGGCTTTGAGGTTAACTTGGTTAGTACCAATACAGAAGCAGCCAATAGAAATGAGCTTATTAGCCGCAGCTAATACTTTTTCGGTGACATTGGTGCGAGAGCGAATACCTAAAAAGTGGACATCTTTGATTTTTTCGATGAGCGCATCTTCATCAAGAGCACCACGTAAGTATTCAATATTGGTATAGCCGTTATTACTTAATACATCGAGGGCGTTTTTGTGTACACCTTCTAACAACAAAAAGCGAATTTTGGCTTTATCTAAAGACAATTGGCTCATGACAATTCCTGAAGGCCGTGGAGAAAGACGATGGACTTATGCAGTTGTTTGCGTAAGTCCTAAAAATAACAGGACTTGCGCATTGCTCAGCAATTAGCGCGTTTTATGAACATAAAGCCGTTGAAAACGGATGAAATGTGAATAAATAAGCGATAACCGCGTAAGTCCTAAAAATAAGTCGAATATGATAACATAAGCCGATACTGTATAGCCAATAGGCAATACGCTGTAATGCTTTTTAGGAATAGACACATGCTAAATCCAACCATTATTACCCAACTCCAAGCCATTGTTGGCGAAACTCGTGTTAAAACCGATGCTGACAGCCTAAAAACATGGGGCTGTGATTGGACAAAACACTACACGCCATCAGCCAGTGCAATTGTTTTTCCTGCAACGACTGAAGAAGTACAAGCGATTGTCAAATTGGCCAATCAGGAAAATATTGTCTTAGTGCCATCAGGTGGTCGTACAGGTTTATCCGCAGGTGCTGTTGCGGCCAATAATGAGGTGGTGATTAGCTTTGACCGTATGAACAAAATTGTTCAGTTTTATCCCGCCGACCGTATGGTCAAAGTACAAGCAGGGGTAGTGACTGAGCAACTGCAACAATTTGCGGATGAGCAAGGTTTGTATTACCCCGTCGATTTTGCCTCGGCAGGTTCTAGCCAAATTGGTGGCAATATCGGCACTAACGCGGGTGGTATTAAAGTTATTAAATACGGCATGACTCGCGCTTGGGTCTTGGGTTTAACCGTGGTCACAGGTAAGGGCGATATTTTACACCTCAATAAAGGCATGATGAAAAATGCCACAGGTTATGACTTACGCCATTTGTTTATTGGCGCAGAAGGCACGTTGGGTTTTGTTACCGAAGCGGAAATTAAATTAGAACGTAAACCGCGTGATTTGCGCGTGTTGGTGTTGGGTACGCCTGATTTTGACTCGGTGATGAAAATTTTATCGGCTTTCCAAGCTAAGTTAGATTTAACCGCGTTTGAGTTTTTCTCTGATTTAGCCGTGCAGTGTGTGACTGCCAGTGGCGATGTACAGCGTGCCTTTCCTGAAGCAACACCGTTTTATGCGTTGTTAGAATTTGAAGCCTTATCTCCTGCTATTGAAGAACAAGCCATGCAAGTGTTTGAGCAATGTATGGAAGAGGGTTGGGTGATTAATGGGGTGATGAGTCAAAACGAAACCCAAGCCCAAAACTTGTGGCGTTTGCGTGAAGATATTTCTGAAACCATTGCCAAATATACCCCGTACAAAAATGATATTTCGGTATTAATTACCCACGTTCCTGCGTTTATTGCCGATATTGATGCGATTGTGCAAGAAAACTATCCAGACTTTGATATTGTTTGGTTTGGCCATATTGGTGATGGTAACTTGCACTTGAATATCTTAAAGCCAGCCAATTTGACCAAAGATGAGTTTTTTGGCAAATGCCAAGTGGTCAATAAAAAAGTGTTTGAAACGGTGCAAAAGTACAATGGTTCTATCTCGGCAGAACATGGTGTGGGTATGACCAAAAAGCCCTATTTGGACTATAGCCGTAGCCCTGAAGAAATTGCTTATTTACAAGCGATTAAACTGGCTTTTGACCCCAATAACATTATTAATCGCGGTAAGATTTTTGATGTGAAATAAACTCCTCCCCCAGCCCTCCTTTTATAAAGGAGGGAGTTGGGGGTAGGGGATTTAAAAACCTCACCCTAGCCCTCTCCTAAATTAGGAGAGGGAACAGATACAAACTAAAAACAAAGAGAAAAAACATGAAAAAGCTCGAATTTTTTTACGATATTGTCAGCCCCTATAGCTATATTGCTGCCACACAATTAGGTCAGTTTGAAGGCAAAGCCGAAGTTGTTTGGAAGCCTGTGTTATTAGGTGGTGTATTTAAAGCCACAGGCAACTCAGGGCCAGCCTTTACTGTGCCTGCTAAAATGCCTTATATGTTCAAAGACTTACAACGCTTATCGGCTTATTATCAAATTCCCTTAAAAATGCCTGCGGCTTTTCCTGCCAATACCGTGACTGTACAACGCGTATTATGTGCTGCCAGTGATGCAGAACGCCCAGCATTAACTCATAAATTATATCAAGCCTATTGGGGACAAGGCTTAGATGTCACCAATGTTGAGTTATTAACTGAATTAGTTGGTGCAGATTTATTGGCAAAAGCACAAGAAGACAGCGTAAAAAATGCCTTAAAAGCCAATACCGAAGAGGTGGTGGCGCGTGGTGCATTTGGTGCGCCAACTTTTTTTGTGGGTGATGAGATGTTTTTTGGTTCAGACCGTTTCTTTTTAATTCAAGAGGCTGTTAAATAATGAGCTATCAACATCAGTGGTTAAATGGCGAAAAGATTGATTTACCTGTTGGCAAAGCCATCTGTGTGGGCAGAAATTATGCCGCTCATGCCAAAGAATTGGGTAATGCTGTGCCAGAAGCACCCATTTTATTTTTAAAACCAAGCACGGCCATTGTGCCACTGATGCCTGCTTTTGCGATTCCGCAAGATCGTGGCTCTTGTCATCACGAAACCGAAATAGCAGTGTTGATTGGCCAAACGATAAGCAAAATCAATGTTGATGATGTACCTCAAGCGATTGCTGGTTATGGTTTGGCCTTAGATTTAACCTTGCGTGATTTACAAAATCAGCTTAAAAAACAAGGTTATCCGTGGGAAGTGGCCAAAGCCTTTGATGGTGCGTGTCCTTTATCACCGTTTATCAAACCTGAGCAGTTTAAGGATATTACTCAAACAGAGTTTAGCTTAACGGTGAATGGTCAAAGCCGTCAGCATGGTTTTACTCAAGACATGATTACGCCTGTGCATGAGTTAATTGTTTATATTAGCCAAATTTTTACCTTGCAAGCAGGTGATATTGTTTTAACTGGCACACCCGAAGGCGTGGCAGCTTTGCAACGTGGTGATGAGTTGGTGTTGTCTGTCGTTGGTCAATCGTTTGAAACTAAGGTGCTTTAAGCCAACTCTTGCGGATCTACATCAATATGCCAACGTAAACGTTTTGCTTCAGGTAAATCATTCACAATCGTTAACCAACGATGCAAAAACTGTTGAAGGCGACTACGTTGGCTACTTTTTAACAACAAATGCGCTCTAAAAATCCCTGCCTTTTTTTCCATTGGTGCAGGAATAGGCCCCCAAAACTCAGGGGCATTATCCAACACTTGACCTCGACTCATCGCCTCGGTCAAAAAGTTGAGTGCCATTTCGGGATAATGCGCTTCGGCACGCACTAAGGCCAAATAACCATACGGTGGCATACCAATCATCTCGCGCTCAGCTAACGCCAACTCAGCAAAACCTTGATAACCTGTGCTTAATAATTGCTGCAATAACGGATGCTCAGGTTGATGACTTTGCAACAACACCAAACCTGCTTTATGTGCGCGACCTGCACGACCTGCCACTTGGGTAATTAATTGAGCAACACGTTCACTGGCTCTAAAATCTGCCCCAAACAAACCACTATCGGCTTCTAATAATGCGACTAAAGTAACATTAGGGAAATGATGGCCTTTAGCCAACATTTGTGTGCCAACCAAAATCGCGGCTTTATTATTTTCGATGTCGGCATATAAATTGTGCCAACTATCTTTACGTTGAGTGCTATCTCTATCTATACGATGAATCGGCACTTTGGGAAATAACTCTTGTAAGGCTTCTTCAACACGCACTGTGCCAGCACCAATGGCTTTTAATTCTTTGCTGTTGCATTCAGGACAATAACTGGGTGGCTGTTGGCTAAAACCACAATGATGACAATGCAATCTCAAGGGATTTCTGTGTAGAGTAATCTTGGCATCACAACGCGGACATTTCGCTTGCCAACCACAATCATGACACAACAAAACAGGTGCAAAACCTCGTCTATTTAAAAAGATAATCACTTGTTCATCTTTTTTTAGTCGGGTGGCAATCGCGTCTTTTAGTGCAGAAGTTAAACCTGCTTGAAGTTTTTGGCCGCGTAAATCAATCAACTTAATGGTGGGTTGCGAGACATTTGCCGCACGCTCTTTTAAAAATAAATGCTGATAACGGCCTGTTTTGGCATTGGCTAAACTTTCTAAACTGGGTGTTGCCGACCCCAAAACGACAGGACAATTTGCCAATTGTGCGCGTAAAATGGCTAAATCACGCGCGTTGTATCTAAAATTATCTTGTTGTTTAAAGGATAAATCATGCTCTTCATCCACAATAATCAAGCCTAAATGGGGCATGGGGGTAAATAGGGTAGAGCGTGTGCCTATCACAATTGCCGCATGACCTAAATAAGCACGTCGCCATGCGCGTAAACGTTCTCTATCGGTTAAGCCTGAATGTAGCATAACAATTTCAACGGCAAAACGAGAACGAAAACGAGCCACAGTTTGTGGGGTTAAACCAATTTCAGGCACTAAAACAAGGGCTTGTTGATGTTTGGCTAAACATGAGGCGATACTTTGTAAATACACTTCGGTTTTACCACTACCTGTCACCCCATCTAACAAAAAGCTTTTAAATTGGCCTAAATGTTCGGTAATAGCATGAATGGCGGTGGTTTGGCTTTCGTTGGCAACTAAAGGTGATTCGGCATATTTGAGTTGTGGTGTGCCTGTTTGAATGGCTAATTGACCAAATTCTTCGGCAAAACCTTTTTTGGCTAAGGCTTGCAGCGTAGCGCGTTCAATTTGAACTTTCTTTAAAAAATCTTCACTAATACCATGACTTTGATGTGGCTCAAGTGCTAACCATGCAGCTTGTTGTTTGGCAGAGCGGCTTAGAGTGTCAGCGGTAATTTGTAAACCAACAGGTGTTAAACGCCAATGAATGGGGTTGTCATATAAATCTTCACCTTGACGCAACAGCGTTGGCAAAGCAGTGCTAAATACTTCCCCAATGGGGTAATGATAATACTGTGCTGCCCACGTTAATAATTGCATCAGTTGGGGGGGAAATAAGGAATGCTCATCAATTAACTGTCGGGCAGGTTTAATTTTATCAAGTGGTGATTCTGGTGTTTCGGTCACACCAATAATCACGCCAATTAACTCCCGTTTGCCAAAAGGTACTTTAATCCGCGCGCCAATATGTGGCGTATGGCTAAAACTCGCAGGAATGCTGTAGTCAAACACTTGTGCTAAAGGCACAGGTAAAGCGACTTGTAAATAAACGCGTGACATTAAAAAATGAAAATCCTGAAACTTGTATAACAAGCTAATACAAAAAAAGTGTAATAAGCCCTAAACTATGCCGACTTATTTTTGGTGTGTAAAGACAAGAGTATCATCTTTGGTTTAATGAGGAGTTTTTATGAGTCAAAAGTTTACACACGCAGCAGCTCGATTTATTTTTTGGAGTCGCTGGCTGCAATTGCCTATGTATTTAGGGTTGATTGTTGCGTTAGCTGTTTATGTTTATAAATTTTTTGTGATGTTATCGGGCTTAGTGGTTAATTTTGGGTCTTATGGTGAGAATGATATTTTACTCATTGTATTAGCGTTAATTGATGTGGTGATGATTGCCAATTTATTGGTGATGGTGATTATTGGTGGTTATGAGATTTTTGTTAGTCGCTTACATATAGACGATCATCCTGACCAGCCTGAATGGTTAGATCATGTTGATGCAGGGGTACTTAAAATCAAATTGGGTATGGCCTTAGTCAGTATTTCGTCAATTCATTTATTGCGTAGTTTTATTGATGCCAAAAATTTATCGGAACATACACTTAAATGGGAAGTGACTATTCATTGTATTTTAGTGTTATCAGTGATTTTTATTGCCTTAACCGATTGGTTGATTCAGTACAAGGCGTTGCAAATTCATAAAATGAAACAGGGGCACTGAGGCGAGAAGTGGGTTGAAGCAGTCAAACCTATCATTTTGAATCTTGATGGGGCTTTTTGCTCGACCCAACTTACAAAACCAGTAGTTTTTGCCATTGTTCCACATCAAAACCCAACACAATATCGTTATTATCCAACACCAACAAAGGCCGTTTAATCATGCTTAGGTTTTGCAAAATAATCGGTTTAATGCTTTGATTATCTAAAGTATTTTTATCTAAAGCTAACTTGCGCCATGTTGTGCCTTTTTGATTAACAATCGCTTGCCAACCCACACGATTTAACCAATCGTCTAAGGTTTTTTCATCTAAAGCTGCTTTTTTATAATCATGAAATTGATAAGCAATGCCTTGACCGTCTAGCCATGTAAAAGCTTTTTTCATGGTGTCACAGTTTTTAATACCATAAATGGTGAACATCTTATTATCCTTAATGTACAGCTAAAGTTAAACCAAAGGATTTAACCACATTAAATACGGTTTCAAATGCTGGTTTGCCATCTTCAGACAAGGATTTGTATAAACTAGAGCGGCTAACTCCTAAGTCATTAGACACATTAGTCATGCCTTTTGCTCGTGCAGCAATTCCTACCGCGTGCAAAAAATCACTGGCATCGCCTGTGTCTGCTGCTTCTTGTAAAAACTCGCGAATATCATCATCTGTTTTCAGATGTTGGGCAATATCAAATGTCTTCATGATGTTAATCCTCTAATTGACTAATGAGGTATTTTGCTTTTTCAATATCACGTTGCTGACTAGATTTATCGCCACCTTGTAGCAATAAAATAATTTTTTCGCCGCGTTGAGTATAGTACACACGCAAACCTCCACCAAAGGTCATGCGTAACTCCATTATGTGACTATCAAGTACTTTATAGTCACCAAAATTGCCATTTTCGACACGCGCTAAACGTGCTAATAGACGGTTTTTGATAATTTTGTCGCGCAAGCCATTAAACCATGTTTCAAATTCAGGTGTTTGTTCAAGTGTGTACATTGGGCAGGCTCAATTTTTATATTTATTGTCTTCTTTGGGAGACAGTAAGTCAAGAATTTAAAGCTTGCGGATAAAAGTCTGATATTTTAATCTTGCTTTGTGTTCGTTATAGCAGAGTTTTATGATGCGTATTTTATTAATTATTGGTCAGATTACATTGGTTAGAAAACGAAATGGTATTCCTTTACTTAAAACACTCAATAGTCCTCAAATTGTCACTTTAGAAATAGTGAATCAATTACGAGATAATTATTAGTTCAACTATTGGGCAATTTTGTTGTAAGAATTGCCCAATAATGCAGTCAATCAATCAACACGCAACAATTCATTTAAGCCCACTTTGCTACGGGTTTGAGCGTCAACTTTTTTGACAATAATGGCAGCATATAAGCTGTATTTGCCACATTTTGACGGTAAAGAACCAGAAACCACCACAGAGCCTGCAGGCACACGGCCATAATGAATTTCGCCTGTTTCACGGTCATAAATCTTGGTAGATTGGCCAATATAAACACCCATTGACAACACAGAGCCTTCTTCAACAATCACACCTTCAACCACTTCAGAGCGTGCGCCAATAAAGCAATTGTCTTCAATAATGGTTGGATTGGCTTGTAATGGCTCTAACACACCACCAATACCGACACCACCTGATAAATGCACGTTTTTACCAATTTGTGCACAAGAACCTACGGTTGCCCATGTATCAACCATAGAACCTTCATCGACATAAGCACCAATATTGACATAAGAAGGCATCAACACCACGTTACGTGCAATAAAACTACCACGACGAGCAGTGGCAGGTGGCACAACACGAATACCAGACTCTTTAAATTGTTCGGCTGTCCAGTCGGCAAATTTGGTTGGTACTTTGTCATAAAACTGAATCGCACTGCCGCCAGACAAAGGCTCGTTGTCGTTTAAGCGGAAGGACAACAACACAGCCTTTTTTAACCATTGATTAACCACCCATTCGCCATTGATTTTTTCGGCAACACGGGCTTTACCGCTATCTAATAATTGAATGGCTTCAGCAACCGCATCACGCACATCTTGTGGGGCATTTGTTGCGCTAAACTGTAAGCGGTCTTCAAAAGCTTGAACAATAATATCGGACAGGGACATGGATTTTCTCCTAGTTAAATAACACTTATTTGATGCCCTCACTCTGACTCCCTCGCCCTTTGGGAGAGGGTTGGGGTGAGGGTAAAATCAACTTTTTAAAAGATTAACAATTCGCTGTGCAGCATCCACACAATCAGCAACAGGGGCAACCAACGCCATACGCACATAATTTTGAGCAGGGTTTTGGCCAAGATGGTCAGTGCGACCTAAATAACGACCAGCCAATACGGTAATATGGGCTTTTTCGTATAAGAACTGAGCAAAGGTTTCATCGCTAAAACCATCAGGCACTTTTGCCCAAAAGTAAAAACCTGCATCGGGCATGGTGAGTGGTAAAACAGGGTTAACGATAGCATAAAATTCAGCAAACTTTTGTCTATACTGGCCACGATTTTCAATAACGTGTTGTTCATCCTGCCATGCCGCCACAGACGCATATTGATGTTGAACAGGCATGGCTGAACCATGATACGTCCGATACAACAAATAAGGCTTGAGAATATTGGCATCACCAGCAACAAAACCCGAGCGTAAACCAGGTAAATTTGAGCGTTTGGATAAAGAATGAAACACTACACAATTTTTATAATCGTGGCGACCTAATTCGGCACAAACTTGCAATAAACCTAAGGGTGGGTTGTTTTCGTCAAAATAAATTTCGGAATAACACTCATCAGAGGCAATGACAAAATTATATTTATCACTAAGTTCTATGAGCTTGGTTAAAGTTTGTTTGTCTAAAACAGTACCTGTTGGATTGGCAGGGGAGCAAATAAATAATAATTGGGTGCGCTGCCAAACGTCGGCAGGAACAGCATCAAAATCAGGAATAAAGTTATTTTCGGCGGTACAAGATAAAAAATAGGGTTCTGCTCCTGCTAAATAAGCCGCACCTTCATAAATTTGATAAAACGGATTTGGCATCACCACTAAAGGTTTATCGTGTTGACGATTCACGACCGCCTGAGTAAACGAGAACAACGCTTCGCGTGTACCATTAACAGGTAATACTTGGTTTTCGGCATCAACACTGCTCAGTTTAAAGCGTTGCAATAACCAATCAGCAATCGCCTGACGCAATTCGGCAATGCCTTTAGTGCTTGGGTAAGTCGCTAAATGTTTGGCTTGTTGGTTAATAATGTCAATGACAAAACGAGGGGAAGGATGTTTTGGCTCACCAATCGACAAACCCACTGCTTTAAGATGGCTTGGTGGTGTTAAACCCTTAAATAATTGTGCCAATTTTTCAAAAGGATAAGAATGTAATAAGGCTAAATCTGGATTCATTTGATGTCATTCGCTGTATCAAGTTGTTGACGTAAGGCATCAGCAAGCTGTTGGCAAAGTTCTGGGTTAGAGATAGGCTGCCCATGTCTATCACTAATAAAAAACACGTCTTCGACACGCTCGCCTAAGGTGGCAATACGGGCATTTTGTAGGTTAACACCATGCTCCATAAAAATTAAACCAATCCGCGCTAATAAGCCTGGCCTATCAAGTGTCACAACTTCGAGAATAGTTTGTTGTTTATGAATATCGGTGCTGATGTTAATTTCGGTATTAACCTTAAAATGTTTGAGTTGCCGAGGCATTCGTTTATGCACAATATTGGGAAACAAATCAGGTTGTGATAAGGCGTGAGTCAGTTCTTGCTTTAGCGCGTCCAAACGTGCTTCATCCGTAATGGGCGTATTATTCTCATCTAATACAATATAGGTATCTAACGAGTAAGAGTTGGAGGCGGTAATAATACGTGCATCTAAGATGCTGACGTGCTGTTGGTCAAGTGTTGCTACCGAGGCAGCAAATAAATTGGGCAAATCTTTGGTATAAATAAAAATTTGCGTCGTTCCTTGAGCAGCTTTGTGATGATTAGTCTGAATGGCAACTAATGGGGCATGACTATCGCCATGCTGTAAAATTTCGCTAGTATGCCATGCAATATCTTTGGCAGTTTCGCGTAAAAAATAATCATCACCCAAATTTTGCCAAACGGCGTTAATTGCTTCTTCGTCAAAATTTTGAGCCAACAACATTTCGGTAGCAGTGATGCGCGTTTCAATAATCAGTTCTTCATAATCAACAGGATTATGTAACCCTCGTCTAAGTGCTCGTCGTGTTTGTTGATAAAGCTGACGTAACAAAGAGTCCCGCCATGAATTCCACAATTTAGGATTAGTGGCGCAAATATCGGCTACAGTGAGTGCGTATAAATAGTCTAGGTGGCTAATATCTCCGACTTTTTGAGCAAACTCGTAAATCACATCAGGGTCGCTCAAGTCTTGTTTTTGAGCTGTGAGAGACATCAATAAATGATTACGTGTTAGCCACGCGACCATGTTGGCACTTCGTTGCGATAAACCATGAGCCAGACAAAACTCAATGGCATCCACCGAGCCTAACTCGGAATGATCTCCACCACGCCCTTTGCCAATGTCATGGAATAATCCTGCTAAATACAGTAGTTCGGGCATGGGCAAGTTTTGGACAATTTCGTGCGCTAGCGGAAATTGTGTTTGAGTATCAGGATAGCGAAAACGACGCATATTTTTGATGACCAGCAATGTGTGGGCATCAACGGTATAAATATGAAACAAATCATACTGCATTTGGCCTATTATCGCGCCAAATGCAGGTAAATATTTACCTAAAACACCATAACGCTTCATGCGTCTTAAGGTCGAAAATAAATAGCGTGATGAGCGTAAAATTTCAATAAAATAGGCTTTATTTTGAGGATTATTTCTAAAATCATCATTGATTTTACGTGCTTCGACCATAATTAAGCGAATGGTACTGGCACGCACTCCTTCAATATCGTCGTCATCGGCTAAAATTGCAAATAACTCCATTAAGGCACTGGGATTACGGGCAAATACTTGATGATGACGCACTTCGAGTTGATTGTTAACCAACTGAAAATCGTCAGATAATACCTTGATATTAGCTGGCTCATCGGCTTTTAAAATGGCCTCGTCAAAGTATTGCAACAGCATTTCGTTGAGCATGGATAAGCTCATTGCCACCCGATAGTACTGCTTCATAAACTGTTCAACGGCGCGATTGGCATCGTTGTCCACATAACCAAATTCTTTGGCTAAATTACGTTGATAATCAAAGAGTAATTTATTTTCGTTACGTCCTGCAATATGGTGCAAAGCAAAGCGAATTTTCCATAAAAAACGCTCACCTTCGGCCAGTTGTTTGTATTCATACTCTGTTAAAAAACCATTGCTAACCAAGTCGTATAAATTATTGGTCTGAAAGTAGCGTTTAGTGACCCAACAAATGGTTTGAATATCGCGCAAACCACCAGGTGCATTTTTAAGGTCAGGTTCTAGGTTATATTCGGTATCATTATGTTTGCGATGGCGTGCAATTTGTTCATCGCGTTTAGCTTCAAAAAACACCGCATCTGACCACAAAGGCGCAAGCAATGTTAATAAGTTTTGACGTAAGCCATCATCACCACATAAAGTCCGATTTTCTAAAAATGTAGTGGCAATGGTGATATCTTCATTCACCTTATCAATGCAGGTTTCGAGCGAGCGCACACTCGAACCAATGTCTAAACCCAAGTCCCATAATAAGGTAATAAATTGGCTGATTTTTTCTTGTAAAACATCAGAAAGGGTAGGGACACTGTGTAAAATAAGTACGTCAATATCGGAATGAGGATGTAATTCACCACGACCATAGCCACCGACCGCTAATAAAGATACCTGTGGCTCTTGATTCAAATCAAAGCGTTGCCATGCATGTGCAAGAACCTTATCTACAGCTACGGCACGAGCTTGTACTAACAAACGTACGTCTTCGCCTTGACTAAAAAGTGTCCATAATTGTACTTGGGCATTTTTTAATAATTCCCGATAAACACTTGGAGTAATGAATTTTTCGGCTAAGCGCGACACATCTAATACATTTGGAATCAAACTAGGCGTTTGCATAGTGGTCTCTTAAAAATAACTAAAACGCATTGCTCCTCCCCTTGATAAGGGGGAGGTTGGGAGGGGGTTATTTGCTAAGCAACAAGACCCCACCCTAACCCTCCCCTAAATTAGGGGAGGGAATACGATATGATTCAAACACTCAAAAAACTAAAGTCTTCTTCGGGTCTAGCTGTAAGCACTTCAACGCCTGTGGCAGTTACTAACAAAGTATGTTCCCACTGTGCAGACAGTTTGTGGTCTTTGGTGACGGCCGTCCAATTATCGGGTAATAGCTTAGTATGATGTGTTCCTGCGTTAATCATTGGTTCTATGGTAAAGGTCATGCCAGCTACCAGTTCCATGCCTGTACCTGCTTTGCCATAATGCACAATTTGAGGTTCTTCATGAAAAATATGGCCAATGCCATGTCCGCAATAGTCACGCACCACCGAAAAACGGTTGCTTTCGGCATGTTTTTGAATCACTGCGCCAATATCTCCCAAACGACATTGAGGTTTAACTAAAGCAATAGCCTTATACAAGCACTCTTGTGTCACTTTAATTAAACGCTCCGCCAAAATTGAGCCTTCGCCAACAATAAACATTTTGGAGGTGTCGCCATGATAGCCGTCTTTAATGACGGTAACATCAATGTTGATAATATCGCCATTTTTAAGAATTTTTTTGTCAGAAGGAATGCCGTGACACACCACATGATTCACCGAAGTACAAATACTCTTTGGAAAACCACGATAATTTAACGGTGCAGGAATAGCGTTTTGAACATTGACAATGTAGTCATGACAAATTTGATTAAGTTCTTCGGTACTAACACCTGCTTTGACATAAGTACCAATCATCATCAAGACATCGGCAGCAAGTTTGCCTGCAACACGCATTTTGGCAATTTCTTCGGCAGTTTTAAGAGAGACAGTCATAAAAATTAAAATCACGATTGAGGCTAAAGGACGATTATGGTATAAAGCGCGCCTTCTTTGTATAAAAAACGATTTGTACAAAGAGTAAACAGATAAGCGCGAACTTAATTACTTGGCGCGTAAGTCTAAATTAAATTTACTCATAACGCACATATATCGACACAATTATTGGGTGCTGTACGTTAAAACGTAGGGTCGGTAGTTGGGATATATGGAGGCTTAACCCTAACTGGAGTTAATCATGGCACAAGTTTCTATGCGTGACCTGTTGCAAGCAGGCGCACATTTTGGTCACCAAACCCGTTTCTGGAACCCAAAAATGGGTCAGTATATTTTTGGTGCACGCAACAAAATTCATATCATTAACTTAGAGCATACCGTTGTTGCTTTAAATGATGCCTTAAACTATGCCAACAACTTGGCTTCTAAGCGCAATAAAGTATTGTTTGTGGGTACTAAGCGTGCTGCTGCTGGCATTATTCGTGCCGAAGCTCAACGCTGTGGTATGCCTTATGTTGACCATCGTTGGTTGGGCGGTATGTTGACTAACTGGAAAACCATTCGTCAATCTATCAAGCGTTTTAAAGAGTTAGAAGTGCAAGCTCAAGATGGCACTTTTGCTAAATTGACCAAGCGTGAAGCCTTAGAGCGTACTCGCGAAATGGAAAAACTCGAAAAGAGCTTTGGTGGTATTAAAGATATGGGTGGTTTGCCCGATGCTTTATTTATCATCGACGTTGACCACGAAGCGATTGCTATTCAAGAAGCTCGTAAATTAGGTATCAAAGTCATTGGTATTGTTGACACCAACTCTAACCCAGATGGTGTTGATATTATTATTCCTGGTAACGACGATGCTATTCGTGCAATTCAATTATATGCAGGTTCTATGGCAGATGCCATTTTAGAAGGCAAAGAATACGCTGCTACTCAAGCTGGTGGTCGTCAAGAAGCCGAAGCCACTGCTGAAGAAGCTGCTCCAGAAGCCAGTGCTTAATGCGTTAAGTACGCCAGAAGGGGAGCATTGTCTCCCTTTCTTTTTAAGGCTTATGCACCGTCAATAATTGCGTAAGCCCAGCTTTACTGATTGATAACCCCAAGATTTTAAAGAGGAAACGAACATGGCAAATATTACTGCTGCGCTTGTTAAAGAATTGCGTGACCGTACTGGCTTAGGCATGATGGAATGTAAAAAAGCTTTAGCCGAAACAGATGGTGACATTGAAGTTGCGATTGATAATTTGCGTAAATCTGGCCAAGCCAAAGCCGCTAAAAAAGCAGGCAATGTCGCTGCTGAAGGTGCGATTTTGGTTGCTAACAGTGCTGATGGCAAAACATCGTTATTGTTAGAAGTAAACAGCCAAACAGACTTTGTGGCAAAAGACGCTAACTTTACAGAGTTTGCTAATAAAGTGGCACAAATTGCGTTGGCTAACAATGCTACGGATGTTGCTGTTATTTCTGGTTTAAGCTATGACGAAGGCGTGACTGTTGAAGAAGCACGTGTTGCTTTGGTACAAAAAATTGGTGAAAACATTCAAGTACGTCGTGCAGTATTGGTTCAAGGAGATGTAGTTGCCACCTATATTCACGGTTTAAAAATTGGTGTTGCTGTCGCTTTAACGGGTGGTGATGCTGATTTAGGTCGTGATGTAGCCATGCACATTGCTGCAAGTAACCCAATGGTTATCAATCCTGCTGATGTACCTGCTGATGTTTTAGCTCGCGAAAAAGAAATTTATGCTGCTAAAGCTAAAGAGTCTGGCAAACCAGATAATATCGTTGAAAAAATGATTGAAGGTAGCCTCAAAAAGTATTTAGCTGAAGTGAGCTTAACCGAACAAGCGTTTGTAAAAGACCCAGACGTGACTGTAGGTGCCTTAGTTAAAAAAGCAGGCGCAACTATCAATACCTTTACTCGTTTAGAAGTAGGTGAAGGTATTGAGAAAAAAGAAGTGGACTTTGCTGCCGAAGTAGCTGCGCAAGTAGCGGCTTCTGCTAAATAGTTAGGGTTAGCTTGTTGCCTCCAAAAATACCCGCTTATGCGGGTATTTTTGTTTTTGCTAAACAGCGATAGCAGCAACTAGTAGCAAAATATGATAGGGTGAGAAAAAGTTTTCCTTAGGAAACCAAGATGAGGCGATTGTCTTTAATAAGCCGTTGCTTAGTCATGAGTCTTTGTTGGCTGCTAATAAGTAGTACTTATGCGCTAGAGTTAACAACACAAGAAAGAGCATGGTTAGCACAACACCCTGTGATTAGAGTTGGTATAGACCCCGCGTGGCCACCCTATGAGTTTGTAGATCAAAAACAGCAATATAGCGGCATTAGTGCTGATTATATGGCATTGATTGCTCAGCGACTTGGTATTCGTCTTGATGTCACCAAAGATAAGTCATGGACAGAGGTCAAACAGTTACTTGAACAAAAACAATTAGATATTAGTCCATCAGTTGCCGAAACACCTCAGCGACGTTTAGTGTGGAATTTTACGCAACCTTATATTTCTTTTCCTGTAGTGATTTTAACGCGTGTCGATGACTCTTTTATTGGTCAACTCGAAGATTTGCAAGGACAACGTGTGGGAGTAGAAGCCAATTATTTTGCTGATGAAGTGTTGCAAAAAAACTTTCCGCACATACAGCGTGTGCCCTATGCCAACATTCAAGAATTGCTATCGGCATTAGCGTTAAAACGTATTGATTATGCAGTGACTAATCATGCCTCAGCCTCTTACACGGTACAGCATTTACAAATTACAGGCATTAAGCTGGCTGCTATTACCCCTTTTCAGTCACCTTTAACCATTGCAGTACGCAATGATTGGCCAGAATTGGTGACTATGCTTAATAAAGCACTAGCCGATATTAGCCCCAAAGAACATCAAGCTATTCGCCAACGTTGGTTAGCAGTTCATAAACAGCAAATGTATTTTAAAGACGTGTGGCGCTTGCATCCTGATATTGTGTTATTAGTGATGTTAGGCAGTGTCTTACTGTTTATGTTGGCGGTGATAGTTTACTTTAGGCAGCGGTTGCTTAATCGACAAGCGATTGCACAGAGAGCACAGCAAGACTTAGCCGAGAGTGAAAAGCGTTTTAGAGTACTGATTGAGCATGCGCCAGTCGCCTTTGCTATTTTTAAAGGCAAAGTCGGTATTATCAAAATGCTCAATCGTAGTTTTATCAGAACTTTTGGTTATCGCCCCAACGAGTTACACGACGTGGAGGATTGGTGGCGTGTAGCGTATCCCAATCCGACTTATCGTGAAAAAATTCAAAAATTATGGTTTGATCGTTTTGAGGCAGCTAAAACAACGCACCAGCCGTTTGAGCCTATGGAAGCGATGGTGTGTTGTCGAGATGGTACTGAGCGTTATATTCGTTTTCATGCTATTTTGATAGGCTCATTTAACCTAGTTGCATTTATTGATTTAACCGAACAAAAACACAATCAAGAAGCCTTATTAAAAGCCAAAGAAACTGCAGAGCAAGCAACCAAAGCCAAAAGTTTGTTTTTGGCCAATATGAGTCACGAAATTAGAACACCCATGAATGGTATTTTGGGTTTGGCAGTTTTACTCGAAAAAACAGAGCTCAATGAGCGGCAACGCGATTATCTCAGCAAAATTTACAGTTCTGGCGAGTTTTTACTGGGTATTTTAAATGATATTTTAGACTTGTCTAAAGTGGAGGCAGGTAAATTAGAATTAGAGAGACAGCCTTTTAGCATTGCACAGTTATTAGAACCATTGCGCAGTTTAGTATTAAGCTCCACCCAGCACAAGCCTGTAGAAGCCTTGTTTTATGTTGCTCCTGATGTGCCTACCATGTTAATGGGAGATTTGTTGCGTTTTAATCAGGTGTTAACCAACCTTTTAGGTAATGCTATCAAATTTAGTGCCAAAGGCGAAATTGAGGTAGGTATTACTATCATGCCAACTACTCAAACTGACAAAATAAAGCTGCATTTGTGGGTACGTGATACAGGAATTGGCATGAGCAGCGAGCAACTCGGCAAAGTGTTTGAAGCCTTTAGTCAGGCCGATGCTTCCACTACCCGCCGTTTTGGGGGTACAGGTTTGGGACTTACGATTTCTAAGCGTATTGTTGAGTTGATGGATGGTGAAATTAAAGTACAAAGTAAGCCAAACGAAGGCAGTCGTTTTGATATTTTTGTCTATGTCTCTCCTGTGACTACCGAATCAGCAAACACACCTCAAATAACAGGCAAACGTTCTATTTTAATTGTTGATAACAATCAACATTCAGCATTAGCCATTAAATCCGTTGCCGAGCGATTACAGTGGCAAGTCGATATTTTAACAACTCTCAATGAGCATAGTCAGATTATTGCTACCGACTATGACTATATTTTATTAGACGCTGATTTTGCCACCGAACACTATAGCCGTTATTTGCCAAGTGATGTCCCCAAAGTATTGTTGCAGACGCCGTGGCAAGAAAACGACCCGATGTTGGGTAGTATGATTGACTTTACAGCAACACTCACAAAGCCAATAGATGAGCAAACCTTGCTTTCGCTTACACTAGCCAATACCGAAAAAAATATTACTATTGAAGAAAAGCCGTTGTTAGCTTATCGAGTATTATTGGTTGAAGATAATACGATTAACCAATTAGTTGGCGTTAAATTATTAGAAACCCTAGGTGCAGAAGTCGATGTGGCCGAAAATGGCCATGTAGCTTTGAGTCTATTGCAGCAGGTAGGTGTTTATTACGATGTGGTGTTAATGGATTTGCAAATGCCTATTATGGACGGTTTGGAAACCACACGCCAGTTACGCCTGATAGAGCAGTTTGCCGATTTGCCTGTTATTGCAATGACGGCTAATGTCATGGCCACCGATAGAGACGCTTGTTTTGAAGCAGGTATGAATGATTTTATGAGTAAACCGATTCGTTTGCAGGAGTTACGCGCCAAAGTATTACAATGGGTTCATTAAGACGTACGCATTTCAGTGAAATGAGTGCGTTTTGTGAACATAAAGGCATAAAAAAGCCTTAAACGTGAACAAATAAGCGATAACCGCGTAAGTCTGATTAGCACCTTAATCGCGTGCATCTATTTTGCACATCACTGCTTTCTGTTAAGATGCGCCACTTGTCAAATATTCGCTAAGGAGACTGTCATGGTTGAACGCCGACCAGCCTATCAACGTATTTTGTTAAAACTTTCGGGTGAAGCCTTAGCAGGTGCTGCGGATATGGGCATTGACCCAAAAATTCTTAATCGAATGGCTTTAGAAGTAGGACAATTAGTTGGTATTGGTGTACAAGTAGGGATTGTACTGGGTGGTGGTAATTTATTTAGAGGCGCAGCCTTACAAGCAGCAGGTTTAGACCGTGTGGCAGGTGACCACATGGGTATGCTCGCTACAGTGATGAATGGTTTGGCAATGCGTGATGCTCTTGAGCGTAATAATATTAAAACCCGTGTCATGTCTGCTATTCCTATGAGTGGTGTGGTTGACCATTACGACAGACGTGCAGCTACTCGTGCTTTACAAAGTGGCGATGTGTGTGTGTTTGTGGCAGGGACGGGCAATCCATTTTTTACCACAGACACTGCTGCTTGTTTGCGTGGCATCGAAATCAACGCTGACGTAGTATTAAAGGCCACTAAAGTTGATGGTGTATATGATGCTGACCCACATAAAAATCCCAATGCTGTAAAATACGATTATTTAACTTTTGATGAAGTGTTAGATAAAAAACTTGGTGTGATGGACTTAACCGCCATTTGTTTATGTCGTGACCAAAATATGCCTTTACGGGTATTTGATATGAATAAACAGGGCGCATTACTAAACTTGGTCTTTGGCCATCCCGAAGGTACATTGATTGGCAACACGCCACGATAAGGAACACAGATTATGATTAACGATTTAAAAAAAGATTGTGAAGTGCGTATGCACAAAAGTGTTGAATCTTTAGATGTCGCTTTTTCTAAGGTGCGTACAGGCCGTGCTCATCCTGCGATTTTAAAAGATATTATGGTCCCTTACTATGGCGCAGATACTCCCTTAAATCAAGTGGCCAATGTTGGTGTTGAAGACGCACGAACTTTAGTTGTTCAGCCTTATGAGCGCAGTATGATTGCTGCTATTGATAAGGCGATTCGTAACTCTGATTTAGGTTTAAATCCCTTAACTGGTGATGTGATACGTATTCCCTTGCCTGCATTGACCGAAGAAACCCGCCGTAACATGCAAAAAATGGCGCGTGCCGAAGCCGAAAATGCCCGAGTCGCTGTGCGTAATATTCGCCGTGATGTATTAGCCGACATCAAAGAGTTATTAAAAGAGAAAGAAATATCTGAAGATGAAGAGCGTAAAGCCAGCGAAGATATTCAAAAAATTACCGATAAAGCCATCGCCGATATCGAAAAAGCCTTACAAGCTAAAGAAGTTGAGTTAATGCAAGTGTAGTTTGGGACTACAAAACTAAAAAGGCGGATTAATCCGCCTTTTATTTAGGCTTTGTTAATTTGTAGCCTGCATGCAACGTAGCGAAATACAGGAAAAACAAACATGACTTACGCATTTCATCGAAATTAGCGCGTTTTGTGAACATAAAATCGTTGAAAGCGATTGAAGTGTGAGCAAGTAAGCGATAGCAGCGTAAGTCCTAACAAAATGTTAAGTTGAGTAATCCTGTATTACGTTGCACTTGACACAGGCTACCCATGATAATTTATTTTCAAAAATTGCTATAAGTATATTATTGGAGTTACTTTGTGAGTCTAGCACCCGATATTGATAGTCATGTTGGCAGTTTGCCAAAGCATATTGCCATTATTATGGATGGTAATAACCGTTGGGCAAAAGCCAAAGGCTTAATCGGTGGCGCAGGTCATAAAGCGGGTGAAGCTGCATTACAAAAAATTGTTGAGCATGCTGCCAAAAGAGGGATTAAGGTATTAACCGTATTTGCATTCTCTAGTGAAAATTGGCGCAGGCCCGAGCAAGAAGTAGGCTTGTTAATGCGTTTATTTGTTCATGCTTTAGATAAACGTGTTGCCGAACTGCATAAAAACAATTTGCGCGTGTGTTTTATTGGCGACAGAAGTCGCTTTGCGCCATTATTGCAACAAGGGATGCGTGAGGCTGAACAAAAAACTGCCAATAATACAGGCATGACCTTAGTGATTGCGGTGAGTTATGGCGGGCAATGGGATATGGCGTATGCTGCTCAACAAATCGCCCTTAAAGTACAACAAGGCGAATTAGACCCCACACAATTATCGAATGAAGACTTTCAAGCACTTTACCAGCAGCATATCCAAATGAGTGATATGCCACCTGTGGACTTAATGATTAGAACGGGTGGTGACTTACGCATCAGCAATTTTTTATTATGGCAAACGGCTTATGCTGAATTTTATTTTAGTCAATTATTGTGGCCAGACTTCGATGAAGTCGCTTTAGATGATGCGTTAGCTGATTATGCTTCTCGGCAACGTCGTTTTGGTCGAACCAGCGCGCAAGTGGAGTCTCATCATGCTTAAGGAAAGGGTATTAACGGCACTGATTTTAGTGCCAATCGTTATTTGGTGTATTTTTTTTGCTCAACAAAAAACACCCTTTATGGCTTTTGCAGGGGCGATTGTGGTGGTCGGCGCATGGGAATGGACAGCCTTAATGTGTTGGACAAATAAGCCTGCTCGTTTAGGCTATGCCTTGTTGGTTGCATTAGCTTTGATTGCTATAAATACGCCACAATTAGCCTTTATTAAGCAGCCTTTTTACGCGTTGTCGGTGGGATTTTGGTTAATTGCTTTACGGGCAGTGATGGCATTTCCTGAATCTGCAAAGTGGTGGGCGCGGCCTGTGTTTTTAGTCCCAACTGGCTTGATTTTATTGATTCCTGCATGGGCGGGTTTAGTGGACTTGCATCAAGCCTCGCCGTGGTGGTTATTATATGTATTTTGCTTGGTCTGGGGCGCAGATACAGGCGCGTATTTTGCAGGTCGTAAATTTGGCAAACATAAACTTGCTCCTAGTGTTAGTCCTGCCAAAACCATCGAGGGCTTAGTGGGAGGATTGTGTGTCACAGGCGCATTGATAGTTGGTGTCGCTATTTATTTGCAATTACCCGCTTTGCGTTTTGTTGCTTTTGTAGGGTTGTCATTATTGACCGTTTTAGCCTCGGTATTGGGGGATTTGTTAGAGTCGATGGTTAAACGCCAAGCTGGTGTTAAAGACTCGGGTAATATCTTTCCAGGTCATGGTGGCGCGTTAGACAGAATTGATAGTCTCACTGCTGCTGCACCTTTGTTTGCTTTGGGGTGGTGGTTGGCAGGAGGCTTTTAAGTCATGCAAAATATCACCATTTTGGGGGCAACAGGTTCTATTGGCAAAAGTACCTTAGCGGTAATAGATTTGCATCCTGACCGTTATCAGGTGTTTGCCTTAACGGCACATAGTCGTTTGGGAGAGTTAGCGGTATTATGTAATCAATATCAACCACAATATGCTGTGATTGCTCAGGAAGCAGATATTCCAGCCGTAAAAGCATTATTAGCACCTCATTGTCGTACTGAGGTTTTGGCAGGCGAGACAGCTTTGGCGTGGGTGGCCGCCCACGCGGAGTGTAATACCGTGATGGCGGCCATTGTAGGTGCGGCTGGGTTATTACCGACTTTAGCAGCGGTCAAGGCAGGCAAACGAGTGCTATTAGCCAACAAAGAGTCATTGGTGATGGCAGGGCAGTTATTTATGGCAGCGGTGGCACAGCACAAAGCGACTTTACTGCCTATCGACTCTGAGCATAACGCCATTTTTCAATGTTTACCAAGCCATTACCCACAAGGTTTGGCTAGTGTTGGGGTGGAACGTATTTTATTGACTGCTTCAGGAGGGCCTTTTAGAGAATGTTCGCCTGAGCAGTTAGCGCAAGTCACTCCCGAGCAAGCTTGCAAACACCCTAATTGGGTCATGGGACGCAAAATTTCGGTGGACTCGGCGACCTTAATGAATAAAGGTTTAGAGTTTATCGAAGCCTGTTGGTTGTTTAATGCTCAGCCTGAGCAAGTGCAAATAGTTATTCACCCCCAAAGTATTATTCATTCCATGGTGCAATATACGGATGGTTCTACATTAGCACAACTCGGTAACCCCGATATGCGTACCCCGATTGCCCATGCTTTGGCTTTTCCAGAGCGCATTGCAGCTGGTGTTTCACCCTTGGATTTATGTCAACATCAACTGTATTTTTATCCGCCCGATGAGTCGCGTTTTGCTTGTTTACGTTTAGCGCGAGAAGCTATGCAAATGGGAGGTAGCGCGCCCGCTATTTTGAATGCGGCTAACGAAGTGGCAGTCGATGCTTTTTTGCACAAAAAATTACCTTTTATTGCAATTCCGCATCTTATTGAGGCTGTGCTTACACAATTGCCAATGAGTCTTGCCAATAATCTCGACACAATAATTGCCATTGACCAAGAGGCGCGTTGTTTTGCCCAGCAATGGTTGTTTCGCTATCAGTAGTGTTAATCTATGAGTATTCTGCAAATCATTCTTGCCGCTATTATTGTGTTAGGGCCTTTGATTGCCATACATGAGTTTGGTCATTTTTGGACAGCACGTCGTTTAGGGGTCAAAGTTTTAACTTTTTCAATTGGTTTTGGCCCAGCATTAGCTAAATGGCGTGGCAAAGATGGTGTTGATTATCAAATTGCTGCCGTTCCCTTAGGCGGTTATGTACGCATGGCCGATGAACGAGAAGGTGAAGTCCCTCCCCAAGATATTCCTAAAGCCTTTAACCGTCAGCCTGTATGGGCGCGTATGGCGATTGTAGCCGCAGGCCCGTTGATTAATCTCGCTTTTGCGGTGTTGTTGTTTTGGGTATTGTTTTTACAAAGTGCCGAAACATTAAAGACTATTGTAGGCGACGTTAAACCTAATACTCCTGCGATGATGGCAGGCTTACAAGTGGGTGACGAAATTGTCGCGGTCGATGGCAAATCGGTCTCTGATTGGGAAGGATTAAGTTACGCCCTTGTTGACCGTGCGGGAGAGACGGGGACAGTCGTGTTATCAGTCAAATCAGCTAATGCAACGGTCACACGTCAACTTAATTTAGATATTAAAAACTATCTTAAAGACAGCCAAGACCCTTTGTCGTCATTAGGTTTTATGCCTTATCAACCTGTATTAAAACCAATCATCGGTGAGATTGTCGCCAATGGTGCAGCCGCCACGCAAGGGCTAAAAACAGGCGATAAAATCATTATGGCAAATGGTCTTGCAATTCAAACATGGCAAGATTTTGTCGAAGTGGTACGTACTCACCCCGAAAAAACGTTTAAAGCGCAAGTAGAGCGTCAACAGCAAGTCATAGAATTAACTTTAACCCCTCGCTTAGAGCGAGACCAATTTGGTAACAAAGAAGGTAAATTAGGTATTGGTTTGCAACAACAAAAAATCAATATTCCTCCACAATATATTCAGCAACGTCAATATGACGTATTGACTGCTTTGGTAAAAGCTTGTCAAAAAACCTATAACTTGATTGAAATGACCTTAAGCTCTTTGGGTAAAATGCTGATGGGTTTGATTGGTTTAGATAATCTTAGTGGTCCGATTACTATTGCTAAGGTGGCAGGGCATAGTGCCGAGATGGGTTGGCAGCCGATGTTGGGTTTTATGGCTCTGCTGAGTGTTAGCTTGGGGGTATTAAATTTATTACCTATTCCTGTGTTAGATGGTGGGCACTTGGTGTATTACGCGATTGAAGCAGTCACAGGAAAACCTTTATCAGAGCAAGTACAACAAATGGGCTTAAAAATAGGGATTGCCATGATGGGAAGTTTGATGTTGTTAGCGATTTTTAATGATTTGAGCCGTTTGTTTGGCTAGTGGATTTTTTTTGTATGTACAATTATCGTCAGTTCGTAACATTTGTTATTTATTTAAGTACCACATGTCTTGCTACAACTAGCTTTGCAGATAATCAATTTGCCGCAAAAGATATTCGTTTTGAGGGCTTGATGCGTGTCTCTCCTGCTAGTCTATATGCCCAGTTGCCTATTAACAATGGTGATAAAGTCGATGATGCAAAAGTTGCCGAATTAGTCAGAACGTTATTCAAAACAGGGAGTTTTGAGGATGTCGTTGCCCAACGTGATGGAGACGACTTGATTTTTCGGTTGACAGAGAGACCAGCGATTGCATCCATCAAATTATCGGGTAACAAAGCAATTGATAGTGATACTTTAACAAAAGCACTTAAAGATGCAGGCTTAACCGAGGGAGAGGTATTAAAACGAGCTACACTCGACCATATTCGTGGTGAGTTACAACGTCAATATTTAGCGCAAGGGCGTTATGATGCCACCATTGATGTACAACAAATTGCAAAACCACGCAACAGGGTTGCCATTGAAATCAATGTCAATGAGGGCGACACCGCACGTATAACGGCCATTAATATTATTGGCGCAAAGGCGTTTAGCGAAAAAGAGTTACTCAAACGCTTTCAACTCAAAAAGAGTCACTTAACCTCGTTTTTTAAAGGTGATGACAAATATGCGCGTGAACGATTGATGGGAGATTTAGAGAGTTTGCGCTCTTATTATTTAGACAGAGGTTACATTAACTTTAGCATTAACTCTCATCAGGTCAGCCTTAGTCAAGACAAAAAACACGTTTTTATTGATATTAGCATTAACGAAGGTGACAAATACCAATTTGGGGATACCAAAATTTTGGGTGAGTTGCCTGTGAGCGAGCAAGAGCTACAAAAATTTATTTTATTTAAAAACGGCCTAACCTATTCACAACAATTAGTCACTGCCAGCAGTAAATTAATCAAGCAACGTTTGGGAACGGAAGGTTATTTATTTTCTGAAGTGAATGCGATTCCTGATATAGATGAGCAGAATAAAAAAGTTAATTTAAGTTTATTTATTAACCCTGCCAAACAAAATTATGTGCGTCGCATTAACTTTATTGGTAATAACAAAACCGATGACCATGTATTGCGCCGAGAAATGCGACAGTTTGAAGGGACATTAGCTTCAACGGACAAAATAGATTTGTCAAAACTGCGTTTGCAACGTTTAGGCTTTTTTAAGGATGTGTCAATTGAGACGCCTAAAGTGCCTAATACCACTGATCAAGTTGATTTAAATGTTAAAGTTGAAGAACAACCCTCAGGCACTTTAACAGCGAGTATTGGTTATTCAGGTGGTTCGGGCGCAATTTTTAGTTTAGGTGTGAGTCAAAATAATTTTTTAGGAACAGGCAATAAGGTCGGTATTAACCTTAATCGCTCCGAAACCAGTGATAATTATAATATCTCGTTTTTAGATCCTTATTTTACGATGGATGGTGTCAGTCGCGGTTATAATTTGTATTATCGCAATACTAAATTGGATTCTTTGAATGTCAGTCGTTATGCCACAGATTCTCAAGGAGCAAGTATTAGTTTTGGTTATCCAATAGACGAAACCAAAAGTATTAGTTTTTCCTTGGGCGTTGACCAAACAGAGTTGACCTTAGGTACACTTGCTTCCCAATTAGTCAAAAACTTTGTCTCTGAACACGGTAATAGTATTACCACATATACAGGAACAGCTTCGTGGAACTATAGCACCCTTAATCGAGGTGTGTTTGCCACCAGTGGTGCTTCGCAACGGCTATTATTAGAGTTTGCAGTACCGCCCAGTGATGTTAATTATTTAAAAGTTTCTTACAATGGCCAATTGTATGTGCCAATTAATGATGATTTTGTGGTCAGATTGCGCACAGATTTAGGCTATGGCGATAGTTTGCCTTTCTATAAAAACTATTTTGCGGGTGGTTATGGCTCAGTACGTGGTTATCGCGATAACACCTTGGGGCCGCGTAGTCCTTCTTTCGTCGGGGATCCAGATCCCGAAGTAGTTGGTGGCAATGTCTTAGTCGAAAACTCGGTAGAGTTAATTGTGCCTACGCCATTTGCTAAAGATTATCGTCAATTACGTACAGTATTTTTTGTGGATTCAGGTATGGTGTATGACCGTAATAATCCCTCCTATAATTTTGATTTATCTAATTTGCGTTACAGTGCAGGGCTTTCAATTGCATGGCTAACAGCCATTGGCCCCTTATCATTTAGTTTGTCTAGACCATTTAATGATCAAGAGACTGATGAAAAACAAAGTTTTCAATTTACTATTGGTCAACCTTTTTAAGTTGACCGCTTAAACAACGAGGAGTAGAGGGTATGCGTTATTCATTATCTTTGGTAGCAGCCAGTTTATGTGCCATGTTAGCCACACCTGTTTTGGCAGGTAATGTGGCAGTAGCCGACAGTCAAGCCGCGATTTTGGCTACTGATATGGCTAAAAAGACCTTTGAAAAAATCAATGCTGATATGAAGCCACAGCGTGACCGTTTGGAGCAGTTGCGTAAAGATATAGCCACCATTGAAGAAAAGTTTCAAAAAAATGCCTCGGTAATGAGCGATAAGGATAAACGCGAATTACAAAAACAGGCAGAAGGTAAAATTAACGAATTTAAAACTTTGGCAGATGTGGTACAAAAACGTGCTAATGATGCTCAACAAGAGATGTTAAAAGTGT
This sequence comes from Agitococcus sp., assembly GCA_046347315.1. Classification (GTDB taxonomy): domain Bacteria; phylum Pseudomonadota; class Gammaproteobacteria; order Pseudomonadales; family Moraxellaceae; genus Agitococcus. The sequence goes on from JAXMGJ010000002.1 coordinate 505,591, forward strand.
TGATTCCCAAAACAGAAATTGTAGTAGAAGAATTACGTAAAACAGGTAATTACGACATTATTATTGAAAAGAAAAATGTCATTTTTGCTGCACCAGAAGCTGATTTAACCAAAAAAATTACTGATAAGCTTAATGCAATGAAGTAATCAACACATCAACTGCCCCTATTGACGAGTAAAAAAATAATGAAAACATGGACTTTACAAGATATTGCTCATTTAGTAGGGGCAAAGATTCAAGGCCAAGCAGATTATCCAATCATAGGTTTGGCGACTTTAAAAAGTGCCCAAGCTAATCAATTAAGTTTTTTGGCAAATGCCCTATATCGTTCAGCTTTAGCAACTACCCAAGCGGGGGCAGTATTATTACGTCCCGAAGATGCTGAAGGTTATCAGGGGCAAGCCCTGATTGTGGCTAATCCCTATGCTGCTTATGCACAGTTGACTCATTACTTTGACCGTACACCTAAAGGATTAGCAGGTATTCACCCGCAAGCCTCCGTTAGTGCTTTAGCACAAATTGACTCTACAGCCAGTATTGGTGCCTGTGCTGTCATTAGTGCTGAGGCAATCATTGGTGCAGGAACGATTATCGAAGCAGGTGTGTTTGTAGGTGAGCGTGTAACTATTGGCAAAAATAGTCGTATTCGGGCTAATGCTGTGATTCATCATGATTGTGTGATTGGAAATCGTGTTACGGTGCATTCGGGCGCGGTGATTGGTGATGATGGCTTTGGCTTTGCTCCTTATCAAGGGCGTTGGCACAAAATCGCTCAAATTGGTCGAGTTGTATTGCATGATGATTGCGATATTGGTGCTAATACTACTGTGGATAGAGGAGCATTAGATGACACTATTATTGGTCTAGGTGCAATTATTGATAATCAAGTACAAATTGCCCATAACGTACAAATTGGTGAACATACTGCAATTGCTGCTTGTTGTGGCATTTCGGGGAGTAGCAAAATTGGTGCACATTGCGTGTTAGCGGGTGGTGTGGGTTTAGTCGGGCATATTGAAATATGCGATAATGTGCACATTACTGGTATGACCATGATTACAAAATCCATCACAAAAGCAGGAAGCTACTCCTCGGGCACGGCGTTTGATAGTACCGAAAACTGGAAAAAAATGGCGGTTAGACTAAAAAAACTCGATGAAATGGCAAAACGGCTGCGCGAACTCGAAGGAATTGTGCAACAATTAGCACTGAGCAAATAAGCCGAGATTGGTTATGACGACTGAAAGTATTTCTTTGCCACTGTTTATTGATGATATTAAGACTTTATTGCCCCATCGTTATCCTTTTTTATTAGTAGATAGAGTGACAGAGATAGAGCTTGGGCGTTCCGTCAAGGGTTACAAAAATGTCACTATCAATGAAGAGTTTTTTGGTGGCCACTTTCCAGATCATCCTGTGATGCCAGGTATGCTCGTATTAGAGGCAATGGCACAAATATCGGGGGTATTAGGTTTTTTAACCAGTGGTAAACGACCTGCGGATGGCCATATTTACTTATTTGTGGGGGCTGATAACACGCGTTTTAAACGTCAAATTGTTCCAGGTGATTGTTTGACGTTGTATTCAGAGTTTGTTACTAGCAAACGTCATATTCATAAATTTTCGTGCCGAGCGATGGTCGGAGATGAATTAGCAGCCACTGCCGATATTTTAGTGGCTGAGCAGGTAATATAAATGACAATACATCCAACTGCTATTATTGACCCTTCTGCTCAGATTGCTGAAGGTGTCACTATTGGAGCCTATACCATTATTGGAGCCAATGTTGTCATTGGTGAGGGGTGTGAGATTGCTCCCCATGTCGTCATTAAAGGTCATACCACGATTGGCAAACACAACCGTATTTTTCAATTTGCAACAGTGGGCGAGGATTGCCAAGATAAAAAATACAAGGGTGAGCAAACTTATTTAGAGATTGGTGATAACAATACCATTCGTGAAAATTGCACTATTCATCGTGGTACTGTGCAAGATAACTGCTTGACTCGGATTGGTAACAATAATTTATTGATGGTCAATACTCACATTGCTCATGATTGTATCGTGGGTAATGACTGTATTTTTGCCAATAATGCAGGTTTGGCTGGTCACGTAAAAGTAGGTGACAGCGTGATTATTGGTGGTAATACAGGCGTACATCAGTTTTGTCAAATTGGCTCTTATGCTATGACCGGTGGTGCAAGTTTAGTATTGAAGGATATTCCTGCCTTTGTGATGGTAATGGGTAATCCTGCTCAGGCTATGGGGATGAATTTTGAAGGAATGCGTCGTCGTGGTTGGACAAGCGAAACCATTGGTTTATTAAAACGTGCCTATAAAATAGTCTATCGTCAAGGTTTGACCTTAGAAGTTGCTATTACACAGGTAGAGCAAGATATTTTGCCAATATGCCCTGAGGTGGCGATTTTTATAGAAACCTTAAAAGCATCGACACGTGGTATTACACGTTAAGCATTTTTTGATTCAGCCCTCATCCCAACCCTCTCTCTATAAAGAGGAGAGGGGTATCTTCATTTAGTACCTTCATGTTTACCTACCATAAAGACCAACATGCGGCAGCCACCACGCAAGATTATGTCTTTCAACAGCTTATTCCTTATATAGGAAATAAACGTCGTGTCTTAAACATGATTATGCAGGCAATTAACCAAACAAACATCAATCCACGGCAAGCAACTTTTTTAGACTTATTTGCAGGTAGCGGTGTGGTATCACGCATGGCTAAAAAAATGGGTTTTAGAGTGCTGAGTAATGATTGGGAGCCCTATGCCGCCGCGCTCAATCAGTCCTATATTGCCTGTAATTATGAGCCCAGTTTTAACGAGTTGGGTGGTTATGACAATGTTATTGCGTATCTTAATGCGCTTAATCCCATTGAAGATTGGGTAACACGGCATTTATGTCCGAGCCATGATGAGTATTTTGATCTAAATAAAGACCGTTTGTTTTATACCCGTGTAAATGGTCAACGTTTAGATGCCATGCGAGAGCAAATTGAACATTGGGACAGCTTGCAACTGATTACACCTTATGAAAAAGCCTGTTTGTTAGCACCATTATTGTTTCAGGCCAGTTATACCAGTAATACTAGTGGCGTGTTCAAGGCTTTTCATCAGGGGTGGGGTGGCAAAACTGGCACAGCTTTGAGTCGTATTTTGTCAGTATTAGAATTAAAACCTATACATTTTTACGATAATCAACGTGCTAATCAAGTGTATCAGCAAGATGCGATAGCATTAGCCAAAGAGTTAGCAGATAGTCTTATACCTGTTGATATTGCTTATTTAGACCCTCCTTATAATCAACATTGTTATGCCAGTAATTACCATGTATTAAATAGCTTAACCTTGTGGGATAAACCCTTATTGAGCGAGAAAATTCAAGGTCGCAACAAAAGTGCCATTAGACAGGATTGGCGAAGTGAAAGGCGTAGCCCATTTAATTATAAACATGAGGTGGAAGAGGCTTTTGAGCAATTATTACAACAGGTACAAGCTCATTATATTTTGGCAAGTTATAGCACGGAAGGTTTAATTAGTTTAGAAGCACTGATAGCATTAGCTTTAAGCAAAGGGCATACCGAATTACTCTGTTATGCCCACAAGCGTTACCGCGTCAGCTCAGTACGTCTTTCGCATAAGCCTATGATTGTTGAGTTTATTTTAATTATTAACACATACAAAAAACATAAAGGTTTAACGGTAGGGCAATTATGTCGTCAAATCAGGCAGGCCGAACACAACGCGATTTTACATTATGAACAACAACATCATCCCCATTATGCCTAATCAACGTACTATTACTATTGGTATTGTCGCAGGCGAAATTTCAGGCGACACTCTTGGTGCAGGGTTAATTAGAGCCTTAAAACAACGTTATCCACACGCCCGTTTTGTGGGGATTTGTGGTGGACAAATGATAGCCGAAGGTGGCGAAACGTGGTTTCCGCTAGAACGTTTATCAGTAATGGGCTTAGTGGAGGTTTTAGGTCGAATCAAAGAGTTATTTGCAATTCGTGATGAATTGGTGCGGCGTTTTATTGAACAAAAAATTGATGTCTTTATTGGTATTGATGCGCCAGATTTTAATTTGCGTGTTGCTCCACAATTAAAACAAGCTGGTATTAAAACCGTACACTATGTTAGTCCTTCGGTGTGGGCATGGCGACAAGGCAGGATTCATGGTATTAAGGCGGCGATTGATTTGATGTTGTGTTTATTACCGTTTGAAAAACAGTTTTATGACCAACATCAATTGGATGCGGTATTTGTTGGCCATCCTTTAGCCGATAGTTTGCCGTTAGTAAATGATACTTTAGCTATGCGTCAACAATTAGGCTTAGCGGCTAATAAACAGTATATTGCGCTCTTGCCGGGTAGTCGTGGTGGTGAAGTCAGTCGTTTAGCCGAGCCCTTATTTGCTGCAGCTTTGTTACTGAAAAAACAACATCCACAGTTAGAATTTATTATTCCTGCGATTAATCCTTTACGTAAAAAACAAATTAGTGAACTATTAACACAAAGTGGCTTACAAGCTCAAATTTTTGATGATAGTTATGGTGCAGGGGTAGGACGTTTAGTGATGGCTGCCGCTGATGTGGTTGTGTTGGCATCAGGTACAGCAACCTTAGAAGCAATGTTGTTAAAAAAACCGATGGTGGTAGTTTACAAATTACATTGGTTAACGTATTTAATTGTCAGATTGATGGCCAAAGCCAAATATATTAGTTTGCCAAATTTGTTGGCAAATCAAGCCTTAGTGCCAGAGTTAGTGCAACAGGCAGTAACACCCGAAAGTATTAGTCATGCAGTTGAACAATGGTTACAACCGCAACAGCAACAAGTCATCGTTGCACGTTTTACCGAGTTACATCAACAATTACAAGCCAATGGTAGTGAAACAGCCGCCCAAGCCATTAGCCAATTATTAGAGAAAACATGATGGAATTAGCCGAAATTTTGCAAAAATATCAATATATTGCAGGCGTTGATGAAGTTGGCAGAGGACCGTTAGTGGGGGCGGTGGTGACAGCTGCGGTGATTTTAGACCCGAATAATCCGATTGAAGGTTTAAATGATTCCAAAAAACTGAGTGAAAAAAAACGTTTAGCCTTAGCCGAAGAAATTAAAGCCAAAGCCTTAGCATGGAGTTTAGGTCGTGCCGAACGCCATGAAATTGACGAAATTAACATTTTAAAAGCAACGATGTTAGCGATGCAGCGTGCCGTCAATGCGTTAGCCATACATCCAGAATATGTGCTGATTGATGGCAACAAATGCCCAATTTTAACCTATCCTTGTTTGGCCATAGTTAAAGGCGATGGTTTAGTCCCTGCAATTAGTGCAGCCAGTATTTTGGCAAAGGTGGCACGCGATGCCGAAATGGATGCCTTGCATGAACAGTATCCTCACTATGGTTTTAATGAGCATAAAGGCTATCCGACTGTTAAACACGTTGCAGCTTTATATGAACATGGGCCAATTATGGCGCATCGCCGCTCATTTAAACCTGTCAGAGAAGCCTTAAGTCATCAGTTGACTAAACATGGTTAGTTTTTAGTGAGATGTCTTAAAAAACATATATAGGACGGACTTACGCATTTCACCGAAACTAGCGCGTTTTGCCCCCCTCCTCATTTCCCCCTTAATAGGGGGAAGCCGAAAGCAGGGAGATAAATATGAGAAAATAAGTCCTAAACTAAGAACTTATTTTAAAGCTGCCCTTGCAACTAGGCAAAGCAGGGGCAATCGCTTCTGCTACACGCTCACCAAATTCACTACCAATGCTACGCATGACTTCACTACGTGCTTTAAAATAACGTTGACCAACTGCACTTTGAGCAAATTGCAAATAATTTTGCAAGTCAGATTCTCTAACATTCAAATATAGATTTGCTAAAGAGCGTTGTACTTGACGCTCCATAAAGGCCATTTTATGGCGTTTAGCCATCAGCAAACCAATATTAGAACCAGGTATTTGTCGAATAGCTAAGCATTCATAACCATCCAAACGATTAATAACAGCCTCAACACTGCTAGCAAAAATGGTATGTAACATGGTTGATAGTTGTGTTGCTTTAATGACCTCAGTAGCCAACGCTGTGCTATCGTTATCTAAATTAACACGTTCTCTAAAACTTTGCTCGGCGTGTAATATGTGTTGGCCTGTTAAAGACTGATAAAAATCAATCACTTGCTGAATGTCATCAGTGCTTAATTTTTGTGATAAGGCCAAACGTAATTGGGTATCGGTGTAAGGGTAGTTAATGGTGTCATCAATACTTTGTTGTACCTCATCTAAAAACTTTTGTGGAATCCATTCTTTGACTTCGGGGTCATAGAGTGGTGCTTCTAAATAAAAGAGTGGCGTTCTAAATTGGCTAACCGTTAATAACTGATTGATATTAGCATGGGGTGGCGGTGAGGTAATAATAGTTGCTTGTTGGGGTGCAGTTTGACAAGCCGCTAATCCTAAAAAAGATAATGCTAATAAGGTTCTAGTCATCATATTATTTACTGTTTCTCAGAACTGAGTTAAATATTTGTAGCCTGTATGCAGCGTAACCAAATAAAGGAAAAATAAAGCATTAACGTAAGTAATCCTGTGTTGCGTGCAACGAACATAGGCTACCAATGATAGTTTTTTTAAGATTGGTATGATTTCACATTATTAGGACTTACGCGGTTATCGCTTATTTGTTCACATTTCAACCGTTATTAACGGTTTTATGCTCACAAAACGCGCTAATTTCGGTGAAATGCGTAAGTCCTGATTATGCTTGTTGAATAACAAACAGAGTAAACATATCAGCCTAAAGCTTCAACTAATTTTGCTCACGCAAAACTGCTAACATTGCGCTAGCCGCTCGTGATAACGTACGACGTGGATGATAAACAACTCCCAAGTTACGGTGCATTTTTTTAGCTTCAGCCAATGGTAATACTACAATATCATCATTTGCCATGCTTGCAGGCAACACGCTCCATCCCAAACCAATTGACACCATCATTTTAATCGTTTCTAAATAATTGGTGGTCATTGTGACATTTAATTCTAAATTAGCTTTTTGAAAAAGCTCAGCGGCAATTTGACGGGTAAATGTATTCATTGAGGGCAAAATAGCAGGGTGTTTGGTTAAATCTGCGAGTTTGAGTGTAGGTTTGAGTGCAAGAGGATGTTCTTTAGCTGCCACAAAAGCTAAGGGGTCATCCCAAATTTTTTCAGTCAACAAACGTGGGTCGGCAACAGGAGGTAATGTCACGATGCCTAACTCTAAATCACCACTTAACACTGCTTCATAAGCCGCTTCGGAGTCAATAAATTGAATATCTAAACGTACTTGCGGATAAGCTTGCGAAAAAGTACGTAACGTTGGTGGTAAACGATGCAAGCCAATATGATGGCTAGTACCAATTTTTAAAATGCCTGTTACTTCTCCTTGTAGTGTAGTAACACTATTTCTGATTTCTTCAAAATCGAGTAACCATTGTTTGGCGCGTGGCAATAAATTGCGGCCAGCTTCGGTGAGCTGCACTTTGCGGCCTACGCGGTCAAATAAATTAACCGTGAGTGTTTCTTCTAAGTTTTGAACACGTTTGCTTACGGCAGGTTGGGTTAAATGTAGTTTTTCAGCCGCCAAAGAAAAGGATTCAAAACGAGCCACTTCTATAAAGGCAGCTAAATCGGCAGTATTCATATAGAGAGTTTTAACCATTGACGTAATTGTTGATAAATACGCTCATCACTCAACATGGCAATATGGCTCATATCATCAAAAGTTACGCGACTGATTTTGGGGGCAAACAATACATCCCCTTGTTCATCTTGTGCCAGCGCACTATTCATGGGTACAATACCATCTCCTAACATATCAATGTCAGATTTCCATAGACTGGCAATAAGCAAGTGATTAATGTGCTCTGGTAAGTGCGGCACAATATTATCTTCGGTAATACGGGCATAACGTAAATCTTTAATGCCTCGACTACGAATATTTCCCAAGCGCATAAAAGGTCGAGTATAAGGGGTAAAATCTAATAAGTTATTGGCCTTATTGCCCAAACGCTCAAGCGGTGCGCCCAAGTGAGGACTACCCAAATAGGCGGCATGACTGATACGATTAAGCCATGTATGCTGTTGTTTTTGAGCATAGTCCATAGCACTACGCATCACCAAGCCACCCATACTATGGCCAATTAAGATGACAGGCTTGCCTTTGTTTGCAAAACAATGTTGTAGCAGCTTAGCAAACTCTTCACCATTGTGATGAATTGCACGGCCAGTGTTATAACGTAACCATGCGACTTTGTAGCCTAATTGTGCTAACTGATGATAAAAATCTTGATGATGTTGGCCACGTTGCCAATCAATATCACTTTCGCACAAACCATGTAAAAAAATTACATGAGCTTTGGCAGGATCATTTGCCCACGAATCAACCTCTAAAAAATCGCCATTTTCACCGCGTAATGACAAAGCAATCGCCAACGGGCTATCCCAAAACTCTAATTTATCACCAGATACGCCATTCAGTGCAGCTTGAGAACGTACAGCTAAAGGATTACTAAATTCCGTCGATTGAGGAGCCAAAATATAGCTTAGTTTGGCTAATAAAGAAAAAGCCGTTGAGACAATCTTGTATGGAAATGGTGCATATTTAGCACTAGGCTGATGATGTTTGTTAAAAGGTGAGGGCAAAGCAGTAATCGTGCTATGAACTTCGGCAACCAAATGAGTTAACTCTTGTGCACCACGCATAGCAACATGAATGATAGCGGTTGCATGTTGTAAACCGTTAGCATAATTCGAGCTTGCTACGGTGTTTTTGCTATTTGATGTGTCGGGTGTAGCCATGATTTATCTCTTTTGGTGTACATATGTACACTAATTTAGAGATAAAAAAACCTGTTGTCAATAATGATGTTTGTTTTTTGTGCTAATCGACAGCTCAGTCTAAAAAAGATAGACTGTTTTATCATAAATAATATGCAAGGCAGCATAGTCAAATCATAGTTATAATAAAGCGGAGAGAGCATTATGTTGCAGCGTTTTTTGGGCATGGCGGTTGGTGGTAGCGTGGTATTAATGGTAAGCACTGCACAAGCTGCACCATTACAACTGTGTTTAGACAAAAATTTTAATGCACCTTTTGTGTATGCCGAAAAAATTAAGGGAGCAGGCAAGTTGCGTGGTTACTCTTTGGAGTTGCTGCAAAAAATAATGACACAGGCACAAATACCCTATCAAATTAAAAGCCTCAGCCTAACCGAAATAGAAACTAAAGTTAAAGATGCCAAGCCCAATTCTGGATGTGATATTGTGCTTGATGTTGCCAAAAATAGTCATTTAGAAGGATATTTGTTATTGACGCCTCCAATTTATTCTCTTAATTATGATTTAATGTATAACTGGGAAAGTTATATGACAGGCTTGAATATTAAAAGTTTATCAGAAGCAAATAAGTTTAAAATATGTGGTATTAAAAATTATGATTATGGTACGGTGAGTAAAATACTGACTATTCAAGCACATAATACTCTTAAAGATATTATGTTTAACGTAAAAACAAAAGAATGCGATGTGTTTATTGCCGAAAGTGTCAGTATGCGTTACGGCCAGCGCGCTAATCAATATCAGGTACCGCCCGTCGGTTGTATTCGTTTAGCAGGCACAGAAAAGACTTATCATATTGGCGTTGCTAAACATACCGTGGCTGCGGCACAGGTAGTATCTTCGATGAACAAAGCCTTAGCTGCTTTAGGTAAAGATGTAGCGAGCCTAGCAGAAGAGTACGATATTAACCCAACATCTTGCCAACAAACCTTTAATATTCATTAGAGCGTGTATTATGGCTTTCAGGATTTTAGTCTTTACCACACGTTTAGTGCTGTTATTGCTACTCACTAGGTTAAGTATGGCTAATTCTGTGTTAGATATTTGTGTCGATGAAAATCCGTGGCCGCCATATACCTATTGGGACAAAACAAGCACAGAGCCACATTTTGAGGGTTATACTATTAGTCTGGTACAGGCGATGTTAACAAGGCTTAAACAAGACTATCGTATTCAGCGTTTGCCATGGACAGAAGTGCATCAACGCGCACAAAGCACTAACTTAAATGCAGGTTGTGATGTCATATTAGACATTAGTGCTACTCTTGAACGACAACAATATTTATTTTTTACCGAACCCATTTATCAGCTTTATTATAGTTTAGTTTATTCTAAAAAAAGATATTCAATCCAAAACTTACCTACGGCACAATATATTAAAAATTATAAAATATGTGGCGTAAAAGGCTATAACTATGGCGTGTTAGATAAAAAGTTAGATATTATTCGTGAAGAATCCATTCAAATGGTATTAAATAAACTCAAAGCCAAGGAGTGTGATTTTTTTGCGGTTGAGGCACCTGTGTTGCAATATGGTATTAAAATAGGATTGTATCAGTTTGCCGATATGGCTTGTTTAGACTTAGAAGATGTCACCAAAAAAAGTTATCGTTTAGCGGTTGCCAAACGCTCTCCTGATGCTATTAAGTTAATCAAAAATATAAATAATCAGTTGAATCGTCTTAGAAAACAAGGTGAAATGGCGGTTATTGCCAAAATACATGGTGTGTCTAGTGACATCTGTGAGCATAAAATTTTGCTGGGACAATAAGCAATAATTGCGTAAGTCCTATAATAGCTGTGGAGAATAGTGTGATTAAAGTTGGTATTGTGGGTGGGACAGGTTATACCGGTGTGGAGTTGTTACGTTTATTGGCACAACACCCTAATGTTGAGTTAAAGGCAGTTACCTCACGCTCTGAGTCGGGTATGCCAGTCTCACAAATGTATCCCAATTTGCGTGGACGTGTGGACTTGCCCTTTACAGAGCCAAGCCTTGACAATTTGGGTGAGTGTGATGTGGTTTTTTTTGCCACACCAAATGGCGTTGCTATGAAACAAGTGCCTGAATTATTAGACAAGGGCATTAAAGTCATTGATTTGGCGGCTGACTATCGCCTTAAAAATCCTGCTGAGTGGCAACAGTGGTATGGAATGGCTCATGCCAGTGAGCACTTGTTGTCAGAAGCGGTGTATGGTTTGCCCGAAGTGAATCGTGAAGCCATTAGAAGCGCACGTTTGGTTGCTAACCCAGGGTGTTATCCCACCGCTGTACAATTAGGCTTTTTACCATTATTAAAAGCAGGTTTAATTGATACTCAAACATTAGTAGCGGATGCCAAATCAGGGGTGTCTGGTGCAGGGCGCAAAGCAGAAGTACATACCTTATTATGCGAAGCTGGTGATAGTTTTAAAGCTTATGGCGTAACAGGCCATCGTCATCTACCCGAAATTAAACAAGGTTTAGCTCATATTAGTGGCCAACACGTTGGTTTAACTTTTGTGCCGCATTTATTACCAATGATTCGTGGTATTCATGCGACCTTGTATGCACGTTTAACAAGTGATGTTGCCGATTTACAAGCGATTTATGAGCAAACCTATGCCAATGAAGCTTTTGTCGATGTGTTGCCAGCAGGCAGTCACCCCGAAACTAGAACTGTGCGTGGTGCCAATATGTGTCGTATGGCGGTGCATCGTCCTCAGGGGGGTGATACAGTAGTTATACTATCTGTAATTGATAATTTAGTTAAAGGTGCAGCAGGGCAAGCGGTACAAAATATGAATATTATGTGTGATTTACCCGAAACAACGGGCTTAAATCATATTGCTTTATTACCGTAATAACAGCTAAAAATAGGTGCATGATGTGGTATAGCCGACGACGACAGCGTTTTAAATCCTACATCAATGCGCCTATTACCCAACATTTGCTAGGTTGGAGTTTGGTGGCGATATTGGGTTTAATTGTCAATGGAATTGGTTTTTTTTACTGGGGTTATGATTACGGATTACAAAGAATTGGCGCGACTGCTACCGAAGTACACCAAATAAAACAACAAGTTAGCATACAAGCACAACGTATTTCCAGTTTGGAAATGCAATTGACGCAGGCGCAACAAAATGCCGATATTGCGCAACAAGTGATTCAGAAATTACAACAAGAAAATAAAAATCAACTCGCCAGTGTTGCTGATATGCAAGAGCAGATTATGGTATATCAGCGTTTGTTAGGAACCAAAGCGAGCAGTTCGCCACTCAATATTGATAGTGTGAAAATTCTTAAAACCGCGCAAGGCTCATATCAATATCGAGTGTTACTAATTCAAAATCAAGCAAATCAAGCGCGTATTGCTGTTAAATTAAATTTGCGAATCATAGGTACAAGCAAAGGCAAAAGTATTGAATTAGAGCTTCAACAGCTTGAATTGCAATACTTTAAAAGCGTCACAGGAGAGTTTGTGCTTCCTCAAAGTTTTGTTGCTGAAAGTATCGAGATTACCGCACAAGTGCTAGGTAAAAAAGCAGCCAAAGTTCAAAAAAACTTTAAATGGGATGTGGAGACTTAAGTTTGGCGTTGATATTTTGATGACCCATTGTTTCTTTTTTTGACTATATCGCTATTGAATGATTAAGAGTAGCATTAGTGCCTATTTTTGTTTTATTTTAGAGGGGAGTGTGTGATGTTGGTGTCATTAAGGCCAGTAAAAACTGTGGCTCAAATATCATGGTTAGTGAGCAGTGTGCTGTTAGTCGCTTGCAACAAAGCTCCTCAAGGTGCAGCACCTGCGGGTATGCCTCAAATGCCACCACCCGAAGTAGCGGTTGTCACGGTAAAAGCTCAAAATGTGCCTGTTTTATTTGAATATAGTGCACAAGTTGCGGCGTCAAAAGACACTGAAATTCGGGCGCGTGTATCAGGTATTTTATTAAAACGGCACTTTCAAGAAGGCCAAGTTGTTCAGGCAGGACAAGCGTTATTTTCTTTAGATGCTGCTCCCTACGAAGCCGCTTTAGCGACTTTAGAAGCGCAATTAAGCAGCGCGCAAGCACGTTTAGCGCAAGCTGACCGCAACTTGGCGCGGGTAAAACCTTTATTTGAACAAAAAGTAGTTGCCCAAAAAGACTATGATGATGCGTTATCTGCCGTACAAATTGCGCAAGCAGAGGTAAAAACAGCTCAAGCCCAAATTAAACAAGCGCGTTTAAATGTTAGTTATACTCAAATTACTGCCCCCGTTTCAGGTTTAGTAGGGCGTACCCAAAAAAATGAAGGCACATACATCAGTGGCTCAGATATTTTGTTAACCACGATCAGCCAAGTAAATCCCATTTATGTCTATTTTGGCTTACCTGATATTCAACAGCAAAAAATTAATAGCTTAACGGCCGCAGGTTTATATCAAGCACCACAACATAATCAATATCAAGCCAAGCTCAAATTAGCGGATGGCAGTGTTTATGCCAATACAGGCCAAGTGACTTTTAGTGATGTCGGGGTTAATCCCAGCACAGGCACAACCGAAACACGAGCTGAGTTTGCTAATCCACAACAACATCTGCGTGCAGGCCAATTTGCCCGAATTGTGTTAGAGGGTGGCCAACGTTTAAATGCCTTGACCGTTCCTCAACGTGCAGTCATTGAAGGGCCGATGGGCAAGATGGTGATGATTGTTAATAAAGAAAACAAAATTGAACCACGTCCTGTCAAGGTAGGGGAGTGGGCGACAGTGGGCAAAACTCAAGCTTGGGTGATTGATAGTGGTTTACAAACGGGTGAGCGAGTCTTGGTTGATGGTTTATTTAAAGCCATGCCAGGTACTGTGGTAAAACCTGTTGAAGCCGCAGGAGAATAAACCGTGTTAGCACGTTTTTTTATTAATCGACCCGTCTTTGCGATGGTGTTATCGATCTTTATTATGTTGGCTGGTTTGGCTGCCATGCGCAATCTGCCAATCGCCCAATATCCCGAAATCGCTCCACCTGTTATTCAAGTCACGGCTGTTTACCCAGGTGCATCCGCAGAAGTAGTAGAACAAACCGTTGCAGCGCCCTTAGAAAATCAAATTAATGGCGTAGATAATATGTTGTACATGAGTTCAACATCTACATCACAAGGGGTGACGACAATTAGTATCACCTTTGAAATTGGTACTAATCCTGATCAAGCTGCCCAAAACGTTAATAATTTAGTAAAACAAGCGGAAGCACGTTTACCCCAAGAGGTACGTCGCCAAGGGGTAACGGTCACCAAAGGTTCGTCAAGCTTTTTGCAAGTGGTAGCCTTTTATTCGCCTGATGGCCGTTATGATGACATGTACACCAGTAACTATGTCACGCTAAACGTTTTAGATGCGCTTAAACGAGTGAAAGGCACAACCAATGTGCAAATTTTTGGTGCTAAAGATTACGCCATGCGTATTTGGCTCAAACCTGATCGTTTAGCCCAATTAAAACTGACCACTCAAGAAATTGTCGCCGCGATTAATGAGCAAAATGGCCAGTTTGCTGCTGGTAAAATTGGTCAACAGCCGACTAATCAAGGCCAAGAATTGGTTTATACCATTACCACCAAAGGTCGTTTATCCGAAGCGAGTGAATTTGAAAATATTTTATTACGTACCAACAGTGACGGCTCAGCCCTACGTTTAAAAGATGTGGCTCGTGTCGAATTGGGGGCAAAAGATTATGACTTTGTTGGTCGAATCAACGGTAAACCAGCCACTTTAGTGGGGATTTTCTTACAACCCAGTGCCAATGCTTTAGAAGTGGGTGATAATGTTAAAAAAACCTTAGCCCAATTAGCAACACGCGCTCCTCAAGGATTAAGTTACTCTATTCCCTATGACACCACCCGTTTTGTCGAAGTGTCGATTCGCGAAGTATTAAAAACGCTTGGCGAAGCGATGGTATTAGTATTCTTAGTGGTTTTTGTCTTCTTACAAAATTGGCGTGCTACTTTAATTCCAACCTTAGCTGTGCCTGTGTCATTAATTGGCACATTTGCAGGTTTGTATTTATTGGGCTATTCGATTAACACCTTAACCTTATTTGGTATGGTGTTGGCGATTGGTATTGTCGTTGATGATGCGATTGTGGTGCTCGAAAACGTTGAGCGGATTATGCACGAAGAGCATTTATCGGCTTATGATGCGGCTGTCAAAGCCATGCACGAAGTC
>JAXMGJ010000003.1:0-290196 GCA_046347315.1 Agitococcus sp.
ACAGGCAAAGAAAATACCAAAGAAGCTCGTCAAACTTTACAAGGTGAAGGCATTGATAGCTTGATGATTAAACAAGATAAAAAATAACTTTTGGCATTCATACCAATTTTTAGTATGCTCAAGAAAAATTTTATATAAACTTGAGTATAACGATGGATTGGTTGTTTGCTGACGGTGTTGCCCCGTTTAGCCTTGCCTTAATGCTAATGTTTGGCTTAGGCATTATCGAAATTATTAGCTTAATCTTAGGTTTTAGTTTTTCTACACATCATGGTTTGCCTGACCTACATCATCCCGATGTTCATGTTGATTTAGATGTCAGTCATAGTGTCTTAGGCTGGTTACAAATTGGCCGCGCTCCCCTACTTATCTTGTTGATTTTATTCCTCTTAGGCTTTGGCCTGAGTGGTGTTATTTTGCAACATTTTGCCGCTCAATTTTTGGGTGGCTTTAGTCATGCAGGGATAATTGCTGTACCAAGCACTCTCATTGGACTCTATCACATGAATATTGGTGGACGTTTAGTGCATAAATATCTGCCTAAAGACGAAACGCAATCCATTTCTAAAAATAGCTTTATTGGTCAAACAGTGACCATTACCACAGGTCATGCTCAATTGGGGCAGCCTGCCGAAGCTAAATTTCAAGATCAATTTGGGCAAATGCATTATGTCATGGTTGAACCTGACGAGGCCGACTACAGCTTTAATGAAGGTTCAACTGCGTTAATTATTCGCCAAGATGGCGAAATTTATCGCGTTGTCCCCAATATTGATTATTTACTTGCTAAAACACGGAGCCAACAATAAATGAATCTGGGAAATTTAATTAGTTATTTAATTATCTGTGGCGTTATTTTATTTGCGCTAATTATTATCGGGGTGATTATTGCTCGCCTCTATAAACGCTCGACCAAAGAACAAAGTTTTGTGCGTACAGGTTTTGGTGGTCAAGCGGTGATTATGAATGGCGGTGCATTAGTGTTACCTGTACTGCATGAAATTATTTGGGTGAACATGAATACATTACGTTTAGAAGTCAAACGTGAAAAACAAGAATCCTTAATTACCAAAGATAAAATGCGCGTCGATGTAGGGGTTGAGTTTTATGTGCGTGTTAACCCTACCGAAGAAGCCATTGCCGCAGCCGCTCAAACCTTGGGCGCAAGAACACTTAATGCCAATGAATTACGCACATTAATTGAAGGTAAATTTGTCGCTGCCTTACGTGCGTGTGCGGCACAAATGGATATGGCCGAAATGCACGAACATCGTTCTCGTTTTGTGCAAAGCGTGCAATCCATTGTGGTTGAAGACTTAGCTAAAAACGGTTTGGAATTAGAAAGCTCTTCCCTCACCCACTTTAACCAAACCAAAGTGGAATACTTTGACCCACAAAATGCGTTTGATGCCGAAGGTTTAACCCGACTCACCGAACAAACCGAAAATCGTCGTAAAGAGCGTAATAACATTGAACAAGAAACGGCAGTATCTATTGCCACAAAAAACCTAGAAGCCAATCGTCAACAGCTTGAAATTGAACAACAAAACGAATTTGCTAAACTTGCCCAAGAACGGGAAATTGAAACCCGTAAAGCCCAACAAGCAGCTGAAATTGCAGCACAACAAGCTGACAGACAACGTGAATCACAACAAGCGCAAATTGCTGCCAAACAACAAACAGATACTTCGCGTATTGCCGCAGAACGAACCATTAAAGAGCAAGAAGTTGAAGCCGAACGCAAAGTCACCATTGCCAAAATCGAAAAAGATAAAGCCATTCAAATTGCTCAACAAGCGACCAACATTGAGATTGCAGGCAAGAGCCGTGATGAGTCGGTAGCCAAAGCCGAAGCCGATCAAGCACGTGCAGAAGCGGTGAAAGCCGAAGAAGGGGTTGTCACTTCACGTCAAATTGCAGTGGCTGAACGGGAAAAGTCTATTCAATTGGTTGAAGCACGCAAAAAAGCCGAACAAGATGCGATTGGTATTACTGTGGCAGCTGAAGCTGACCGTGATGCGGCTAAAGCAAAAGCAGAGTCCTTACAAACACAAGCGACTGCGGAAGCCGAAGCAGATCGGATTCGTGCCGAAGGTATTCGTGCGAAATATGCTGCTGAAGCGGATGGTAAACGCATGATTAACGAAGCTGAAAATACTTTATCGCCTGAGTTAATTGCGATGCAAGTGAAGATGTTGTTAATTAAAGAATTACCCAAAATTATTGAGCAATCGGTTAAGCCTTTGGAGCAAATTGATGGCATTAAGATTATTCAAATTGAAGGCATTAATGGCGCAAATGGTGGGTCAACAGTCAATGGTGAAAGTACACCTGTTAGCAATGGCAATTTAAGCGAACAAGTGGTTGCTAGTGCCTTACGTTATCGTGCTCAAGCACCGTTAATTGACCAGTTAATGCAGGAAGTTGGCTTGTCGGGAGGTAGTCCTCAAGGATTGGTTAATAGTTTGTTGAAGAGCGAAGATAAAACTAATTAATTGACTCTATGAAAGATTGCTCAAGGTCTGCGCTAAAGCCTTGAGCAATAACTCATCATGCAATCCTTTCTCTAACAAACTTCACTACCGCCGCCATTGCCTCATTAGTTGAATCACACAAATGTGGCAAGCTTAAAAAGCCATGAATATCAGGATAATGTTCATGTTGCGTATGATTACCTGCGGCTTTAAGTTTTTGCACATAGGCAAAACCATCTTCACGTAAAATATCAAACTCCCCCGTAATCATTAAACAGGGTGGCAAATTGGCAAAGTCCGTACTAAATAACGGTGAAACTTGTTCATCATATTTATCAGCATCTTGACGGATATAACAATCGACAAAAAACTGCATCATCTTTTTGCTTAATACAGGTGCATCGGGATATTGTTTGACACTTTCACTGGTTAACGTGGTATCCAACACAGGGTAAACTAACACTTGACCGCATAGTTGTTGACGGTATTTACGCGCTAATACGGCTGACAGGTTACCACCTGCACTATCACCCATGACCAACATTTTTTGACTATTCGCGTGTAAGTTAGCAGCGTGAGCGATGACCCAATTTAACACCGCCTCACATTGTAAGATTGGTACAGGAAACTTTACCCACGGAGCTAATGCATAATCGACCGAAATTACCAAACAATCAGTTTGCTTAGCGATACGACGACATAAAGTATCATGGGTTTCTAAATTACCAATCACCCAACCACCTGCATGAAAAAATAAAATCACTGGCAAGTCCGTGGCTAGGCTTGGATAATAACAACGTACTGTCACATCGCCCACTGCACAAGGAACTTGATGTTGTACCACACGTGCCATGATTTCATTCTTACCAAACAATACACGTCCCAACACAGGATGTACACCTGAGCGTTGAAAGGCTTTTAAAAAGGCATCAGGTGCATAAGCTAAATATTCTGACGGTGCGGCAATCGCAGCTAATAAACGAGTTTTTAGAGGTAAAGCTTGGTATTTAGACATAAAAAACCTAGATTTGTATTTTGGTCTTATAAAAAAATAATGTTGGTTGAGCGGAGTCGAAACCACTTCAACTTCGCTCAGTGTGCAGAATGCGGTTTGAGTTGAGTTTGGTAACGCTTAAAGTTTTCAACGTAGTGCAAAGCACTCATTTGTAACATCATCGCCTGACCTTCGGAAATGGTTTTGACTACTTTTGCAGGCGAACCCATCACTAAAGAATTATCAGGAATTTCTTGGCGTTCAGTGACTAAAGCATTTGCGCCAATAATACAGTTTTTACCAATTTTGGCATGATTTAGCACCACAGCATTAATGCCAATCAAGGTGTTATCACCAATCGTGCAACCATGTAACATGGCTTTATGGCCAACCGTGACATTTTTACCAATGGTCAATGGTACACCACTATCGGTATGCAACACTGAACCATCTTGAATATTGCTATTTTCGCCAATGCTAATCGTGTCATTGTCGGCACGAATCACCACATTAAACCAAACGCTCACATTATTTTCTAAAACAACCGAGCCAATGACAGTGGCATTATCCGCAATCCAATAGTCGCCATGGGTTTGTAATTGACGGTCGCCTAAACTGTAAATCATTTTATTACTCTCATTATAAGCTATTTCCCCTCCCCTAATTTAGGGGAGGGTTAGGGTGAGGTCTAAAATACCCCCTCCCAACCTCCCCCTTGATAAGGAGGAGGAGCTACCAAAGGGAAAACTTGCTAACGCTTTAAAGGATTTGGCCAACGCCAATCAATATCGGCATCATAAACTTGGCGCATAAACTCAACAATCATAAAGCCTGTTAATCCCCAAATTACATAACCTTCGTGATTAAAACTTGGCACAGGAATACTTAACCCCATATACTTGATTTTGTGTTGATAATTGGGTTTTTGTTGCAAAAAGACTTCTAAAGGCACGGTAAAAATACTGTCAATTTCGTCAGGACTTGGGGTTAGCTGCGGAATATCATCTAACAAACCAATAATTGGTTTTACTTTGATGCCAACACGTGAGGTAAAAATACCTAACTCACCGACAACTTCTACATCTTGTGGATTTAGGGCAATTTCTTCTTGTGCTTCACGTAATGCAGTATAAATTAAAGAACTATCGGTTTTATCGCGTTTTCCACCCGGAAAGGCAACTTCTCCTGCATGACTTTTTAAATGAGCAGCACGTTGCGTTAAAATGAGTCGTGGAATGTCTTCGCGAGTCATTGCCATTAATACTGCTGCATCAGCTTTGTGCTGTGCGCTATCGTTGGGTAAACGCTGTAATAATTGTTGCAACATGGGACTTTCGTTCTAATTCGATACTTTTAACAATAGTACGGCTTTTGTGAGTAGGCAGACAAGTTTTTTCTCGCTAGAGTATGCACCATTCAATAAATTCTTGGATATGACAATGAAATTTTGTAGTGCTTGTGGTCATCCTGTTGTGCAAAAAATTCCTCAAGGGGACAGTCGTTTACGTTATGTGTGTGAAAGTTGCGAGACGATTCACTATCAAAATCCGCATATCATTTGCGGTTGCTTACCAACATGGCAAGATAAAGTGTTGTTGTGTAAACGTGGCATAGAACCACGTTATGGTTTGTGGACGTTGCCTGCTGGCTTTATGGAGAATTTAGAAACGACTCAAGAAGGTGCAGCACGTGAAACATGGGAAGAAGCACATGCTAAAGTCAAAATCGGTGAGTTGTATTGTGTGTTTAATATTCCACAAATTAGCCAAGTCTATATGATGTATCGTGGTGAAATTATTGATGGTCAATTTGGCGTAGGTGAAGAAAGTATTGAGGCGGGATTATTTAGTGAGGATGCAATTCCGTGGGATGAATTGGCCTTTGCTAGCATTAAACGTACCTTACGTTACTTTTTTGCCGACCGCAAACTTGGCCATTTCCCCGTTAGAGTTGAAGATTTAGTGCATGGTAGTCGGGATTAGTTTTAAATTATTATAGACTCGACTAAAAATCTGTCTAGTTTTACTTAAAAATGACATAAAGCAATATTGGGTTCGATAGATTGGTGCTTTTTACCTTAGTTGAGGCAAGTTAAAGCAAAACCAAAAACCATCTAAGCAATATTACTTTGATGCAATAATCTTTAAACCCCCGCCTTATGTTTCACTGCCAATCTCATATAATGTTCAGCAGAATATTTAAAATAGGCTTTTTCTTCATCGGTTAAGGCTCTGACTTTTTTAACAGGATTACCCAAATACAAATAACCCGACTCTAGGCGTTTATTGGGTGGCACTAAACTGCCTGCGCCAACCAATACTTGAGATTCAATCACAACGCGATCTAAAACAATGGTGCCAATCCCAATCAACACTTCATCACCAATGGTGCAACCATGCAAAGTCACATGATGGCCAATGGTGACGTGTTTACCAATCACTAATGGCGCACCCAAAGGGTCAACAGGACGTTTGTGAGTAACGTGTAACATAGCAAAATCTTGAATATTTGAACCTTCACCAATTTTTATGCTATTGACATCACCACGAATCACCGCACATGGCCACACCGAGCTATTTTCGGCTAACTGCACATCACCAATCACCACCGCGGTACTATCCACAAAACAGCTTTCTGCTACTTTTGGCAGCACACCATCAAAAGGACGAATATTGCTCATCATTACCCCACCTTTTGTACAGGACGTGGATAGGCTTTAGAACGCAATTGCAACCAGTCTTTAGAAATCGACCATGTGGTATGCACTGCTTTACTGCCTGTAAACACCCCTGCATGACCACCGGGAACAATGTGAAAAGTTTTATCGGTAGATGACACAATGGTCATAATTGCTCTTGCGCCAGCGACACTGACAATTTTGTCGTTGTCGCCTGCAAAGGCTAATAAATTAGTTTTAATTTGACTAAAATCAGCAATACGATCACCAATTTTTAGCTTACCTTTGGCCATACGATTATATAAACCCATTTTACGCATCATATCTTGTACGGTAGCACCGGGGTAATCAGGCATATTAGTAAACCATTCGTTCATGGTCATATAACGCGCCACATAATCATCATCTGCCAAGTTACGAATTAGCTCAATATAACTCGACACAACACCTAAGGGATTGGTCATTTTAAATAACCAAGACAGGGTCTTGCCATCAACATGAAATTTATCTGAAGACATATTGTCTAATTTAAAGCCTGTTTTATTTTTAATGAGGCTTGCTGGCATGGATAATAGTTGACTCAGTGGCCCAGTAATCGGATTGGCTTTGTGCATATCAATCGGGCTAGCAATGGTAATTAAGTTGGTGACTTTGTCATCATCAGGATGCGAAGCCAAATACATTAAAGCCAACAAACCACCCATGCAGTAACCTAATAACGATACTTCGTCACTGTCACTATGCTGACGAATAGCGGCTAATGCTTTAGGAAACCAATCATTAACATAATTTTCTAAGGATAAATCGGCATGGTCGGCTGTAGGTTTGCCCCAATCTATCAAATACACTTCAAAACCGTGCGCCAAAAAATAGCGCACTAAACTACGATCGGCCAATAAATCAAAAATCCATGCAAACACACCTAATGGTGGCACCATGACAATGGGAATTGCAAAACGACGACGGCGCACATGTAACGATTGACCACTTTCTAACACCAAAGTTTCGGCAGTCAAAGGTTTGTAATATTTAACCGACATAATGTCATCTTGAAAAATAACTTCATTGTCGGTTTTATCAGACAAAATATAATCTTGTTTATTCACACGGCGTTGTACAGCATTTTTTAAAAATGCGGCACTGGTTTTGGCTAAACGGGACACTTGTTCGATTTTGTTGGTGGTCATGTTAAAAATCCTAATAAAACAAAAAAGTGCATCTCGTTAAGAGTATGCACTTTTAGTATGAAGGTAAAGGGTACTATAAGGACTAATGAGTATTCACTCGTTCCTCTAGGGTTTCCTCATTCTTTAAGGGCTGAGATGTTGCCACTACATCATCGGCTAAAGGAATCGGTTGTTTGGCTAAAGCTATCGCTAATACTTCATCAATCCATTTAACAGTTTTAATAGTCAAATCTGCTTTGATGTTATCAGGAATTTCTTTAAGGTCACGCGCATTTTCTTCGGGAATCAATACCGTTTTAATACCACCACGATGCGCTGCCAACAACTTCTCTTTTAGTCCACCAATCGGTAACACTTGGCCACGCAAGGTAATTTCACCTGTCATTGCCACATCAGCACGTACAGGAATACCCGTTAACACCGACACAATCGCGGTACACATACCAATCCCTGCGCTAGGACCATCTTTGGGCGTAGCACCTTCGGGAATATGAATATGTAAATCTTGGGTCTCGTGAAACTCAGGCGCAATACCTAACACTTTTGAGCGTGAGCGCACAACCGTGATTGCTGCTTTAATCGACTCTTGCATCACATCGCCCAATTTTCCCGTCATGGTAAAACGGCCTTTGCCTTGTGTGGTTACAGCTTCGATGGTGAGCAATTCGCCACCAACTGATGTCCATGCTAAACCTGTGACTTGACCAATTTGGTCTTTTTCTTCGGCTTTGCCAAAACTGTATTTATACACACCGCAATAATGCTCAAGGTTATCGGCTGTAACCACCACATTAGAAGTATTTGCAGTACCTAACACCGCCTCTTTAACCACTTTACGGCAAATTTTAGACACTTCGCGCTCTAAGTTACGCACCCCAGCTTCGCGGGTATAACGACGCACTAGCTCACGTACCGCACTTTCTTCTACAACTAATTCTTTAGCTTTTAATCCTGCTAATTCACGCTGTTTAGGAACAAGATATTTTTGAGCAATATTCACTTTTTCGTCTTCGGTATAACCCGGTAAACGAATCACCTCCATGCGGTCTAACAAAGGCGCAGGAATATCCATCGAATTGGCGGTACACAAAAACATGACTTCGGATAAGTCATAATCTACATCCAAATAATGGTCGTTAAAGTGTTGATTTTGCTCAGCATCTAATACCTCTAATAAGGCCGAAGCTGGGTCGCCACGGCTATCTGCACCCATTTTGTCAATTTCATCTAACAAAAAGAGAGGATTTTTAACACCGACTTTAGCCATGCGTTGAATCAATTTACCAGGCATGGAACCAATATAAGTACGACGATGACCACGAATCTCTGACTCATCACGCACACCACCTAAGGCCATGCGTACAAACTCACGCTTGGTAGCTTTAGCAATCGACTGCCCTAAGGACGTCTTACCTACACCCGGTGGGCCTACCAAGCACAATACAGGCCCTTGTAATTTTTTGACGCGTGACTGTACCGCTAAAAATTCCAAAATACGTTCTTTGACTTCTTCTAGGCCATAATGGTCGGCATCCAAAATTTGGCGTGCCATCTTGAGGTCAATACCAATGCGACTGCGCTTTTTCCACGGTACACTAATCATCCAGTCAATATAACTACGGACAACAGTCGCTTCGGCAGACATCGGTGGCATCATGCGCAACTTTTTAAGTTCGGCATCGACTTTTTTGCGGGCTTCGGCTGGCAAGCCTGCTTTTTCAATGCGCTGTTCTAATTCTGCAAACTCATTTTCGGCACTACCTGCTTCGTTTAATTCACCTAACTCTTTATGAATCGCTTTAATTTGCTCATTTAAATAGTACTCGCGTTGTGTTTTTTCCATTTGTTTTTTTACACGACCACGAATACGTTTTTCGACTTTCAGTAAATCCACTTCCGAATCCATCACCCCTAGCAAATGCTGAACACGGTCTTCTAAATTGAGGATTTCTAAAATTTCTTGTTTTTCTTCGAGCTTTAGCGATAAATGTGCCGCAATGGTATCGCTTAAGCGATACGGATCTTTAATGGTTTGTACCGAGTTCCACACTTCAGGAGCGACTTTTTTTGCTTGTTTGACGTACTGTTCAAACTCTGCCAATAAAGAACGCAACAAAGCCTCGGCCTGTGTCGCATCCAAACTTGGATTATGATGTTCGTTAACACTGGCTAATAAAAATCGGCCTGTATCAATAATATCGTCAACTTGGGCACGACGTTGCCCTTCTACCAATACCTTTACAGTACCATCAGGCAGTTTTAGTAATTGCAAAATAGTGGCGACTGTGCCCACGCTATACAAACCTGCTTGATCAGGGTCATCATCTGCCGCATCTTTTTGTGCCACCACAAAAATCTTTTTTTGGCCGTTCATGGCTGTTTCTAGTGCCTGAATCGACTTATCTCGTCCGACAAATAAGGGAATAACCATATGCGGATAAACAACCACATCGCGCAATGGCAATAATGGCAAATCAATCAATTCTGACTCGTACATAATCTTCTCCAAGCACTGTGCCATTGGCAATGGTGCAATCTTGCATGTTATTTGTATGTTTTAGGGAGTTTTTAGCAAATTACAAGGGGACAGGAGAGAAAAGGCTAAAATATGCAGGATTTTTGGCGTTTTTAGAAGATTTGTTTGGCCTCAATCCAACTATCTCAGAAGCAGATAGTTAGACTGAGTACAAATTTAACAACAAGATTTAAGAAGCCTTGCGTTCCTCTTGGGGAGCAGCAACTTCATCATTTTTATAAACCAACAATGGCTTTTGATCATCAGTAATGGTTTTTTCTTCAATTACGACTTTAGATACGCCCTCAACTGACGGCAAGTCATACATTGTCTCTAATAAGGCATTTTCCATAATCGAACGTAAGCCACGCGCACCTGTTTTTCTCTCCATCGCTTTTTTGGCCGTTGCGACTAAGGCTTCTTCTCTAAATTCCAAACCTACCCCTTCCATATCAAATAGTTTTTGATATTGTTTGGTAAGAGCATTTTTGGGCTCAGTCAAAATCTGAATCAATGCTTCTTCAGTCAATTCTTCTAAAGAGGCAATCACAGGCAAACGGCCAATTAATTCAGGAATCAAACCAAATTTAATTAAATCTTCGGGTTCAACTTCTTTAAAAATTTCGCCTGTATTTTTTTCTTCTTCTTTACTGCGTACCGTGGCATTAAAACCAATACCACTTTTTTCGGAGCGATTTAAAATAACTTTTTCAAGCCCTGCAAATGCGCCACCACAAATAAACAAGATATTTGACGTATCTACTTGCAAAAACTCTTGTTGTGGGTGTTTACGACCACCTTGAGGCGGTACAGAAGCCACTGTCCCTTCAATGAGTTTTAACAAGGCTTGTTGTACGCCTTCACCTGACACATCTCGGGTAATAGACGGATTTTCGGATTTACGGGTAATTTTGTCAATTTCATCAATATAAACAATACCACGCTCAGCTTTTTCTACATCATAATCGCATTTTTGCAATAACTTTTGAATGATGTTTTCGACATCTTCCCCCACATAACCTGCTTCGGTTAAGGTGGTTGCATCGGCCATCGTAAATGGCACATCTAACAAACGCGCTAAAGTTTCTGCCAATAATGTTTTGCCTGAACCCGTTGGGCCAATCAACAAAATATTACTTTTAGACAATTCTACTTCGGTGGACTTTTTGTTGTTAACCGCCTTTTTAGCCCCCGCTTGCAACCGCTTATAATGATTATAAACCGCTACTGCCAAGACTTTTTTGGCCTTTTCTTGGCCAATCACATAATCATCTAAAGTTTTTTTAATCTCGTGAGGAACAGGTAAAGCGTCCTTTAATTTTTGTTTGGCTGCCTCCGCTGCTTCTTCTGGCTCTTGCGCCATGATGTCGTTGCACAAATCAACACATTCATTGCAAATATATACCGAAGGCCCTGCAATCAGCTTGGTGACTTCATGCTGACTTTTACCGCAAAATGAGCAAAACAACAGTTTTTCATTACGGCTTTTACGTTCATCACTCATTATTTTTCCTCAATCAAGCAAGATTATTAAGCAATCCGCTTTTCTATAACAGCATCTATCAGGCCATATTGTTTAGCGTCTTCTGCACCCATAAAGTTATCTCTATCGGTATCTTTTTCGATACGCTCAATGGGCTGTCCTGTATGAAAGGATAAACATTCATTTAAGCGATGACGAATTTTTAAAATTTCTTGGGCATGAATAGCAATATCAGATGCCTGACCTCTAAAGCCACCTAAAGGCTGATGAATCATTACCCGTGAATTGGGCAAACAATAGCGTTTACCTTTTGCACCTGCAGTTAACAAAAACGACCCCATAGAACAAGCCTGACCAATACAAATGGTACTGACATCGGGCTTAATAAATTGCATGGTATCATAAATTGCCATACCCGCTGTAACCGAACCACCAGGAGAGTTAATATACAAATGTATGTCTTTGTCAGGATTTTCGGACTCTAAAAATAGTAGCTGAGCAACAATTAAGTTTGCCATATGGTCTTCTACTTCGCCCACCATAAAAATGACACGTTCTTTGAGTAAGCGCGAATAAATATCAAAAGCACGTTCACCACGCGAAGACTGCTCGACCACCATTGGCACAAGGCCACTACTAATTATTGGCATCATGAATCATTATCTCTTTTTAATAGGCGTACTAAGTGCCGTTTGCGGATAGATTTTTTAAAAACAAAAGTATTTTTTAACAGAAAACACAGCACTAATCTAGCAAATTAAGCATCGACTGACGATACAACAAACAAAAAGCCTCCCAAAGGAGGCTTTTGTTAACAATATTAGTTTATTGTTGCGGACGTAGCAATTCTTCGTAGCTCACTGCTTTGTCGGTAATTTGAGCAGCTGCCAAAATTAAATCGACCACTTGATCTTCTAACACTGCAGATTGCACTTGTGCCATTTGCTCTTTGTTACTGTAGTACCATTGCA
Organism: Agitococcus sp.; assembly: GCA_046347315.1. Taxonomy (GTDB): domain Bacteria; phylum Pseudomonadota; class Gammaproteobacteria; order Pseudomonadales; family Moraxellaceae; genus Agitococcus. The sequence goes on from JAXMGJ010000003.1 coordinate 12,302, forward strand.
CAACTTGCTCTGGCTGTTCATAAGATTGTGCAACTTCATCCACTAAGATACGTACACGCTCAGCGTCAACCTGAACTTCATTCTTTTGGATGATATTGGATACTAATAAACCCAATGCCACAGAACGCTGTGCATTGTCTTTAAACAATTCGTCTGGCAACATTTCGGGTTTGATTTGCGCACTCTTGCCACCAAATTGTTGAATCGCTTGTTGACGCTGACGGTTAATTTCGTCTGCAACTAAGGCTTTTGGTACTTCTAAGCTATTTGCATTAACTAAGGCATCAAATACCGAGGATTTTACTTTAGCACGAATCGCATTTTTTAATTCACGCTCCATGTTTTTGCGTACATCGGCACGAAATTGTTCAACATTGCCATCTTTAATGCCAAATGCGTCTAAGAAGGTAGCATCTAATTCAGGCAATACAGGTTTAACTACTTTTTTGACGTTAATTTTGAATTGCGCTTCTTTGCCAGCCAAATTTTCGGCTTGATAATCAGCAGGGAAAGTCACGGTAATGGTTAATTCATCACCTGCTTTAGCACCGACTAATTGCTCTTCAAAGCCTGGAATCATGCGCTTAGCACCAATCACAATATTAAAGTCTTGTGCTGTGCCACCGTCAAATTTTTCTCCAGCGACTGAGCCTTCAAAGTCAATGGTCAAACGGTCTTGCTCGGCTGCAGCTTCGCTGCTTTCTTCCCATTTAGCACGTTGACGGCGCAAATTGGCAATCATCGTATCAACATCAGCGTCTGTGACTTCAGAAGTAGGACGCTCAACCGCCAAAGCGGCAAAATCAGCCACTGTCACTTCTGGATACACTTCGACAACAGCGGCAAACTCAACATCTTTGCCTTCGTCAAAACTAATGGGCTCAATACTTGGAAAGCCAGCTACTTTTAATTCAGTTTGTTGTAATGCACCAACATAGGCATCACGGATAATATCGTCTAAAGCTTCGGCACGAATGCTTGCACCATAACGTTTTTTAACGACGTTTAAAGGCACTTTACCAACCCGAAAGCCATCCATTTTAATCGTACGAGCAGCTTGGTTGATTTTTTTGTTTACGGTTTGTTCGACTTGTGCAGCTGGCACAGCTATTTTTAAGCGACGCTCTAGGGTAGAAACATTTTCAACGGAAACTTGCATGACATCCTCTAAATACTAAGGCAATTCAAAGCGGCCTGTCATAAACAAGCCTATAAATTTATAAAGACGGGGATTATACGGTACTTTTGGCTTTAGAACAGCGCAAAGCTCAGTTTTTTTGGTGTAATAGTGTTTATTTTTGGGGATTGTCACTATCAATGTCTGGATTTTGCTGCTGGGCTTTCTTTTCTAACCATGCGGTCATATCTTCATTTTTGACACGACGATAGATATCTTCTACCGCCACTGTGAGTCCAATAGAGGTAAAGCAAATGTCATGCCCCAAATAGTGTACGGTTTGCTCCCAATATTTATCGTCTAGGCGATACCATCTTTCAATTTCTACAAAATCTTGTTCAATAAGAATATATTCTTTTAGGCTGGCAATTTGACAATATGCTTGACGTTTAAAGGTTTTGTCATGTTGGCGCGTGGATTTTGACAATACTTCAACAATGAGAGTTGGATATTGGGTGTAATAATCTTGTTCTTGACCACTACAATCCACCATCACATCAGGATAAAAAAAGTTGTTACCCACTTTGACTTTCATGTCGGAGGCATAGGGTTGGCAGGGTTTGTCTTGAAGCAGGTTGGCAACGATTCTAAACACTTCGCCAGCTATAATATTATGGTCTTTGTGCGCGCCTGCCATCGCATACACTTCGCCATCTATATATTCATGGCGAATGTCTGATAATAATTCGCCTGATAAATATTCTTGTTCGGTGAAGGTTTGTTTGATGGCGGTATTCATACTCAGTATCCAAACTCATCGCTAGTTAAGTAGCCCCTGTGATAACACGGCGATTTAGTCTATAGCCAAAAATTACAAGGCACTTCCTGTATTTCGCTATGCTGCATACAGGCTACACTTACTCTGGAAAAAACTCGTCATCTAAAACTTGTTCCATCGTCCAAGGGCAAACTTCAGGAAACTTGACAAGTTCAATACCTGTTTCTTTTGAAGCCAGAATCGTCGCATCTGTCCAAGCATCATCAATCCATTCCGTATCAAGCAAAGATGCTTTTAGACTTGGGGTTTGTTTTACTCGCTTTTGAACCATCTTACGTTGATCTTTGATCGTCCTTTCCCAACTCACCCCACGATGCGTAGGCTGAAACTGCCATTTTAATAAATGAGCAATTAACACTGCCATACGACTCTCTAACTCGCGCTGTTCGCTTTTGCCCACGTCTTCTATCTCCTCGGCAATATGCTCTATATCTAGCAGCTCAAAGCGACGTGCGCGTATAAGTGCCGCTTGTTCGTTTGCCCAAGCAATAATATCTTTATTGTATGCGATGCTCATGGTATAAACCTCTTGATTGACGCACTGAGTTTATAATGTTTAGTATAAAAACGATTATCAAAAAAAACAGCCCTTTGCTGGACTGTTTTTTAGTGTATGGCCTATATTTTTGTTATGTTATACAGATTACACGACTACAGCCCCTTAGTGGTAATTTTTAGGTGCTGAATTAACAAACCATCCATTACTGCCGAACCTAAGTTAACCGCATTAAATGCTGGTTGGGCAACAACAGGCTGTACTGGGATAGCCGCTTGATTAGGCGCAACATTATTATTAGTACTAGCAGCACTACCCTGACTTGCAAGCCAAGTATCCAGTGTGTTGTTGGTTGTTGTGCTAAAATTTAAATTTGTAGCACCGATTGTTGCCCCTGACCCATCAGCCTTAATTAACCACTTACGGTTGGCAATAGTGCTGTAGTAAGTACAGTCATTATTACCGCATAAACTTCCACCACCACCAGCCTCGTTATGTACCCAATTGTTATTCTCACCATTTTGGGTAGGATAGTCATAATTCGCAGAGGTAGAACAACAACTATAAACTGCATTCTGAACACCAGTAAGCGCGTTCACAACGCTCCCGTTGTATGACCACTGATTCGCCGTACCAGTTTTATCACCACTTGAAAAGTCTCTATATTTCCACGTTGTAGCAGTATTATTAACTCGCTCTATCCATTGTGCTTGCGTAACGTTTGCTGTCGTATTGGTTGAATCTGTATTAGTTAGTGTTTGCCCTTGCACAGCCATCAGGCTACCAAATGACACACCTGCCGCATCTGCTCCTTTGTAGGCACTGACAGATAATGGCGTTTTGTTTGCACCTGTATTCACAGGGGCTGTATATAATGTAGTACCAAGAGTTATACTGCTGTGTGTCGCATTTTTACTAATACCATTACCAGCACCACCACACCAGTACGTACTGCATGTGCCACCTTTGTAAGAAGCATCTGCGCCTGTATAATCGGTATAAATTTCTTTATAGACACTTGCCACGTTGGGAATACGTGTCACTTCTAGTGTAATGTTTTTGTTATCTGACGCAACCCCTAACACTAAAGGCTGCCACTGCGAGCCAATAATTAAGTTAATATTGGGCTTATATAAAAATAAACCTTCTGTATCTGCAAAGGTAGGCATCGTTCCATTATCGAATGCAGGTGAATATAACATTCCTTGTGTCGTTCCTTTTTCTTGGGTACTAAAACGTATCACATGATCGTCTAAGCCACTTGCTGCTGTCCATGCCGAGGTTTTAGTGACAATACGAGTTTGAGTATCCGTACGTGTACGGCTTTGCACCATAAATTGGCAGCCTGGTTGGGTTGGGTTTGTCGTGACTGTAACACTGCTACCGTTATTACATCCGCCACCAGTTTGTGATGCATTTAATGTTGTATCCCACCCACCGTGCAAAAGTGTCCAAGCTGATGGTGTACTTGCTTGGGTTGTATTGTCCGTAGATGACTCACTGTAAACTGGTGCTCTTATTGAAGTTGAGCTACCACTATTCATTCGCACAGTTGCAGCCAAACCCAATGTATTAATGTAGCTACTATAATTAGAGCCTAAACCAGGGGCAACATTTGCACCATCAAGTGTTTGAAATATTTTGATACTAGAACCATTTAAGCTAACACCATTAATAATTTGCTGCAAACGTAAGCGATTTTCGCGCAGTGTTAGTCCACCACTTGCATTTACGCCATTAATGTAGCGATTACCCGCAGTATCAATACTGTTTAATGCAAACTGCAAGGCATCTCCCTCAGTTTTACTTGGGTCGCGCACAAAAGCATCTATCCACACACCTAGCTTAAGATTATAAAGATTGGGGTCTGTTGCTAATAGGGTTCCATCGGTTTGGGTCAAATTTGTAAACAATGGAGTTTCTAATTGCATGTAAGTCAATGGCGTACTAACACCATTAAAACTTGGTGTATTTACCGTTTTAACAGAAATTAACCAAGGGTTTGCTGATGTCCCCATATCAAGAGTATTGCCACTAAACTGAGTGGTAACGTTATTATCATTGGCAGAAATAGATGTGCCGTACAGATAAATGTCACCTTTACCAATTTTTTTTGTTGGGTTGGCTGTATTATAGGCTTGGACTTCCGCACTCAAGGCGCCACGAGGAATAAATCTAAAATAACCTGTTCCTGTATGACCTGCACCAGCATCATCTGCGCCATTAAACCGCATATTAAAATCAGTGACAGTAAAAGCAACTCCCTCTCCTGTTACTTCAGACATACTTTCGTCATCAAGAGCTTGCAGCGCATACGCAGGCATATTTAAAGCACATAAAAAAAGCATCGCTTGAGATAATACTTTGTGCTTATACGGCACTTGGTTTAAGTTAGCCAATAACATCATTTTACACCTCACCATACGTTGCTTGTACATAGATACAATTTCTATGTTGCTTTTTGAGTCCTTTATACTGACTTACTAAATTAGCAGAACTTTAAACCGCCATAACAGTTAGGCGCAAAATCTTGATTTTTCAAAGATAAATTACTTAATAGCATATTAGCAGGAGTTGCTGTTCCTGGAAGATTGATATTACCTATATTAATATTACCAGCAAGACAGCTAATTGCAAAAACACCACAAAACACCCAGTTATTCGCCAAATAAACATTAGTAATACCTAATGCTTCCTTAACGGTTTGAATAGGAATATCAATATTTTTATTAGGCGTCACATCACCAATATCTATAGGGTTAGATAACTCCATCCACCACCCCCTCTGTGCATTAGACTTTGTGCCCGGCCATCTCATATTTTGAGATTGTAATGCCAGTGAAAAAGGAGAGTTATTTAAACTCGCTTTATGAAACAATCCAAGATTTTCATCAATTGTAGCTATTATTGGTAAATTATTTAGTACCCCAGACGTAGTACCAGATAAAGGTAGTCCAAGCCCTGTATCTGCACTTAATGAGCCTGTAATATTTATGCCGCTTACAGAGCTAGTCGCTGTCAACAGCACATTCTGCATACGTCTCCCACTAATTGTCTGGAATGGTAATGTGAGAGTAGCTTGCTGTGTTGGCGTTAAATCCAACGTATAACTTGTTGTACTATAAGTTGTTTGAATAACACCACAACCTCCAAAATAAGGACCACTACAAGCTATGCCGCTCAAAGCAACACCAGTCGGATTTGGTGAGCCATTTTGAGTAATCTGAATAGAGTTCACAGTTGCCAGCCCTGTTTGCGGTGCTATTTCCATATAACCACTAAAACTGTTAATACCATTTGGAATCCCATTATTTAGTGCATCTTTTAAATTTTCTAAACCAAATGTCAATAAACCATTTGCAGCCTCTGAACCAACACGAAAACCAACGACTTCGCGTGTAGCTGCGATATTAGGGTTTTTAATAGCAAATTCAAAAAATGGATTAGTTAAAACAGCATCAGACTGTACACGGCCAGCACTTGTTGAACTATTACCACTTAAACTCAAATTATCAATATCAATATCACAAGCACCACCGCCATTAACACCACCACATCCTAACTGTAATTTTTTAATATTTAAGTTAGCTGCAATTTCTGCCTCAACACCTAATTTATAAAAACCAATATTGTTAGCTGATTCGTAGTTACCAGTATCTGAAGGTGATAAGTAGCTTAAGTTAAATAAAGCTTGGCCATCTACTTCTGCTAATTCAGCATCCGACAACTCAGACATTGCCCATACAGCAGGAGACAAAACAAAACCACCCAACATTGCGGCTGCACATATTATTTTTTTCATAGCTTACCCTCTCCTCTGCATTAATTTCGCGGCTTAAAGGTTATGTTAGTATCTAATCTGCCACCCGTCATAACCATTTCACCCAAACGTTGGCCATTACCCGTTACAGGATACAAGTTAATATCCCTCACTCTAAAGACTTTATCTGGAGCCTTATCAGGATTAAATGTAAAGCCGTAGCTAAATGCGATGGTATCTTTGTTAATTTTAATTTTGTTGTTAAAACCAATATTACCCGTGATATTATCAAAGCCAATAATCGAGCCATCAATAGGGTCAACTAACTGTATTGTACTCGCTGTATAATCACCACCAGCCCCTTTTAAATCGTAGTTTCCTACAAAGCTTAAGGCATTACCTGCCAACGTATCTACACCAGGCACAATATCTAAGTTCATACTACCGTCCAACTTAAGCTTAACTCCCAAAAACACATCATCTTTTTTGGTAAAGCTATCCACAGGTGCATAACAGGCTATTTCATTAGCAGCCGAACAACCTGTAAAAATAGAACGATAACGTGAACCTGGTAAATAACCACCTGCCAACTCCATAGCAGCAGCAATAGTCAGCTTTGGCATATTTAAGTTAATTTTATTGTTTTCTAAACCCAATGTGCCATAGGCGGTAATTAACATATCAATGTTGCGTAAACCAATATAATAATTGGTTGCGTTATTGCTGTCCAAAGGGTTATCTGCCCCATCTATCAATATAATAGAAGTTGTTTTATCACCTGTGGTATTACGTCCTTCTGTACTTAAACCTAATGCAAACCCCAAACGCTCGGAGCCTGATACCGTTGTACCATAGGTAATCATATTGGCATTTAAATTATAAAAAGGTAAACCCAAGCCCCAGTTTTGTGCTGGATTGGTTGGTATATCAACACCTGTGACATCACTACTAGAAATAAACTTGGTGGTTCTGGCAATGGCATTAAAATTAAAACCACGCACCGCAACCGCCAAGGCATTTGGATTTGAAGTTGTACCATCATGCACCAAATGTAAATAATCGGCATTGGTTGTAATATTGCCTGTGGTACTACCAATGGTTAAGCGCGAATTATTTAATGTGTCATTAACAGGCAACTGAACTTTTTTGGAGTTGATTAAGTTAAAATACACATCGCCTGTATCAAAATAAGCCCTAGCCGTGTTTAGTGGTTTTGCTGGGTCGGCAAGATCAGTACTTGTTCTGATAAGCAGTGGGGTCAAATTACTAAACTCAACACCATACGCATTAGTCCCACCATGCGCTAGCTCTAAAGTTGACTCTTCCCCTCCCAAACTATCATCATGTTTGGTAAAGTCAGCCCTAACACGCATATACAAACCTTGACTTCCCGCCAAAGAACCACCTACTCCTGTTCCTGCCGTTACACCACCTACATCATATGCAGCACCCAAAATAGTGCTTGCATCCACTCCTTTAATGACCATACTGGCATTGGTTGCTCTACCCGAAGCTCCTAAACGCAACAAGCCTTTTACAGGATTGGAATTATCTGTTGTTGAGAGCGTTGAACCCGTATTACCTTTGTACACCATGTCAATGTTAACGCCTGGATTAGACCGTCCATTGTAAAGCGGATTAACGTCAGCAACTCTTTTTAAATCTATGTAGTTATTCTCAGGAGTATCTTTTTGTGTTGTTAGTATTAAAGCATTTCGATAGCTCAAATTGCTTTCGGTGCTATCACCAACATACATATAACCTTGTCCCTCAAAGTTAAAGTTAAAGTTTCTAATAATAAACTGATTGTTAATACCGCCAGAGGCTTGTTGTGTTAAATAAAAATTAAGATTTTTTAGCCCTAACTCGACATTCATGAGCGCATTTTTATTAAACAAACCATCACGAGTAGTTAATTTAAATAACAAATCCTCTTGTGATTGAACAGCAAAACTGCCATAGCTACCACCACAGGTAGATCCATCGGCATTGCATATTTTTAAACTATTAGCTTTAAGTGTGCCAAAATACAGTGCCGCTTGTAATGCCAATCCTGTTGCCGTTCCACTTGAGCCAATATCTAAATTTAGCGTGGTATGTAATTTGCCTGTGTGCGTTATATCGGTGCTATGCGTTGCTCCCGTAGGATTAAGACTAACTCCATCAAAATACGCGCCTAGTGTCGTCTCGTTGTTATTTGATTGACCTGCTTTATCTTGCCAAAAAACACGATTGATTGTGGCACTATCATACTCAGCATTAACATACAAACCATCTTGCCCGTCTATCAAGCCCATCTCGGTATCGGACATTTCTTGTAGGGCATAGGCAGCATTAAAGGCACTGACAGCAGTAATTGCTACCACTAAGGGCAATTTACTGGGTTGCTGTTGATTGTTTTTGTTATTTTTCATAGCACATAAACCTGTTTAACAGCGCGGATGATTTGCATCACAACTAAAAATTTTTATGGTTGCCTTGAGTGCTAAATTTCCATGTATTTTAAGCCCCGTAAAGCCAACTTCTTTTCCAAAATCAAAACCTGCTGTCTTATATTTACCATCTTCATAGAGTGGATCACTAGGACCGCCTATTTTAGCCAAATAACCAGGTGTATTACCCACCCCTTCGTTATCTACCGTGTCAGACTCAATAGCCAAAGATTCGTAGCCAAAGTTTCGAATCAAGATAGGTTTTGCCGCATCAAACCTAAGCTGAACAGCTGGTTTTAGCACTGTACTGTTATTATCACCAGTATATGGATCCAAATCTGTGCCATCTAATTTAATTTCTTGAAACTTTAATGTGCCTTGTACCTGCTTAAATACCAACCATAATTTTTTGCCAAGTGTTGCGCCAGTAGTTGAACCATCCGCCTCATGTACTACGCCTGAATTATCTTTATAAGAACCGTCATCATAACGGTTATTCAAATTCGTCGCAAAACGACAATACTCAAAAGCAGCACATAGTGTTGAGTCAAAACTATAATCTGGGTTTTGATTTAAACGCATTTCTAATGAAATATCAGCCCCAGCCTGCCCATCGGCCAACTGTAATTCTTCTTCAGTCATGATCTGCATATCAGCTTTGACTATGCCTGACACAGACAATAAAACTAACAAAGCATAAGTTTGTATATTCATGACACAGACCCTTTATACATCTTTTGTTATTATTAACACAGTGGAGCAATTAGTGTTTACAAAGGCCAACATACTGCTCAAACCTATTTTTTTAATTCTACAACTTGCAAATTTAATACAACTCTAACAATTATGCCCTGTTTTAAGCAATTTGCCAAAGTTTGAGCGTTATTTAAAAGTCGTTTTTTTGTAATAAGCGACAAATGGTTTTAATTGTTAACTAAAACCACTGCCTAAATTTTATAGCGTTTACACCACCGACGCTGGCACTCGTACCCATCCTTCCATAATAATGCGCGCACTTCGGCTCATAATAGCTTTAGTCACCGTCCATTCGCCATTGACTTGTTTAGCTTCTGCCCCCACGCGTAATGTGCCTGATGGATGACCAAAACGTACCGCTTGACGCTCGCCACCACCTGCCGCCAAATTGACCAATGTACCACTTACCGCTGCTGCTGTACCAATGGCCACTGCTGCCGTACCCATCATAGCATGATGTAATTTACCCATCGACAACGCGCGCACTAACAAGTCAATATCATTCGAGATTACTTCTTTGCCACTCGAAGCAATATAGTCTTTTGCTTTAGCAACAAAGGCAATTTTGGGTGTATGTTGACGGGTCAATGCCTCTTGTGGGGTTTTGATTAAACCCATACGCAATGCACCAGCAACACGAATCGCCTCAAACTTAGCCAGTGCTTGAGCATCACCGTTAATGGCCTCTTGTAGCTCTGTGCCTGTATAGCCAATATCTTCGGCATTAACAAAAACAGTCGGAATACCTGCGGTAATCATGGTTGCCTTTAAAGTGCCGACATTGGGTACTTCTAAGTCGTCAATTAAATTTCCTGTAGGAAACATTGAGCCGCCTGCATCACCTTCACCTTCATCAGCAGGGTCTAAAAACTCCAAGACTATTTCGGCAGCAGGAAAAGTCACGCCATCCAACTCAAAATCACCCAGTTCTTGCACTTGGCCATCACGGACTGGCACATGAGCAATAATGGTTTTGTGGATATTAGCTTGCCAAATTCGCACTTTACACAGGCCATTTTCGGGAATGCGTGATTTATCTACCAACCCTGCATGAATGGCAAATGCACCTGCTGCTGTGGACAAATTGCCACAGTTGCCACTCCAGTCCACAAAGGCTTTATCAATAGAAACTTGGCCATATAAATAATCAACATCATGTTCGGGCTGGCTACTTTTTGACAAAATCACACACTTACTGGTACTAGAAGTTGCACCGCCCATACCATCAATATGTTTGGCATAAGGGTCAGGACTACCAATCACTCGCATAAATAATTGGTCTCGCGCTGTTCCCACTTGTTGGCAAGACTCAGGTAAATCTTGCAACCGAAAAAAAACACCTTTGCTAGTACCACCACGCATATAGGTTGCAGGGATTTTAATTTGATGTTGAGCCATAATCGTTCTCTTACTATATTAAACCTTTGTACTCTAAAACATCCCTTCGACTTCGCTCAGGGAGCATTTTTGTTGGTTTAGCTTGGCCAGCCCTGAGCCTGCCGAAGGGTCGAAGCCTATGTTAAGGTATAACCCTGACGTGGAAAATGCACATGCACAATACCTAGTTGGGGGTCTTGGCGAGCCAAAATATAACGCTCTGGTGTGACTCCCACTAAGATACCTATAGTTGGCTCACAACCATAATCGGCAGGCGCAATGGTGACTTTTTCACCAATTAAGGCATCTTGACGATGTTCGTTAGCAATCACTCGTGGCTCAGCTTGTGCGGCAGCTTGTAAAGCTTGTTGTTCGCTAATTTGCACTTGCATACCATGACCAAAGTCCTTCATGCGTGCCATCCATGCTAATAATTTGGGATGACCTTGCAAAAATGGTGCTTCAGCTAAATCGTGAATAAACCACAAACTATGATAGGTCGAAAAGTCGGCATGGGTAGGCTGTGCGCCAAATAAAAAGTCTTGGTTTAAACGTTGCTCTAAATTGGCAATATGTTGTTTAACCACTTCTTTGGCTTTTAATGGATTAACCGCACGAACTTTAGCCTTACGTCCCATATTAATACGATCGGCTAAAAAGCGCGCTACATCTAATACAGACATGGCTTTAAGCACTTTTAGATTGAGCTTCATTGTGCCTGAGACAAATAAACCGGCAAAGAAAATCTCTAAATCCACTTTGCTAATATAGCTTTGTTGTTCAGCATCTAAATTTTCAACCGCTAATAAAGGCTTTTGGCTTAATTGGGCAATTTCAGCGGCAATAATTTTGCTATCACAAAAAATATCTGCGCCAATTTGTGCTACAGGAATTTTACGATAGCCGCCTGCTAAACGGGCTAATAAAGGGCGTGGTGGCATTTCACGGGTAATACATGACTGCCAATTTACTTGGGCATAACCTAACATCGCACGGATTTTTTCGGAAAATGGCGACATGGCATAATGATGTAAAATGAACTGACTCATAACAAGATACTTTAACCTGAGTTCGGGATAAGAAATTTTTATCTCATCGTTTTAACTGAAATAAAATGATAGCGATGAATAATTCCCCTCCTCGGAGGGGCTAGGGGTGGGTTAGAACAGATAGCAAAACACTGTTTTTAACCCTAACACACCCCTAAATCCCCTCTCAAGAGGAGACTTCCCTTTAAATAATAGAATTTTTAAACCGAATTCAGATTACTTTAGTTAAAAACTGAATTAAGTAAAACATAAGGGTGTTGAACCTTAGCTTGCTAGTCTCTTTTTTTCAAGCCTAATGGCTGTTGATATTTTATTTGCTCAAGCACAGTTTTTAATGGTGAACTTAGACGCGGTTAAAAATGACTCTCGCTATTTTAAGTCAGATAATTCAATTTCTAAAGCATCTAAAGAAATGCGAATTTCGATAACTGACATTGCTAACGACACCATTAAGCAAACTAAACTTAGTGCAAATGTCCAACGCCCTGCTTGCTCGTTGCCAAAAAACAAACACAACATAGATACCACACAAAAGAAAAAACTGATACCTCCATAGGTTTGCATACGTCTAATTAAACGTAAGCGTTTACGCAAATTGGCTAATTGGCCATGATATGTCGCCAAATGCTTACGCTGCTCGTGGCTGGCGTGTAAACTACGAATTAAGGTTGCTAAAGCCAAAAATCGATTGGTATACGCCAACATGAGTAAAGAAATCGCAGGAAATAAAATGGCTGGCGTGGTGACGCTCATTTCCATGATTTATTCTCCCAAATAGGCCGCACGGACACGCGGGTCGGCCGCTAAGTCGTTGGCATTTCCTTCTAAACTAATCACGCCGCTCTCCATCACGTAGGCGCGTTGTGCCAAGGCTAATGCTGCTTTTGCATTTTGCTCGACTAGTAACACCGCCACGCCTTCTTTGGTGACTTCGCTAATGGTAGAAAAAATCTTTTCCACCATAATCGGTGCTAACCCCATTGACGGCTCATCTAATAACAATAGCTTTGGCTTACTGAGTAAAGCACGGACAATGGCTAACATTTGCTGTTCGCCACCCGATAATGTGCCTGCTAATTGCTCTTTGCGTTCATGTAAGCGTGGAAAACGTTGATAGGCTTGCTCTAACTCGTCTTTGGCTAATTGACGATGATACGCACCCATGCGTAAGTTTTCGGCAACGGTCAATTTAGAAAATATCCCTCGTCCTTCGGGCACTAAGGCTAAACCATGTTTAACTCTATCGTGGGTAGGAATGGTTAATAAGTTTTGTCCTTGATAGCTAATTTCACCTGATGCAGGTTTTAACAATCCACCCAAACAATTGAGGGTTGAGGTTTTGCCTGCACCATTAGCACCAATTAAGCTCACCAACTCGCCTTGTTTAATCTCAAAACTAATGCCTTTAACAGCCTGAATGCCACCATAGGCAATTTGTAAATTTTTGACGGTTAATAAGCTCATACACTACCTCCCAAATAGGCAGCAATGACTTTTGGGTCTTTTTGCACATCGGCAGGTACACCCTCGGCAATCAATTGACCAAAATCCAACACCGCCACCCGATGACACAAACCCATGACCAATTTAACATCATGCTCAATTAACAACACATTCGTGCCATCATCATAAATACGCTGAATTAATTTGGCCAAGTCTGCGGTTTCTGTTGGGTTCATACCTGCGGCTGGCTCGTCTAACGTGAGCAACTTCGGCTCTGTTGCCAAGGCACGCGCAATTTCTAAACGACGTTGATCACCATAAGATAAGGTTTTAGCAATGCGTTGTGCCGACTTTTCTAAACCGACATAGGTTAGCAAGGCCATACTTTTGTCTTTAATCGCTTGCTCTTCGGCTTTAACTTTTGGAGTACGTAAAATCGCACCCAACACCCCTGTTTTACTTTTGCTATGGCGTGCCACCATGACATTTTCTAACACGGTCATATCTTGAAAAAGCCGAATATTTTGAAAAGTACGGGCAATGCCACGTTGCAAAATTTGGTGTGGTTTTAAGGTTAAGGGCAATGCTTTATCTAAAAAAATGCGTTCACCACTGTCTGCTTCATACAGGCCAGTAATCACATTAAACAAGGTGGTTTTGCCTGCACCATTTGGGCCAATTAAGCCATAAATACACGATTGTGGAATGGTTAATGACACGTCTTTAAGGGCGTGAATGCCACCAAAACGTTTTTCGATATGGGAGAGTTGAAGTAATGCAGTCATGGATTTATTAACTTCGATTCAGAGTTTGCTTGGGCTTGTAGCTGCCGCCACTCAACTAATTCAGGATTATTCACCCGAGCATAAATATCTTCGACAGTCAAAGTCAAAGCGATAGACTCAAAAGTCAGACTATCACCTAAATAAAAACGCTCCGACTGCCAACCTGTGCGGCGGCGAATAATTTCTATATCGACAAAATCTTGCTCAATCAATACATACTCTAATAGGCTGTCGATTTGGGTATAAGCAATACGTTTAGTGGTTTCATCCATGCGCCGTGTGCTTTTCGATAACACTTCGACAATAAGTGTCGGCTTTTCTGTGACATGACTATCATCCGCCAAACCTGAACACTCGACCAACACATCAGGGTAAAAATACTTTGTACCGACTTTTACCTTCATATCAGAGATATAAGGTTGGCACGGCTTACCATCTAAATGCACATTGAATAGTGTCGCCACATTTAACGATATACGATTATGGCTCGCACTTGCGCCAGCCATAGCAAAGACTTCACCATCTATATATTCATGTTTAGTTTCGGCAATTTTTTCACCTGCCAAATACTCAGCTTCACTAATAAATGCCGTTTTAGTGACTCGATTAGCCATGTTTTAGCTCCTCTTGTCTTCTGGGTGATGGCCACAACCCTGCGGGCTTGACTAACATGACAATAATTAATGCCAAACCAAACAACAACATGCGTAAATTTTCGGGGTCAACAATCATTCGGCCAAACAGTTCACGCTGTAGGGGGTTGATGACTTCACGTAACACTTCGGGAGTTAAGGTTAATAAAATCGCGCCTAAAATCACGCCACCAATATGTCCCATACCGCCCAATACCACCATACACAGCACCATGACTGATTCCATTAAACTAAAACTTTCGGGGCTAATAAACCCCTGAAAGCTGGCAAATAAACCGCCTGCAACACCCCCAAAACTTGCTCCCATGGCAAAAGCTAACAATTTGATATTGCGCGTGTTAATGCCCATCGCTTTAGCGGCTAATTCATCTTCACGAATCGCCATCCATGCGCGACCAATACGCGAGTCTTCTAAACGAATACAAATAAAAATAGTTAACAAGGCTAAGGCTAAAAATAAATAATAATAGCTATAGGCCGAACCAAACGAATGCCCTGCAATATCAAAGCCTTGACCAAAGTCATAACTACCTACTTTGACATTATCGACCATGTTAATACCTTGAGGCCCATTGGTAATATTGACAGGACGGTCAAGGTTATTCATAAACAACCTAACAATTTCACCAAAACCAAGGGTGACAATGGCTAAATAATCGCCTTTGAGACGCAAAGTAGGCGCACCTAATAATACGCCTGCAATACAGGCCAAAAACGCGCCAAGCGGTAATAACATCCATGCCGAATAATGTAGTTCTAAATGCGGAGAAGCCAAAATAGCCATGACATAAGCACCCACTGCATAAAAAGCAATGTAGCCTAAATCTAATAAACCCGCATAACCAACAACAATATTTAGCCCCAAGGCCAACATAATATATAACAAACAAAAGTCTAATAAGCGCACCCATGATGCGCCAAACGAGCCGACCAAAAACGGCGCAAACACTAAGCCTAATGCGAGCAAGCCATAGCCTAACCAAATCTTCTTCATTAGGGTCGCTCCGCCATTTTTTCGCCCATCAAACCCGATGGTCTAAACACTAAGACTAAAATCAAAACCAAAAAGGCAAAAATATCTTGGTATTGGCTGCCTAAAAAGTTATTGGTTAAATCACCTAAATAACCTGCACCAACACTTTCAATAATGCCCAACAAAATCCCACCAATCACTGCCCCTGCAATATTACCAATGCCACCCAATACCGCGGCACAGAAGGCTTTTAGACCCAATAAAAAGCCCATGTAAGCATGGGCTTGTCCGTAGTTTGCAGCAACCATAATCCCTGCGACCGCACCTAAGCAAGAACCTAAAATAAAGGTCATGGCAATCACTTGGTTGACATTAACCCCCATCAACGAAGCGACTTGTGGACTTTGAGCAGTGGCACGCATTGCACGACCCAATTTGGTTTTTTGCACCAATAACCACAAAGCACCCATCATTAGGGTTGCTAAAACAATAATGCTAATTTGTAATGAGGTAATGGATGCCCCAAACACTTGATGTGGCGCATTTTCAAAAATGGCAGGGAACGGCACATATTGTCTGCCCCAAATAATCATTGCCATATTTTGCAAGACGATAGATACGCCAATTGCGGTAATTAAAGGTGCTAAACGTGGCGCATTGCGCAAAGGTCGATACGCAATACGCTCAATGCTATAACCTAAAGCAGCACACACAGGAATGGCCATTAACACGCTGGCAAACACTAATAATAGTGGCGAGGTGTCACCTGCATGGCCTAATAATAAATTGAGGCAGGTAATACATACCATTGCACCAATCATGACAATTTCGCCATGCGCAAAGTTAATCAAGCCCAAAATACCATAGACCATGGTATAACCAAGCGCGATTAACGCATAAATACTGCCTAAGATCAGGCCATTAATTAATTGTTGGGCTAAGATATCCAAAACAACAACTCTCTTTACTGAAGACTGACGTATGATAAGTTTCTAATACGCCCGTTCTGTATGCTTGCCAAGTTACGACTACTAAGAGCTTACACGTTGTAAGCTCTGTTTTAAAACATAGCCTCTTTGGGGGGTATTGTAGCAAACTAAGCCAATCGACTAATGCGCTATGACCTGACAGACTTTTAAGACTTAGCTCTTTTGCGCATAATTAATAATCGCAGCTGCTGAACTTTCATCAAAAATATCAGCCATTTGCGCCAAACTGGTCGGTGGTAATTCTTCAACAATATAACGCGCATTCTCAAAAATAGAATTTTGTAGACTCAACGCATCATTAATTTCTGCCGTTAAAGTTAAACTTTTGGTAATCACTTTATTATCAAAAGAATAATTATCTTTATCGGTGACGGTATATTCTAAAAATAATTGTCCTTCTTTGTGCAGTAATTTGGCACTGACTAAATCACGACGTAACAATAAGCCATAACGTTCTTTTAAATTGGCTAAAATCTCTAAAGAATGAGAGCGAAAAGTATCAAATAACGGTTTCATAATTTTTATACTCAAAAACTCCTCCCCCTAAATTAGGAGGAGGTTGGGAGGGGGTTTTAGGAAACATCACCCTTCGACTCCGCTCAGGATACGGAGTCAGAAGGTAGCTGAGCGAAGTCGAAGCTATTGACCAGTCACTGTTTTAACCACTTGCCAATCACCTTTAACCACCCTATAAACAGTAATTGAACCGCCTTGTAAATCGCCTTTGTCGTCAAACTTAATATTGGCCGTCACCCCGTTATAATTGGTTTTTGCCATTTCGGGTAAATACTTGGCTGGCTCAGTAGAATTTGCACGTTGCATGGCTTCGGCCATCACCATCATCGCATCATAACAATATGGTGCGTATAACTGGATTTTGCCGTATTTGCCTTCAAACTTTTGTTTAAAGTCTGCACCATGTGGCATTTGTTCTAAAGGTACACCCGGTAAAGAAGCGGTTACACCTTCGGCAGCAGCACCTGCCAACTTCATAAATTCGGCGGTATGAATACCATCACCACCCAAGAATTGTGCTTTTAAGCCCAAGGTTTGCATTTGTTTTACCATTGGCGCGCCTTGACCATCCATACCACCATAAAACACTAAATCAGGTGCAACGCCCTTAATTTTGGTTAAGATCGCGGTAAAGTCAGAAGCTTTGTCATTGGTAAATTCGTGAACGACAATATTGCCACCAGCAGCTTTAGCAGCTTTTTCAAACTCATCGGCTAAACCTTGGCCATAAGCAGTACGGTCATCAATAATGGCGATTTTTTTGGCTGCCATATCTTTAACCGCAAACTCACCTAATACCTTACCCTGTTGCACATCATTGGCCATGACGCGGTACGCGCCTTTGTAACCTTGTTGGGTGTATTTTGGATTAGTTGCAGAAGGAGAAATTTGCACTAAACCAGCATCGTTATAAATGCGTGAAGATGGAATAGTTGTGCCAGAGTTTAAGTGACCAATAATGCCACTGACTTTATCATCAACAAATTTTTGCGCCACGGTAGTAGCAATACGCGGATCGGCTTGGTCGTCTTCGGACTCTAACTCAAACTGAACTTTTTGGCCGCCGATGGTCACACCTTTAGCATTTAATTCTTCAATGGCCATACGCACGCCATTTTCGTTATCTTTACCCAAATGTGCTTGTGGGCCTGTTAATGGTGAAGCATGACCAATTTTTACCACTAAAGCACCATTACTGCTTGCTGTGGTAGTTGCTGCGTCTGTTTTTGGGGCATCTTCTTTTTTGCCACAACCTGTGACTGCTACGGCAGCCGCCAACAAACTCATACCAAATAATTTATTCACCTTGCGTCTCTCCTTTGGTTATTTTGGGATTGATGGGTCAATTCTAGCAAGGTTCTTGCCAAGATGGATAATTTGTTGAACTACAAATGCGCTAAATTACGTTAAAATGAATTATGACTTACGCATTTCACCGAAATGCTTGAGTTGAGCGAAGTCGAAACAAGCGCGTAAGTCACAAGATACAAGCTAACTTATTTGGAAATATTATGTCTGCTACTTTAGATTTAACTTTAGACCTGATTCGTTGCCCGTCTGTGACGCCTGTTGATGCCAATTGCCAAGAATTAATGATAAAGCGTTTAGAAAAAATTGGCTTTCACATTGAACGTTTACGCTTTGGTGATGTAGATAATTTTTGGGCGCGTCGTGGTACAACCGCACCTGTCTTTGCTTTTGCTGGTCATACCGATGTTGTTCCCACAGGTACATTAACTGCTTGGCACAATGACCCTTTTCAACCCGAAATTCGTGATGGCGTGTTATATGGTCGTGGTGCGGCAGATATGAAAGGTTCGTTGGCCGCGATGGTGGTTGCTTGCGAAAATTTTGTCGCTCAACATCCGAATCATCAAGGGTCTATTGCCTTTTTGATTACCAGTGATGAAGAAGGTGTCGCCAAAGATGGCACAGTAAAAGTGGTTGAACATTTAGAAGCACGTCAAGAAAAAATCACATGGTGTTTGGTGGGTGAGCCTTCGAGCAGTAAAACCTTGGGTGATGTGATTAAAAATGGTCGTCGTGGTTCATTAAATGGCATTCTTAAAGTGATTGGCATTCAAGGTCACGTGGCTTATCCACAATTAGCCGATAATCCGATTCATAAAGCCGCCCCTGCCTTAGCCGAATTAGCGGCTGAAGTGTGGGACAATGGCAATGAATTTTTTCCTGCGACCAGTTTTCAAATTTCCAATATTCATGCAGGAACAGGCGCAAACAATGTGATTCCTGCCGATATTGAAGTAGTGTTTAACTTCCGCTTTTCTACCGAAGTGACTGCCGAACAACTCAAGACGCGTACTGAGGCCATTTTAGCCAAACACGGTTTAAAATATGACTTAGCATGGAGTTTGAGTGGTCATCCGTTTTTAACGGCTAAGGGTGAATTAGTTGCGGCCAGTGTTGAAGCGATTAAAGAAGTGGCAGGCATTGATACCGAGTTATCCACCAGTGGCGGCACATCCGATGGTCGTTTTATTGCCCCAACAGGCGCACAGGTGTTGGAATTAGGGCCGATTAATGCCACGATTCACAAAATTAATGAGTGTGTCAATGTCGCTGATTTAGATGCCTTGGCTAAGATGTATGAAGGCATTTTGGTAAGGTTGTTGGCGAAGTAATGTGTGGTTTGTATCCCATGTAAAGTGCAATAAACATGGGATACATATACGTATCGTAATGTGGGTTGAGGAACGAAACCCACACTACCCAGCTATTAAATTTAATTGTGATTTGCCACTATCCTCGCTCTCGCACTATGCAACTTCTTATAATTATCAATTAAGCGTTGATGTCGGTCTAAGCCTTCTAACTTCATACTGGTAGGCGTTAAACCATAAAAACGCACGCTACCATCCACCGAGCCAAGTACGGCATCCATTTTTTCATCGCCAAACATCCGTCTAAAATTAAACAGATAATCGTCTAATACTAAATCGTCATCTAGCATCACTTCTAACACCACATTCATACATTGATAAAACAAACCACGGTCAACGGTATTAGTGTTGTATTGCAAAAAGCGTTCAACTAACTCTTTGGCTTCAGCAAACTGCTGTAAAGCTAAATGAATCAATAGCTTTAATTCTAAAATGGTTAATTGTCCCCACGGGGTATTGTCGTCAAATTCAATACCAATTAAGGTGACAATATCGGTGTAATCATCCAAATCACTTTCTTCTAAACGCTCAAGTAATTTAGCTAACTTGTTATCATCTAAACGATGTAAATTTAAAACATCTTCACGGAACAATAACGCTTTGTTAGTATTATCCCAAATCAAATCTTCAACAGGATAAATTTCGGAATAATTTGGCACTAAAATACGGCAAGCAGGTGCGCCCAATTCGGTATAAACGGCCATGTACACTTCTTTATCCAAATCTTTGAGAATGCCAAACAAGGTGGCCGCTTCCTCAACATTAGCGTTCTCACCTTGACTGCTAAAATCCCACTCGACAAACTCAAAATTAGCCTTGGCACTAAAAAACCGCCAAGATACCAAACCACTCGAATCAATAAAATGTTCGACAAAATTATTGGGTTCGGTGACTGCATTGCTTTGAAAGGTAGGTCGAGGCAAGTCATTTAAACCTTCAAAACTACGCCCTTGCAATAACTCGGTTAAACTACGTTCTAAGGCGACTTCAAAACTGGGATGTGCACCAAATGAGGCAAACACGCCACCTGTCCGTGGGTTCATCAAGGTCACACACATCACAGGATATTTGCCACCCATTGACGCATCTTTGACTAACACAGGAAAGCCCTGCTCTTCTAAGCCTTTGATGCCTGCCACAATATGCGGATATTTTGCCAATACGGCTTGTGGCACATCGGGCAAAGTCATTTCGCCTTCTAAAATCTCACGCTTGACGGCGCGTTCAAAAATTTCGGATAAACACTGCACTTGCGCTTCAGCAATGGTATTGCCTGCACTCATGCCATTACTTAAAAATAAGTTTTCAATCAAATTAGACGGAAAATACACCACTTCGCCATCCGATTGACGGACAAAAGGCAAACAACAAATGCCACGTTTGACATTACCCGAATTAGTGTCATACAAATGTGAACCACGTAACTCGCCATCAGGGTTATAAATTTCACGGCAATAGTCATCTAAAATTTCTTTGGGTAAACGGTCTCTAAAAGCAGGTTTAAACCATTTTTCATCAGGATGATGGACAAAATCAGCATTAGCGATTTCTTCACCCCAAAACTGACCATGATAGAAAAAGTTGCAGTTGAGTCGTTCAATAAACTCACCTAATGCGGAGGCTAAGGCACTTTCTTTGCTTGCACCTTTACCATTGGTAAAACACATGGGCGAATGGGCATCCCGAATATGCAACGACCAGACATTTGGTACAATATTACGCCACGAGGCGATTTCGATTTTCATGCCCAAATTAGCCATAATGCTCGACATATTGGCAATGGTTTGTTCTAGGGGTAAATCCTTGCCCAAAATATAAGTATTATTTTCAGATGTTAGATTGGGCATTAACAAGGCTTGCGCATCGGCATCAATACTTTCAACGTCTTCAATAACAAAATCAGGCATAGTTTGTACCACTTTTTTAACGGTACAACGGTCAATTGAGCGCAAAATGCCTTGTCGGTCTTTGTCTGAAATATCGGCAGGAAGTTCGACTTGAATCTTAAAAATTTGTTTATAGCGATTTTCGGGGTCAACAATGTTGTTTTGCGATAGACGAATGTTATCAGTGGAAATGTTGCGTGTTTGGCAATACAACTTCACAAAATACGCGGCACATAAGGCAGAAGACGCTAAAAAGTAATCAAATGGGCCGGGTGCAGAACCATCACCTTTGTATCGAATCGGTTGGTCGGCGATTACCGTGAAGTCATCAAACTTTGCTTCGAGTCGAAGTTTGTCAAGAAAATTGACTTTAATTTCCATGAGAGTACCTAAAAAGTTTATCTAAACACAACACGAGACAATAAAGCTGGTGAGATGTGTGCTATGTGCTTACGATGAAGTTGTGTGTGTTCAATAGGCCGTTTTTATTAATGACATATTGAACATACTGAGATTTGCGCTGATATGGTGGAAATTATATCACTTTTGGCGAAAGGCTAAACGAGCAGAAATCAGCCAGTAGCGTGGGTTGACGTAGGAAACCCACAATTAGCATTTAATTATCGTGGGTTTCGTTCCTCAACCCACACTACATCTGCTAAAAGTTAGATGAATAGCATAGTGAAATATAGGCGGTTTATGAGTGGCATGACTCCCATATTACTTTGCACTTCACACGAAATACGCATGTTATTTTTTACGCCTTTGAGATTTTGGTTGGCTAGGATATGTCTTTGTTGCAGTAGGTATTGGCGTACCTATTTTCCATTTAGTTGCTAACTCTTGCGCCTCATCTAACTGTTCTGGTGTTAATAATGCGGTTATTTCATCCCTCTGTTGAGAAATACTCTTAGAACGTTTTGATATGCCAGCCAAATTATAAAGCATATGTGCTAATACTAAATTTTTTGGAATACTAGCAAAGCCTTCTGAATAGAACCCAGCCATCGTAGATTGGCTAAAAGAATCTCCCAATGAGGCTGCTTTTAAAAACCAATAAAAAGCTTCACGATAATTTTGAGCGACAAGGTTTCCAATATAATACCGCTGTGCGAGTTCTTTCTGTGATGAAATATCCCCTTGCTGAGCTGCTTTTAAGAACCATTTAATAGACTCTGAAGAGTTCTTCGAAGAGTAACTCCATGCAATCCCCCTTTGAGCGGTGGGATTTGTAAACCAATATCCCTTATGCTCAGGATTCTGTTCTAATATTTGGACAAGTAGATCTCCAAGACTTATCACTCCAATACTCATATCATCTGCTGGATTATTTTTTTCACTTTGAATTGCAGATTTTAAAAACCAATCAGCAGCTTCATATACGCTTTTTAAAGTCCCTTTTCCTCCTTCAAGCATCAGGCCAAGTCTAAATTGAGCATCTGTTTGTCCTTGCTCAGCTGATTTACGAAACCAAATAATGGCAGCGTTGTAATCTGATTTTTGATAAAAGAAATTAGCAATAATTAGTTGAGCGTTTTTATCACCAGCCTCTGCCAAAGGCATAAAGTCTTCCAATAACGTTGTATAATACTGACCCTCCATCTTTAACAAACCTCTTATGCCCGTGTCATTCCCCTGAATGGCAGATTTTTTATATAACTCTAAAGCTTTAACTACATCTTGATTTAAACCATTACTCTCAAAATACATATCACCTAATATTCCTTGCGCTTCAGCATTCCCTATTTCAGCTAAAGGTACTAACTCTTTTAATGCAGTAGCGTAATTTTGAGTATAATAAGCGAGTTTCCCTTCATCTATGCCTGCAAAACATTGATTAGTTATTAAAAGTAAGTATGCAATATATTTTTTCATACAATTCATCCTAGTGAACAAAATCTATTTTCTAACTATAAAATATAAAGTTTTACCTGTAATTATTTTTGTGTAATCTACTGAAGTGAATATCGTAGCCTGTGCAAAGTACAACGCAACACAGGTAAGATCCCCAATACATACAAAAAACCGCATAGTTTTTCACCAAGCCTCAACTCAGTCTGCACCAACTCTCCGCCAATTTCTTAGCAATCATATCAGTCGCTTGAGAAGCGACTGGCATTTTTCCTAATTGCAAAAAGCCAAGAATTAAATCATCAAAACAATGATAGCTAAGCATTACAACTTTAAGATACAAGCGTGGGTTGACACAGGAAACCCACAATTAGCGTTTAATTATCGTGGGTTTCGTTCCTCAACCCACACTACTACATCTGCTCTTTAAGCTCTTCGAGCGGCGCATCAAAATCATCAGCTATTTTCATCAGTCCTTTGCCAGAGCCATAAACAGGACGCGGCTTGGTATCTTCTTTTTCATACATCACAATAATACGTGCTGTTTTAGCGGTAATATTATGTGGCAGTTGTACATGAATTTGATGGTTTTCATCTATCTGTACAGGTAACTCAATGGCATACATAGCAATCTCCTCACTTGTGTAATTCAAAGGCTTGTAAATAAATCTTAGCTTAGTAGCCTGTATGCAGCGTGGCGAAATACAGGATTTTGATAAATAGCATTCTTCCTGTGTTACGTTGCACTTCACACAGGCTACCAATATCATAAACTCACTTCGCACTCTTATACATAAAATTCTCTAACGAGGTTTCGGCCAAATTTGTCCAACCCTGACTTAAACGTCTAAAGCCTTTCCAAGAAGCATAAATTTTTTTAAACATCGGGTCGGCGGCGGATAACTCATCATATAACGCAAAAGCAGCTTTTTGCCCTGCTTGCATGACATCATCAGGGTAACGATGCAACACCACCCCATGTTGATTCATTAAACGAATGAGGGCTTGCGGATTACGCGCATCATAAGCGGCTAACATCATTTGATTAGCCTCCATCGTGGCCACTTCAAACGCCGATTGCCATGCTTTAGGCAATTTTGCCCATGCACTCTGATTGACATAAAAACTTAACTGTGGCCCTGCTTCCCACCAACCCGGAAAGTAATAATGTTTGGCCACTTTATATAAGCCTAACTTTTCATCATCGTAAGGCCCAACCCATTCACTGGCATCAATTGCACCACGTTCCAAGGCAGGATAAATATCTGCCCCTGCAATGGTTTGGGGAATCACGCCCAAACGGGACATGATTTCGCCACCAATGCCGGGAATACGCATTTTGATGCCTTGTAACTCTTTGAGGCTATTGACGGGTTTTCTAAACCAACCGCCCATTTGCGCGCCTGTATTGCCACCTGCAAAATTAACAATGTTATATTGCTTAAATAACTCACCCAATAATTGTTGGCCGCCTGCTTGTGAATACCATGCGTTTTGCTGACGTGCGGTTAAACCAAAAGGTAAACAGGTATCAAAGGCAAAGGCCTTGCTTTTGCCCACATAGTAATAACCTGCAGTGTGGCCACATTCGACCGTACCATTACTCACGGCATCTAATACTTGTAAACCCGGAACTAATTCTCCGCCTGCAAACACGCGAATTTGAAATTTACCATCAGTTAACTGTGCCACACGTTTAGAGAGCATTTCGCCTGCACCATAAATGGTGTCTAAACTTTTAGGAAAACTAGACGCTAAACGCCATTGTACGGCAGGTTGTGTAATAACCGCAGGAGCGGCAAAACTGGCAGTTGTCGCAGTGGCTGCGCCCAAAGCAGCAATTTTTTGTAAGGCTTGACGACGTTGCATGATTATTTACCCTGATATTCTTTGGCAATTTCTTGCATTAAACGGATAGCTTCATCGGCACTGGCTGCTTGGCCACCGACATCAGACAAATCTTGGCTATTGTTAAAGGTGGTACTTTCGCTAGATTCATGGCGAACTAATTGTGGATACATCATCAACACCGCTACCATCGCTAACTGCAAGACAATAAATGGCACTGCACCTTTGTATAAATGACTGGTATTCACCTCTTTGGGTGCAACACTGCGTAAATAAAACAGCGAAAAACCAAATGGCGGCGTTAAAAAGGAGGTTTGTAAGTTCATGGCCAACAACACGCCAAACCACACAGGGTCGATATTAAGTTTATGGATGATTGGCACTAATAACGGCACGACAATAAAGACAATCTCAAAAAAGTCTAAAAACATGCCCAAACCAAAGACCATTAAGTTAACCACTAATAAAAAGGCTATTTCGCCTGCAGGTAACTTATCAAATAGATGCTCAACCCAAACATCACCATTTAAGGCTCTAAATACTAAGGCAAACAGGCTCGAACCGACCAAAATAAACATCACAAAAGAGGTTAATTTGGCGGTGTTATCTAAGGCTTGATGGAGTAAAGAGGCACTTAAACGGCGTTTGACTAAGGCTAAGACTAATGCGCCTGCTGCACCCATTGCCCCTGCTTCGGTCGGGGTGGCTAAACCAATAAAAATTGTCCCTAACACCAAAAAAATTAACACTAAGGGCGGCACTAAAGCGGCTAATAATTTACGCCATTGAATGGCTTGGCGTGTTTGTTGTTGGGCGGGTAATAACTCAGGCTTGACAATCGCTAAGCCACCAATAAACAGTGCAAATAAGGCCACTAAGGCCAAACTAGGATACATTGCCCCTAAATACATATCGCCAACAGGCACAGTTAAGGTATCCGCCAAGACAATTAACACTAAAGAAGGCGGAATAATTTGTGCCAATGTGCCAGAAGCCATAATCACGCCACTGGAAATGGCAGGTGAATAACCTTGACGCATCATCATCGGTAAAGAAATCAAGCCCATCGCCATCACGCTGGCGGCGACAACCCCTGTGGTTGCTGCTAATAATGCGCCAACTAAAATCACCGCAAAAGCCAAACCACCACGCAAACGACCAAACAGTTGATTAATGGCATCGAGCAAATCTTCGGCTAATTGACTCTTTTCTAAAATCAGTCCCATTAAGGTAAAAAATGGAATCGCCATCAGCGTTTCATTACGCATAATGCCAAATAAACGTTCTGGCACAGCTTGCACCAATTCGATGGGCAAAGCTCCCACCAACACGCCTATCGCACCAAAAATCAGGCCAACTGCCGCCAAAACAAACGCAACAGGAAAGCCCGTTAACAACAATAAAAACAAACTCAAAAACATTAACGGCGCGAGCCAACCCCAATCACCTGTCATGCTCGCTCTCCGTGTTGTAAAATCGCAATACGTTTGCCAATTTCGCTAATCACTTGCAAAATCAGCAAAACAAAACCAATAGGAATCAGTAGTTTAACAGGCCAACGGGGCAAACCGCCTGCATCAGCAGACATTTCGTTGTGTTGCCAAACTTGGATAAAGTCGTACCAACCCAACCAAGCTAAACCCACTGCAACAGGCAATAAAAACAAGACATGCCCTGCAATATCAATACTTGCACGGGTTTTAGCCGACCAACGTTTAGACAATACATCAACACGGACATGTTGATCTGCTTGCAAGGTATAGGCTGCGCCCAATAAGAATACTGCCGAAAATAAGTACCATTGCCCTTCTAAAAAACCATTAGAACCAAAGGCAAATTTACGTCCGACAGCGGTAAATACTGATAATAAGACGGTGGCTAAAATTAACCATGCCACCACACGTCCCACTGTTTTGTTGAGTGTGTCGATAGCTGTACACACCTTATTTAATCCACTCATAAGCTTAAAACTTTTCTAAGATTTATGTATTTAAAACATAAATCATGATGGTTGAAATGGGGCGAATGATACGCGCTGATGATGGCTTTTTGTACTTTTATTCGTTTTTTCGACGAAGTTTTTTTATGGAATTGACTTTTTTAGCGCAGAAAAATTTTTAAAAGCTAATGATTCTATTTGTAGCTGTGCGACTATCAAATCATCAAACAATGTCAAGGTTAAGCCATCACCCCACTCCTTTCTCACAAGAAGTAGGCGTTTTTTCTCTGTAGAAAAACATCATGGTGAAAGCTAAACCAATAACTTGTTAAAAATTAAGAACGAAGCATTTTCCGTTCTTAACATAACTTAGAGGGGAAAAATAATGACGACATTTATGGGGCAAGCCCAAGGCGTTGGCTTAGCCATTCTTAATCAAATTGCCAGCAGTGATTGGCCAGACAAATTAAACCTGCGTAAACCGATCGAAAAAATACTCTATCAAGGCAGCAAAACGGGCTTTAAGGTCATGACCAAAGTCAGCCGCCAATTTGCGAGTTCGGGTAAATCTAACAATCAAGCCACTCGTTTAGTGTCGAGCGCGACCAAAGGCGTGTTTGATTTAAGCCTGTCTGACGAACAACAAATGATTCGTGACAGCTTGACGATGTTTGCCAAAGAAATGATTCGTCCAGCCGCACATGACAGTGATGCCAATGCTGCTGTGCCTGCCGAGCTGCTTGCCCAAGCCAAAGAATTAGGCTTAATGTATTACGCTGTCCCTGAAGCCTTAGGCGGCATGGCTACCGAAGACAACACCACCACCCAAATGCTGATTTTAGAAGATTTAGGCTATGGCGACATGGGCATTGCAGCCGCGTTGTATAGTTCGGTGAGTGTCGCCAATACGCTCTCTCGTTGGGGCAGTGCCGAACAACAAGAACGTTATTTGCGGGCTTTTGCGAGCGAAAACCCACCCGAAGCAGCATTAGCCGTTGTTGAAAAAATACCTTTATTTGACCCCAACAAACTCAACACCAGTGCCAAATTAGTCGGCAGTGATTATTTGCTCAATGGTGAAAAAGCCCTTGTGTTAACAGGCTCTGACGCGGAGTTATTTATTGTGGCAGCCGATGTGGAAGGCACGCCTGCCCTATTTATTGTTGAAAGTGGCACGGCAGGTTTAAGCCTAAGTGATGGTTCAGCCATGGGCATAAAAGCCGCCGCCACCAAAACCTTACACTTAAAAGAGGTGCGTATTCCTGCTACTAACCGTTTTCCTGCGACCTTTGATTATCAAGCCTTTTTAGATTTGGGTAGTTTGGCATGGTGTGCATTGGCGGTGGGTTGTGGTCAAGCGATTTTGGATTATTTAGTGCCTTATGTAAACGAGCGTGAAGCCTTTGGCGAACCTATTAGCCATCGTCAAAGTGTCGCGTTTATGGTGGCTGATGTGGCGATTGAATTAGAAGCCATGCGGTTAATGGTTTGGCGTGCTTGTGCCTTGGCTGAGCAAGGCAAAGAGTTTCACCGCGAAGCCTATTTAGCCAAGATTTTATGTGCCGAAAAAGCCATGAAATTGGGTACAGATGCCGTGCAATTATTGGGTGGTCATGGTTTTACCAAAGAACATCCTGTTGAACGTTGGTATCGTGATATGCGTTGTTTGGCTGTCATGCACAGTGGCTTACATTTATAATTATAAGGAGCAAAATCATGTATTTAGAAAATCCGAAAAAATTTAATATGTTGGTCGAACAAGCGCATCAAGTGGCGGTCAACGTGTTACGTCCCATTTCGCGCAAATATGACATAGGCGAACATGACTATCCTAAAGACTTGGATATGCTTGCTTTTGTTAGATGGCATGAACGAAGGTTCACCTGATGCTGTGGTGCAAGCAGCACAGGCTCTGGCACAACTAGCAGTGGTTCTTGGCGTTAAAAATGGCTCTAATATGTCAGCCGTTTTAGGCGTGATTATTGAAATGTGCTGGGGCGATGTTGGCTTATTGTTAGCCATGCCACGTCAAGGTTTGGGTAGCCGCGGCGATTGCTGCGGTTGCTAATGAAGAACAACTCCAACGCTTTAAAGGCACATGGGCAGCAATGGCCATTACTGAGCCAAATCGGTTCTGACTCGGCAGTGATCGTACCACCGCTACCAAAGATGGCGACCATTATGTGTTAAATGGTGAAAAGATTTTTGTCACTTCTGGTCAACGTAAAGTTGACAGTGTCGTGGTGTGGGCAACTTTAGACAAAAACTTCTAGGTCGTGCGGCAATTAAATCCTTGCCGCAACACAGCACAGAAGGCATGCAAGTCACCCGTTTAGAGAAAAAGCTCGGCATTAAAGCCTCCGACACCGCAGCAATCACCTTTACGAACTGCCGTGCCTGCGCTAATTTGTTGGGTACACCCGAAAAGTTGATGTGCAAAGGCTTTGCGGGGGTCATGCAAACCTTGATAATACACGTCCTTTAGTGGCGGCTATGGCCATTGGTGTGGCTAAAGCGTCTTTAGATCGTACCTGTGAGTTATTAAAAGTACAGTTTGTCGGTTAATTACAGCGCACAACCCATGCAAGCCTCGTTTGCCGAAGCTACCTTAAATCGTTTAGAAGCCGAATGGGAAGCCGCTCGTTTGTTAACGCTTAAAGCGGCTTGGTTAGCGGATAACAAAATCCCTAACTCCAAAGAAGCGTCTATGGCTAAAGCAAAAGCGGGTCGTGGCTAACGAAGTAACCTTAAAATGTGTCGAGTTGTGCGGTGCATTAGGTTACAGCGAAGATGAGCTGTTAGAAAAATGGTCAGCGTGATTCAAAAATTTTGGATATTTTTTGAAGGCACACAACAAATTCAATTGTTGATTGTGGCACGTCGTGTCCTTAACAAAAGCTCGGCTGGAGTTGAAGTAGGTTTCGACTTGATCAACCCCCTCGACTCCGTTCCCTGAGCGAAATCGAAGGGCAAGCACTTCGGCTTCGTTTGTTACCTGAGCGAAGTCGAAGGGAAACCTACACAAATTCCTCCGCTACACCCGACGACCATGCCCATTGAAAATTAAAGCCCTCAACCAACCCGTTACGTCTACGACTTCGCCAATAAAATACAAACCTTTTTGTTTTTTACTTTCCATCGTCTTAGACGATAACTCACGTATCCAGCCACCACCTAAAGTCACTTCTGCGGTGCGATACCCTTCTGTACCTGATGGTTTTAACTGCCATGCTTGCAGCATCAGCAATCGTTAACAACACACTATCAGGTATTTCAGCCAATGGCGTTTCGGTATTAACTTGGCTAATGTAAGTGTTGTAACTCCGAAAGTACCAAATTTTTACTTAATAATGGAATTAACCGTGTACGTAATAATGATTTAGGATGTTGCTGCTTTTGCTCTTTTAGCCAATTATTCATTTCTAATTGTGGCAACAAATTCACTGCTACCGTTTCGCCCAATTGCCATTAGTTGATAATTGCAAAGCAACAAGGGTCAGTTTAAGCCCCGATGGGTAAATAACAAATTTTCGTTAAAACTGGTGTTGTCTTTTGGCGGTCACATTACATCTAAGGCTAAGCCCGATAAACGTTTCGTCACTGCTTTGATGTTATCGGTAAAAGTAAATGGCACTAAACCTGCGCGAGTTGGCAACACCTGATGACCAAACTGTTTAGCCACTTCATAACCAAAACCATCATACCCATCGTTGGAATAGACAAACCACCTGTGGCAATCACTAAAGACTGACAGGCAAACTGACTTTACTGGTCTGTAAATGAAAACGATGCTCAAGCATCATCGACTGGGATAATTTTTTCAATTTGACAATGGGTTTAATGGTCACTTGTTGAGTACGTTCGTACCTGCCAACAACATGGCCAAAATATCTTTAGCTGAATCATTACAAAACAGCTGCATTCCATATGTTTACGTTCGTGGATAAGGAATACGGATGCTTTTCAACCAGCGCAATAAAATCCACTGGGTATCGGTTTAACGCAGAAATACAAAAATGTGGGTTTGCAGATAAATATCACTAGGCTCAACAAATAAATTGGTAAAATTACAACGGCCACTGCCTGACATTAAAATCTTTTTACCGACTTTATTGCTACTATCCAAGACCAACACACGACGGCCACGCTGTCCTGCACTGGCAGCACACATTAAAACCAGACGCACCGCCACCAATAATAATTACGTCAAAATGATTAATCGACATAAACCTTATACAACTATTTAACAAAAAGAGCGTGATTTTAGCATTTTTTAATTCTGGACTTACGCATTGTGCTGCAATTAGCGCGTTTTGCGCCAATAATCGTTTAAAACGATTATTAAGCGAATAAATTAGTGATAACCGCGTAAGTCCCAATTTGTTCGCTTTTCTTTTTTAGCCATTATCCGCTACACCATTCCACTACCGAGGGGTGCTGCACCAGTCATAAAAGACTGCTAGGCTCGGTAGTCTTGGGAGCGTGTCTCCGCCTTTATTATAGTTGCTAACGTCACCTAACTTTACACAACAGGAGTCTGTCATGACTGCAATGACATCCGTTGGCGATCATAAAGTTGCCGATATTTCTTTAGCCGCTTGGGGTCGTAAAGAAATCATTCTCGCCGAAGCCGAAATGCCTGCCTTAATGGGTTTACGCCGCAAGTATGCTGCTAGCAAACCTTTTGCAGGTAAAACACGCAGCTGTATCCACATGACCATTCAAACTGCCGTATTAATCGAAACCTTTAATTGATTTAGGGGCAGAAGTTCGTTGGTCATCTCTTGGGTAATATTTTCTCCACACAAGATCAAGCTGCTGCGGCAATTGCTGCGGTGGGCATTCCTGTCTTTGCATGGAAAGGTGAAAACCGAAGAAGAATTTTGGTGGTGTATCGAGCAAACCATTTTAAAAGATGGCAGCCTTGGGATGCCAACATGATTTTGGATGATGGTGGTGACGTTACCTATATCGTTCACGAAAATATCCAGAAATGTTAAAAACCATTCATGGTATTACTGAAGAAATCCAGCCACAGGTGTGCATCGTTTAATTGAAATGTGGAAAAAAGGTACATTAAAAGTGCCTGCTATTAACGTCAATGATTCTACCCAAGTCAAAAACGACAACAAATATGGTTGCCGCCACTCCTTAAATGATGCCATTAAACGCGGCACAGATATGTTAATGGCAGGTCGTCGTGCTTTAGTGATTGGTTATGGTGATGTGGGTAAAGGTTTGCCTAATCTTTACGTCAAGAAGCAGCGATTGTGCGCGTCACCGAAATTGATCCAATTTGTGCATTGCAAGCCTGTAAGTGGATGGTTACGAAGTAGTTTCTCCATATATTGATGGCAACAACACAGGTTTAGATGTTGATATCAACAAAACCTTATTAGGTGAAACTGATTTATTAGTTACCACCACAGGCAATATGAATGTCTGTGATGCGGCGATGTTGCGTAACCTCAAAAACGGTGCAGTGGTTTGTAATATTGGCCATTTTGATACCGAAATTGATACCGCTTATATGCGTACTAACTGGCATTGGGAAGAAGTTAAACCACAAGTACACAAGGTTTATCGCACTAATGCAGCGGACGTTAACCCAGCCGATAGTAACTACTTGTTATTATTATCTGAAGGTCGCTTAGTGAACTTAGGCAATGCAACAGGTCACCCATCTCGCATTATGGATGGTTCTTTTGCCAACCAAGTGTTAGCTCAAATGTATTTGTATGAGCAAAAATTTGCTGACCATTCTCCTGCTGTGCAAGAGCGTATGCTCAAAGTTGAAGTTTTACCGAAAAAACTTGATGAAGAAGTTGCCGCAGCAATGGTTGCAGGTTTTGGTGGTGTGTTAACCAAATTAACACCTGCTCAAGCTGAATATATTGGCGTCTCTGTTGACGGCCCATATAAGCAAGAAAGTTATAAGTACTAAATAGCCTTAGCTCCTCCTCCTTGCTTTTTAAGGGGGAGTGAGTAGCCTGTATGTAGCGTAGCGAAATACGGGAAAATAACCACGCTAACCCGTATTGCATACGGGCTACTTATTTTAGGATGGCCGATTGTTATGCCTCGTCAAATTCCTATTAGCTTCGAGTTTTTTCCCACAAAAACTGAAGAAGGCACCCAAAAACTGTTACAAGTTCATCAACGTTTAGCCACGTTAAATCCTGCCTATTTCTCCGTGACTTATGGTGCAGGCGGCTCTACGCGTGAACGTACCTTGTCGATTGTTGACCAAATTCAACAAGCAGCCCCGATTGCTGTTGCACCACACTTATCTTGTATTGGTGACAACAAAAGCGAAATTGCTGAACTCTTACACCGTTATAAAAATCAAGGCATTAAACATTTAGTCGCCTTACGCGGTGATTTACCGTCAGGCCAAATGGGTTTAGGCGAATTACCCTATGCGCGTGATTTGGTGGAGTTTGTGCGCCAAGAAACAGGCGATCATTTTCATATTGAAGTGGCTGCTTATCCCGAAATGCATCCTCAATCTTATGATTTCGATAGCGATGTTAAAAACTTTATTGCTAAAGTTAATGCGGGTGCTAATAGTGCAATTACCCAATTTTTCTTTAATGCCGATGCGTATTTTTACTTTGTTGAAAAGGTACGTAAAGCAGGTGTTACCATTCCGATCGTTCCCGGTATTATGCCCATTACTAACGCCAGCAATTTAATTCGTTTTGCCGATGGTTGTGGTGCAGATATTCCACGTTGGATTCGTAAACAATTGGCCGCTTATGGTGATGATACAGCCAGTATTAAAGCCTTTGGCGAAGAAGTTGTGACTAAACTCTGTCAAACCTTATTACAAGGTGGCGCACCTAGCTTACACTTTTACACCATGAACCAAGCCGAGCCAACTACTCGCTTGTGCCAGTTATTAGATTTAGCTTAAGCCCTCCCTCACCTCAACCCTCTCCACCAAAGAGAGGGCATTTTTCTAGGAATTTTCTATGAGCTCTTTGCCATCTTGTCCCCAATGCAATTCTGAATTTACCTATGAAGATGGCGATTTATATATTTGTCCTGAATGTAGTCACGAATGGCCAAAAACAGCCACAACAGCAAGCGAAGACAATCGTATCATTAAAGATACTAATGGCAATGTTTTAACCGATGGCGATACGGTCACCGTGATTAAAGACCTTAAAGTTAAAGGTTCTTCATTGGTTGTTAAAGTGGGTACTAAAGTCAAAAATATTCGTTTAGTCGATGGTGACCACGATATTGATTGTAAGATTGATGGCATTGGGGCAATGAAGCTCAAATCTGAGTTTGTGAAAAAGGTTTAAAGAGAAATTCCCTCCCCTAATTTAGGGAGAGGAGCTTTATATCAAAAAGTTAAATACTACGCGAAATTAACTCTTTCATAATTTCGTTTGTACCACCATAAATACGGTTAGCACGGTTATCAATGTAGGCACGGGCAATTGGATACTCGAGCATAAAGCCATAACCACCATGTAATTGCACACACTCATCAACGACTTTGCTTAACAAATCAGACACCCAATACTTAGCAGTACAAGCACCTTCGATACTTAACTCATGCTTTAAAACTTGTTCAATACAACGGTCAACAAACACACGTGCAATTTGAATCTCAGAGCGTAATTCTGCTAATTTAAAACGGGTATTTTGATAAGCTGCAACTGGCTTACCAAACACTTTACGGCCTTTTACATATTCAACCGTATGTGCCAACGCGTGTTCAGCAGCAGCCGCACACATAATACCAATCATCATGCGCTCCCATGCTAACTCTTTCATTAACATGATAAAACCCATGCCTTCCATACCCAATAAATTTTCTTTAGGCACTTTGACGTTATTAAAGAATAATTCACAAGTATCTTGGCCTTTCATACCCACTTTTTTCAATGGTTTGCCTTTGCTAAAGCCTTCGCTATGGGCATCAACAATCAATAAAGAAATATTTTGTGCGCCCTTTTCGCTATTACCTGTTTTGGCAACAACCACGGCCATATCACACAAATAACCATTAGTAATAAAGATTTTAGAGCCATTTAAAACATAGTGATCGCCCATATCAATGGCGCGAGTTTGTACAGACTGCAAATCTGAGCCTGTACCAGGTTCGGTCATCGCAATGGCAGAGACCACTTCACCAGAGGCCATTTTTGGCAACCATGCTTGCTTTTGAGCTTCGTTACCAAAGTTATTGATATAGTTGGCAACGATGTCTGAGTGTAAAGAGAAACCAGAAGCAGAATCACCGACACGTGCCTGTTCTTCCATCATAATTACGCTATATAGACGGTCAACACCAGACCCACCATACTCTTCGGGCATGGTTGGGCATAACAAACCTAAAGCACCTGCTTTGTTCCATAAGTCACGATCTAAATGTTGTTGCTCTTCCCATTTTTCATGAAATGGGGCAATTTCTTGTTCAAAGAAACGACGGGCAGTTTTACGAAATGCCTCATGGTCGCTATTAAACAAAGTACGAGGAATCATGGGGGCGACTTGCTCTGGAACGTGAACGCTGCTCATTCTATTACTCCTATTATAATTTACAATACGGACGTACAGTATGTATAATAAATACCAAAAATAACACAGGTAGGTCAAGTAAATAAAACAAAAAACCTGTGAATGGTGTGCGATGTTGAAAGTAGCAATGGTAAAATAGCTTTTTTAGCATGGCATATTTTTTTAGCCCCATGACAAGTAGCTTGATTATGATAACCACCGAATTTACAAAAACTGTAAAAACTGCAAACACAGATAAACCACGTCGCACCCAAGCCGAACGCAGCGAAGCCATGCGCACACGTCTGATTGAAGCCACGCTCAAATGTTTAGAAACTGAAGGTTATGCAGGAACAACCGTTACCAAAATCGTTGAAACCGCACAGGTATCACGCGGTGCACCTGTTCACCACTTTCCATCTAAAGCAGCTTTGATTGCTGCCGCTGCCGAACATTTGATGCGTAAAATTTATGTGCAATTAGGCATTGCCATGCAACACATGGAGGAGTCTGAAGACAAACTCACTGAGTTGATTATGACTTCTTGGCGTGAAGTGTTTGGCACTGCCGAAAATGCAGTATTATTAGAATTAATTGTGGCTAGTCGTCGTGATAATGAATTGGCTGAAATGTTACAAAAATTATGGATGTCTGCCTTTAATACTTTAGGCACAGCCGCAGAACATTATTTAAAACCAAACTCTGACAAAGACAATGTTCGCCATTTGATGATTTTAACCCAATGGATGTTACGTGGCATGGCTATGGATAAGCATTTGGTGTTTAACGAAAAGGTCATTGAGCATTATGTGCGTGTTTGGTGTCGGGTCATGGCGGGTCATTTACATACCAAACCAAACGTTGAAACACCGCCACCACGCCCCGAATTTTGGGATGTGTCCATTGATAAGGTGCCGCGTTAACCATCAAAAACCTTGCTACTTTTGTAACAAAATATATATTTTTGCCATTATTTAGCGCATATTTACATACCTCTCCCCTCACACTAACTCTCTCTTAGCAGAGAGAGCATTCCCTTTTTTGAGGCATTTATGTCCACTGCGACGCGCTTAGGTTTTGAGCCTTGGTTAATTTTATTGGGTGCTTTAACAGCGATTGGCCCATTATCTATTGATATGTATTTACCTAGTTTTCCCATTCTTGAACAGGAACTTGGCAAGGGTGCACAACTGAGTTTGGCAAGTTTTTTTATGGGCATGACCCTTGGTCAAGTGTTATATGGCTCGTTAAGTGACCGTTTTGGTCGCAAACCGCCTTTAGTGATTGGATTGAGTATTTTTGTTGTGGCGGCCTTAGCGGCCAGTCAAGCACACACCATGCACGAATTAATTATTTATCGCTTTTTTCAGGGGTTTGGTGGCTGCTCGGGTATGGTTATTGCGCGAGCGATTGTTAGAGATAGATGCCCACCTTCACAAGTCGCGCAAGCTTTTTCGATGCTCATTTTAGTCATGGGACTAGCCCCCATTCTTGCGCCATTATTAGGTAGTTACTTTTTACATCATTTTGATTGGCATAGCATTTTTTACTTTAAAGCGATTTTTGCAGGTCTTTGTCTTGTGGCTATTATGAGCTTAATTCCCGAAAGTTTAAAACAGCCTAGTCAATTACAACTTAAACAAGTCTTAGTCAGTTATTGGAAACTCTTATTTGACCGCCCGTTTATTGGCTATACCCTATCTAGTAGTTTAGCTTTTTCGGGTATGTTTGCTTATATTGCTGGCTCGCCTGATTTATTAATTAATTTGTATGGCTTATCACCCAGTCAATATAGCTTAATTTTTGGTGCAAATGCGCTTGGTTTTATTATTGCCAGTCAAATTAATGCGTGGTTATTACGGCGCGGCTATTCGATGTTTAAGCTCTTACACTATGCTTTATACATTCCTGCTATCGCCAGTAGTTTGTTGTGTATGAGCATATTTTTACACATAGAATCTTTAACGTTATTACTAATAGGTTTATTTAGTTACATTGCCAGTTTGGGCTTTATTAGCCCCAATGCAGGCGCGGCAGCAATGGCTAATCAAGGTCATCAAGCAGGCACAGCATCTGCCTTAATGGGCGTGTTGCAATTTAGTTTAGCGGCGGTGATTGGCGGTATTTTGGGCATTTGGCAAACAAATACCGCTTTACCCATTTTTGCTATATTAGCCTTTTGTGGTATCAGTAGTTTTACATGGCATCGTTTAATCGTAAACCGTAGTTAATCGAAACTCACTCGGCGTTTTACCCGTCCATTGTTTAAAGGCGCGGGTAAAATTTGCGGGATTTTGATACCCCAAACGCTGGGCAATTAATTGAATTTCAGCTTGTGTTTGGCGTAATAATTGTTGAGCATCGCGTTGCCGTGCTGTTTCTAATAATTGTTGGTAGTTAGTCCCTTGTTGTTGCAAATGACGGCGCAAACTACGCTCAGAAATATGCAATCGCTCAGCTATTTGCTCTGGCGTTAAATAACCTTGTTCGTCTGCTTGTAATAAAATTTTCACCATCATCACCACATCTTGCTCAATACTTGGCAATAACGCCAACTCTCGCTCACATTGAGCAATCGCCATACTTAAGGCTTCGGGATTAGCCGTTTTAATGACTTGCTGCAAAATGGTTTTTGGCACTTTTAGTTGGGTAATGGCTTGACCATAATAAATTGTTGGTAATTGCAAATGCTCTAGTTGAGCCAAATAATCAGGCTGAGGAATGGCAAAATGTAACTCCGCTTGCAAGGGTCTGCCTGCTAACAAAAAACGCAAACCATAATAAACCCCCGACAACACCGCCTCTAACAATACTTTTTCCACATCTGGTGGCATGGGATACTGACAATAAATCGAAAACACAACATAGTCTGGGTCGTCAATATAACGTAAATTCACCCCCCGACCTCTAACATGCCAAAAACGCTGCAAAATTTTCATCGCATCGGTAATGGTTGCCGCCGACATTAAGGCATAACCCAGACTACCATGTGCGGTCAGTGGTTGACGTGCGCCCACCTCTAGCCCTAAACCATGATTACCAACTAACTCAATCACCGCTGCCACTAATCGTTCGTATTCTTGGCTCGATATTCGTCCTGTTGCTTGAGCAAAAATTTGCGGATTAATTTGTGCATGTGCCAAGACTTGCGCCTGACTCACTCCTCGTTCTTGGGCAATCTGCAAATAAATTACAGGATAAGTCACAGGTAAATGTGCGTATTGTATTTGTTCTTTTGGATAATGTATTAGGGACATAATGGCCACCAATGATAAGTGACTTGTCCGCGTAGCGTCTCACGTTTTAGGCTAAAAGGCAATTATTCTTAGCTCATAATATGCTCCGTGAGCAAATGTGATAACGGCGGCTGAGCGGAGTCGAAGCCTACTTCGACTCCGCTCAGTAACCATACCTCGACTTTGCTCAGTATGCTGATTTTAACTAAGAGGTGTCCCATGACTGCTGCAATTAACCCCTCATTGACCCAACAAACGGCTAGCCATCATCATGATTTAAAAGTACGTCAAATGGATTTTGGTTTAAAAGATATTCCAGAATTTTGGTACGACAACGACCCCTTCAAAACTTTATTACTGTCAGCATTATCAGGTGGATTTCCTGCAGGTGAGCATTTTTTTATTCACTCTATTCGCCATTTTCAAGAACAGATCAAAGATCCTGAACTTCGCCAAGCAGTACGCGCCTTTATTGGCCAAGAAGCCCATCACTCCAAAGAGCATGATGTGTTAAA
The DNA here is from genome assembly GCA_046347315.1 of Agitococcus sp. GTDB lineage: Bacteria > Pseudomonadota > Gammaproteobacteria > Pseudomonadales > Moraxellaceae > Agitococcus. Next base: position 51,959 of record JAXMGJ010000003.1, read on the forward strand.
TGATTTAATGATTAAGCATGGTTATTCGATTGACCGTATTGATCGTAATGTTGCCTTTGCCATGAAATGGTATAAAACCTATTTAAGCCCTGCCCGTCAGTTAGCACACACTGCTGCGGTTGAACACTTTACCGCCCTGATGGCTGAAGAATATTTATTTAACACCGATGAATTAGACAAAATGGATGCCCGTTTAGCTCCCTTATGGGCGTGGCATGCCATTGAAGAAACCGAACACAAAGCAGTGGCTTTTGATGTTTATAAAGCCACTGTCAATAATGAGTGGATTCGCTTATCACAAATGGCGATTTGTACCGTGATGTTTTTGGGCTTTTCGACCTATGACTTTATGACCTTGATGCGAGAATCTGGCCATCAAGGTGACGTTAAAATGTGGGCAAAAGGTATTAACTATTATTGGGGTACAAAAGGCATTTTTAGAAAAATGATTCCCAGTTATTTTAAATACTACCGCAAAGACTTTCATCCTTGGCAGCACAATAGCCAATCTATGGTTGATAAACTCAAAGCAAAATATTTAGGTGATAAGGCTTAATCTTTGCCCTCACCCCAACCCTCTCCCCAAAGGAGAGGGAGTCAAATAAGTCTGTTATAATACCTCGTTGATTTTACGAGGCAAAAACAATGACTAACCAACAACTAATGCAACGTGATTTAGCGGTATTGTGGCACCCTTGTACACAAATGCACGACCACGAACACATTCCTTTAGTCCCAATTGCCAAAGCGCAAGGTGTTTGGTTAGAGGACTTTGATGGCAACCGTTATATTGATGCGATTAGCTCTTGGTGGGTCAATATTTGGGGACACGCGCATCCTCATATCAATCAAGCTATCAAACAACAATTAGATACCCTTGAACATGTGATTTTGGCAGGTTTTAGCCATGAGCCGATTATTGAATTAGCCGAAAAATTAGTTGCCCTTGCACCACAAGGTTTAAGCCGTTGTTTTTTTGCTGATAATGGCTCGGCAGCAGTTGAAGTTGCCTTAAAAATGAGTATGCACTATTGGCATAATCAAGGCGAAAAACAAAAAACACGGTTTGTGTCCTTGCAAGGGAGCTATCATGGTGAAACGCTTGGCGCATTAGCCGTGACTGATATTCCATTGTTTTCGGAAACCTACGCCCCACTACTCAGCCAACATTATCGTGTGCCATCGCCAGATTGGACACAAGCACCCGAAGGCATGACAGCCGAATCCTTTGCCCTCCAACAATTTAATGCGCTTGAACAACTGTTAATTGAAAAGCACAGCGAAATTTGTGCGGTGATTGTTGAGCCACTGATTCAAGGCGCAGCAGGCATGAAAATGTATCATCCTGTCTATTTGCAGTTATTACGCGCCGCTTGTGATAAATATGGTGTGCATTTAATTGCTGATGAAATTGCCGTTGGTTTTGCTCGTACGGGTCGTTTTTTTGCGTGTGAGCACGCCAATATTCGCCCTGATTTTTTGTGTTTATCCAAAGCCTTAACCGCAGGTTATTTACCCATGTCGGTGGTCTTAACCACTGAAGCTATTTATCAAGGGTTTTATCACCCTTACTCTACACTCAAAGGTTTTTTACACTCACATAGTTTTACTGGCAATCCTTTAGCCGCAAGAGCCGCTTTGGCTTCTTTAGAGTTATTTGCCCTTGATCCACAGTTACAACGCCAGCAGCAAATTCATCACATTTGCCAACAAGCCTTAGAGCCGTTAAAAAATCATGCTCATATTGTCAATATTCGACAAACAGGCACAATTTGCGCGTTTGATTTGGTGCAAGACAAAGCAAACAAAACCCCGTTTGATTGGCGTGAGCGTCGTGGTTTGCAGGTGTTTCAAGCCGCGTTAGCACAAGGCGTATTATTACGCCCTATTGGTAATACCGTGTATGTGATGCCGCCGTATGTAATGACCGATGATGAATTGCATTATGTGCTTAAAGTCGCTGGCGATGCGGTGGACATAGCGACCCAAGCACCTGCTAAAGGGAGTGATATTGGGGTGAGTTTGCCTTGAATTAACGACACATAATGTTACTTAGTGTGTATGCTAGACTTTATTTTATGCTCAAATTCATTAAGCTAAACGACAATAACCAATCACCATACAAGAAAAAGATTATGAGCGACAATGATAGAAAAGTGTATGCCATTCGGAATTTATGTTTTTGGTATGATGATGAGTATTACTTTCCACTTATCTCTAGTGACCTAGAATCTGGAAGTATTTGTGCTTTTTGTGTAGACAAACAAGCAGCCATAGAAGAGTGGAAACTTCTAGAGTATGAATTTAGCCACAAAATGGATTTTAGTAATGTAATAGGATTTGAAGAGTGTTGTTCCTATTTAGAAGATTTAGGTATTGAGCTAAATAGGGATTTTTATGAAAAACTTAAATTCATGGACAAAGATGAATTGTTTGATCTCATTCAAAAACTTGATCGGCATGTATTTTTTATGTATGAATACCCTGCTGATTTAAAATCAAAAACTCTATTCAATCTCATAGAAAATCGTTTTGAGTTATGGGATGTCAGTACAGATCATCTATCTAATAATTTTTTAAAAACTAATGACGAAGTAACATTTATAACAATGAACGGCACACTAGAAGAATTAAGTGATGCACCTCTGCTATTATTACAACTTATCCAAAATAATCCTAACATCAAATATGATGAAGATTCTAAAACCTTAGAAATCGCCCCTGACGAACAAAGCCTCAACAGTGTCAACGCCCTCCTCAAAAATCCACTGTATGAAATTCGTTATTTAACCATTCAAGAGATTTATGAGATTGAACAAACGCTTAACCCTCCTAACAACTAAGTAACATAATATGAACCCCGTACAACACGCTTTAATTTCACAAAAACGGCGCGGTGGTGAATTTGAGGACTATCTTGATATTCACGCTTTAATTGATAGTACCAAAATGCTGTGTACCGATAATCGTCATCGTATTTTGCATACCTTTTGGGGCGTGCAAGAAGTGATTATTCCCATTTTTGGCCATACGTTTACCAACAGTGCAGGTCAAACTATCGAAGTTAAAGACTTATGCGAAAAAGACCATTTATTAATTGATTTTCATCATCGTTTTATTCCCACTTTAGATGATTTTGTCGCAGCAATGGCAGATATTCCCACACAGGGCTTGGCTAAACGGCTCGAAAAATTTCATCAAGAAGTAATTCAAGATAGCAAATTATCATCTATTTTGTTATCTCCGCTTTCGGTCACAGGTCAATTAAAATCATTACTCATTACCCATAATAGTTGGTTTATTAACACGATTTTACCAATGATGGGCAAAAGTGAAGCCAAATGGATTGAGTTTGATATTAGCCCTGCGATGTTTTTTAATCCTATGCGTTTTGAATTATGGATGGATAACGGTGTTGCAAGCCTGCCGCCAAGTGCCGTTAAATTAGCTGAGTTAAAAGCCTCACATTTTTAGGAAAACAACATGGATAATGATAAAAAAGTTTATGCCATTCGGACTTTGGGCTTTGGCTATGCTGATGAATATTATTATCCGCTATTCAGACATGATAGTAACGAGGGGCATATTTGTGCTGTATTTGAAGAGGCGGATTCAAGCAGCAAGTGCGACAGTATAAAAATTAGCCATGACCTGACTTGGAGTAAACCAGCCTAGTGATTTTCTAGGTCGGTTATTAAGAGCCTCTTCAATAGCTTGAATTTGAGTGTCCAAGACAGTATCAAAAGCAGACGATTTAGGCAAATACTGACGAATTAAACCATTCGTATTTTCGTTTCTCGCACGTTGATTAGAGCGATAGGGGTCTGCAAAATAGGTGTCTATGCCACGCGTTTGCAACTGCTGATGCTCTGCAAACTCTTTACCATTATCAAAAGTCACGCTATAAGCGTGGCTAAGTTGTAAGCGTTCTATACAGCAACCAATCGTCTTTTTAGAGGCTCTTGTTGCCCCCAAATGAACGATATGCGTGTAAAGACTTTTACGCTCAACAAGGGTCAGTATCGCGCCTTTATGGTGCTTGCCAATGATGGTGTCTGCTTCAAAGTCACCCAATCGTTGTCGCTCTTCAATCTCTTGAGAACGCGCATGAATAGACGTGCGATTGACTAACTGTCCTCTTCTGTCATTACCTTTAAGCCCACGTTTTCTATACGTTTTTTGGTGTCTGAGATAAGAATGTAAATCTCCACCTGCCGCCTTGTTTGAGTAAACGTATTGGTATATCCATTCATGCGAGGGAACATCGTCCCAGCCACGATGCTTTAATGCGCCAGAAATTTGTTCGGGCGACCAACCTTGACGAAGTAGGCACTCAATATAACCCTTACCAAACTCAGTGACTGCGCTAATACGCTTATAGTGGCGTGCTTTTGATAACTCATGCGCTTGTTTAGCACGGTAGCCTCGCTTACCTTGATTGCGACTGCGTTCTCGATAAATAGTTGAGCGTGAGCGATTCAGCGTTCTTGATAATTCAGTCACTGATGTTTTGCTTTTCAAGGCAGCCTGAATATCGTATCTTTCTTCTTGTGAAAGTTGGGTGTATTGCTTCATGTTGTGCTTTCCAATTGCGAGTTGAAAAAATCAGCTTGTATTCTAATACACCTAACTTTTTCAACTACTAACAAATGTGTCGCACTTCGTTATTGAATCCGCCAGATAAACAAACAGCGATACAAGAATGGAAACATCTAGAGTATAAATTTAGCCATAAAATGGGTTTTGAAAACGTCACAGAATTTGAGCAATTATTCTTTTTTTTGGAACGCTTAGGTATGGACGCCAACAAAGCTTTTTTTGAAAACCTTCACGTCATGAATCAAGATGAGCTATTTGAGCTTATTGAAAAACTCGAACGTCATGTGTTTTATATGTACGAATACCCTGCTGATTTAAAACTCAAGACGTTGTTCAACCTGACAGAAAACCGTTTTGAATCATGGGATGCAACAGAGGAATTATGGGATGGTACAGAGGGCTTACCTAATAATATTATAATAACAAATGATAGCGTAACAGAGATAACAATAAACGGCACACTCGAAGAACTTACTGATGCCCCATTACTACTTAATCAACTGATTGAACAAGACCCAAATTTAGATTACGACAACCTCAATAAGATATTAAAAATTCAACCTGACGAGCAAAGTCTAAACAGTGTTAACGCCCTCCTCAAAAATCCACTTTATGAAATTCATTATTTAACCATTCAAGAGATTTATGAGATTGAGCAAACGCTTAATAAAAAACTATAATTTGCCACGTATTGTAAAAAGCACTACACTAGTACAAACTAGGAGTTTTTACCATGCAACAAACTCGCACCGAACATCCCTTATCTCTCCGTTTGCCTGATGTTGATTTATCACTTATTGACCGTGCCGCAAACATACAAGGTTGTTCTCGCACCCAATTTATGCGTAATGCCGCCATACACGCCGCAACTCAAACCATTTTAGAACAATCTTTAGTTATTATGAGTCACGAAGGCTTTGCCGCTTTTCAGGCATCTATTGATGCAGAACCTCAAATTGCCCCTGCAATAGCCGCTTTACGCCAACATAAAGCCCCGTGGGATAAGCCATAAATGGCTATTTCTGCCCCCGAAAAACTAAATACACAACATTTAATTAACGACTTTGATTGTGGCACAGAAGCTTTAAATATTTGGCTCAAACAACGTGCATTAAGCAATCAACAACGTGGCTTTAGTGTGGTGATGGTGGTGCATCAAAACTATCAAGTGGTAGGTTATTATAGTATTGCTCCAACTGCGGTGATTGCTAAACAGTTACCTAGAAACATCCGAACAGGCCAACCGCCCACCCCCATTCCTTGTTTATTGCTAGGACAATTAGCAACAGATAAAAACTTTATGGGGCAAGGAATTGGTTTAGGTTTATTACGTCACGCTTTAGAACGTTGCGTACAGGGCGCACACTTAATTGGTGGCCGAGCGGTGATTGTCCATGCAATCAACACGCAAGCAGCAGAGTTTTGGCAAAAGCAAGACTTTAGCCCCTCTACCGATAATCCTTTAACGCTGTTTCGTTCTATTCAAGATATTGCTCTTTCATTAGGTTTAGCAACACCATGACCCGTCTCTATCTTCTCATTTTTTAATCAAGAACTAACCATGCAACTTATCAACGACATCTCAGATATCTTGCGGCAAGCACAAGCCAATGCCTACCGCAATATCAATAAAACAATGGTGCAAGCTTACTGGCTGATAGGTCAACGCATCGTACAAGAAAACCAACAAGGCGAAGCCAAAGCTGCTTATGGCAAAAGCATTATTAAAAATCTCTCACACGCCTTACAAGCAGAGTTTGGCAAAGGATTTTCGGTGGATAATCTCGAAAATATGCGTAGATTCTATTTGGCCTATCCAAATTCCGAGACAGCGTCTCGGAAATTACAAACCCCTAATTTTGAGCTAAGTTGGTCACACTACCAAATGTTATTACGCATCGAAAACCAACAAGAACGCGCTTTTTACGAAATAGAAGCGGCTCAAAATAGTTGGAGTTTACGCGAACTAAAACGACAGTTTGATAGTTCCTTGTATTTACGCCTTGCTTTAAGCACAGAAAAAAAAGATGTACTCAAATTAGCTCTACAAGGACAACACATATCTACACCACAAGATGCTATCAAAGACCCTTATGTTTTAGAGTTTTTGCAATTAAAACAACATCATCAATATTCAGAAAATGACTTAGAAAATGCTCTCATAGATAAACTAGAACATTTTTTACTAGAACTTGGCAAAGGCTTTACCTTTGTTGCTCGTCAAAAACGTATTAGTTTTGATGAACGACACTTTTATATAGACTTGGTTTTTTATAATCGTTTGTTACGCTGCTTTGTGTTAATTGATTTAAAAATTGGCGACCTCAAGCATCAAGACTTGGGACAAATGCAAATGTACGTCAATTATTACGACCGTTTTGTTAAATTAGATGAAGAAAACAAAACCATTGGCATTGTTCTTTGCCAAGATAAAAGCGAAACTTTGGTAGAAATGACCTTACCTGAAGATAATCAGCAAATTTTTGCCAGTCGTTATCAAACCATTTTACCGAGCAAACAACAACTGCAAGCCTTACTTTCTCAACATCTTGAGGATAAGACATGACCCGTCTTTACACTCCAACTCCCTTATCGCTCAATACCGAAATTGAACTACCTGAAGAAGCTGCCCATCATTTTATTAAAGTCTTACGCGCGCGCGTTGGCGATAAAGTCTGTTTATTTAATGGTGAAGGTGGTGAATATCATGGCCAATTAAGCCGTGCTGACAAACGCCATGCTTATGTCACCCTAGAAACTTTTATTGAAAATAACAAAAGCTCTCCGCTAAAAGTTCATTTAGGACAAGTGCTATCAAAAGGCGATAGATTTGATTATGCCATTCAAAAAGCGACTGAATTAGGAGTTAGTGAAATCACTCCGCTCATCAGTGAACGTTGTGAAGTGCGTTTGGGCAATGAACGCTTAGATAAAAAAATGGCACATTGGCAAGGCGTAGCCATTAGTGCCTGTGAGCAGTCTGGATTAAATATTGTTCCTAAAATCAATCCGCCTCAAACCATAGAAACATGGACAGCAAACACTCAAGCTGATTTACGTTTTTTACTAGCACCCAGCGTGTCAGGCTTACCTAATCCTAGCCAAAAACCAGACTCAGTTGCAGTGTTAATTGGTGCAGAAGGCGGCTTGAGTGAACGCGAAATCAATCAAAGTGTAATGCAAGGTTTTGCGCCATGGTGTTTAGGACAACGAGTATTACGCACCGAAACCGCCCCAGTTGCCGTATTAAGCGTGTTAAATTGGTTGTGGGGGGATTTTAATTCCTAAAGTTTACCCTCACCCCAACCCTCTCCCATTGGGAGAGGGAGTTCTCTCTCTAAGCCAACACCATAGCATCACTCATGCCATACCAATAAGCACGCTCTAAAATGCGCTTTGCCCAACGCTCATGGGTGGCAGGTTCACACATTGCGCCATTATGTTGAAATACCGCAGGTGCGCTGTGACTCAAAATCAAACTTGCCGCTTGATAATCCTCAACACTCACTTGTAAGGCTTGATGAATAATCGCAATTTGGCTAGGGTGAATGGCCGTTTTTCCCACTAAACCATGTTCAATATCCAACACTAACTCTTGGCGCAATAACTCTGGCTGTTGGAGTAATTCACAAACAGGTGCGGTTAAACTAAAACCTGCCGCGCCCATCACCCCTGATAACATGCCTATCACATACCCCACAGGACTTTGATATAAAGTGTAGGCTTTACTGCGTCTTAAACCCAAACAACTGAGCAAATCATTACCGCCAATTCGTAACACCAATACTCTATTGGCTAAATCTCTTTGTAAAGCATCCGCCAATTCACTCATCGCTTGAGCGTCAAACACTTCTTTGGTTTCTAAAGTAGGCATGACACGCAAATGGCTGTCTTGTAACAAATGTTGCCAAATCGCTACATCATGTAAAGTAAATTTAGGTAACACGAATCCATCTATCAAGCTCATCAATGGCCAATTGACCAACTGTTTCGCCATATTTAAATGTCGTGGCCGCACAAACACTAACGGCGCGTCTTTATAACGCTCAATCCGCGATAAATCTAATAACAATCTTTGTAAATTATTAAGGGCAAACTCGATATCCTGCTCGGCAACCGCATCTTCTAAACAAATCACTAAAGAACGTAATTGCGGTATTTTTTCACCACACACCACCGCCAATAAATCATTACGCGTGGCGGGCATATATAAGGTCGCACCCAAGGCATAAGGGGACAATTTTTCCATTTAACGCATACTCCTAATTAAAGTTAAAGCGCGATATTGACCTAAATCATGCCCTGCTTCTTCAATCTCGACACCTGTTTTTTTTGCTAAATGTAACAACAAAGCCACATCAGGGTCTTGATAACTGCGGACTAACACTTTTTCAGGCACACGCCGCATTACGGCTCTGGTTGCTTCGGCAATACCCACTTTAATACGATTGATGTTAGTCACTTGATATCGCCGAGAAAACTGTTTAATGACTTCTTGGCTTTGCTGTTGTAATTGTTGAGCTTGTTCGCTTGTCCACGGCTGAACGGTTTTATCCGCTAATAGGTTTTGTTGGCCTAGTTCATCAATCTGTTCAATAAATTCTTGGCTCACATCAACATCAGCTAAATGTGGACACAACATACAACCATGAAAACCTTGCTCGGTCAGCACCGAACGCGATACCAAACCCGAAATACTTGCGCCTAATACGCCCGATGGAATTAACCAATCATCAGCCGAAGCCGCTAACCATGCTTTGCCACAGGGGTCGGCTAAGGTAATTAAACGATTTTTTAGCAGTGGATAGGCCAATAAACTCTGCGCCAACTCTTGAGCAATCGCTCCTTTGCCCGTCCAACCATCGACAAAAAAAATGCTGTCAGGATGATGATTAACCAAGATATACGCCATTGCAGCATGGTCTAAACCTTTATCACGAATAATGCTAATACCATAATGTTGCACTTCTATGGCATGGCGTGCTAAGGCTCGCTTTAATAAAATGGCAATCGGTAAGCCTGCTCGTACAAACGAAACTAAGGTGATTTGTCGTTGATAGGCATGTTTAGCTAATGTTTGTGCTAAGGCGTTAATTTCTTGTGCTACACGTAACGCACCTTGGTTTAATGCTTGTTGATAAAGTTGTTGATGCAATGGCGAAGGCCGTGGCTCTTCACTAAGCATTTGTGAATAATGTTTTTGTCCTGTTTGAATCAGCCGCTCTTTTTCGGCAATATCAACGGTAGGTATGGTTAGTTTTTGCAATAAAAAGTGGACATCAGAGGCCAAATAGCTACCCGAAAAATGTGTCATGATTGTGGCTCCTTGAGCCAGTCATAGACCGCATGGGCTAATTGTCCTTGTTTGGGGGTTGCCCACCAATCACAAATTTTTAAAAAATCTATATCGCTCAAACTGTCACCAAAACCCAAAATAGGTCGTTGGCCATGATGTTTTTCATCCTGTTGTAACCAATATTCAACGGCAAATTGTTTATGCAATACTTTAGGCAAAATTGCTAAATTGTTAGCGTTTCGATGAATATAAAAATCTTTTAAATCAAACTGTTGCTTTAGCTTTTGCTCAACATCAGCCAACACCTGATCGTGATGACCACTTTGTTTGGCTAAGGCATAACACGCTAAGCCTTGCTCCTCAACCAACCATGTTCTTAAAGTTAAATTAAGCTGCTGACCGATACTGACTAAAATTTCTTGAATATCTTCTAACAAATTTAAATAAGGATTTAAACGTTGTTGCATTAAAGTATGCCAATTTTTATCCAATTCACCATTGGCTTGTAAAATCACAGCTCCATGCGCACAAATCGCTCCTTGCTTAAAAGGAATTTGCACTCGTTTAAAAGCATCAACACTACGCGCCGTGACAGGCACAACATCGGCACAAAGCAACAACCATTCAATAAAGGCTTGTTGTTTGGGATTAGTAAAACTTAAAGGCTGTCCATGTTTATCTAGGGCGGCGACTTGTCTTGGCATATCAGCAGGCATTTTGCGTGCCGTTTGCAACAAGGTGTCATCTAAATCCATTAAAAATAGCGGTTTAATCATCAACTATCACCTGTGCCTTTAACTCTACTAACAATGTTTGATCGACCATTTTCGCAGGTGTTTCGCTGCAAATCATAATTTGATCATATTGATTAACATCAACATTATAAGAAAAATTAGCAATGCCCAAGCCATAATTATCACTAAAGGCACGGGCTATTTTAATGGCATGACCAACAGCAATCGGTGAGCGTGTGGTTGAAGCAAAATACACTTCTGCACCCTGTTGTTCTAAATGTTCAGCTAATAAAAATGATCGCCAAACATATTCACTTGTGCCTAACACTAATATTTTTTCACCGTTATCTACTGAAACTTTATCATTTAAAGTAGCTTGATGATGAATTACTCCCAAACGTCCCCAATCTAAGGCCAAATTGGGCAGCCATGCGCCTTGAGCCACTGAGTCAACTTTGGGCATCTCGGGTAATGGTGCGTTAGGGTTAGCTTGCCATTGATATGAACCTGACAATAAGGAAATAGTTTGGGCTTTCTTGCCTAAGGTTGCTTGCACCGCATCACCCGACCAATCGGTTAAAGTCGCAGCAATAATACGCTCAATCTGTTGCAAACCTGCGTCTTGTAAAGCTTGTGCCAAATTAATAAAGGTTTTACCTGTTGAAGCCTCGTCATCGACAATAATTAAAGTTTTGCTGGCTAATAGTTGTTGTTTTAAGGCCTCATCAACGGGCCAATGCAATAAATGAGAACTGGCATGACTATGCTCTTCTTCAAAACGTGCAAATAATGGTGTGCCTAAACTGTGACGGGTACTCATCCAATACATTGCTTGTGGATAACGACTTTGCAAAGCTCGATGTACGCCTGCACCTAAACCCACTGCCGTTTCGGCCATGCCAATCACCAAGACAGGTTCAGGTAAATGATCAGGAATTTTTGCCGCCAACTGGCTAAAACTTTTCGCCATGATTGAGGGTTTAACAGGAATATGTCGGCCTAAGACTTTAGAGACAAACAAAAACGCCCGTTTAGGATTACGCCGTTCGGCAAAATCAAATAACTGCTCGGGCGCAATACTCGCTTGTTCAACGCTGACGTTTAATGTGCCACGTTGCAGATTAACGATAAAAGAAGAAGTCATATTTGCCACTTGGTTAGAATTTCATGGCGAATTTTAACAGTAAATAGGATTATGTTTGATAAAACTTGTCGTCTGTCCATTGGGCAGGATTATTAAGAATATAATCTGAAATGCGCTTATGGGATGCTTCATCACGAATAATGTGTTCGTAATAGTTACGTTGCCATATTTTAAAATCTAATTGAATAATTTTTTCTGTCAGGGCAAAGGTATGGGTAAGGGCGAATTGCAATTCGCCCCCACATTCGCCCTTACATTGCATACTACTTTCCTCTAAAACTTTATTTTTTATTTTTTTAATAGTGGCTATTTTGTAGCCTCTGACGATAGAGCCTATAGTTTGTGATGGTGATTGAAATTTTGTGATTGGAGCAATTTCTAACTCCTCTGCATCTTGATTGGCTTTTTTAAAAACAATTTCAATAATGCCATGAATATGATTGGGCATAATAACAAAATCATGCAAGTGAATATTATCTCTAATGTTCATCGAGTTCTCCCACTCTGTAAAAGCTATTTTTCCATATTCATTTAACACCATGACTTCATTAATAATTTCACCAAATAAATGCGCTCTATCCTGACAGCATATTGTAATGAAGTACAATCCTGCCTGTGCATAGTCGTATCCTTTTAATCGGATAGATCTACGATGATGGATATTGGAATTGTATTTATTCATCTTTTTTCCTTGTTGGGGCATTAGTATGGGCGAATTGCAATTCGCCCATACTTACAATTCGCCCATACTTACAATTCGCCCATACTTACAATTTGCTCCTACACCATTTGTACCACCACTACCCGACTACCCTCACCGCGTGATAACAACAATTGCAAACCATCTACCAACGCAATTTTATCGCCAATGGCAATCGTTTGTTTACTGGCCACATTCATCAAATCAGGTAAGGCTTCATTGACCAAATACCATTGCTGTTGATGAAAAACAAAATAACCGACACGACGTTTTTGCTCAGGGCTTAAACGCTCATTAGGAAATAATAATTTATTGCTATGCCATTGATACAAAGACTGATTGTGATAAACCATCAAACGTTGATTATCAGGTAAAAATCGTCCTTCTTGGCTGGCAGAGTACAAATTTAACACAGGTAATTGGCCAACAAATGACGTTTGGCAAAACGGACAAATGGGCTTGGTACTATTAGCAAACACATACCATTTTTGTTCACAGTCAGGATTAATACAAGGCTGAATTAAATCAACGGTTTTTACCAAAGCATGTTCCCATTCATCAGCACTAGGCCTAACATTGGGTTGATGCAAACCATCAATAAATGCACGCTCAAATAACGGACTTAAATAACACCCTGTTAGGTTATAAGGTAACTTTTGCGTATCTTTCCACGGTAATTCTGAGGCTTTGGCATAAGCAACATTAATCCGATTGCTGCTGTCTGTGGGATGTTCAATAAATAAAGCATTTTCGCCCATCATCAAACTTTCATCACGTTGCGAATCTTTCATATCATGTACTTTGTCACCACGCAAAGGATGCCGATATAACAAGTACATATAAATCAATACTGCCAAAGCGTGTTCATCGGTGCGAATACTAGGTAACACACGTTTGGGGTCGTTACGCTCTAAATGCGCGGTTTTAACACACTCAGGTGCAATAAAATCAGGAGTTCCCACCACATCAGGTGCAAATTTATCAGGCACAACCAAACCATCTAAATCAATTAAACAGGCACTGCCTGTAATGGGATCAACCAAGACGTTTTTATACGATAAATCGGAGTGAGCTAAACCTGCAGCATGTAAACGGCGCGTAGCACGGGCAATTTGCAAACAAATGCGTAAATGATGCAACCAATTCCCTAACTCTCTACTATCCAAGAATTTTTGTCGATTTGATGGTGAAGCAAACCATTTGCCTTCTTTTTCTTTGCCTTTAATACCGAGCATATCGTTTTGTTTAGAACCATAATCAAAAAAGAAATGGCTGGCATAAAAAGGCATCACCACGCCAATTTTGCCTTGATACTCCACCATTGCTGTTGGCCAACAATACACACCACGCCAATAATCACCGCCTTGTTGATTAAAAATCCGCTCTCGATATTGACCTGTAATCAGTTGCAAACGCTCTTTTAAAGCTTGGTCATTCTTCTTTCTAAACAAAGCTACGACATAACGTTTATCGGGCGAAAAATACACATCCTTCATTGCGCCAGCCGCTTTGATTTCATCAAAAAACTCGACCACTGAACCATCAGAAGCAGTTAAACGCACCAAATTTTCCATGTTATTGTTCCAAAATTGCCACTAAAGTACGGTCATCGTGATTGCCTTTTGACCAAAAATCTAAACATCTTAATAAATTTTTATCATCATCTAAGGCGTTCTGTTGTTGTAAAAACTGCCATAAATATTGCCATGCTTTCGCATTTTTTAAGGCATTATCTGAGTCAAAAAATGCATCACTGACACCATCGGTCATCAATAAACATGGCTGAAATGCTTGGCAACGGTAGCAGTTAAGAATGTTATTTTGCATCAAACTATTATTGCTCAAAAAGCGGGTTTCGCCTGCATAATCACCTGTATCGGGTGTATTTAATAGTTGTATTTGCTCGGTTTGTGGCGAATACAAAGCGATTGCGCCATCACCTACCGCCACCGTCCAATACACATAATCTTGCTGTTGCGAGTCAAAATAACATAATACCGCCAATACCGTACTGGCATAGTCTTTGACATCGGTTTGTTGTGCGACCGCTTCATCTTCTATAGCGCATATTGCTTCAGCCAATGCATCTTTTAATTCAAGATTAATGTCTTGCCTATCAACAGGTATTGGTCTAGACAAGATTTGCGTTAAAAAACTCCCCATCGTTTGACAAATTAACCATGAACCATGACGACTATATTTGGCACTGCCTGCACCATCGGCAACAATGGCTAATTGCCAGTTTTCACCTTGAGCAATAAAAAAATCATCTTCTCTAAATTGGCCTTTATGGGCGTGAGAGCGGCCACGTTGACTGGCAGCCAGTATTTTAAATTGAGAGTTGTGCAAAGTTTGACTACGGCTATCAGACTTGGCGTATATTTCTTGGTTATTGGAAGGAATATTTTTCCATAAGGAACGAGGGTCTGGATTAATGATAAGTTGGCTGTGACTGGTTTTAATGGTGCTATATTGATTTTCGATAATTAATTGATAATAAATAACCAGAGCATACTGCCCTACCGTTAATGGTTGGCCACACAATATTTGTTCTTGCTCATTAAAGGTTAAGCCCGTTTCAGCCGCAATATCTACCGCCACCACACGCAGTTGTTGGCTATCACTGGTTAATAATTGTCGATAGTTTTGTCCAACCGAGGCAGGTAGTAAAATAAACACTATAATTATCCCAATCTCTAAAATAACAATCATAAGTAGCCCGTGTGGAGTACAACGTAACACGGGAGTTTGGTGTTATCTCTTTGTTTTTCCTGTATTTCGCTATGCTACATACAGGCTACACTTATAATAAGGAATGGTATTATTTAACCTCGCGCACGACTAATATCAAAACCATCACTATCGGCACTAGCCATAACAAAGTTATTTTCATACTGACAATGAGGGCAGTTAGCTGCACCTTCACCATCTATACAAAACAGTTGATTACAATTGCCACACGCGGCAATGGCATAATGATTACCACAATGCGGACAACCTGCCCCACCAACCAACATATCGGTGTTAATGGTTGGTGTGGCCATGCTATTATCACACAACTCATAATAATCTTTTTCTAAGGCTAATACCCCTGCCATATGATAACGACCAAAATCGACTTGATACTGTCCTGCATCAAATCTCATCGGCATTCGTTCATATTTAATCAAATACGGCAAACGATAACGCTGACACATTCCCGATAAAATCACATAATCTTCGTCAACTTTAGCCGCTAAACTCAAATCGCCAATTTGCGACATAATCGAATCATCGAGCTTGGCTAAATTCACGCCACCTGTATTGGCTGAGACACTACGACTTTGTGCCACCACTGATTGACTGACCCAATCAATAAACTTTTTAAAATCTTCATCACTTTGTGCATTTAGATGGACAACATGAGGTGTGAGTTTATGCAAAGCCTCTAAATCGGCATATTGCCCCACACCAATAGCAATTAATTCTGCTTTTTGCTGATAGCTTTTTTGCCACCGATACACCGCGTCTTTAATGTCATCGGTTGGTTTACCATCTGTCATCAAATAGACAATCGGCTTCCAATCGCCTTTTCGATCTGGTGTGGTTTTAATGACTTGATTATCTATTTCTTTCATCAAGTGTGTTAATGCTGCCCCCAAGCCTGTGCCTGAGCCAATTGGCAAACGTGGTGGATAAAAAACTGCCATCTCGACCAAAGGAGTTAAGGTTTTCGCTTTACCCGCAAAGGCAATAATGGATAAATACACCGTTTCTAAGGCATAAGGGTCGGTTCTTAAACTGGCTACTAAACGCTCTAAGCCTTGTTGTAATTGCCGTAAGTTTTCGCCTGCCATCGACTCTGAGACATCAAGCAAAAAAAATATTGGTAAACGGCGCATATAAAATCCTTGTCTTTATTTGGTTAGAAAGATTTTTCCTTCGACTTCGCTCAGGAAGCTTTTTACGCTGGTTGAGCGAAGTCGAAACCAACCCTTAAATCACAATATTGATTTCGGCAGGTGGTGGAGGCAAAGCTGAATCATTATTTTGCTGATTCGCACTCACCGTGGCTGATACCCATTGGAAGAATTGAGAAAAAGTACTGCTATCCATTGTATCCAAACTTACTACTGTGTCAGTGAGTCGCTTTAAGGCACTGGCATCGGCCTTATGCCCTGCCGCACAAGCAATAATTTTGGCAAATGATCGGCGTTGTACTTCTTCTAATGCCTCTGTATAAGCCAAGGTATCTGATGGTTTTCCATCAGTCATGACAAATAATAAAGGCTGTGCATCCTTAGTGCGATTAAGTTCACTATCCACTTTTTGGCAAATACGCATTAAGCCCTCGCCCAAAAATGTTGCACCTGATTCAGGACACACAATCTCAGGCAGAACAATATTGCGAATGGCAGTGAGCGGTAACACCTCTTTAATGAGCGAATCAAAAGTGACAATTGAAATATAAATGCTATCTAACGCATGATGTTGTTGGCGCAAAGATGCCATCATCGCTTTTAAGCCAATATTCACCGAGGTAATGGGCTCACCACGCATCGAACCTGAGGTATCTAATAATAGATACACGCAAAAACGTTGACTCACAGCCACCTCACCCAATGTAACTTCTTAACACATCAACAAAACCATCCCCTTGATGAGCTGTTCCTAAGGCTTTAAAACGCCATCCGCCTGCTTCACGCACAACTTCAGCAAAAGTCATCACACACATATTGTCATAATGGGATTCGGCACTAATGTCATAACGGCATAGCTCTTTACCTTTGCTATCTACGGCTCTAATAAAGGCATTTTTTAATTGTCCAAAATGCTGAGCACGTTTGCGGCCTTCATAAATCGACACTACAAACACAATACGCTTATACTTTTCGCTTAGACTATTGAGCTTCACGATTATTTGTTCATCGTCACCATCGCCATCACCTGTACGATTATCACCTGTTAACCAAATGTGTCCACTGGGGTGTTTTTGACTATTAAAGAAAATAACATCGCCACCAATTAAATCATTTTGCGCGCCCAAACTAGCTATTTTACCATTGCCATCTAACAAAAATGCCACCGCATCTAAATCATAATCAGCGGGCTTGGCAGCAAATAAAGCCGTTAAAAAACCTTTTTTTTGTACAGGGTCGGCCATATCCCACCCCAAACCCATGGTAATTTGTGATAAATCGTTTTCTTCTTTGCGTAAAGAAAGTCCTTCACCCTTTTTTAGGCTTAATACCATTTTTATATCCTCTATTAAATTTGTTGTGTTAACAACAACGCTTGACTTACTTCGCCTACATAAATACCCGTTTTTATTTCGAGTGGCAATAATGACTGATAACCATCGATTACTCCTTTAAGTGCTATATAAGGTAAATTTGCCCCTGCTATACATGCCATCGCCATTCCTCCCGAGGGTCTTGCATTGATTTCCAGCAATCTAATTCCTTTTGTACCTTCTCTAAACTGTATATTAAATTGTCCATTCAATTTAAAATAATTCGTTAATTTTTGGCACATTTGAGCTATATCAGCATTATTATCAATATATTGACTTGGCACACCTTTATTGCCCATAAATTTACGTCGCTGAACAGCCACCCATAACTGGCCATGATTAGCTACACAATCGACACTCCATTCATCACCCTGTAAAAACTCCATCACTAACAAAGCGTTAAATGATGTTTGCTGCTGCATAGCATGGCGTAACTCATCTAAACCAACTACATATTCATCCCCTTTAAGAATATGCTGCAAACAGTCTCTTTTTTCATCTATTTTTCTAAAACCCAATCCAAAAATAGAGACTGCAGGTTTAATAGCCAAACAAGGATAAATAGTGCGTAAAGATTGATAAGCTTGCTCAAACTCTTGATAAGAATGGACAATGATAGTATCGGGCAGTTGGGCAATATGAGCAGGTAATTGCTGTGCAAAAAGAGCTTTGTTATCAAGTACAGCTAAAGTCTGTGCATCTGCCACTAATAACAAACGGACACCTATTTGCTCAAATTCGGATTGATATTTAGCAATTGTTTGCGCTTCTTTGCCCACCACAAAAATATCAATCTTATGTTGCTGACAAAAGGCTAAACACCAATCAACATAGGCTTTAGCCACCAAACCACTTGGCTCAACATAACTTTCGTCTGCTACCAACAAACCACGTGCATGTGCTTGAGTATGACTAACGATTAAATAAAACTGTTTGGCGACATCCTGATGTTTAATTAATTGAACAATGTTATACACAAAAGAAAACGACTTGTTATACCAGACACGGGTCATAAAAATTCTCTAAAAAAAAGAGGCGGAAAGCCCGCCTCTTTTAGGGTCTATTAACTGACGCTTATAAATAACTGCGAATTTGTGGCATTAATTGTTCAAAGGTACGACCTTGACCATTTTCACCAATCGCATGCATTTTCCACTCACCATTATGTTTATACAATTTCGCCATAATTTGTGCAGAATGATCGCCTTGGCAAGATAAGTTATAACGCGCAATTTCTTGATTGTTTGCCGCATTAATTAAACGACAAAATGCATTTTCAACTTGTGAAAAGCTTTGGCCTGTAAAACTATTAACGGTAAAAACCAAACTTTTTACCTGTGCAGGCACACGACTTAAATCAACACTGATTTGTTCGTCATCACCTTCACCTGCACCCGTACGATTATCACCACTATGTTTGATGCTAGTATCTTTGCTTTGTAATTGTCTAAACCAAACAATATCCACCATTTGACCAGCTTCATCAAACATTAAACAAGAAGAGTCCAAATCAATTTCGGCAGAACCACCACCAAAACCAAAAAAACCTTTCTTTTTGGCAACATCCCAGCCTAAGCCCATAATTACACGAGTTAAGCCAGTACCTGCTTCTTTTTCTAAAGAAATTTTTTGCCCTTTTTGTAAATTAACGGCCATTTTTACTCTCTCCACGTTTAAATAAATTACAATTAACCATTACCTGCAGTAGAACTACGCATCCACGCAATAAAATTATCTTTATTACGTGAACAAATTACCACTTTACCTTTGCCCGAAAATCTTAACACTACGCCTTCACCACTGGTGACACTATTGACCAAACGTCCCATTAAACCACCACCTTGACTGGTACCTAAAGAGACTTTGTGTTGCAAACGACTATCCCATGCCACTACGTGAGCATTATCAATAATTACATCTTTGTTTGGTTCAACATCTAAGGTAAATAATGAGCCCATGCCTGAAACTATTAATTTGCCAAACCCAGAAGCCTCCGAATAAAAAAAGCCGCCAGCCTGACCAAACATACTCATTAATGCACCTTGTACACTTAATTGCTCCATACGCGATACTAAACTTACACCTGTTTCTGCCGCGACAAATGCACCATCACTTAAACAATAGCTACTTGTTCCTACGTCTAAAATTTGCATTCCACCCATTAACACAGGCGACAACAAACAATCTCCAGCCCCTCTTACCGCTTCAATGTGTTGCTGAAACAACGATTCACCATTGGCAAAACTACGCATTAACGCCTGACCAAAACCACCCATTTTGCCTTTTAAATCTAAGGTGTCTTCCATCATCACCATTGCATTAGATTCGCAATAGATTTTTTCACCTTGCGCTAAACTAACATGCAAAAACGGGTCAACTTCGCCCGTTACTGTAAATTGTGCCATTGTTTAGGATTCTCAAAATTCAAACAAAAGGCGAGAAAATCTCGCCTTTGCAACATAGTATCAATGCTTATACATTGACTCCATAACTGGCCGCTAAAGGCCCTAAACCGCCTTTAAAACCTTGACCAATGGCCTTAAACTTCCACTCGCCATTGTGACGATACACCTCACCAAAAATCATCGCTGTTTCGACCGAACCATCTTCGGACAAATCATAACGCGCCACTTCTTGCTGGCCTGCATCATTAACCACACGCACATAGGCACGAGACACCTGACCAAAGTTTTGACGACGGCTGTCGGCATCATAAATCGTCACACATACTGCTACTTTTTCGACATCAGCAGGCATTTTGCTCAAATCAATGATAATGGTTTCATCATCACCGTCGCCTTCACCTGTACGGTTATCGCCACCATGCACTACTGAGCCTTCGGCATTTTGTTTGTTATTAAAGAAGATAAAGTCGCTATCGGCACGTACTTTACCATCTGCTTTTAACACAAAAGCTACCGCGTCTAAGTCAAAGGCTGCACCATCGGTGGCACGCACATCCCATCCCAAACCAACCACCATTTTGGTCATTGTTGGGGCTTCTTTACTTAGGTTAACATTGCCACCTTTTTGTAAACTAATCGCCATTTTGGTCTCCTAATCATTAACTTTAAAGCGTGCAGCATTTTTACTCGCTACATAAGGCTCTATTTAACATCAACGTACAAATTTGTGCTGTTTTAAAATAATTCCAACACTTGATGTGGATATGCTGTCTTTTACTGCCTTTTCCAAGCTCAATGTATAGTAAATTTGTTAACTATCATGTAAACAAATATAAAAAAAGCGCAAAACTGCGCTCTTTTTACTGTTACTTAACCCTAGGCTTGCTGTGTTTTATTATATTGAATCGACGAAATCACCGCCCATACAATAAACGCAACCCCAATTAAGCCTGTCACTACTTCGGGAACATGCACACCTGTACCACTAAATAACATAATCACCGCCAAAGCACCAATGGCATAATGTGCGCCATGTTCAAGATAGATATATGCCTCTAATGTACCTTTTTCGACCAAATAAATGGTCATTGAACGCACAAACATCGCTCCGATTGCCAAACCGAGCATAATAACGACTACATCGTTAGTAATGGCAAAAGCCCCAATAACACCGTCAAAACTAAACGAGGCATCTAACACTTCCAAATACAAAAAGCCACCAATACCTGCTTTAACAATATTACCTGATACCGCAGAATCGGCTTTTTCGTCATCTTCTTCGCTGTTACTACTTTCTAACAAATGACCAAGTGCTTTAACACCAACATAAACGACAATGCCCCAAATACCTGCCAAAGTAACAACTAATTTGGTTTCACCTTCTACCGCACTTACCATTACCAATAGCGCAATCAGGGCAATAAATACCGACATAGCAGGGACATTTGCTAAGTTAGCTAATTTATGCTCTAACCAATGAAACCAATGCGTATCTTTTTCATCGTCAAACAAAAAATTTAAAAATACTAACAATAAGAATAAACCACCAAATGCAGCGATTTCGGCATGATGTGCCATCAGTTTTTCGGAATATGATTTAGGGTCATTAAGTGCTAGCTTTGCAACTTCGACCATGCTCATATCCGCCGTCACACCAACAATTAACAACGGAAAAACTAAGCGCATACCAAACACGGCAATTAAAATACCTACCGTTAAGAAGATAGTTTTCCAAAATTCATCCCAATGACGCAATACCGACGCATTAACCACGGCATTATCAAACGACAAAGACACTTCCATCACCGCCAAAATCGCAGTAATCAAGAGCACCTTAAACATTGTGTCAACGCCCGCTGCTGGGCCATGTGTTAATCCCCACCATGCGGCCAATCCCAAGCACACAAAGGTAAAAATAAATGAAAACCTAAAATGTTGCACAAGCATATACCCAAGTAAATAAAGAGGTGGTAATCATAACTTGAATTGCCAAAAAATTCGCCTAGCTGTTTTTTTTAACAGCAAAGTTTTTTGCACAAAGTACAAAGAATATTTGACGATTTTTGCACAAGCTGTCAGCATAAAACTCAAAATTTACTAAAATGACTATAGTCAATCGTTTGTTGTTTGACCTAACAATAGCGTAAAGGAATATCCATTCATGAAAGCCTTATCTGCCGCTACCCATATTCCTAATGCTTACCGCGCTGGTATGTATTTAGGCGAGCAACTACGATCTATACAACCCGAAATTGTCTTTTTATTTAGCTCAATTGATTACAGTGATAACAACGATATTTTAATGGGGCTAAATGATGGCCTAGAAAACCCAAACTGTTTGATTATTGGCAATAGTGGTGACGGTTTTTATGAAACAAACGGTATTGGTGAATACGGGGCTTCTGCGTTAGCTCTTAATAGCGAAGGCAAAGTGCAATGGCAGCTCAAAATAGGCTACCAAGTCAAAGAACATCCCCAACAAGCCACGCGCCAAGCATTAGCGCAACATCAAAATGCCAACTTGATTTTTATGGTTTCGGATTTTCATGCCGATGCTTCATTAATTGAACAGGTTTTAGAACATGAGGTAACTACCCCAGTTGTCGGTGGATTAGCGGCTGATGATCAACAATGGCATGGCTGTGCCTTATATCATAATCAGCAGGTGCTAAATGACTGTATTGTTGCTCTTCATGCTATTGGGGATATTAAATTTTCGGTACATATCGAAAACTCCATCTCTCCCATTGGTGATATTGGTCAAATCAATGCTTCTTTTAGTAATCGTATTGATGCCATTGACCAATTGGATGCCATGCGTTTTATTGAAAAACAAACAGGCAAACCTATTTTACGCAGCGATAGAGGTTCTATTTCACTAACCATTATTGACCATCAACAACAGCTTAAACGCCTTCGCTCTATTAAAAGTGATATTGGCGAAGATGCTAATAGTGTTTTTGTATATGGTGGCATTCCAGAAGGACAGAAAGTACAAGTTTGTATTGCTCAGCCCGAACAACTTATTGAAGAAGTGTATCGTGTGGCTCAACAGGCTCAACAAAAAAATCACTTTGCTGTTGCTGCTATTGTGGTGAGTTGCGCTGGACGCAAGAGTTTACTCGGTGCACAATTAAATCACGAAGTAGATGCTGTAAAGCAACATTTTAATAGTTTACCAATGATTGGCTTTCCCTCACTTGGAGAAATAGGCCCACTAAAAAACCAAAACGGCCAAGATATCAATTTATTTCATAACATGACCTATGTTTTATTGTTGATAAACTCATGAGTTACCATTTACTAAGTACTATTGCACCTGCTCCATCAGGCTTTGTTTATCAAACACAGCTATCACGCAAAGACTTATTGAGTCATGTCTTTGCTATTTATACCCAGCATGTTAACAATGTAATTGAGCTAGTGCACGCACAAACCGATAACGTCAAAGGTTTGATTTTATATCCCTCCAATAACTGTTTTCTTGAGCATATTAGCCCCCATTTTTGGAAAATGGGTGTCCCCGACATGGCTCAAACTCATCTTGAAAATGTTGTGCTACCATTACTCGCTGCATTAGATAGTTTAGTCACCGCTCATGATGAAAACATTGACTTGCAAAGGCGTATGAGACGCATCAGTCGAGACTTAGAACAAATTCAATTTGACTATCACCATGCAACACAGGCACTTGCACTGCAAGTACAAAACCTCACACAAACCGAAAGCAAATTACGTGCGAGTGAATCGCAACTCAAACACATTATTGATTTATTACCCCAACAAATTTATGCCATTGACCACAATAATATTATGTTATTAGTCAATCAGTCTTTTCTTCAAGCACATGGGCAACCCGCTGAAAATATCATAGGCAAAGCAACCAAAGACATTGCACCACTTGATGATATAAATAGTGGCTGGTTTGATACAGCACAGCACGCTAATGCTACAGTACGTGAACAACATATTCGTGTTGATATTCCCCAACAAGAACTTTCCACTACCGACGGCAACCGTTTCTTTCATATTACAAAAATTCCATTTAATTACAATCCAAACAATAAAACATCGGGGGTTTTAACCGTTGCTACCGATATTACCTCCCATAAAGAAACCGAAAAAACGTTTAAAGAACTTAACCAAGAGTTAGAAGCTAGAGTACTTGCACGTACCGCTGAGCTTGAACAAGCTAATTTGCATCTACAACAAGCAAAAACACAAGCCGAAAGTGCTAATGAGTCCAAAAGTCTTTTTTTAGCAATGATGAGTCATGAGATTCGTACGCCAATGAATGGCATTATTGGCATGATTGAGTTACTTAAAGAAACCCCCCTTAATAATGAGCAAACCAAAATGCTCAATACGGTAAGAGACTCATCATTTGTATTGTTAAATTTATTAGATGATATTTTAGACTTTTCTAAAATTGAAGCAGGCCGCCTTAAACTAGAAGCTGTGCCATTTTCACTAAGTGAACTCATTGAAAGTGTTGCTGAAAACTTAACCCCCAATGCGCTACAAAAAGGACTAAGCCTAAATTGTTTTGTTAATCCTAGCATTCCTGACACATTAGAAGGAGACCCAATCCGTCTGCGACAAATTCTGCTTAATCTCACTAGTAATGCTATAAAATTTACCCAAGTCACTGCCCAAAAAAAAGGTTTAGTACAAATTCGTGCCGAAGTTCATACTTTACACGTCAATGCGGTGGATGTCGTCTTTCAGGTAGAAGATAACGGCATTGGCATTAGTCCACAAACGATACACCAATTATTTCAACCATTTACTCAGGCTGAAAATTCAACTACTCGTCATTTTGGTGGCACGGGCTTGGGGTTATCTATTTGCCAACGTTTGGTGCAAATGATGGGTGGCTATATTGAAGTCAATAGTACCGTTAATGTCGGTAGCTGTTTTAGCGTTTTTGTACGACTCCCTATTCATAAAAACAATCAAATAACAGTACAATTACATGATTTTATACCACAATTGATGGTCATTGCCGTACTCAAGCCAAGCCTACTAAGGCGCACTATCTGCAATTATTTGCACTCTTGGCATATCAAATTTACTATTGTTAATACACTCAACGAAGCGCACCAACATCTAAGTAGTTTACCACCTACACTCAAACCAATTTTGTTGTTGGACAGCGATTGGCCTAAAGCGAGTCCCAATCTTAGACATTTACCAGCACTTCTGCTCACTCATCGACAAGACAAAATATTGCCTAATCACGAACAACACCAATGGCCTGTGTTAATTTCACCACTACGCCGTCAAGATTTGTACCAAGCACTAATTGCAGCAAGCCACTATCATACAGCAGATACCCAAAACATAAATCCAATCAAAGCAAATACTTTACTCACTGTCGAAGAAGCCGAGCAGTTGGGCACACTGATTTTGGTAGCGGAAGATAATCCGATAAACCAGACCGTGATTAGCAAACAATTAGCTTATTTAGGATATACCTGCCTCATCGCCAATAATGGGCTTGAAGCGCTAAGTTTGTGGCACAAACACCATTTTGGATTACTTATTAGCGATTGTCATATGCCAGAAATGGATGGTTTTGAACTGACCCAAAAAATACGAGCCTTACAAAAAAACACCTCAAAATACACACCCATTATTGCTTTTACCGCTAATGCGCTCCGTGGAGAAACCGAGCGTTGTTTGGCAGCTGGCATGGACGACTACTTATCGAAACCCGTTGAAATGCAGTCTTTAAAGCGCACCTTGCATAAATGGCTTAAATAGGAAAACCACTCATCTAAAATTTACTACTTTTAGTCATAAATGGCGCATAAAGTTAACTATTTGTCAGGTAAATCCAAGCAAACGCTCATTTATTCATCTATTATTCACACAAATAATACAGATTATTAAGTCTTCTTTAAGCTGTTTTTACAAAAGCATCGGCAAAAGAGTCATTTTTGCTACGTATGCTTATATTTTTGTGTTTTTAAGAGGCCCTACCATGAAAGCTATTAACCAACTTATTTGCAGTCTCGCACTAGTAACAGGCATCACTAGCCAAGCACAGGCTTTTAGTCAAGAAACACATAAACGCATTGCTATTGATGCTGTTAATTACATGAAAGCCAACCCTAACACCACAAATTATGCAAAAATTTTAGCCGCAGCCACCAAAGCAGGTATGACGATTGACCAATTTGCCAATACATTGGGTCAAGGTGCTTATGATGTCGATGACTTTATGGATACCTATTTATGTGGTGCAACCACAGGTAGCTGTCAAATTGCACCTGTATGGGGTTTAGGCGCGGGTATCGTTAAATATACCTCTTACTGGCATTTTCAAAATCACACCCAAGGCAGCGATGCACATGGCAATGATTTAGGGGGTTACAATTACGCCAAACTGACAGTTTGGGGTGCTATTGATAATATGGCCGCAACATGGTTATACGGTGATTATTTAGATGATGGCAAAGGTGGACTTACAGGCTGGTTCTGGCAAGATAGCACTAAATATAATAGCTATGGCATCACCGAAAAAAATTACCGCTTAGGTGGCTATTCAACTAATAGTATGTATGCTGACTTTGAAAAAGCCCCATTTCAACCAATTGATAACCTAGGCCAGTACTGGTTCCAGCAATTTTTAGCTAACCCCACTGTACAAACATTAGGTTTTGTCATGCATACTACAGACCTTTTGCAACCACACCATGTTTGGACAACTTCTGACCTCAACCATGCTGGCTGGGAAGGCTGGGTCAAAGATTACTATGATAGTGAAAAATTAAATGATCCCGCATTGGTAACAGCTGCTTTAAACAACTTGCCACCTCTTGCCTCCAATGCAACAGATATTCGTCCACTACTCACCCAAGGTGCTAATGTAGCCTATTCTCAAGGTGGTATTGTGTTATCGAGTACCGACCACAATGACCGCAAAAATGTCGGTAAAGTGGTGATTCCTCATGCTATTGCCATGGTAGTTCGTGTGTTGAACCGCGCTGCTGAACGTTTCTAAAGCATTTATACAATATAAAATTAACCCATGCTCTGACATGGGTTTTTTATACACAAAAAGCTATCACACCAATACCATACCATTAGAAAAAACTGCATAACTCATCACAAAACAGCACCTTTTATCCTAAATTTTATACCGCTCATCTTAGTGGCGTACAAGGTTAAGTTTTTGTCAGTTTTCCTCAACACGATTGGTGAATTATTAGTCTATTATTAACACACTTAATACAACAACCATTCTTTTAGAACATTCGCATTTTTCACTCTTTTGAACAAAAAGTGCGTTAATTCTAAAGTTTATTCGGGGTCTATAATGAACAACGTAACCAAACTGATTTTTGGCTCTACTTTAGCACTCGGTTTGGCCATGGAAGCCCAAGCATTTTCTCAAGAAGTCCATCGTCGTATTGCGATTGATGCAGTCAACTATATGAAAGCAAATCCAAGCACAACAAACTATGCCAAATTATTAAATGGTGCTACCAAAGCAGGTTTGACGATTGACCAATTTGCTGCCGCATTAGGTCAAGGTGCTTATGACGTTGATGATTTTAGCGATACTTTTTTGTGTGGTGCAAGCACAGGTAGCTGTCAACAAGCGCCAGTTTGGGGTGCAGGTTCAGGTATTGTTAAATATACCTCTTACTGGCACTTTCAAAATCACACACAAGGTAGCGATGCCCACGGAAATGATTTAGGTGGTTATAACTATCAAAAACTCACCGTATGGGGAGATATTGATAATATGGCTGCCAGTTGGTTATACGGCGACTATTTAGACGATGGCAAAGGTGGTTTAAGTGCATGGTTTAGTGATAGCACCAAATATAACTCATATGGCATCACCGAAAAGAACTACCGTTTGGGTGGTTACTCCACAAACACCATGTATGCTGACTTTGAAAAAGCCCCATTCCAACCGATTGACAATTTAGGTCAATACTGGTTTCAACAGTTTTTAGCCAATCCAACCGTACAAACTTTAGGTTTTGTTATGCATACAACTGACTTGTTGCAGCCTCACCACGTTTGGACAACCTCTGCCCTTAATCATGCTGGATGGGAAACTTGGGTTAATGACTACTATTACACCGAAAATCTGAATAATCCAGCAGCCGTGACCGCAGCGTTAAATAATTTAACCCCATTATCACCTACAGCCACTGATATTCGTCCTGTCTTGACACAAGCTGCAAGTATTGCTTACTCTCAAGGTGGGATTGTATTGTCCAGCACTGACCACAATGACCGTAAAAATGTAGGCAAAGTCGTGATTCCTCATGCTATTGCTACCGTTGTTCGTGTATTAAACCGTGCTGCTGAGCGTTTTTAAGCTAACAACTCGCTAAAAAACACTAAATCCCTCCAAAGTCATCTTTTTGGGGGGATTTTTATTTTAATAATAATTCAGGACTTACGCATTTCATCGGAATGCTTATATTGAGCAAGATCGAAACAAGTGTGTTTTGAGAACATAAAACCGTTGAAAACGAGTGAAATGTGAACAAATAAGCGATACCTGCGTAAGTCCCCAAAAAAGAGGTCATTATGAAACGGAGTCTTTGGCGCATGAGCCTACTTGCAACTCTATTAAGTTTTATTCATACCCAAAGTTATGCCAAAATTAATTATGATTTAAAAAATCCACAACAAGCAGCAATCGTTGCTAAAAATAGTATTAGCAACACGCTGCTTGATATTATGCATAAAGTCTCCACCGCAAAAAAAGCAGAGCTTACTCGTGGCGATGTTTTGACTGCACTTATCGAAAATCAATTATTAGGTCAATATGCCGTTAAACGCTTTGGCGAAACGAAATTACTCGAAAACAATAAAGTCGTTTTTGCTCCAAATGTGGTTCTAGAACAAGAATTTAGAGCAGTGATTCAAGTGGCGTTTGACAAAGAATTAGCCGAAGCTCGCAAAAAACTAGGAGGGAGTTTAGATAGCACCATCACTCAACAACAAAAAATTGAAGCTAATGAATGGGATAACTTTTTACCTTCTAAAAAAGTATTGCAACTCGAAGTCCAGTTAAATGAAGCAGGACGTAAGGCGGCTCAAAATAGAGTATTACTCAATTATAAATTTGACGAAAAAAATCAAGGTAAAATTACCTTATGGGATGTCTATCAGCGTCAAAATGTACAAGGGCGCGTCGAAATTCATAACCGTAACAGTGATTTTGCTCAAAGCCAAGCACAAGAGATAGTCGTTCACCGTTTTATTGACTATTGGGTAGAAACACAATCCAAACTCAACAAACAAGATATTGCCGATATTAAACAGGCAATTCTATACAAAAACTATCACGATGGCTTTGCCACTTTGATTGGTATTGCTGCCGATATTCATGATGATGTTATCTATCTAAAAGAGCTGGCCCAAAAAGTAACGCCTGCAGAAATAAAAGCGTACTACCAAAAACATAAAGATGAATTTAAACGTATAAGCAAAGTCAAAGCACAACATATTGCTGTTGCAGATGAAAAGACCGCTAATATGATTGCAGAGCAACTTAAAAAAGGGGCTAACTTTTCTCAACTTGCCAAACAATATTCAGTCGCGATGGACAAAAATACAGGTGGTGATTTGGGTTGGATAGTCCATAACACCAAAAATCCAACATGGCTCAATAGTTTGGCTTTTGTGCAAACAGTCAATACTCCCTCCCGCCCTGTACGTACACCATCAGGTCAATGGGAAATACTGTTAATCACAGAGAAAGAAGAAGGTTATCAGCCTGCGGATAGTGAAAGCGTCCGTTATGTTGCTTCACAGGTAATTGCTCGCCAAAAAATGATTAACGAATACCAAAGTATTCGCAAAAACTTAATTAAGCAAACAGATATTCATATTAGTCCTATACTTAAAACACAAATGCTAAGTTTAGAAAAGGACGTTATGATAGTAAAACCTAGCGAAGAACACCATCATCACTAAAAAACGAGGTGTCCCATGAAAAAACCGATTATTGGCTTTATTGTTGGCGTTACCGCCTTAGGTGGCTTAGCTTTTATTGGTCAAAGCTTTTTTGTTAACGACCACAAAACAACTCCCTTTCACGCCATGTCCACACAAGACAATCAGCAGTCAATTGCCCCTACCCTGCATACCACTCAAGCCCCTATCAATATTACCGAACCACCAATTCCCAAACTAACAGGTACAGATAGCCCTTTATTGCCTATGCCAACTAGTAATGTCGATGCAGCTAAATCAATGGCTGAGGCAATGAAAAATGGTGACCCTCGTATGCCCCCCTTAGATAAAACGCCAGACCAACAAGAAAAAGCCACTGCAGCCGAACTTGCCGACCCTAAATTATATGCACAATACGAAGCACGACAAAATATGCGCCTATACAAAGGGTATGTTAAAGCGGCTGATGCCGAAATCCCACGATTACAACAAGACATCGCTAAAGCAAAAGCAAGTGGTTTATCACCTGAACAAATTGCCGAAGGCGAAGAAAAATTGCGCCGTATTCAACAGATGCGTGACCAGTTAGCCAGTCAGCATCCACAGATATTGCAGTAAGCTATGCTTGTACGTCCTATTTAACAACCGTTAAGATAGGACGTTTTTTTGGGGCTTCTGAGACTGGTGTCATTTGAGTGGATGGTACTTCTTGAAGTGCTGGCTGCTCTGAGTCTTGATTATCAAACTCATCATGATTATCAAAAAACATTCCTTGACCATTCTCGCGTGCATAAATCGCTAACACCGCCACCATTGGTGCAGAAACATTCATTGGTACACCACCAAAGCGCGCCGAAAAACTTAATCCATCATTACCAATCAATAAATCTTTTACTGCATGTGGCGCAACATTCAAAACAATTTTACCATCTTTAACGTGTTGCTGCGGTACTCGTGAATAGGCATGGGTAGCATCAATCAAAATATAAGGCGTGGCATTGTTATCCACTAGCCATTCATAAATGGCACGCACTAAATAAGGACGACTGGGAGTCATAGTAGTTTCTCTTTTAGATAACGCATATTTTTTTCGGCTGGCGTTAGACTTTGTACAAAGGCTTCTCGGGCGAACAAACGCTCCATATAACGAAATAAAGGGCGACACGGTTTTTCGGGTAACTCTATCCGTAGCGCAGGCAACCGCCATAAAATAGGTGCCAACATAATATCGACCATCGAAAACTCATCACTCATAAAATAAGGTTTTTCGGCAAAAATGGGGGCAATACTAATTAAGCTTTCGCGCAATTCTTTGCGTGCTGCAAGCACATTTTCATCACTATCACTATGCAGAATAGTATCAACCAGAGTACACCAATCACGTTCAATTCTATAGGCGTATTGCCGTGTCAATGCACGAGCTACTGGATATGAAGCCAACAAAGGAGGATGAGGAAAACGCTCATCTAAATATTCAATCATGACCTTAGTTTCATATAAACACACATCTCGGTCAACCAAGGTTGGCAGGCTATTGTAAGGGTTTAAATCTGCAAGATCTTCAGGTTTGTGATGAGGGTCAATACTAATTATTTCTACGGTACTTTCTTTTTCGGCTAAGACAAAACGAATCCGATGACTATAATGATCAGTCGCATCTGAATATAATGTCATGCCAACTGTACGTCGATTTACTAACCCCATTGATGACCACTCCTTATTATTAAATTTTATCAACAAGCCGTAATATTGCTACATATGTGCATCAGGCTTCTTTAAGGGCTTACAAGCAGTATTCGCTTATTTGTTCCCTGCTTTCGGCACTCCCCTTATTAAGGAGCTACAAAATACACTTATTTCAACTTTGCACAACACAAGCTTTGGGTAAAATGCGCCAGCCCTGTTTATCTTAGCTCATTTTAACATAAAAAAAAGGGCAACCAACGGTCACCCTCCTTTCGCTTAAAGGCGTGTTATTTCACATCTTTCCAGTATTCTTTGTTCAGTAAATATACTGGTATAAACATAATAGCTAAGAATAACAACACCCAAATGCCTAAACGTTCACGCTCTGTACGAATTGGCTCAGCCATATAAGTCATAAAATTGACCAAATCGCCTACTGCTTCTTCATAACCCTCTGGGCCTAGCTCTTGTTCTAAACTATCCAATACATGAGGCATTGCCACGTCTTTAAATACGCGGTTGTTAACTCCCCAAGGACGTTTATCGTCTGGATAAAAGTTTAGCAAGTAAGTGTAAACCCAATCAGGACTACGCAAACGAGTTTCTAAGCTCAAATCAGGTGGTGCATTACCAAACCATTTCGCTTGATCTTTTTTGTTGATTTTAGTGTCCATACCATCACCGATTTTGTCGGTAGTAAACATCATGTACTCTTCAACTAACTTTGGATCAATTTCTAAGTCTTGAGCCATACGTTCATAACGCAAATACTTAGCACTGTGACAGCCTAAACAGTAACTAATAAAAACCTTTGCGCCATTTTGCAAAGACTCTTTGTTATGTAAGTCAACAGGTGCCTTTTCGCAATGTACCGCACCACAATCACCACCGCCACTAGCTAAAGCAAAAGTGGGGCTTAGCATTAAAGCGAATAATAAAAAGAGCTTTTTCATTAGTGCTTGCCTCCAGTCACGCGTTTCGGTGGCATTTTACACGTTTCTATTGATGTATAAATTGGCATCAACAAGAAGAACAAGAAATATAAAATGGTCAACACTTGAGAGATAACTGTTTTGACTGGATCTGCGGGTACTGCCCCTAAATATCCCAAGCCAACAAAGCTCACCACAAAAATACCCAACCAAAGCTTACTCATCCAGCCTTTATAGCGGATAGACTTGACTGGACTCTTATCTAACCAAGGTAAGACAAAGAGAATGGCAATCGCCGCCCCCATTGCAATCACTCCACCCAGCTTAGAAGGTACTGCGCGCAAAATCGCATAGAATGGTGTGTAATACCATACAGGAGCAATATGAGCAGGTGTTTTTAATGGATTAGCGGGATCGAAATTTGGTTTCTCTAAGAAATAACCACCACCATCAGGAAAGAAGAAAATAACCAAAGAGAAGATAAATAGAAATACCACTATACCCACCAAGTCATGGACTGTGTAGTATGGATGGAAGGCAATACCATCTAATGGCACACCGTCTGCGCCTTTAATCTTTTTGATGTCAACACCATCAGGATTATTAGAACCCACATGATGTAAAGCGACCAAATGAATAAATACTAAACCAACTAAAACTAATGGAATGACCGCAACATGAATTGCGAAAAAGCGGTTTAAGGTTGCGCCAGAGATTAAAAAGTCACCACGAACCCAAGTCACTAAGGCATCACCAACAACTGGTACAGCACCTACGAGGTTAAGAATAACTTGTGCACCCCAGTAGGACATGTTGCCCCAAGGTAATAAATAACCAAAAAAACCTTCAGCCATTAAACACAAGTAAATAGCCATACCAATCAACCACACCAATTCGCGTGGCTTTTGATAAGAACCGTAGAGTAAACCACGGAACATGTGCAAGTAAACAACAACAAAGAAGGCAGATGCACCCGTAGAATGCATATAACGAATTAACCAACCGTACTCTACGTCGCGCATGATGTATTCGATAGAGTCGAATGCACCTTCTGCGGTAGGGCTATACATCATGGTTAACCAAAAACCTGTCAATAATTGGTTTACCAAAACCACCATTGACAACACCCCAAAGAAATACCAAAAGTTAAAATTCTTTGGGGCATAGTATTTAGACATATGATATTCATAAGTTTCGGTCGCGGGAAAACGCGCATCAACCCATGACATCAAATTAGACATTAACTTATTCATCATGCCTCCCCAATGAGGACAACACTGTCACTCAAATATTTATAGGGTGGAACTTCTAAGTTTAAGGGCGCTGGTACACCTTTATAAACGCGGCCAGCCATATCATAAGTAGAACCATGACATGGACAGAAGAAACCACCACGCCAGCTTTGACCTAAATCTGCAGGCGCAACCTCTGGACGATAGGTTGGTGAACAACCTAAATGCGTACAAATACCAACCAAAATAACATATTCAGGCTTAATAGAACGGTATTCATTTTTTGCAAAGTCAGGCTGAACAGACTCATTGGACTCTGGGTCGCGTAAATCCCCTGCGACTTTCTTTAAATCGGCCAATGCTTCTTGCGAACGACGAACAACCCACACAGGTTTACCGCGCCACTCAACAACCATTTGCTGGCCTGGCTCTAATTTACTTAAATCGGCGGTCACCGGTGCTCCAGCAGCTTTTGCCTTGGCACTCGGATTCCACGACTTCACAAACGGAGTGGCTACAAAGGCTGCCCCAACTGCCCCAACGGCAGCAGTGGTACCAATTAGCATCCGTCGGCGACTATGATTTACGCCGTCAGTACTCATTTACGTACTCCCCAAAACAAGCACAAAGAGGCCGTGCAGTGCGTCACTACAAAGCCCACCAAAAAACTTCGCAAGTCTAAAGAATTTAACGTGTTGTTACAAGAAAAAACCACAAAATCACAAAGGTTTTGGTATCGAAATGATAATTTACACGATTTTTTGTTAGCACAAAAACAACAATCCCCAGACAAGCTGGGGATTGAGGAACAATAATCGTAAGCTGATTAACGCTTGGAGTATTGTGGACGCTTACGCGCTTTACGCAAGCCAACTTTTTTACGTTCAACTTCACGAGAGTCACGGGTTACAAAACCTGCCTGACGTAAAGATGTTTTTAAGGTTTCGTCGTATTCAACCAATGCACGAGTGATACCATGACGAATTGCACCTGCTTGACCACCCATACCGCCACCAGCAACGGTGACGTTGATATCAAACTTGTTTGCACCATCAATCAACTCTAAAGGCTGACGTACAATCATACGTGCTGTTTCACGTGCAAAATACACGTCTAAGGCACGACCATTTACAGTGATAGCACCAGTACCCGCTTTCAAAAAGACACGGGCAGTAGCAGTTTTACGACGGCCAGTGCCGTAGTTTGTTGTTGCTGTCATAATTCACCCATTAGATGTCTAAAGCGACGGGTTGTTGCGCTGCATGTGGATGCTCTGCGCCGCCATACACTTTTAATTTGTTAAACATGGCATAACCCAAAGGACCTTTAGGCAACATACCTTTAACAGCGGTTTCTAACACGAGTTCAGGTTTTTTGGCAATTAACTTATCAAAGTTTACGCCTTTAATACCACCTGGAAACTCAGTGTGACGCCAATACATTTTTTGTTGTCCTTTGCTACCAGTAACAACTAAGTTACTTGCATTTACTACAACAATATAATCACCTGTATCAACATGTGGGGTGTATTCTGGTTTGTGTTTGCCACGCAAACGGCTAGCGATTTCGGAAGCTAAACGACCGAGAGTCTTGCCTGATGCGTCAACTACATACCAGTCACGCTTAACCGTCTCCGGCTTCGCACTGAACGTTTTCATTGCTACAACGCCTTTCTCAAATGACATACTAAAACAGGACTTAGGCAAAACAAGGGAGCCAGTGGGTGGTAGCCGCGTAAGCCCTACAATAAATTTAGAATTTATGCACACTGCAAAAATTCATAAAGCGAGATAATCAGCTTTTGCATCAGAGCTGCTAATTGCTCTTTTTAGCCAACTATGCTCGCAATAAAAAATAGAAGGCGGATATTACTCAAGCTACACTTTTTTTACAACAAAAATCTTTAAAACTTACCGTGTTTTAGCGGTATTTGTGAGTAATAATGGTTGTTGAATGTGTCCACCATGTTGTAACAACCACATTTCTTGAAATGTTCGACGCGCTGCCCAACCGACATCTTTAATAAAACTCGCGTTTACTGTTGCTCCAATTGCTGCGCCAACTAACGGCACAATATTCAAAGCCTTACGCTTAGTTAAGTTAATACCTAATTGGGCTGCCAAATCTTTGAGCGCAAACACCAAGGCTTCTTTACCCATACTATTAAAAGCGACTTGCTGAATTTGCGCCCATGTTTGCTGTTGCAACATTTGTTTAATCGCAATAAGCCCCAGCAAAGCTGACTCTTTTTCTTTGAGTGTATTCGCGCTGGCTAAACTAAACACACGTAATACCACTTGCCGCCCTTCTTCTCCTTTAAGTTCAAAACCATAGCACAAAGCGGTTTGATAAATAGTTCTTAACGCCAAAGTCATTAGACTTGGCACATCAACTGCTACGCCAACTAAACCACCTGCTCCCGTGATTCCACCTTCGGCAGCTGCCATGGCAATAGCACGGTCATGCGTCTTGTTAGCTAATTCATCACACAGTTGCAAGTTGGCATAAAATAAATCGCCAATGTGTGCCACTTGCGCTTGCTCTAACACGGACTGTGGATTAGTTAATTTTTCGCCGACTGCACAAGCTGCTTCTAAAGCTGTATGAATGACACTTTCTGGAATCACCATATCCACTAATTTAACGGCTGGTGTAGATATCATACCTGCTAATACCGAAGTTATCTTTGGGCTTTGTCCTTGCCAACGCTTGATAGCGTTAATTTCTTGCTGTTCGTAGGACATAAGCACCTCTTTTTATGGCAAATGCGGAAGTTGCAAATACTCTTGTGATTGCATTTCTTGCAAACGACTACGGGTTCGCTTTATTTCAAAGTTTAGACGACCATTGCTATAAATGTTATCAATACTTGCTTCGGCAGTAATAATTAACTTGACTTGGCGGTCATATAATTCATCAATCAAATTAATAAAACGACGGGTGGCATCATCATTTTTTTCGCCCATGATAGGCACGTTACTTAATAAGATAGTGTGATATTCTCGAGCAATTTCAATAAAATCTGAAGCACTGCGCGGTTTTTCACATAATTCGTTATAATCGCACCACAACACATCTTCGGTACGTGCTCTCACCATCACATTACGTTCATTGATAATAATACTATCATGATGAACATGGGTGCCATGCGCTAATTCTTCAAAGCTTTTTTGTAAGGTCTTTTGTGCAATGTCGCCTAAAGGATAGTGGTATAAATCGACGTGAGTTAATACCCGTAAACGATAATCTATTCCTGAGTCAACATTGAGTACCCGACAATAATTTTTAACCAAGGCAATAGCAGGTAGAAAACGTTCGCGTTGTAAGCCATTTTCATAAAGTCTATCAGGCACAATATTACTGGTTGCCACTAAACTGACGCCTCGAGTAAATAATTGTTCAAACAACCCTTTTAATAACATGGCATCGGTAATATCGGTGACAAAAAATTCGTCAAAACAAATCACCACTGCGTCAGCATGAATACGGTCAGCCACCAATTCTAAAGGATTTTTTTCTCCTTTAAACTCATTTAACTCTTTGTGAACGCGCTGCATAAACCGATGGAAGTGCATACGCATTTTGCGTCTAAAAGGCAAGGCATCAAAAAACAAATCCATTAAATAGGTTTTGCCTCGCCCCACTCCGCCCCATAAATACAAGCCATCAACAGGTTGCTGTAACTTTTTTGCTAAACGTAATCGCTTTAGTCCTTTTGTCGTTTGTGAGCTCTGATAACGCAGTACCAATTCATCATAAATTCGTTGTAACTCATTAACTGCAGCTAATTGAGCCTCGTCAGGCTGAAAAGTACCGCTCGCTAAATCTTGCTGATAACGGGCTAAAGGGCTTAAAAGTTTAACCGAGTGAGGCATATAAATTATCCAATATAGATTGACGCAATTCTACCAAACGCCCGTGAAAAAAATGACTACATCCTTCAAAATTGATGATTGACAATTGCTGCTGCTCTGCCCAGCTAAATACTTCCTGAGCAGGAACAACCTCATCTTCGTCACCTTGCACGATTAGGGTTTGTGCAATTGGCAAGCTCAACGCATTAAAGGCATAATGATGCACAGGTGGCGCAATCAGATAGAGCTTTTTGAGGATAATATCGGCTTTTAAGCGTGGTACCGCAGCCGCGGCAATATAAGAGCCAAACGAAAAGCCTGCTAAATACAAGCTATCAGCCTGTGCTTGTTGCTTAGCCCATGCAATCACCGTTAATAAATCATCGACCTCGCCGCGCGCATGGTCATGTACACCGTCACTTTGGCCAACTCCACGAAAGTTAAACAAGACCGTGGCAATGTTTTTTTCTTTAAATGCGCGTGCAATGGTGGTCACTACTTTATTATCCATAGTACCGCCATATAATGGGTGTGGGTGACAAATCACCGCAACGCTATTGGGCAATACTTGGCTTGGCATAATTAAACGCACTTCAATACGACCTGCCTGACCTTGCACATAGCTTGTTGCAGACATTTTGCGTCTCCTACAGTATTTTAATCATAAATGTAATAGACTAGCACACCAAGAGCCAAGACTAAACGCAAGGGCAAAACTAAGGGGGCATTATGCAGTGGTTATTGTACATCGCTATTTTTGCGTTGGGAGTTGTTGCTGGCTATGTGTTACATAGTTATCGCAACCGTGATAGCCGTATTCGCGAATTAGAAAACCATTTGACATCTATACAAGATAAGTATGAGAGCTATCAAAAATCAGTGACGGAGCACTTTTCTCACTCCGCACAATTAGTTAATAACTTAACGAATGCCTATCGAGAAGTACATTCGCACTTACAACAAGGGGCAAATGATTTGTGTGCCGACAGCAAACGCCATAGCTCACAAAATCCTGCTCAGTCATTTTTGAGTTTAACCAACACCCAAGACTCATTTCCTCAAGCAGTGGCTATTAAAGATACCAAGTTTACAGATAGCTTTGAGCCGCCAAGAGATTATGCGCCTAAAAGTCCTACTGACAAAGGAATGCTCGATGAAGATTACGGTTTGAGTAAGTAGCGTTTTTTGACGTTTTAAACAAAAAAGGCGGAAATTTCCGCCTTTTTTATTAATCACCGCTTATTTAGCAGAGTGGCCTTTTAACTCAACTTTGGCGCGGTCTTCTTTAGCAATGCCTGCATAATACGCACGCAATACGTCTAACACTTCGGGACGGCTAAAGTTGTCTGGCACTTCTTCATCTTCCGATAACGCTTTACGCAACTTTGTACCCGATACTTTTACATGGTTATGCTCTTCATGTGGGCAGGTTTTGGTAGAAGCCATACCGCCACAAGCATTACACCAGAATGTCCAGTCAATTTTTAAAGGCTGAGTAATTAAAGCATCTTTTTGTAACTCATCAAAAATATGTTGAGCATCAAATGGACCATAATAATCGCCCACACCTGCGTGGTCACGACCGACGATTAAGTGTGAACAACCATAATTTTGACGGAATAAGGCGTGTAATAAGGCTTCACGTGGGCCCGCATAACGCATATCTAAAGGATAACCCGATTGAACGACGGTATCTTTTTTGAAGTAATTATCAATCAACACACCAATCGCTTCTTGACGAACATCGGCAGGAATATCGCCCGGTTTGAGTGCGCCTAATAAAGAGTGAATCATCACGCCATCACAAATCTCAACCGCAATTTTGGCTAAGTATTCGTGTGAACGATGCATCGGGTTACGGGTTTGGAAAGCGGCAATGGTTTTCCAACCTTTTTCTTCAAACAAAGCGCGTGTTTGTGCAGGCGTCATATACGTATCGGCATACTTAGTCGGGAACTCACCTTGCGATAACACTTTAACCGCACCACCTAAGTTGACGTCTCCTTGCTCCATAACCATTTTTACACCAGGATGGGCAGCGTCTGTGGTACGGAAAACTTCTTGGCATTCTAAGTTTTTGTCAATGCTGTATTTTTCGCTAACCGTCATTGTCCCCATGATTTCGCCAGTTTCGCTATCAACAAGTGCAACATCTTCACCAAGCGTAATAGTGTCAGCAACGTCTGCACTTGTGGATAAAGTAATAGGGATTGGCCAAAACAAGCCATTACTTAATGTCATATTGGTACAAACGCTGTGCCAATCGTCTTTACCCATAAAGCCAGTCAATGGGGTAAAACCACCAATACCGAGCATAATTAAGTCGCCGCTTTCGCGAGAACTAATTAAGACTTTTTTTAAGCCTTGTGCGCGAGCTTGTTCAGCAGCTAATGCCTCGCCTTCTAATAATAAAGGTAGGAGAACATCGCTACCGTGTGGTTTTACTAATGACATAAAAATTCCTCTAAAACTTGCAGAGCGTAGAAAAGGGTCTAATTATACGCATCTCTGGGTTGTTGCTTCTAGTCTAATTTATTTTGCCGTTCTTTTACTTAGGCCGAATAACAACACTTAATGATGCACAATGGTTCGAATATGAATCATTATAAAGCAGTACCACAGTAATTTTATAGTTTTTAAATTTAACTTATCGTGTTTTTTAGCAATATTCGCTTTTTTATCAGTAAGTTGCAAAAATCCTTAATGATTGGCATGTAGTCTGCATAATATTTGTCATCGAGGGCGCACTATGCGCTTTTCAGAGATGATGGCTAGGGTTCCGATGTAAATAAGTCTAAAAAGTTACATGTCTGGTCCGAGAGCTTTCGGCTACATCAAGAGAAAATGATGTTAGCTCCACGGCGGGACAAAAGCCCGGGAGAAATCTGTCGCGTTGTACGCGCTCTCTCCGTATCTTTACCGTTAGGAGCCTATAATTATGTCACGTCTGTCTTCTGCTATTCGTCATTTAGCCCGCATCTTAACAATTGCCGCAGGTTTAGGTGCAGGCATCAGCTTAACAGCGGCCGCAACCAGTAGTATTGCTCATGCTGAAGTCAAAGTTGGTGTGAGCGACTGGCCAGGTTGGGTAGCTTGGTATATTGCTGAACAAAAAGGCTATTTTAAAAAATATGGTGCAGACGTTAAATTAGTCTGGTTTCCTAACTACACCGACTCTATTGCTGCCCTATCTTCTGGTCAATTAGATGCTAATTCACAAACATGGTCTGACTCTTTAGGGCCGATGTCTAAAGGCTTGGCTCTTAAAGCTATTTTAGTTAACGACAATTCTGCGGGCAACGATGCTCTAATGGTCAATCCTAAAATCAAAAACTTTACTGATTTAAAAGGCAAAAAAGTAGCCTTAGAACAATATAGTATTTCGCATTTTGTGTTGGTCACTGCACTGTCTAAAAATGGTCTCAAAGCTAGCGATGTACAAATTGTTAATTTAGCGGCTGCCGATGCGGCTGCGGCCTTTATGACAGGCCGTGTCGATGCAGCGGTGGTGTGGAATCCTTGGGTGTCGCAAATCGAAAAATCGCAAAAAGGTCGTGCTTTATTTACATCTAAGGACATGCCGGGTTTAGTGCCAGATTTATTAGTTGCTCAAGACAAATCCATAAAAGCTAAACGTAAAGATTTTGTTGGTATGGCCAAAGCATGGTTTGATACGGTTGCCTTTATCAAAAGTAATCCCGATGAAGCAGCAAAAATCATGGCTAAAGTCGTTGGTTTACCGCCCGAACAATACAAAGTCTTTTTACCGGGTACACGCTTTTTTGATGCTGCTGCCAATCAAACTGCTTTTGCACCAGCGAGTAATCCACAATCCTTGTTAGCCGTTTCTCCTACCATTTCTCAATTTTTAGTCAGCAATAAACTGATTGAAAAAGCACCTATATTTGCCAATGGTTTAGATAGCTCGATTGTTGCCGATGCCTTGAAAAAATAAATAGCCTGTCGGATTTTTGATGTTTTGGGGTTTGAAGCCTCCCCCTTTGACAAAGGGGGATTGGGGGGGATTTTATCGTCATGGTAAAGCCAAATTCTGCAAATCTCCCCTAACCCCTCTTTACTAAAGAGGGGAACTTCTGCTTATTTCGGCAAATCTCGTGAAACATCAATGGAATATAGGGCATTAGGAGTTTTTAGCATGGGCAACTTGGATAAAAAATTACAGCGCAAAGCACATCGTGGCGCAGGTATGTGGGCAATCAGAGGCCAAATCAGTCAACGTCATTATTGGTTACTGGCAGGGTTAGGTTTGCTGACTCCCTTTGTTTTATGGTGGGCGGCAACATTAAATGGTGCTAATGAAATATTTTTGCCCAAGCCGTGGAGCGTGATGACTCGTATTGTTACTTGGTGGCAAGAAGATGATTTATGGAATGACATTTTTATTAGTATTTCTCGGGTCATGGGTGGATTTTTACTCTCAGCGTTAATTGCTCTGCCTTTAGGTTTATTGATTGGTAGTTATAAAGCGGTGCAAGCCTTTTTAGAACCACTGACCGATTTTATTCGTTATATGCCTGCGGTGGCGTTTATCCCTTTAGTAATGTTGTGGATTGGCATTGATGAATCGTCGAAAGTAGCGATTATTTTTATCGGCACATTTTTTCAAATGATGTTGATGGTGGCTGAAGATGTGCGCCGTGTGCCAATGGCGCAAATTGAGGCCGCACAAACCATGGGAGCTACCCGTGAAGAATTGATTCGTTTAGTAATTTTTCCTTCGGCCAAACCTGCCCTGCTCGACACACTACGGGTAACAATGGGCTGGGCATGGACTTATTTGGTGGTTGCCGAATTAGTGGCAGCTAACTCAGGTTTGGGTTATGCCATTTTGAAGGCGCAACGATTTTTACAAACCGACAAAATTTTTGCCAGCATGATGTTAATTGGTGTCATTGGTTTACTCACTGACCAACTGTTTCGCGCTTTACATCGCAAAGCGTTTCCTTGGTTATATTTGCGAGGCTAATCATGTCTGAAGCCAAAATCAAAATTACAGGTGTACAAAAATTTTTCGGAGAAGGTAAACAACAAATTCATGCCTTAAAAGATATTAACTTATCGATTGGTGCGAATGAATTTATTACTTTTGTTGGCGCATCGGGTTGTGGCAAATCAACCTTATTACGGATTATTGGTGGTTTGGAATTTCATAACGAG
Source organism: Agitococcus sp. (assembly GCA_046347315.1). GTDB lineage: Bacteria > Pseudomonadota > Gammaproteobacteria > Pseudomonadales > Moraxellaceae > Agitococcus. Next base: position 94,924 of record JAXMGJ010000003.1, read on the forward strand.
GGCGATATTTTAGTCAATGGTAAAGAAGTGAATGGCCCTGATGTTGACCGAGCGATGGTGTTTCAACATTACAGTTTGTATCCGTGGTTGGGTGTGCGTGACAACATTCGTTTTTGTCGTCAATTACAGGCACATACCCACGACCGAACTCAAGCCGATGTTGAGGCAGCGTCTGGGCGTACTGATGCACTGATAAAATTAATGGGTTTATCTGCCGTAGAAAAAGCCTATCCCAATCAATTATCGGGTGGTATGCAACAACGTGTTGCGATTGCTCGTGCCTTAATGAGCAAACCCGATATTTTATTGATGGATGAGCCTTTTGGCGCACTCGATGCGCAAACTCGCGAAGTGATGCATGATTTAATTCGCCACGTTTTTAAACTCGAAAAAACCACGATTATTTTTGTTACCCACGATGTTGAAGAAGGCATTTATTTGGGTAATCGGGTGGTGTTAATGGCACCGAGGCCGGGCCGTATTGATACGATTTATGACGTGCCTTTACCTGCTGAACGCACTCAAGATATGAAACATTCACCTGAGTTTTTGCAATTAAAACGCGAAATCCTAGCCAGAATCCGTGAAACATCAGGCATGAAAACCGATTTTGAGCTTTTAGAAAAACTGACTTTACAAGCTAATAACTCTCAGGATTAACACACCATGAGCTTATCAACACCTACTTTTTTATGGGAAGAACTCGTGCCTGCTGGCCATCATTGGTCTGGTCTAATTAGACGTGGCACTGTTTTACGTTTAACCGATGTTGAAGGTGGAGCAAATGTCTCAGCCTTGTTTTTTAATCCCGAAGATAAACTTGAACGCTACAACATGGCAGATACTTTAAAAGCGCAACATACGGCTTTTTTAACGACAGGTCATGTCTGTTACTCGGATATGGGTCGGATTTTTTGTTCAATTATTCGTGATGATGCAGGTTGGAACGATACTTTTTGTGGCCTGTCCGATAGCGCACAAGTCAAAGCCCAATATGGCGAGGCAAATTTTGGTCAAGCACGCAATCAAATGTATCGAAATGGCCAAGATAGTTTATTGATTGAATTGGGCAAATATGGTTTAGGTTTACGCGACCTTGTACCTAACATCAATTTTTTTAGCAAAGTTAGTTGTGATGACAATGGCAAACTTTCTCATCACCATAGCCATAGCAAAGCAGACAGTGTCATTGATTTACGTTTTGAAATGAACACCTTAGTTATGCTTGCTACTGCGCCTCACCCCTTAAACCAAGCCAGCGAATACTCGCCAAAACCTGTGTTATTAAGTGCATATCGTGCAGATTCAGTCGCTGATAACGATGCTTGCCGTACAAGTTGCCCGCAAAATACTCGCGGCTTTATCTTAACTGAACGTTATTACGCTGTGTAGACGAGGAGTACAATATGAGTCCATTAAGCATAGAAAATGCCGTACTCAACCAAATATGCCCGTCTGGTGAAGCTTGGATGGGTAAAGTTAAACGTGGGCAAATTTTTCGTATTTTAGATCTAGAAGGTAATCAGGCAGTTGATACGCTATTTTATAATGCCCATGATGCCAGTGAACGCTACAGTGCTAGTGATACCATTCGCCACCAACAACAACTTTATTTAGAAAAAGGCTCTGCTTTATACAGTAACTTAGGCAATGTCATGTTGCGTATAGTGGATGATACTTGTGGTCGCCATGACACTTTAGGTGGGGCTTGTGCTGCCGAAAGTAATTGTGTGCGTTACAGCATTGATACACGTCATATGCACAGTTGCCGTGACAATTTTATGCATGCAATCGCCCATCACCCCTACAGTTTAGAACTGGGATTAACTAAACGTGACATCACCAGTAACATCAACTTTTTTATGAATGTACCTGTGTCGGCTAATGGTGATTTACATTTTGCCGATGGGATTTCTGGCGCAGGTAAATATGTTGATTTACAAGCAGAAATGGATATTGTCGTACTAATTTCTAACTGCCCACAACTGAATAATCCGTGTAATGCCTACAATCCAACACCGATTCAATTATTAGTTTGGGATGTTGTTTAAATCTATAACGTTAGGACGACCTATCGCTATTTTGTGTTGTTGTGTGGGACGACCCACGGAAAATCATCATGCTCACTAAAGTTTTAATTGCTAATCGTGGTGCAATTGCTTGTCGTATTATTCGCACCTTAAAAAAACTTAATATTCAAGCCGTTGCTGTTTATTCTGAGGCCGATGCTCAATCGTTACATGTGCGTTTAGCCGATGAAGCGATATGTATTGGTGCTGCACCAGCCAGTGACAGTTATTTACGCGCTGATAAAATTTTAGCCGCTGCCCAACAAACAGGTGCACAAGCGATTCATGCCGGTTATGGTTTTTTATCCGAAAATGCGGATTTTGCTGCTGCTTGTGCTGCTGCCAATATTGCCTTTATTGGCCCTACGCCCGAACAAATGCGCGCCTTTGGCCTAAAACATACCGCACGGGCATTAGCCGAAAGTAACGGCGTGCCTTTATTAACAGGCAGTGGTTTATTAGCTGACTTGGCTCATGCCAGCCTTGAAGCGAAAAGAATTGGCTATCCAGTCATGCTCAAAAGCACGGCTGGTGGTGGTGGCATTGGTATGCGTTTGATTTGGCAAGAAGCCGAATTAGCTGATGCTTATGGCTCTGTCGAACGTTTGGCACGCGCTAATTTTAAAGATGCAGGTTTGTATTTAGAAAAATATGTTGAACATGCCCGTCATATTGAAGTGCAAATTTTTGGTGATGGTCAAGGTACAGTTTTAGCGTTAGGCGAACGTGATTGCTCGGTGCAAAGACGTAACCAAAAAGTGATTGAAGAAACCCCCGCTCCTCACCTCAGTGAAGCCACACGCCAAGCCTTGTATGCCACCGCCATTCGTTTAGGCCAAGCCGTTAATTACCGCTCGGCTGGTACGGTTGAGTTTGTCTTTGATGCAGACACACAACAATTTTACTTTTTAGAAGTTAATACTCGATTGCAGGTTGAGCATGGTGTTACCGAAGAAGTGATGAACATTGACTTAGTGGAATGGATGGTACGTTTAGCAGCTGGCACTCTGCCGCCACTGCAAACATTACAACCAACCGCCGTTGGCGCGTCAATGCAAGTGCGTTTATATGCCGAAGACCCTCACAAAAATTTTCAACCGTCAGCAGGGGTGTTAACTCAAGTCCAATTACCCACCGATACTCGTGTTGATACATGGATTGAAACAGGCAGTGATGTGCCCGCTTTTTATGACCCGATGTTAGCTAAAATTATTGTTCATGCTGACACGCGTGCCGGCGCTTTAGACAAGTTACAACAAGCATTAGCCAATACCAAAATTGCAGGCATTGAAACGAATCTTAGCTATTTACAACAAATTTTGGCCGATAACATTTTTAGTCAAGGCAAACAAACCACCCGTTATTTGAATAATTTTAGTTTTACGGTAAATACCATTGACGTTTTAGAAGCAGGTATTCAAACCACTGTCCAAGATTACCCTGCCCGTTTGGGGTATTGGGATGTCGGTGTGCCTCCCTCTGGGCCAATGGATAACTACAGTTTTAGAGTCGCTAATAAATTAGTTGGTAATAGCGAAGAAGCTGCAAGTTTAGAATGTACCATGACTGCTCCTACTTTACGTTTTAATCAACGTACTGTGATTGCTATTACAGGTGCACCCATCAACGCCACAGTGGATGATTGCCCAATTCCTTTATGGCAAGCAATCACCGTTGAGGCAGGTAGTGTATTAAAAATGGGGGTAGTAAGTAGCACTGGCGCACGAAGCTACTTAGCAATTCAAGGTGGACTGGATGTACCGCTATACTTAGGCAGCCGTTCAACGTTTACACTTGGACAATTTGGTGGTCATGCAGGGCGCACCTTAAGAGTTGGTGATGTATTGCATATAGCGCCTTGTCAGGGATTATCAACACAGCTTGCTGATGTCAAAATCATTCCACAATTTAGTCACCATTGGCAAATTGGCGTGTTATATGGCCCTCATGGTGCGCCTGATTTTTTTACCAACGAAGATATTAAACAGTTTTTTGCCACCGAATGGGAAGTTCACTATAACTCTAGTCGCACAGGCGTACGTTTAATTGGCCCTAAACCGACATGGGCTAGAACTGATGGTGGAGAAGCAGGTTTACACCCCTCCAACATCCACGATAACGCTTATGCGATTGGTGCAATTGATTTTACAGGCGATATGCCCGTGATTTTAGGGCCAGATGGCCCAAGTTTGGGTGGTTTTGTTTGTCCTGCGGTGGTGGTAAACGCTGAATTATGGAAGCTAGGTCAATTACGGGCTGGTGATAAAATTCGTTTTATTCCCTTAAATTATCAACAAGCTTTGGCTTTAGAACAAGCACAACAGCAAACATTAGCGACATTGACTGAACCATTAACGGAGCTTGATCATTCTTTAACTGAGTTAGAAAATCCAATTTTACTCCACTTACCTGCTGAAGATGACAAAGTACAAGTTATTTATCGACAAGCAGGTGATAAATATCTGTTGGTCGAATACGGCGATTTAGTCCTTGATTTAAACTTACGTTTTCGCGCTCATGCCTTAATGCAATGGATTCAACAACGACAATTAACAGGCATTATTGATTTAACGCCGGGTATCCGTTCTTTACAGATTCATTTTGACACCACTCAAATCAGCCGTGACCATTTATTAAACGAGCTAAAACAAGCCGAAGAACAACTTGATGCCATTGATGATATTGAAGTGCCATCACGCATCGTGCATTTACCCTTATCATGGGATGATATTTCCACGCAGGTAGCCATTGAAAAATATATGCAATCGGTACGCAAAGACGCGCCGTGGTGTCCAAGTAATATCGAATTTATTCGCCGTATCAATGGCCTAGACAGTATCGAACAAGTCCAAAACATTTTATTCGAGGCCAGTTATTTAGTTATGGGCTTGGGCGATGTCTATTTAGGCGCACCTGTTGCTACGCCCATTGACCCACGCCACCGCTTAGTCACTACCAAATATAATCCTGCACGAACATGGACACCCGAAAATGCGGTAGGCATTGGCGGAGCGTATTTATGCGTTTATGGCATGGAAGGACCAGGTGGTTACCAATTTGTTGGTCGAACCTTACAAATGTGGAATCGTTATCGCCAAACCGATGCCTTTACCGAGGGTAAACCGTGGTTATTACGCTTCTTTGATCAAATCCGCTTTTTTCCTGTGAGCAATGAGGAATTAAGCCAAATTCGTGCTGATTTTCCTTTAGGACGCTACCCACTAAAAATTGAAAATACCGTGTTTAAACTCAGTGATTATCGTCGCTTTTTGGCCGATAACGCCGAATCTATTACCGAAGCTAAAGACAAACAACAAAGCGCATTTGATGCCGAGCGCGAACGTTGGTTAGTAACAGGCCAAGCCCATTACGATGACAGCCAACAACAGCAAACACAAAGCACCGCCACCATTGAACTGCCTGCTAATGCTGTCATTATCAACAATAGTGTCTCGGGTAATGTTTGGAAAATTTTAGTCAAAGAAGGCGACACCGTGCAAATTGGGGATACCTTAGTGATTATTGAGTCAATGAAGATGGAGTTTAATGTCACCAGTAGTGTAACGGGTACAGTGTTTAAAATTAACTGCCAAGAAGGAAGCGCGATTCAAGCAGGACATGAAGCGATTATTTTAACGGTTTAAAATAAGGGCGACTATGTTCGCCCCCACTTTCTCAAACAGGATTTTCCACTTCCACAAAAATATGTTCAATACCTAATTTAGCCGCCAAAAACTCACCTACTGCCTGTACACCATAACGCTCAGTGGCATGATGGCCTGCGGCAAAATAATGAATACCCATTTCACGAGCAATATGCACCGTTGGCTCGGAAATCTCACCACTGATATAGGCATCACAACCCATTAACACCGCTTGCTCAATAAAACCTTGTGCTGCACCCGTACAAAAGGCAATACGCCTTAAATGCTGTGCTTGTCCTGCAATATGTATTGGCGCCTGACCTAATACCTGTTGGCAACGATGGCTTAATTCATCGACACTTAGAGCTTGTTCTAAGACTGCAATATTACCGACTTGTTTAGGATTATCAGGATATAACGCTTCGGCCATATTTAAACCCAATTTTTGGGCTAACTGCGCATTATTACCTAACTCAGCATGAGCATCTAAAGGCAAATGATAGGCCAACAACGAAATATCATGTTTTAACAAAGCTTGTAGGCGATTTTTCTTCATCCCGACCACACAAGGGTTTTCACTTTTCCAAAAGAAGCCATGATGAACCAAAATTGCATCTGCTTGTAGCTCAATAGCTTTATCTATTAACGCTTGGCAAGCCGTCACACCTGTTACTAAGCGTTTAACCTCAGCCCGCCCCTCAACTTGCAAACCATTAGGACAATAGTCACTAAAAAGATGTGGTTTTAAGGTGCTTTGTAACAAATCACTAAGTTGTGTTAAAGAGGCCATATTTTACCCTTGTACTAATTTAGAATAGCCCCCAAGTATATGCTCAGTCGTGTTGGATGGAATTATTTTTTATGTCGTACTCCTTCATTAAACCCGTACTCATCGTTTGTAGTATTGCGAGTATTGTTGCCTGTCAACCAACAGAAACCCCCAACTCACATAAGCCACCTGCTCAAGTCAATCTAAGTCAAGAGCGTCCAGCCGCTATTCAAAATAATGGTAATGGTGTGACTTCGTATGCGGCAACCGTCAAAGCAACAGCCCCTGCGGTGGTCAATATTTTTACCACTGAAATTGTTAAACAAGACGCTCATCCGTTAATGAACGACCCGTTTTTTGGTGAGTTTTTACGACGACACGGCATGAATCAACAACAGGCTGAGCCACGTTCTGGTTTGGGTTCGGGCGTAATAGTCTCTAAAGATGGTTATATTTTGACTAATAACCATGTAGTGGGCAAAGCAACCGAGATTGTAGTTGCACTCCACGATGGTCGCAAAGCTAAAGCTAAAGTAATTGGCACTGACCCCGACAGTGATTTAGCGGTAATACAAATAAAATTAGACAAGCTCCCTACCCTTGCCTTTAAAACATCGCCTAATGAAGTTGGTGATGTGGTACTTGCGATTGGTAATCCATTTGGTGTAGGACAAACAGTGACTCAAGGCATTATTTCTGCCTTAGGTCGTAATGGTTTAGGCATTAATACTTTTGAAGATTTTATTCAAACAGATGCCGCAATTAACCCTGGTAACTCAGGTGGCGCATTGGTTGATGTGGCAGGTAATTTAGTGGGTATCAACACCGCTATTTATTCGCGCTCTGGTGGCTCTATGGGCATTGGTTTTGCTATTCCTGCCCAACTTGCTCAATCAGTGATGTTAGAAATAATTAGTAACGGCCAAGTGGTACGAGGTTGGTTGGGTGTCGAGATTAAGCAAAGTAACCACGATTTTAATGAAGACGGTACGATTAACAAAAAAGCCAATGAAGGGGTAGAAATTGCAGGTATTGTGCGCGGTGGTCCTGCAGCACAAGGCGGACTCAAACCAAATGATACTGTTATTAGTATCAATAGCAAAAAAATTACTACCGATAGTGACCTGCTTAAAACAGTTGCTAGTCTTAAACCCAATACCAAGGTACCTGTAGTGGTCAAGCGTGGCAGTCAAGAAGTGGAGTTAATGGTGACCATTGGCAAAAGACCTCAAGCTGAACAGCCGCAAGAGGATGAAGAATACGCTAACTAATTTTTATCCCGTGTGAAAAACCACATCACACGGGATTACTGACTAAAAAATGCTTTGTAATACTGTTACCAAGGCTTGATTATCTTCTTCTTTACCAATGGTAATTCGGAGGAATTGTTCAATTCTTGGTTGTTTAAAATGACGGACAATAATCGCTTGTTCACGCAACGCTAAAGCTAATTGTGTAGCATCATGTTGTGGATGACGAGCAAAGATGAAGTTTGCGGCCGAGGGTAAAACCTCAAAACCCATTTGTTCTAATTGACTGGTTAACCATGTGCGACTATTTATAATTGCTTGGCAAGTTTGCTGAAAATAGGCTTTATCTTCAAAAGCAGCTACTCCACCTGCAATCGCCACTTTATCCATTGGATAAGAGTTAAAGCTATTTTTAACTCGCTCCAAAGCTTCAATCAAATGCGCTTGGCCAACGGCTAAACCGATGCGTAAACCTGCTAAAGAACGCGATTTTGATAAGGTTTGCACCACTAATAATTGTGGATATTGATTAACTAAACTAATCGCCGTTTGACCACCAAAATCAATATACGCCTCATCAATAATCACCACCCGATCAGGATTAGCCTTTAATACTTGTTCAATCGCTGCTAAAGGCAACAAACAAGCCGTTGGTGCATTGGGATTAGGAAAAATAATACCGCCATTTGGTTGTTGATAATCGTCAACTGCTATTTGAAACTGTTCATTGAGTGGGACGGTTTGGTAATCCACTTCATATAAACCTGCATACACCTTATAAAAACTATAAGAAATATCAGGAAATAAAATCGGCTCGTTTTGTTTAAAAAAAGCCATAAACGCGTGCGCTAACACTTCGTCTGAGCCATTACCCACAAACACTTGTTGACGTTCTACGCCATAATAATCGGCAATGGCTTGTTTTAAGGCAGAGGCATCAGGGTCGGGATATAAACGTAAGCCCTCACCTACTGCTTGTTGCATGGCTTGCAACGCTAAGGGCGAAGGTGGATAGGGATTTTCGTTGGTATTTAATTTAATTAAGTTAGCGACTTTAGGTTGTTCACCAGGAATATACGGCACTAAAGTCTTAACTAAAGGACTCCAATAAGCTTGGCTCATAATGGTACTCAAGAATTTTTAGACAGTCAGGTAATCAGTCAGTGACACGAAAATCAAATCAACCATGATTTCCTGTATTTCGCTATACTGCATACAGGCTACAAACTTTCCTCCCCTAATTTAGGAGAGGTAGCAAAAACCAGAGCTAGGGTGCATTAGCGACAGCGTAATGCACCTTTTTTTATTCATCATTTAAATTAAAAATGATGCAATGCCCTTCGGTTATTGCATCCTACGCGTGCTAATCGCCACTTGCCCTAACGAAAGCTCAGACCGCTGTTTGTTAGGAAAAAATGGCTCATTGAATTCAATCTACGTGAGTTACTTAACCGCTTGGCGATGCGCCATTGCCATACTGCTAATGCTTTCAACAGATTGATTTAGCCATAACTTTTGTTGCCACAGGGTATAATCAAATGGCTCTCGCAGAATTAAGCTAATAAAACGCTCTGCTTGAACTTCCCCCAAAGCTACAATTAAAGCCTCAACGCCCTTTAGCTTGATTTCGGTATCAGTAATCATTTTCAAGCACCTTAATAAAATCTACGGGGTTCATTGCTATTATTTGATGTTGTGTTACTAACTTTTTAAGCAATTTATCGTCTGTTGATAAAAAATAATCAGCTTGCCCTTCGATTGCACAAGCTACATGTAATGCGTCTTTCGGTTGAATACCTAAAGAAACAAAAAATTGTGCATTTGCCAATAATAAAGCCGTTTCCTCAATATCAACATTAGCAAGATTTCGCCATTTAGCAATGGCCTGTTTACGCTCCACAAATGGGTTTTGGAAATTTTCAAAATCCAAAATGTAAGACCAAACCAAGCCCAAATCACCTAATTTAATTTTATCTTGAACATATAACTTCGCCTCTGTCTCAATGCGTACCCGTAAATTGGTTTGATTGTCAAAAGGCCGATTAAACATACAATTATCAAGATAAACTTTCATAAGCTGCACAATACCACTCAAATCAGATAATAAATGGCTGCCACTGTTGGCTGTGACTATGAAAATAAGCAAGACTAGTCGGTTCAACATCGACTAGCTTAAGCCAAACATCTTGGCCTTTCTCGCCTGAACCTGTGCTAATTAACAAGGCATCGTCGGTAATTTCCATAATCCAACCCTGCAACACACGACCGTCTTTGGTTTGCAAACGTTGTTGATTTCCTGATTCGGCAAATTGGACAAATTTATCGGCTAAGTCCATCTGCTTATTCCTCAGAAAGAATACGATACTCTGCTGAACGTGCATGAGCCGTTAAACTTTCACCTCGCGCCAAGACTGAAGCCACTTCTGCTAAATGACTTGCACCTTGCGCGGAGCAATAAATCAAACTAGAACGCTTTTGAAAATCATAAACGCCTAAAGGGGAAGAAAAACGGGCTGTACCCGATGTTGGCAAGACGTGATTTGGCCCTGCACAATAATCACCTAAGGCTTCAGGCGTATAACGCCCCATAAAAATTGCGCCCGCATGACGAATATACGGCAATAAAGCTTCTGGATTATCAACAGATAACTCTAAGTGCTCAGGCGCAATACGGTTAATCACCGCTAAGGCTTCCTGTTGATTTTTAACATGAATTAATGCACCACGCCCCGTTAACGAAGCACGAGCAATCACTGCACGCTCTAAAGTAGGCAACAATTTATCAATAGATTGTTGTACCGCGTCTAAATACGCTGCATCTTCACTGATTAAAATGGCTTGTGCTTCTTCGTCGTGTTCAGCTTGAGAAAATAAATCCATGGCAATCCAATCTGGATTAGTTTTGCCATCACAATAAATTAAAATCTCGGAAGGGCCTGCAATCATATCAATGCCGACTTGGCCAAACACTAAACGTTTAGCGGTTGCGACATAACTATTACCTGGCCCAACAATTTTATCAACCTTAGGAATGGTTGCTGTGCCATAGGCTAAAGCCGCAACAGCCTGCGCCCCACCAATGGTAAATACTTTATCAACACCTGCTAAATAAGCCGCTGCTAATACCAAATTATTGACTTCGCCGCGTGGTGTTGGCACACACATAATCACTTCAGGTACACCTGCCACTTTGGCAGGAATAGCATTCATTAACACCGATGAAGGATAACTGGCTTTACCACCAGGTACATAAATACCCACGCGATCTAATGGCGTAATTTGTTGACCGAGCATCGTGCCATCAACTTCTTGATATTGCCATGAATCTTGTTTTTGTTTGCCATGATAATAACGAATACGCTCGGCCGCACTGGCCAACGCATTACGTTGTTGCTCATTTAAGTTGTGATAAGCCGTAGACAATTGCTCTGCCGACAAACTCAAGCCAGCCATTGTCTCAGCCGTTACTTGATCAAAACGACGGGTATAATCTAAAACAGCGGTGTCACCTTGTTGTTTAACACGGCTAATAATATCTAACACCGTTTGTTGTAACTGATGATCGTTAACGCTTTCCCACGCTAATAGCTGATTTAATTCCTGCTCAAACTCTGGAGCAGTTGTGCTTAAACGACGAATGGATGCCATAAATTACACCTTATTTTCGGCGACTGCCTGCGTGAGTTGTTGCAATAAAGGCTGAATTAAATCGGATTTACGTTTAAAACTCGCTTTATTAACAATCAATCGTGAAGAAATATAAGAAATGAGTTCCAATGGCTCTAAACCATTTTCTTTTAGAGTTTTGCCAGTATCGACCACATCAACAATACGATCAGCTAAGCCCATTAAAGGTGCTAACTCCATAGAACCATAGAGCTTAATGACTTCAACTTGTTCGCCTTTTTGCGCATAGTATTGTTTAGTCAAATTGACGAATTTAGTGGCAATACGCAAACGACCACTCACAGGTGGAGCATCTACTTTGCCTGCGACCATCAATTTACACTTGGCAATATCTAAATCTAGCGGCTCATATACCCCACTTGCACCATGCTCCATCAGCACGTCTTTACCTGCCACGCCTAAGTCGGCTGCGCCATTTTCAACATAAGTTGGCACATCAGTCGCACGAATAATAATAATATTCACTTGTGGATGAGTGGTCGGAAAAATCAATTTACGACTTTTTTCGGGGTCTTCCAACATTTCAATACCTGCCACTTTTAACAGTGGCAAAGTATCTTTTAAAATACGTCCTTTAGATAAAGCAATAGTTAACTGCGACATTCAAATGATTCTCTTGGTTTACGCTTTCACTCTGCGTATATTAGCACCTAATAACGATAACTTCTCTTCTACACGCTCATAACCACGGTCAATGTGATAAATACGATCAATCAGGGTATCACCTTCGGCAGCTAATGCAGCTAATACTAAGGACATTGATGCGCGTAAGTCGGTGGCCATCACAGGCGCACCTTCTAGTTTTTCGACACCTCGCACCACTGCTGTATGGCCATCCACAGCAATATTTGCCCCCATACGGTTTAACTCGGGAACGTGCATAAAGCGGTTTTCAAAAATGGTTTCGTTAATTGTGCCTGTGCCTTCGGCAATGACGTTAATAGCCATAAACTGAGCTTGCATATCGGTCGGAAAGGCTGGGTGTGGTGCGGTACGAAAGTTAACAGCACGTGGCCGTTTGCCTTGCATATCCACTTCAATCCAGTCTGTGCCTGTGGTCACAGAAGCGCCCATTTCGAGAAACTTTAACAACACCGCATCCAATAAAGCAGGATCGGTATGGGTGGCTTTAATACGTCCGCCAGTCATCACCGCAGCCGCTAAGTATGAACCTGTTTCAATACGGTCTGGACAAACAGAATATTCACAACCCTGCAACTCATCAACGCCATGCACAATAATACGGTCTGTACCTGCACCTTCAATTTTTGCGCCCATTTTGATGAGCATATTAGCCAAATCAACGACTTCTGGCTCACGCGCGGCATTTTCAATAATGGTTGTGCCTTCGGCTAAGGTTGCCGCCATAATTGCGTTTTCTGTGCCACCCACCGTCACCATATCAAAAAAGATACGACCACCACGCAAACGGCCATCAACTTTGGCATGAACATAACCTTTTTCGACGGTTACTGTTGCGCCTAGAGCTTCTAATGCCTTGAGATGCTGATCTACAGGACGCGAACCAATGGCACAGCCACCTGGTAAAGACACATAAGCTTCTTTAAAGCGTGTCACCAAAGAACCCAAAACAAAAATTGATGCACGCATGGTTTTCACTAACTCATACGGAGCAACAGGTTTGTCTAAGGTATTGGCATTAATCAACACTTTACCATCAGCCTGACGTTCGATGGTCATACCCATGTTTTGCAAAATGCGAATCATGGTTTTAATGTCGTGCAAATCGGGCACGTTATCTAAGCTAACAGGTGTCGAGGCCAAAATTGTTCCTGCCAACAATGGCAAAGCCGAATTTTTTGCGCCCGAAATACGTACATCACCTTCTAAGCGGTTACCGCCACTAATTAATAATTTATCCATTTGCTATTCTTCTTATTAACCAAATAATTTTGCTTTACGCCATTCTTCTGGCGTTAAAGTACGCATGGTAACGGCATGAATTGCACCACTGGCAATATGCTCATTTAATGGGGCATAAACACGTTGTTGTTTGGCAACAGGTCGTAAACTAGTAAATTCTTCACTGACAATTGTCACATTATATTTACTGCCTTCACCAGACACTTCAATGGCTTCGGCTTGGGGAAAGGCGGCGACTAATAAGGTTTTAATGGCTTCGGGATTCATATAAATTCCTAATTTTGTTCAGGAAGAGCTTGGGTTAAACCGCTGACTTTGATTAAAGCACGGAGTTTTTCGGGCATATTGACCATTAACAAGTGCTGTCCTGCTTGATTGGCAGCACGTGTCCATGAGACTAAAATAGCGACCACAATACTATGACTGGTCTGCAACATTTGCATATCTATAGTAATCTGTTTAGGCGCGCTTTTTAATAATTTTAAGCCGTCATTGCAAATTTTTTCTGCATTATCAAAATGCACAACGCCTCCAAAATGGAGGCGCGCATCTTGTAAACGTAATTGAGCAACAGTATTTGTCATCTCATACTCAACATAATATAGCTAATACTAATCAATTGATGTGACTTCGACTTCGCTCAGTCAACAAAAAAGCTGCCTGAGCGGAGTCGAAGGCACGATTTTACTTTGATTATTTTTTCGCTTCACCAGCGGAAGGCACAAAGTTGGCAATCGCTTTGTCTAAATTACCACGATTTGCTTCAACCGTCGAAGCAAACTGATTACGGAATGTTAAACCCAAGTTAATGCCATTTAATAATACATTACGCACTTTCCATTGGCCTTGAGCATCCAACACCAATTGATAAGTCACTGGAATGGTAGTACTGCTATTCGTTTGAATATCCATCTCAACTTGTGCTTTTTTGGGGTCATCTCCCGCAACAAAGGGTTTAACGGTAAACTTTTGGTTTTCGTAAGCACCTAAGCCATTAGCGTAGGTTTTAATTAAGCTTTTTTTGAAAATATCGGTAAAATCAGCACGTTGTTTATCGCTCGCTTGACGATAAAATTGCCCCATCACCCCTTTGGCAAACCCATTAAAATCAACATACGGTTCAATATTTTCTTGAACAATTTTTAACAATAATTGTGGGTCTTTTTGATAAGCGGCTTTTTCTTTGGTTAAACGAGTCGTTAGGTCGGTAGAAATTCTTTGCACAAAATCTTTTGGGTTTTCTGCCGCCAAACTCAGTTGTGCAAACAACATCATGCTCATCATAGTGAATAGTGCAAAAGCACGTTTTACAATAATTGACATATTTAAAATCCTCATTAAAACTCGTCTTGAGCCGTTGCTGGTGCGGCAGGAGGTGTTTCTGCTTTGGCTGGTGCTTTGTCTTCCGTGGCTTTGTTAAATAAAAACTTGCCTATTAAATCTTCTAACACTAATGAGGACTGTGTCTGTTCGATTTCGTCACCGTTCTTTATAAATGTGTCATCAGCACCTGGTACAATACCAATATATTTTTCACCTAATAAACCCGCAGTTAATATACTCGCTACAGCATCGGTACTGATTTCATTAACATCATTATAAATTTCCATCGTGACTTTGGCATTTAAACGTTTTTTATCTAACTCAATGGCGGCAACGCGGCCAATAGTAACACCCGACATAGTGACTTTGGAGCGTACTGTCAAACCACCAATATTCTGAAAATGAGCATACACTTTGTAACTCGGCTGACTGAGCTCACTGCTTAAGCCACTGACCTTAATAGCCAAAAAAAATAGGGCAGCAATACCAACTACCAAAAATGCACCAACCGCAAGTTCTAGGGAGCGAGCGCGCATTAAAAACCTCCAAACATAACGGCTGTTAAAATAAAATCTAGGCCTAACACCGCCAACGAGCCATAAACAACGGTGCGCGTAGTGGCCACCGAAATACCTTCAGACGTTGGCACACAATCATAACCCTGAAATAAGGCAATCCAAGTGACGGTCATACCAAAAACCACACTTTTGATAATACCGTTAATCACATCATCGGCAAATTCGACCGAGTTTTGCATATTTGCCCAAAAAGAGCCTGAATAAATGCCTAACCAATCAACACCGACTAACATGCCACCAATCACACCAACCGCCGAAAAAATCATCGCCAACAAGGGCATACTAATAAAACCAGCCCAAAAACGTGGTGCAACAATACGTCTCAAAGGGTCAACACCTATCATTTCCATACTGGCAAGCTGTTCAGTGGCTTTCATTAAACCAATTTCGGCGGTGAGTGCTGAACCTGCACGCCCAGCAAATAACAAGGCTGTTACCACAGGCCCTAACTCTCGTACTAAAGTTAATGCTACCATCGTACCTAAGGCTTGTTCACTACCATAAGTCACTAAGATGTTATAACCCTGTAAACCTAATACCAAACCAATAAACAAACCCGACACCAAAATAATGGGCAATGACATCACACCTACCGAGTACAGTTGCCGCACCAATAACAAGAAAGAAGCTTTGGGTTGCGGTATGGCAACAAGAGCTTGCCATAAAAACACCCCTGCCGCTCCTATCGCCTGCAAACGTGCCAACGCAACTGCGCCTATCTGACGAATCATCTCTAGCATTAAACTGCTACTCCTAATTCTTGAGCATAGCTATTGGCAGGATAGTGAAAGCGCACAGGCCCATCGGGAGTGCCATTTAAAAATTGTTGTACAAAGGGAGAGTCAGATTGACGCAACTCATCGGGCGTACCCTGCCCAATAATGCTTTTATTAGCAATAATATAAATATAATCAGCAATATGTAGGGTTTCGGGAATATCATGAGACACGACGATAGAAGTTAGTCCCAACGCCTCACGTAAAGTTCTTATCAATGTAACTAGAACCCCTTTTACCATCGGGTCTTGGCCTGCAAACGGCTCATCATACATAATTAAATCAGGGTCTAAAGCAATAGCACGAGCTAAAGCAGCACGACGTTGCATTCCTCCAGACAGCTCGCTAGGCATCAGTTTGACTGCACCACGTAATCCCACCGCTTCGAGTTTCATTAGCACGATTTCTTTAATCAAATACTCGGGGAGTTCAGTATGTGCACGCAACGGAAAAGCAACATTTTCATATACCGACAAATCCGAAAACAACGCTCCACTTTGAAATAACATTCCCATTTTGGCGCGAGCATCAAATAATTGCTTGCGCCCCATATCTGGGACATTATAACCATTGACTAATACTTGCCCCGAATCGGGATTCAATTGTCCGCCAATAAAACGTAAGGTAGTGGTTTTGCCACAACCCGATGGCCCCATAATTGCTGTTACTTTGCCACGGGCAATATCCAAGTTGAGATTTTCAAAAATAGGTCGCTCACCACGACTAAAATTTAAATTACGAATAGAGACTAAAGGAGAGTCTTCATTGATAGGCATAGATTTTTACCTTTTACCTAACGAGGCGATAAAATGATATAAACAGGCAAAAGGACATGATTATCGACAATTTACCTTTTCTTTATCTAAGCCAGAACTGCCCGCTAAAATACGATCAATTTGTGTTTTTCCAGCCGCATAGACATTACTGACCAGCAACCATTGCTCTTTACGTGACACTAGAGTTGTTTTCATGTCAGCACGATAACCCAATTCAGCAACACGCGCTTTAATGGCCTGCGCTTGATCATAATCCGCTACTGTACCTAGAGAAATGGCATTTGCCATTTGTGATTCTGTAACTACTGAAGCATCTACACCTTGTTTTTGTAATTCTTTAGCAATACTTTCGGCTTTTTCTATAGTAGCAACGGGTGGAATATACAATAAATATTTGGAACCACCACTATTACTTGAGCTCAAAGCAACATCAAAACCGCCTTTTTCAAAGGTAGCTTTGATTTGACGCGCCATATCAGGATCAAGCAAAGGCCCAATACGATAACATGCTCTATCATCTTTAGAGGACGTTGTTTGCTTAGTATCATCAACAATCCCCACATTTTCGACTTCTTTAGCATTTTGGGCAATATCGGGACGTTCAGCAAGAAGCTCTATTTTTTTGCCATCTTGTTTATCCATCACAATAACCGTGTTATGACCACGATTTTGTTGTTCAAAAAATTGCCATGCCAAAAAAACGGCATTTAAGACGACCAAGAGTCCAAAGACTAAAGGCATATCCATTCCTCTTATAATTAAGACTTATAATCACAGAGTTGCCAATGAATGAACACTATTCAACACTGACGTTTCGGCGCATGTATTAAGTCCTGATAATGTGGCTTTTATGAGTGACACCCAAAATAACGCTGCATACCTACCAATAACAATTCGGGAATAATATCATGAGCAATATGCAAATGCTGCCCTATTTTTGCAGCATTACCGCCCGTTAAAACTAATTTTAGAGGTTTTGCCACTTGTTTTTGTTGTTGATTATAGGCAGTTTCGATAGCACCAACACAGGCCAACAATATACCATGATACACCGCTTCGCTAGTGTTTTTACCTAAAGATAAATTGGGGTGTTCTATTACACTCGGTCTTACACCTTGAGTGCCTTGTATCAGTGCCGATAACTGTAAATTCATATTAGGCAAAATAAAGCCACCTAAATGCTGATGTTCATGAACAAAATCTACAGTTAAAGCTGTGCCGCAACTGACCACACATACAGGCTGTTGTGGTGCAACTGCCAAAATATTTAACCAACGGTCAATTCCCAAACGCTCAGGCTGATGATATCCACACTGTATGCCTAAATGCTGTGAACTGGTCTGAGCAAATAACGGTTTTTTGTGCCACCATGACTCAGATAACCATGTTAAATATTGATTACTCTGATTATCTAACACTGACGAAACACCAACAAAATCGACAGGCTGATGAAAAATATCAGGTAACTCTGCTGCAAATGCTGCTAAGTTTTGTTGATGCCAACAAGCATGACTAGCAATAATATGTTGATTTTCACATAACCACCATTTGATACGTGAATTGCCCATATCAATAAAACATTGTTTACTCATATTGATGGCTGCCTTTTACGCAAGCTAACTTCTCCACCACTGATGACTTGCTGCCCTAAATTGGTTTGGATAATCAATGCGCCTGTTTTATCTATGCCCTTTGCAATCCCAACAATCGGTTGTGCTAAACCTAATACTTCCACTTCTTGGCCATACAAAGCATCATATTGTTGCCATTGAGTCTGCCATGCCGAAAAACCTACTTGTGCATAAGCCGCCAACAGACTGACAATATGGCTAATTAGAGCGGCAGTCACTTGCTGTCGGTTAAGTGTTTGGCCAATAATTTCTCTTATATCAACAACTTCTTGCTCAATTTGCTGTTTAACGGCTTGTGGCAAAGCCAAATTAACCCCTACACCTACCACCACCGCACACACGCCATCCATTTCGGCGTTGACTTCTATTAACACACCGCCTAATTTTTTACCATGCCACAAAATATCATTTGGCCACTTTAGACTTAAGCCTTCGATGCCTTGTGTTTGCAGTGCTTTAATAACAGCCACCCCCACTGCTAAGCTCAAGCCTTCTAAAACCTGAAAGCCCTGATAAAATAACCAACCGACTGAGCCATAAAATGTCCCTGCAGGAGGCGAAAACCATGTTCGGCCACGACGACCACGCCCTGCACTTTGCATTTCAGCCACACACACAATGCCCGATTTTTTTAGGGTTTGCAGTTGCTCTGCAACCACATCATTGGTTGATGCAACCTCTTGTTTAAGCTCAAACAAGCTTATTTTTTGTTGGATGTCAACAGGTATGTGTTGCCAAATTTGTGATTGCTGTAGCCATTGTATGGGTTGCTGTAAGCGATAACCTTTACCTTGCACCACATCGATATCTAAACCACAAGCTTGCCAATCTTTGATTTTTTTGGCAATGGTAGTACGACTGACATTCAAGTGCTGAGCCAAATCGACACCAGAGTGAAATTTACCATCTGACAGCAAGGTTAATAATTCCATAAGCCACAAATATCATGTTATTTTTGAAGCCAATGAGCATAGCAATATTTGGCTAATAATGCCATTTTGCCAGTAGTTGCGTAATGTTCCCTTGCCCTACCTGCCTAAAAGTCTTATCTTTGTTTACTTTTTTATTTTACTTATTTTATTCTCAAAGGCTTCATCATGAGTGATTATAGTGTTTTTACCAGTGAGTCAGTGTCCGAAGGTCATCCCGATAAAATCGCTGACCAAATTTCGGATGCGGTATTAGATGCCATTATTAGTAAAGATAAATATGCGCGTGTTGCTTGTGAAACGATGGTCAAAACAGGGGTAGCGATTGTTTCGGGCGAAATTACCACTAGCGCATGGATTGATTTAGAAGATTTAGTACGCGGTGTGATTAACGATATTGGTTATACCTCATCAGCCGTCGGTTACGATGGCTCAACCTGTGGCATTATCAACATTATTGGTAAACAGTCGGTGGACATTGCTCAAGGAGTTGACCGCTCTCGCTCCGAAGACCAAGGCGCAGGCGACCAAGGCTTGATGTTCGGTTATGCCAGCAACGAAACCGATGTACTCATGCCTGCCCCGATTTGTTATGCCCACCGTTTGGTAGAGCGTCAAGCCGAAGTCCGCAAAGGTGGCTTGTTGCCGTGGTTACGTCCTGATGCCAAATCACAAGTGACGTTTAGATACGAAAACGGTAAACCTGTTGCCATTGATGCAGTGGTGTTATCGACGCAACATAATCCTGATATTGCCTACGGTGATTTACAAGAAGCAGTGATGGAGCTGATTATTAAGCACGTTTTACCTGCCGAATGGTTACACAAAGGTACTAAGTTCCATATTAACCCAACAGGTCAATTTATTATTGGTGGCCCTGTCGGTGACTGCGGTTTAACAGGTCGAAAAATTATTGTTGACTCTTATGGTGGCATGGCGCGTCATGGGGGTGGGGCTTTTTCGGGCAAAGACCCCTCTAAGGTTGACCGCTCTGCCGCTTATGCTGGGCGTTATGTTGCCAAAAATATTGTGGCGGCTGGTTTGGCTGACCGTTGTGAGATTCAAGTATCCTATGCGATAGGTGTTGCCGAGCCGACTTCTATTTCATTAAATACTTTTGGGACTGGCAAAATCAGCGATGATAAAATCGTAGAATTAGTGCGTCGTCATTTTGATTTACGTCCATATGCCATTACTAAGATGTTGGATTTATTACACCCAATGTATAAAGTCACTGCGGCTTATGGTCATTTTGGCCGTACGCCACAAACAATAACGGTGGGCGACGACACCTTTACCACCTTTACATGGGAAAGAACCGACAAAGCAGAGGCTTTAAAAGCGGATGCTGGGATTTAGGCAACAACTCCTCCCTCTTTTTGAAGGGTAGGTTGGGAGAGGGTCTAAAAATACCCCACCCTCGCCCTCCCCTAAATTAGGGGAGGGAACTGTTGTTTATTGGACTAATGTTTTAACCAACGCTCTAAAGTTGTTGCTAACTCTTTACGTTTAAATGGTTTAGCTAACACATCGTCCATACCACTCGCCAAACAAGCGGCACGTTCGTCATTTAACACACTAGCCGTAACTGCCACAATTGGCACACGAGGCAATCCTTGTTTTTTTTCATATTCTCGAAATAATTGTGTTGCTTCAAAACCATCCATTTCGGGCATTTGACAGTCCATTAACACTAAATCGTAATAGGAATTTTTAAGCACTTCTAAGGCTTGTGCACCATTAACCACAATATCTACCTCGCAGCCAAAACCATGCAGCATGGCCTTCATCACTTCTTGATTGGTTAAGGTATCTTCCGCCAATAAAATGTGCATTCCCTGCCATGACTTTTTGAGAGACTGTAAGCCTGTGTTTTGTTGAGCGTGACTCTGACTCACAGTAATTAGTTTTTGCATGGCTGCCGCAAAACTTAAGCTAAAGGAAAAACTACTGCCATGCCCTAGCTCACTTTGCACTGCAATATGTCCCCCCATAAGCTCCACTAACTGCTTAACGATTGCCAAGCCCAAGCCTGTTCCTCCAAAACGACGGGTATGTGAGCTATCTGCCTGAATAAAAGGCTGAAATAATCGACGTTGTACTTCGGGCTTAATGCCAATACCTGTATCTGAAATTCTAAAATCTAATGTCGTTTTATTATGCTTATTAGGTTGAACACTGATACTTACTAGACCATGCTCGGTAAACTTAATGGCATTACCCACTAAATTTAACAAAATCTGCCTTAATCGCATGGCGTCGCCATTAAGTACTTCTGGCACATGTGGCGGCATATCGGATGTTAGCACTAAGCCTTTACGGTGTGCTTGTTCAGACAACAAACTCAATACATCATCAACTACCGCACGTGGACTAAAATCTACCTGCTCTAAAACCAAACGTCCCGCTTCAATTTTAGAAAAATCTAATATATCGTTAATAATTAGCAATAAAGACTCACCTGAATTATGTACAGTTTCGACATAACGCCTTTGTCTTGAATCCAAAGCAGTCCCTAATAACATCTCTGACATCCCCAAAATACCATTCATAGGGGTACGAATTTCGTGACTCATGGTAGCCAAAAATTGCGATTTTGCCTTATTGGCGGCTTCAGTAGCTTCTTTAGCCAAACTTAACTCGCGAGTGCGTTGCGCAATAAGCTTTTCTAAATCCTGACGGTGATTTTTGAGTTCAACATCACGCTGCTCAATTTGAATTAACATTTCGTTAAAACGGTCAACTAAATGGCCAATTTCATCTGTACCACTGCCCATTGCTCGCAAAGTATAATTTTTTGTGTTGGATACCGTCTCAGCCGTAGCTGCTAACTGCAAAATAGGCTCTGTGACATAACGCCCTAAACGTAAACCTAATACCGCAACTACCACTAATGCCAACCATAAAAAACAGGCCAAAGCCATCAAATAACTAAATAAATTCTTCCAAACGGGCGACAAATCAGCATCTATCAACAACTCACCTATCAATTCTCCATCAAGCAGAATTGGTTCTTTGAGATGTAATTGGCGCGTAAACCACTCATTACGATTATCAGCTTGATTATCACACAAGACCTTTGTAGCAGCTTCATCCTCACGACGCCATTGGGCGAATACCTCACCAGAAGCACGTGTCACACACGCAAATACAACCGTCCTATCACTTTTAAGCGAGCTTAAAACATTAGTTGTTTCTTTGGCATCGTCAAAAGTAAGTGCGACTTGACTATTAAAAGCGGTAATTTGAGCTAGCGTTGATAAGCGTTGATTAGTTTCTTGATGCAATTTGACAACAGACGTTGCGGCAAAAGCCAACCAAGCCAAAAACAGTGCCACGCTTGCACTTAGGACTAAAATACGCCGTAGTTTTTGTTGGAGCGGCAGTTGGCTGATACGCATATTATTCTCTAGGTACTCGTGCTAACTGCAACATGCGCGCACTAATTTTAAGACCAGTCCCTTGTGTCACACTCTGATTAACCACAAATTGCACACGACTATCTTCGGTGTATAAGCTAATCATGCCTCCCTGTTTTATAAACGATAAATTATCAGCAATGGTTAATACGGCTTGATTTTGTACCTTAGATAACCATTGTTGCTGACGTTTTTGTTCACTATCGGCAATAAATAACATATGACAGACATAATCTTCGAGTTTTTCGGGAGCTTCAATGTCAATAACACGCAACACATGACCTTGTGCCTCACGCTGATTTAGCAACTTTAAGGCATTAGTCATTTTGTCTTGGCTCGTCACACACAGGTTGAGCACATTTGCCGAGCTTAGGGCGGACTCTGGCCACTCCACAAATTTGGCAAAATTAAATACAAATGCAGCTTTAACTTGATCTTCGCTAGGCTCACCACGAGCATAGGCATACAAGCTCATACTTAACATGGTTAAATAAGCTACCATTATCCATTTTTTCACCGTCTTCAAATGACAGTACATGCTACACTCCCATTGTATAAAAGCTTGTGTCTATAAACTTTGTCTGATTATCACTGGTTTTTTAACTTTTTTTTAATATCTTTCTCACTCGTTAGTTATAACTAATTTTTTGATTTTATTCTCGCTGTAAAACAGTATCTCTATAAGCAAAGCCTATCTTCATACGCTTACAATTTTATAATTGTAAATAAACATTTCAAAAACTATGCTCTAAGACATGAATTTGACTATTTTATCGCTCAAACGATATGGTGAAGTGAAAAAAGTCGTCTTACGAGCTTTGTTTGTTGTCCCTTGTCATTTTAAAGAGTTTATACGATGAAAAAATATATTGCATTGGCTTTAACTTGTTTAAGCACTTATAGTTTTGCTGATAGTGCCTCTCTTGACCTCAATAACGACGCCTTACGCCTAAGTTATCAACATGGTCTATCAAAAAATTATGATGCTGATTTTTCTTGGACACATGTTAAAGATGCAGGCAATACTTTTGCCGCAGGCTTTATGTTAACACAAGTGTTAAATAACGATATTAGCGCACAAATTGGTGGTAAAGCCCTATTTCAACAACACGACAAATTACCTGACGGCACAGCGATGGCGGTTGGTGGCTCTTTGCGTATTACGCCTGCTGCCAACAAAAATATTGCTTTAACAGGTTCGTTATTTTTTGCCCCTAATGTCTTGTCTTTTGGTGATATGGACAATTATCAAGAGCTTGAAATCCGTGGCGAATATACTTTTAGTCCTCAATTAGTTGGTTATGCAGGCTACCGTAACAACAGTGCTGACTACGATGTCAACGGCACAAAACTTAAGAATGTCGATTTATACGATGGTGTGATGATTGGAGCACAGTTTAAGTTTTAAGTTTGTAAGTCTTCTCCTCTAATTGAAGGGGGGGGAAGTCGGGGGAGGAGGTCTAAAAACACTCCACCCTGCCCCTAATTTAGAGGAGGAAAATGATTACCCTTGTTTCTTTTTACGATATTCAATCGGTGTTAAATTAGTCCAGCGTTTAAAAGCGCGATAAAAAGTGCTTGGCTCAGAAAATCCCGTCAAATACACTATTTGCTCAATACTTTCGTTAGTTTGTGCTAATAAGCGCTTAGCCAAACGACAGCGATAATCTGCCAATACCTGATTAAAACTTGTACCTGCCTCGGCTAACTGACTTCGTAAACGTCGTGGTAATATTTTTAGACGGGAGGCGACTGTTTCTAGACTGGTGGTACCACTTTCTAAAGATTCACCAATAGCACGTCTAACTTCGGCTATCAAATCAAAACGAGCAAGTTCCTGTAACTTTTCATGCGCTAATTGTTCATGAAAGCGCAACAGCTCTGGCTCTGCCTGCCAAATTCGCGTTTTGAGTACCTCTGGTTTAAAATATAATCTGATTTCTTCTGCTCCCAATACTACTGGGCATCCATAGACACGCTCATATTCTTCAGGATTTGCCCCTGCTTGATGCGTAAAATAAATCATCAATGGTTGAAATTGCCCTTCAGAAACAAAGCGAAAAAACCGCAGTACCGCCACCATGATACATTCTGATGTATGGTGAAAAGTAGCATCATTAAGCATATTTGCCAAATAACACTCCTCGTCATTGACGACTAACTGGGCTTGCAACATATCACTAATCAAACGTTGATAGGCCAGCACACGCCTTAAACCTTCACCAAAGGTTGAGCTACTTAAAAATAAATACTCCAACACTTGCCCACGATACAATGGCAAATGTTCACCTAAATGTAGCCCAATGTGTGGATCTTTAGACACTTTTTCGGCAGAATCCCAAAAGGCTAAATGTGCTGCTGAGGGGGTTCTGGCATTGGTATCTAAATGATTTAGCCCTACTCCTGCGCCCATTAAGACTTGCTCCGCAGGCAAACCTGCGTTACGCATTGCCTGATATACAAAACGTAATAAAATAGCGGCATCGGTACGTTCGGACATTATCATTGACCCCTATTATAAAATAATCCAATTGACTTATAGTAAAGCAGTTTTTTTTATTAAATCAAACAATTACTTTTTAAGCATTGGCTATAAATCCATCATTTTAAACACATCATAAGCAGGCTGTTGATAAGGATGACTAGCCTTTAATGCCATAATTGCAGCTAACACACAAGCGTCATCTGCCACCATTTCTACTTTATACTCAGCAACTTGCTCAAGGGTATTTAATTCACCAATAAATGGTGTAGCACCTGCAAGGGGACGAAACTGCCCCACTCCCAATACTTGCCATGCACAATAATCATAATCGCCAATCCGTCCCGCACCTGCGGCAAACATTGCTTGTTTAACCTGCTCTACATGGGTAACAGGCACATAAAAAGTGATTTTATACATATTGCTGTGGCTCGTTATGTTTAGCAAACACTAATAACCAAACTACACCTAAAATGGCCGCCAATAATGAGCCAAGCATAATAGCAATTTTAGCAGCAATAATATGTTCTGCTTGCTCAAAGGCTAAAACTGTAATAAACATTGACATAGTAAAGCCAATACCAGCCAACAAACCTACGCCCCACACATGTTTCCACGTCATTTGTGGCGGCAAACTTGACCAGCCTAATTTGATAGCCAAATAACTAAACAAAAAAATACCGATAGGTTTACCAATCAATAACCCCAACATAATACCTAAACTATGGCTACTTAATAATTGGTCTGCCCATGTTTCGGGAATTACAATCGCGGTATTAGCCAAAGCAAATAACGGTAAAATCATAAAAGCGACCATACCCGTTAATTTATGTTCTAAAATATAAGAGGGTGACTCTTTGCCACCGTCCGTAAACGGCACCAAAAAAGCCAAAATCACACCTGTAATTGTGGCATGAATGCCCGAATGTAACATGCAATACCAAGCAACAGCACCAAACAACAAATAAGGGCTTAAACTATTGACTTTTAGGCGATTTAATATCCCTAAAAACACAAATTTCGCTATTGCCGCTCCCAAATATCCCAATGCAAGCCCTTTACTGTAAAAGATAGCAATAACAATAATTGCTCCCAAATCATCAATAATAGCCAACGCTACCAAAAATATTTTAAGCGCAACAGGCACTTTATTACCAAGTAACAACAAAACACCCAAAGCAAAAGCAATATCGGTTGCCATTGGAATACCAAAACCATCTTGATACGCTGTACCGCCATTAAAACCATAATGAATTAACGCGGGGACAAGCATTCCACCTATAGCAGCAAAAATAGGTAATAATGCCGCACGAAGATGCCTTAATTCACCAATATAAATTTGTCGCTCAATCTCTAAACCCACCAATAAAAAGAATACCGCCATTAAAGCATCGTTAATAAAATGCTCTAAACTCATGCCTGCAATTTTAATATGCCAAAAATGAGTATAACTTTCACCCCATGCTGAATTGGCCATGGCCAACGAAAATAATGTACATAAAATTAAAATCACGCCTGCTTTACTTTCGCTGTGTAAAAAGCGTTTTAGCAAAGTAGTCAAAACCCATAATCCTGTATGTGCTTGGTAGGGTTGATTCATGCGTTATCTCCTATAGTTCCCATAAACTTAATTACAATTTTAAATTGACCTTATACGCCATTATCCCTTACTAAGACTCATCTGTATTCAAACCGAGCCATGACTCATGTTGCGTAAAATTGCCCTCAACTTTAGTTTAGCCAATGAACAAGACTCTCCACAAACGATTCACGACAACATTATGAGTGGTATTGTCTTTAAGGGCACTAATTTATGGATTTTGATGGTGGCAATTGTGATGGCCAGCGTTGGCTTAAATGTCAATTCAACCGCCGTGATTATTGGGGCAATGCTGATTTCTCCCTTGATGGGGCCTATTATTGGCATGGGTTATGGTTTAGGCACTTATGATTTTGACATAGTACGCCAATCAATTAAAAACTACTTATTTGCTGTAGTCACGGGTTTAATTGTCTCAACTTTGTATTTTAGTATTTCGCCACTAAACGAAGCACACTCCGAACTATTAGCGCGTACTACACCCAATATCTATGATGTATTAATTGCTTTTTTTGGCGGTTTAGCAGGCTTTATTGCCATTGTTAGTCGTCAAAAAGGCAATGTGATTACAGGCGTTGCGATTGCAACTGCGTTAATGCCCCCCTTATGTACTGCTGGCTATGGTATTGCTAGCAGCCAATGGTCATTTTTGATTGGTGCATTATATTTATTTACTATTAATACTGTGTTTATTGCCTTAGCTGCTTTAATTGCTACGCGTCTGTTTGGCCAACCTTTGATTTTGCAAGCTGACTCAACCCAAAAACAAATTGCCAATAGTTATGTCAGTGCCATTGTATTTTTGACCTTAATTCCGAGTGTGATTTTAGGGATTTCGTTTATTAGCCAAGACCAATTTAATCGCTTAGCCAAACGCTTTGTGAGTAGCATTAAAATTGAAAACAATTATTTATTACAATACGAAATTACTCCGTCAAAGCGTCATATTTCTTTAGTGTTTGGTGGAATTGGTCTGAGCAATCAGCAAAAAGAAGATTTAATTCAACAATTACGACAGCAATCACCTGCCGCAGAATTAACCATTCAGCAAGGCTTCTCTTTTTCACAGCTCGGTCAAATCAATGTTGAGACACAGTTACTACGAACCGAATTAGCACGTTTGCGCGATGACATAACAGCATTAACAGCCAATAAACAAGCAAATAATGTTAGTCTTGCCCAAAACTTGTTATCAGAAATTCAGGTATTTTATCCCGAAGTACACACCGTTAGCCTTGCTAAAACAGAGCACAGCACCGAAGATACGGCCATAGAACAAGTTATTTTAATTGTAAACTTAGATAAACTGCCTACCAACAGCACTAAGTTACGCAACACGCTCACTATATGGGCTAAAAAACGTCTTGAAAATGACAACATTATTGTGGTTATTAACACGAATAACAGCCCAACTTCACAATTAACACGATAATTTATTATGTACTTACTTCAGAATTCATTGTTATCTATTGCTATTGATGCCCTAGGTGCTGAACTTAAGAGTGTAAAGCGCGGTGATATGGAATATATGTGGCGTGCAGACCCACAATTTTGGGGGCGTACTTCGCCTATTTTATTCCCGATTGTTGGTCGTTTAACTAACAATCGCACGCAAATCGCAGGTAAAAGCTATCAGTTACCACAACATGGTTTTGCGCGTGACCAACCGTTTAACTGTATATTACAACACGATAATCAGCTCATTTTTTCGCTGTCATCAAATGACAAGACTAAAGAAAATTATCCTTTTGATTTTAAATTAGACGTTATTTATACGCTGGAAAATAATAGTATTATTGTCGAATGGCGTGTTTTTAACCTTAATCAAGAAGTCATGCCTTTTTCGATTGGCGCACATCCAGCCTTTTCGACCCAGTTACACGCTAATGATCAATTTGAAGATTACGATATTATTTTTGATAAACAGCAACAATATTATGTATGGCAGCTAAATCAAACGATGCAATTAGTCGAAAAAAATGTACCGTTTAGTGAAGCTTTAGAACAATTTAGATTGGATTATCGCTATTTTGAAATTGATGCCTTGGTGTTTCCACATCAACAATTAAACACAATTACACTCCAAAACAGACATCATGGTCACGGTGTTAGCGTCGATTTTACGGGTTTTCCCGAGGTAGCATTATGGACGGCTGACAGCAAACACAAACGCTCGCCTTTTATTTGTATTGAGCCGTGGTTTGGTCATGCTGATTTAGAAAATGGAGCACCCGATTTAATGCGCAAACGCGGCATTATTCATTTGGCAGCAGGTCAGATATTTAGTGCCCAATATCGCATGGACTTTTTTTGAGAAAGACTTGGCTTTAAGGGGAAGACAAGAACTTGCTTCCCCCCAATGTTACTTTTAATCATCATGATAATGTTTGTGTTTGTGATGATGTTTATTGTGGTGCTTGTACCAGCCTTTATGCTTACCATGACCATGATGATGGTCACGCTCAGTCACATAAACTACTCTTTCTACAGGTTGTTTAACAACAACTCTATGAACAGGCTGTTGCACAACGACTTTTTCTTGCACCACTGTGGTCGTTTTTTGTGAATTAGAACCAATGGCCGCACCTGTTGCACCGCCAATCGCCGCTCCCACAATGGCTCCATGACGACCATTGACATCATGGCCAATCGCTGCTCCGATTGCACTGCCTACAGCTCCACCGACTACAGCACCTGTATCACCTGCAATACTTTGGCTATGGATTGTTAAACCTAAGAGTAGGCTTGATAACATCACTGTTGCTTTCATCTTGTTTACCTCTGAAATCATCAATCAGTAAACACACTGTAGTCACACACCAGCTAAATCTATAGAAACATTTTGCAACATTTAACAAGGAGTGCGTAACTTAATTAATGTTTGTGTAAGCATTATTAGTTAGAGTTCACAAAAAATGCGTTTTGGTTAACACGACAGATACACTTTAAGTTTGGCTTAAATTAACACCCACTACACCAACCACAATTAAACAGGTAAAAAATAGCTTACTGACACTATAAACCTCATTTAACCACACAAAAGCAATCACATTTGATAAGGTTAAAATAGTACCTGTGGTGACAGACGAGGCAAATCCCATGTCAAAATATTTAAGCACCTTAGACCACGTGACAAATGCGGCCGTATATGAGGCTAATGCAAAAGCCAATAACCAGATTTTTTCTTGTTGGCTATGTAAACGCGCTAAAAAAGTCCCAAAGACATTAAAAAACACCGTGAGTGCGATAAAAATACTGCCTGCTGGTATTTATAGGGCTTACGCGGTTATCGCTTATTTATTCACATTTCAATCGTTTTCAACGATTTTATGCTCACAAAACGCGCTAATTTTGGCAAAATGCGTAAGCCTTGATTTATTTATGCTCCCAACCTTGAGAGTGTGTGGCTTTGCTGAGCGTATTTTTGGTCTTAAACACCTTACTTAAATCATCAAACACGGTATATAACACAGGCACAACCACTAAGGTCAAAATGGTGGAGGTTAATACCCCACCAATCAAGGCATGAGCCATGGGCGCACGTTGTTCTGAGCCTTCACCTAAGCCTAAAGCTAAAGGCAACATGCCAACCACCATAGCCGCCGTGGTCATTAAAATGGGACGTAAACGGGTGCGTGCAGCCACTAAAATGGCTTGTTCACGGTTCATACCCTCTTTAATTGAATGCTGAATAAAATCGACCAATAAGATGGCATTTTTAGTCACCAAGCCCATAAGCATGACAATACCGATTAAGGAGAAAATATTGAGCGTGCTCCGACAAACAAACAACGCCAAAAACACACCAATCAACGATAAAGGCAATGAAGACATAATCGTTAAGGGATGAATAAAGCTATTAAATTGCGCACCCAACACAAAATAAATAAACAACACCGCCAAAATTAACGCAGTTTTGGCATAACCCATAGACTCATCCATGTCTTTGTTTTGGCCTTGAATTTGGAAACGGTAACCTGCTGGCAATTGCATTTGACTGGCTACTTCACGCATATCTGCCCCGACATCACCCGCAGGACGGCCTTGAACATTCGCCGAGAACAACACTTCACGGTATAAGTTACGGCGATTAATTTGTGATGCGCCTTGGGCATCATCAATTCTCGCTACTTCACCCAACATCACCATTTCAGGTTGACCATTAGCATTCATTAAACGACTACTGGTTAAGGGTAAGGCCCAAATATCATCTCGGTTTTGACGGTCTATTTGTGATAGCTGTACACGCACATCATAGTTTTCACCTTGGGCATCTTGCCAAGTGGTGACCGCATCGCCTGCCAATAAAGGCCGTAATGCTGTACCAATTTGACTAATGGATACGCCCATATCTGCCGCTTTTTCACGGTCAACTTTAATGGCATAGGCAGGACGTGCCGCTTTGAGTGAGCTTTCTAAATCAACCACTCCCTCAATTTTGCTGACTTTGGCTTGATACTCTTCGGCAATAGTACGTAATTGATTAAGGTCTTGGCCTTGCAAGGAAATTTGAATCGGTTTTAAGCCACCACTAATCGATTCTTTGGCAGCAGCTACCGAACTAATTTCCACCCCTGCCATTTGGCTTAACCGTTGGCGTAAAATACTGACCAATTCTTTTTGGCTGACTTTACGCTCTTTTTTAGGCACTAAACGCACACGAATACCGACTTTGTTTTTGCCCGCATCCATGCCACTGTTAATGGTGGCATAGGTGGCTTGTACACCGTCATAACTACGAATCACCGCTTCTATTTGCTCAACTTTTTGTTGGGTATAGGCTAAAGATGATCCAACGGGTGTGGCTAATTTAACACTAATTTCGCTTAAGTCAGGCTCAGGTACAAACTCCTTACCGACAAACTTTGCCAAAAAGAACGCTAAAAATAAGGAAGAAAAAGCCACAATTAAGGTTTCACGGCGATGATTTAATGCCCAACGAATGACACGAGCATACTGTTGGCCAAATTTTTCTAAGGTCACATCAAAACGTGTTAAAAACTGCTCTACATATTGCCCCACCAGTGTTTTAGGCTGTTGGTGCTTCTCAAAACGTTGTAAGAATTTATTGAGTTTTTCGTCTTCGGTGCGTGGTGCTTTATGGCCATCAGGATCGTGCCAAATACTCGACAACATCGGGTCGAGGGTAAAACTGACAAACATTGACAGCAATACGGCACAAGCAACTGCCACACCAAATTGATAAAAGAAACGGCCAATAATACCGCCCATAAAGGCGACAGGTAAGAAGACGACAACAATCGTTAAAGTAGTCGCTAACACCGCCAAACCAATTTCGCGTGTGCCATCCATGGCCGCATGATAAGAGCTTTTACCCATTGCTGCATGACGGACAATGTTTTCACGTACCACGATGGCATCGTCAATTAACAAGCCAATACACAACGATAATGCCATTAAGGTCATGGTATTCAGCGTTAAGGCACACAGATACAAACCAAACACTGCACCTAATAAGGCGATTGGCAAGGTTAAACTGGTAATTACGGTTGAACGCCATGAGCCTAAAAAGAGAAATACCACCGTCACTGCTAGAATCGCCCCTTCAATTAAGGTCGATTGCACTTCTTTTAAAGAGGCACGTACCGATTTGGCACTGTCCGCCACTTCCAACATTCTCACGCCTGTTGGTAAGCTAGGACGTAATTCATCAGAGGCAGCACGCAAAGCATCCACCACGGCTAAAGTATTAGCACCCGTCATTTTGACAATATCAATACTGACTGCTCGTTGGCCATTCACTAGCGCTAAGGACTGGGCTTCTTGTTCGCTGTCACTAATTTCGGCAACTTGCTCTAAATACACAGGTGATTGACCACGCATCGCTACCACTAAGCGCGCAAAGTCTTGTGGTTCAATCATTCGGCCTTCAACTTGGACTACTTTTTCTTGTACATCATTAACCACTGTGCCAGACGGTAAATCGGCACTATCACTACGCAACGCGGCTAATACTTCACCTACCCCAACCCCCAGCGCTTGCATCCGTTCTGGTTGCAAATGAATGGCTATTTCTCGACGTACACCACCAACGACTTCCACCTTACCCACACCAGTCACACTTTGTAAACGTCTGACCACTTGTTGTTCAACAACGGTGGTTAGTTCACGTGCTGATAAGTTTTGTGCCTGAAAAGCAATCGACATAATCGGCGAAGATTCGGGACGATAACGCTCTACCAATGGGTCTTTAATTTCGGGGCGAAACTTCACTTTTACCGCCGCGACTTTATCGCGTACATCTTGTACGGCAGTGGTGATGGGTACGCCTAAATCAAACTCTACAGCGATGCGAGAACGGCCTTCATAAGAGGTAGAAATAATCCGACGCACCCCTGCAATGGTATTGATGCTATCTTCTAATTTGCGGGTAATTTCTAATTCAACGGCTTCGGGTGACGCGGCTGGATAATCGGTGACAATCATCACATAGGGGTATTCAATATCGGGAAACTCTTCAACACTGAGTTTTTGCCACGAAAAAATCCCCAATACCATTAACGCCAACATCATCATGGTGGCTAAAACAGGATTATGAATAGATAAACGGGTTAACCACATCTTAACGACCGTCCTTAAAACGGACGATACGTCCTTCGTTTTGTGGCAAGGGTGGCAACAACAAAACGCGCTCACCCGCTTGTAAGCCTGTGACCAGTGCTAAACTTTTTGCTTCATCACGACGGCCAACATTGACACTTTGTGCCACTAAACGATTATCACGAATGACATGAACCACTTTTTGCCCTTGACGTTCTTGCACCGCAGAAAATGGTACAGCGACGCCTTGTTGGGCTTGATCGTCACGGACATAACCTTTGGCAAACAAACCACCGCGTAATAAGCCCTTTTGATTATTGACGAGTGCATACACATCAACCCGACGGCTACCTGCTTTGGCGACAGGATTAATGCGCGTGATACGCCCTGCAAAAGTTTGGTCGGCATAACCATCGGCAGTAAAATAAATCACTTGGCCCACTTTAATTGCCGCAACTTCGGTAGCTGCGACTTGAGCAACCAATTCAACTTGGCTTAAATCGACTAATTTTAATAATGGTGTGTTGGGCGCAACACTCTGCCCTGCATCCACTAAACGTTCAGACACTGTACCTGCATAGGGCGCACGCACTGCCATATCGGCTAATTGTTGTTTGGCTTGAATAACCGAGACTTCGGCTGATTTAACTTGTGCCTGACGAATATCAACTTGACGCTCGGCATTAGCTAAATCGTTGCTTGAGGCATAATTTTGTTGTTGTAATGGTTTGATGCGGTCTAAATTTTGTTGAGCTAAAGCTAACTCCGCTTTAGCCGTTAACAAACTTGCTTCGGCCTGTTGTAAACGAGCCACTAAATCACGGTCATCTTGGACGACTAAGACTTGCCCTGCTTTGACCGATTGTCCCTCACGAATAAACACTTGTTTGACTTCACCTAAAACACGGGCGTTTAAGATGGTTTGACGTACAGGGGCAATTGTACCTGTCACTGCAATATCTTGAGCGATACGGGTATTTTGTACCGTAACCACATCCACTGAGCTTAGCTCGATAAAGGCTTCACTTGGGCTATATTTGCTCGTGGATTCTTCTGGCCACCACCATAAAGCGGCTAAAACAATCATCCATAAGCCAATTTGTCCTTTATATTGCTGCCAGTGTGTTGCTGTCATTGTATTTACAACCTCCCACTTTCAAAATAAGGAATACGCTGCGTATCTAAACTCGGTAAAAATTGTTCTTTAAAAGCTGCGGTATATTGATAGGCTTTTAACGGAATACTGCTAAATTCTTCTAACACCTTTAAACGCGGATCTAACTCAGATAAGGTGAGCGTCATGGCTCTTTTGCCTTGTTGGCGCACTGCTTGCCACGCGTTGTGTAATAAAATGCTAAATGCTTCTTTATCATCGGGAGCAGTTAACGGCGAATGCAAGGCCATATAATCAAAAGTTTGGCCTTTGGCGGGCAAAATAAAACCACCACGCAATAAGCTCCACAAATTATAAAATGGCCGAAATAAGGCGATGGTACGGCTATAATCAAATACTCTGGTTTGTTTAAAGGCTTTTTGATTCCAAATACCAACTAAACCACGAATTTGATTTTTTTCATTTCGTAACAACAAAAAATCATTGAGCGTTAAACCATTAAAATAGCCATGACCTATCGCCAACTCTCTAAAATCATAGCTTGGTAAAAACTGATAATGTGCCGACATTTGACGTATAAAGTCATTCATTTCATCGACATCGTTAATGGTGGCACGCGGCAAATTTAGCTCGGCAATACCACGCTTCACGCCTGTGATGGTATGAGTCAAAATACAGCCCATTGGCTTAAAAAGAGGGAGTCCTGCCCTGCCACCCTCTAAAGCACCACGAGATTTATCGTTTTCTTCTAAAATAACCGATTGATACCAATCATTTTGCACACAATCTTTTACGGCACGATTGATATAAATTAAGACCCTCGTGCCTTGATATTCAGGGGCAATACGCAAATCTGAGCCATAACGAATTTGCTTGGGCTGACCATCTACAAACACCTCTCTAAAGCCCATATTGACCATTGCCACCACTTCTTTATTGTCACGACGCTCAACAACCAATGTATGCGGTTGCTGATGGGAAATATGTGCAGAATTGAAATAATCAGGCAAACGCTCAAAGGCAAATTGCACACCATTAGAGGGCTGTGGTTGGCCAATTAGTTTTAAAATTGCTGCGTTATCACTGGCTGTTGCTAATCGTGCGACAAAGCTACTCATGATGCCTTATCCCATTGCTGATCTAAAACAAGCTGAGCCGAAGGTAATAAACGCTCGACCGCTGCACGTTGCACTCGACGCACAGGCTCTGGTTTAATGTTACCTTCAATCATGCCACCTGCTATGGCAATATCTTGACAAACACGCCAACCATCTTGTGCAACCACGGCAACAACTGCATCTAACTGACGTAAATCACGTGCCAACTCATAATGAAAATGTCCACGTAACTCTTGATCAACGGCCTGTGCAACATTTTGACGTAATTGCTGATTTACCAACAGTTGGCTATCACTAAACAACGCAACATAGCGCGGCTTTAACTGTTGAAATCCTTGTACGGCCAACAAACTAATTGGCTCTAAACCATATTGTTGGGCAACCGTTGCTAAAGCTTGACGTGCGGCATCAGGTGACATTTTTTCACCAACCATATCCACACCAAAACGACGACCTAAAAATTTAAAACAAGGGACACCCTGCCAAAATTCACTGACAACAATACGATCATCTAATTGATAGCGTAATAAGCCATTACCACTGGTAATAATTGGGCTAACCACATCGCCTTCTTTCAACTGCCAACTGGCCAAAATTCCGCCATTGGTTAAATCTTCAAACTCATAAAAATGACTTTGATAGGCTAATGGATAATGGCCATCTATAGGGATAGTGACCACTCCTTCGGTCGCCCATAAACCCTTACCCTCAAACGCAGCATGAGGAATTAAGGCCTGTAATTGTTCAGCCCAAGGTGCAGCATCGGCAGTATCCCAAGCCGAAACCAACGCTAAATCTGGCCACAATTCTGCAACCCAGACTGCTTTAGGTAAGGCTAAAATGCGTTTTAATTCTTGTGCACGACTCGGTGCATATGGGGCAGTTAATTGTTTTAAAGACTGTTGACGACTACGCCAGTTGCCATTTTGCAACACATCAATAATGCCATCTGCCCAAGCAGGCAAAGCATCCAATAATTGCAAAGCAAACGTTGGACTCCAAACAGATAACAAACGTAATTGACTATCGGCAACCAAATAACACAAAGTAGCAAATAAGGCATCATCCGCACTTGCAGCCAAAGCGACATCGGCAGGCACAGCTTGTGATTGAGCGGCTAATACACGTTTAACAACGCCCAACAACTCACTATCATCATTTAAATTACCACTTAAATCGGCAAATTGACTTTGTGGCAACCAAGATACCGACCAATAATGAGTCCCATTGGCCATTTTTGGATATTGGCGATACATACTGGCTAACCAAGGAGCAATCGCAGCATCTAATTGGTCAATAAATGTTTTGGTATACGGAATTAGCTTTAGTTTTTCGGATGAACCACTGGTTGGCTGATAACGCACTAAAGGGCTACTGGTTAAACGACTCTCACCACGACGTTGGGCATGGATTTGCTCTTGCCATTGTGCATAACGTGTGACTGGCTGCTGATGAGCATACTCTTCCCATGTTGGAATTAAACTACGTGCTTTATTTTGAACACTGGCCACTTGTTGCAGCATATGCTGCAATTTTTGACGTTGGACTTGTTCGAGTTGCTGACCTTGACCACGAAAATCACGGTCTGCACGCAGACAGGCCAATTTTAATGCTTGATGAGTGAGTCGTTTTAACATGATTCACTCCTTAAGCGCGACGTTGTAATGGCGTAATTTCTGCTAAAGTACGATGCAAAGGTTCAACCTCTGCTTTAAATGCAGGTTTTGCCGTTTGTATAGCATCCCTACGACCTTTGCTAACCGCCTTATTAGCAAATTTTAGAACGTATTTTGACAGATTTTCGAAATCCAAAACGCCTACACAAGGTAATTCTGTACCACGACGCCAATCAGGATTACGCTCTTCAAAAAAGCGAATTTTTTGATTATCACGACACATTTTTTCGGTAATTTCGGCAACATCACCCTTTAAACATTGATAATCTGTACCAAAATCTAAAATACGGCTGTCGGCATCATAATATTCGGCAAACATTTGTTGGCAATAATCATCCACCACATCAGCTAAATAGCTGTGTTTGCCTTCAGGGTTTGGATAATAAGTCGTAAAATTATTGGCCAATAACAAATAAGTTTTAAAGCCTTTAGAAATCAATAACCAATAAATTGATTGGCGTGGATGACGGACTTTTTCTAATAAAACAAATTTATAAAATGCCACTTGTAAGGCTCTAGAACCCCAGTACTCACGTTCAATAATCGTATCACCACTAAATACACCACGCGCCGCCTCGCCTTGCACCATCATATCCATAACCAAAATCGTCGAAAAACCAACAATTCGTCCTTCTTTTGGACACGACAATAAAAATGCACCCGTTTTTTTGCTTAAATCACGCAAGAAAATATCCCAAGAGGTACGCTCATAGTATTGGCTATAAATGCCATACATTTGACGAATATCATGGACATCAATTTTGCTAATTGGGCGATAAACAGCTTTAAGTGCCAATGCCTGTGCAGAAATAGCTTGACTCATCATAGTTTCTTCTTTTTATAAAGTTAGGACTGCTGTCAAAAACAGCGTGTATTGCAGTGTTTGTATTTTGGTCGCTTTTTTAATACCAGTCATCGGTTTTTGCGGCCAGTTGTTATGCAAAAACGGCCAAAACTGACCGTTTGGGTAGAAGTTTTTAGCACACGCGCTTAAACTAATAATCACTCAAAAACAACAACAACACGGCCAATACTGTTACAAATATTTGCTAATTTTTTCATATATTTAGCACAAAACCTCTTTAACAGCATTTGGTTTTTATCATCGCAAAAGAACTTATGAATATTAATGACCTACCGTTTTTACCTGTGGTTTATCTTAATAAGTTGGCCGAGTTTATGGCCGAAGAAAACATTCAAGTGGATTACATCTTGCGTGATTGCGGCATCTCGAATTCTATTTTGCACAACCCAGAAGCTTTTTTATCTGTCTATCAAGTACGCGCCATTGTGAGTCATTATTTAGGTTTAACAGGACAAAGTTTCGCGGGGATTAGATATGGCAAACGAATGGATTTGATGACACATGGTTTGTTTGGCTATGTGTTTATTACACGTTTGCCATTTAGAGAGTTAATGACCAATATTTTTCATTATTTACAAGTACGTTTGCCATTATTGGTCTTAGAGTTAAAACAAGAACCTGATTACATTGCACTACGTTTGTCGTATAAACAACCGTTGTTCGAGATTGAAGCTTTTATTACGCAGGCGTTTTTGAGTAGTTTATATACCCTCACGTCCTTAGTTACGACACATATTAGTTTACACTTTCAGGAACATATACTTAACCACGGGCAAGGCTTAAATGAGCTATTGCCCGTTCCTGTCGAAACCAATAGTGTTTATAACGAAATTCGCCTATACGCTGCCGAACATCAGCCCCATTTAACAACCGTCAAAACCACTCAACCCGACCCTTTTTATGAGCATGGTTTAGTAGTTAAAATGCGTGCTTATATTTTGACTAAAGCTGACGAGTCGGTAAGTGCCGAAGAGGTTGCACAATATCTTAATATGAGCGTGCGTACCTTACGTCGTCGTCTTGCCGATATTGGCATGAGCTTTAACGAAATTCGTTTACAAGTTCGGATGCAGGCAGCCCAACGCTATCTAAAGTCTTCTCATTTAAGTATCGAACGTATTGCTAATATTGTCGGATACAGTGACCAAGCTAGCTTTACAAGAGCTTTTCAAAAGTGGTCAGGCATTACACCAGATGCTTTACGCCGCAAACACCGCCGACAAAATCCAAACTCTCATACTAGTATTATTTATCCAACGGAGTCTGAATAGTGATATTTAGGGCGTTAAGGAGTATTATAGGAGCACTTAGACTAGTGCTCTTTTTACGCAAAATACATTGGGAAGACATTATCCATGAAAGGTCGCGTTACTTCATTTTATCAAAAAACACTTACCGCTTTTATCCTCAGTCTTGCGAGCAGTCTTAGCAACGCACAAAACTTTTGCGTCTTTGATGTGTTAGGGATGCAAGGCCCCTTTTATAACACTATGCGTGAATACGCGACACTTGCGCGTAAATGGAATGTTGAGTTAGAGCTCAAAGCATATACCGACGAAGCACAAGCGGTTGCCGACTTTAACGATGGCAAATGCGACATTGCTTCTATTACAGGCATCCGAGCCCGTGACTTTAACCTCTTTAGTAGCTCAATTGAAGCGATTGGCGGTCTCAAAAATGCCGCTCAAATGAAAACAGTCATTGAAACCATTTCTCGCCCAGAAGCCAGCAAACTCATGATGCAAGATGACTACGAAGTTGTTGGCGTATTACCTATTGGCGGTGCTTATTTGTTTCTTAATGACCGCGCCATTAACTCAGTAGAAAAAATCAAGGGTAAAAAAATTGCTGTCTTAGCACATGACCTCGTTCAACTACGTATGGCGGAGCGTTTAGGCTTTCAACCCTTAGCTGCGGATATTAACGACTTTGCTAGTAAGTTTAATGCAGGCACATCTGATTTAATTGCTGCGCCCGCTATTGCTTATATGCCCTTAGAGCTTTTTAAAGGCGTAGGCAACAAAGGACTGGTACTTAATATGCCAATTAGTCAATTAAGTTTACAAGTTGTGGCACATTTTCATAAGTTTGCGCCCGAATTTGGACAACAATCACGCACGTATTTTGCCAATTTGTTTGACACCTTACAAAAACCAATTGACGCCGCCGAACAAGAAATTTTGTATTTCTTTCCTGCGCCTGATGGTGAATATGACAACTATCAAGCCTTACTCACCGACGCACGTATTAGCATGACTTCCGAAGGCATATACGACCCTAAAATGATAAGTATTCTTAAAAAAGTGCGTTGTAAACACGAGCCAAATAATAGTGAATGTAGCAACGACAAGGAATAAACCATGAAACAATCGATTCTATGGCTAGGCGTTATTGCCATACTAAGCCAAACCGCATATGCCGAAGCCCTTAGCTCGCGCAAAACACAAGGTTTTATTAAAGACTTTTATAAAGCCATGAGCGCGCGTGAGGATAAAAAACTAGATACCATGATTGCTGATGATGCCAAAATCAATATTCATTTAACCAAAATGAATCAAAGTTTTAGCCTAAGCAAAAGCCAATATCTGCAACAAATTAAGGCTGCATGGCATTTTGGTCGTG
Organism: Agitococcus sp.; assembly: GCA_046347315.1. Taxonomy (GTDB): domain Bacteria; phylum Pseudomonadota; class Gammaproteobacteria; order Pseudomonadales; family Moraxellaceae; genus Agitococcus. The sequence goes on from JAXMGJ010000003.1 coordinate 135,697, forward strand.
ACGAAAAATATAAGCTAAGCAATATCAAATACACCCTAACTCAGGCAGGATTATCAGCCAACTTAAGCTTACGCTTGAATGAAAGTCGTACCATTTTGAATGAAGACTTATCTCAAGAACAAGAAATGAGCATTGATTTAAGTCTGATTGATGAGCAAATCAAAATCTCTAACATTAAAACTACCACTAATTTTTGATATGTCACAAGCCCTCCCCCATATTGAACTAAACCCTGCCACACCTGCCACAGCAACCGTGATTTGGCTGCATGGCTTGGGGGCAAGTGGTGATGATTTTGTGCCGATTATTCCCGAACTTGACCTGCCTGAAGATTTAGCAATTCGCTTTATTTTCCCTCATGCGCCCGAAATGCCTGTGACCATCAATGGTGGTTATATTATGCCTGCTTGGTATGATATTACTGCGATGAGCATTGAGCGAGAAATTGACCAGCAACAGCTTTTTACCTCAAGTGCGGCTATTGCTCAGTTTATTGACCGTGAAATTGCGCGCGGCATTGCTGGTGAGCGGATTATTTTGGCTGGTTTTTCGCAAGGCGGTGCTGTGGCCTATCAAACAGCATTAACTTACCCTAAATCGTTGGGTGGATTATTGGTGTTATCGAGTTATTTTGCGACCCATAAAACCATCACTATTAACCCTGCCAATCAACAACTGCCAATTGCGATTTTTCATGGCATTTATGACAGTGTGGTTAATGAGTTATTAGGTAGCCAAGCCTTACAAAATCTACGCACGATGGGTTATCAACCCTATTACCGCAGTTATGAAATGGAACATGAAGTGTGTTTAGAAGAAGTGATGGATATTTCGGGATGGTTGCAAGCAAGGCTTAAATAACTATACCGTACAAGGTCACTGAGCGGAGTCGAAGTGCTAATTCGTGGCTTTGACTCCGCTCAGCCAACTCATGCAAGGTTAAAACAAGCGCGCAATCAACGCCGTCACCGCCGTTTCTACGCGTAAAATCCGCGCACCTAGCTCAACGGGCATAAATCCTTGTTGAGCTAACAAATCGACTTCATAAGGTATAAAGCCACCTTCACAACCAATGGCTAAGGTCACCGCTTGTTGTACATCACGAGGGCAAGATTGTTCGGCTATCGGATGCGCCACCAACCGTAAACTATTAGCACTTAATTCAGGCAATCTGTCTTCCACAAAAGGCTTAAAACGCTTTTCAATCATCACTTGCGGCAAAACCGTATCTTTACCTTGTTCTAAACCTAATATCAATTCTTCTTCAATGGCATGGGGCTGTAAAAATGGACTATCCCAAAAACTCTTTTCTACCCGATAACTATTCATTAATACCAAACGCTGTACGCCCATCGTGGCCACCGTTTGCAAAATGCGTTTAAGCATTTTAGGGCGAGGTAAAGCTAACAATAAAGTTAAAGGCAACTTTGCAGGCGGCGACTCATTCAGTACAAAATCTAGCTGTAGCAATTGCTTATCTAAATGCGTAATTTCGGCTTCTCCCATCAACCCATTGACCATGCCTACCCGTAGTTTTTGGCCAATTTTAGCTTGATGCACTTCTAAAACGTGTTGTAACCGCCGACCCGTTAAATGAGCAATGTTGGCTTGAGGGCAATCTTGAGGGGTGAGTAGGAGGAGGTTCATAAGCTACATAGACTTAGAGGGAGTGATAAAAATGGGGACATAAACCCATAAAAACAACAAAAATGCACTAATCCACAATACACCTGCAACCGTTACCATTAATACATAATGACTGCTAAAAGCCCACGCACCAAATACTCTACATATTGCGGCCAGATTGAGCAAAATAAAGCCCCAATGTGTTGCCTTAACTGTTTGTAAGGCGCGGCCACTATGCCCTAACGACACGCGCGACATCATGCCTAAAGTCATCATGCCAATACAGCCTATAGTTAAGGCATGAATACCACTACTACCCATGTGCGTAGCAAGTGGTAGATTTTGCCATCCCAACAACACCAAACCTAGTGCTAACCACAACATACCCACATGTAACACCCATAACAAAGGTACTTGCCACACTTTAGGCTGATACCATTTAATGGTTCGACTAACCAATGTTACGGCGGCTAACCACAAAAAGGCCGTTGTTAACCAATGCGTAGTCACTACATAAAACACCCCTGCAACGGCTACCGCAATCGCACACCATAAATCATGGCGTTCATCACGTTTAATGGGGTCTTTTAGACTAAGGCCACGCTCAGTAAAAAAAGGGACTACTCGACACGCCATAATGACCATGATTGTCATAATAATAAACAACACGGCATGAATTGTTTTTTGAATTAAAACCGCTTGATTAGTAAATAAAGCAAAGTGCATTAACAGATGGTCAAGCATCATAAGGATTAACAACACAGGAAAAATATAATTACGTTTTTGCTTAATAGCCAAAATGGGTCGTGCCACAAAATAGGCTAACAAAGGCAAAAACAACACATCACATATAATAGCAATCCATTGTAATAGAGCCACATCAAACCACATAAGCAATCGTGCCAACAACCAACATAAGCCTAACACCATCAATGGCTTACCAATAGCGGTATGTTGGCCTGTCCAGTTTTTGGCGGCGGTCAGTAAAAAACCTGCCACAACGGCGGTGGTATAGCCAAAGAGCATTTCGTGGCTATGCCAATGGATTCCATAATGCTTAATCAATAATAGCGACGACCAACCATTAAGCGCAGCTAGCCATAATAAAACCATGATAACGGCGGCTAATCCTGCCAATAAAAAAAACAGTCTAAAACCAAAGCTCAATAATATTTGCCAAAATCCATTTTGATTTGAGGGTGATTCTTGCAAAGGAAGTAATGCCATAATTCATTCAAACCATAAAATAACAAGCCACATATTGCGGGTGATTTGTCTTCTTTACTGATGTTACGCAGCCTGTAGTAAACGGAGCTGGACGAGAGCTTGCTGTGATGCTTTGACCAGCAATTTCATTCTCAGCTTAAAGTGATTTAATTTATGTGTCATCTTTAAGCATTCCAACTTAAAGACCGCATATATCGCCATAAAAACATGATTGTTCTGGGTTCTCGTCGTTCGTGTGGGGGACTTTGCTAATCCCGCGTTCGACTTTAATGACTTGTGAAATTCTTCTACTTTCCACCGTTTTTGGTAGAAAACAGTAATTTGCTCACCATCCAGCGTTAAGTCACTGCATACTAAATTCAGCAAACCCGTACTACCGTCTTTGTTTGTAAAGACTCGGCGACACAAAAGCACTTCGTGATCAAAGCCCTTTAGCCAGCCGCGTACGGTCTGTTTATCTGATAATTCCAGCGAACTTATCCGCACAAAACGGCCTTCTTTTTTGTCTTCATAGCTCAAGGCGACTAAGCGATTATCTTTTAACGGTGCAATAAAATGCTTCTTCTTGTGCAAGATAAACTCAAAGTTTTCTTTCGCAGAAAACCAGCTATCCATCAATATATACTTAAACTTCAACTGGTTATTCACGCAAACTTGAATCATTGACCGCATCTGTTCATTCTTGGTGACGAGGCTAAGCCGCTTTTGTTGTCGTGTGGCTATGTCACTAAAAACCACAGGCTTACGGACAATTTCAAAAGCAACGGGTATAGATACTTCACCACTGTAATACAATGCATTGAGTAAGTTTATGCCACGGACTGAATGACCTGAACAATGGTCAAAGTGCCAACACATGATCTCATTTTCGTCGGTGTATTCCTTCTCTTGAATGGTGTCATCAAAAATAAGGCAAGCGTCTTCTCGTTCAACTTGGCGAACCGTCGATTTAACTTCTGCCCAAAGGTCTTTCGAGGTGTAATCTCTCGCCGACAAAAACCGTGATACATGGTCATGGCTAACTGCTCCATCCAGTACCGCAGACAGTCCCGTCGCCGTCGTTTGCCCAAAACTGCTAATTAAATAGTCGCTGTATAATTCAAGGTCATCTTTTTTCATCAACAAATAATAGCTTAATTTACGCAAGACTGCGTAACATCAGTTCTTTATTTAAGGATTGATACTAAAAAGCATCACCCCATCATGTATCAGGCTATGCTTAACCCATAACAAAAACTATCGGCCATTAGGGTGACATACACTAGACGTTTGGAGGGGCAAGATAGGCTCAATGTAACGATAAATCAGCCACATTAAAACGTATCGCCAACTGTAGTAACCGTTTATCTAATGTCCAAATTTGAGCATTAGGTGTAATTAACGTTGATGCTAATAATGACATATCCACCAAACCACAACCTAAGCCATATAATTTATGGCTTTCAACAAAGGCCATAACTTCGGTTAAATTTGCTTGCTGACAATGACGTAATAGCCCAATATCGTTAAGCGTTTGTTGTCTAGGTTCGGGAGGTGTACCGCAAGCTAACTCTAATCACACCATCGGATGTGTCATTGCCACATCCATCGCCATAAGTTCAATTAAGGTTTGATTGCCTTGTTTAAAATAATCCACCCATACCGAGCTATCAATCAAGATATTCATATTGTTTGATTATCGCTTTGACGACGTGGAATATCTAACATATCAGGTTTTGTAGCTGACAATGTCGCTAGGCGTTTTGCGGCTTGGACGCGAATAAAGGTTTTGATGGCCTCTTTAAATAAATCCGATTTTTCCATATTAGCATCTGCCAAAGCTAAGGCTTGCTGATACAAGGTGTCGTCTATAGTTACTGTAGTACGCATGATTTTTCTCATCAAGTTAAACATCACTTCGCATCAATTTTAGCACCAATCACATTAAATTCATCATTTTTTATCCCAGCAACCCCTCCACAATCGCCAAATGTTTCGCTAATGCCCCTTTATTAGCATTTACTACTTGCAACGCCGCTTGTCCTGCTTGTTGTTTTTGTTCAGGATTATTTAACCAATCACACACAACACCCGCTAACTCTTGGCTATTAGCGGCTTGTTTTAATGCGCCTGCTTGCAGCAAAATCTCGGTAATTTGTTTAAAGTTAAACATGGTCATGCCTGTGACAATCGGTACAGCTAAAGCAGCAGGTTCTAAGGGATTATGCCCACCGACACTCACTAAAGACCCTCCCACAAACGCCACATCTGCCAAAGCAAACCACAGCAATAACTCACCCATACTATCGCCTAAAAACACACTCACTTCGGTGGTAATTGCTTGTTGTTGGCTGCGTCGAGCTATGCTAAGGCCTTGTTTAGCAATTAAATCTGCAACCTTATCGAAACGTTCAGGATGACGTGGCACTAAAATCAACAAAGCATTATTAAACTGTTGTTTAATCTGTTTAAATGCAGTCAACACGATTTCATCTTCACCTTCATGGGTACTTGCTGCCACCCAAATAGGCCGTGTTTGTAACAGCCATTGTTGTTTTAATTCATCTGCACGCAACGTTAAATCGTCAGGAATAGTTAAATCAAACTTTAAGCTACCTGTTACTTGAATACTATTTTCGGATGCACCCAAATCTTGAAAACGTTGTGCGGTATCTTGATCTTGTGCCGCTAAAACGGTTAAGGCTTGTAACATCGGTGTTACTAAACTAGGGATTTTGCCATAGCCTGTAGCTGATTTTGCCGACAAACGACCATTAGCTAACATCACAGGAATAGTGAGTTGCTTGGCTTGGTCAATTAAATTTGGCCATAACTCCGTTTCCATAACAATAATTAATTTAGGCCGACTATGCTCTAAAAAACGACGCATTGCCCACGAATAATCATAAGGTAAATAACATTGATGAACTTTATCGCCCCATAAGGCACGAGCGCGTTCTGCGCCTGTGGCCGTGGTGTTGGTAATAATCAGTGGCAAATTGGGGTATTGTGTTAATAAAGCATTGACTAAGGGCTGTGAGGCTAAGGTTTCCCCCAAAGAAACCGCATGAATAACAATGCCACCTTGCGGCAATTTTTTATGACCACCAAAACGTTGCTCTATATTTTGGGCATATGCGGGGGTAGTTCGACCACGCCATAACAAACGCAAATAAACAAAAGGCAATAATAGATGCAATAAAAAATTATAACGCCACGAAGTCATGCTAAATTCCTAAATATTTGCCGCTTGGTATTATCGCTAAGATACGGCAAAATAACTGCTAGTTTTTACTAATTTTGCCCTCACCCCAACCCTCTCCCACAAGGAGAGGGAGTTTCAATGAGGCTTAATTGTCGCTCACCTTTTTATGATTTACGCCGATTTATGAAAGAAACTCCCTTTACATGGCACTTTTTACATCCTCGTTATTGGCCAATTTGGTTGCTATTAATTCCTTTATTATTTGTGTTTAGCAAATTACCGTGGGGCATACAACGGCGTATTGGCACATTTTTGGGATTGTTAGTTTATAGTGTCATTGGCCAACGTCGTCGTGATACCGCCACCAATATTCGTTTATGCTTTCCTGAAGCTTCCGAACACGAACAAGCGATGATGGTCAAAGACGTGTTTATTCAAGGTGGCATCAGTATTTTTGAAACGGCTAATGCATGGTTTAAACCCAAAGAATATTATCATAAAAAAGTCACCATTCAGGGCTTACATCACCTACAAGCAGCCAAAGCTGAAGGCAAAGGAGTTTTATTATTAGGTGCACATTATAGCTTTGTTGATTTGTGTGGTTTATTGGCGATTATTTTCTTTCCTGTGGACACGGTTTATCGGCCACAAAATAATAAAGCCTTAGAATATTTTATGGTTAAACGTCGTTTACGAATTTATGACTACCAAATTGACCATGACAATATGCGCTTATTGATTAAAGCCCTCAAAGAAAACCACACGGTTTGGTACACCCCTGACCAAGACTTTGGCCTCAAACAAGGAGTTTTTGCGCCATTTTTTGGCATGCAAGCGGCAACAGTGACTGCACCACGTCGCTTGCAAAAAATTAATAATTCGGCTGTCATGTTGGTACATTTCCGCCGTCATCCTGTGCTCGAACAATACGAAATTTTAATCACACCACGTTTAGAAAACTATCCAAGTGATGATCCTGTTGCTGATGCAACCTTAGTTAATCACCATTTAGAACAATTAATTAGACGCTCACCGACACAATATATGTGGTTTCATCGTCGCTTCAAAACACGGCCTGAGGGTGAAGCGATGCCCTACCCGAAAAAACGTAGGCATCTTAAAGAAGAACAACGGAATATCTAAATATTTTTTGGCTTCGACTACGCTCAGCCAACGCAATTTGACTTAGCTCAGCCAACGCAAAATGGTTCCCTGAGCGAAGTCGAAGGGCAACCTAACCACCAACGAGACCGACACCATGAAAAAACTCACCGTTATTCAAACCCTGCCTGCACTCAATGCGGGGGGTGTTGAGCGCGGCACACTCGAAATTGCACGAGCCTTGGTTGCTGCGGGACATCGTTCGATTGTGATTTCTAATGGTGGACGATTGGTTGAGCAATTAGAAGCCGAAGGTAGCGAACACATTACCTTGCCTGTGCATAGAAAATCTTTAGCTAGCTTATGGCAAATTGCACCATTTAAACAAATTTTACTCGATATTAAACCCGATATTATTCATGCACGCTCGCGCATTCCTGCATGGATTGCATGGTTAGCATGGCGCAAACTTCCCTTAAGTCATCGCCCACACTTTGTTACTACGGTACATGGCTTTTATTCTGTGAGTTTTTATAGTGCCATTATGACCAAAGGCGAGCGTGTGATTGCGGTATCCAATAGCGTTAAAGACTATATCACCCAAAACTATAAACATTGTCCAATCAATAACATTCAAGTGATTCATCGTGGTGTGAGCCAACAAGAGTTTCCACATGGTTATCAACCTAATCAGCAATGGTTAAGTCAATGGCAACAAACTTATCCACAACTAAAAGGCAAAAAAGTCTTAACCTTGGCGGGTCGGATTACGCGCCTAAAAGGCCATGAAACCTTTATTCAATTAATCAAACAACTGATTGCTGATGGCGAGAATGTTCATGGTTTAATTGTCGGTGGTGCAGAAGCCAAAAAACAGGCCTATCTTCAAGAAATTGAGCAATTGATTATTAAAGAAAATCTGAGTCAACATATCACCATGACTGGTCATCGTAGTGATATTAAAGAAGTGTTTAGCCAAAGTGATTTAATTTACTCTTTATCTAGCCAAGCAGAAACCTTTGGTCGTACCGTCTTAGAAGCCTTGTATTTAGGCAAATCGGTGTTGGGGTGGAATCATGGTGGTGTTGGAGAGATTTTAGCCGCCTGTTATCCCCAAGGCAGCCTAAATTTAAATGATACTGTTAGCTTATTAAGCAAAACCAAAGACTTATTACATAGCCCTCAAACACCCCCTATTATCAATCAATTTCGTTTAGACGATATGTGTGGGCAGACGCTAAAGGTGTATGAGGAATTATGTAAAGGCGTTTAATCAAACAAATCGGCCATGCTAAAGGACTTTGCCTGCATATCTTTAGCGGATAATTGTGGCGTAATGCCTGCTAATGGCCAATCAATGGCTAATTCAGGATCATTCCACAAAATTGCTCGCTCTGATTGCGCTGCATAGTAATGCGTCGTTTTATACAAAAAATCTGCTGACTCTGACAAAGTCACAAAACCATGCGCAAAACCTTCAGGAATCCATAATTGGCGTTTATTTTCGGCAGATAAATGTACACCGACCCATTTGCCAAATGTGGCAGAACCGCGCCGAATATCAACGGCCACATCAAAAACCTCGCCTTGTACACAACGGACTAATTTTGCTTGTGCATGGGGCGACAATTGATAATGCAAGCCCCGTAATACACCTTTTACCGAGCGTGAATGATTATCTTGAATAAAATTAACAGCATAGCCAATCCCCTGCTCAAATCGGCTTTGATGAAAGCTTTCAAAAAAGAAACCTCGCTCATCACCAAACACAGTTGGCTCAATAATTTTGACTTCTGGAATTAAGGTATCAATAATTTTCACGATTTATACTACTAGATTAATTATGTGTAGCCTGTATGCAGCATAGCGAAATACAGGTAAAGATTTTATTAACTTCCTTAGGACTTACGCGGTTATCGCTTATTTATTCACATTTCAACCGTTTTTAACGGTTTTATGTTCACAAAACGCGCTAATTTCAGTGAAATGCGTAAGTCCTATTCCTGTGTTGCGTTGCACTTCACACAGGCTACAAATTATAACGCCAACAAATACTGACCATAGGCATTCTTTTTTAATGGTTCGGCCAAACGCAATAATTGTGTTTTATCAATCCAGCCTAAACGATAAGCCACTTCTTCTGGACACGCCACTTTTAGCCCCTGACGCGCTTCGATGGTGGCAATAAACTGACTGGCTTCCAACAAAGACTCATGTGTCCCTGTATCTAACCATGCGTAACCCCGTCCCATGGTTTGTACATCCAATATACCTGCGTTTAAATAAGCAGAATTAACATCGGTAATTTCTAACTCACCACGAGCAGAAGGTTTAATCGACTTAGCAATTTCAACCACTTTCTCATCATAAAAATACAATCCTGTCACTGCATAATTAGACTTGGGCTGTTTCGGTTTTTCCTCAATACTTATCGCATGGCCTTGAGCATCAAACTCCACCACCCCATAACGCTCTGGGTCTTGGACATGATACGCAAATACGGTCGCACCAGATGGTTGTTGATTGGCCTCTTGTAATAATTTACTAAACTCATGGCCATAAAAAATATTATCACCCAACACTAAAGCACTTGGCGCACCATTTAAGAATTGCTCACCCAAGATAAACGCTTGTGCTAAACCGTCAGGACTCGGTTGCACCACATACTGCAAATCCAAACCCCATTGTTTGCCATCACCCAATAATTGCTGAAAGCGCGGCGTATCTTGAGGGGTAGAAATAATTAAAATCTCACGAATCCCTGCTAACATTAACGTTGTTAATGGATAATAAATCATTGGTTTATCATAAATGGGTAATAACTGTTTACTTACTGCTAAAGTTGCAGGATATAAACGTGTGCCAGAACCACCTGCTAAAATAATGCCTTTACGCTGCATGTGATTGCTCCTTACTGCTTATAATTGTTGTAAAACATCTTTCACGTCATCTTGCCAAGATGCTAATTGAATCATAAATTGCTGTTGTAATTTTTGACAAGATAAACGTGAGTTTAAGGGACGTTTTGCAGGAGTAGGATACGCTAGACTAGGAATAGCGCAAACTTTCGCAACTGTCAAATTAACCATTTGTTTTTGCTGTACTTGTTGCACAATAAATTGTGCATATTCATGCCATGTTGTTTGACCATTGCTTGTTAGATGATAAATACCATAAGCCTTAAACTGTGCATCTTGCAAATATTGCACTAATACTTGTGTTGTCACTTGTGCAATTAAATGTGCTGAGGTTGGTGCGCCATGTTGATCGGCAACCACATTTAAACTCTCTTTTTCTTTCGCCAAACGAATAATGGTTTTAATAAAATTATTACCATGTACACCAAACACCCAACTGGTTCTAAAAATAAGATGTTTTGCCCCACTTTGCTGAATCGCTTGTTCGCCTAATAATTTACTTTTGCCATACACAGATTGTGGATTTGGTATATCTTCCTCAACATAGCTACCCTCCTTTGTACCATCAAAGACATAATCCGTTGAATAATGTACCAATAAGGCGTTATGCTCGGCTGCCCATTCTGCCATTGTTTTTGGGGCATCACGATTAATCAAATACGCTTGCTCTTGCTCTGACTCAGCTTTATCAACAGCGGTATAAGCAGCAGGATTGACAATAATGGTGGGTTGATATTTTTCTAAAATTTGTAGAATACTCGCCTGATTGCTTAAATCCATGTCTTGACGAGTCACTGCAATCACCTCAGCTAATGGGGCGAGCATGTTTAATAACTCATGCCCTACTTGACCACTGACACCTGTTAATAAAATTCTCGCCATTTTTTATACTCCATATTGCAAATTTAACCACTGACGATATTCACCAGTCGCTCTTTTTAGGACTGACGCGGTTATCGCTTATTTATGCACATGGCAGGCATTCACAATGCCTTTATGTTCATAAAACGCGCTAATTGCGGTGCAATGCGTCAGTCCTGATGTTTTTTACCCAATCCTGATGATTTAAATACCACAATACCGTTTTACGTAGTCCTGTTTCAAAGGTTTCTTGTGGCTTCCAACCTAACTCTTGTTCTAATTTACGGGCATCAATCGCATAACGGCGATCATGGCCTGCACGGTCTTGGACAAAACTAATTTGTTCGGCATACGAGCCTGATGTTTTGGGTTGTAATTCATCCAATAACGCACAAATGGTTTTTACGACCTCTAAATTAGCTTTTTCATTCCAGCCACCAACATTATAAGTTTCCCCTACTCGGCCATTAGCCAACACACAACGAATTGCTGCACAATGGTCTTTAACATATAACCAATCACGAATTTGCTGACCATCACCATAAATTGGCAACGGTTTGCCTGCTAAAGCATTTAAAATTACTAAAGGAATTAACTTTTCAGGAAAATGATATGGCCCATAGTTATTGCTGCAATTAGTAGTTAACACAGGCAAGCCATAGGTATGATGCCATGCACGCACTAAATGATCTGAGGCAGCCTTAGAGGCCGAATAAGGACTATTAGGTTGATATTGATTGGTTTCGGCAAAAGCGGGATCTTGAGGCAATAAAGAACCATAGACTTCATCGGTAGAAACATGTAACAAGCGAAAACTTGTCTGAAGTGGCTGATCTAGGCTTAACCAATAGGCTCTGACTGCTTCTAATAAGTTAAAAGTGCCAATAATGTTGGTATCTATAAAATTGGTAGGACTTTTAATCGAACGGTCAACGTGGCTTTCGGCAGCAAAATTTAAAATGGCACGCGGTTGATATTGTGCTAATAATTGGCTGACCAACGCTTTATCACCAATATCACCTTGAACAAAAATATGCCGAGCGTCATTTTTTAAACTTTTTAATGAATCCAAATTGCCCGCATAGGTTAATTTATCTAAATTAACAATCGGTTCATCACTTTGCGCCAACCAATCCAAGACAAAGTTTGAGCCAATAAAACCTGCGCCACCTGTGACTAAAATAGTCATCTTTGCTCCAATTTAAAATTAAATACTGTACTTCACCACAAATTCTTTTCAAAATAGTCGCAAGTGGTTTCGACTCCGCTCAACCACCTCGACTCCGCCCAGCCAACGCAACTGTATTCCCTGAGTTCGAAAGGTCGAAGGCAACCACCTGTCATGCTTTTACGTTATTCATCACTAGGTTATACCATGAGTTTTTTCCGCTATCTGCAAAAAAAATATTACGCTCAACACATTCGCCAAGAAGAAAAAAATCATCTAGGTCAATGGATTATTTTATATCGTTGGCAACAAACCGCGCTCAGCGATAACTTAGCAGATATGCAGCAAATCATTCCACCCAGTGACCGTTTTTATGCTGACCCTTTTTGCGCCAGCGAGAATGGCAGACATTTTATTTTTATTGAAGAATACCCTTTCGCCAATCCGGTTGGCTTTATTTCTGTTATCGAAGTCTTTGCAGATGGCACGCATAGTGAGGCCGTGCCAATTATTAAATGCGACTATCATTTATCTTATCCTGTGTTATTTCAACAAGATGGCCAGTGGTTTATGATGCCCGAAAGTCATCAAAATAAAACCATAGAAATTTGGCGTTGTGAACAATTTCCTTATAAATGGCAAAAACATACGGTGATTATGGACAATATTCTGGCTGCCGATACCACGCCTTTTTATTATCAAGATCAATGGTGGCTATTTACCGCGCTAAAACAAGACTGCAAAAAGTTTGGTGATAAATTATTTTTATTTAGAGGCAAGGATTTATTAGGCAAGCAATGGCAAGCGCATCCCTTAAATCCCGTCAAAACGAATTTGGTTTACGACCGTCCCGCAGGCAATATTATTGTCAGTGATAACAAAATTCTACGCCCTAGCCAAGACTCGATTAAACGTTATGGCGGTGCTTTAGAGTTACGCGAAATTACTCAGTTATCCACAGATAGCTATCAAGAGCAATGCTTTCAACGTATTGACCCTTGCTGGGATGATAGTATTAAAGGCACGCACACCTATAATTTTAATGAGGGTTTATTGGTGATGGATGGTTTAAAGGTGATTAAAAAGCAGTAATTCATGTTTTTCGCTCATCCATTGCCTATCAAACCTGTGCCGAGCCTCAACGAGTTCTTCAAAACTATCCGAAGTATTACTCCACTACAGGACTTAAAGAGTCTACGCTCAATCCTCTAGAAATAGGCTTCGACTTTGCTCAGCTCGTATGAAAATATTCGTCTGAGCGGAGTCTAAGAGTGATTTCAAATGCGAATAAATCTTAGTCACCGCTCTACTTAGCCATAAGATGACAGCCTGCACCTGTTTGACTAGCATCATAATTCATTTCTAGATTAGCCGCTTTAACCATTCGGGGTACCCGCCTAAAACTACTATCAGCGAAAGAACGGCTCAAATCTTGCGTCACAAAACGAATGCCTGCTATATCGGTTAAGGTATCAAACAAGTCGCCTGTGTGAATCTTATGTTGCTGACGCTTAAATAGGTGTTGGTATTTTTCTGAGTTTTGAGTGCGCCACACGGCGTTAAACCATATAAAAAATGGCACTTCATAAGAGTTTTTGGCATCAATATGGCCATCAACATCACCACACTCACCTAAAGCCAACCCATGATCACTCACATACAAAAACCCTGTCATTATTGTGCTTTTCTCCAAGGGTACTAATACCTTTTTTAATATACTATCTGTATAGTAAATACTGTTATCATAGGCATTGGTAAACTTTTTGGCAGACATAGGATAGCGTTTTTCAAAATCGGGATGACTACCATACAAATGAAGAACAATCAACTTTTTATGAGTGCTATTATCATTTAAGGCATTTTGATAGAGTGGCAATAAATTTTCGTCAAAATTATCAGGCTTGGTCATCGTATAAGAGTGACTATTCAGAAAATGTACAACATCAGCACTTTGTGCATAAGATGAAATCAGAGAGTCAAACTCACCATATTTAGCTTGATTACTTAACCAATACACCTTAAAACCTGCCTGTTTAAACACACTTAAAAAAGAAGGCTTCATATCAGTATCAGGTGCTTTTGTGAGTAAATAAGGAATTGCAGTTGATGTATTATAACCATAGGATACCATATCACGAAATACTAACAAATCGGGCTGCATACTCATATACGGAGTTGTGTTTAGCTGATAACCATATAAACCTAAACGATCACGACGCGCGCTCTCACCAATAACAACAACATAAGTGGCTGCTTGTTGTTTCATATATGGTAATAATTTAGGGAAAAAATTAGGAGGCTGCCGCACCAAGTCTTTTAATTTTTTCACTTCTAAATCAGCAGCCATGTAGCCTAAAACTAAGTTTTGCGGGTAGGCTTTGCGAAAGTGGCGATACACGTCTAAAGCATAATCACGAGCATTAGCATTACGCGGCGCATATGACAAAGGTATCAAAATAAGCGCAATTAAACACCAGCGACTAATCGCATTCTTTTTAAAATACTGCCCTGTCATATTTTTATAACAAAATATACCAATAATTAGATAAAAAAGGCAGACAACAGCAATAAATAGCTTATTAGTTTTTGCAATAAAATCTAGAATCTCTGCACTGTTTGTTCCCAAAATTAAAAACCAAAAACTAATATCGGTTGGCAACTTGTAAAATATAGCATAGTATAATGCTATGTGTGACAATAAGAAGAATGGAAATAACAGCCAAAAACACACTCTAGCATTATTGACAATCGCCAATATGATAAGTAGCCCATATAATGCCTTACTAACACCATCACTAGAAATGAATACCGATGGAAACACAATTGATGAAAAGTATAGCGCTGTAGAGATAGAAACCTTATGACTTTGCCAAAACACCCCTAACATTAACCACCTCGCAACACACTTCCAAAATGCATAGTATTAAAACGATAATAACATATCTATTTAAGATTTTGTTCGTATAGTTTTGCTTCTTTCAAAAACGCATAAAAAGCACTAATCATACTATTAACAAAACCGCGCCAACCGTCTAAAAAAGCACGTTTAAAAACATAGGATTTAATAAACACCAAGGGAAAAATCAACAACAGCTTAATAACACTGGCTCGTTTACCACGCTGAATTTTATCTTTTGCGGCCAAACTAGAATATAAATTATTTTTGTATATCTTATTTTCGATGGTGACATCACCATAGTGCATTATAGGATTTTTTAGCAATCCAACATTACCCTGAATATCAGGCGCACTTGCGTGAACTTCTTTTTGCAAAAATAAAGCTCTGCTTTTACGAAAAAATCGTACTTTGGCGTGCATGCGAGACCATTGATGGTCAAACCTTCCCATAAAATAATCATTAAATTTAACTTTGTAAGCATCATACTGATTAGACTGTATGGCTTGTTTAATTTCATTAACCAAAGCTGGAGTTAACTGTTCATCAGCATCTAAATTTAACACCCAATCATATTGACAATATGCTATTGCACGTTGACGCTGAGGTCCATCACCTGCCCAATCGTGACTATAAATTTTATCAGTATATTTTTTAGCAATATCCAATGTAGCATCCGTACTACCTGAATCAACAATAATCACCTCAGCAAAATCAATCACACTTTGCAGTAAGCGTTCAATATTATGGGCTTCATTTTTACAAATCACCGCAATACTAATAGGAATTTTATCCACCAAACTTCCCTCTTTATTTTTGCTTATAGGCGATAACGACCAACACGCAAAGCAATACGTAATTGTATAGAATTCATCAAACCACTCATACCGATACGAGGCAAGCAGTATTGTAAATTAGACGAAAACGGTGCTATACGCTTTTTTGTAGAAACTGCACTCTTAAAACCAGCTTCTTGTACCATCAGCATATGTTTTTCGGAGAATCGCCCAAAAGGATAGGCAAAATTATCACACTGCCCTAATAATTGCTCAACCCACTGTTTAGATTGAATAATTTCTTTTTTTGCCTGCACATCATCAATATTATTTAGATTGGGATGAGTTAAAGTGTGTGCGCCAAACTCTATCAGTCCGCTTTTGTGCATTTGTCGAATATGCGCTTCGGTCACTTTATCAATAGCAGCAAATTGCGGAGCTAAAAAAATAGTCGCTTTCATTTGATATTTTTGTAATAACGGAAAAGCTTCGGTAAAATTATCTAAAAATCCATCATCAAAAGTTAAGGCTACTAATTTATAAGTATCTCCTTTTTCTACACGAGCTAACCATTCGCTCATTGTTACAGTTTTACATTGCTTTGCTTGTAATAACTGCAATAAATTTTCAAATTTAGTAGGCGGCATATTCATACCAGACGCTGGCTGCTGTGAGTTGACCTGATGCAACATTAAGATACGTGGTAAATTCCATGATTTAGGCGGCAGCCAAAAAGTGTACTGCCCCATCAAGTACAATAAGAAAACAATTACAATAGCTAATAATATAAACTCTAATAAAACCATTTATAGATTACCTTTCTCTACTTGTAAGTGCCGCAATACTCAAAGCGACAAAAAACAAGGTAAGAATTGCCAGCTCTGAGGGATAAAAGCCACGATGGGTATTTAATGGCCACCATAAAACTAAAAGAGGCATCAGCACAGGTAAAGCCAATTTACGTTGTTCAGGTAAAGCTTGTTTCCACAAACGCCACATCACCAACCATGCCAATAAAAACCCTATAATGCCGATAGAACCTGCACCAGACCAAATTTCTAACATCACTTGATGGGGGTGTGGTGGGAATAAATCTTTTGGCCACGTGCTATTTTCAGGCAGATATTGATGGCTAACTTTGTCAAAACTATTAACACCAACACCATTAATCGGATGAGCCTCACCCATACGCCACGCGGCAATATAAATATCCAAACGACCACTCGATGCAGCATTGACAGAGGCATAATCTAAGCTTTTCGCTTGCATACTTTGTTGCAAACGATTTTGCATACTAGGACTAAACTGGAACACTAAGGCCAATGTACCGACTAATAAAACAGGAAGAACCACCATTGGAACAATCGGACGTTTGGCGGGTTTGATATATACTAAATACAAATAAGGCAAAAAAGCCACAGCAAACATAATCCAACCGCCACGAGAACCACCCATCAATACGGCAGCCAACAACATAGCACTGACTAGAATATGGGTAAGACGATTAACACCACATAAATACATGGTAAATAAGGGAATAGCAGCCATCATCCCCATAAAAAAACCATATTTATTGGGATGACTAAAAAAGGCATTGGCACGACCAATATCGGCGTTAGCTCGTTCTAAAGGGATATTAAACATATCAAATCCCAATAAAGTTTGAGCGATACCATCAAATGCCCAAACACCAACAATCCAACTGAGAATAATTGCAGTTTGCTTTACTACAGGCGTTGCACGTAATAAAACCACCACAGCGAGTGCCATTAGGCCATAAAAGGGATATAGCTGCACCGCTTTTAAAACTTGCTTAGGATATTCTGCATCAATCAAGGAAATCAGCATCGGTAGCCAAATAAACAAAAATACGCGCGGTAAAACTTGTAATGCTTTATCTTCACTATTAAACGTTCCCCGATGACGCAATAAGCCGATGAACATAAAAAGTCCAATAACAGCCAATATCCCTAAAGGTGCAATAAACGCACGAGCAAAAGGTAATAACAGAATGGGGGTACTTAAGGCAAATGCTAATAACCACATACCTGCAGTCACTGGCTGTACCGTTTGGACTTTAGCCTTCATGAGGGTCTTCCAATAATTCAGAATAAAATGCTTGTGTACGTTCAGCCATCCCCTCAATGGTTAATTCTTGTTGTGCACGCAAAAATAGGGGAAGAAAATTTGAACGTAATGTTTCAATGCGCGATAGTGTAACATAGAGTAGATTATGTAAGCCTTCTACATCATTTGGTGCGGTTAATAAAGCGGGGGGCAGCCATTCAGCAGGCAACCCGACCCTAGTACTTACGACTAAGCACCCAGCCTGTAAAGACTCAACTGCAACATATGAAAACCCCTCACGGTGTGAGGAGATTACACACAAATCGGCCACTTGTAATAAACTGCCCACATCTTGTCGATGACCAAGAAAAAGCACTCGATTACTTAAACCTAATTGTTCAGCTAATTGTTGTAAAGACTCCCTCTCATCACCATCACCAACAATCACTAAACGAGCTTCTAAACCAACAAAGGCTTTTAATAACACATCAAAGGCTTTAACAGGTGCTAAACGACCAACAGCCATGACAATGGGTAAATCTTCGGCCGCTAATAACTCAGCGCGTAATAACTTACGCTCTCGGCCATTTAATTTGGGGCTAGCTCTTGCACCATTATAAATAACTTTAAGGTGAGGATGATTTCCAAAGGCCTCTGCCAACTGCCGACTCACCGTAATCACACCATCCATTGCCGCATAAGCACTAATATCTTTCT
Organism: Agitococcus sp.; assembly: GCA_046347315.1. Lineage (GTDB taxonomy): Bacteria > Pseudomonadota > Gammaproteobacteria > Pseudomonadales > Moraxellaceae > Agitococcus. Next base: position 154,238 of record JAXMGJ010000003.1, read on the forward strand.
TAGTGCCATGTACCGTGGCAACAAACTTAATTTGCCTAAACAACCACTTTAACCAACGAATAATGCTCGCAGCCTTACCTGCTTGAGCATGAACAATATTGGGTTGAATATGATTAATTGTTTGTGCAATTTGCCAATATAAAAAGGGATTCCATCGACTCAAACTAAAATTGATCGGATGAAAATGAATTTGCTTATGGCAAACACCTTGATAGGGACGATCTGCCAATAAATGCACTTCATGCTGCTGTGCTAATGCAGCACAAAGCTCTAAGGTATGCTTTTCTAAGCCACCAACAACGCCACCTGCCGTGGCCATGACATGGACTATTTTGTAGCGAGCCATAGCCCTTCTTGCTCCAACAACCATTGTGCAGCACGTTGTGCCTCACAAAAAGATTGTTTATTGGCCAGTTGTTGACTTTGTTGCCATTGTTTAAATAGCACTAACTGCCCTTGCGCAGCTAAGTCATCAATTGCCTGTGTGATGCGATCTTTTTGTAAACGAGGAACGGCCAAGATACCAACCTGTGCCCCTGCTGTCAGGCTCTCATAAATCATCGAAATACTGTCTTCTGTAACCCACACTTGTGAGGCTTGCTGTAATTGTTGTGCCACCCAACCTTGTGGCGTTTCGTTAGCTGCCCAGACTTTGGCATGTGGTGCAATGTTACGCACTTCTAATAAGGTATGTTCAGGGGTACGTCGAGAGGTCGAAATTTGCCATTGAATATGCGGCGTAGCATCCAATACTAACAACATTTGTTTGACTAAAGAAATCTCATCCCAACCATGCCGTTTGGACGCGCCTCCCAACAACATTAACCCTTTGTTTGCTTGTTGCTGTGTACTTGGCTCAATGGTGTTTAATACACCATGTGTCACTAAGACTTTGGGGCTGGGTGTTGGCTTATCATGCTCAGGAATTAAGGCATAATCAAACCAAGAAATAGGCAAAGAAGGCTTCATCAACACAATTGTTTTGGCTTTGGTAATCCGTTTTGCTGCTAATAATGCTAAATGGGTACGATGACCTGCGCCAATAATATAATGAGGCAAAGGATAATCAGGTAAACGTTTTAAAATCCAATCAACAACACCCACAGGATGCTGACGAATATCAATTTTAATAGTTTGGACGGGGTAAAGTTTTTCTAAAGCATTAATTAAGCCAGAGCTTTGTTGCTCATGCCCTGCTTTGCCATCAACAAATTGCCAAATAATCAGTGGGGAAATTAGAGACATGACATCCTACGCCTTAAAAACACCTAACATTAGCCTAGCTCTCTCCTAAAAGAGATGAGTATGTAGACAAGTGTGAAATTTTTTTTAGCGATAAAGCTCCCTTTTCTACTGGGAGAGGGTGATTTTCGGCCTAATCATGCGTTAATTACGCCTCCTTTAGACCTCACCCTAGCCCTCTCCTAAAAGGAGAGGGAACACCATCGCTATATCCAAAAACTGTGTAAATACTTATTCCCTTTAGAAAGAGAAACAATCATTAGTTGACAAAAGTTAACCAATGTTTATAGCTTTCATTTTTGCCATTCACTGTATCAAAGAATAACTGCTGTAATTTGGCCGTCATTTCACCACGAACACCTGTACCAATTGGACGGTCATCATATTCACGAATTGGCGTCACTTCGGCAGCTGTGCCTGTAAAGAAAGCTTCATCAGCAATATAAAACTCATCACGCGTAATACGACGCTCAATGACAGGAATGCCTAAGTCTTTGGCAAACTGAATAATGGTTTGACGAGTAATACCATCTAAACCACCGCCACCTAATTCTGGCGTGTGCAACTCACCATTTTTGACCAAGAAGACGTTTTCGCCAGCACCTTGACAGACAAAACCATGTGGATCTAATAACATGGCTTCATCATAACCACAAGCTGCTACTTCTTGATGCGCCAAGATAGAAACAGGGTAATTACCCACAGCTTTGGCTTTACACATGGTAATGTTAGGTTGGTGATGGGTAAAAGATGAGGTTTTAACCCGAATACCTTTGGTCATGCCATCTTCGCCCAAGTACGCGCCCCAAGGCCATGCTGCAACTGCGACATGATTGGTATTGTTTTTAGCAGCAATACCCATTTTTTCTGAACCGATCCAGATAATTGGGCGTAAGTAACCAGACGCTAATTTGTTTTCACGAATAACGGCACATTGGGCATCCATTAAAGTTTGCAAATCAAAGGGTACTTTCATTTGAAAAATTTTGGCCGAATTTAACAAACGCTGGGTATGTTCTTTTAAACGAAAAATCGCAGTGCCTTGTGCCGTTTCGTAGGCACGTACCCCTTCAAACACGCCCATGCCATAATGTAAAGTGTGGGTTAAGACGTGGATTTTTGCCTCACGCCAATCGACTAATTGACCATCTAACCAAATAAAACCGTCACGTTCTGCCATACTGAGCACAGTATTTCTCCAATAAATATAAAGATAATTTCGTAATTTAGGACTCTGATGTTATTTGCTTAATTGCTTGCCCTCACCCCAACCCTCTCCCAAAGGGCGAGGGAGTCCTCTAGCTAGTATGAGGGCTTAATAAATTTTGCCAACACTGCTGTACCAGTGTACGGGTGGCAATAAAGTCTGTATCGGGCACTTGCGCAGGTTGTTGCGCTAAGGCTAAACGATGACTGCGGGCGCGGTATTCTAGATAAGCCGCTTTAAGTGCTTCTGCCTGTTCGAGGCTTAATTTGCCGCACTGAGCAAAACCTTCCAAGATACGCACATTATCTGGGTAGCGGGTAAGTTCTGGGTAATCACTTGCCCATGCTAGAACTCCGTATTGCACCATAAATTCGATGTCAACAATACCCCCTGCATCGTGTTTTATGTCAAAAATTTTAGCATTTTTTTGTTTTGCTTGGCTGGACAGGTGGTCACGCATTTTTTGACGCATTTCAATCACCTCTTGTTGCAGCTTGGCTAACTCTCGTTGACAGACTAAAACCTGATGGCGAATCTGATAAAAGCGTGTTGCTAACTGCTCATCACCTGCTACAACCCTTGCGCGTACTAAGGCTTGATGCTCCCATGTCCATGCTTGTTGGTGCTGATAGTCGCTAAACGCTTTAACACTACTGACTAATGCGCCTGCATTGCCTGATGGCCGTAAACGCATATCAACTTCATAGAGTTGGCCTGCGGCGGTTGCCGTGGTTAACAAACTAATCATTTTTTGCGCTAAACGGGCATAAAATTCGCCACCACTAATCGCTTTTGTGCCATTGGTATCGGCACTACTATCAACATCATGGACAAACACCAAATCTAAATCTGAGCCATAACCTAATTCAATGCCGCCTAATTTGCCGTAGCCCAAGACAATAAAATCACTACTGGCAATACTGCCATCTAATTTAATCGGATAACCATATTTAGCGGTTAACTGCTGCCATGCTAAGGCCACGACAGATTCTAATACCGCTTCGGCAATCCACGACAAATAATCACTGACTTTCATTAACGGCAATGTGCCTTGAATATCCGATGCGGCTACTCTTAACACATGGCTTTTTTTGAAAATGCGTAGGACACGCATTTGCTCTTCTAAGTCATCTAAAGGGATTCTTAATAATTGCTGTCGTAATTCGGCCAAAAGTTGCGCTTTTTGTGGTGGTGCAAACAAAGTATCTGCATTTAATAACTCGTCTAATAACACAGGATAACGAGCTAACTCCTCGGCAATCCACGGACTGGCCGCACATAAACTGATTAATCGCTGTAAAGCACTGGGATTTTCGAGCATCATCACCAAATAGGCGGTACGTCTTAACACCGACTCGACCAAAGGCAAACAACGACTAAAAGCTAAATCGGCTTGAGGGTGTTTGCCGACACTTTCTAAAAACAAAGGCATAAAGGCATCTAAACGCTCTTTACTAATCACAGGCAAGGTTTTTACCACACGACTGCTGCGTAATTGTTGTAGGCGTTGCTCGATACTCTGTACATCACTAAAGCCTAATTTGCTTAAACAACTTTGTTGTTCATCAAGGGTTTCGAGCCATAATTCACGGGCAATTTGACTCACCGTACGTTGTTCTTTGGATTGAGGATTTTCGACCACCGCTTGAAAATGTTGTGACACCTTGGCTCGATACTCGCTCAACACCTCAAGAAAAGCCGCATAATCGACAAAGCCTAAACTCTTAGCCAAGCGTAAACGCGCAAAATCGTCACTGGGTAATTTTTGGGTTTGTTGGTCGTTATAACATTGAATACGATGTTCGACTTGGCGTAAAAACTGATAAGCAGAGGCTAATTCTTGTGCGGCTTGTGCGCTTAATAATTGACGCTCAACCAAGACGGCTAACACAGGTAACAAAGGTCGTTGTTGTAAGTCTTTAAACACGCCGCCACGAATAAGTTGAAAAGCTTGGGCGATAAACTCTACTTCTCGAATGCCACCTGCTCCCAACTTGATGTTATCTGACATATCTTTACGTCGTACTTCGCGCTCAATCATGGCTTTCATGTCACGCAAGGCGGCAAAAGCCGAATAATCAATATAACGTCGATAGACAAAGGGGCGCAAACTGCTTAGTAATTCTTGGCCTGATGTGATATCGCCTGCAATCACCCGCGCTTTAATAAAAGCATAACGCTCCCATTCGCGGCCATGTTGCTCGTAATAACGCTCCATTGCATTAAATGATAAAGCCAATGCGCTGCCATCACCCCAAGGCCGTAAACGCATATCAATTCTAAAGACAAAACCATCCGCCGTTTGTTGGTCTAGCAAACGAATCACTTGTTGTGCCAGTTTAATAAAATATTCTTGATTACTAATCACACTCCGACCATTGGTTTCGCCTGCTTCGGGATAACTAAAAATCAAATCAATATCCGAAGATAAATTCAGTTCTTGCGCGCCCAATTTGCCCATGCCAATAACAATCATTTTTTGCACTTGGCCTGAGTCTTCGCCAATAGGCTGACCATAACGGGCAATCAGGGCTTGTTCGACATACGCAATCGCAGCATCAACACTCGCTTCGGCAAATTCTGATAATTCATCGGTGAGTTCTGCTAAAGTCGATAATTGATTCACATCCCGATAAATCCAGCGCAACATCATTTGTTGACGATATTGGCGAATGTTTTGCATCCACATAAAATCAGTCTGGCTTAGAGGGAATAATTGATGCGTCTGTTGATGAAAATACGGCCTTGCTAGCGTATTATCTAATAAACCTTGTTGACTCATTTGCCAAAAAACTTGTGGCCACTGACACAACACACGCCACGCATAATCACTGCTTAACGCCAATTGTTGTAATTGAGACAAACGCTGTTGTTGCAGTTGTTGCCATTCGTTGACTAGATTTGCTTTGGCAAAAGACTCTGTGGCTTGTTGAAACTGTCTTGAGAGTAGTTGTTCGATTGGGGACATGATTTGCTATCGTTTAAGTATTTTTAGTTTTGTAGCCTGTATGCAGCGTAGCAAAATACAGGAAAAACAGAGAGATAAAACTAATAACCCTGTGTTACGTTGTACTTCACACAGGCAACCGATGATAATTCATTTTTGAAATTGGTGTTAAATGTCATTTTAGTCTGTTTTCACTAAAACAATAGCAGATTTTTGATCTGATTAGCAGGAAGCCTCTAACACCACTTGTCTCACAATTTTACCTACAGTCGCCAAATCTTCCTCATTCAACGTGGGGTGTACCAAAAACATCAAACTGGTATCGCCTAGAACTTGGGCATTTGGCAAGCGCAGCACTGGACGTAAGCCACTATTATCAAAGGCCTTTTCTAAATACACCTCCGAACAACTGCCACTTAAACAACTAACACCTGACTCAGTGACTGCTTCAATAATACGCTGACGTGACCATTCAGGCTTTAATTGCTCAGGACGAATAAAGACATAGGCTTTATAACAAGCATGATAAAAACCATCTGGCACAACAGGAATGCGTAAAGCAGCTAAATCAGCCAATTGAGCATACAATGCTTGGGCATTAGCACGGCGTTGTTTAATCCAATCATCTAACTTAGCTAATTGTTTGAGGCCAATCGCTGACTGCATTTCGGTAATACGCCAGTTTGTGCCAAACGACTCATGTAACCAACGAAAGCCTGCTGGATGTTGTTTGTGATACACCGTATCATAGCTTTTGCCGTGATCTTTATAAGACCACATTTTTTGCCACCAATCGCTATTATTGGTGGTAACCAAACCGCCCTCGCCACCAGTGGTCATAATTTTATCTTGGCAAAACGAGAAAGCCGAAATATCACCAAAACTACCCACCGCTTGACCATTGATTTGTGCGCCATGAGCTTGAGCGCAATCTTCAATGACATACAAATTATGCTCACGGGCAAATGCTACAATAGCGGGCATATCGCACGGCCAACCAGCCAAATGCACACAAACAATCGCTTTAGTACGTGGTGTAATCACTGCCTTGATGCTATCAAGGGTGATATTTTGGCTATCTAGATCAACATCGGCAAACACAGGTTTTGCCCCTGCTAAAACAATCGAACTCACACTAGCCAAAAACGTGCGTGAAGTGACAATTACCTCATCACCCTCACCAATACCCAAAGCGACCCATGCCAAATCTAAAGCCACTGTACCGTTAGCCACCGCAATCGCGTGTTTAACCCCCACATATTGGGCATAGGCTTGCTCAAATTGACGTGATACTTGGCCAGTCCAATAATTGACTTTGCCCGATAACAACACATCAGTAACGGCTTGTACTTCGTCTGGCGCGTAATATGGCCATGATTTAGGGCTATTCATTTAATTACCTAATGCTTTTGCAGGAATACCAACGACTTTTTGCCAAGACGGAATATGATTTATCACCACCGCACCTGCGCCAATCATCACTTGCTCACCAATCGTTATTGCTGGTAACACTTTTGCACCTACACCAATCAACGTTTGTTGACCAACTTGTACCGCACCACATAACGCGGTTGTTGGTGCTAAATGTACACCATCAGCCACAATACAATCATGCTCAATAACAGCACTGGTATTGATAATCACTTGATGACCAATTATTACATCCGCATTGATACAAGCACCTGCCATCACTACTGTACCTAAACCAATGTTGGCACTGGCAGCAATCGTTGCTTTGGGATGAATTAAAGTGACAGGCAATAAATTAGCCGCGATAAACTTTTGTGCTAACTGTAAACGTAACGCATTGTGACCCAAAGCCACAAAAAAATGATGAATCTCATGTTGCTGGGCAAAGCTAATTAACTGTTGTTGATTACCAACAACGGGAATCCCTAATACCGATTGTCCCTGTTTGCTATTATCATCATCAAATACAGCAAGCACTTGATAGCCCATCAATAAGGCAATATCAATCACTACTTTGGCATGACCACCTGCACCAAATACCACTATTTTTTTCATTGCTTAATGGTTTCCTGTAAATTTGCTCATGGTTGCCTCGCCCTCTGCACTAATCCCTTCTTTAATAATCACTTTTTTAATCGTCAGTAATAAAATTTTTATATCTAACCATAGACTTTGATTATCAACATACCAAACATCTAAAGCGAATTTTTGTTCCCACGAAATCGCATTACGACCATTAATTTGCGCCCAACCTGTAATACCTGGTTTTGCCTCATGACGACGTGCTTGCTCTGGCGAATATAATGGCAAATACTCCATTAGCAATGGTCGCGGCCCAACTAAACTCATATCACCTTTTAACACATTGATTAATTCAGGTAATTCATCTAAAGAACTGCTCCGCAAAAATTTACCAAAAGCCGTTAAACGCTCGGCATCAGGCAACAAATTTCCCTGTGCATCACAAGCATCAGTCATGGTTCTAAATTTCATCATCTTAAATGGCTGACCATGTAAACCCGGTCTAACCTGTTTAAATAAAATTGGACTGCCCAGTTTTTTTCGCACTAAATAGGCCGTACCCAAAAAAATGGGGGCTAAAAGGATTAAACCGATTGAAGAAGCGGCAATATCAAGCAGTCTTTTGGCTACACTCATGCTAATAACTCCGCATATAATTTGTCGTGATGTTCGATAATTTTTTGCACATCATAAGCCAACACTTTTTGTCGTGCCGCTTGTCCCATTTGTTGCGCCAACGTTGGTTGTTCAGCCAAGGTTGTCATTGCCTGTGCTAAACCTCGACTATCACCCACCTCATGCAACAAACCACAATTATCTGCTGCTAACTCAGCAATACCACGAATATTCGTACCAATAATTGGTGTTGATAAACTCATTGCCTCTAACAAAGAACGTGGCAAACCTTCACGCTCCGAAGGTAACATAACCGCTCTTGAGGCTCTGACAAGCACAGGAATATCTCGTCTAAATCCTAAAAAATGCACACGTTGCTCTATACCAAGTTGTGCAGCTACATTTTTCACTTCATCAAATAAGCCACCCACTCCTGCAAAAGCCAAATGCACATGACTAGGTGTTTGTGCTAATGCATTTAAAGCATCAAAATGTCGTTTACCAAGATTAAACTCAGCAATCATCAAAAATAAAACATCTGACTCTTTTAATGACAATTGTTGTCTAATTTGAGCAGTTTGAACTGGCAAAATATCCTCAGCCGTCAAACTATTGGTATCCACACCAATACCTGCCATATATTCAATACGTGTGGCAAAACCTGCTTGTTTTGCTGCCTGATAATCTTCTTGATTAATGGTAATAAGGGCATCACACCAAGGTGCAGCCATTTTTTCTAATTGTCGAAAAATAAAGTTGGTTAACGGTTTTCCATGACGATGGAAATGAAAACCGTGTGCGGTATAAACCACTTTAGGACGCTTAGTTAAGCTCTTTAACGCAAAACGTACTAAAAAAGCGGCTATTGGAGTATGAACATGTACAAGGTCATAATTGCCTGCAACGACTAACTGACGAATGGCTGCTGGCGATTGCATTAAGGCATGAATATCTCTAGGATTACGAGTCAATGGTAAATCATAACAAGCATCAAACTCTGATTTTAACTCTTGATTAACCAACAATGATTGTGCAGCAGCATCCACTTGCCAACCCAATTGTCGATAATGACGAGAAAAAGGCAATAAAAATGCTTTAAGCGTATTAGGAACGGTTGTAATTATCAGAAGGTTCATTGTTTATGTACCTCGAACTGTCGATTTTTGGCCTCCCATACAGCCACAGAAAACACCATCCAAAACAAAGGATGACGCATCATGTATTGAGCCCCTCCATGAAATACTAAAATGACAACACCTAAGATCATAAGCTGTCCTTGATAATCTTTGCGTAGTGATATAAACAACCAAAAAAATAAAGTTAATGCCAACAATAATCCAATTAAACCGCTATTAACCAATAACTGTACAACTAAATTATGAGCCTCTTGACCTTGAAATGGTGCTTCAATACCAGAATAAGCACCTGCCCCAAGCCCTATAATTGGTGAAGTCAACCATGCTTGCAAAGCATGTGTTATTAAATTTAATCTAACTTCAATTTTATCGCCACCAACACCAATTCCTAAAATCATTTGACTTGGATTACTCAAGGTTTTTGCTTGTATACTATCTAAGTGTACCTGAGATTGACTTAATAAAATTGCACTTGCTACCGCATCATATAATTTACCAAATAAATTGTATTTAAATACAGCAAAAACAATTATAAACATCGATAATGCTAAAATATTTTTTTTAGTATCAAATTTAACGCTATTAAATACTGATAAAAACAAAAAACATAACAACAACATAAAAGTACTTACTAATACAGCATCGCTTCTCGGTGACAAACAGAACCAAAAGAATATCGCCAAATAAAAATACGAAACTTTATTTTTAACGTTATATATAAAGTCCATTCTAAGCATAAAAAACAAAGCAATTAAAAACATAAATGCCCATTGGTTTGGATCTGATGACCAACCACTTACACGAACTCCTTCATACCAAGTATTCATATTTAAAGCAATTGAAAGCTGATAATAGCCTATTTTTTGAAAAACATTTACAATAAGACTTAAAACCCCCAAGAAAAATACATATAAAATAAATCTCTTAATAAGCTCTTTATAATCACCCAAATAAACTAAAACCAATAAAGTCAAAAAGCTATATACGCCAGAAAATGATATGGCTAAAATATCATGCTTCCATCCGATATTTATTATATTTTTATGATACGAAACAAGTGAAGCCAATAATAAAATACTTAAGTATGCTATAAAAAAAAGCAACAAGTAGTAATAGTTTGTTAAGACTTTAACTAAAACATTAAATTTTGAAACAACAAAGAATAACAATAGGAGTATTATACCTAGCTCGCCAATACCAAACGGCAAACTATAAAATCTCAGACTGCTACAAATGGTTAATACTGAAAACAACGGAAACAACCATAATATGCAAGCCTTTGTAAAATCTTTTTTTTCAAGATATTCCACTTTAATACACTCACTTAAATATCACAAATACCAAAAAAAACGTTTATTGGTGTTTTGGTTAGCGAAGTCAACATTATTGATAATTCGCTCAATATACAATTAAACTGATATTAATTAAATAATCGCAAGAGTGATTTTTTGACTCGATAAAAGTCTTTTACCACGAATAGAATTAAAAACACCATTAAAATAGATAAGATACCGGCATAAACCAACTCAAAAAATCCTATCCAAATCGTATTTTTAAAAAATAAAACTAGAGAGGCTGTTATAATGATTACTGTAAAAATATCTTTTTTATTTATAGTAAAATAATTTTTTACAACCAAATATATACCTAGCATTATAACCTGCATCAAAGAACATAAAGATGTTGAAACAGACACACCTAGTACACCATACTGCACACTAAACATGTATAAAAATATAACAACAATAGAAGAAAAAAGCATAAATCCTATCAGTTGCCGATAATAACCAAGTATCAAAAAGATACGACTAAATACTAAAGACAACATTATTAGAGGCAAGCCTAAAGCATAACCTTTCATAGCAAAAGATGTTTGCTCAACATCATCAAGCAAAAACTGACCTCTAAATAATAAAAATTTTATAACTTCAGTTGATGAAAAAAATAAAAAAACTGAAAATGGTGTTAGAAAAACCATACTTACTAAAACAATATCATTTATTTTCTCTTTAAATAAAATTATATGACTGTCTGCATACAATTTTGACAGACTAGAATAAGCAATAGCAAATATAGACATTGAAAAAATAACAAAAGGAACAGTAACAATTCTATAAGCATAGGTCAGATGTGATAATGCACCATGTTCTATTCTAGAAACAAACATTCGCTCTATTGCAATATTAAACTGCAAAGTAAAACTCACTACTAATAAAGAAAAAAATATGGATAAAAATGATTTTGGTTTATATTTTTTGAGAATTCCATATGAAAATATAATTCTTTTTCTTAAATATACTTGCAACAAAATTAGATGCAATAACTGGCCAAAAATCAATGAAAACAACATAAGTTCGGTTGTAACATCAAATATCAAAAATATAGCTAAACCTATTATATTAAAAAACACCGTTCTCCACATAGGCAAGACAAAATTCTTATCAATATTACATATCGCCGCTTGAAAATATGACCAAAACAACAATGGCAATGTCATTATACCTAATAAAAATACAGAGCCTACTTCATTATAATGTTCAACCAACCAAACGCTTGCTAATAGCTTCAACCAAAGCTCTTTTGTCATTATAAAAAACGTCAAAAACAATAATGTTAAAGTTATTACTAATACAATACTCCAAGAAATAATTGCAACTTTATATATTTTCTCTTTTAATTGTTGATAATAAACAATTAAAGCATCCCGAAAAGAAAGAGCGATACTATTTTCAAAAAAGGTAGGAATAATTAATGCGAAAAAAAATAAATCTGTTTGCCAGCCTGCACCTAAATGCATTGCCATCATCAAATCTCGTACTATGCCAAGTATAAAACTTGTTATAGTTAACAATAAAATCATGAGTGAAGAATTCATCTTTACTGCTTTAAGAGTGTGAATTTCGATTATTAGAGATAAAACCTATTCCCAAAGCTGTAAAAAGGCCATAAACTCCTTTTAAATCTTTATGTTGACACAACGTTTGTAGTGTTACTAAAATTTTATCAAGCTCCTGTTTAGAGATATGATGTTCAAGCGCCCTTCTTATTCTAGGATGTTCTGTTGACTCATCATTATCACCCACCAACAACTCTTCAAACAGCTTTTCACCTGCCCTTAGTCCTGTATATTTAATTTCAATACCATCAGCATGCTCATCACTTTTGACATGATAACCCATCAAATGAATCATTCGTTTAGCTAAATCTGCAATTCGGACTGGCTCACCCATATCTAACAAAAACACATCGCCACCTTTTGCCATTGCACTGGTCTGAATTACAAGCTGAGCAGCCTCAGGAATAGTCATAAAATAACGAATAATATCTGGATGAGTAACGGTAATTGGCCCTCCTTGTGCAATTTGCTTTTTAAATAATGGTACTACCGAGCCAGACGAGCCTAATACGTTACCAAAACGCACCATACAAAAACAGGTATCAGAGCTTGTTTGAGCTAGACCTTGTAAAATAAGCTCTGCTAAGCGTTTACTCGCCCCCATAATATTTGTAGGACGCACCGCTTTATCCGTCGAAACCAGCACAAAAGTCCCAACTTTAGCTAACAATGCCGCCTGTGCAGCACTCAAGGTTCCAAATACATTATTCTGAATACCTTCAACAATATTAGATTCGACCAAGGGTACATGCTTATAAGCAGCCGCATGAAACACCGTATCAATCTGATAACTCTCAAATAAATGTTGTAATCGCTGTTGATTTTGTACTGAGCCTAAAATGGGTATGACTTTAATATCAGGGGCAATTGCATTCAAATTTTGCTCAATCTGATATAAGGCGTATTCACTTTGTTCATATAACACCACTAAATTTGGCCATTGAGCAACAATCTGCCGACATAACTCACTACCAATCGAGCCACCCGCACCCGTTACTAAGACATTTTTTTTAGCTATTTTAGATTGCATTAACTCTGGCCGTGGAGGAACAACATCACGTCCTAACAAATCCTCAACATCAACATCCTTAATATCAGCAAGTTGCGCTTTACCCGCTAAAATATCCCCCATTGGCGGCACTGTACTTACCTTTAGCTCAAATTGCTCTAAAAACAACAATAGTTCACGACGTTTGGATCGAGATAATGAGGGAATGGCTAATAAAATTTGTTCTACTTCGTACTCCTCAATCAAACTTGCCAATTGAGTAGGGGCATAGACTTTTAAACCATAAACCACCATATTTTGTAGTTTTGGCTTATCGTCAACAAAAGCGACAGGCTTGAATTCATGACTTTGATACAGAGTTAAGGCTAAGTGCGAACCCGTTTCTCCCGCACCATAAATAACAATTGGAATACGCGTTTTTTGTTTTGGCTGACGCAAATAATGTTGCGCCAAGAATCGTGTTCCAATTACCAAAGCACATGAAATTAAAATATAAATAATAGGCGTAGAACGAGGCATTTCGGCGCCGCTGAACATAATAGCCGTAGCTAACAACAAAGCCGAAATAGTTAATGCTTTAAGAATTAAAACGACGGTATGGATACTTATGTAACGAATCATCCATCGATACAAACCAAAACTGACAAAAGCAGTAATCCCACTCACTACTGCAACAGTTAGACAAATAATTTGTTCTAAGGTAGTGGGATACCATAACACGCCATAGCGCAAAGACAAGGACAGCCATAACCCTAACAATAACAACATAGCATCAATGCCAAGCATGACCATAACTTTAACGGGACGCGATAAAGCAACAAGGGTTTGTAACATTCCTAATTTCTCCAATACCAAAGCATTTCACCCTAGCAAATACTTAACACCAAAAGGCGTGCATTCTACCAAAGTTACGCTTTAGGCCATAGATGAGTGTTGTTATTTTTATTTTTTGGGTTTATTTATGGTCGGCTGCTGAATAAAAAAATCCACCGATTCGGTTTGAATGATTTTTTGCTGTTTATCAAGCACCTTAATTTCTAAACGATGTTGACCGCGCTCCAGCTTTTGAGGTTCTATTTTAGGGGATAAATTGTTTTTTCCTAAAGATTGGCCATCCAAACTGACCATTACCGAATGCTCTTTCGATAACGGAGGCTCAAACTTCAAGCCTAAATTCAAAGCATCCGACTCTTTACGCACTGTCGCTTGATCAGCTAAACCTGACACGGTAATTTTGTAACTATTGGGCACAGCCGTTAATTTGGCATCTTTTATAGGTTTGGTTTTTTCTTCTATAATTTTGGGCGATAACGCAGGAACGGTAGCAATAGGTTTCTCTTCAACTTTTTCAGCACTATCATTAGGAACATCCGAAAAAATCACATTTCCGTTTTTGTCGTAGCTTTTATAGATTTCGGCTTGCGCCACATTTGCTAGTAGCAAAATCATCAAAAAAGGTAAACGCATTTTGCTCACTCCCCCAAAGAATTATATTCTTTTAGTATAAAAACAAAAAGGCTCATTTACATGAGCCTTTTTGTGAAAGCGTGACGCTTTATGTATTTACAGTGTATTACACGCTGTAGTACATATCGAACTCAATAGGATGAACTGTTGTGTTCAAGCGACGAACTTCTTCGGTTTTTAACTCAATAAAAGCATCGAGGAATTCTTTAGTGAACACGCCACCTTTTAACAAGAATTCATGGTCAGCTTTTAAGCAGTCTAAAGCTTGTTCTAAACTTTCGGCAACCGTTGGGATTAATGCATCTTCTTCTGGTGGTAAGTCATACAAGTTTTTGTCTGCTGCATCGCCTGGATGGATTTTGTTTTGAATACCATCTAAACCAGCCATCATCAAAGCAGCAAAACATAAGTATGGGTTTGCACCTGGATCTGGGAAGCGAGTTTCGATACGAACAGCTTTTGGACTGCTTACGTATGGAATACGGATAGAAGCAGAGCGGTTACGTGCAGAGTAAGCTAACTTGATTGGTGCTTCGTAGTGAGGAACCAAACGCTTGTAGGAGTTAGTTAATGGGTTAGTAATCGCATTCAACGCACGAGCGTGTTTGATGATACCACCGATGTAATATAAAGCTAATTCAGACAAGCCACCGTATTGGTCGCCAGAGAATAAGTTTTTACCATCTTTGCTTAACGATTGGTGTACGTGCATACCAGAACCGTTGTCACCCACTAATGGCTTTGGCATAAAGGTTGCTGTTTTGCCGAAAGCGTGAGCAACGTTGTGTACAGCATATTTTAATACTTGTACTTCGTCAGCTTTACGTACTAAGGTGTTAAATGCAACACCGATTTCGCTTTGGCAAGAAGCCACTTCGTGGTGTTGTACTTCGATTTTGCCTTCGCCAATCATCGACTCAATCGCGTTACACATCGCAACACGTAAATCTTGAGCAGAGTCAATTGGAGGAACTGGGAAGTAACCGCCTTTTACGCGTGGACGGTGACCTGTGTTACCACCTTCGTAGTCTTTGTTGGTTGACCAAGCAGCTTCTTCAGCATAAATGGTATGGCGAGCACCGCTCATGTCGATGTCCCATTTTACTTCGTCAAATACAAAGAATTCTGGCTCTGGACCAAAATAAGCAGTATCAGCAATGCCAGTTGCTTTTAAGTAAGCTTCAGCACGACGAGCGATAGAACGTGGGTCACGCTCATAACCTTGCATAGTACTTGGCTCAATGATGTCACAAGAAATAACAACAGTTGGCTCATCAAAAAATGGATCCATGAATGCACTTTCTGCATCTGGCATCAAAATCATGTCAGAAGCTTCGATGCCTTTCCAGCCAGCAATCGAAGAACCGTCAAACATTTTTCCTTTTTCAAAAGTTTCTTCGTCAACGGTATAAGCGGGGAAAGAAACATGCTGTTCTTTACCACGAATATCTGTAAAACGTAAATCAACCCACTTGGCTTCGTTTTGTGCAATCAAGTCTAAGGCTTTATTGGCCATATAATTAGCTCCTAACATACTAGGTTTTAAACAACAATCACGTTATTTATTTAACAAGTGCCACAAAGGAACACAAGATAACAAATACTTTTACCCCAACAAACTTACATATTAACAACTTATGCAAGCTCAGGTCTTTTACTAAAAAGATGAGGCAGTTTAACAGAATCTCAGACAGGCTCAAGCAGCACTATCAATAAGATTTTTTGGTGTATTTTAAGCAATTTTTATGCCAGCATTATTAGCATCATTTACTGTCCCCGCACACCAAAACGCACCAAAATAAACCAAAAAACATTATTTTTGCACCAAAAAAAAGCAAACCTAACTAATACTCAATTGTGTTGAACCATTATTAACCACAACCGTTTTGGTTTTGCTTGCGGCAATCACGGTATCTGCACTTGGATTTTTAGCCAACGTTTCAATATGGTGATATTTGGCCTCAACACGTGCGGCTGTCACGTTCACAGTAATAAAACCTTGGGTGTTGCTTTCAACAAATTTAATCCAAGGATTTTGGATAGGTGGTGCACTTGCGACACCTGTATAAGGATTAGGAATAGTCACCCCTAATTGTTGCGATACAGCCTGAATGGTTTGCCCCATATTGCCCGCAAAAGTTTCATTGAGCGTATTAATCGGTGCATACCCTCCCAAGGCAACAGCAACTTCTTTGGTCAAATATACTTCAAATATTTGACGATATGCTGCTTGTTGTTTTTCGGTGGTACTGAGGTCAGCAGTGGCTAAAATAGTGGCTTTAACTTGGTCATAAATCAGCATATTAATGCTGGTATAAACCATTTGCCTTAAGGCCGCAAATGGGTTGGCACCACTTTCTAAACTATTGGTATAGGTTGTTGGATTAGCTGTTCGTGCGGTTTTAACGGCGGTGACTTCGGTTTCAAAATCACCCACGACACTAGCCAAATAACTCCAAAAACTAGAGGAGCTAATACCTGCAGTGACCAAATCGACCATTGCTGCTTTGCCTTGTTCATAATTGGCATAATTAGCAGGAACTTCACCTGCATAAAACGCATGAATATCGCCCGTCACTGCCACCACATTTTTAATATTATTATTGGTCAAAAAGCCCATTAAATTGGCACGTTCAGCACTATAACCATCCCACTGATCGGCATTAATTAAATAGCTATTAATCATCGCTTTTAAAACAGGATTTTTTTCACCTGCAGCAACAACCGCTGGAATAACTTTTAAATTTAACGCCATCCGCAACAGAGACACCTCATTACCCCAGAACTTCCATGTAGCAGTGCTTGAGGCCATTTTACTTTTCCACCAATTGCGTTGTGTTTCACCTAACACAGAGACTAAAGCCAAACCTACTTCATTAAAAATAGCTTTTTCTTCCGCGGTCAGAGTAGAACCTGTCGCATCTGCTAATAACTTCGTTAACATGCCTCCTAATACAAGTTTATTAGCATCTGTATTAGCTAAACTGTCAAAAGCTCCTTTAATAGCAGCAATCATTTTACCTTGTTGTACTTGGCCATGCGTATCTTCTGGCACAAAATAACGACTACCAATACTGCCCAATTGGTCGGTGGCAGGGGTTAAAGGATTATCCACAGCTTCGGGAATAATATGGTCGGCACGGTATAAACGCTGATCGGTCATAATAAAGTGGGCTAATTTACCAAATTGCAAATCTCGATAAATTTTAACGGTTTTAAAATTATCTGCCGCTGATTCATCTAAAGCAGGAATATCCGCAGGCATAAACTCAAACCATGCACGATTTGCTGAACGACGGCGTGTTGTTTGAGAGGTTGTGTCTGTGCCTGTTAACTGAGCTGGGGATAAAGGCAAACCATTTTGTACAGTGACAGAGCCATTGGTATAAGTCTCATTATTTTGCCAACAATCATCCGAAAATTCATGGTCGTCCCATACTGCAATAATCGCAAAACGTGCGTGCAAATCTTGTAAACGTGCATCACTGCGGTATTTTTTGTATAAATAACGATAATCTTCAGTGGTGACTGCAATTTGTGCATCAGGATTATTAGGTTTGCGTGTATTACTTGGCATCACGATTTTGTCATGCAAGCCTTCAACTTTTTCGGCCTGATAGCTATCCCCTGCTGCTTCATAAATATAATCGCCTAAATGTACCACAAAATCTAAGTTATGTTTGGCCAACGCACTTAAACCAACCCAATGATTAACACTCCAATCTTGGCAAGCCATAAAGGCAAAATTGAGACTATTGACATCGGCATTAACCGCAGGTGCAGTTTTAAAACGTCCAACTCTACTCAAACCAGCTTCAGCTCTAAAGCGATAATAATAGCTTGTTGCAGGATTTAAACCCGTGAGTTTGTGGCGAATGGTATTGTCATACTGGGCTTGCGCAAGTAGCGAAACAGGAACCGCTAGTAACTCGCTAAAATTGGCATCCATCGACACTTCAAGCATCACTTTAACATTAGCATTGTTAGACGGAATTTGTTTAATGTCATCGTAATCAGGTGGTACAACCCTTGTCCATAAGATAATAGAGTCAGGTTTTGGATCTGCCGCCATTACTCCTTGTGGAAAACGATATTTTTTTAAAAAAGGCAGTGCTACAGGATCATCCTCATTACCACTACAAGCAGCCAAGCCAAAAACAGCAACTGATGTAGTTAAAAAACCTGCTTTTTTTAATAATTCACGACGATTCATACCATTACCCTCGGTTTTGTTATTAATGCTCTAACTTAGTCAGAGATCAAACTGTTAACGCTAATTTTGGCGAAATGTGTTAGTGCTAAGATTTTTGAAATTTCTAAGTATTATAAAGACTAGACCAAAATTGACTGAATGCTTGATTGTCGATGTTAAAAATGACAAAAAGATTGACGTTTGATGTCAAAAGGAAGTTAAAGAAAGTTTTTTGTTGGTTTTAAATATGATGATAGTCGCATAACGTGGGTTGAGGAACAAAAACCCACGTTATTTGTGGTTTACTACGTCAACCCACACTACCTAGCTTGCAAGTGATTCATAGATAAAGAGTTAGCCCTTAACAATAATCTTTGCTTGTTTTTCTTGCTCAGCAGCCACTTTGGCTCTGACCATCGCTTCGATTTCATCGACTAAATTATCTGTCGGAATCAAATGACTTTTTTCACCATTACGATACACCAAGCTCTTTGGCGCAGCACCCACTACACCAATATCTGCCTCTTTCGCTTCACCCGGCCCGTTAACTTTACAGCCAATCACTGACACATCCATTGGCACACGCACATCTTCTAAACGGGCTTCTAGGGCATTCATAACTCGAATGACATCAAACTCTTGGCGTGAACAACTGGGGCAAGCAATAAAGTTAATACCATTAGAGCGAATACCCAAGGCTTTTAAAATGTCAAAACCGACTTTAACTTCATCTTCGGGCTCGGCAGCTAAAGAAATACGAATCGTGTCGCCAATCCCATCTAATAACAAGCCACCCAACGCAATGGCCGATTTAACTGTACCCGATCTAAATACCCCTGCTTCGGTCACGCCTAAATGCAAAGGTTGCTCAATTTGAGCTGACAATAAACGATAGGCATCTAAGGTTAAAAATACATTAGAGGCTTTAACACTGACTTTAAACTCTTGAAAATCTAAACGGTCTAAAATATCAATATGACGCATTGCCGACTCAAGCAATGCTTCGCCTGTTGGCTCTCCATATTTTTTTTGTAAGTCTTTTTCTAAAGAACCTGCATTCACGCCAATCCGAATCGACAAACCTTTATCACGCGCACAAGCCACCACTTCACGCACTTTGTCATCCGACCCAATATTACCAGGATTAATACGCAAACAATCCGCGCCTTTCTCGGCTACCGCCAAGGCAATACGATGGTCAAAATGAATATCCGCAACCAATGGCACTTGTACTTGTTGACGAATTAAGCCAAATGCTTCTGCGGCTTCCATAGAAGGCACAGACACTCTGACTATATCTGCCCCAGCTAAGACACAACGCTGAATTTGTGCAACCGTAGCCGCCACATCACAAGTATCGGTATTGGTCATGGTTTGGACACTAATCGGGGCATCTCCTCCCACATAGACTGAACCAACACGAATTTTGCGGGTAACACGGCGTTTAATAGGCGAAATATGCATGCTTACCTCGATAAGCGAAAGTTGACTTTATCGTTGACAATATAGGGTTTTAAATCAATCACTTTGTCATTAAATGTAAACTGAACCGTGCTGGCAGGATTTAACTCAATGGCAAAAGGCGACTCCCCTTTAACCGTTAAAGTATCTCCTGCTTTTTGGGTGCCATTGGCTAATTCAGCACCACTAGCATCCCTAATCAATACTTGAGTATCACCACCAAAATTTAACTGCAAAACATCAGTTGTGGATCGACTAGTAGTAACATTGGGCAAGCTAATCACTGTATTATTACTTTGTGTTGTTTGATTAAGTTGGACTTCTTCCGAGTCAACCACTCTAAAATGTGTGCTTTGCCACACACCAACTAACATTACTCCCAAAAACACCACACCAAGCATATAACCAAGCCAAGAAGAATTGGAACTTTTGGATTTTCCCCCTTCTGACCATTGGCCTAGTTTGGGTTGATAATGCTTAGCATCAGGCAACTCATAATTGCTTAGTATTTCGGCAGAGTGTATGGATGTTGACTGACTAGGATACTGCTGTTCAAAATCTGCCATCAAATCTGTGATTGGAAGTTGTAATAACTCACCATAAAGTCGGACATAACCTTTGACAAATACTGCTTGGGGCAATGCCTCTATTTTGTCTGCTTCTAAATCCTCTATGATGCGTGGCAATAATTTGAGTATTGACGCTACATCATCCACACTTAAACCTTGGTGCTGACGCGCTTGTTTAAGTTTTACACCTAGTGTTAATTTTGCAGATGTTGCAGTCAACTCCATCACACTCTCCTCTGATTATGGTCGAGTTTTAAGATACTCTTGATATTCTGAACTCTGAGGATAAAACTCTCTTAACACTAATTCATAACTAGCTATAGTATCAATATCTTTTTTGAGCCTTGCCAAACGAATACCTAACCATAATGAGGCAGCACTTTGTCGTTGTTTACCCAAATTACGCAAAAACTTTTGATAATAACGTGCAGCCTCATCATATTTTTTGTCATCATAGGCTAACTGTGCCAAAGCTAGGGCTGGCTCAAACGCACGTGGACTCAAACGCAACAATCGTTCAAAACTAGCATAAGCTTTTTCTTTGTTATTTAACATCAAGGCAATACGCGCCACATAATCCAAGGCAACTTCGCGGCGGTCGTAGGATAAGTCATTAGCAGCTATTTCAAACTGCTCAATGGCCTCTTTGTAACGCTTTAATCTAAACAGTAACACCCCATAATTATTGCGTGCTTGCGGATAATCACGATTAAGACTGAGTGCTTTTTGATAATGTTGTTCTGCTTTGCTTAAATTATCATCTTGCTCTAACAACACGCCCATGATGTTATAGGCTTCTGCCGATTTGGGGTCTTGCTCTAAAGCACGCTGCAGATGCTGTAAGGCTAATTCGGGCTGTCCTTTTTGAATATATTCGGCCGCTATCGCTACACGTGCCCGCGCAGCAGCAACAGGGTCAACTTTACGCTCTCCCTCAAATTCTTGTACTGCACAGGCAGACAAATATCCTAAAAACAATAAGACTAAAAAAGTTTTTTTCATAGGCCACTAAGGTGTTAATTTACAAATAAGCCGCTATTGTACACTACGCACAATTTCACCTGCTTTTAACTTTTGTTGCCAACGCTCTGCCCGACGGGTACGGTCTTGAACTTTACCTACTAATTGTCCACAAGCCGCATCAATATCATCGCCACGAGTGGTACGAATGGTACAAATAAACCCAGCCTCGGTTAATGTGCGTTGAAAGGCCAAAATTTCTTGACGTGGTGTACAACCATAAGGCGCATGAGGAAAGGGATTAAATGGAATTAGGTTAATTTTACTCGGTACATCTTTAAGCAGTTGAATCAGCTGTTTCGCATGAATCGCTTGGTCATTTACGCCCGCTAACATCACATACTCAATGGTCACTTTGCGTCTGCCACCCTCTTCTTGGAACTTAGACAAATACCGACGACAAGCAGCAGTTAATTCTTTAAGTGGGTATTTTTTGTTAATCGGAACCAATTCATTACGTAATTCATCGTTTGGTGCGTGTAAAGAGACAGCCAAAGAAACATCAATCACTTCTGATAGCTTATCAATCATTGGCACAATACCAGACGTTGATAAAGTAACACGACGTTTAGACAAACCATAGGCATAATCGTCTAACATTAATTCCATCGCAGGTACAACAGCATCAAAATTTAATAAAGGCTCGCCCATGCCCATCATCACCACATTGGTAATGGCGCGTTCACGGCTATCATAATCTTGATTTTCTTCAAAATAAGAGCGGTTAGCGACCCATACTTGGCCAATAATTTCGGCAATACTCAAATCACGCTGAAAACCTTGTTTACCTGTCGAACAAAAGCTGCAATCTAAAGCACAACCCACTTGTGAAGAGACACATAAGGTTTTTCGGCCACCTTCGGCAGGAATCAGCACCGTTTCAACCATGCTATTGTTGCCTACATCCAACACCCATTTGCGCGTACCATCATTAGAAAACTCTTTATAAACCACTTTTGGTGGGCGAATTTCGGCAACTTCGGCTAATTTGGCACGTAATGCTTTTGAAACATTACTCATTTCATCAAAGTTATCCACACCCAATTGATGAATCCATTTAATCACTTGTGCTGCACGAAACTTTTTTTCACCAATACTGACAAAAAACTCCTCCATTTGGGAGCGTGTCATACCAAGTAAATTAACTTTTTCAGAAGTTAATATTGCGTCAGTCACAGCAGGATTCATAATAACAACCGTAGGGGAATAACAAAGAACAAGTCCCCTCTTGAGAGGGGATTTAGAGGCGTGTTATTTAGGAAATGCGAAAACATTCTTAACCCACCCCTTACCCCTCCAAGGAGGGGAATTTTTCCAATTCTAGCACAAAAACAAAAGGCGCAATCATGCGCCTTTTGTATCTACACCGAAGACTTATGGCTGATTTTCTTAAACCTTGCGTAAGTCTTGTTAATTTAAAAAATTAACGTGTACGTGGTGCAACTTCAATAGTACTGAAGAAATAAGCGATTTCACGTGCAGCAGAAGTTTCAGAGTCAGAACCGTGAACAGCATTTTCGTCGATAGAAGCAGCAAAATCAGCACGGATAGTACCAGCAGCAGCATTTTTTGGGTTAGTTGCGCCCATAATGTCACGGTGCTTTAATACTGCGCCTTCGCCTTCTAATACTTGAATAATCACTGGGCCAGAAGTCATAAAAGCGACTAAATCAGCAAAGAAGCCACGCTCTTTATGTTCAGCATAAAAGCCTTCAGCTTCAGCTTTAGATAAATGCTTCATTTTAGCAGCAACGATTTGTAAACCAGCACCTTCAAAACGGCTATAAATTTGACCAATAACGTTTTTAGCAACTGCATCTGGTTTGATAATAGACAAAGTACGTTCAATAGCCATGATAAACTCCTATAACATAATAAGGGGGCAAAAAATGTGGTGCATGATTATACGCAGATTTTGTGTAATTAGCATCGCTGTCTGTATAGAACGCTACAAATAATCCTAGTCTGCTTCTTCCAACCAACACATTTGAATGGCTTCTAAAATCTTTTCGCCACTGTGTTTGGGGTCATCGCTAAAATTTGGTAAAGCCAAAACCCAGTTATACAAATCGGTAAAACGAATAGTTTTGGGGTCAACATCAGGATGTGCATCGAACAACGCGATAGCAATTTCACGAGAATCTGTCCACTTTAAACTCATGTTATTCTCCAATTAAACTCCTCCCCCTAAATTAGAGGAGGGAATAAAAATTAATGTTTTTCAGACGCATGATTAATGGTGTATTTAGGAATTTCCACCACCAAATCTTCATCAGCAACCACTGCCTGACAAGATAAACGGGAGTCTGGTTCTAAACCCCATGCTTTATCCAGCATATCCGCTTCTAAGTCATCCATTTCATTTAAGCTATCAAAACCTTCACGCACCACCACGTGACAGGTTGTACAGGCACAAGACTTTTCGCACGCATGTTCAATTTCTAAACCAGCACGCAAAGCAGCATCACAAATAGTTTCACCCACTTCGGCTTCTACCACTGCCCCATCAGGACATAATTGTTGATGTGGTAAAAAAATAATATTGGGCATATTTTACTCCCAGTCGCTTAATTTATGGCCACTTAAGGCATCGTGAATATGTTGATTCATACGGCGTGCTGCAAAAGCATCCGATAGAGGAATTAAGGCTAAACGTGCTTTTTCAATAATTTGACGCTGTGTTGAACCCAAAGCAATTTCGAGATGTTTAATGCCTTCGTGTAAGGTGCTTAATTCACCTTCACACAACAATTTACCATCTTCACGCAACGCTGCTTTAATTGCTTCTAATAATTGCTGACTTTCGACTTTTTCTTCATGCAAGGCTCTGGCTTGTTTGTCTGCCTCAGCCGCTTGATACGACTCAGTGAGCATACGACTAATATCTTGCTCATGCAGACCATAAGAAGGCTTTACGGTAATTTCGCTTTTTTGACCTGAGCTCACTTCAATGGCACTGACATTTAATAAGCCATCGGCATCAACTTGAAATACCACACGAATACGGGCAGCTCCTGCGGCCATTGGTGGAATGCCACGTAATTCAAAACGTGCTAATGAACGGCAATCTTGTACTAACTCGCGCTCACCTTGCACCACATGAATACTCATCGCAGTTTGGCCATCTTTAAAGGTCGTAAACTCCTGAACACGCGTCACAGGAATCGTGGTGTTCCGTGGCACAACCTTTTCTACCAAGCCCCCCATCGTTTCTAAACCCAACGATAAGGGAATCACATCCAATAACAACATATTAGAGTCAGGTTTATTACCCACCAACACATCAGCTTGAATTGCTGCACCAATGGCCACAACTTTATCAGGATCAATATTGGTTAGCGGTTGACGACCAAAAAATTCGGCAACTTTTTGGCGCACTAACGGCACTCGAGTTGAGCCACCCACCATCACCACTTCTAAAATTTGATTGGCTTTTAAATTGGCATCACGTAAGGCACGCTTGCAAGCACGTAAGGTTTTTTCAACCAATGGTGTAATTAACTCATTAAATTGCACCACACTGAGTTCGGCTTGCCACGTTTGCCATGTGATTGTTGTCGTTGATTGTGTGGTTAATTGCTCTTTGGCTTGGCAAGCAATTGCCATTAACTCACGTTGTTGCGCTGCATTAGGTTGTGCTAAATCAACTTGTTGCATAATCCACAACGCAATTGCTCGATCAAAATCATCACCGCCTAAAGCCGCATCGCCGCCAGTGGCTAATACTTCAAAAACACCTTGATGCAAACGCAACAAAGAAATATCAAATGTACCGCCACCCAAATCAAAAATGGCATGAACCCCTTCTGCGCCATGATCTAAACCATAGGCAACCGCAGCGGCAGTTGGTTCACTTAATAAACGTAATACTTTTAAACCTGCTAATGTGGCTGCATCACGTGTTGCTTGACGCTGAGCTTCATCAAAATAGGCTGGCACGGTAATAACCGCCCCTTTTAACTCACCATCCAGAGCCGCTTCAGCACGCTGTTTTAACACTGACAAAATATCTGCCGACACTTCAACAGGCGTTTTTTCACCTTGTGCGGTAATAAAGGCAGGCATCCCAGTTTGTTCAGCACGAAATTGATAAGGCAGCTCTGAACCCAATTGTTTAATATCGGCTAAACCTCGCCCCATTAAACGCTTCACTGAAATAATTGTATTATGAGGATCTTCGACAGCACTCGCCTTTGCTGTTTGGCCAACTATTTTTTCACCCGTTGGTAAATATCTGACCACAGAAGGCAATAAATGTTGGCCTTGCTCATTGGCTAAGGTAGCTGCTTTACCCGAACGCACGGTGGCCACTAAAGAATTGGTTGTACCTAAATCTATGCCCACGGCTAAACGATGTTGATGTGGGGCTTGGGTTTGACCGGGTTCGGCAATTTGAAGTAAGGCCATAATATATTACGTATCGTTGAGAAGTTATGACAGGTTATCCCTCATCTCCGCGAGGGAGTCCTCTCTGTAGGAGAGTGTTAGATCGAGGGCAACAATAGCCCTAAAACAAATCGAGAATCAATCCTCATCATAATAGTCATCGTCTTCAAATTTATCTTCTTGCTGACGAATATCGAGTAAAAAATTAGCCATAAAATGCATTTTGCGGACAGTATCTTGGGCTTCAACCCAATCTTCATCGGCATAATCTAGGACAAATTCACGCGATAAACTTTGTAGCCACTCTTCAACTTCGAGACGTAAACCCACTAATTGCTCAACGACTTCTGCTTCATCAAGTTGTTCACGCAACTCTAATTGGCTCATTAAAAAGTCGGTATCAGCAATACTGGTATTTAAAGAGATAGGACGGCCAGATAACTCTAATAAGTAACTGGCACGTTTCACATCACTATTGAGGATGTCATAAGCAGTATTCAGTTGTGCAGACCACTGCACTGCTTTTTGTTGCTCGTCAGGATGATTAGCAAAACGATCTGGATGATATTGACGTTGTAGCTCTCGATAACGACTTGCTAATGCGTCTTGATTAATTTGAAAGGCAACAGGCAAATCAAACCACGCAAAGTAATTATCTTGCTTATCCACAACAACCTCAATTTATTAGACAGACTTGTGTAGCCTGTAGAAATACAGGACTCAAAAGACCGTCCCGTGTTTCGTTGCACGACACACGGGCTACATATCATTAATGACAACAAGCACTGTTAAACGGTAAACGACTCACCACAACCACACTCACCTTTTTGGTTGGGGTTGCTAAATTTAAAGCCTTCATTTAGACCTTCTTTAACAAAGTCCATTTCAATACCGTCTAAATATACCAAGCTTTTTGGGTCAACAAAGATTTTTACGCCATGAGACTCAAACACTTGGTCGGCAGAATCCGCATTATCTACGAATTCTAAAACATAAGCGAGACCTGAACAGCCAGATACCTTAACACCTAAACGAATGCCCTCGCCTTTGCCACGATTAGTAATAAAATCTGACACATGATTTGCCGCAGCAGGAGTTAATGAAACAGCCACAATCTGCTCCTTATTCACCAGTTTGCTTTTTACGATAATCTTCAATCGCTGCTTTAATCGCATCTTCTGCCAATACAGAGCAATGGATTTTTACAGGAGGCAATGCTAATTCTTCAGCAATCTCGGCATTTTTGATTTGCTGTGCTTGGTCTAAGGTTTTACCTTTTAACCATTCGGTGACTAAAGAACTAGAAGCAATGGCAGAACCACAGCCATAGGTTTTAAAACGTGCATCTTCAATGACACCATCATCATTAACACGAATTTGCAAACGCATCACGTCACCACAAGCAGGTGCACCGACCATACCTGTACCAACATGAGTATCATTTTTATCTAAGTTACCAACATTGCGTGGATTTTCGTAATGGTCAATCACTTTTTCACTATAAGCCATGACTGTATCCTCTGAAAAAAATTAATGTGCTGCCCACTGAACTTGACTTAAATCAATGCCTTCTTTGTACATATCCCATAAAGGTGATAAGTCGCGCAGTTTGTTCACCGCGTTTTGGGCATGATTAATGACAAAATCAATGTCTTCTTCTGTGGTGAAACGACCAATGGTGAAACGAATTGAGCTATGAGCTAATTCATCACTTAAACCTAAAGCACGTAATACATAAGAGGGTTCTAAGCTGGCAGAAGTACAGGCCGAACCCGATGACACCGCCATATCTTTAAGTGCCATAATTAATGATTCACCTTCAACAAAGTTGAAGCTGACGTTAACATTGCCAGCAATACGCTGCTTATCGTCACCGTTTAAGAACACTTGCTCTAAAGAACATAAGCCCGCCCACAATTTGTCACGCAACACGGCTAAACGTTGTTGCTCAGCAATGCCTTCTTCTTTGGCGATACGGAATGCTTCACCCATACCCACGATTTGATGCGTGGCTAAAGTTCCCGAACGGAAACCACGCTCATGGCCACCGCCATGAATTTGTGCTTCTAAACGAATACGTGGTTTACGACGCACATACAAAGCACCAATGCCTTTAGGCCCATAAGTTTTATGTGCGCTAAAGCTCATCAAATCTACTTTCATCGTCTCTAGGTCAATCACCACTTTACCTGTTGATTGAGCAGCATCGACATGAAAAATAATACCTTTGCTACGCAATAACTCACCAATCGCAGCAATATCGGTAATTGTGCCGATTTCGTTGTTAACGTGCATTAACGAAACGACAATCGTGTCTGGGCGCAAAGCTGCCTCAACCATCTCAACCGTAATTAAACCTGTTTGTGGTTGAGGGTCTAAATAAGTAACCTCAAAACCTTCACGCTCTAATTGACGACAAGTATCTAAAACGGCTTTATGTTCAATTTTGGAGGTAAGAATGTGCTTACCTTTACCTTGATAAAAGTGTGCCGCACCCTTAATGGCTAAGTTGTTAGACTCCGTTGCACCTGATGTCCAAACAATTTCACGTGGGTCAGCATTGACTAAATCTGCCACTTGTTGACGAGCAGTTTCAACGGCCTCTTCAGCCTCCCAACCATAACCATGTGAACGTGAAGCAGGATTACCAAAATTACCGTCCATCGTCAGGCATTGCATCATTTTTTCAGCAACACGCGGATCAACAGGAGTAGTAGCCGAATAATCAAGATAAATTTGACGTTTCATAAAGATTCTTTTGACCTAGCTAGAGACCCAAAATGATAGCATAGACACAAACAGACACCTGTTATATGGCCTACCCTACTTCATGTTAGGTTAAAGATTGCTGGGATTACATGAGCAACAGACCGAGATCATGCCCCTCAGGATGTAACACTCTGCTTTGACGTAAAGCAACAGCTTGCACACCGCGACGATGCACTAGCTCTTCTAAGCTGATATTTGACAAGAAATCATGAATGCGTGCACTCAAGTCTGTCCATAAGTCATGGGTTAAACACATCATGCCTTGCTGGCAATCGCCTTGACCAGCACAACGGGTTGCATCGACTAACTCATCAACTGCATCAATGATTTGTGCCACAAAAATTTCGGAACCGTGACGTGCTAATTGATAACCGCCACCAGGCCCACGCACGCTAGACACCAAACCACCTTTGCGTAACTTGGCAAATAACTGCTCTAAATAAGAGATAGAAATAGTCTGACGCTCCGAAATATCTGCCAAACTCACAGGCTCTAGACGCGCATGAATGGCTAAATCGAGCATAGCGGTAACCGCATAACGGCCTTTAGTGGTTAAACGCATGATGCTTCTCCTAATGCAACGGTAACTTGGGTTAATTATAGCTAATTCCGACTATTTTAGTCAACTAATCATCCAATAACATCGCAACAACGTATGGCTACACCACTATCATCGGTAAAGCCTAAGGTATAAACAATATTATAAATCGCGTCTTTGTCTTGAGCTTGGGCAATAAACACACAAAACACACCTGAGTCGGTTTCCCATGACCACAAGTTATAGCCATCTTCGACTAAGGCATCATTCACTTGAGCCAAAAATTCGTCGCTGTCTTCGGAGTTAAAACGGGGTTCATCATCATCGTCATCATCTAGCTCTTGAGTACCATCTTCATTATTAGTCACCAAGACGATTGGTAAACGACGCATATTGGCTAAACGTTGTAAATCATCCAACATGGCATCAAGCTCATCCCAATCTCGATAAGATAATATTGGTCTTAGTGCTTTGCGTAACGCTTCTGCTAGGTCAAAACAATCATCATTCGAATCAATACTATGTTGAAAAGTCGCAAAACATTTTTGAGCTAATACAGGGCTATCCCATAATAAGAGTTCGCATAATTGCTGTGCCGCTTCAACTTGCTTTATCATGACTAATCACTGCCCATTTTCTTGCATTACCGCCAAATCTTCAGCTTTTAATTCTTCAGGACGTTCATCACAAAAGTCTTTATTAACACGTTTAAGCGCACCACACATTTTGTCTAAACGCTTATCGGTTGCCTGCATATGGTCTAATAATACGCGCAATGCCTCAACCACAGGATCAGGCAAATCAGGTGTTGCCGCATAAGCCTGAAAACCAATTTTTTGAGCAAAGTCCAATCGTGCTTGTTCGTCAGGATGTACCTCTAGTACCTGCTTCAAAATCAAGCGTGCTGGATTGCCCACAGCAGTAGCACCATCGGGCACTGCTTTAGTGACTACAGCATTTGAGCCAATTTTTGCACCTTTACCCACGGTAAAAGGCCCTAAAACCTTTGCTCCTGCCCCAACAACTACACCATCTTCTAAAGTAGGATGTCGCTTGCCTTTTTGCCATGTTGTACCACCCAAAGTTACACCATGATACAAGGTAACATCATCACCAATTTGAGCGGTTTCACCAATCACCACGCCCATACCATGATCAATAAAAAAGCGACGACCTATTTTAGCCGCAGGATGAATTTCGATACCTGTTAAAAAACGGCTAAACGTCGAAACAGCACGCGCTGTACCTTTAAGCTCAGATTGCCATAAACCATGCGCTACTCTATGCAAGGCAATGGCATGAATACCAGGGTAATTAAGGATAACTTCTAAGGTGTTACGCGCAGCAGGGTCGCGCGCAAACACCGACTGAACATCTTCGTGTAACTGCCTAAGTAGAGAAAACATAATTTAGCCTTTTTTTAGCTGGGTTATTTCTTTGGCCATGGCTTGCATACGACCCAAGATACCACGTAATAAGTTATACTCTAGCCTATCCATACGTAAACGACCAAACAAACGACGCATTCTGGCAGGCATTTGTCGAGGATTATTGGGGTCTAAAAAGCCCGAATCAACTAACGCTGCCTCTAAATGAGCAAAAAACTGTTCCATATCACTCGCAGGGACAATTTCTTCATCCCATGCAGAGTGAGTGCTAAAAGTCATCACCGATTTATTGCCCACTTCTTTTTGAGCTAAATGCGCCATACGCACTTCGTAAGCAATTACTTGTACGGCAGCAGCAACATTTAACACGCCATATTCTTCGTCACTGGGAATATGCACATGATAATGGCATTGTTGCAACTCCTCATTGGTTAAGCCTCTATCCTCGCGACCAAACACCAAAGCCACAGGGTGTTTTTCGGATTCTATTCGACTCAACTCCCCTGCCTCTCTGGCGTTGAGCATTGGCCACGGAATAGTACGGCTACGCGCACTTGCACCAATAACTAAAGGGCAATCAGCAATTGCTTCTTCTAAAGTAGCGACAATTTTGGCATTGGCTAACACATCGGATGCACCTGAGGCTAAAGCTGTTGCCTCACTACTCGGAAAAACTTTGGGGTCAACTAATACTAACTGACGCAAGCCCATCGTCTTTAGTGCGCGTGCGGCAGAGCCAATATTGGCAGGCAAACTGGTATTTACTAATACGATGCGAATATGACTAAACATGACACAAATTCAAACAAATTCAAAAAAGATGGCTAATGGTAGCAAATTAACGCCCAACTCTCTGCTATAATTTGCGGTTCTATTGAGGATTATTATCTCATTTACTTAAGACTTACGCGATTATGTCAATGAAATGCGTAAGTCCTGTTACCGTTCTTTAAGAGTTTTATCTCCATGCAACCGATGCTGACGATGGCCGTTCGTGCCGCTAAACAAGCAGGCGAATTCATTGCCAAAGCTGCCCAACAATTACAATTTGTTGAAGTAGAAGTCGAAACCAAAGGCATTAACGATTTTGTCACACGAGTGGACAAAGATGCCGAACGTATCATTATCGAAAACTTACGCAAAGCCTATCCTATTCATAGTTTTCAGGGTGAAGAGTGTGGCCTAATTGAGGGTGAAGGCGTAGGCAAAGATTGGTTATGGATTATCGACCCTTTGGATGGTACAACCAACTTTATTCATGGTTTTCCTCAATATGCGGTAAGTATTGCTGTTCAGTATAAAGGCCAAACCGAACATGCAGTTGTTTACAACCCCATTACCGAAGAATGTTTTAGTGCTAGCCGCGGTCATGGTGCAACCTTAAATGGTCGTCGTTTGCGTGTCACACAACGTAAAGGTTTAGATGGTGCATTGATTGGCACAGGTTTTCCCTTTCGCCCTGCACAACACAGTTACTTAGACTCTTATTTAAGCGCGTTTAAAGCCGTTGCATTACAAACAGCAGGTTTACGCCGTGCTGGTGCAGCTTCTTTAGATTTAGCCTTTGTTGCCGCTGGTCGTTTAGATGGCTTTTTTGAGCTTGGTTTAGCACCGTGGGACATGGCGGCAGGCGATTTGTTAATTCGCGAGGCTGGTGGTATGGTGTGTGATATGGCAGGTGGCCACAATTATCTTAAATCTGGCCATATTGTCGCTGGCAATATTAAAGTAATGAAGGCCTTGGTCACGACTGTGGCACCGTATCTACCCGAAGATATGCGTCGTTAAAGGTAATTTTGACTAAAAAGCTCCATTTTTGGGGCTTTTTGTTTTTTAATAAGAATGTTTTAATAATTTAAAAATAACAGAGACTTCAATATGCCAACCTCACTCTCTGCATGGCATAACATTTGGCATACCGAATATTTATATGCTTTTGCTTTTATCATTCTTGGCTTATTACTGTTATTGCGTTGCAAACAGGATTGGTTAGCTATTGTTAAAAGTGTGTTTGTTTTTTTAACTATTGCATTAATTTGTGCTTGTGCGAGTTTTGTTAGTTATCAATTAAATCTTCTATTAGCTGCACGCATTTTACAAGAAATGTCAGTTATTTTGACGGGCATACTCACTATTAGAGTCATCGGGCTAAGTATTTTTCGTTCTATTTTACCTTTATTACACGTTCATCCACCACGTATTTTAGAAGATATTATTTTAGTGCTAGCTTATATTGCGTGGGGCATGATTCGTTTAAGTACAGCAGGCGTTAACTTATCAGGTTTAGTGACAACCTCAGCAGTCATTACTGGTATTATCGCTTTTTCGATGCAAGATACCCTAGGCAATATTTTAGGGGGATTAGCCTTACAGTTAGATAACTCCATCAGCATTGGCAGTTGGATTAAAGTGGATGATGTCAGTGGCCAAGTAATCGAAGTTCATTGGCGACATACGGCAGTTCGTACTCGTAACGGCGAAATAGTCGTTATTCCCAACAGTATGTTAATGAAAGCTAAAGTGATTATTGTTGGTGGTGAAGAAGTACCCCAATGGCGACGTTGGGTATATTTTGCGGTGAGTAATACTATTCCCCCCCAACGGGTAATTAACAGCATTGATAAAGCTCTTCATCAAGCCGAAATACCTTTAGTTAGTCATCATCCCAAACCCCAGTGCGTATTAATGGATTATAAAGATGGCTTGTGTGTTTATGCGGTACGTTATTGGCTACAAAACGCGCAAATTGATGACCCAACTGATAGCACTATTAGAATACATATTTTTGCTGCCTTACAACGTCAGGGCTATGCCCTTGCCTCTCCTAACTTTGCCATTAGTATGACTACTGAATCATTAGAGCGTGAAGCACATTTACACAATACCGAACTAGCTATCCGTGAACACAAACTTGGCAAAATGGATCTATTTTCAACTTTATCACATGAAGAACGCCAACACCTTGCCAAAACCTTGACTTATGCACCATTTGCTAAAGGTGATGTGATTACTCGCCAAGGTGATGTGGCGCATTGGTTATATGTATTAGTCAGTGGTGAAGTGGATATTTGGTATGAAGTTAACACGCAAGAACGTAAATTATTAACCAC
This sequence comes from Agitococcus sp., assembly GCA_046347315.1. GTDB lineage: Bacteria > Pseudomonadota > Gammaproteobacteria > Pseudomonadales > Moraxellaceae > Agitococcus. The sequence goes on from JAXMGJ010000003.1 coordinate 188,182, forward strand.
CCTCCCTGCTGGACGAGTTTTTGGTGAAATGGGCTTAATGACGGGAGAACCTCGCCGAGCCACTGTCATCGCCAAAACTGATGTGGAGTGTTATCGCATAGATAAACCAAGTTTTGAGCATATTATACAATCGCGGCCTGAACTAGCTAATGAGTTTGCTCATATTCTTGCCGAACGTAATCAACAGTTGGTTGCGGTACAACAAAATGGCAACCACAACAACCATGCTCAACATCATGCCAAAATTTTAGATGGAATTCGTCGCTTTTTTAGATTGGGGTAATTGGCATTTAACAAAAAATCAACTATCTTCAAAAGAGAATAATTAATTAAAGATCGTCATCATGAATACCTTAAAACAATGGCAGCAATTGTGGTCACAAGGTTTAGACTATATGTTTATTTTATTGGCCGAAGCGGATAGTCCCGAAACATGGGATGTAGATATTGATGATTGTTAATTTTGGGACTTAAATGCTACCAGCTAAGTCCCAAATGTTAATTTGCCAGAGTCACAGGCGAAATAAAACCTTGCGGCTTAAGCACCAACACCGAACATTGCAATTGCTCTAAAATTGTTTCTGCGGTATTACCTATAATTAATCCTGCAATACCTGTCCGCGCAACCGAGCCCATCACCACTAAATCAATCGCTAAATTATGACTTAGCGCAGGTATAAGTTTACGTGCATCCCCTTTAACCAAATGACATTTAGGTACAAGATAATCATAGACTTCTTGAGTGATACGTTGACGTAAGCCCATCGCTAAAGCATCTAAACCTTGTTGATGCACTAGTCGCTCTTGCTCAATATAATCATGCAACCTTGTCTGAGACTTTTCTGCCCAAGTTGATACTAAGCTTTCGGCAACTGCCTGCCACGCATGTACGATATGTAAGCTTGATAAATCGGCTACCGCGATGCTAGCTGCAACATCTAAAATTTGATGATTAAATGTTTGTTCTGCTTCAACAAAATCAATCGGATCAAAATCAATCGCAGCCATAATATTTTGCTGAGAATGTTGGTGTTGTTCCAAAGGACTGATTAACCAAAGTGGACAAGGACATTTTCTTAGTAAGTGCATATCGGTTGCACCAAACAAACGCTCTAAAAAATCAGGATTCTCGGCTGCTTTAATCACTAAATCATAGTGTTGACTTAAGACAGCACGAATCACCTCTAAATAAGTGCTACCGACTAATAGTCGTGTATCTATCGTTAAACGCGTTACATAAGGCGCAATAAGTTGTTGTAAGTATTGTTGATGTTGGCTAATAATCAGTTTATCAATAATATCCCCCTCTTGCATTTTAAAGGTCATTGATATACGAGGAATCACTTCCATAACAGTTAGTTGTGCTTGATTTGTCTCTGCTAGAGTGACTGCCTTGGCTAAGGCATTATCTTGATTAACATTTGTTTCAACAACGTACAGAATATTTTTAAAACGTTTCATATTTGACCTCACCGCCCTACAAAACTAAACACACTAGGTCTATTAGTCTTTGCTAAACTTATTTAAGCTGAGAATAACAACATTATTTTGATGGTAACAGACACCTAGCTCCATTCTCTACAAAAAACAGACAGTTATATAACCCTTTGAAAACATTTAAATTTTAGCGAAGCCTACTATGATGACACTTCTGTTAGATATTCTTATGCTACTGTCTGTGACTATTAGCGTTATTATTATTTTTCAAAAGTTACATATTCCAACAAGTCTAGGCTATTTATTAGTCGGGATTATCTTAAGTGAGCATACGCTTGGGCCTAGTGTTAATTTTCCACAATTACACGCCTTAGCGGAATTTGGTGTGGTTTTTTTGCTTTTTAGTATTGGCTTAAACTATTCATTGCCCCAACTCAATGCTTTAAAAGGCGTAGTCTTAGGTTTTGGTACAGGCCAAGTACTATTAACCACATTATTAGTGATGGTGATTCTGACCATGATTGGCTTGCCAATGGCTGTTGCTTTTGTATTTGGTGCTATTTTTGCTCAATCATCCACCACAATTATTGCCAGTTTGTTAAAAGAGCAACGAGAAGAAAATAGCCAACATGGTCGTCTTGGCGTGGCTATTTCGGTGTTTCAAGATGTTACTGCTGTGCCTTTTTTAGTGATTATTCCTGTACTTGCTATTTCCATCTCTGCTGATGTCTTAGCCTTCGCTCTAGCGGCTGCCCTTGCTAAAGCAGTTTTAGCGTTTTTCTTAGTATTTTTTGCGGGTCGCTGGTTATTACATCCCTTGTTTCAACTGGTCTCTGTAGGTAAATCAGCCGAAGTCTTTACCCTCACCGTGTTATTAGTTGCCTTGCTTGCCGCTTGGACAACTAACTATTTGGGCTTGTCTTTAGCCTTTGGTGGTTTTTTAGCAGGCATGATATTAGGCGATACCGTATTTCGCCATCAAATTGAATCGACAATTCGCCCGTTTAGAGATGTGTTATTAGGTTTATTTTTTGTAGGTATTGGTATGCGTTTAGACCCTAGTGCCATTCCACCAATATGGCATTGGGCTTTACTGGGCGCATTATTAATTTTATTGAGCAAAGTGTTGATTGTTGCAGCCATGCTACGTTACAAAAAAATGGAGCCGCAGATTGCTTGGCGTACTGGTTTATTATTAAGTGTCGGGGGTGAGTTTGGCTTAGCCTTAGTTGCAATCGCTTTAGATGCTAACGTATTAACCATCGAATTAGGACAAATTGCTATTTCTTCGGTTTTATTAGCGATGATTTTGGGTGCTATTTTAATTCGTTTTAATGGTGCAATTACCCATCTATTAGTGAAAAAAATGCCTAATGACGATGAAGAACTAAAAGCACCTGTCGATATTGCCGAACAAAGTGTACTTGTTGCAGGTTATGGCCGTGTTGGACATACTGTTTCGGTATTATTAGAGTCAAGTGGTGTGCCTTTTATGGCTTTTGATGCCAATATTAATCGTGTTAAACAAGGTAGAGCCGATAATCATCCCGTTGTCTATGGCGATATGTCTGACCCAACTTTATTACAAACACTACATGTAGAACGTGCAGCATTGGTAATTATTACCGTTGATAACTCGGATACAGCGTTACACATGATTTATTATTTGCGCCGTACATATCCACAAATACCTATTATTGCTCGGGCTAGAGATATTGAAATAAGTAAAAAACTACTACAAGCAGGAGCTACTAATGTTTATCCAGAAACGGTTGAGGCAAGCTTACTATTAGGCGCAAATGCTCTTGAAATCTTACAAGTACCCACGGAAAATATTGAACAAATTATTCAAGACCTGCGAGATAAAGGCTATAAACCTATCTTAAACGATGAGCAAAAATTATAAGGTCTATGCTCTTGATGCAAAACTGCATTGCTTAATCATCAGCGATGTAGTCCAGTTAACCCATTTAGTAAAAAATTATATCCTATGCCGTTATCTTTGATTTTATTATTAGTAACATTAAGTATCGTTTTAATTGTGGTGCTGATTCATTATGAAACCTTACGCTTATTGTCCACTTACTTACCAAAACTTTCTATTCAACCACGTTTAAGAATTTTAATCGTTATTTATGGCACTTTTTGCGCGCATTTACTCGAAATCGCGTTATTTGGCGTAGGCTATTATTTATTTGGTCATTGTCTAAATTTAGGCACACTACATGGTATAAAACATATATCATTTTTAGATTATATGTACTTTTCTATAATTACTTATACCTCTCTGGGTTTTGGTGATATCTATCCTATTGGCTATATACGTTTATTGACTGGCATAGAAGGATTGATAGGCTTGTTAATGATTGGCTGGACAGCCTCTTTTACTTATTTGATGATGGAAAAATTGTGGCTTGACCATCGTCAGCCACGTAAAAAATGAAAGAGGGACTTAGGCATTTCAGCAAAATCACCTCAAATTTTGCACATTACCTTTACCTTGTACGGCTGCATATTCTTCTGCCGACAACCATAATTGAGCATCCTGAGCTAACAACTCAGCAACGTACATAACAATGTGTGCCCACGTAATTTTGTTGGCATATAACATCCCAAACACATCTAATGTACCACCCCGATTATGATAACCCACAAAACGACTGTGTTGATAACCTGTATCCAAACGTCTTAATACGCCTGTCATCACTTCAGGGCGACCATGACAGACAAATAAGCGTTTTTGCACCTCTGGCACAATATTACTCACGGTTTCATCATCCCACACATAAGTCGCTTCACGCGCATCTCGTGCTATTCTAAAACGTGCTGGCTCAACAATCGCTACCACCGACACCCCGACACCTTTTGCACGTAAGCGTTTGGCAGCTCGTTCAATTTCTTGTAACTGATACGCACCAATCGCTAATAACTGCACATCGGCTTGATGATCATGGCGTAAAGTGATTGCCCCTTGCTCCGCTGCTAATTGTGCTTGGGTGGCATCACACCAGACAGGCAACACACTCTTAGCCGCCACCACCGTGGCAATACGACCTTTTTGTTGATACAAGGCCGCTAGTTGCGCAACAGCGGTATTCGCATCACAAGGAAAATAGACAGGCGCAACATCACTCATCTCACCTATCCATGCTTCGCTTAACGTGGGGTCTTGATGGGATTGTTCATTTTTGCCGTTTTCCCACGTATGAGAACTGACCACAATCGGGACACTGTGCCAGTTAAGATCTCGGCCAATTTCACGCAAATGACGGGCAAAAATCGCTTCTTGACGCATTGCACCCAACATCTTTACCGCAAAGGCTTCATAACTAACGGCAATATTTAAACCTTGTTTATTAGCCAACACCGCAGAGACGACCGCTTCTTCATTTAAGGCAGTAATCACCCCTCCTTGCACCGCCTCAGCTTCATCCAACTCCACATCTAACACCCGATGTTTAATGCGGTCTAGGGTTAAATTCATGCGGTTACTACGCATTTCATCAGGATTAGCCACTCGCACTCTTAACTCAGGATTAGCAACCACTAAATCGGTAAAATAACTATCTATCGCCACCATCGGTGCTTGTTTCTCCCCTAACCGTAAATAGTTAATCGGAGGAGCTAATAAGTCTTTAACCACAAGCTGCCGCAAACAGTGGTCTTTTTCATGCTCACGCCCCGAAATATGATGGTTTTTAAGCGTAGTAATTGCCCAATCTAAATCATCGCTTGGCACATATAAAGGGGTACAGCCTTGATTAAATAAAGAGCGTGCTGCCTCATCTAGGGCAGGACTTTGGGCTATCGGTAGATTATGGGCGGCATTTGTCCCTGCATTCACAAAGCCAAAGCCTTTCACGGTTTCAGCAATCGCATAAGGCAAATAGACAGGATAATGCGCTTTACCTTGCTGAATATCTTGATGCTGTTGCTGTAAATTTTGTGCCATGCTAATAATCGCCCACGCAAACGCCGCAGGGTCACGACCATTAATTTCGATAGGATCAAAGCCATTCAGTTTAAGATGCTCTTTAAACCAATAGACACCGCCCGATTGTGACATGGTGGTACGTTGGTCAATACGACGGCCATTGGCAATCATAATCGGCATAACTAAGCCCGTATCTTCACCACGCCAAAAACGTGGCACCCAATCACTACCGCGTTGCTCTTCAAAAGCCCCATCACTCAAAAACGCAACTAACTCTTGTTTGGGTAAAGGCATATGCACATATTGCAATTCGGCAAAACCTAAATAACCGCCCTCAATAATGCCACCTGCGGTATAGGGATTAACATGACTGCCTAATGGCACAGCAGGATGACCATCTGCACCGATTTGATAGCTATAAAAATCTTGGGCTAATTGGCTTAAACCAGCATCGCTCAATGGATAACGTGCGGCTTGTTCAGGCTCGGTATTGCCCAATAAAATATTGACTGCATCAATTGCCGCCACACAATGTCCTTGCCCCATCAACCATGCGCGCGTTTTACCTGTTAAGGCATTAGCCAACAAATAACCAACATACGCAGGTACAATATTTAATGCCCCGCCTGTATGTCCTTCTGGGATTTTTTTAAAATCACTGGCTTGTAATTCTCGGCCATCTAAATAGACATTTTTAGCATAAGTCATGTGTACGGTTAACCACATGGCCATATTGCAAAGATAATCAGCCGCTGCAAATAAGCGTAATGCTTGCTCTTGGCTGCATAAACCTTGTCGTTCTAAGTCTATTAATAAATCGGCAACTCTTTGTTGCGTCAATTGATCGTGACTAATTGCGCCATAACCTGCCGCCCATTCTTGAAAACTCATGTTCATATCTTCATCCAAGATTGCAAAAATCAATAGTTGTTGTAATTATCACTACAGAGTCTATGACTTAGACAAGTTAGAATGCAACTACTATGCTTAATATGATGTGTTGCAAAGCAATACTTCATTCTGATCTTCAATACGTTATGGAAAAAAACATCATGAAAATTCGTCAGCTTGTTGATCATTGGCATAGCACAGGTGATGAACCATCGCCTAAAACTCGTTTACATATTGATATCTCTTTACATGATGCTGCTCGCTTAGCGGCATTGGCTGATTTATTTCCTGCCTTAAAAGCGCAAGAAGTGATTGCCGAACTTTTACATGCCGCGCTAAACGAAGTCGAGGAAGCCTTTCCTTATGTGCAGGGCAGCAAACAAATTGGTGAGGATGAACAAGGAAATCCAGTTTATGAAGATATGGGTTATACCCCACGATTTTTAGCATTAGTGCAACAACACTCGGCTAAATTACATAAATAATCATTAATACGATAGGAAAAAAATGACCATGATGTCATGGCAAAATTTATTAAATGCAAATCGTTTAGGTAGTCGTAAGCCTCATGATGAAACCGCTCGCAGTCCTTTTCATAAAGATTATGATCGTATTGTTTTTTCGGGCGGTTTTAGGCGTCTTAATCGCAAAACCCAAGTACACCCCCTTGCCCAACATGACGCAGTACACACACGCTTAACCCACAGTTTAGAAGTGTCTTGTGTCGGGCGTAGTTTGGGCATGTTGGCAGCCGAGAAAATCATCAACGAACTGCCCCATTGGGTCTCTCCTGCTGATGTCGGTGCTATTATTCAAGCAGCGTGTTTGGCACATGATATTGGCAATCCACCCTTTGGTCATGCGGGCGAATATGCCATTCGTGATTGGTTTTTGTTGCCCCAACAAGCCCAACTTATGGCTTTATTACCACCTGCTCAGTTTGCTGACTTATGCCAATTTGAAGGCAATGCCCAAGGCTTTAGAATTTTAAGTCAGCTAGAGTACCATCCCAATGAAGGAGGAATGCGTCTGACTTATGCCACCTTAGGCGCTTATTTTAAGTACCCGTGGTTATCACAACCCATTGCAGGCGGTGTGGCTAGTCACAAACGTGCTAAATTTGGCTGTTACCAAACCGAAAAACTTTTACTGCAACAAGTTGCGCAACAACTGGGCTTGATTCAACAAGGTGATTTTAGATGGTGCCGTCATCCTCTCGCCTATTTATTAGAAGCGGCTGATGATATTTGTTATACCTTAATTGATTTAGAAGATGGTTTAGCTTTAGGCATGTTGCGTTATGAGGAAGTTGAACCTTTATTCTTACAATTATTGGATGATTTACCGCCGCCACCCGAACTCAAACAAGATGTGCCTGACTTACAAAAAATTGCCGCACTTCGTGGTAAGGCCATCGAAAAATTAGTCAATGCCGTGGCTAATGCCTTTGCCGAACAACAAGAAGCCTTATTAACTGGCCAACTCAAAGGTAGCTTATTAAATTATTGTAAAGCTAGCCTGTCTGAGGGCATTGATTTAGCCAAAGACCTTGCACGACAACGGATTTTTAATCATCCACAAAAAGCCCAATTAGAGCTGGCTGCCTACGCCAGTTTACACACCTTATTAAGTGCTTTTGCAGAAATGAGTATTTCCGTTTATAAACAGCAAGCCCTTAGCTTTAAACAGCAACGGCTACAACAATTAGTTGCGAATTATCGACTTGCAGAAAGTGAAAATTTATACTTAAGTTTAATGCAAATGCTTGATTTTATCGCTAGCTTATCTGACCATCATGCTTTATCTTTAGCACAAAGTTTACAGGGTATTCAGCCCTAATTTTTGAGAAAAAATAATAATCTTTTGAGGCAAATTATGGCACACGTTTTAATTATTGATGACTCTCCTACCGAACAAGCTGGCTTAAGCCAAATGTTACAAAAACACGGTCACATTTGCTCATTTGCCAATACTGGCGAAATTGGCATTGCTGCCGCAAAAAAAAGTAAACCCGATGTAATTTTAATGGATGTGGTCATGCCCGAAACTAACGGTTTTCAGGCAACACGCAAAATTACTAAAGACCCTGAAACCTCGCATATTCCAGTGATTATTGTAAGTACCAAAAGTCAAACCACTGACAAAATGTGGGGTATGCGTCAAGGAGCAAGCGAATATTTAACCAAACCTGTGGTTGAGGCTGAATTGATTGCCGCAATTAACAAAGTTTTAAGCAAATAAACCGCGTATGCCTGCTACACCTTGCCCACCATGCTGTTGGGCAAGGCTAACCTCCTCTTTGGTCATCCCTCCTAAAGCATAAACAGGCAACTTTGCTGTTTTTACCGTGTCCTGAAAAACTTGCCAACCCATTGCTGGCTGTGTGGGATGTGAGGCGGTTGGACACACAGGTGATAAGGTTGCTGCATCTGCACCAATCAACCAAGCTTTAGCTAAGTCTTGCTGATCATGTGCCGATACCCATAAATACTGTTCAGGGCTTATGGCGAATTGTTGCCGTGATTGGCCTTGTGCTAATTGTTGGCTGGTTAAGTGCACACCTTTGGCAAAAGGGAGTTGGGCTAATAGTTGATAATGTTGATGAATAATTAATGTGCATTGGCGTTGTTGACATAACTCTGCCACTTGCTGCGCTAAGGTTAAATATTGTGCCTCAGTCAACTTTTTAGCTCGCAAACATAAAAAACTGTGTTGGGCTAAATGCTGATTTAACCATGCGAATAAATCACCGCCCACTTCATCTGCTGCTGGAGTAATGTAATACACTTGTGGCAACACGGCAGCTTTAACAATAGGGGTATTGGCTGCAGGAAACTGGTATTTTTTTAGGTCTTGTGGATTGACCCACGCGATTGGTTGCCCTTCTGCGCCATGTGCTTCCCCGTCAAAGGCTGTCACTCTAAACACATTCAAACGTACTGATTGATCGGGATAATGATGCTCAACCGTTAACAATGATCGATATTGCGTAGCAGTAATACCTAGCTCTTCTTGTAATTCACGCACTAAAGCTTGCTCAGCGGTTTCACCTGCATCCACTTTGCCGCCTGCAAACTCCCATAAACCACCTTGGTGTTTGTGTAATGGCCGTTGTGCCAATAATAATTGCCCGTGTGAATTGTGAATAACCGCAGCAACAACGTTAAGCATAAAACTTTTCCCAAAAGCAAAACTCCCACCTAAGTGGGAGTTTTATATTTTAGATATTTAATGAGTTATCAAGACCGATAATCGGCATTGATTTTCACATAATCATAAGAGAAATCACACGTCCATACGGTATCGTTGGCATCACCACGATTTAACACAATACGAATGGTAATTTCGGGTTGTTTCATCACTGCCGCACCCAATTCTTCGCGATAACTGACGGCTGCACCACCATTTTCGCAAATACAAACGTCATCTAAATAAACATTAATTTTGCTGACATCTAAATTAGGCACACCACTACGGCCAATCGCCGCTAAAATACGTCCCCAGTTGGGGTCGGAGGCAAAAAATGCGGTTTTAATTAACGGTGAATGCGCCACTGCATAAGCGACATCACAACACTCTTGAGTATTTGCGCCACCTTCAACCTTAACCGTCATAAACTTGGTTGCCCCTTCACCATCGCGCACAATGAGTTGTGCCAAACGTAAAAAGCTGCGTTGTAAGGCGGCAAAAAAGGCTTCATACAAAGCACCGCTACGCTCAGTCATCAGGGCATTAGCTGCCGCACCTGTGGCTACTAACACACAAGCATCATTCGTAGAAGTATCACCATCAATGGTAATACGGTTGAATGATTGCTCGGTTACTTCGGCTAATAAGCTTTGCAATAAGCCACGCTCTATAGCAACATCGGTTGCCACAAAACCTAACATCGTCGCCATATTAGGACGAATCATGCCTGCGCCTTTAGAAATACCGGTAATGGTATAAGTCACACCATCAACGGTAAATTGCTCACTTGCACCTTTAGGTAAAGTGTCTGTGGTCATAATACCTGTTGCTGCCGCTACCCAGTTATCTTCTTGTAAAGCAGCTAGAGCAGCTGGTAAACCTGCTTCTAGTTTGGCAATCGGTAATTGCTCACCAATCACCCCCGTTGAGAACGGTAATACCGCTTCTGCTTGAATATGCGCCAATTCTGCTAAGGCAGCACAGCTACGCAAAGCATTGGTCATACCTGTTGTGCCTGTCCCTGCATTAGCGTTGCCTGTATTAATCACTAAATAACGGCTATTGGCTTGGGCTAAATTGGCTTTTGCCACTTGTACAGGGGCAGCACAAAAGGCATTGGTGGTGAATACCGCAGCGGTATTGGCCTGCTCTGCCAACTCAAAAACCACTAAATCTTTACGGTTCTTATAACGAATATAAGCCTCTGTAATACCAATACGTACACCCTTAACAGGATGCATAACAGGCATAGATAAATCACCAACAGCCATGATTTTTTCCTTTAACTTATTTGATAATTTGAGTCTTCACTCAGATAAGACACCCTCTCCCATAGGAAGAGGGTTGGGGTGAGGGTTAATTCAAAGAACCAACAACGACTAGGCTAAACGCCCATGACATTGCTTGTATTTTTTGCCACTGCCACAAGGACACGGATCATTACGACCCACATATTGATTAGCATAAGGATTTTCTGAATTTACTTGCTCATCTTGCTCAATTACTGCTGGAACACCTTCCTCTTCAGCCATCAATTCAGGATGCTGTAGATGTAAATTCATGGCAGCAGCTTGTGCAGCTTGTTGTGCTTCCATTGCAGCGATTTCTTCATCGGATGGAATATGAATGGTAGCGACTGTTTGCACCACTTCTAATTTAACTGCCCCTAATAGCTGCTGGAATAAATCAAAAGATTCTCGTTTATACTCTTGCTCTGGATTCTTTTGAGCATAACCGCGTAAGTGAATCCCCTGACGTAAATAATCCATAGCCGCTAAATGCTCTTTCCAATGACGGTCAAGCACTTGCAACATGATTTGTTTTTCAATCATATTGGCAATTTCTTCACCCATTTTGGCACGATGCTTTTTGTAAGCATCACGTGCAGCTTGAGCAATTTTGGCACGTAAACCAACTTCTTCTAAACGGGTATCTTCATCCAGCCATGCTTTAATCGGCAAGTCAATTTTAAAGTCGGTTTGCAAGGCTTTTTCTAAGCCTGCGATATTCCATTGGTCTTCAATACTTTGTGGTGGAATAAACTCAGTGACAACAGTAGCAATGACATCTTCATACATATTTTCAAACATATCGGCGAGGCTATCGGCAGCCAACACTTCATCACGTTGATGATAAATAACACGCCGTTGTTCATTAGCGACGTCATCATATTTGAGCAAGTTTTTACGAATATCAAAGTTGCGCGCTTCAACCTTACGTTGCGCGCCTTCGATAGAACGGGTCACCCAACGATGCTCAATCGCTTCGCCTTTTTGCATCCCCAATGAACGCATCATATTACGCACACGGTCACTGGCAAAAATACGCATTAAATCGTCTTCTAAAGACAAATAAAAACGACTCAAACCAGGGTCACCTTGACGACCTGCACGACCACGCAATTGGTTATCAATACGACGCGACTCGTGACGCTCTGTACCAATAATATGCAAACCACCTGACTCTAATACTGCAGCATGGTCTTGCTCCCATTGACTTTTTAAGGCTTCAATTTGTTCAGGAGTAGGATTAGCAATAGTCGCTAACTGCGCTTTCCAGTTACCGCCTAACACAATATCGGTACCACGACCTGCCATATTAGTGGCAATGGTGACTGTTTTTGGACGACCTGCTTGCGCAATAATATCGGCTTCTTGAGCATGAAATTTGGCATTAAGAACCCGATGAGGAATTTTTTCTTGTTGCAATAAACGAGATAAATATTCGCTGGTTTCAATGGTGGCCGTACCCACTAATACAGGTGCGCCCTTTTCCATACAGTCTTTAATATCGCGGATAATCGCCTCAAATTTTTCTTCTTTACTTAAATAAATAAGGTCTTCTAAATCTTTACGAATCATCGGACGATGGGTTGGAATCACCACCACATCTAAGCCATAAATTTGATGAAACTCAGTAGCTTCTGTATCAGCAGTACCCGTCATACCCGATAGTTTTTTGTATAAGCGGAAATAGTTTTGAAAGGTCGTTGTTGCTAAGGTTTGATTTTCGTTTTGAACTTCTACACCTTCTTTGGCTTCAATGGCTTGGTGTAAGCCTTCTGACCAACGACGACCTGCCATGGTGCGACCAGTGTGCTCATCAACGATGACAATTTCGTTGTCTTGGACAATATAATGCACATCACGCTGAAAGAGAACGTGTGCTTTAAGGGCAGATAATACATGATGCAACAAGCCTAACTTACTTGCCGAATATAAACTCTCCCCTTCAGCCAACAACCCCAATCCCATTAACAACTTCTCAACGTGGTCATAACCTGTTTCAGTCAGTTCGATTTGACGATGTTTTTCGTCAACCCAATAATCTCCACCATCGGGCTTGCCTTCTTCTTTTTGGGGAACTAATTGGGGAGGAATTACATTTACCGCTTGATATAATTGCGAAGAACCATCAACCGCCCCCGAAATAATCAAGGGTGTACGCGCCTCATCAATTAAAATAGAGTCCACTTCGTCAATAATGGCAAAACTCAAACCGCGCTGATGCTTTTCTTCTAAACGAAAAGCCATATTATCGCGCAAATAATCAAAGCCAAATTCGTTGTTAGTGCCGTAAGTAATATCAGCTAAATAGGCATCGTGCTTTTCGGCAGTGGGCTGCATGGAGCGAATCACGCCCACTTTTAAGCCCAAAAACTCAAACAACGGACGGTTTAGCTCTGCATCACGCGCTGCCAAATAATCGTTGACGGTAACTACGTGTACACCTTCACCACTCAAGGCGTTTAAATAACATGCTAAAGTTGCCATCAAGGTTTTGCCTTCACCTGTGCGCATTTCGGCAATCCGTCCTTCGTGCAAAGTGATACCGCCAATGAGCTGCACATCATAGTGACGCATATTCATAACACGATTCGATGCTTCACGACACACAGCAAAGGCTTCGGGCAATAATTGTTCTAGCGTTTCGCCTTTGCTATACCGACTGCGAAACTCTTCAGTTTTAGCCGATAAACTTGCATCGTCTAAGGCTTGAACATTCGCTTCAAGTGCATTGATGGCATCAACCATCTTTTGCATTCTTTTTAATTCACGTTCGTTTTTTGTTCCAAATATCCCGCTTATCAGACGTGCAAACATAAAAGCTACTCTTTATTTAAACTCAACCAAGAACTCAGGACTTACGCATGAATGCCATGCATATATTAAAAATAATCAGCGCGTAAGTCTTGTATATGGGGGCAATAACCGCAGAAGACAAGTATCGCAAAAAATGGCCACATTCTACTCTTAAATAATCACAGACAAAATGCCCTTGACACTAAAGCACCTATAAATACCAACAAAAAATAAGCCGACACATTGGTCGGCTTATTTAACAACACAACTAGATTACTTTTTAAGTGCAACGCTGACAAAACTCATGGGGTCAATTTGTTTACCATTAACAATCACTTCATAATGCAAATGCGTACCTGTTGAACGTCCTGTTGACCCCATATAAGCAACAACTTGGTCTTTAGAAACTAAATCCCCTTGTTTGGCTGCTAAGCGATATGCATGGGCGTAACGAGTGACATAACCATTGCCATGTGAAATTTCAATCACATTGCCATAGCCATTTTTAACACCCGCAAAACTGACTATACCTGATGCAACTGCATAGATATTAGCCCCGTGTGGCCCTGAAAAATCCATGCCAGCATGAAAAGCAACACGTTTGTTAAAGGGGTCAGAACGATAGCCAAACTGGGAAGTAATAGAGCCATCACGCACTGGCAAATTAGCCAAATAATTTTGATTATTTTGAATACGTTTGTTGGTTAATAAGTTATCTAAAGTACGTAGTTGATTTTCTTTTTCTTCAATGAGTTGTGATAACTCTTGCAAACGCATATCAATGTTATCTTCACCCAATACTGATACTTGTTCCAGTAAGGGGCCACCCTTAGCCCCCTTGGGATTACTTTCGAGACTAAACTCGCGCACAGGTACGCGCGCACTTTCGGCCATGTGTTGCGTTAGAGCATCTAAACGTATGAGTTGAGCTTGCATTTCAGCAACACGATTGTTTACCAATTCAAGTTGTTGCTTAGGAGTAATCGTTGGTGTGGCGGATGTTTGATTTACAACGACTTGTGTTGTTTGATTGTTTTTAGCACCAATAGCGTAACCAATTGCACCACCTGCGCTAGCGAGCAGTGTCATTGTGCCAACAAAAGTGGCGATGGTGACAGGTGTAATACGCAACATCAACGGTCGCATGGCATTTCGATGCCATAAATTAAATTTCACGCTGTTTCTCTCCTGCTTGATTTGCGGCGTTTTTATCGGTTATGTACAAGCCATACAACGATGGTTTAATAGCTTGTCCCTCACGCACACTAAATTTTTGCTGTTAATCAACGCGCAACTTGCACGTCAGCGATTCAAGGAGTAGCCTTAGCTCAGTTTTTCTTACATTATTTTAATGTAAGTAATCAAACGCATGACTACATCTCTTAGGTAAAGTCTTATGGCTCATCATATTCCACGCAGTCACGAAATTACCTCTTCTCCACTGCTTAGAACATTGCATACACAAGTCCTTTATCTAGGCAAACTGAATGCTATCGTTACCGAGATATTACCTGCCATCAAGACACAGTGTCAGGTTGCCTCTTATGTAAATGGCGTTTTAACACTGCAAACTCATAACACTGCCCTGTTAGGACAACTTCGTTACCTCCAAGCACACTATTTAAAACAATTACAATCACACAAAGTTTTTAGCCGCTTAACACGCATTCAATTTATGCTTAGCGAAGACTTACAAACGCCACGCACCAAACGAGATGCTGCTAAACCTTTGTCAGCAGACACTAAAAAACTCATATTAGAAGCAGCACAATCTTTGTCAGATGTAGAGCTTAGCGAAGCTCTACAGCGTTTGGCAAGATAATCGACTAACAATCCGACAAAATCAATAACATTCTATATAAAAACATATTTTAATTAAGTTATTGATTTAATGCGTATCTTGTGGAGGGAATGCTTGAATATACGCAATTGGAGCTAATTCTTCGTCATCAAATGTCACAATTTCCCACGCATCAGGTTGCTCTAACAGCGCACGAAGTAGCTTATTATTGAGAGCATGACCCGATTTATAACCTTGAAACTCACCTATAATGCCATATCCCAAAATATATAAATCGCCAATGGCATCTAACATTTTATGACGGACAAACTCATCTTCGTAGCGTAATCCCTCAGCATTCATTACTCCTTCGTCGTTTAAGACAATGGCATTATCTAAACTACCACCTTTGGCTAAGCCCATTGATGTTAGATATTCGATATCACGCATAAATCCAAAGGTACGCGCACGACTGACTTCGGTAACATATGCTGTTGTTGAAAAGTCAACACAAGCACTTTTATGATCTTCTAAAAAAGCAGGATGATCAAAATCGATGGTAAATGCGACTCTAAAACCGTTATAAGGCAAAAAAGCAGCGCGTTTATCACCATCAAACACCTCTATAGGCCGTTTAATTTTGACTAATTTTTTAGGAGCGTGCTGCTCAATCATGCCTGCAGCACGAATTAAAAACACAAATGGCCCAGCACTACCATCCATAATCGGAATTTCGGGCGAACTGACCTCAATAATCGCATTATCAATACCTAAACCCGCCAAAGCTGACATTAAATGCTCAACTGTACCTACTTTAACTCCATCTTTAATCAAATTAGATGACATGGTGGTTTCGTTAACCAACAAAGCATTAGCAGGAATATCAATCATTGGGTCGAGGTCAGTACGTCTAAAGACAATACCACCATCAATCACGTGTGGTTTGAGGGTAAGATATACTTTTTGACCGCTATGCAGACCAATGCCTGTGGCGCGGATAGTATTTTTGAGGGTTCGTTGACGCAGCATTGTGACAAAATGTTTCAGAGTTAGTCGCTCATAGTAACATTTTTTTTAGTTTGTGCAAGTTTTGATAGTTGGAATTTGCAAGATTTACACAGTGGGTCGCACTGTGTAAATTCAAGATAGCTTAGCTATTATTTTGACGACGCAAAAAAGAAGGAATATTTAACAAGTCAGATTTTGGTGCTTCTGGCTTGTTAGCAGGTGCTGGCGTAGAAGAAACCTGCGGTTTTTTAAGCACAGAAGGTGTCTCAAACTCATCATAATTGCGTGTTGGTGCAGCGGTAGTCGGCATACCTAATGGCGAGCGTGGGCGACTGGCCGTTGCTGCTGCCTGCGCACCTGCCGTAGCGACTTGAGGAGCTTTGCTTAAGCCCGTTGCAACCACAGTCACACGAATTTCATCCCCCATATCTTCATCAAAAATCATACCTACTTTAATCGCAACACCTTGATCAGCTAGTGGCGCAACAATTTCGCCCACAGTATCAAACTCTTCTAATGCTAAATCAGCGTTACCTGCAACAGATACAATAAGGCCAGTTGCGCCTTCTAATTTAATATCATCTAACAAGGGGCTGTTAATAGCTTTCATGGTTGCTTCACGCGCACGATCAGCACCTGAGGCAACACCAGTCCCCATCATCGCCAAACCACGGTCACTCATTGAGTTACGCACATCAGCAAAGTCGAGGTTAATCATACCTGGACGGGTAATCATGTCAGAAATACCACGAACCGCTTCAAAGAGAACGTTATTAGCCTTTTTGAACGCGTCAATCATTGAAATTTTATTACCATAGACTTTTAACAATTTAGAGTTGGGGATGGTAATCAAGGAGTCAACGTGTTGAGACAACTCTTCGATACCTTGTTCTGCTAAACGGTCACGACGCTCAAAGGAAAATGGACGAGTGACCACACCCACCGTTAAAACACCTAACTCTCGAGCTAATTCTGCAACAACTGGCGCAGCCCCTGTACCTGTACCACCGCCCATACCTGCGGTAATAAACACCATGTCTGAACCTTTTAAAACCTCAATAATTTCTTCACGACTTTCCAATGCAGCTTGGCGGCCTATTTCTGGTTTACCACCACCGCCTAAACCGCCTGTTAGAACCACTCCTAACTGTATTAGTTTATCTGAATTCATTTTATTGAGAGCTTGTACATCTGTATTGGCACAAACAAATTGCACGCCATGTAAATGACTTTGCACCATATGATCCACGGCATTACCACCGCCGCCGCCAACACCAAACACTTTAATAACTGGGCCACCCAAAACTTGGTGTGTCTGTTGATCGTCAGCTATTTTAAAAACACCCATATACGTCTCCTCAGTCAGGAATACCAGTATGAAATATACCTTCCTTTGTACATTTCTAAATTTAGTTAGGAATACGGCTAAACTCGCCGTTTATCCAATATCTTCGACATTTTATCAAGTTATCACAGTACTTGCTCAAAAAAAGCAACAGTTTGTACAACATGTTACATATCAGTAATTAAAATGATTGATTTAGAGTGTTTAGAAATTGCGCTCTAACCATGCTTTCAGTTTTGCTAAAAAGCTTTCAGTGTCGATGGCTTTACGACCTGTTGGTTGCTTAGCTAATTCTTCTAAATAAGCATCTCGTCCTGCCATTAACAAGCCGACACTAGTGGCATACACTGAGCTTTCCACTAATTGTCCGCCCATTTCTGGGAGAATGGTTGGAGTCCCTAATCGGGTTCTATCTTTACCAAAAATACCATCTGCTAAAGACTCTGCACCCTCTATTCTAGCCGCACCCCCTGTTAATACAAAACCAGCACTTAAATAGTCTAATGCTCCCAAGCTATGTAGCTGATTATAAATATATTCAAACAATTCGGTATAACGTGCCTCAATGATAGAGGCTAACACATGACGTTCTAGTTTACGATTTTCTTTGCCATTAGCGGCTGGAAAATGCACATATTCATCTCGTTTTACGACTATAGATTGAGCACAGCCTTGTTTAATTTTAAGTTGTTCTGCCTCTACCACAGGTGTACGTAATACATGGGCAATGTCATTGGTAACATGATCGCCACCGACAGGAATAATTTCGGTATAACGTAACGCACCATGAATATAAACAGCAATATCAGTTGTACCTGCACCAATATCAATTAAGCATACACCTAAGGTTTTTTCATCCTCGGTTAATACCGCATTAGCAGCCGCATAAGGCTCCAGAATCATGGCATCAACGCCCAAATTACATTGATGAACACACTTTTCGAGGTTTTGCAAAGCACTCAAACCACAGCTAATCATGTGATAATGACCTTCTAAGCGCACACCTGCCATACCTAGCGGATTACGAATATCATATTGATTATCAACACTAAACTCTTGTGGCAATACGTGTAAAATCTTTTGCTCGGGCATAATGGCACTATTTTTGGCTTTATCCAGCACCGCTTGCATATCTTGACTACTGACTTCGCCGCTAGGAATTTGTACTTGGCCCTCGAGGTTGCGACTGACAATTTGACTACCTGCAATACCCACAAACACAGAATGTATCTGGCAGTGAGCCATATTTTCTGCTTCTTTAACGGCGTGCTTAATTGCTTTGGCGGTTTCGTCAATATCAACCACCATGCCTTTTTTAAGCCCTATACACGGACTTTTGCCCACACCAATTACTTCAATCTGTTGATCTCTGTTAATTTGTGCAATCAATGCCACAACTTTGGATGTACCAACATCTAAGGCAACAATTAATTTTTCTGTATCTATCATTATGGACTAACCTTTTAGGGTAGTTATGCACCACCAACAGGAACTTTATTTACAGGTGCTACTAACTGATTATACTTGACCGCTAGTGCTTGCCCTTCCTTCCATTTAACCGCTAAACCATGACGATAGCGCAAGTCTATACGCTCAATACGCTCTAGATAAGGGCTAAGCTCACGCTGATATAACCACAAAAAACGCTGTAACTTTTGATTAACATCAGCTTGGTCTAATACTAACTGTAAGCCATTTTCAAAATAAATATACCATGTACGTCGTTCGGTTAAATGTAGCTCAACTACCCGTAAGTTTAGCGGACGGAAGCGTTCATTAAAACTACGATATTGTTCCATTAAATAGTCTGTTTTTCCAACAGGACCAAACAATAACGGCAAATTAGCGGGAACTTGTCCTGCTTTGGGTTTAAAAATTTGACCTTTGGCACTAAGAAACTGTTCATTTCCCCACCGTGCCACCGCTTTTTTTTCGACAATATTAACCCGAATACCATCTGGCCAACGCCGTTGTACCGAGAGGCTTTCGACCCACGGGGACAATAAAATAGTGTCTCTCATCGCAACCAAATCAGTACTAAAATAACTGCCTTGTACCACCGTTTTTAGACGTTTAGATAAGTCTTCTCTATCTTGGGGATTAATATCTCCCTCAATATGCACTACTGCAATAGGTGCTTTTTTTTGCAAATCTAACCATAAGCTCCAAGCTCCCCAAGCAAACACCACCAAACCTGCTAGCAGCCATAAAAAGCTTAATACGCGCCATAGCGTTCGCCATTGACGTTGTTTGGGAGTGAGTTGTTGTGCTGCTGGCACTGAAGAAACCATGGCGTTTACTCGCATCACTGATTGGTTTGTGCCAAAATGGTCAACACTAATTGCTCAAAACTTAAACCTGCTGCTTTAGCGGCCATTGGCACTAAAGAATGATCGGTCATACCAGGGACTGTATTCACTTCTAATAACCAAAAATTACCCTGCTCATCACGCATGGCATCAATACGTCCCCAGCCTGTTGCCCCGACCATATTAAATGCACGGACAGCTAAGGCTTGTAAGGCTTGTTCATCTTCGTCACTTAAACCACACGGACACAAATATTGGGTGTCGTTGGCGTTATATTTAGCTTCAAAATCATAAAAACCATGACTTTGGTGCGGCTGCAAACGAATGATTGGCAAGGCTTTGTCACCTAAAATAACGATAGTATATTCTTTACCTGTTACCCATTTTTCGGCAATGATTTCGCTATCATATTTTGCTGCAAATTCGTAGGCAGGTTGCAAATCTTCGGCCTTTTCGACTTTACGCATACCAATACTAGAGCCTTCGTGTGCTGGTTTAACCATTAAGGGTAAACCCAATTCAGCAATCACTTGGGCAAAATCGGTATTGGCTGTTAAACGCGCATAAGCGGGCGTCGGTAAGCCACACCCCAACCACAATTGTTTAGTACGGGTTTTATCCATGCCTAAAGCGGAAGCCAATACCCCACTACCTGTGTATGGTACACCCAATAACTCTAATGCACCTTGCATCGTACCATCTTCGCCACCACGACCATGCAACACAATAAATGCACGATCATAGGCTTTAATATCACCAATATTTTGTTCGGCAGGATCAAAAGCCTGTGCATTGACACCTGCTTGTTGCAAGGCTTGCAACACAGCCTGACCACTTTTTAAAGAAATTTCACGCTCTGCGGATGTACCACCAAATAATACGGCAACACGACCAAAATCTTGCTGACTCATAAAATATAAACTCTTGATTCTCAAATTATCAGGGCATTCCCTCTCCTAAATTCGGGGGAGGAGACTTTCTGGATAAACTTAACTTAAATATAAATTATTTTGTGCTAATTCAATGGCTAATGCGCCGACTGTACCTGCACCTTGAGTTAACAACACATCATTAGGCTGCAACACCGTTTTTAATAAGCTATTCAACTCTTCAGTTTTTTCAATAAAAATTGGTTCAACCAAACCACGCGCACGAATACTCCGTGCCAAAGTACGACCGTCTGCGCCCGCAATGGGTTTTTCACCCGCTGAATACACATCCAACAATAATAAAACATCAACCTGTGATAACACCTGTACAAAATCTTCAAAGCAATCACGGGTACGGGTATAACGATGGGGTTGAAACATTAACACCAAACGGCGATCGGGAAAGCTTTGTCGTGCGGCTTTTAAGGTGGCTTCAACTTCGCGTGGATGATGGCCATAATCATCGACTAAACGCACCGAGCCTTCACCAAATTCAAACTCACCATATTGTTGAAAACGACGCCCCACACCTTGGAAGTTTGCTAACGCACGTTGAATAGCTGCGTCTTCTACCCCTTCATCGGTGGCAATGGCAATGGCTGCTAAGGCATTCAAAACATTGTGTAAACCGGGTAAGTTTAAGCTAATCGCTAATGGCTCTTTTTGTGGACGCAAGGCAGTAAAGTGTGTTTGCATACCTTCTTGGCGAACATCAATAGCACGCACATCATTAGTTTCAGCAAAACCATAAGTAACCGTTGGCCGCGCAATTCTTGGCAATAATTCACGAATCACGGCATCATCGCCACAAACCACTGCTAAACCATAAAATGGTAAGTTGTGTAAAAACTCAATAAAAGTATCTTTGAGCTTTTCAAAAGAACCGCCATAGGTATCCATGTGGTCAGCATCAATATTGGTGACAACCGCAGCCATTGGTTGTAGATGTAAAAATGAGGCATCACTTTCATCGGCTTCGGCGACTAAATAACGGCTACCACCTAATTTAGCGTTTGTGCCTGCACTATTTAACAAGCCACCAATCACAAAAGTTGGGTCAAAACCACCTTCTGCCAAAATCGACGTCACTAAACTTGTTGTCGTGGTTTTGCCATGTGTGCCTGCAATGGCAATACCATGACGGTATCTCATTAATTCGCCCAACATTTCGGCACGACGGACAATGGGTAATCGTGCTTCACGTGCCGCAACAATTTCGGGGTTGGTATTATCAATTGCGGTTGACACAACCACGACATTGGCTTGCGCAATATTTTCGGCAGCATGACCGATAAATACTTTTGCCCCTAGTTGTTGTAAGCGTTCTGTGGTTTTGCCTGCTTTAGCATCCGACCCCGAAATTTGATAGCCTTGGTTGAGTAATACTTCGGCAATACCACACATCCCTGCACCACCAATCCCAATAAAATGGATACAGCGAATACGGCGCATTTCAGGAATTTCGATTAAACGACCACGCGAGCTTTGATTAATCATAAAAAAGACTCAACTACGAAGACAAAATTGGGCAACTGTCGCGGTTGCTTTGGGTTGTGCAAGTTTACGAGCAATATTGGCCATTTGCAGCAGTTTTGGTCGAGATAATAACGGTTTTAAGGTTTGTGCTAAATTTTCTGCACTTAAAGTCGCTTGTTGACACAAAATTGCCGCGCCTTCATCACTCAAATAACGACCATTAGCAGTTTGATGGTCATCAACCGCATGTGGATATGGCACTAATACCGAAGCGACACCTGCGGCCGCCAACTCACTGACGGTTAACGCACCCGAACGACAAATCACTAAATCTGCCCAACCATAGGCTTCGGCCATATCATTAATAAAAGGCTGAATATTAGCATCGTGAATCCCTAAATCTTTATAACGTTGTTGGGTTTTCTCGACTTGTTTTTTGCCTGTTTGATGGCGAATGGTTAAGGCATACTCTTTATTTAAAATGGCTAGCGCGTCAGGCACTAATTCATTTAAAGCCACGGCACCCTGACTACCGCCTAAAATCAGAATTTGTAATGCGCCACTGCGTTGGCCATAGCGATGTTCAGGAGTTGCTAAATTAGCAATCACAGGACGGACAGGATTACCTGTTGTGGTTACTTTGGGACTTGCAGGAAAGGCCGCAGGAAAGGCTTGCAATACTTGGGTGGCAATATTAGCCAGTTGTTTATTGGTAAAACCTGCTACCGCATTTTGCTCATGAATAATTAAGGGTTTACCCAATAACCGCGCAGCAACACCACCCGGCCCTGTGACATAACCACCTAAACCAATCACACAATCGGC
Organism: Agitococcus sp.; assembly: GCA_046347315.1. GTDB lineage: Bacteria > Pseudomonadota > Gammaproteobacteria > Pseudomonadales > Moraxellaceae > Agitococcus. The sequence goes on from JAXMGJ010000003.1 coordinate 211,387, forward strand.
TTTTACGGCACGTAACACTTTCATGGCGGCAATAACCGCTAATAAAATTTTTAAAGGTGCGAGTAATAAACGAGCTAAACCTTGACCGCGCACACCTTGTACTTCTAAATAACTAATATCAAAACCATTTTTTGGCACAATATCGGCTTCAATACCATTTTTTGTCCCCAACCAATGAATATTAATCCCTTGTTGACTGAGGTGTTGAGCAACGGCTAACGCAGGGAAAACGTGTCCACCTGTACCACCTGCCATTACCACTACCGATTTAACGCTCATACTGATTCCTTTTCTTTAGACGGACTGCTAGTGGCTTCGCTATCAATGCGTAACAATAAGCCAAACATCACAAACACCATAATCAAGCTACTGCCACCATAACTAATAAACGGTAAGGTTAAACCTTTGGTAGGAAATAGCCCTGTACACACTGCAATATTAATAAATATTTGCATTAACAATAAAAAAACCATGCCATAAGCTAAATAAGCATCTTCTAATTTGCCATTTACCATCGCTTTACGAGCAATACGTATGCCTGTATTCATAAATAAATAAAATGCAAGCAACAACACTGCCACTCCCACAAAACCAAATTCTTCAGCATAAATAGCAAACACAAAGTCAGTATGTGCTTCGGGCAAATAAAATAACTTTTGCACACTATGTCCCAATCCAACCCCAAACCAATCACCACGACCAAAAGCAATTAGACTTTGTGAAAGCTGATAATCGGTGCCATAGGCATCATCCCACGCATTCCAAAATGATAAAATTCGTCTAACACGATACTCAGCCGAAAACGCCAAACCAACAGCGCCGCTGACTGCCGCCACCAATAAAATTAAGAAGTTTTTGGCAGGTGCGCCCGCTAAAAACAACATCCCAAGCAGCGACACCAATAACACTAAACTCGCGCCAAAGTCTGGTTCGCCCATCAACAACCCTACAGTGACGCCAACAATAAAAGCTGAACGCCATAAAGCCAATAAACTTTTGCGAACATCATCTTGGCGACGCACCAAATAATTGGACATATACAATACAACAGCAAATTTAGCGACTTCTGAAGGCTGAATAGTCAAAGGTCCTACGCCAAGCCATCGCGCACTACCGTTGACTCGTTTACCTAGAGGGGTTAACACTAATACCAAAAGTACGCCCGCCACAATTAAAATCACAGGCATCCATTTGCGCCACAATGCCAGTGGAATATTGGCCACAATCACAGCGGCTGTCACTGCCATAAACATATAAATCAAATGACGACGAAAAAAATAAAACGGGTCGTTAAAATCGGCACTTGCAATACTCATGGAGGCAGAGCCAACAATAGTGACACCTAAACAAGCCAACACGGCTACCGCCAACATCAATAAACGTCGCTCACTAAACTCTTGTTGCCAGTTAGGCACAAGCCAATGATGGGGAATAGAAAATGTCGGCTTTTTAAGGCTTAGTTTCATTAAAACTCACCTAAGATAATATTTTTTCAAAGAGCTTATTTAGTAATAGACTTAACTAAGGCGACAAACTGTTCGCCTCTATCTTCATAATGTTTAAACATATCAAAACTGGCACAGGCAGGCGACAACAACACCGCATCTCCCTCTTGTGCCAGTTGAGCTGCCTGCTCAACAGCGGCTGCTAAACTCGAAACATGGATTTTAGGAGTATTGGCACGCATCGCCTCATCAATTTTGGAAGCATCTTCGCCTAATAAAATTAAAGCCTTGCCATATTGCGCCAAGGCAGGCGACAAAGGACTAAAATCTTGACCTTTGCCTACACCGCCTGCAATCAATAAAACTTTGCCACTAATCGCCGCACCTAAACCATTAATTGCCGCTAAGGTTGCGCCAACGTTAGTGCCTTTAGAATCGTTATACCAAGCAACGCCTTGATGTTTAACGACTAACTGACAACGATGTTTTAGCCCTGTAAATGCTTTTAAGGTTTGTAACATAGCCGCCATTGGAATATTAACGGCTTCACCTAATGCTAAAGCCGCTAAAGCATTAGCGACATTATGCTCACCAAAAATGCCCATTTCGTCTGTTGCTAACAGTTTTGTTTGTCCTTTGGCCAAATAACTTTTGCCTTGTTCACGAATCACGCCATAGGTATTTAGATCAGGCTTATCTAAGCCAAAACTGGTATTAGGAATTGCTTCTGGCAATAAGGGCACCGTTAATAAATCTTGGCGATTGGTGACATAAAAATGGCAATTACGATAAATACGATGTTTAGCTTGGTGATATGCCTGCATATTGGCGTATCTATCCATATGATCTTCACTAATATTCAAGACCACCGCTGCTGCAGCGCGTAAGCTGTGTGTTGTTTCTAATTGAAAACTAGATAGCTCTAAGACATATAAATCCGCAGGTTGCTTGAGTAGTTCTAAAACAGGCGTACCCAAATTACCACCAACAGCAACGTTAATACCTGCATTTTCGGCCATTAACCCAACTAAGGTAGTCACCGTACTTTTAGCATTAGAACCTGTAATGGCAACAATCGGTTTATCTACCGCACGACAAAATAACTCAATATCACCAATCACTGAAATGCCAGCATTTAAACGTGCCGACAATAATTCTGGTTCGTTAATCGAAATACCTGGGCTAGTAATAATTTCGTGAGCTTTGAGTAATAATTGCTCATCGAGTTGCCCCAAGCTAATAGTCACCTCGGGAAACTCAGTTTGCAGCTCAGCTAAGTTAGGTGGATTATCACGAGTATCATTGACTGCAACTTGATAACCTAAACTACGCAAATAACGAACACACGACAAGCCCGTTTTGCCCAAACCTACTACTACGCGCAACCCTTCACGCTGAATTAAGCCTGCCATAAATGCCTCAACGAATCTTTAAGGTGGTTAAACCCAATAACACCAACATAAAGCTAATAATCCAAAAACGAATCACTACTTTGGTTTCTGGCCAGCCTTTTAATTCGTAATGATGATGAATCGGTGCCATTCTAAACACACGTTTACCACGCAATTTAAATGAGCCAACTTGCAACATAACCGAGACAGTTTCCATCACAAACACACCACCCATAATAAACAGCACTATTTCTTGGCGTACAATAACGGCAATGACCCCTAATACTGCCCCCAAAGCCAATGCCCCCACATCACCCATAAACACTTCGGCAGGATAGGCGTTAAACCACAAGAAGCCCAAACCTGCTCCAATGATTGAGCCACAAATCACAATCAACTCACCAGAGCCTGCCACATAAGGAATATGTAAATACTCAGCAAATTTAATATTGCCTGTTAAGTAGGCAAAAATCGCTAAGGCACCTGCCACCATCACGGTCGGCATAATTGCTAAACCATCCAAACCATCAGTCAAGTTGACCGCATTACTGGTTCCTACAATTACTAAATAGGTGAGTAAAATATAAAAAATGCCCAAAGGAAGCACTAAATCCTTAAAAAACGGAAAAATTAAGGTCGTTTCGGCAGGGGTTTTGGCTAAAAAATACAAAGTCACTGCGGCTGCTAAACCACCCACCGACTGCCACAAATACTTCCAACGCGCTGGAAGACCTTCGGGGTCTTTTTTAACAATCTTGCGAAAATCGTCCACCCAACCGACTGCGCCAAAAACCACCATCACGCCTAATACAATCCACACATAAGGATTGGCTAAATTAGCCCACAACAGCGTGCTCACGCCTATCGACACCAATATCAATGCCCCCCCCATAGTAGGGGTACCTGATTTAACTTGATGTGTTTGAGGCCCGTCGGTACGAATGGGTTGACCAAATTTGAGAGTGCGTAAATATTCAATCATGGTTGGGCCAAACCAAATGGCAATGGCTAAAGATGTCAATACACTCAACATGGCACGCAATGTTAAGTAGTTAAAGACATGAAAGGCTTTATAATATTGCGCCAAATAGTCGGCTAACCATAGCAACATTAGCGTTGCTCCTTTAAAAGCTAAAACTAAAAATTAAACCCTCACCCCAACCATCTCCCACAGGGAGAGGCAGTTATCTATCCCTGTAACCGAGATTGAGACTGAGGGATTATGCCAATAAAGCTTGGACAACGTTTTCCATCCGTGCGCTGCGTGAGCCTTTAACCAAAATCGTTGCACCTTGCGGAATAGCTGCCAATAATGCCGCTATCAGTTCTTTTTGTTCACTAAAACGTTGGGCTTTAACACCATAACCTTGAGCGGTATGCTCACTAAACGCACCGACACAATATAGAGCATCAATTTGCTTTGATTGTGCATAGGCACCGACTTGTTGATGCAAGCTGGCAGCGTCATCACCCAACTCTCCCATTGCACCCAACACTACAATTTTATAGCCTTCGCATAGTGCCAATTCGTCAATCGCCGCTTTCATGGCATCAGGATTGGCGTTATAAGTATCGTCAATCAGAGTAAAATGTGGCAATCGATGCAATACCATACGCCCTGCCGCACTTTGTGCTTGCTCCAAACCTTGCTTTATTTGGCTAATATTTAAGCCACAAGCCACCGCTAAGCAGCTAGCTGCCAAGGCATTAGCGACATTATGTTGACCAATTAAGCCTAATTGAATGGGTGTGGACTGCTCGGCAATGTGCAACACAAATTGATAGGCTCCGCCCTTGCTACGTTTAATATCCGTTGCATAAATATCGGCTGGTTTAGCAATCGAAAAATTGAGTATTTTTTTGCCGTCACATAAGGTTCGATGATAATCGGCAAATTCGTCATCGGCGTTAATTACGGCTGTACCACCCTCAACCAAACCACCAAAAATTTCACCCTTAGCCTTTGCAATACCCTGACGACTACCAAAACCTTCTAAATGTGCTGTACCAATATTGGTAATCACTGCTGCATGAGGCTGCACTAAACCCGAGGTATAGGCAATTTCGCCAATATGATTTGCACCTAATTCAAACACGCCATAGTGATACTCGGCCGTTAAACGCAGCAAGGTAAGAGGTACACCAATTTCGTTATTTTTGTTACCCAAAGTGGCTAAGGTTAGGCCTGCCTGCCTAAAAATACTGGCGGTCAATTCTTTGGTCGTGGTTTTGCCACTACTGCCCGTCATTGCCACACGCATAAGCTCAAATTGCTCTCGCCATGCTTTGGCTATCAGACCCAAGGCGGTTTGGGTATTGCCCACCACAATTTGACTTAAAGGCACATCGGGTTGATATTGAGTGACTATGGCAGCAACTGCTCCCAATTCTTGTGCCTTTGCCACAAATGTATTGGCATCAAAATTTGCGCCACTGAGCGCAATAAACACATCACCCGCTTTTAGGGTGCGAGTGTCAGTCGAAAATTGGCAAACATCTAAGTCTTGGCCAAAAAGTTGGCCTTGCGTTTTTTGTGCAATCACGCTGAGCTTCATGATTTTTTCTCTAAATAATTATGCACGATAGCTGCATCATCAAAGGGATAACGCACACCGTTTATTTCTTGATAATCTTCGTGGCCTTTGCCAGCAATCAACACCATATCACCTGCTTGTGCTGAAGATAGAGCGTAGTTAATTGCTTGTTTGCGGTCAGCCATAACCCAATAAGTGCCACTATTAAGCGTCACTCCTTGTACAATTTGATCCAAAATCTGACTTACTGGCTCGCTACGCGGATTGTCAGCAGTGACCACCACTTTGTCGGCTAAACGGCTGGCAATTTCCCCCATCATGGCGCGCTTGCCTTTGTCTCTATCACCACCACAACCAAATACACACCATAATTGTCCTTGTGTATGCTCACGCAAACTGTGTAATACTTTTTCGAGGGCATCGGGCGTATGCGCATAATCAACAACTGCTGTAATGTTACCATTAGATAAACATTGCATACGGCCTTTAACCGCTTGCACATGATTTAAGGTGTTAATTGCATCTGTCAACGATACATCAATACTCAGTAAGCCTGCTAACACAGCCAATAAATTACTGACATTAAATCGGCCTAATAATTGACTGTTAATCGCCACTATTCCTTTAGGTGTTTTAACTTTGACCACTAACCCCTGCAAAGACGGCTTTACTTCGATAGCCACAAAATCAGCATTACTGTGTGGATTTTGGCTATAACGCCAACACTTCACATTAGGTTTGAGTAATTGTTGATATTCATCAGCTACAGGGTCATCAGCATTTAAAATTGCCGTTTTTAATGTCGGCCACTTAAACAATAAAGCTTTAGCTTGCTGATAGGCTTCCATCGTGCCGTGATAATCAAGATGATCACGACTCAAATTAGTAAAAATCGCCGTATCAATATGGGTAGCAGATAAACGGCCTTGCTCCAAACCATGTGAGCTAGCCTCTAAAGCAACTACTTGTGCTCCTGCTTGCTTAAACTGCGCAAGTTTTTGTTGTAGTTGTAAAGCATCTAAAGTGGTATGACTAGAAGGCACTAATTCGCCTACCAAGCCATTGCCAAGCGTGCCTAACACGGCTGATTTCTTACCCAAAAACGAACAAGCATGAGCTAATAATTGCGCGCAACTCGTTTTACCATTAGTACCCGTCACCGCAAGCACCGTTAAATCTTGGCTGGCATGACCATAAAAACGCGCAGCAATGTCCCCTAAGTGTTGCGGCAAGTCTTTAATAGCAATAATTGGCACTGAGCCTTGTTTTACTGTCTCACCCTCTGTTTGACACAACACCGCTACTGCCCCCTGAGCAATCGCTTGAGGAATAAATTTACGCGCATCATGTTGCTGCCCCTGCAAAGCAATAAAAACATCCCCATGCTTAATTAAACGACTGTTAGCACTCAAACCACTGATGTTAATAGCGGCATAGTCAGCGTTTACACTTGGCCAAATATCAACAAGCTGAGTCATTTAGGTATGCTCTTTGAGGAGAGGATTAGGGGGAGTAGTGCTCACTTTAGGTTTAATAGGTGCCTCTAAGGATTTATCTAAAGGAATATTCATTAAACGCAAGGTTTCGGCCATCACGCGTGAAAATACGGGGGCAGAAACTGTACCACCGTAATAACCGCCCTTTTTGGCTCCATCCATCACTACCACCATCGCCACACGCGGATTACTCACAGGTGCAAAACCTGCAAACAACGACATATATTCGTCTTTAGCATAGCTACCATTTTTTGCTTTGTGTGCCGTGCCAGTTTTACCCGCAACTCGATAACCTGGTATCGCTGCTTTTAAAGCAGTACCATCAGAGGAAACAACCGATTCCATCATGGGAAATAACTGCGAGACAATGTTGTCGCTAACCAGTGCAGTGCTTGGAGGAGGCGCGTTGAGCCTAGTTAAAGAAATAGGATGCGACACGCCATGATTAGCAATAGCAGCATAAGCGCGCGCTAATTGTAAAGCAGTGACAGTAATACCATAACCATAAGACATGGTGGCCACTTCAACAGGATTCCAACGCTCAGGAGGTTGTAATAAACCTCGACTTTCGCCAGGAAAACCGCTTTCGGTGACCGAGCCAAATCCAAAACGACGATGAATCATCGGCAGTGTTTCTTTAGGCAATGACTCTGCTATTTGTGCCGAAGCAATATTACTTGACTTAACAATTAAAGTTTGAAGATTGATAACACCATAATTATTATGGTCAGTAATCGTTTTGTTATATACCCGATAACGGCCAGGGTTCGTATTAAACAAACTTGAGGTGGTATATTTACCACTTTCTAAAGCGGCCATGACCGTAAAAACCTTCATCGTAGAACCAGGCTCAAACATATCGGTAATTGAGCGGTTGCGGAGCTGGTCAGGTACTAATTTGGCGCGATTATTAGGGTTATAGGCAGGTTGATTAACCATTGCTAAAATCTCGCCCGTTTTTACATCAATCGCCACAAGATAGGCAGCATCGGCTTCATGTTCTTGTACAGCTTTGGCTAACTCTCGATGTGCAATATATTGAATACGTGCATCAAAGCTCAAATAAATATCTTGTCCTGCTTTAGCTGCACGTAATTGCATAATATCTTTAACTTTGCGTCCTTTACGATCCTTAATCACCCGTTGCAAGCCAGGAACACCCGTGAGCTGCTTATCAAAAGCCAACTCAACACCTTCTTTGCCTTTGTCATCCAAATCGGTAAAACCAATCATATGCGCAGTAGCTTCACCTTGCGGGTAATAGCGACGATATTCATTGGTACCATAAATCGCAGGAAACTCACGATCCAAAATCACTTTAGCGACATCAGGAGCTAAATGCCTTTTAAGATACATAAACTCTTTTTTGGGATTAGCTTCGACTTTGGTACGCAACTCATGAGGCTCGAGTCCAATCGCACTCGCAATAGCGTTATAGTCTAAAAAAACAGGCTGTTTTTGTTTTTTTCCATCTTCTGCTTTAGGCGGATGTGCCAATTCAAACACTTCTTTAGGGTTAATCCAAATCGAGGTCACCGGCGTACTCACGGCTAATGGTACGCCATTTCTGTCCATTATCATGCCACGATGTGCGTTTATTACTTCGTTACGCACCATGCGAGCATCACCTTGCTTACGCAAAAACTCTTTATCAATCAATTGCAAATAAAAAATACGCGCAATCAACCCCAAAAAAATCAACATTAAAATAACATGCAATATCCAATACCGTTCTTTATAGTCGGCAGATTCGGTAAAAGAAAAACGAGAAAATTTGTTACTCATGGCTGTACCATCACTACATCTTGTAAAGGTGCTGCTTGCATCTTTTGCTGTTGGGCAAGCTGTTCGATACGCGCATACCCTCCCCATGAGTTTTGTTCTAATAGTAACTGTCCCCACTCCACATCTAAGGCTTTGGCTTCTTGTTTTAGCACCTGTAATTGTTGCAAAGTTTCGCGCCAATGATGTACAGATAAGGCCACAGCCAAACCAGAGCCAACCAAGGCCACAATCACCGCTATTGTTACTAAGACATCTAAATTAATTTTGATACTACGAAATAATACCGTGCGCCACATGATTATTATTTACCTTGCTCTAATTTTTGTGCTACGCGCAAATGAGCACTACGCGCCCGTGGGTTGTTTGCTAATTCTTGAGGGCTTGCCGCCATTTTACCCAGTATTTTGAGACGTGCATTTAATTCATTAGCTCTAATTGGAAAGTCACGAGGCAAATCATCCCCTTTTGCTTCCTTTTGCAAATACTGTTTGACCATTCTGTCTTCTAAAGAGTGAAAGCTAATCACTGCTAATTTGCCTTGTGCTCTTAAAGCCGCCATAGCCATTGGCAAAAAATGTTTAATATCATCTAACTCTTGATTAACCGCAATACGTATCGCCTGAAAGCTGCGTGTCGCTGGATGTTTATGCCGCTCCCAAGCGGGGTGAGCTTGAGCAATAATGTCTGCTAGTTTTTTAGTTGAGGTAATCGGTTCTTCGGCTAACGCTTTTTTAATTGCTTTAGCAATACGCCGACTATGACGTTCTTCTCCATATTGAAACAACACATCTGCCAATTCTGTTTCGCTTACCGACTGTAACCATTGCGCCGCACTTTGCCCTTGCTCGGGATTCATACGCATATCAAGCGGCCCATCATTCATAAAACTAAAGCCACGACTAGCATCATCTAATTGAGGTGACGATACCCCTAAATCAGCCATAATACCGTGAACCTTACCCCATAAATCACGCAATTTTAGCTCATGCTCTAGCGCACTAAAACTATTGTGAATAATACTAAAACGAGCATCTTGAGCCATCAGTTGTTGCCCAACAATAATGGCTTGAGGGTCTTTATCAAAGGCAATAACTCGTGCATTTGGGGCTAATTGGGCTAATAATTGACGACTATGACCGCCACGACCAAAAGTGGCATCAATATATACACCGTCCACATCCGCGAGTATTGCATTGATGGTTTCATGCAGCAAAACAGATTGATGCTCAAACGATGTATTCATAAGCCTAAACTATGGATTTTTGAGGTAAAAGAAGGGATTGATTATGGGTTGCTAAAAGCGACCACTATAGAGGACAGCTTTTATTAGCGTCAAGTGCGATAAGACAAAATATTATAACAAAATGACTTTTTTGTAGGACAAGTGACGTTTTTTGCAATTAAAGAAAAAGAGAGTCAGCCGATAAGCTGGGTTCTGTCGAGGACGGTCATTCCTCTAGGCGTATAGTCACCCATACGCTCAAGCAACCTACCCGCATTCAGCGCGAGCCACGCCAACGAATGCCTATTTGGTCTTGCTTCAAGTGGGGTTTACCCTGCCGCTCCTGTTGCCAGTTGCGCGGTGCGCTCTTACCGCACCTTTTCACCCTTACCTGCTTGGTGTTTGCACCCCAAACATCGGCGGTTCAGCTCTCTGTTGCACTTTCCGTCAGCTTACGCTGCCTAGGCGTTACCTAGCACTTTGCTCTATGAAGCCCAGACTTTCCTCCCCCTGTTTGCACAGGCAGCGACCGTCTGGCCGACTCTCAGGGGCGCAAGGATAACAGGGTTTATCAGATAGACAAGCAGTTTTCAAAGATTTTATCATTTACTCTGTTTTAGACTGCAAACTCAACGCTCTATCATACAAAGTATTTTTTTTATGACCTGTTAATTCTGCCGCTAATTGAGCCGTGGCTTTAACGGGCAAATACTTTAATAGTTTTAACAACAACGCATCTAACTCTTTTTGTGCCATTAAACTTGCATCTTCGGGCGCACCATCAACCACTAGCACAATTTCACCCCGTTGCTGATTAGTGTCTCTTTCCACAAAATCACACAACTCAGCAAGTGTCATTTGTTTAATGGTTTCGAAGGTTTTGGTTAGCTCACGCGCTAATACCACCCGTCTATCTGCCCCAAAAATCGCGGCCATATCTTGCACACACTCTAAAATACGATGAGGTGCTTCATAAAAAATCAATGTACGGGTCTCGTTAGCCAATGATTTTAATTGTGTTTGACGTTGACTAGCTTTAGCGGCTAAAAATCCTTCAAAACTAAATCGGTCACTGGGTAATCCTGCTGCCGACAAAGCTGCAATCGCCGCACATGCCCCAACCACAGGCACCACTTTAATATTTGCTTCGTGAGCTGCAGCCACTAACCTATAACCAGGGTCACTGATTAACGGCGTTCCTGCGTCTGAAATTAAGGCCAAATCCTCGCCTGTCACTAATTGGGCTATTAAACGCTGTACTTGACCTGCTTCGTTATGGTCATGTACCGCTACCAATGGTGTATTGATACCTAAATGTTGTAAAAGTCGTGCCGAATGTCGTGTATCCTCAGCGGCGATGCGTGCCACTTGGCTTAAAATACCTATCGCGCGTGTGCTAATATCATCAAGGTTGCCAATAGGGGTCGCAACCACATACAGTATGCCTGTCATATTTAGGAACTCAAAGATGTCGTGGAATCGTTATTTAATCTGTCTCTTATGCGTGTTAGGCAATCAAGTGCTCGCTGCCGAAACTAGTGTATTGTTGCCCTTGGGAGGTTCGACCGAAAAAGCCGCCGAAAATATTCGCAATGGATTATTGGCAGGCTATTATCATGATTTGTCAAAAGGCCAATTCGCTAAGAATCCGCCTGTATTACGATTTTATGATACAACGTCTAATAAAGATATAAATAGCCTTGTGCAGCAAATCAGTACCAATAGCAACAAAATCATTGGCCCTTTACTCAAAGAACACGTTGCCCAAGTATTAGCCAGTCCACCGAGCATACCCGTTTTGACTCTTAATCGCGTCAATGTTTTAGATTATTCCACCATTTGGCAGTTTGCCCTTGCACCTGAAGAAGAGTTTGCCCCCCTCACCCAGCTCATGCAAAAAGAAGGTATTGCCAAGGTAAAAGTGATTAGCAGCAACGATAATAACAGTAAGCGTTTGCAAACAGGCTTTGAAGATGCTTGGTTGGCAAAAGGTGGCACATTATTAGAGACTTATATATTATCAAGTAACGCCAAAGAACAACTTGAGCAACAAGTCAAAAACTTATTAACACAATCAGATAACAAAAGTATTGAAGGCTTTTATTTGGCGAGTCCTCAATTCGCCCAACAAGTTGTGAGTTTGTTAAACTTTTATCAACGTAACCCAGTGCCTATTTACAGTGTTTCGCAAGCCTATGATGCCGAAAAATCTGAACTCGAACGCCAAGACCTAAATGGTTTACGCTTTTGTGGTTTACCATGGGTCATTAGTCCCGAAAAATGGGTTAATCAACAAAAAATACGTCAAGTCATTAGTCCTGACTCCAGCAGTTACGATAGTTTATTAGCTTTTGGTGCTGATGCTTGGTCAATTAGCCAACAACTAAAGCCTGCAGCCACGCTCGATATAGCAGGTCGAACAGGCTATTTACATATTAGTGCAGGACAAGTTAGCCGAACTCCATTATGCGCAAGGGTATTACATGGAAAAGCTCAAGCCGTTAACTCAGCAACAGGGACAACAAGCCGAACAGATAGCTTGTGACTTTTTACAAGCCCAAGGATTAACGCTAGTTTGCCGAAACTTCAACTGCAAAGTTGGCGAAATTGATTTAATTATGCAACAACAAGATATGTTGGTATTTGTTGAGGTACGTTATCGTCGCCATCAAAATTTTGGGAGTGCCAGTGCCTCTGTGACATCTGCCAAACAGCGCAAAATTATTAGGGCTGCACAGTATTTTTTAATGATTCGGCCACAATATGCACAGTTTGGGGCGAGATTTGATGTAATTGCTATTGATAAACAAATTTCTGCACCTATAGAGTGGATTCGTGCCGCATTTTTAACCCATTAGGAGCCGCCATGCTAAATACTAAACTCAAAATTGCCACCTTAAGTAGCGTATTGCTCTTCACCACGACTTTATCAGGCTGCGCGCAGTTATTAGCGAGTGCTTCAGGCACTGAGCGCGTTGGTAAAGCCAGTAGTGAGCGTACCTTAAGTCAACGTATTGAAGACATGAGCATTGAGCGCACAGCTTCTATCAATTTGTACAAAGTCAATCCCGAAGTTAAAAATAGCCATGTTGTTTATATGAGCTTTCATAGTAGTGTGTTAATTGCAGGTCAAGTCCCCAATCAGCTCCAAAAAAAACAGGCAGAAGATGTGTTACGTGAGATTGGTGAGGTAAAAACCATTCACAACGAGTTAGTTGTAACCCCCAATATCAGCTCGTATTTGAGCCGTGCTAAAGACAATGTGACACAAATGCAATTAGGTACGAAATTGACTTTTTTAGAAGGTTTTCCAAGTAGCCAAGCTAAAATTTTGGTAGAAGATGGCACTGTGTATTTAATGGCAAAACTGACTAAAGCCCAAACTAATCAGGCAATTGATGCGATTAAAACCATGCCTGAAATTACTAAGGTGGTGAAACTGGTGGATTATACTGACTAAAAATCATCCCTCATTATACATATTCTCGGCAAAACGCCATGTACGAATAATCTGCAATACGTCCATGTGCTGACGCATGGTTTGAGTAAACGGCGGAAACGGCTCGGCCAAACGCACCGACCGCCGTGCTGCCTCATCTAACACACCATAACCCGATGACGACCGTACCTGAATATCCTTGACCTTACCATTAGGCAAAATCACCACTAACAAGCGCACCTCACCACGCAAACCACGTTGTTTAGCCACTTCGGGATAATGCAAATTACCCATACGCTCTACATTTTGCCTAAAGGTATCAATATAGCCAGCAGCAAAATCGGCACGAGTAGATAAACTCGACACCGTATGAGTTTTGGGTTGCTTGGCATAGGCTTGGCGTTTTTGTGCCAAACGCGCCTCTAAACTGGCAATAGCGGCACTTTGCGCCGACATTTCTAACAAACCATCATCAAAAAACTCAGTGGGTTGTGGCTTTTTGTGTTGTGAGGGCGCAACTTTTTCGCGAGAAAAACGATGCGTGACTATTAAACGATGCTCTGCCTCTTGAGGCGGTGGCTTAAAAGCCATGACATCTTCGGGCGTTACTTGATTAATTTGCGCTTCTACAAAATCGGCAACTTGAGTGGTAGTCATCTCGGCCACTTTTTTAAGCTGACCACTGCCCTGCTGATTCGCTTGCGCCAAAAAGTCCGCTTTATCATTTTTTTGGGTACTTTTATGAAGAGCTAAAGTCACTTCCATACTTTGGATAACTGCGCCCTGTGGAGTAACAAAAGTTACGCCCAAAATAAAAAAAGCATGCAACATCAATGCGCCAAACACCGCATACATTAAGTGATTTGGATTATGATGCTGTTGGGCAAACATAATGAACTTCCTGTTGATTAACGCGCCTTTTGTAATAACTCTTGCGGAGGATGGGTACACTCTAATTTGCGACCAATTGCTGCTTCTAAATTAGGAATCAAAAAAGCATCATCTTCGCAAGCAAAGCTAATACTCACGCCACTCGCACCACCGCGTCCTGTACGGCCAATACGATGCACATAATCATCGGTTTGCTCTGGTAAAGTAAAGTTAATTACATGACTGACATCATCAATGTGTATGCCTCGTCCTGCCACATCGGTTGCCACCAATACTCGCGTTTTACCTGCCTTAAAATTATCTAAGGTTTTAACACGTTTTTCTTGTGGCACTTCACCCGATAACACCCCACACGAAATACGATGATGTTTGAGCATCTCGGCTAGTCGGCGTACTTGGTCACGGCGATTGGCAAACACAATCACCCGTTCAAAGGTGTCTAACTGTACCAAGTTGTACAATAAGTCATATTTTTGCTCGGCACTGACAATATAAACCACTTGTTCAACGGTTTCGTTGGTCACTTGAGCAGGTTCAATCTCGACCTTGACAGGATTAAACAACCATTGCTCAGCCAAATTTAAGACATCCTGATTAAATGTGGCCGAAAAAAACAAAGTTTGACGATGAGTTTTTGGCGGACAAAAACGCACAATGCGTTTAATGGCAGGAATAAAGCCCATGTCTAATAGACGATCGGCTTCGTCAATCACCAACACTTCTAGCATATCTAAATAAATAGCTTGTTGGTCAACAAAATCCATTAAACGGCCGGGTGTTGCCACCACAATATCAACATAATCGCTATAAAGTTGCTGTTTTTGTTTGTCATAGTCCATGCCACCAACCAAACTGACAATCCGTAAATTGCAATATTTAGTGAGCTGTTCGGCATCTTGAGCAATTTGCAAAGCCAATTCGCGTGTAGGGGCTAAGACCAAAGCGCGTGTTTCGCCCAAATAACGTTCTTGAGCAGGTGCTTTGTTGAGCAAGTCGTTAATTAGGGTTATCAAAAAAGCAGCCGTTTTGCCTGTGCCTGTTTGTGCACGTCCAATGGCATCATGGCCTGCAAGGGTAAAGTGTAAAATTTGGGATTGAATAGGCGTGGCATGACTAAAGCCTAAGTCAGCAATGGCCCGTTGTAATAACGGGCTAAGTTTGAATTGTTCAAAGGTAGGTAATATATCGGTCATCTTGTCAAAAAGTGTCTGGCATCGGCTGCCGTTCGTTTAGGGTCTTCTTCCATTGGGATATGCCCTAAATCATCATAAGTAATTAACTTGGAATGGGCAATATCGCGTTGGAATTGGTGACCGTGTTTTAAAGGAATCCATGTGTCTTTTGCCCCCCACATCACAAGGGTTGGCGTACGAATCAACCGAATATCGGGTGAATCATATGTTATACCGCGCATCATATCAGCGATTGCCGCGCGTGTCCCCTCTCTGCGCAATAAATCTTGATAACGACGTATGGTTCCGCGAGGAATACGACTGCTATCACCATAAACTGAACGAACATTTTGTGCCACAAAAGGCAATGGGGTAATGACTTTGGCAACATGACGCGTTAATTGATGACGCATCAATAATGCTGCTAAAGGTGTACGCATCGAATAACCTGCACTATCGACCAAAATTAGTTTTTTCACTTTGGTCGGATAATGAACTGTGTAACGCCATGACAAATAGCCCCCCAAAGAGTTTCCGCCTAAATAAAACTGCTTTAAGCCCAAACGCTCAGTCACCGCATTAATAAAATGGACAACGGCATTGGGCGTGGTTTTACCCACAGGTAATGGCCCTGAAATGGCAAATGGTGGTACATCAATGGCAATTACGCGAAACTGGTCACTTAACTCTTTACGCCATCCATCCCATGTATCTGCCGAAGCCGAAAAACCATGTAATAAAATTAATGGCTCACCTTGTCCACTTTCTTTAATACGCACATCCACTCCTTGTACATGCAAATAATAAGCGTCCTCGCTATAACGTGCTTTTAATTTGTGTGCAGGAATATCACCCAAGCCTAAAAATCGCTGAGTTTGTTTGAGTGCGTTTATCACCATAAGAACCTCTATTTTTATCACTTGCTTAACCTTGCCCCAGCCCTCTCTTACAAGGAGAGGGTTAGGTATTTGTACCAACGTACTAATTTAAGGACAAAATACGCCAATTGCTGCTGTATTGTTATGGCTAAACTGCTTGTGTTTTTGGGACAGGAAAAATCATACTAAAGTCTGCGACCTTAAAACAAGCCACAACGCGACCTTGCGCAATATCAGGAAAATACTGACTATTGATATAACAATCTTTGAGCAATGCAGGTTTAAGGTGGCCATTCGCCTGTGGTGCAAAGAAAAAACGAGTGTTATGCCAATCTTGCGCTAAGGTAATTAACCGTGTTGGTGCAAGTTTAGTACTCACAGGAAAGCGCAGCAAATGATGACTAAAATGAAGCTGAGCTATCATGTCACCCGTCGGAGAGCTTAAACAAATACTATCTTGATTGTCCGTGCCATAATTGACTTTGAACTGTGCCATTTCTTTGGGAATCCCCCAATTTTTTTGACCATTATCAATTGAGTCTTGGCTAGAGACATAGATTTTTGAAATTGAATGATGTCTCTGCTCACCAAATTTTAGACTTCCGCCAATATACAACAACTCATAATATGCACCTACGTCTGACTGCTGATAATCAGCAAAAATAATATATGCAATACGTCCACGTCTGCTGGCTTGTAAATGCGCTGGTATAAAACTATGGTGGTCTAAAAATTGATTTGGCAAATACACGGCCAAAACATAACCTTGTCCTGTTAAGTGCCACGGTGCAGGTGCAATTTTGCTAGTCATAAGAATGCCTCAATAAAACAACCAAACACTGAGCATAATGCAATCAATCACATTAAAGCACTGTGAGTTGAGGACATAAAAATTAGACTTTGAAAGTGGCGCAATGCCCTTTGGTTATTGCGCCCTACCACTCTGGGAACTGAAGACATAAAAATTTTGCCCCAAAAAAAACGACTCACTAGGAGTCGTTTTTTGAAATTGCTTGACTTTTATGAACTTACGCGGTTATTGCTTATTTACTCACATTTCAACCATTTCCAATGGTTTTATGTTCGTAAAACGCACTAATTGCGGTGCAATGCGTAAGTTCGTTCAATTAGTCAATAGTACGAACTTCTTCGGCTTGAAAGCCTTTTTGGCCTTTAACAACCGTAAATTCAACTTTTTGGCCGTCACGTAAAGAACGGTGGCCATCGCCTAAAATTGCGCGGAAGTGTACAAACACATCTTCGCCAGCTTGACGTTGAATAAAACCAAAACCTTTAGAATCGTTAAACCACTTAACGGTACCTTGTTCACGATTAGACATAATCTATCTCACTTGTGTTACTGAAAAAAAGCACGCTTACATTGGCGCGTACCGAGGCCGCTACACACGTTTGAAGTCTTAGACTTCTTGTACAACAACGGCCAAACATCAGCGAACATCAGGTGACACAGTTGGAGCTTTCACGGACAACACGATTAGACACCCTTTTTGGCTTGGCTGCAAGCAAAGTTTACGTTTTTATCATGCCATCCAACAATGGCATAGGACACGCCAAGACTGCAGCTAACACTCTAACCAACTCATACTCAGAACGATGCAACACACCATCGCTCTGTATTGTCTTAGCAGCAAGGTCAATTAGCTGCTTTTTTGCGGCTGAATTCATGTAAGCAAATTGCATAAACACTTTATCTAACGCTTGCAAAGTACATTGTGCTGGCCTTGGCATGGGAGGAATATGTTCTAAAAAGATAGACGATAATATTTCTCTATAATACTTTTCATAATCCGAGTGATGGTGTGCACTATGCTGCAATAAAGTAGCAACAAGCTGAGCGCACTGTGGTGCAAATTGACTGATTGCTTGCTGTCTAAAAATCACCTTGGCAGGATATAACGCATGTTCAATCAATTTTAACAAGGCAAACTCAAACACCGACAAGCGTTGATTCAGCCAAGCAAACCGCCGCAACTCAACTAAAAACTGTTGCTGCTCATCAGTCGTTAGTTGCTGCAAACGTGGAATAGCCAACTCTACCACTGGCAAGGCTAAACGATTATCACTACTCGCCAAATGCTTTTGTAATTGCACCACCCAACGTACCATGCTTACTTGCTGGGCAAAAAAATCTTGTATTACTTGTTCAGACGATTGTTGCTCATACGCCAACAAAGCAAATAAAACTATTTTTGCCCCTGCGGTTGTTTGTAATGCGCGCGACACTTCTACCGACAAAGAGCGATATAAATACTGTGCCGAAAGCAAATCTGTCCACTGTAACTCTCCTACCGTGTTACTCAACAGCATATCCAAATTAAACACCACTTCATCTTGAGTATTTTCTATCGCTTGCTCCATTGCTGACGCACTGTAGCTTTGGGAGGGAGATAATGACGAAAAATGTGGGCTGTTCACAACTAAGCGTGATGGTTGTGAAGAAACAGATTGAACTTCTTTATGAGTATAACGCGCCTGATATTTAATACGGGTTAAAAAACTAGGCGAGATGCTGTTAATGCGCTGCTCTAAGGGTGGATGACTAGCAAACAATTCACGCATCGCAAGGCTATTAGCAAAACACATATGACTCATTTGCTCGGCATGCCAAGAGCCTAAAAACGAGCCAAATTGCCCTATTTTATATAATGCCCCCGCTAAGGCATCGGGGTTACGGGTAAACTGAACACTACTAGCATCGGCTAGATTTTCGCGCTCACGCGATATAGCCGCCTTAATTAAACGACCAAGCACTAAGCCAATATACCCCACTAGCCACAGCCCCAAGCCTAAAGGCCAAAAAGGAGTCACGCTTTTGTGCTTTGGATGATTGCCTGTTGGAGAACGCATTAAAAAATCACCCATTTGCCCCACGGCGGATAAACCCGCCAACAACGACACCATATAGGTATTTAAACGCATATCACCATTCAAAATATGGCTATATTCGTGACCAACAACAGCCTGTAATTCATCACGCGACAAATACTGTAATGCACCTTGGGTAACGACCAACACGCTATCTTGCAAATGATACCCTGCCACAAAAGCGTTGATGGTTTTTTCTTGCGGCAAAACATACAAGCGCGGCATCGGAACACCCGAAGCAATCGCCATTTCTTCACAGACATTAATAAATTGACGATGCGCAGGGTCTTGGGTAGCAAAATCAACCTGTTGCGCTTGCAACATCTTGGCGATAGCCTGTCCACCTTCACGCAACAAAAACCATTCTAATAAACTGCCTCCTGCCACTAGCCATAATGTTCCTAATAAAGCCTGAGATGACCAATCGTGCCACAACCAACTGCCTTGACCTGTATCATGTGTTGTCACTACCGCCACTCCGTAGAGCACGGCATTTACACCAATAAAAATAATTGCAATCGCCATTAAAAAATACACCGCCAAGCGCGCGCTCACGCGTTTGGCAGTCGTTTGGCGACTAAAAAAATCCACGCTAAGACACTCTAATTAAAGCTAATTTTAATGGGGTCTTTGGCAGCAATATTGGGTATTTCTAACAGCTGCGCCTGTTGAAAGTTGGTAAAGTTAGCCACGATATTATTAGGAAACTTTTCGCGCTCAATATTATAAATCATCACCGCGTCATTAAAGGCTTGTCGTGCAAAACTGACCCTATTTTCAGTACTTTTAAGTTCTTCCATTAAATTTTGAATGGTGCTATTGGCTTTAATATCGGGATAAGCCTCAGACAACACCATCAATTTGCCTAAAGCGGCACTTAATACCCCCTCAGCTTGAGATAATTGCGTCATGGCTGCACTATTATCCACTTGTTTGGCCACCAATTGCTCTGCAGAAGCAGCTTGATTTCGGGCGTTAATCACTTGCGTTAAGGTGTCTTTTTCGTGGCTTAAATAAGCTTTGACCGCTTCGACTAAATTAGGAATCAACTCATAACGTCGTTGTAATTGCACATCAATTTGGGCAAAAGCATTTTTAAAATGATTTCGCAAAGTAATTAAACTGTTATATACCGTGACAGCATAAAACCCTACTAAACCCAAAAAAATCAAGGTAATTATACTAGGCATTCTTTTCACTCCTTAAAGTAATAGGCCTGTATTGTTTTTTGACTCACGTTCAAGCCCAATAACAGGTACAATATAGAACTTACGCTGTTATCGCTTATTTGCTCACATTTCAACCGTTTCTAACGGTTTTATGTTCACAAAACGCGCTAATTTCGGTGAAATGCGTAAGTCCTGAATATACCCCGTTTTTGCAGCTTTTATGAAAAATTCTTTTGGAGTGCGCTCATGTCTGTTCAACAACCCAAAGTAGGTTTTGTGTCTTTAGGTTGCCCTAAAAATTTGGTCGATTCTGAGCGCATTTTGACGCAATTACGTGCCGAAGGTTATCAAATTTCGCCCGATTATAACGGCGCGGATTTAGTGGTGGTGAATACCTGTGGCTTTATTGAGTCTGCGGTACAAGAGTCCTTAGATGCGATTGGTGAAGCCTTAGCCGAAAATGGTAAAGTGATTGTCACAGGTTGTTTAGGCATCAAAGAAGGCCAAATTCGTGACGTGCATCCCAGCGTGTTAAAAGTGACTGGCCCACACGCCTATGAAGAAGTGATGGACAGTGTGCATCAATATTTACCACCGAAAAAAGACCATAATCCGTTTATTGATTTAGTGCCTGCTCAAGGCATCAAACTCACCCCTAAGCATTATGCGTATGTCAAAATTTCTGAAGGCTGTAACCATCGTTGTACCTTCTGTATTATTCCGTCCATGCGTGGTGATTTAGTGTCTCGCCCGATTGGTTCGGTGATGGCCGAAGCACAAAACTTAGTTAAATCAGGCGTAAAAGAGTTATTGGTCATTTCACAAGATACCTCTGCTTATGGCGTAGATTTAAAATACAAACTCGATTTTTGGAATGGCCAACCGTTAAAAACACGTATGCAAGAATTGTGTGAAGCAATGTCCACTTTGGGTGCTTGGGTACGTTTGCATTATGTTTATCCTTATCCACACGTTGATAATGTCATTCCGTTAATGGCTGAAGGCAAAATTTTGCCCTATTTGGATATTCCGTTCCAACACGCCAGCCCACGTATTCTGAAATTAATGAAACGTCCTGCTCACAGTGAAAACACCCTCGAACGCATTAAACAATGGCGTAAAATTTGCCCAGATTTAGTATTACGTTCTACCTTTATTGTTGGCTTTCCTAGTGAAACCGAAGAAGAATTTGAAGAGTTATTAAACTGGTTACGCGAAGCACAATTGGATCGTGTTGGCTGTTTTAAATACTCACCTGTTGACGGTGCAGCGGCTAATGAATTGCCAGACCCCATTCCAGAAGACGTTAAAGAAGCACGCTGGCAACGTTTTATGGAAGTTCAACAAGAAATTTCTGCGCAACGTTTACAATTAAAAATTGGCAAAACCATTCAAGTGCTAATTGACGACATTGACGAAGAAGAAGGCGTAGCCATTGCTCGTTCAGCAGCAGATGCCCCCGAGATTGACGGTAATGTATATATTGAAGGCGAAGGCGCAGCCGATTTAAAAATCGGCGATTTTGCAACAGTTACTATCATTGATGCTGATGATTATGACTTGTATGCCGAATTGGTTTGACAATTTTTGCATATATCCTCTCCCATTAGGAGAGGATATTGATTAGGTTATTGATGGTACTTGGCACTTAGCTCATGTACCGCCTCAATAAATGCACCTGCATGTTGAGGATTCGTATGTTGGTCAATACCATGACCTAAATTCATCACATGACCTTCACCATGACCAAAGCCCGCTAAGATATGAGCAACTTCATCACGAATACGTTGTGGGCTGCCATATAACACCGAAGGATCCATATTTCCTTGTAAAGCGACTTTGCTGCCAACACGCTGACGGGCAGCACCAATATCTATTGTCCAGTCTAAGCCCAAAGCATCCGCACCTGTTGTTGCCATTGACTCAAGCCACAAACCGCCACCTTTAGTAAACAAAATCACAGGTACTTTGCGACCATCGTGTTCTTTGATTAAGCCATCAATGATTTTTTTCATATAAGCTAAAGAAAATTCTTGGTATGCTGCTGCTGATAATGCCCCACCCCAACTATCAAAAATTTGTACTGCTTGCGCGCCTGCACGAATTTGGGCATTCAAATAATCAATAATTGATGTTGCTAATTTATCTAATAACAAATGTAAAACTTGTGGTTGCTGATACATCATATTTTTGGCCGCTCTAAAATCTCGGCTTGAGCCACCCTCAATCATATAAGTGGCTAATGTCCACGGACTGCCCGAAAAACCAATTAACGGCACACGACCATTTAAGGCACTACGAATAGTACTTACCGCTTTAATCACATAATCTAAATCACTTTCGGCTTTGGGAATTGGTAAAGCCAATACATCGGCTTCGGTTTTAACTGTCTTTTTAAAACGAGGCCCTTCGCCTGTTTCAAAATACAAACCTAAACCCATCGCATCGGGAATGGTTAAAATATCCGAAAACAAAATTGCCGCATCTAAAGGATAACGCTCCAAGGGTTGTAAGGTGACTTCACACGCCAATTGTGGATTTTTACACAAGGCCATAAAGTCGCCTGCTTGTTGGCGAGTGGCACGATATTCTGGCAAATAACGTCCTGCTTGACGCATCATCCAGACAGGTGTGACATCAACAGGTTGACGTAATAAAGCACGTAAAAAACGATCATTTTTGAGAGCTGACATAAAAAACCTTTTTAGATTAAAAGAGCAAGATTATTTTTATAAGAATTATCACACATTTTCGTGCTTATATGGACAATGACGACAACCATTACCACAACAAGAGCCACGTTTTCGGTGATACCACTCTGTAAAGACAAAATTGCCATTTTCAAGATAATAATCAATCTCTTGAATAAGTTCTTTATTTTTATATTGACTCGGAATCGCCATTTTTACTGGATTATTTTGCACAAAATCGCTAATTTTTTCTTTAATGATATTTGTTAAACAATTTGGACAACAGCAATCTTGTCCTTCTTCTATAGGTAAAATTGTTGGATATTGACTACACCAACAAGCTTGTTGACTGGTGTTGCCACAGGCAAAGGCCACACCACAAAGCGCACATTTCTTTTGCATGATTAAACCTTTTTTACAATAAAAAAGGCGCATTTTCTGCGCCTTTTTATCTGGTCTATGGTTTTAAACTTAAATGTCTAAATAATCCAAAATACCTTCGGCCGCTTGGCGACCTTCCCAAATAGCGGTTACCACTAAGTCAGAACCACGCACCATATCACCCCCCGCAAAAATTTTCGGGTTACTGGTTTGGAACTTAAATTTAGCAGCTTCGGGTGCAACCACACGACCGCTGTTATCTAAGTTAATACCCACATCAGCAAACCACGGGGCAGGACTTGGACGGAAACCAAAAGCCAAAATCACCGCATCGGCAGGCAATACTTGCTCAGAGTTTGGAATTGGCTCTGGGCTACGGCGACCACGCGCATCTGGAGAACCTAAACGAGTTTCAACGACTTTTACACCTGTTACACCGTGTTCATCACCCAAGATTGCAATCGGCTGACGGTTAAACAAGAAATTCACCCCTTCTTCACGCGCATTATTTACTTCACGACGTGAACCTGGCATGTTTTCTTCGTCACGACGATAAGCACAGGTCACTGCTTCTGCACCTTGACGAATAGAAGTACGGTTACAGTCCATTGCCGTATCACCACCACCTAAAACAACAACTTTTTTACCTTTCATGGAGATAAAATCGTTAGCGTCTTTTTCCCAACCATTGTTATGGTTGACGTTGGCAATCAAGAAATCTAAAGCGTCATAGACGTTTGGTAAATCTTCACCCGCAAAGCCACCTTTCATATAGGTGTAAGTGCCCATGCCTAAAAATACAGCATCAAATTCATTGAGCAGATCAGTGAATTGAACGTCTTTACCCACTTCGGTATTTAAACGGAACTCAATACCCATATCGGTAAAGATAGTGCGACGACGAGACATCACACTTTTTTCCATTTTAAATTCAGGAATACCAAAGGTTAACAAACCACCAATTTCAGGGTTTTTATCAAAAACAACAGGTTTAACACCACTACGTACTAACACATCAGCACAGCCCAAACCTGCTGGGCCTGCACCAATAATGGCAACACGTTTATTCGTCCATTTAACTTTGGACATATCAGGACGCCAGCCCATGGCAAAGGCGGTATCAACGATATATTTTTCAGTGTTACCAATAGTCACTGCACCAAAACCATCATTTAAGGTACAAGCACCTTCACATAAACGGTCTTGTGGACACACACGGCCACACACTTCAGGCAAGGTATTAGTTTGGTGACATAATTCTGCTGCACCAAAAATATTACCTTCCGAAATTAACTTTAACCAGTTGGGAATGTAGTTATGAACAGGACATTTCCATTCACAGTAAGGATTACCACAAGCTAAGCAACGATGTGCTTGTTCGCCTACTTCTACTTTAGTAAAAGAGTGATAAATCTCTACATATTCGCTTTTGCGAACGGCGATATCTTTTTTTGCGGGGTCATGCCGCGCGACGTCTAAGAATTGAAAGTCGTTATTTAGGCGTTCTGCCATGGCCTTGCCTCAATATATATCTAGCTAGGTTAAACCATCCCCTTAACTCCCCTAAGTTTTTAGAGGGAGTTCCCTCTCCTTTTAGGAGAGGGCTAGGGTGAGGTTAAAATTACTGTGGATTAGCACGAGTATTTTTCAGCAATTCTTTGATGTTAGCGGCCTTTGGCTTCACTAACCAGAATTTACGCTGATAGGACTCAAACTCGGCCAACAATTCTTGACCCCACGCACTTTGCGTTTCGTTAACGTATTCGGTTAACACACTGCGCAAATGATGACGATGAGCTTCCATCGCTTCAGTGCTAATACGATGAATTTCGATTAACTCATGGTTGCAACGATCATAGAAGTCACCTTCTAAATCCAACACATAAGCAAAACCACCCGTCATACCTGCACCAAAGTTTAGACCTGTACGGCCTAATACAGTGACTAAACCACCTGTCATGTATTCACAACAGTGGTCGCCTGCACCTTCGATAACGGCATGTGCACCAGAGTTACGTACGGCAAAACGTTCACCTGCTGTGCCCGCTGCAAATAACTTACCGCCAGTTGCACCATACAAACAGGTGTTACCAATGATTGCGGTATCTTGCGTTTTGAAAGGAGAACCTTTAGGTGGATAAATCACTAATTTACCACCAGTCATGCCTTTACCTACGTAATCGTTGGCATCACCTTCCAAGACTAAGTTCAAGCCACCTGCGTTCCAAACACCAAAACTTTGACCTGCTGTACCCGTCAAGTTTACGGTAATTGGTTGAGTGCTCATGCCTTGGTCACCATGGACTTTAGCAATCTCACCACTTAAACGTGCACCAATCGAACGGTCACAGTTGCCTACTTTGAAACTAAACTCACCACCTGCTTTGGTTTGAATGGCAGGAAGAATTTCAGCAACCATTTGTTCAGCCAACACGCCTTTATCAAATGGTGCATTTTTGGGCTGCAAGCAATATTGTGGTTTGTCAGCAGTGATATGGTCATTTTTCAACAAAGGCATTAAATCTAAATGCTGTTGTTTTACGGTTTGACCTTCAATCATTTCTAACAAATCGGTACGGCCAATCAATTCAGCAACAGAACGTACACCCAATTGTGCTAACCAATAACGAGCTTCTTGTGCAACAAACTTAAAGAAGTTCATTAACATTTCTGGCTCGCCCACATAATGGTTGGCGCGCAACTTGTCTTGTTGAGTCGCAACACCCGTTGCACAGTTGTTTAAGTGACAAATACGCAAGTATTTACAACCCAAGGCAATCATAGGTGTCGAACCAAAACCGAAGGATTCAGCGCCTAAGATAGCTGCTTTAACAACATCTAAACCTGTTTTTAAACCACCATCGGTTTGTACACGCACTTTACCACGTAAATCATTGATTCTTAAGGCTTGGTGAGCTTCGGACAAACCTAACTCCCACGGAGAACCTGCGTAGTGAATCGATGATAAGGGCGATGCAGCTGTACCACCATCATAACCAGAGATGGTAATTAAGTCGGCATAAGCTTTTGCCACACCCGCAGCAATCGTACCAACACCTGGTTCAGACACCAACTTAACCGACACTAAAGCACTGGGGTTAACTTGTTTTAAGTCAAAAATTAACTGTGATAAATCTTCAATCGAATAAATATCGTGGTGTGGTGGGGGCGAAATCAAGGTCACACCCGGTACAGAGTGACGTAAACGCGCAATCAAAGCGTTGACTTTACCACCAGGTAATTGACCACCTTCACCTGGTTTAGCACCTTGCGCCACTTTAATCTGCAATACTTCAGCAGAGGTTAAATAGGCAGGTGTGACACCAAAACGACCAGAAGCCACTTGTTTAATTTTGGAGTTTTTGAGCGTGCCATAACGTGCGGGGTCTTCACCACCCTCACCCGAATTGGAACGACCGCCCAAGGTATTCATGGCAATCGCTATCGATTCGTGCGCTTCAGGAGATAATGCACCCAACGACATCCCTGCGGAGTCAAAGCGTGACAAGATAGACTCTAATGGCTCAACGTCATCAATATTAATGCTGCCGTCAGTTTTGAGCTTTAATAAGTCACGAATGGTGGCCACAGGACGGTCATTGACCAAATCGGCATATACTTGATATTTGCTATAGTCACCCGAACGAACGGCATCATGTAAGGCGTTAATCACGTCTGGGTTAAAGGCATGATATTCTTTGCCATAGACAAATTTGAGCAAACCACCTTGGTCGATTGGCTTACGGTCTTTCCACGCATCAGCCGCCAATTGTTTTTGGTCATCTTCTAAATCAACAAAACGCGCCCCTTGAATACGGCTTTGCACCCCTTTAAAACAAGTATCAACTACTTCACGACTAAGGCCAACAGCCTCAAATAATTGCCCAGCACGGTAAGATGCAAGGGTCGAAATACCCATTTTAGACAGAATTTTTAACAAGCCTTTGTTAATACCTTTACGGAAATAGGCTTGTGCTTCGAGTGGGTCGCCTAAAATTTCACCTGTACGAGCCAAATCTGCAATAATTTCATTGGCCAAGTATGGATAAATCGCTGTTGCACCAAAACCTAACAACACCGCAAAATGATGTGGGTCACGCGCCGTTGCAGTTTCAATAATTAAGTTAGCATCGCAACGCAAACCTACTGCACTTAAATGATGATGAACTGCACCTGTAACTAAAATCGCATTGGCAGGCAAATAATCTGGACGAATGTTTTTATCAGACAAAATCAGCAGGGTTTTGCCATTTTTAACAGCCACTTCAGCTTCGGAACAAATACGCACAATAGCCGCTTGCAACCCCTCACTTTGTGCATAATTTAGGTCAATAATCGTATGATCATAACCTGCTCTTTCACGCAAAGCTAAAATTTGCTGAAACTTGCTATACGACAACACAGGACTTGCCAACACAGCCCGATTAGCATGTTCTTCTGTTTGCTCAAAGACATTACGCTCAGCACCTAAACAAGTCTCCAAAGACATAACAATCGCTTCACGCAAAGGATCAATTGGAGGATTAGTTACCTGTGCAAACTGTTGACGGAAATAATCAGCAACATGACGAACACGACGCGACAATACTGCCATTGGCGTATCATCACCCATAGAACCAACAGCCTCTTGACCACTTTCTGCTAATGGCCGAATAATTTGGTCGCGCTCTTCAAAACTTACCAAAAACATTTTTTGATAAGTTTTTAACAAAGACACATCCATTTTGCCTAAATTCTTTTTATCTAAAACTTCATCATTTTCAAGACGAATCGCTTGGTCACGCAACCATTTACGATACGGGTGCGCTGACTTTAAACGCTGGTCAACATCTGCTGTACGTAATAACTCACCTGTTTGAGTATCAACCACCAAAATTTGGCCTGGCCCCACACGGCCTTTAGCAACAACATCTTCAGGCTTATAATCCCAAACACCTATCTCGGAGGCTAAGGTAATATAGCCATTTTTGGTAATAACATAACGCGCAGGACGCAAACCATTACGGTCAAGCATACAAACCGCATGACGACCATCTTGAATCACTAAACCAGCTGGACCATCCCAAGCTTCCATATGTTTAGAGTTGTATTCATAGAAGGCGCGCAAATCAGCATCCATCGTTTCGACATTTTGCCATGCTGGCGGCACTAACATCCGCAAAGCACGGAACAAGTCCATCCCACCACCAACCAAAATTTCTAGCATATTATCTAAACTAGAAGAATCAGAGCCAGTACGATTTACCAGTGGAGTACACTCCAACAAATTTGGTAACAACGGGTTTTCAAATTTTGGTGTACGCGCCACCGACCAGTTACGGTTACCCATAATGGTATTGATTTCACCATTATGCGCCACATAACGGAATGGCTGAGCCAATGGCCATCTTGGCAAGGTATTAGTCGAGAAGCGTTGGTGAAAAACTACAATATGAGAGGCTAAACGCTCGTCATCTAAGTCTTTGTAAAAGCGCGGCAAGTCAGCAGGCATTACCAAACCTTTGTAAGACACCACTTGTGACGACAAGGCAGTGACATAAAACAATGGGTCTGCTGCTAATTGCTTTTCGGCACGACGACGTGCTAAAAACAACTTGCGGTTAAACTCTGTTTGCCCCATATCTTGTGGAGCATTGACAAACAAATGATTAAAGACTGGTAAACTGCGCAAAGCAATTTCACCCAAAATACTGTTATCTGTTGGCACAACACGCCAACCAGCAACAGTTAAACCTTCTTGTTCTATTTCTTTGGTTAATATACGTTTAGCTTCTGTTGCCAAAGCGGATTCTTGATTTAAAAACACCAAGCCAACAGCAAAAAGATTATTCAGTTCAGCTTGCAATTCAGCTTGGGCAACGGCACGAAAAAAAGCTTGCGGCAATGCTAACAACAAACCACAACCATCCCCCGTCTTGCCGTCGGCCGCAATTGCACCGCGATGCGTCATACAACTTAAACTATGAATTGAAGTTTGTACGAGGTGATGGCTCGATTGTCCTTGCATATGGGCAATCAAACCAAAACCACAGTTATCCCGAAACTCATCGGGTTGATAGAGGCCAGAATGGGCAACCGGCTGCATGTGCATGGCTTTACCTTACAAAACGTGGCCTTATCAAAAAAACACACTTTAACGGGGTATTTCTAATAAGACCATAGCGAATGATTAAAATGCGTAGGTAGGAATTTATTACCTGCGTAAGTCCCAAAAACTAGGAATTGCCCTTATTTAAATCAGACAAACATTAACAAGGGCAAAATGGCCAAGCATTTTATATATAAATTGCTTGACACTCAAATAGTAACGCACATATCTCACTTTTTTTTACATTAAAAAATGAGTTTGTGGCATAGGACGTCCGATTATTTTGTTTTATGCCGACAATTTAACCAAAAAAGAATCTTTCACTATCAATAAACTTCTTTTAGTTAAACTCTATCTCAGAACAAATCCAACACAGGTGTCTCTTTTGGAGAAGCAGGAGGGACTTGTGTGTCTTTGTCTAGCTCAGAAACAGATTCCTCAACAGGGTCAACTGGCACTTCTGGAACTCCTTCGTACTTAATTGGTGGCGGACGATCAATAGCTTGCTCAATTAAGGGAATATGAGGAACATAAGTAATAAATTTTTCTGGGCTGGCTCGTACTCCATCTACTAAACCAAAATCCATGCTATTAGACACCCCTAAAGCTAGCTCCATAGTCACAAAGTTGCCATAAACCACGACGTATTTTCGAGCCTCACCTTCCCTGTACAGGAAATAAGCAAACTGTTCTTTATCCTCTCGCTGTGCTAAATAAGACTTGACTACATCTTCATCCTCAGAAGAAAAAACCTGCAACGTCCATGCCAATGAACCTTGAGCTTTAATCCAATCAGCCGTCCGATACTGTGGACCATGATTTTCAGGAGGTGTCGCCACATAATCGGTAGGTGGCACAATCTTGGCTAGTTGTCCAAAATCTGCGCTAAATTCATGTATTTCTCCAGTAAACACCTCTTGAATAGACGCTTCTTTGATAACATTTTTGGCTTTCAAGCCGACTACTAATAGACAACTCAGCAATAATACAAAAAATATCGTTGCACTTGGCAACCAAAAACGTGAATACAAATTAGTCATTGATGCACCCTAGTAACTCGCCCGCACTCAAGGTTTGCACTAAAATAGGTAAAGGAAAGTCTGCCGTCACAATTGCTTGTCCCAACTCTTTTAGTAATACTAAACGTACTTTACCTGCCAAGACTTTTTTATCTACCGCCATCAACTGCAAAAACTGCTCTGCGGATAAATCTTGTGGCGGAATAACAGGTAAACTCGCTGCCTGTAAAAGTTTTTTAACACGCGACACATCTTGCTGTTGAAGCCAACCTAAACGCCATGACAAATCGGCAGCCATCAACATACCTGTAGCCACCGCCTCACCATGCAACCACACACCATATCCCATGGCCGTTTCTATAGCATGGCCAAAAGTATGTCCTAAATTGAGCAAAGCACGCACATCGTTCATTTCTAATTCATCAGCCGCCACCACATCAGCTTTATTCTGACAAGAACGTGCGACTGCTTCTGCCAAGAGTTTTTTATCGCGTGCAACTAGCCCTTCCATGTTTTGTTCAAGCCATTCTAAAAAAGGTAAATCACGAATCAAACCATATTTAATTACTTCGGCTAAACCAGCAGCATATTCACGGTCATTTAAAGTATCTAATACCGATGTATCTGCCAAAACAGCCGTTGGCTGCTTAAATGCACCAATCATATTTTTACCTAATGGATGATTGACGCCTGTTTTACCACCTACAGAGGAGTCCACTTGTGATAATAGTGTCGTTGGTATTTGCAAAAATGCTACCCCACGTTGATAACAGGCGGCAGCAAAGCCAGTCATATCACCAACTACACCGCCTCCTAAAGCCACTAAGGCACAATCACGATTAAATTTTTTTTCTAATAATGCGGTAAAAATGGCTTCAACATGTCGAATATCTTTAAACTGCTCGCCATCAGGCAAAATATAACTCGCCGTTTGATAGCTTAAAGTATTTAGGGTATTTTCTACTTGCTTTAAATACAACGGTGCAACAGTCGTGTTGCTAACAATAAGTACTTGTTTACCTTTTAAATAGTTCTGATAACAAGTTGCCTGAGTCAACAAAGACTCACCAATAAAAATGGGATAACTACGTTCGTTTAAAAAAACTGTTAAAGTTTGCATAGCAGAAAATTCGTGCAGATTAAATAAATTGGCATTTTAGCCAAGTTAAATGATAAGAGGAAATAATTATGAAAAATTTAAGGATTGAATAATACTTTGTGCTAAGTCTCGGGCACAACCGCTAGTTGTTGGCACAATTAAATGTGCCACTTCACGGTACAAAGGATCGCGGATTTCAAGCAGCTCACTCAGTTTTTGTTGGGGGTTTTGCGTTTGCAAAAGTGGTCTATTTTTGTCGTGTGCTGTCCGCTCCAACTGCATGGTAACAGGTGTTTCTAAATACACTACTGTACCTCGCTGACGCAAATGCAAACGGTTTACTTCACGTAACACCGCGCCACCACCCGTTGCCAGCACCACATACTTTAGTGCCGTCAACTCAGCAATCATCGCTTCTTCGCGGCGGCGAAAGCCTGCCTCACCTTCTACATCAAATATCCAAGGGATAGTCGCACCTGTACGCTTTTCAATTTCATGGTCACTGTCTAAAAAATGCCATGATAGCATTTCGGCTAAATAACGACCAATGGTGGTTTTTCCAGCCCCCATTGGCCCCACTAAAAAGATGTTCGTACAAGCAGTCACTATCAGCTCAATTATTTACTAGCAACAGTATCGTTTAATAAACGTGGTGTCACAAAAATCAACAACTCTTGCTTATCGTTACGTGTCACATCTTGTTTAAATAATCGACCTAAGAAAGGAATATCTCCAAGCAATGGTGTTTTTGTAACTCCTTTTAACGACTCATTACTAAAAATACCACCTAAAACAACAGTCTGACCATCGTCCACTAAAACATTCGTTGAAACACGGTTAGTATTAATAGTCAAAGAACCATTTGCCAAAGGTTCACCCGCACTATCTTTGTTAATAAACAACTCCATATTAACACGACCATCAGGGGTAATACTTGGAGTCACTTCTAAACGCAACTCAGCGTTGATAAACTTAATAGCGGTTGCACCACTAGATGATGCTTCTTGATATGGAATCTGCTTACCTGATGCAATTAACGCTTTTTGTTTATCTGCAGTTAACACTTTGGGGGTAGCCACAATTTCGCCGTGGCCATCTGACTGTAATGCTGACAACTCTAAATCTAAAACAACATTATCAGCATTCATAATACCTACCGCTAATGAGCTAGTGCCGACTTTATCAATCCCTAGATCTACTGCTAAATCGGCAGGCGAGGTAATACTGTAAGTACGAGCACCTGTTGTAGTATCAATCGTTGATTCACGAATATCATTTAATGTTGTTCGTGAACCACCTGCCATAATACGTTTGTTACCGCCGATATTGTCATGAGCCACACCCCACTTGACACCGAGCTCTTTGGCAAAACTACTATTGGCAGTGACAATACGTGCCTCAATCATCACTTGCTTAACAGGTACATCTAATTTAGAAACCAATTCGCGGATTTCATCAATCTTTTTAGGAATGTCTTGGATAATCAAAGTGTTAGTACGCACATCTATTGAGACACTACCACGTGGACTCAATAAGCTATTAGAAGCATTGGTGGTTGTACCATTACTGGTGTTAATACCAGAGGTAATCATGGTTTGTAAATCGGCTGCTTTTGCGTAGCTAATTTGCATATATTCTGAGCGCAAAGGTACTAACTGTTCATTTTGATTGTTAGCTTCTAACTCCAAACGTTCACGCGCTGCAATTTCATCTGCTGGGGCAACCAACATTACATTACCTGCAGTACGCTTATCTAAGCCTTTAGTTTTTAAAATTAGCTCTAAGGCCTGATCCCAAGGCACGTTTTGCAAACGTAAAGTGATTCGGCCAGATACAGTATCACTAGCGACTAAATTTAATGAGGTAAAATCAGCAATTAACTGCAAAACGGAGCGTACTTCAATATCTTGGAAATTTAAGGATAGCTTCTCACCCGTATAAATAAACTCTTTACGTTTTTTAGGTGCATCGGGTAATACAGGTTTTACACTAATCGTCATGTTATTGTCAGCCTGATACGCCAAGTATTCGAATTCACCTTGAGGCTGTATCACCATCACTCCGTTATTACCTTCGTTATAAATATCTATGGTTTTAACAGGGGTAGCAAAATCGTTAACATCTAAACGACGACGCAACTTTTCAGGGATTTTTGCACCAATAAAACGAGCAATAATTTTATTACCTTGTTGTTGTACATCTACAGGAATGGCAGGATTTGATAATACAATACTGATTTGTCCATCACTTTGATTACCGCGATGAAACTCTAAGCCCTCAACCTGTAAAACGGCAGGCAATACAGGCTTGGCAGACTTAGGTGTAACAATAGGAGCCACTACAGGGGTGTTACCAACTGCCATTTGCGCCGCTTGTGCTTCTTGTTTGCCAATTTTAAGAATCAAAGCATTACCTTCTACACGGGTAACATAGCCACTAAGTGTATCTAAATTAACGACTACACGAGTACGCTCTTGATTATCGACCACAGTCAAACTACGCGCATTACCATTACCTAAACTCAAATAGCGTGAGCTTAGGGCATTTTTGGTATTAGGTAAATCAAACACCAAACGTGCTGGCTTTTCAATTTGATAAGACTGTAATTGTGGTGGTGCATCATCGAAGGCTAATTTGACCTCAATCTCATCACCTGGCAAGCTAACAAAATCAACTTTTTTAAGTGTCAATCGATCTGCCGCTGCTGCAAGTTGCAAAAACGACACGAGGCTCAAGCCTAATACCATACGTTGAATGGACATGCTCTTTTTCCCAGCAAACTTGTTATTGTTCATTGTGATCCGTTTGATCATTTGTATTCTCCAGAGCTTGGCTTACTTGTCGGCCATGACTAAACTGCGTGGACGTTCGACCCAGCCATCTCGGCCATCAGGGACCACTTCAACAAGGTTAATTTGGCTTGGTGTAATTTCGACAATTTTACCATGATTTTTACCCATATAATTGCCTACTTTGACACGCTGCACACCACCCTCAGAATCTTCAACCAAACCATAAAGAGGACTTCCTGCTTTGGTCAAAGTACCACGCATTCTTAAAGCCTCTATACCAAACTTCTCCAAATACTCTTGTGGACGAGAAAAATCAGGCGCAACAATTTTACCTGTATTACGTGCCAAAAACTCTTCTAAGGTCGAAGGAGGAATAAACGGACTACGCAATTGATGTGCCGCATAAGTAAATGTTGGCATAGGCGTAAACTCTGGTGGCGGCTCTACTCGACCTCTAGGTTTAGCCCTAATCGCATCCATTCTAGCTTTCATTGTATCAAAATCAGAAGAACAAGCTGTCAAGCCCGCGAACATCACAAAACCTAAAGACAGCGTTAACAACCTAATTGACAGACGGTATATTCTCATTTTGCACCTCCTGTTTTATTAGATGTTGCTTCTTCCTCAGAAAGCTCTTTATAACGATAAGTTTTTGCTTGAATCTCCATATTCAAGACAGGCGCACCACTATCAGCAAACTTATTTGCTAATGGTGCAATAGTAAAATCATGCAAGGTAACAATGCGCGGCAATGCCGAAATACCACTCACAAAGGCACCAAAAGCATGATAATCACCTTGTACTTTGATACTGATTGGTTGCTCAACATAAAATTCTTTTTTGAGCTCAGCACCCAACGTAATACCATCAAACTCCAAACCACTACCCAAGCCTGTATGCGTAACATCTTCTAGTAGTTCTGGCACTTCAGTTTCTTTAGGGAGTTGTTTAAGTAACGAACCAAAAGATTCTTCCATGTCAGCAAGCTGTTTTTTATACACATCTAGATTGTTTGCCTTAAAAACCTTTTGCTCAAACTCTTCTAATAATGTTTCTTGTGCTTGCTCACCCGACGCATAAGTATCGCGCATTGAGGATAAATCCAATACATACCCCAGCACCAAAACCACAATAAATACAATCACATAGACCATTACTTTTGCAGCAAGTGGCCAAGAACCTATATTTTGTGGATCCAAGGTATTCAGCGTATTCATGAACTCCTGAAGATCAAACTTTTTGCCTTCTTGAACGTCATCACCTTTAGTGGCTTTTAGCTTCATTTGCTTGCCTCCTTATTGGTTTTTTTAACGCCCGTTTCGTCTTCTTTGACAGGCTCAGGTGCTTCTAAAGCAACTGTGAGAGCAAAACGATTATTTTTCTTATCAGCAACTGCTTTTTTATCATTCTTCTTGGCTTGATCATCCGATGCAACCACTGTGGACAATACTGGATTTTTAAACCAAACAGAAGCATTCAAGTTACGCAAAAAAGTAGAGACCTGTGTATTACTTTCGGCATAACCTTCAATGGTAAAAATATCATCCTTACGAACAACTGATATCAAATAAACTTTATTAGGCACAGCACGAGCCAATTCATCAAATACTCGTACAATAACAGGACGGCGCCCCTGCAAATCTTGAATCACTTTCATCCGCGCCAAAAGCTCATCTTTGCGGGTTTGTAACTCGTCAATTTGTTTAATCTGACCATCTAAAGTAGCAATTTCTGACTGAATATAAGCTTTACGCTCTTCTTGCTCACTTAATTGACTACTAAGCACAATGTGAAAAAACATAATAATTGCAGCAGCCGATAAGGCAACTGCAGCATTGATAGCTA
The DNA here is from genome assembly GCA_046347315.1 of Agitococcus sp. Taxonomy (GTDB): domain Bacteria; phylum Pseudomonadota; class Gammaproteobacteria; order Pseudomonadales; family Moraxellaceae; genus Agitococcus. Next base: position 247,609 of record JAXMGJ010000003.1, read on the forward strand.
TAAACTCTTGTTGACGTTGTTTTTTGAGTTCTTGTCGCCATGGCAACAGGTTAATTTTAGCCATCAGTCAAAGCTCCTTAATGCAAGACCACACGCTATCATAAGTGCAGGCGCGTCGTTGCTAATTGCAGCCGCGTTAATCTGTGGTGCAAACGACATATGCACAAAAGGATTGGCCACAGCAACGGCTGTACCCAGCTTTTCTTGTACTGTCTGTGCCAAACCCAAAATAGACGCAGTGCCACCTGCCAATAAAATATGATCTACATCGTTATATTGACTAGATGAGAAGAAAAACTGCAAGGAACGAGTGACCTGTTGAACAACAGCCTCCTTAAATGGCTGTAACACTTCAGACTCATAATCATCAGGCAAACCGCCTTCCTTTTTTAGCTTACCTGCTTCTTCAAAAGACAAACCATATCGCCGCTGAATTTCTTCAGTCAACTGCTTACCACCAAATAGCTGCTCACGAGTATAAATAATCTTGCCATCGTTAATCACGTTAAGGGTAGTCATTGTTGCACCAATATCAATCACCGCAACTGTGCCCTCGCGACCACAAGGCAGACTATCGACCAACAAATCAAAAGCACGCTCCATAGCATAGGCTTCAACATCAACCACCTTTGCCGTTAAACCAGCAATGACTACAGCATCGGTACGCAACTCAATATTTTCAGTACGTGAAGCTGCCAACAGCACACTGACTCTCTCGGGATTGGTTGCCGACGGCCCTATCACTTCAAAATCAAGACTAATTTCTTCTAGTGGATAGGGAATATATTGGTCTGCTTCTAAACGTATTTGTGACTCACGCTCATCGTCAGACATATCTGCATCCATCTCGATGGTTTTGGTAATGACCGCAGAACCAGATACAGCAACTGCTACGTTTTTACTGCGCGGTTTAGCACGAGCAAGCAAACGTGTGATTGCCTCACCAACACCTTCGACATCGGCAATAGTTTTTTCGACCACCGCATTTTGTGGCAATGGTTCGACCCCATAGCTCTCGACACGATAACGATCCCCTTGCAAACTAAGTTCCAAGAGCTTTACCGAAGTGGAGCTGATATCTAAGCCAATAAGGCTTGTATTTTTTTTACCTAGAAAGGGCAGCACGTCATTTGTTCCCTTTTATTTTTGTAATTAGAATGCAGAGTTATACCACATTCATACCAATTAACATTAAATGCTAGTCTTATCACGACTGCAAGTACCGCACAAGTGATTATTGCAGTTATAATCAACTATTATTAGCGACTGTCACCTATTTTGTTATATAGCATGGTTTCCAATGAATAAAATTACGTCTTTACTAGCCCGACTTCATCCTTTGGTTGCTTTTGGCATTTTAGGTTTGCTTAGCGTATCAATACTTAGCAGCGGTGTCTATTTATACCTTACGCCACAATTGCCAAATGTTGAACAGCTCCGCGAAATTAAACTCGAAACCCCTCTACAAATCTATAGCATAGATGGAAAACTTATCAGTGAGTTTGGCGAAAAGCACAGCCGACCACTACACTACAAAGAAATTCCTCCCCTCTTAGTACATGCTTTTTTAGCTGCAGAGGATGATAACTTTTTTAACCATGAAGGTATTAGCTTTAAAGGTTTAGCCCGCGCTTTTGTTGGTCTCGCTGAAACAGGCTCCATACAATCGGGTGGCTCTACCATTACCATGCAAGTGGCCAAAAACTATTTTTTAACCCACCAACGTACCTTTAGTCGTAAACTTACAGAAATACTGTTAGCACAAAACATAGAAGACGCGCTATCGAAAGAAGAAATTTTTGAGTTATACGTCAACAAAATCTATTTAGGGCAACGCGCTTATGGCATTGGTGCTGCAGCGGAAGTTTACTACAGTAAAAATGTTAATCAACTATCTTTAGCAGAAATTGCGATGATTGCTGGTTTACCTAAAGCACCGTCTAAATACAATCCTGTGGTTAATCCTACACGAGCCTTAGCAAGACGCAACTGGATTTTGGGAAGAATGCTAAGCTTGGGATATATTAAACAAGATGAATATCAACAAGCCATTGCTGAAGATACAGGTATTGAATATCGTAGTATTGTGGAAGATGTCAAAGCACCGTATTTAGCAGAAATGGTTCGCGCCACACTTACTTCTCGTTTTGGCGATAATGTCTTAGGAATGGGCTATAAAGTTTATACGACGATACGCTCCGACATTCAAAATGCTGCAGTGGACTCGGTTGTTAGTGGTTTGTTGGCCTATGACTTGCGTCACGGTTGGCGTGGTGCTGAAGCCAATAGCAAAGACACACCATTAAGTCATTTTGATGTCATAGGAGGACTATCACCTGCCGAAGTGACCAAAATCAATCATAACTCCATTGAAGCGTTGATGCGCGATGGTAAAACCGTGACTATTCCTTGGGCTGGTCTCAGTTGGGCACGACGTTATAAATCTGTCAATAGCGTGGGTGCATCACCCTCTAAAGCCAGCCAAATCGTGAGCATGGGTGATATTATTCGTATCAAGAAGGCAGGTGGCATTTGGATTTTGCGCCAAATCCCCAAAGTACAAGGTGAGCTCGTTGCTTTAAACCCAGAAACTGGCGCAATAGAGGCTTTAGCAGGTGGTTTTGATTTTAATGTCAGCCAATTTAATCATGCTATTCAAGGCTGGCGACAAGCTGGCTCTACACTTAAACCCTTTATTTATGCCCTTGCATTAGAAAAGGGCTACAAACCTGACAGCATTATTAGCGATTCACCAATGACGATTGGTAACTGGAGTCCAACCAATTCTGATGGACGTTTTATGGGTCCTATTACATTAAGACGTGCCTTATATTTATCGCGTAATTTAGTATCAGTCAGACTATTACAAGCGGTTAGTTTGAACCATGCACAAAGTTATTTAACACGTTTTGGTTTTATTAAAGATAATTTACCAAATAATTTGACACTTGCTTTAGGCACAGCACAGGTGATTCCATTACAAATGGCAACTGCTTATGCAGCTTTTGCTAATGGCGGCTATCGCGTCAACCCTTATTTTATTGAGCGTGTTGAAGATACCACGGGTAAAGTCTTATTTCAGGCTAATCCAGAACGTGTCTGCCAACCCTGTGACGATCCTGCCCTTGCCAATGAAATGATTGCTGCACCAGATGCCCCACCTAGCGAAATCGTTGGTCAGGGGGAGGATATATCCGTGCTGGACGCCAAGCCTCAAGTTGACCCATTACTCCCACCGACTAGCTACATTCCAGACTACCCGATTGCTAAACGTATTATGAGCGAAAAATCATCTAAACAAATGGCTAACATTTTACGCGATGTGATTTTGCATGGCACAGCGCGTAGTGCCCTTAAATTGGGACGTAATGATATTGCAGGAAAAACGGGAACAACCAATGAAGCTAAAGATGCATGGTTTGCAGGCTTTCATCCCAAATTAGTCGCTGTGAGTTGGGTGGGTTTTGATAAGCCTTCTTCTTTGGGACGACTCGAATACGGTGGTTATGCTGCCCTACCATTGTGGACTGCATTTATGAATTATGCTTTAGCAGATATTGAGGAACAATGGATTGATGGCCTCAAATCAGACAATAATAATACTGCTAGCAATGGTACAACAAATACCAGCACCTCAAGCGATGATGTGCGCGCTGACTTTGCCGACCCAAATGCTGTGGCTACCCCTCAGACTGAAGAAAAAGTCAAGGCCAATACAGACCCTGCTCAAGCGGCGACCGAAGATTTGTTTTAAGCAATAAAAAAGGCGAGTTAAAACTCGCCTTTTTGGGTACTTCAAACTTATTTTTTAGCGAAGCTACGGCCGCCAAAACGTTGCTTAAATTTATCAATACGACCACCTGTATCAACCACTTTTTGTTGACCAGTATAGAACGGATGACATTTGCCACACACGTCAAGGTGAATGTTTTTGCATAATGCAGAACGAGTAACAATGACATTACCGCAAGAACAAGTTGCGGTGATTTCTTCGTATTTTGGATGAATATCGGCTTTCATAATAGCTATCTCAAAGAGTGGCTTAAAAAATTGTTCGCCCCCCTGCGTAAACTGTACTCAATCGAGCAGGAACGAACGTTGACCATTCTTTTGGCTTACCCTAACAGTATCTTCGTTAGAGCTAAGCACAACAAGGCGGCGAAATATAACAAATTTGCCTTCTCTTTGCACTGATTTTTTCGCTATCCACGATATAATAGCAAGTATAGTTTGTTTAAGATAGCCTGCACTAATGTCTAAAAAATCCAAAACACCTCGTCAGCGCCACAACACCGAACCATCCGCAACAGCAAGCGAAAAAACTGAGCTTGAATTAGCTGGTATTGGTGTACGTTTAGCTGCTGTCATTTATGATGGTTTATTAATATTTGCCGTTAATGCCATTGTTGCAGTTATTTTAGTGGTGATTGCTACACCTTCTGATGTTTCTAGTCAAAATCAAACACAAGTTTTATCGAGTAATTTTCGTCATTTAGTATTATTTCCAGCAATGGTATTGATGACGTGGTTATTTTATGGCTATTTTTGGCGAAAAAACGGTCAAACACTAGGTATGCAAACATGGCGTTTAAAAGTCATTAAACCTGATGGTCGTTTATTATCTTGGTCTGATAGTATGGGGCGTTGTGCAGCTAGTTTAATTCTACCCAGTTTTTGTGGTTTAGCGGCTAATTTTTTACATCACAGCGAAGGAATATTTGCTTTAAGCTTAGTGTTTGGTTTTATTGCTAATTATTTGTGGGCATGGGTAAATGGCCGACGTTTTGCTTGGCACGACCAACTTTCGGCAACAGTTGTTATTCGAGTGCCTGTTGATCCCCGCCAAAAACGGGGTGTATTGGGTTGGTTTTCGCAAGACTAGTCGCCAATATGCCAACCATTCACTAAAGGATAACGCCTATCTCGCCCAAAACCGCGTTGGGTAATACGCGTGCCAATTGCTGCTTGACGACGTTTGTACTCATTAAAATCAACCATTCTTAAAACTTTATATACCACATCACGCTCAAAACCTTGTGCAATGATTGCCTCAGCACTTTGGTCATGCTCAATATACAAAGCTAAAATTGCATCTAATATTGAATATGGCGGCAAACTGTCTTCATCTTTTTGGTCTGGTGCCAATTCTGCTGATGGTGGTCTGTCAATCACACGCTGCGGAATAATTTCTTGTCCTGCAATACGATTTTTGTATTCAGCTAATCTAAACACCAAGGTTTTAGGCACATCTTTTAGCACATCAAAACCACCTGCCATATCGCCATACAAAGTCGCATAACCGACCGCCATTTCTGACTTATTGCCTGTGGTCAGCACTAACCAACCATTTTTGTTAGATAAAGCCATTAACAACACGCCGCGTGAGCGTGCTTGTAGATTTTCTTCGGTTTTATCTTTGGCTAAGCCATCAAATGCTGGTGCTAACAACTGTGTAAAAGACTCAACAACTGGCGCAATCTCAATAATGGAGTAATTTACGCCTAGAGTCTTGGCTTCTTGTGCGGCATCTTCAAGGCTCATTTGTGATGTGTAATGATAGGGCATCATCACTGCATTGACATTTTGTGCTCCTAAAGCATCGACCGCTATAGCTAGCACTAATGCCGAATCAATGCCACCTGACAATCCCAATACTACGCCTTTAAAGCCACTTTTAGTAACATAATCGCGTACACCTAACACCAGTGCTTGATAAGCTGCCGCCTCTTGACTTATCACTACTGGCCGTGTTTGGGATGTAAACTCTTGTTGCTCTAACTCTAAAATAAGTAATTTTTCAACAAACAATTCAGCCTCAACAGCAACCTCACCCGTTTTACTAACAGCGAGCGAGCCACCATCAAACACTAATTCATCTTGTCCCCCCACTAAATTCACATACGCTATTGATAGCTGATTTTGTTTAGCACGTTGTTGCAATAAATCAATACGCTGGGCTTGTTTGTTAAGATGATATGGTGAGGCATTGATACACAACAATAACTCCGCACCTTGAGCTTTGGCTTGAGCGACTGGCTCTGGATGCCAAATATCTTCACATATATTTAAGGCTATTTTGTGTTTTTTATAATCAAACACCACGCTTTGTGTACCATGCTCAAAATAACGTTTTTCATCAAAGACCTGATAATTAGGCAGTTTTTGTTTAGCATATTCGGCCAAACATTGGCCATTTAACCAAACGCCTGCAACATTAAACAATTGACCGTTGATGCGTTTTGGATAACCCAAGACCATCACAATATCGCCAATATCTGTTAGACTTTTTAAAGCTGCATCAATACGCTGAGTCAAACTGGCTCTTAATAACAAATCTTCGGGGGGATAACCCGTTAAACACAACTCAGGAAATACTATCATGTCGCAATCTTGGGCTTGCGCTTGCTGTACCAAATCGCGTACTTTTGCAGTGTTTTTTACAATATCGCCCACTACAAAGTTATGTTGAGCGAGAGCAATGCGTAAGGTCATAAAGAGTCTCTTTTACCAAATAAAGCTAATACGATGCGATTACACTGCCTATAATCACTATTTTTTACTGTAAATGTGTTGGGAGAATACAAATGGGCACTATTTTACGGCTACTAATTTTAGCAGGTATTGTTTGGTTTATTTACTCTTTTATAAAACGCACCCTCGTACAGCAAAAGCCCCACCAACAACCGACTGCTACCTTAATGCACCAGTGCGCAGAATGTGGTGTCCATACTCCACAACATGAAGCGATTTTGTTTGAAGGTTTATACTTTTGTAGTGAAGCACATAAAAACAACTTTTTGCAACGTAAACCATAATGCAACAGCCACTCACAAATTTTGTCGAAAGCCATGATGATTGGCGATTATTACGTATTTATGCCGCTTATCGAGTGGTGTTGGCTTTTTTATTAGTCATTTTATTTAGCATAAATCCTAACAATCCTTTAATTGGTACATTTAATCCAATTTTATTTTTAATCACAGGGGTTATTTATTTATTTTTAGCTGCATTGGGTTTAATTTTAAGCAATAAACTACGCTCCGAACCACGTCTTCAAGCCTTTATTTTTATCATAATTGATATTATCGCTATTACTTTTATGATGCACGCCAATGGCGGGCCTACCATTCAACTGAGTATGCTGTATTTGGTAATGGTGGCGGCTGGCAATATTTTATTACCTGGCAAACGCGGCCCATTGATTGCAGCTGTTGCTGCACTAGCAGTGTTATATGAGCAGTTTTATTTTATTTTAACTAACTTTGAACACATTAGTGCCGAAAACCTAGGCCAAGCCTCGATTTTAGGGTTGAGTTTTTTTGCAGTAGCCGTCTTTAGTCAACTAATTAGCCATCGTTTTAGACAAGTTGAAGCTTTAGCCTTACATAAATCCTTAGAAGTAGAAAACCTCCAAAAGCTAAATGAACAAATTATTAATCGAATGCACACTGGAGTGTTAGTTGTTAATCACCAACGGCATTTATTATTATTAAATACTGCAGCCAAACAATTATTGGGGCTCAACAATGTGCTTATTGGCTGTAATTTAAAAAGTATAAATCCTATATTGGATGCAGGACTTTTGGCATGGCAACAAAACTTAATGCTTAAACCGTTAATTTTCAAAAGCCAACCAGCCTTTCCAGAAGTCAATGTCTCCTATATGAAATTAGAGTCGGCCTCTACCGAGAATACCTTAATTTTTTTAGAAAACACTGCCCAAATGACCCAAAAAGCACAACAGTTAAAACTGGCTTCGTTGGGACGACTAACCGCTAATATTGCTCACGAAATTCGCAATCCATTAGGGGCGATTAGCCATGCCGCACAATTATTAAACGAATCAGAAGACATTAACGGCGCAGATAAACGTTTATTAACGATTATTGAGCAACATTGCCACCGAGTGAATACCATTATTGAAACAATTTTGCAGCTCTCACGGCGTCAAAAATCAACACCGCAACTGATTAAACTCAAAGAATGGCTTGATAACTTCATCGAAGAGTTTACCCAAACCAATATTCAAGAAAAACACATTATTTTTCACACCGATGCCGAGGTACTCATTCGTTTTGATACCGACCAACTGTATCAAGTGGTATCAAATATGGTAAATAATGCCTTTAGATACAGTGCAAAAAACGGTCATAATACCATTGAGATGATTGCCGATATTAACAATCTCAATCAATTACCTTATTTAGAAATTTATGACTTGGGGCCTGGTGTTACGCTTGATAATGAAAAGAATTTATTTGAACCATTTTTTACGACCGAAAAGAATGGTACAGGTTTAGGTTTATACTTAGCGCGTGAATTATGCGAAGCTAATCAGGCACATTTAGATTATATTCCACAGCCCGAAGGGGCTTGTTTTAGAATTACTTTTTCTCATCCTAATCGGTTGATTTAACAATGACAACAAAAGCTCTTATTATTGATGACGAACCCGATATTAGCGAACTTTTAGCTATTACTTTAGAGCGTATGAACATAGAGTGCAAAACGGCTGATGATGTCAGTAGCGCACTTGCTCTACTCAAAAAAGACAGTTTTCAGTTATGTTTAACCGATATGCATTTACCCGATGGTAGTGGCCTCGATATTGTACAACATATTCAAAAAAACTATCCTCAAACACCTGTGGCGGTTATTACAGCTTATGGTAGCACCGAAATGGCGGTTACCGCCTTAAAAGCTGGGGCATTTGACTTTGTATCCAAACCTGTAGAGTTGAGTCGTTTACGAGACTTAGTACGCAATGCCATACAACTGTCGGGGCAACACTCAATACAAGATGAGTACGAACAACGTTTATTAGGTCAATCACCCGTGATGTTGGCACTTAAAGAAACCATTCGCAAATTGGCACGAAGTCAAGCTCCTGTATATATCAGTGGCGAGTCTGGCACAGGTAAAGAAGTGGTTGCGCGTCTGATTCACGATTTAAGTCCTCGTGCCGATAAACCTTTTATTCCTGTGAACTGCGGAGCTATTCCCTCTGAACTCATGGAAAGCGAATTTTTTGGCCACAAAAAAGGCAGTTTTACAGGTGCCACCGAAGACAAAATTGGCTTGTTTCAGGCTGCCAACGAAGGCACTTTATTTTTAGACGAAGTTGCCGATTTGCCTTTGACTATGCAAGTTAAATTACTTCGTGCTATTCAAGAAAAAACTATTCGTCCAATTGGCCACGCCAAAGAAATTCCTGTAAATATTCGCCTGTTAAGTGCCACACACAAAGACTTAGCTGCCGAAGTGGCTGCCAATCGTTTTAGGCAAGATTTGTTTTATCGCATCAACGTTATTCAAGCACGTATTCCTGCCCTACGTGAGCGTGGTGATGACATTGACTTATTAGCTAATACTTTTTTGCACCGTTTAAGTCAGGACTGGGGCATCGAAAAACCTAAATTAAGCACTGCTGCACGGCAAGCACTCAAACATTATCCATTTTTTGGTAATGTTCGCGAATTGCAAAATATTTTGGAGCGCGCCCTAACCTTGTGTGAAGGCTCGGAAATTTTGCCTGAGCATTTACAACTACCTAGTCATCAAAGCTCAAAAACAACCACACCACTACCAAATAACTCTGTTCCTGATACAGAACCTAGTGCCAGTGAATCTTTAGAAGACTATTTATTAGGTATTGAAAAAAATCTGATAGTTAAAGCCTTAGATGAAACTCGTTGGAATCGCACTGCTGCCGCCAAAAAACTAGGCATGACTTTTAGGTCGTTGCGTTATCGCCTTAAAAAGCTCGGTTTAGATGATGATAGCAGTGATGATGATGGTGAGAGCTAAATAATTTGATACGGACTGGCATCAACCTGTGTTTTATTAGCCTGCATCAAATCAACCAACAGTTGTGCCGATGCAGGAGCCAATACCAATCCATTTCTAAACTGGCCTGCATTAAGCCAAACATTGCTGTATTGAGGTAGCTTGCCAATAAAAGGAATGCCATTAGGCGATGCAGGACGCAGGCCTGCCCATTGTTTAATCGGCTGATGTTGCGCCAATAATGGCATTATACGCTGTGCAGACTGCGATAATAGCTGTTGTGCTTCATCTGTCGTTTGCTTGTTAAATCCCACATCTTCTAGCGTTGAACCACACAAAATATGACCATCCTGACGCGGAATCAAATAATGTCCTTGATGCAATACAATATGCGACAATATTTGTTGCGGTAATTTATACAACAACATTTGCCCCTTCATAGGCTTTATAGGAATATCGACTTGCAACGATTGTAATAATTGCCCGCTCCATGCACCCGTTGCTACCACAAAACTTTCTGCCTCATAACATTGGCCTGTGGTTGTTGTAACTGCCACTAACTGTCCTTGCTGTTGATGCCACTGACATACTTCGGCTTGAGTAATGTGTTGTACGCCTAAAAGTTTCACAGCGTTATGTAATGCTTGTAGCAAACGCGGATTACGCACATTAGCAACATTAGGCAAAAAAACTCCATCATTAAATCCAGCTAAATACGGTGCTAAATGCGCGATATCAATACCTTTTAAATAATGTATTTTTTGTTGATACTGATTTGCCCAAACACTTGCATCACGTTTATCATCAGTATTTAGCATTAACATACCACATTGATTTAGTTCAATATTTATATTTGTTAATTCTAATAACTCTTGAGCCAATAATGGATATTCTGCTTGTGCTAATTTAGCTAATTCACTGACAGCAGGTGGATAACGCCACGGATACATCGGCGAAACAATACCACCACCTGCCCAAGAAGACTCGCTTAAGTCTGTTTTTTTTTCTAAGATAGTAAGCTCGTAACCTGCTTTGGCCAACTTAAACGCAGTCAGCAAACCTATTACCCCAGAACCAATAATAAGCACTTTCATTCGCTTGACTCACTTAAAAATATTGTTAGAATACGCACCATACAGGGACTATCCACATTGCTACTTTAATAGCAGTTAGGGTTTTATCAATTAGGAAGATACTATATGCGGCACACTCATGGCTTCACTCTTATAGAAGTGCTAATCACCATCACTATTTTGTGTATTATTGCTCTTTTTGCTCAAGCAAATATGAGCGCGTGGCTCAAAACACAAAATGCCAAACGTGTTTCCAGTGAACTCATCCATATTGTACATGCCAGTCGTGCTTATGCTATCACAGGACGAAGACCTTTTACCTTATGCGGCTCAAGCAATGGCTTAACTTGTGATAATCAATGGGCTATAGGAGCATTGTTTTTTGAGGATGCTAATCGTAACGGCGTCATTGATAATAATGATCGTGTGATTCGCTACACACCGCTAAATACCAACACCTCTTTGCAATGGAAGGGTTTTGGTGGGCAACGACTTGTATTTGAAAGTACGGGGCTTACATCTGCCAGTAATGGCACATTTACTTATTGCGAATTTAACAAAGACCCACATTACAGCAGACAAGTAATAGTCAGTCGCGGAGGCCGCGCCCGACTATCACCTGACACAAACAACGATGGATTTTATGAAGATATTAACGGCAATATTATTACTTGCCCTAACTAACAGATTATTGCCAAGCTTGTGATGCATCAGCTAAATCACAACTTGATGAGCCTTTTTTCCAACAACGGCGACCTGTATTATCAATCGCCAAAGCACCATCGTTAACTTTAGCTTGCAAACCGCCGGCTGTGGGTACAGCAGTTGCTACCCACGACAAGCCATTAGCAGCTGGTGTAAACGTTAAAGTGTATAGTCCTGTGCCTGATTTGGGATAGACGGAACCACCATATAACAACGCAATTGTTGAGCCTGCATAAGTCATTTGTTGAGCACGATAACGCTCGGCCGCTGCTGCTATTTGCATTAACTCAGCTTGAACTGCCGTTCTGTTATTACGTACAGCGTATTGCTGATATTGAGGGATGGCTATTGCAGCCAAAATACCAATAATAGCAACAGCAATCATGATTTCCATTAGCGTAAAACCACGCATACTTTTTGGCATTTTTCTCTCCTTTAATTAAACAAATAAACTCACTGTTAACACAGTGAGTTTATTGCAGTTTTAACTATTCATTGATGGTTTTTTCACGCCATTTTTTGGTGGACTCCATATACGGTGTACCAGGCCCTGCGTTTAAAGGTTGTACAATTTTAGTACCAACGATTGGATTAACAGTATAGTCTCCAGTTGTTGGATCTTGTGTAATCAGCAACTGTGGCTTACCTGCCAAACCTAAAGTGATATTAGAGGTTGTATAACTGCTGTCACCCGCACATAATTTGCCATAAGGCATACAAAACTTGTACAAATTGGTTTGGCCAGTCACAGGACTACAATTACTTGCGCCACTTAAGGTTGGAGAATAAGTAGTAAACAATAGTTGTGATTTAAAAATCAAACCAGGTGACATACTTTTTTCACCCGATTGCGGAAAATTAACATACCAACCTTTTTTATTGCTTACATCCACGCCATTAGTTTTTACTGCTGCAGAGTCCATATCCAACTCGGACATATCGGGCGTAGTAATAACTGCTTGCAAGCTACTATCATTTGCCGTCAAAATATCTGGACGTGTCACATCTTTATCAAACAGCACAAAGTAACGCTCATTAGTCACCACGTTTAAGGGACGACTTCTGTAACCTGAGCCAATTGCTACTGTTACAAAACGATTACCCGAAGTGTCCTTAAATGCTGCTACGGCAGGCGGTTCATAAAAACGACGTTGATTCGCGGTAGTCGCACTTTCGGTTTGTCCTACTTTAGCTAACAAACGCACACGCTTAGCTAAACCAGCATTTGCTGTTGCTTTAGAATTTAAATCCACTCTAAATACTTGACCGCCTAAATCACCAAAATAGATAGCATCAGCTACACCATCACCATCCATATCAATCATTTCGGGGGAGGTAGGGACACTAAACTTCATATCAGGCACATAAGTATCAGGTGAGTCACCTGTGTTACCACTGGCAAACCACAATACCTCACCCGTAAATGCATCCACGATATAGAGTTGATTGCCTTTGTCATTACCTGTAAAAATCTCATTGGCGGTTTCGTGACGCGGATCGTAACCGCCACCAAAGACAATCACGGTCTTTTTAACACCACCAACTTTAACTACACCTAATATTGGTTGCGACCATGTTTGTCCCATGCTTTTAAATTTACCTGTACCACCTTGTAGCGCAAACAATAAGCTAGGAGAGTCTAAATTAGTCACATTAAGGGCATAGTAATTACTGCCTCCCATTCGCATCCCACCATAGATATATATCTGATCAGAGCTAGTAATTTGTCCAGAAGAGTCACCGTCTTTACGAAATACTGTCCACGTTAAATCCATACCAAATTCAGGATTTACTGAGACAGGATTATCAAAACGATCTTTAAGTGTGGCTAACTTTTCGCCAGGGATAAAACTAAATTTTTCTTTGCCTGTTTTGGCTTCTATAGCATGCAAGGTACCTTCAAGAGTACTAAAAAAGACATAGTTCTTTTGATTGTCAGGATTATCAGCTTGACTTAAATCACCGCTATAACCGTAGTTGACCAATACAGGCTCGGAGTGTAAAGCAGCACCTAACTGTTTACGTTCGGTAGTTGGTGTTTCTAAACCATCATACAAACTAGCAATCTCGTAACCTTTATACCAATTCATCAAATTGGTATAAACATTATTATCAGAAATACCTGTTGCCGCTTTGGCAGCGGTATTAAAGCTACTATTGCTTAAATCAATGGTGGTTAATGAAGCATTTTTGGCAGCTAAAGAGCCCATATAAGTGTACATTTTTCGGTCGTTCGGGCTAGGCAACACATTTGCTGCACCACCTAAAACCGCCGACTTACCATCTTTGACGGTACTCCAAAAACTTTGTGCATCTGCCTTAAAGAAACCTGTTGATGAGTCAATTGCATCTAAATTATTAACATCTAAGATAGCACTGGCATTAGCCCCTAATTTATAGCGTTTTAAGTTACCATCCCAACGATAAGATTTGGGACGTGGCTCAAACACCGAGTAATACAATTGGTCTAAATGCGTCAAACGGTTAAGTTGGTTAACTGCTACACCTGCTGCTGTAATTGTACCGCTTAATTCAATCGCATCATCAACCGTTTGCGAAATCGCTTTAATCAAATCATCAATAGTATCAGCCTTATAAAACTTACCTTGACCTGCTGCAGCAACTGCTTGCATATTACTGACCGAAGCACCATCTAACGGCCCTAAAATAACAGTATTGGTACGAACTCGTTTTTTGGGCTGTGGGGTCGCGGTATTGGTTTTGTTATCAACATTATAAGTTGCTAATTTAAGCATACAATCCCAGTTTGCAGCAGTACTACTGCCCGAACAGGTCTTGTTCATGACCCCTTGAGTATTTTGTTTTACACTCGACTCATTATTAGGATCACCATCTGATAACAAGAAAACATAATTAGCCGAACACTCATCGGCAGGTGGAATAGGCGAAATATATTTTATTGGCGTGGTTGTAGTAACTACCCTGTCATCATAATTGCCTGTGCCAACATTGTAAGGAGATAAGCCATAAAAATATCGTGAGGCTTCGGCATAAGCTGCACCTAAGGGAGTGCCACCCGTTGCATTAAGTTTAAAAACAGCGTCTTCTAACTGGTCACGCACAGTCTCAAGCACCGACAAATTAGTAACCAATGGATCAATCCAGTTTAACGCCAAACGAACATGAGTGGTTGCTGAACCATCGTGCGATCTAAAATTAGGGCCACTTTGGTTAGATTTAGTGTTGCTGACGATGGTAAAAGCCATACCTTGGCCTTCTGTCCAACCAACTTGATTAACAATTTCTTGTACTAAAGGTTGTACATCTATATATTCATCTTTGTTTTTGGTCAAGGTAGCATTATCAGGTGTCCATAACACACTAGCCGATGTTTTTGGTAAATTATTGGCAACTAAAGGTGTAATACAACCAGCAGGACACAATGGGTCTAAATTAAGAGTTTTAATACCCTTTATTAAAACTTGCTGAACATTAGTGTAGGCTCCCGTCGATTGACCAACTAAATAAGCACTAGTAATCGGCGAACCCTGTTTAATCGGCAAATCACGATAATAGATACCACTGACATTTTTAGGCTTTGTGCCACTAGTACTAATTTTATTAATACTCAACGCTGTATTATTATTATCTAAGGAGCCACTGGAGTCACTCCACCACTCCACATCATCTTTAGCATCGGTTAAAGATATTATTTTGGTGCGTGGCACATTTTTAATACAACTGTCGGTTTTATTGGGATCAATGGTAAACTTAACCACTAACTGAGGTCTTAAATCAGTGTTAGTACCTGCCCCTTCATAAGAATAGGCGCGACGGGTAGTAGGCGTTGTGCCAATATCTCTAATTCTAAAAGCAAGCGCATTATCACCACACCAGTCACTACGCATTACCACTTCTTGCACTAAGGAAGTCACAGGAATTTGTTGTACTTCGCCAGCACTCCAATTACTTGGTTGGTACACAAAAGGAGCTCCGTAAGTACGTGACTGAATAGCACTGCTGGTATAGTCAGCCGCATCGCCTGCAGCTTGGGCTGCGATTTCCCAAGTTGATGTGCCTGAATCATTATTTTTGGCAACGACTTGCAAGTAGGCCTCGGTAATTGAAGCTCCTTTAGGAATGCGTACTTTGGCAAATTGAAAGCCACCCACATAGTTTTGAGAACCATTTAAACCAATACGGACTTCGGTACTGCTATTGTCCGAGCTACTGGCCTGCATTGCATCGGACTTGCCACTTGCACCACCAGCAAAAATATAACCATTGGGGTTAATTTGCACAAAAGCATCTAAAGGACGGGCTGGATAGGCAATATATCCACCCAAATCTACATTGGTTGGATGAAAACGCCCTAGACCCATTTTGACATAACCAGGCACAGGTTTAACCGTTGGGGTACCACGCAAAATTTTGTTCATTGCATCTTTAAGCACATCAATACGCCGGTTAGGGGCAGCACAACTATTATCGTTTTCCATACAAAACGCCATACTACCCGAGGTATCAAACATCATCATGAGGTTAGGCGAAATGTTATTTTGATTAGTCGCTTCGACATAAATTTCGGTGTCACTGGCATAGGCTGGCACTAGCACTAGCGTTAAATAGGCACACGCAATAGCACTTGCTAAGGCTTTGGGTTGCCATTTTTTTGGGGTTTTGGCATTTGTTTTCATGTTGTCACCTCAGAAATTGCGCTTAATTTTGTATTCGGAGGCATGTGTCGTAAACACGCTACCTGCATTGGTTAAACAGTCAGTGATGGTTTCGACTGTTTTGTCATAATCACCATTACTATCAAAGTCATCTGGCTCTTTGCTCAAACAGGTCTTGATATCAGAGGTACTCGCTGAACCAAAACTAGGAATCACTGCGGTCGAATATAACTTTAAACTATAATCATCTACTGCTTTATCGCTATATCCTTCCTCAGTTAAACTTTTTTGCTTATTGCTAGAACCAACATCTAACTCTTTAACCACAGGATCAACTCTATAATTAAGCTGGGTTAACGTTATTTTGCGCTGACTTAAGTACGAGTCGGAACTATCAGGGTTACAAGTACCTTGGGTAAAATTTGTAAAAGTTGCCCCTACAACAGGCGTTACACATAAAGCCGATTTAGTGTTGCCAAATATGCCTTTATTGCTAATAGCAACGTCTGGGTCTTGGTTAAATGTTTTTATTGCTTCGGTAGTTCCAGTATCGGCACTTTGAAACAATACTTGCACTACTTGACTATTGGTCGCTAATGCAAGGCTGGTAATACCCATACGCATCGCTGTTACACCCAAAATGGTAATAATGACCAAAATAACCAATACGGCAATTAGTGCTGCACCGCGTTGCCGCCTATGTACTGTTTTTTGCGTTAATGCTGTTGTCATGTTGGCCTCACATTGCATTGCGTAATGCTAAAGTGCTGGTAAACAAACGATGAACACTTTTATCGTTAATATCATTGCCCGACACCGTTACATCTAACACCTGAATATTGGTAGGGGCAACAAAATTATTACCTGTCTTTTCGCTAGATTTAACCAAAACCCCCACACGCAAAGCACTAATAACTGGCCGAGGTGCTGGTAAGGCCATGTAATCCGTCACAGTCATATACCGAACTGGCACTCGTTGCCCAATAGGTGGGGTTGGCGTTGCGGCAATGCCAAACAAAATTTGAAAGGTGTCTATCGTTGATAGCAATACCACCCCATTATCACCATAATTACTTACCGATGCCGCGCCATCAGCATAAAAGCCCGCATCACAAGCTAAAGCAGCTGGAGAGCCTGCGGCAGTATCGGCTCGCACAAAATAACGAGACACTACAAAACGCCCACTCGCCACAGAGTTTCCTTCACAATCTCTAAAATTTGGCATACTGTCAGATATCCACTGACGAATCACCAATTGGTCACTGCTTCCAACACCTAAGGTGGTTAAATTATTGCTACTGACTAGATTTGCTGCTGCTGCAACGCCTGGTAACTCAACAGCTTCGGTAATAACACCAGAAGCGTCGGATGCACTAGTAGTTCCATCGCGGCTATATTCTGAATTACGAGTAGAAACATTGATATAATCTAAGGCAAAACGACCATTTTCTTGAACATTGCCCATGCCTCGCTGCAAATTAAAACCCATTTGATTGGTAATAAAGAGTTGCACAGCCGCCAACATGATAACCAAACCCAACGTTAAGGAAATCATTAACTCTATAAGGGTAAAACCTTTTTGCGGCATTAAATAAGGGCGTGCTTTCATGTTGAAGCCTCCAATTTAACGCAATCCGCATTAGGCACATAAGCATCAGAGCTTAAGGAACAAGCAGGTGCAGCCGTACCAATTGTTGGAGTAGTGCTATTCCAAGAAACATAAATACACAAGTTGGTACGATTAATACAAGGACGCACCATAATTTGACCGTTTGGTAAACTTGCAGCAGCTAAATTTGTCATGGTTCTCATGTCGTATTGCGCCATTTCAACAGGTGTACAAGTACCCGTTTCACATTTGTTAGCTGCTACCGCTGTGGTATTCCAATTATTGCGATAAGTTGCGGCTCCTTGAGGATTAAGACGCATACGCTCACCCATTTCTTGGGCAATTGCAGCCGCTTGTGTTCTAAACATGGCGTCGTTTGTGCTGTCTAAAGCTCTAACTTGCAAAGCTGCAAAGCCAATCACGGCAACACCTAGCAACAACATAGAAACCATGATTTCTGGCATCCCAATACCATGCTGCAGCTTTTTTAGTTTTATATAAGACATTCTTATATCCCCTTAGGTATTACACACTGTTGAATTAGCATGTTTAAGCGTCAGTACACGGCCAAACTGATTGATTTGTACATCGTATCCTGTTTCTTTGGTCGATTGATTATCACATACTCTAAAAGTCATATTGACCGTTGCTCCTGCTGTTGTTTGAACCATACCTGTTGAGGCCACAAAAACAATAGTTGTTGGCGTTCCGTTAATAAAAATACCTGCAGGCACACGATTATTTTCTAACATCACCTGCGTTGCACCTGCAACAACTTGCGTGAGTCGCCAACCTTTATTACCCCATGTATTTGTGGACATACTTGAATCAATAGACGCTAATGTTTGATTTCTGCGTGTTAATACCGATTCGGTACGCGCTTTTTTGAGGTCTGTAGCCAACTCATTAGCAGCACTTGCAACACGAGAATTAGCTCTAAGAATTTGCATCGAAGGCACAGCAATGGCCATAATAATAGCCGCCACCGTAATGGTGACCATTAACTCTATGAGTGTAAAACCTCGATGACTATACATACGACATACCTTCAAAACAGGGGCGGCATAACGCCTTGTTGTTAACCTTAGACGCACTACTTTAAAGACTCAAGCAAGGAGCGACAGTCGGCACTTTTTATTTGACCAAGATAGTGATTTTAATATTTTGTTACACTTTTTGACTTAAAAATGGCGTCATAAAGTGACAGTTTTTGCCATTAAATTTAGTTATTTTATGCTATTTCATCTGTCAATATCGATATTATAGAACTTACGCTCCTATCGCTTATTTGCTTGCATGTACCCCCTGTCTTCGGCATCCCATCTTATTAAGGGATGGACTGAGGGAGAGACAAAACACAGTCACTCTAGTAAAACTCCCAAGTACTAATTATTGTTATACCGCCGTTGTAGGAATGCGTAATTCTTTAGGCATCGAAAACACGACATTTTCGGGTCGGCCATCAAGCTCTTGAGGGAGATGACCACCCCACTCTCGTAAACGCGTCACTACTTGTTGTATTAATACTTCGGGGGCAGATGCTCCAGCTGTTAAACCAATACGAGCGACACCTTCAAACCATGATTGTTGTAATTGACTTTCGTTATCAATTAAATAGGCTTTTGCCCCCATACGCTCAGCTAATTCACGCAAGCGATTAGAGTTAGAAGAATTAGGTGAACCAACAACTAATACCACTTCACAAGACTGAGCAAGGGTTTTGACGGCATCTTGACGATTTTGGGTAGCATAACAAATATCGTCTTTGCGCGGCCCTTGTATGGCAGGAAACTTAGCACGCAAGGCATCTATCACCCGTGCCGTATCATCCACTGACAAAGTAGTTTGGGTAACAAAGGCTAATTCATTGGGCTTACTAACCTGTAGTTTAGCAACATCGTCTTCGTTTTCGACTAAATAAATTTTGCCGCCATATTGAGTGTCGTACTGCCCCATGGTGCCTTCGACTTCGGGATGGCCTGCATGACCAATCAAAATGGCTTCTGTGCCTAAACGCGCATATCGTGTCACTTCCATATGTACCTTAGTGACCAAAGGACAAGTGGCATCAAATACTTTTAAACCGCGTTGTTGCGCTTCGTCTTGCACTGCTTTAGACACACCATGTGCACTAAAAATCACAATTGCATCATTAGGCACTTGATGTAGTTCATCCACAAAGACCGCACCACGTTGGCGCAAGTCATCGACCACAAATTTGTTATGAACTACTTCGTGACGTACATAAATGGGGCGACCAAACACTTCTAAAGCGCGATTGACAATGGCAATTGCCCTATCAACACCTGCACAAAAACCTCTAGGATTGGCTAAACTTATGTCCATCTTGCCGCCTCGTTTACTTTAGGGTGAATGGTTGTTCACTGACATCGCGAACACTAATAATATCTACTTCAAAAAGCAAGTCTTTACTCGCTAAAGGATGATTAAAATCGACCACAACTTGGGTATCTGTGATTTCTTTAACTACGCCTGCTAACTCTGCTTTACTTTTGTCAGCAAACGATACCACTAAGCCTATGCTTAACTCATCATTAAATAAGTTTTTATCAAAACGCTGTACATTGTCTTGTTGCCATTCACCAAAACCGTGCTTAGCTTCAATAAAAATAGAACGCTTATCGCCTGCTTTAAGACCAAAAATGGCTTTTTCAAAACCTTCTAGCAAACTACCATCACCTACAGTAAAGCTGACAGGCGCATCACGCTCGCGCGTAGTATCTAATAATTGGCCATTAGCTAAGCAAACCGCAAAATGCAGTGTCACGACTTTATTGGCACCAATACGTTGTATTACATCATCAGTCATTTACAGTTACCTGTCGCTTTTTTTCTAAAAACAAAGAATCAATAATGAGCATAATTG
The DNA here is from genome assembly GCA_046347315.1 of Agitococcus sp. GTDB lineage: Bacteria > Pseudomonadota > Gammaproteobacteria > Pseudomonadales > Moraxellaceae > Agitococcus. The sequence continues at coordinate 268,306 of JAXMGJ010000003.1, forward strand.
CAGCAACCGTAATAGCACAGTCTGCAACATTAAAAATAGGAAAATGCCAAGTTTGATAAAAAACATGAATAAAATCTATGACATAGCCATAACTTACACGGTCATAGACATTACCAATCGCGCCACCCAATAACAAACTAATGGCTAAAGCCAAAAATCGCTCATTTTGTTTTAGTCGCAGTAACCAAATGAGTAGTCCTGTACTAACTACTAAAGCTATACCTGCAAAAAACCAACGCTGCCAACCACCTGCATCGTGTAAAAAGCTAAATGCTGCACCATAGTTATAGGCCAATGTCCAATTTAAGACGGGCAATAACTCAATTGACTGACCTAACTGCAAGTGTTGGTTAAAATACAGCTTGGTGAGTTGGTCGGCAATGATAATGATAAGCGTTAAAACTAACCACTTGAGATTTTGGAACTGCAAACTTTGCATGAAGTACCCGTGAGAATGAATAGGGACTGGTGATGTTTTGACTATAGCTAACCAAGTACTATAGGTTATTTTAGAACCTCACCCTAGCCCTCTCCTACAAGGAGAGGGAACACCATCGCCATAACAAAATATGTCGATACCTAAGTTTCTGCTACTTACTATACCGACTTACCATTTTCTCTAAAGAGATAGGATTAATTTTGCTGGCATTACCTGCAGTGCCAAAGGCTTCGTAACGGGCAATACACACATCACGCATGGCTGTTACGGTTTTGGCGAGGTATTTGCGTGGATCGAACTCGGCAGGATTTTTGGCCATAAATTGACGAATCGCACCCGTAGAAGCTAAGCGTAAATCAGTGTCGATATTAACTTTGCGCACACCATGTTTAATGGCTTCGACAATTTGTTCTACTGGTACGCCATAAGTTTCTTTGATGTCGCCACCAAACTCATTGATAATGGCTAACCAATCTTGCGGGACAGAGCTAGAGCCGTGCATCACTAAATGGGTATTGGGAATACGAGCATGAATTTCTTTGATACGGTCAATAGCCAAAATATCGCCTGTAGGGGGGCGAGTAAATTTGTAAGCACCGTGAGAGGTACCGATGGCAATCGCTAAGGCATCGACACCTGTATCAGCCACAAATTGTGCTGCTTCTTCAACGCCTGTTAACAGTTGCGAGTGGTCAAGCACCCCTTCTGCGCCTACACCATCTTCTTCGCCTGCCATGCCTGTTTCTAATGAGCCTAAGCAGCCAATTTCGCCTTCTACCGAGACTCCGCAAGCATGCGCCATCTCGACCACTGTTTTGGTGACGCGCACGTTATAGTCATAATCAGTGGGGGTTTTGCCATCTTCGGCCAACGAGCCGTCCATCATCACTGAGCTAAAACCAAGCTGAATGGAGCGTTGGCAAATAGCGGGACTTGTGCCGTGATCTTGGTGCATAACCACAGGAATATGCGGAAACTCTTCGATAGCCGCTAAAATCAGATGGCGCAAAAAGGGCGCACCTGCATATTTGCGCGCGCCAGCAGAGGCTTGCACAATCACAGGCGAATTGGTTTTGTCTGCCGCTTCCATAATAGCGCGCATTTGTTCTAGGTTATTAACATTAAATGCAGGAATACCATAACCATATTCTGCTGCATGGTCTAACATTTGACGTAACGAGATTAAAGCCACGTTGACTCTCCTTTGAATGTGATTAACCGCGAGCGGCGGCCTGTTCTAATGCTTCAACAGCAGGTAATTTTTTGCCTTCAACAAATTCTAAAAATGCGCCACCACCTGTGGAAATATAGGAAATATCGACTGCAACGCCATATTTATCTATCGCCGCAAGGGTATCGCCACCGCCTGCAATCGAAAAACCTTTGCTACCTGCAATGGCTTGGGCAAGTGTTTTAGTGCCTTCGCCAAACTGGTCAAACTCAAATACACCTACAGGCCCATTCCACAAAATAGTTTTGGCCGATTTAATTAAATTAGCAAATTTTGCAGCAGTTAAGGGGCCAATATCCAAAATCATGTCGTCATCAGCGACTTCTTTGACTGATTTAATCGTCGCTGTTGCCGTTTCGGCAAATTCTTTAGCAACGACCACATCTTCGGGTAATGGCACACTCACGCTACGCGCAATTTCTTTAGCAGTCTCTAGCATGTCGGCTTCGTATAAGGATTTGCCAACATTGTAACCTGCAGCAGCCAAAAAGGTATTGGCAATACCGCCACCAACAATCAATTGGTCACACACATCGGCCAACGATTTGAGAACGTCTAGTTTGGTTGAAACTTTGGAGCCAGCTACTACGGCAACCATTGGTGGGGCAGGATTATCTAATGCTTTAGCAAGAGCCTCTAATTCGGCTGCCAACAAAGGCCCTGCACAGGCGACAGGTGCAAATTTAGCGACACCATGCGTCGATGCTTCGGCACGATGCGCTGTACCAAAGGCATCCATCACAAAGACATCACACAATGCAGCGTATTTTTGTGCCAACTCATCACTGTTCTTTTTTTCGCCTTTGTTAAAGCGTACATTTTCGAACAATACCACTGCACCATCGGCAATCTCGTAACCGTCAACATAGTCAGTAATCAAAGGCACATCACAGCCTAAAGCATTGCTTAAATAAGCAGCAACAGGGGCGAGAGAGTTTTCGGCAGAAGCTTCACCTTCGGTCGGGCGACCCAAGTGCGAGCAAACCATGACCGATGCGCCTTTTTCGAGGGCTAAGCGAATGGTCGGCAGCGAGGCCACAATACGCGCATCGCTGGTAATTTTGCCGTCTTTGACAGGCACATTGAGGTCTTCACGAATTAACACACGCTTGCCGCTTAAATCTAAATCGGCCATTTTTAAGACGGTCATCATTGTTCCTCTTAACTTAATATCAATAGGCGGTGATTTTAGCGCATTTTGGCCAACACCATACATAAATCTAACAAACGATTGGCGTATCCCCATTCGTTATCGTACCACGCCAAGACTTTGGCTTGCTGCCCCACCACTTTGGTTTCGGTAGCATCAAAAATTAAAGAATATGGCGAATGATTAAAATCGCTCGATACCAACCATTCATCACAATAAGCCAGTATTTGCTGATAGTCGTGTTGCGCTTTGTGCTTAAAGAGGGCATTGATAGCGGCAACACTTATCGGCTGTTTGGCAACAAAACTTAAATCTATCGCTGCAACGTTGAGCGTTGGCACTCGCACCGAATAGCCGTCTACTTTATGGGCTAAATGCGGCAAAATACGCTTGAGTGCGCCAATACTGCTTGATGAAGTGGGAATCATATTATGTGCCGCAGCACGACCACGCCGTACATCACGGTGGGTGTGGTCAAGCAAGACTTGGTCGGAGGTAACGGCATGAATTTCGGTCATCAAGGCTGATTCTATGCCAAAGGCTTCGTCTAGTATCTGCATTAACGGCACAAGGGCATGAGTAGTACACGAGACACTGGAGATGATTTTTTGCTCATGGGTGAGCTGATGATGATTAACGCCATAAACAATGGTTGCGTCAACCTCATCAAACGGGGCTGCACCAATAATGACCTTTTTAGCCCCTGCTTGCAGGTGTCTAGCAGCTTCGGCACGCGCTCTAAATTGGCCTGTACACTCTAATACCACATCAACATCAAGGCTTTGCCACGGTAAAGTTTCGGGCTTGGCTTGATTGTATAAAGGGATAAGATAGCGTTGTGGGCCATGATGAGGACTAATGGCCAACTGTCCTTCTATTAAATCGGCATGACCGTTAAATCGGCCATGTGTACTGTCGTAGCGGGTTAAGTGCATTAGGGCTTGCGCTTGCCCTAAGTCGTTAATGGCCACAAATTGCAAGTCAGACGGACAACCACGCTCTACCCATGCGCGTAAAACGTGTCTTCCAATGCGTCCATAGCCGTTGATGGCTACTCGTAAAGGGGATTCACTCATCTGTAGCTCTTGGACATCTGAGACAACATAAGTATTTACTTCATTTAATCAGGCAAATAATGAATATCTAACACTTGCTCTATCGTCCACAAGCATTGCTGAGGGAAAGTGCTGTCATCTAAACCCGTTTCTAAACACGCGTCATCTTTAGCTTGTTCATAGGCATCGTGCATGGTCTCAATGAGCCAATGCTTGAGACTAGGATTATCAGTCAATAAGTCTTTAATGGCACGACGTTGGGTACGCAAGGTAACTTGCCAACTGGTGCTTCTAAAGCTCGGTTGAAAATGCCATTTTAAAAGATGCATAAGTAACACACTGAGACGAGATTTAAGTGCGCGCTTTTCACTTTTGCCCATGCTTTCTATCTCTTCAATCAAATGCTCAATATCAATTTTTGATAACTGTTTACTGCGTAACAGTTGCACTTGCTCTTGTGTCCATGCATAAAAGTCTTGTTGGTATTGACTGCTATTCATCGCTCACCTCAACATGGCTGATATAATAAAAGCTCATATCAACCATGATTAACATCGCAATTAACATCTTAAATAAGAATATTAACCACTTCTACTATCGCGTCAACGGTAATGCCAAAATGTTGGTACAAGTCTTTAATAGGTGCTGACTCGCCAAAGCTAGTCATGCCAATCACTTTGCCATCTAAGCCCACAAATTTGTACCAATAATCGGCATGAGAGGCTTCGACCGCTACACGCGCACGCACTTCATTAGGCAACACCTTTTGACGATAGGCGGCATCTTGCGCCATAAACAAATCGACAGAAGGCATAGACACCACACGCACACCTTTGCCTTGCTCGGTTAAGGCTTTTTGAGCCTTGAGTGCCAATTCAATTTCGGAACCAGTGGCAATAATAATCGCCTCAAGTACGCCTTTTTCCTCGGCTAACACATAACCACCTTTGCTAATATTATCTATCTGCAAGGCATCACGCTCAATATGCGGCAAATTTTGACGCGAAAACACCAAAGATGTTGGACCATTTTTGCGTTGTAAGGCTGACAACCATGCCACTGCCGATTCAACGGCATCCGCAGGTCGCCAAACCGACATATTAGGCGTACCACGTAAACTGGCTAATTGTTCAATCGGTTGATGAGTGGGGCCATCTTCACCTAGACCAATTGAATCATGGGTAAAGACATATATAACCCGTTGCTTCATTAAGGCACTCATGCGCACCGCATTACGCGCATATTCCATAAAAATTAAGAAGGTTGCACCATAGGGAATAAATCCACCATGTAAAGCAATACCATTCATAATCGCGCTCATACCAAATTCACGCACGCCATAAAACACGTAGTTGCCCGCAGGGTTTTCTTGAATACCGTGACAACCATTCCACAAGGTTAAGTTAGAGCCCGCCAAATCGGCAGAACCACCTAATAACTCAGGCAATAATGGCCCAAAGGCATTGAGTGCATTTTGTGAGGCTTTACGCGAGGCAATGGTTTCGCCTTTGTTGGCAACATCTTGAATGTAAGCTTTAGCTTGCAAAGCAAAGGCTGCAGGCAACTCACCTTGTAAACGGCGTAATAATTCTTGTGCTAATTCGGGATGTGCTTTCTGATAAGCATCAAATTGTGCTTGCCAATTTTTTTCTAAGACCTCGCCCTTAATGCGGCAATCCCATGCTTCGTAAATATCAGCAGGAACTTCAAATGCAGCATGTTCCCAGCCCATCGCCTCACGGGTAGCGGCAATTTCGGTAGCTCCTAATGGCGCACCATGACACTCTTCTTTACCTTGCTTATTCGGTGAGCCACAGCCAATCACTGTTTTGCAAATAATCATACTGGGGCGAGTGGTATCTTGATGTGCTTCGATAATCGCGGCACGAATCGCCTCGCTGTCATGACCATCAATCGGGCCAATCACTTGCCAGCCGTAAGCAGCAAAGCGTTGAGCGGTATTGTCGGTAAACCAGCCTTCGACTTCACCATCAATCGAAATGCCGTTGTCATCATAAAAGGCAACTAATTTACCTAATTTTAATGTGCCTGCTAAGGAACATACTTCGTGCGAAATACCTTCCATCAAACAACCATCACCCAAAAAAGTATAGGTATAATGGTCAATAACATCAAAACCGTCACGGTTAAATTGCGCGGCTAAGGTTTTTTCGGCAATGGCAAAACCTACGGCATTCGCCAATCCCTGCCCTAATGGGCCAGTGGTGGTTTCGACACCTGCGGTGTAACCATATTCGGGGTGGCCTGGTGTGCGACTATGTAATTGACGAAATTGTTTGAGGTCATCAATGCTTAAGTCATAACCAGTCAAATGCAATAAGGCATATTGCAACATGGAGCCATGACCATTAGATAATACAAAGCGGTCACGGTTAATCCATTGAGGATTATTAGGATTGTGCTTAAAAATACCGCGCCATAATACTTCGGCAATATCGGCCATGCCCATTGGCGCACCCGGATGGCCAGAATTGGCTTGTTGAACAGCATCCATAGCAAGAGCGCGAATGGCATTAGCAAGACGACGTTGAGGTAAAGCAACAGCGGGCATAAAGGACTCCAAGGCGGGCAGTCAAAATTAAAAGTGCGTAATTGTCGCTTAATTACAGAGGGAGCGCAAATTGAATTATGGCTTCTCTACCTCAATCGACTCCACTCGCTGAAAACCACGCGGTAATTTGGCACCACGTTTGCCTCGTTCACCTTGATAATGCTCTAAATCTGACCATTTAAGGGTTAAGTGACGGTTGCTGGTATGCACCACCACTTTATCTCCTGCTTGGCAAACCAGCCATGATTTTAGAATTTCGTTGGCATCTAAACTAATCAGTTTGTTACCTTTGCCTTTGTTAAGCTGTGGTAGGTCTTTGACCGCAAACATCAATAATCGTCCTTCACTGCTAACTAATACTAAATAATCTTTTTCGATATCGGTCACCATCAATGGTGCTAAAACATTTGCGTCATCAGGGACAGTAATCACCGCTTTACCATTTTTGTTACTGGCATCTAAATTGCCTAAAGTTGACACAAAACCATAACAAGCATCTGTCGCCAAAATAATCGCCTGATTAGCCTCTCCCATAACAAGAGTTTTAAAACTTGCGCCTGCAGGTGGATTAAGTTTGGTGGTTAATGGTTCGCCTTGACCACGTGCCGAGGGCAAAGTATTGGCCAATAGCGAATAGCTTCGACCTGTACTATCTAAAAAATAGACTGGCTGATTACTTTTGCCTTGGGCAGAAGCAAGATATTTATCGCTGCCCTTAAAACTAAGGCCGTCTAAAGCAATATCATGGCCTTTGGCCGCCCTGACCCATCCCATTTCGGACAAAATCACTGTGACTGGCTCGGCAGGGGTTAAATCACTTTCTTTTAGAGCTTGAGCTTCGGCACGCTCAACAATCGGTGAGCGTCTATCATCACCATATTTTTCAATATCAGCTTTGATTTCTTTAATAATCAGTTTATCCATCGCTGCTGGATTAGCGAGTAAGCCTTGTAAGGTGTCTCGCTCTTTTTCTAAATCATTTTGCTCTTTGCGGATTTCCATTTCTTCTAATTTAGCCAAATGACGTAACTTTAATTCTAAAATAGATTCAGCTTGAAGGTCGGTCAATCCAAAAACCTTCATTAACTCTGCTTTAGGATGGTCTTCGTAACGAATAATCCGAATCACTTCATCAATGTTTAAATAAGCAATTAACAAACCAGCCAATATATGTAATCTAGCTAATACTTTATCTAAACGAAATTGCAAACGGCGGCGCACTGTGCCTTGCCTAAAACGCAGCCATTCGTTAAGCATTTGCAATAGGTCTTTGACTTGTGGACGACCATCTAAGCCAATGACGTTCATATTAACGCGATAGCTATATTCTAAATCGGTAGAAGCAAATAAATGGCTCATTAGCATTGCCACATCAACCCGATTAGAGCGTGGCACAATCACTAAACGTGTCGGGTTTTCGTGGTCAGACTCATCACGCAAATCAGCCACTAAGGGCAGTTTTTTGGCTTGCATTTGTTCGGCAATTTGTGCCAACACCTTTGCACCAGATACTTGATGGGGCAAGGCAGTAATCACAATATCACCATCTTCGACTTCGTAAACAGCACGCATTTTGAGTGAGCCACGACCTGTTTTATACAGATTTAACAGCTCATTTTTGGATGTGATAATTTCGGCTTTGGTGGGAAAATCAGGGGCAGGAATATAATCGACAATATCGTCAAAACTTAGATTAGGCTTTTTGAGCAAAGCAATACAAGCATTACCCACTTCGCGTAAATTATGCGGCGGAATATCAGTGGCCATCCCAACTGCGATACCTGTTGTACCGTTAAGCAACAAATTGGGCAATCGCGCGGGCAATAAGCTCGGTTCTTCCATCGTACCATCAAAATTAGGTACCCAATCAACCGTGCCTTGACCTAACTCTCCAAGCAGTACATCAGCATAAGCCGACAGTTTAGACTCGGTATAACGCATGGCGGCAAAGGATTTGGGATCATCGGGCGAACCCCAGTTACCTTGACCATCCACCAAAGGATAGCGATAACTAAAAGGTTGTGCCATGAGTACCATTGCCTCATAACAAGCACTATCGCCATGAGGATGATATTTACCCAAGACATCACCAACAGTACGCGCAGACTTTTTATGTTTGGCACTGTTTTTTAGCCCTAATTCACTCATGGCATACACAATACGTCGTTGTACGGGTTTAAGACCATCACCAATATGCGGCAAAGCGCGGTCTAAAATCACATACATGGAGTAATTTAAATAGGCTTGTTCGGTAAAATCGGCCAAAGAACGGCTTTCGGTAAAATCTGTTAGCAAGGTCGCGCTCATGATATTCCTAAGAGTTTTTTAAAATAAACGCGATTTTATACAGATTAAGAATAAGAATCAGTGTTTTTTTTGCTTAAGCGTCAGTATATGGCATGAAAATATTCCCTTTTGCTCCTGTTCATGGAACGTTTATTAATTCTCTAAAGTCACACTAAATCGCACTTGTCCTTGCTGACTAGGTGCTAAAGTACCTGTCATGTTCCACTGAATTTGTGGTGCACTAATACTAGGCACACACAAAGTTAAATTAGCTGGCAAAGGCATCACACAACTTGCGACAGGATTGCGAGTAAAAGCTGGCACACTGTCATTAATCACAATATTGCTTAAGTTATCGGTGCCATTATTACTATAAGTAATTGTGTAGGTGATTGTTTCACCAGGTAATGCAGTTGCTTTATCAACCGCTTTATGTAGAAACAAAGTATTTGTTCCACCTACGCCAACCGTAGTGGTATCTGTGCGCGTTAATACTTCAGTTACGGTTGGTGTTAGCACATCATAAATAAAGCTTGAACTGACAGTGACAACATTAAATGCGCCTTGTGTGGCATTGGCAGGCACAAACTGCTTCACAATCAAACAAATAGTATCATTTGCAGCAACGGTATAATTTCCTGAAACTAATGGCTCACCTGCATCCAAAAGAGCATCACAATCGGTATCTCGATACAAGACTTCTGACCACAATAAAGTATTAGGACTAGCCGCTGAACTAATACTAAACGATACTACACCATCTGTACCTGCAAAAAATTGATGACCATAAGTAACCGTGGTATTAGGCTGCGTTTGTTGATTGCCATCGGTATATAAAGCTGTTTTAGCCACATCGGCAAAATTAACACCTGTATAAGTCACACCGTCAGTATAGGTAAATTGCGTTGTATCTGTAGAGAGGTTGTAATTGCCTGCAGTTGTGCCTGCACTCCCCCCTGTGTTGCGATAACCTGATAAATTTTGCTCAACAACACATAAGGTTGCACCTGTAGCTAATGCGGCAGGAACAATTAACTGATAATCACCTGTACCGTTAGTTTGAGTTACCGCGTATTCTGTACCTGCACAATTGGTCAATCGTACTAATACATTAGCAATACCCACTTCGCTACCATTTTGTAGGCCGTCATTGGGAGTGCCTGTGCCTAAGCCATTATCTGCAAATACTCGTCCACGAACAATACCATCTAATACAGTGACATCGGCTGTATCAGTGTTATCGCTAGTGTTTGGGTCGGGTGTAGAAGCCGTAGCCGTGGCACTATTGCTTTGTATGCCCCCTACAGTTGCAATTGCGACTAATGTTACTTGAGCCGTTCTAGCATAAGGCACTAAACCTAAATTACAGGTAACTACCCCTGCACTATGACTACACGTTCCTTGAGAAGCCGTATAAGAATCAAAAACAATACCTGCGGGTAAGGTGTCAGTAATAACTGTATTAGAGGCATTTGCAGGGCCGTTATTGGTTACTTTTAAATAATAAAATACCGCATTACCTGCAATCACAGGGTCGGGTGTGGCTAATTTGCTAAATACCAAATCTGCACCTAACTGTACTGTCGTGTTTTCAGAAACACTATTATTTGCTGCGTTGGTATCGGTTTCTGTGGCGGTCACACTTACAGAGTTTGTATCAGTACCTACAACATTGGCATTCATATTAATCGTGACTGTTGCCGTTTCTCCCGCTTCTATATTGCCTAAATTACAGGTCATTACATTAGAAACAGGAGGATTACATGTGCCTTGTGATGGCGTTGCATTCTGATAACTCAAATAAGTAAACGGTAAATTCTCGGTGACAACCACATTGGTTGCGAGAGATGGCCCTTGATTTTGCACAGTCACCACATAAGTTGCAGTACTAAATTGGGCAACAGGGTCTTGGACATCAACTTTGTTAACCAATAAATCAATTGACGCAGGGGTCAAGGTGACGCTTACGCTAGAAGTATTATTAGCAGGCACTCTATCGGTAATATCGCTGCTTACCGTTGCCGTATTAACAATTGGTGAAGCAGCTGTACTAGTTGGCCGAATAACTATAGTAACTGCTTGTGATGCGCCGTTATTAAAACTTGCCCATGTACACTGTATTTGCCCAGCACTCGGAGTGTTCTGTACACAGATACCTCCGCCTGTTGCTGACACAGAGCGTACATCGACATTAGCAGGCAAGGTATCGACCATAACCACATTTGTTGCGGTATTAGGACCATTATTTCGCGTTGTAATGGTGTAGCTCAAATCTTGACCTATTGCGACTGAGGCTCTAGAAGCCACTTTACTGACTTGCAAATCAGCCGAAGGTAACACGTCTATAGGCACAGTACTGCTATTGTCACTTAAATCTGGGTCGGCAACGGTAGCGGTGGGTTGAAAGTTAATCGTGGCGGTATTATTACGTGCTAAACCCACTGTACGTGGCGTAACAGTAACATTAAACGAGGTTGAAGCACCCACAGCAAGTCCATTTTGATAGGTACAAATAAAAGGGTCTGCTCCACCTGTTCCAGACGTTGTACACGTCCAACCATTTGCTGCACCTGTGTTAGAAATATGCGTTGCATCTGGATTAGGACGCATATCATCAATGAGCTGAATCTCTCCTGTCGCTCCTGCGGGGACAGGATTACTGCCATTATTAGTGATGGTAAAGGTATAAGTATAAGTATCACCAAAATACACAGATGGCGTTGAAACCGTTTTAGTAATTGCCAAATTAGCATCTGTTAAAACAGTAGTCGTTTCGCTAGCCGAATCATTACTACTAACAGGATCATTAGCGATTATCACTGTTGCATTATTAGTCACAGAACTACCAGAATCCGCTCGTAAGACAATATTAATATCATCTGTTTCATTGACTCTAAAACGAAGATTAGTATTACTGTCATTGACTGTACGGGTACAAGTAATCGTTGTTGGGCCAGCTAAGCCTCCTGGAGGAATAGGTGTACACGTCCACAATTCACTTGCATTCACAGGCGTTACAGACATCACTGTTGCATTACTAGGAATATAATCATTGATAGTAATCACCCGCCCTGTTGGTGCATGACTTGGCCCACGGTTCAAAATCCGTAAGCGATATGTCACATTACCCGTCATCGCAACAGGATCTGGGCCATAACCTGCTACACCACTATCTATTTTAGTAATACTTGCATCTTGATAAACACCTGGCCCGCCACCTGTACTAAAAATATCAATAACATCCTCAGAATGATTATTGACCATATTTGGATCAGATAAAGGCGAAGCAATATCCACAACATTCGTTTTAGTACCTGTGCTTGTTGAGCTAGCTCTAAGGACGAGTACACCACTTGAAACAGCCAGACCATTACGAGTACAAGTAAATGTTCCAGTAATCGGTGGTGTTGGACATGTCCAACCAGCTGGTGTTGGTATAGAATCAATCTGAATGCCAGCAGGCAATTGCTCAGTAATCGTCACTGTGGTTCCCGTTGGAATCGCACCAGGCCCTAAATTCCAAAAAGATAATCGATAATCAAATGACGTTCCCAATAACAAGGTATCAACATTAGTAGTACTGCCTGCAAAAGTACTTGCTTTGGTTATTTGCAAATCAGAAGAGGCATTTACCGTACGAGTAATAGATGATGTATTGTTACCAGATACGGGATCTGTTAAGCCCACTAATCCCACAGTTGCCTCATTGGTGATATTTCCTGCTGATTGCGGCTGATAATTAAAAGTAATATTGGCTAAATTTAGAGTAGTCGTTAAGGTATTTGTAAAAGGACTCGTTGATGTACACACCAAAGTAACGGGATTAGCATCACTCACCGTAAAGGGTACAGCAACAGGTGTTGTCAGTGCTGGTGGGACAAAATAGCCACATGACCACGTTCCAGAAGCTAGCGGCACTATCGTGGGATTTGTTGTTACCGTAATAGTATTTGGCAAAGGATCTGTAATGCGTACCGTTGCGCCTGTGGTATCACCAACAACCAAACGTGGTTGTACTGTATATGTATAAGTTTGCCCTGCTCCCAATGGACTATTAGCACTATTACTTTTACTGATTGTTAAATCTGCAGCTTGGTTAATGGTTGTTGGCTGAGTTACTGTGTTATTTGATGTGTTATTGTCAGCCATGGTTGAGCTAACTGAAGCCTGATTAACTAAGGTACCTGTACTAGTTGCTAAAACGGGGACTGTAATTGCTGCCGCATTAGTATTGATTGCTAAACTACCTGTTCTTGTACAAGTGACATCAACTGGCCCATTTTGAGGAAAAGTTGCTCCTCCTGAACTAGAGCAAGTCCAACCCATTCCAGTCGGAATAGACCGTAAACGCATACCCAAAGGAATATTATCAACCACTGTAATAACATCCGTACCTGTTAAGGCTTGAGGACCATTATTACGTGGTGTTAAGGTGTAAGTATAATTTTGCCCTTGCAGAACAGGGTCTGCACTGTCTGTTTTAGTAATGCTCATATTGGCACTAATAGTGACTGTTGTTGCATCAATATCACTGTCATTCGTAGCATTGCTGTCAGGCTCGTTTCGTGTGGCTGTTGCGGTATTATTAATCGTACCTGCGGTATTTGGAACGGTAACCACAATGGTGACTGTTGCCCTTTCGCCATTCACTAAATCGCCTATATTACACGTCGTAGTAGTTGTCCCTGAACAGGTTCCTTTTGTGGTTGTCCGAGAAACAAAGGTTGTACCTGCTGGAATAGTATCGGTTAACACAACACCTGTTGCATCATCTGGCCCATTATTATCCACATGAATGGTATAAGTCAGTGTGCCTCCTGATGGGACAGGGTCAGGGCTATCACTTTGGTTAACCACAATATCGACTAATGCAGCATAAGCTTGACCACTTAACATCAAGCATAACAACAATAACCCTTTATATAACCAAACGGATAATTTACTCACTGTATACTCGCTTACTCAAAACAAGCCTAGATTTAAAAAAACAAACGTTATATTGCTTACACAACCGTCGCTCATTTATGTATATGTATTAAACGACTTTATACCCACAAAATGCACTAATTAAGTGCAATACCTAAGTCGTATTATTTATAGAAAACCACTAACGATTGTAGAAAAATGTGATGGAGTTGTATATTTTTGTATGCACCAAATTGCCACGAAAAACAGCAATTTGGCACTAGATCAGATTAAAGGTAGGAAAATAACGATAAAATAGTGATATCTATCACACAACCTCAGCTAAATTACCTTTTTCTTCTAGCCATGCTTTACGGTCAGATGCACGTTTTTTGGCCAACAACATATCCATTAAACTTTCAGTTGCCTTAACATCGTCTAAAGTGAGTTGTACTAAGCGGCGCGTATTGGGATCCATTGTGGTTTCGCGTAATTGCAAAGGATTCATTTCACCTAAACCTTTAAAGCGAGTGACTTGTGGTTTGGCGCGTTTATGTTCTGCAGCTAGACGATCAAAGATCCCCTGCTTTTCACTATCATCAAGGGCATAATAAGTTTCTTTGCCACAATCAATACGATACAACGGCGGCATTGCCACAAACACATGACCGTTTTTGACCAAAGCCGAAAAGTGTTTCACAAACAAGGCACACAACAAAGTAGCAATATGCAAACCATCGGAGTCGGCATCCGCCAAAATACAAATTTTGCCATAACGTAACCCTGTCAAATCATCATTGGCAGGGTCTACACCAATTGCAACCGCAATATCATGGACTTCTTGAGAAGCCAATACTTGGTCTGCCGCCACTTCCCATGTGTTTAGAATCTTACCACGCAACGGCATAATCGCCTGAAACTCTTTGTCACGCGCTTGTTTGGCCGAACCACCTGCCGAGTCACCTTCTACCAAAAATAACTCACCTCTCATCACATCTTGGCCTGCACAATCGGCTAACTTACCCGGTAAAGCGGGGCCTTGAGTAATTTTTTTACGTTCAATTTTTTTGCTAGCACGTAAACGTTTATTGGCACTGGCAATCGCTAATTCAGCTAATTGTTGCCCCACATCAGGATGTTGATTGAGCCATAACGAAAACGCATCTTTAACCACCCCTTGCACAAACACCGAGGCTTCGCGTGACGATAAACGTTCTTTGGTTTGCCCCGAAAATTGCGCTTCTTGCATTTTCATCGACAATACAAACGCCACACGCTCCCACACATCTTCAGGGGCTAACTTAACATTACGGGGTAATAAATTTCTAAACTCACAAAACTCACGCATGGCATCAGTTAAGCCCTGACGCAAACCATTAACGTGTGTGCCATGTTGTACGGTAGGAATTAAATTAACATAGGATTCTTGAATGGTTTCGCCACCTTCGGGTTGCCACAATACCGCAAACTCACAAGCAGCATGTTCCCCCTTAAAATCGCCGACAAAAGGCTCGGCAGGTAAACATTCAAAGTCTTTACAACTGTCAATTAAATACGCGCGTAAGCCATCTTCGTAATACCATGTCTCTTCTTCTTTGGCTTGTTTATCAATCCATTTAATTTGCAAATTAGGGCATAAAACCGCTTTAGCCTTGAGTAAATGTTTTAGGGCTTTGGTATTAAATTTAGGATTATCAAAATATTGTGGGTCTGACCAAAAACGGACGCTAGTGCCTGTTTGACGTTTGGGCACAGACCCAATCACCTCTAATTCTTTCGATTTATTGCCATTGGCAAAACTGATGGCATATTCTTGACCCTCTCTTTTAACTTTAACTTGTACTTGGCTGGATAAGGCGTTGACCACCGAAATACCCACACCATGCAAACCACCCGAAAACTGATAGTTTTTATTAGAAAACTTACCGCCCGCATGGAGTTTGGTCAAAATTAACTCCACACCTGACATTTTTTCTTCAGGGTGCATATCAACAGGCATACCGCGGCCATCGTCTATCACTTCTAAAGAATTGTCTTCGTGCAAAATGACTTGAATCTGACACGCATGGCCAGCCATTGCCTCATCAACCGAGTTATCAATCACTTCTTGGGCTAAATGATTAGGGCGACTGGTGTCGGTATACATACCGGGACGGCGGCGAACAGGGTCTAAACCCGATAAAACTTCAATGGCATCAGCGTTATAAGTAGTCATAAATCTAAAAAATCAATAATGGCAGGAATATGATGTTCAAAACTGTCAAAGGCATGATTACCCCCCTCCTCCACCAGCATCGGTGATTGGAGATATTTTGCCAAAGCCAGCCTATAGTCTAAGGTTTCATCGGCGGTTTGTAATAGTATCCATAAGCGTTCAGGATACTTCAACGCGTCAACTTCTATCGCTAATAATTCATCAACTTGGGCTTGGGTTAAAATATAACCTTTGCCTGTGTGGTAATTACGTTGTTCACCCAACAGTGTACTTAATAAATCGTAGGCTTTAACCGCAGGATTAATTAATACCGCCTTATTGCCATAATGTTGATTGAGCCAAGTGGCATAAAAACCACCCAAGGAACTGCCTAATAAACCAGCCTGTGGGTATTGTTGCACTAATTGGGCTAATAATTGAATAGCTTGCTTGGGAAAAACATTGAGGTCGGGCGTGATAAAGTCAACATCTGGTCGATGTTGAGCCAGCCATTGGCGCAGTAAGCCTGCTTTATGCGATTGTGGAGAACTATTAAAACCGTGAATATAAATGAGTGTGGACATGCCCTATTTAATATCCTTTGACTGTCCAATCCACCACAAATTTAACCCCTTCTACCCGTGATACTTGCGTTTCTATATCACCATTGTCATATAAATCAAACCAACGATAACCGGGTGCCACGTCTTCATCTATCGCAAAGTCATCACTCAAGGGCTTAAATTGCACACAAGTTGACGGCACAGACAACAAACGCACCTTGTTACGCACACGGTCGGAGGCTTGATGAACGTGTCCCCATACAATGGCTTTGATGTGGCTAAACTGGTCTATCACTTGCCAAAAATCGGCGGCATTGCGTACCACTTGGGTATCTAACCACTTACATTCCATTGGCACAGGGTGATGATGCAAACAGACCATCACATGATAATTTTTGCTTTGCTCTAACGCAGTTTTTAAGAAGGCTAATTCTTCGGGCTTAAACTTACCTGGCACTTCACATTCCACACTGGAGTTGAGCATAATAATCTGCCATTTGGCAAACTTAATCACACACGGACTAAGATGGCTTTTATCACCCAATGTATTCAAAATCGGCTGAGTAATATCGTGATTACCTTGTAGCCAATAATTAGGAGCAGTAAATTGCGCCAAGTGTTGTTGAAAACGGGTATAGGCAACTTCGGAGGCATCTTGAGCAATATCGCCCGTTGCCAAAATAACATCAATATGTGTTTGTTCTTGTTTTATTTTAGCCAATACCAGTTGCAAGCTGTTTTCGGTATTTAAACCCAATAATCGTCCTTCCGTTGAACTAAACAGATGACTATCGGATACTTGCACTACACGGAGTGGCTTATTTTGCTGTTTTTTCAAGATGCCATCCCTAAAGCGGACTATGGTGGACTACATCATGACGACACTTTTTTTAAGCATGGTGTCTGATATTTGTCCTGTATTTATAATATTAAGACTAGCACAACCATCATATTAGCCAATCTTGCTTATATTAAACGCAAAAAATAGATATTTTTCTAGCGACCAGTTTAACAATTTACTAAATTTTCTTCAATTTTGCCAACGAGTCTGTAAATCTTTTTTATTTAACGCCAACCATTGCAAAGCGATTAACAAGGGCGCGTTAAATAAGATATCTTGTTTTAACAAAGCAATGGCTTGCTCTGCAGCGAGTACATTGACTCGAATATCTTCGCCTTCTTCGGGCAAGCCATGCAAATTGCCTGTGGTGATGGTGGACAAATCTGCTTGCCCCACAAATAAGGTAAATTTTTCATTGCTACCACCCGGACTGAGCAAAAACGTCATCACTGTTTCTAAACGTGATAATTCAACGCCTGCTTCTTCTATCACTTCACGTTTGGCAACTTCTTCTAAACTCTCACCGTAACCATCAACCAAACCAGCGACAATTTCGAGCTGCCACGGATTTGGGTGAGACAATGCCCCGACTCTAAATTGCTCGATTAACAATACCGCATCTAAATCAGGGTCATAAATTAACACGCCTATCGCTTCAGGTTTTATCACTAATTCACGTTGAATCAGTGGACTGATGCCGCCTGCAAACAAACGATGTTTTAATTTTACGACATCGACTTGAGTAAAAGATTTATAGACCGTTTCTCGGCTAATAATCTCTACATCATGTTGTTGATTAAATGCTGTTTGTTGCATATTGCCCTCACCCTAGCCCTCATAGTAGTAGCCTGTATGCAGCCTAGCGAAATACAGGACACAACGATACAACCCGTGTTAGGTTGCACTTCACACGGGTTACTCATGTTTTATTTTGGAGTTACACCACCTTATAAATTTCACTACCCTGCGCTTTAAACTCCTCAGACTTTTGTTGCATGCCTTCGGCCGCTTGTGCCTCTAAACTGTCGGCATAATCGCGCACATCTTGGGTAATTTTCATTGAGCAGAATTTTGGCCCACACATCGAGCAAAAATGCGCCACTTTATGGGCTTCTTTGGGCAGGGTTTCATCATGAAAACTCCGCGCAGTATCGGGGTCGAGGCTCAAATTAAATTGGTCTTGCCATCTAAACTCAAACCGAGCTTTTGACAAGGCATTATCTCTAATTTGCGCCCCAGGGTGGCCTTTGGCTAAGTCTGCTGCGTGAGCGGCAATTTTGTAAGTAATAATGCCGTCTTTAACGTCTTTTTTGTTGGGCAAACCCAAATGCTCTTTAGGGGTAACGTAGCACAACATGGCTGTGCCATACCAACCAATCATGGCTGCACCAATGGCGGAGGTAATATGGTCATAACCGGGGGCAATATCGGTGGTTAATGGGCCAAGCGTATAAAACGGTGCTTCATGACACCATTTTAACTGTAAGTCCATGTTTTCTTTAATCATATGCATTGGCACATGGCCCGGCCCTTCAATCATCACTTGCACATCATGTTGCCATGCAATTTGGGTTAATTCGCCTAGGGTTTTTAATTCACCTAATTGTGCTTCGTCATTGGCATCTTGAATCGAACCGGGTCTTAACCCATCACCTAAAGAGAACGATACGTCATAGGCCTTCATAATTTGGCAAATTTCGTCAAAGTGGGTATATAAAAAGTTTTCTTTGTGATGCGCCAAACACCATTTAGCCATAATAGAGCCGCCACGCGAGACAATACCCGTTAAGCGTTTGGCAGTGAGTGGCACATAACGCAACAATACGCCTGCATGAATGGTAAAGTAATCCACACCCTGCTCGGCTTGCTCAATTAAAGTATCGCGGAAGATTTCCCACGTTAAATTTTCAGCAATACCGTCAACTTTTTCTAAGGCTTGATAAATCGGTACTGTGCCAATGGGGACAGGTGAATTACGCAAAATCCATTCACGCGTTTCATGGATATTTTTACCTGTGGATAAATCCATGATGGTGTCTGAGCCCCAACGAATTGCCCACGTCATTTTGGCGACTTCTTCTTCGATGGAAGAAACTAAGGCTGAGTTACCAATGTTACCGTTAATTTTGACCAAAAAATTACGGCCAATAATCATCGGTTCTAATTCGGGGTGATTGATATTAGCAGGAATAATCGCACGACCTAAAGCCACTTCTTGACGCACAAATTCGGGGGTAATTTCTTTAGGAATCGCTGCCCCAAACGACTGTCCCTGATGCTGATTTAACAAACCATTGGCACGCGCTTCTTGCAGTTTGCAATTTTCACGAATAGCCACATATTCCATTTCGGGGGTAATAATGCCTTGTTTGGCATAGTGCATTTGACTGACATTTTTGCCTGCCAAGGCACGGCGTGGCTGGCGTAAATGACCAAAACGTAACGGAGCTAAGGCAATGTCTTTTTCACGTTGACGACCATAATCGGAGCTTAAATTGGCTAATACTTCGCTATCGTCACGCTCGGCAATCCACGCCTCGCGCACACTGGGTAAACCTTGACGAATATCAATGGTGACGTTGGGGTCGGTATAAACACCCGAAGTATCATAGACCACGACTGGCAGATTTTTTTCGCCACCAAAGGCCGTGGGCGTATCTTCTAAATGAATGGCACGCATCGGCACACGAATATCGGGTCGTGAACCTTGCACATAAATTTTGTGAGAAGCAGGCAAAGCTTGGATAGAAGCTTTATCAACTTGAGCGTTTTCGCTTAAAAAATGAGAAGTGGTCATAAGTAATAGCAGATAATCGGTTAATTCAAGATAAGATAGACTATACCTTGCTTATGGATTTATGGGTATAGGGCATTAGTCTATCTCACACGATACAAACAATAAATCTATGTTATATACTTGCCTTAATTGTCATAAAGCAATAGTCTTTCAGCTTCTTCCATACTCAGCGGTATGTTGTTATGCGTTTTATATTATCGACTTTATGTTTTTCTATTGGTCTTAGCAGTAGTTGTTACGCTTTAGATTTAGCACAAGCCTACGAACAATCATTAAAAAATGACCCTCAGTGGGCAGTGACAACCAATCAATATTTAGCCGAAAAAGAAAAAGAACAACTCAGTTATGGGGCATTATTACCCACTGTTGGTTTTTCTGGCTCAATGAATCGCAATAAAGTTAATCCAGAAACAGGAGCGAATTACGACTACACAGCGACGCAACTAGCTATTCAAGCGCGTCAAGGTTTGTATAGAGCTGACTTGTGGAAGTCATATCAAAAGGCTAAAGCATTAAGCTCAGTTAACGAAGCCAACTATCGTTTTGAGCAACAACAACAAGTGTTACGCGTCAGCGAAGCTTATTTTAACGTCTTGCGTGCCCAAGAAACCTTAGCCTCTGCTAAAGCCGAAGAAGCCGCTCTTAAACGGCAACTAGAACAATCTCAAAAACGTTTTGAAGTTGGTTTGATAGCCAAAACCGATGTTTTAGAAGCTCAAGCACAACTTGACGGTTCTGTAGCCGCGCGTATCAGCCAAGAAGTCGGTCTAGCCAGTGCCAAAGAGGCATTTGCTGCAATTATTGGCAATGATGCAGGCGAACTCAATCGTTTACGCGATGATTTTGTAGTGATCATGCCACAACCTAATAACGCTGATGAATGGGTAAAATTAGCCCAAGAAAAAAATCCACAATTGGCTACTGCACGTTTTAATCAACAAGCAGCCGAAAAAGCAGTGGAAGAACAGCGAGCAGGCTATCGTCCAACGATTGATTTTGTAGCCTCTGTCAGTGACCGTGATAATGGTACCAGTCCTTTGGCAACGCAAAACGCACGTGCTATTTCGGCGGGTATCGAAATGCAATGGCCTATTTATACTGGCGGCCGCACCTCCTCGGCAGTTAAACAAGCCAGTTATGGCCGTGATGCTGCTCGTGAGCAAGTGACCTCTGTTCAACGTCAACTGACCACTCAAACTCGTACTGCCTTTTTAAATGTGTCTGCGGATAGTTACCGCGTTGCAGCACGTCAACAGGCCGTTAAGTCTGCCGAAGCTGCGTTAGCTGCTACTAAAGCAGGTTATGATGTAGGTACACGCAACATTGTGGATGTATTGCTCGCGGAGCGTAATGTTTATGCCGCTAAACGAGATTACGCCAATGCACGATATGATTATGTGATTAACACCGTTAAATTGCGTGCCTCTAGTGGTCAGCTTGGCGAAATGGACATTAAAGAGCTAAATGGTTGGTTAACCAACTAATAGCAATTATCAGTGAACAGTCAATAGCTTTTTAAATGCTTGACAATCCGAACGAATGACTAGGACTGTTCACTGTTTATATATTGCTCAGCAATTTTTTTGAACTCGGCACTAATGTCCTCATGCTTAGCAACTTGCTGCCAATAATACTTTGCCCAACCACTTACTTCTGCCCAAATATCTTGCGTTAAAGGTGTAGCTTGAGCCACCTTTATCTCGCGCTCAACTACCTCGCCGTGAATGGTTGGTGCAAAACGCATTGGCAACATATCGTAAACGGGTGCAAGGCTTAAACTAAAGTCATGCGCCAAAAAGAAACTTAAATTGCCGTTGTGCATATCTTCATTAGCAATTAAACGGCCAAAACTGAATAC
>JAXMGJ010000004.1:0-228389 GCA_046347315.1 Agitococcus sp.
AGTCGGGTCAAGTGCATGTTCGGCATCAATAAACGCGGCTGTACCACCTTGACGTTGGCATTCAGCAATCACTTGTAAGGTGAGTGTCGTTTTACCCGAAGATTCAGGACCATAAATTTCAACAATACGACCTTTAGGTAAACCCCCAATACCAAGGGCTATATCTAACCCTAAAGAGCCTGTTGAAACCGCTTGAATGGCTTCGGTTGGTTTGTCACCTAAACGCATTAAGGTGTTTTTACCAAATTGTTTTTCGATTTGCGCTAAAGCAGCACCAAGAGCTTTACGTTTGTTATCATCCATTTTTTATCTCCTAAAGAGTGATGTAGGTTGTGGATTGGATGGCTGTATAGTCGCAGGTTAATTGGCTTTTGGCTAGAGGTCAAAAAATGTCGTGCGTCATAAATCGTCGCTATTTAAAACTATCAACCAATCTCAATCATCGTTAAAATTGACACTCAATTTTTAGGACTAAACAGAGCAACGACTGTGACTGATTTTGCCGACCATACCCCAATGATGCAGCAATATTTACGCATCAAAGCCGATTATCCCCATGCCTTAGTGTTTTATCGAATGGGCGATTTTTATGAATTGTTTTTTGATGATGCGCATAAGGCTGCACGTTTATTAGATATTACCTTAACCCATCGTGGCAAAACCGCAGGAAATCCCATTCCCATGGCAGGTGTGCCATTTCATGCGGCCGAAGGTTATGTGGCAAAGTTGGTGAAGCTTGGCGAGGCAGTGGTAATTTGTGAGCAAGTAGGTGATCCTGCTACCAGCAAAGGGCCTGTTGAACGTAAGGTTGTCCGTATCTTAACCGCAGGCACAGTGACAGATGAGGCATTTTTAGACGCTAAACAAGAGGCTTTATTATTAGCGATTCATGCCTATCAACAAGAGCTAGGTTTAGCGGTTTTAGATATTAGTAGTGGTCGTTTTAGTGTGTTAAGTTGTGAGTTATCACCTGATGGTTTAGCTGCTGAATTAGCTCGTTTAAATCCTGCCGAAATTCTAATTAGTGAGGATTCGCCTGTATTAGCATGGCTTGATAATCGGCCAATTCGTAAATATCCCCCGTGGCAATTTGGTTTAGAAACGGCACAACATATCTTATGCCAACAATTTGCCGTTAAAGATTTGCAAGGTTTCGGTTGTCAACATTTACCTGCGGCCATTATTGCTGCAGGTGCATTGTTGCAGTATGCCAAAGAAACCCAAAAAACCGCCTTACCACATCTACAAGGTTTACGCGTCGAACAAGCCAGTGATTTTATTTATTTAGATGCAGCCACTCGCAAAAATCTAGAGTTAACGCAAACCTTAGTGGGTGAATTTCAATATAGTTTGGCATGGGTGTTAGACGTTTGCCAAACACCGATGGGTAGCCGTTTATTACGTCGTTGGTTACATCAGCCTGTTCGTCATATGCCTACCTTGCTAGCTCGACAAGCAGCCATTACCGAATTAAGCACCGATTATTATTACGAAAAATTGCAGAGTCATTTGCAAGCAATTGGGGATTGTGAGCGAATTTTAGCAAGGGTAGCCTTAAAAACCGCACGTCCGCGTGATTTAAGCCATTTGCGAGAAGTGTTTGCCGAATTGCCAGCCTTGCAACAGCAATTAAAATTGGCTAAAGACAGCAAAATTCAAGCTTTAGCCGATGATATTCAAGAATTCCCACAACTACATCAATTACTGAACAAAGCCATTGTTGATAACCCGCCTGTGGTGATTCGTGACGGTGGCGTATTAGCAGACGGCTTTGATGCGGAGTTAGATGAATTACGTGCCATTAGCACCAATGCAGGCGATTATTTATTACAACTAGAATTAAAAGAACGTGAAGCGACAGGTATTGCCAACTTAAAAATTGGCTATAACCGTGTCAGTGGTTATTATATTGAGCTAACTCGTGCCCAAGCCGATAACGCACCAGCCCATTTTATTCGTCGTCAAACTCTAAAAAATGCTGAACGGTTTATCACGCCCGAACTCAAAGTATTTGAGGACAAAGCCTTATCTGCTGCGGCAAAAGCCTTAGCCCGTGAAAAATTCTTATACGAGCAACTTTTAGAGGGTTTTTCACAATATTTAGCCCCACTACAACATATGAGTTTAGCTTTGGCAGAACTTGATGTGTTGGTGGCTTTGGCCGATAGAGCAGCTTCGTTAAATTGGGTAAAGCCACAACTGGTGTCACAAATTACTGTTGATATTAAACAAGGTCGTCATCCTGTGGTTGAAGCGGTGTTAAATAGCCCATTTACTGCAAACGACACTTTATTAACCTCTAAACAAAAAATGTTGATTATCACAGGGCCAAATATGGGCGGTAAATCAACGTTTATGCGTCAAACGGCGTTGATTGTGCTATTAGCGCATATTGGCAGTTTTGTGCCTGCACAAGCAGCGACTATTGGTTGTATCGATCGAATTTTTACCCGTATTGGCTCATCTGACGATTTAGCAGGTGGCCGTTCAACCTTTATGGTCGAAATGACCGAAACCGCGAATATTCTACAAAACGCTACCGAACAAAGTTTAGTGTTAATGGATGAAGTAGGGAGAGGCACAAGCACGTTTGATGGTTTAGCTTTAGCATGGGCAGCGGCTGTGCATTTGGCGCAACAAATCAAAGCTTTAACTTTGTTTGCAACCCATTATTTTGAGCTAACCAGTTTGCCACAATATTATCAGGGTGTCACGAATGTCCATGTTGCTGCGAGTGATTATGGCGATCATTTAGTATTTTTGCATCAAGTCACCGAAGGCGCAGCCAGTAAAAGTTTTGGTTTGCAAGTCGCTAAATTAGCAGGTGTGCCTATGGCGGTTATTCAAGCCGCTCAGCACAAACTACAAGAGCTAGAACAAAGTCCTAATGATCAAAAAGCCAAACAAAAACCTGCCCCGATGCAAGCGGGCTTATTTGCCGAACCTGTTGTTGTAGAAAAAGTGGTGGAAAAAATTATTGAAAAGCCACAGGTAAGCCAAGTCGAACAAGCCCTAAAAGCGATAGATATTGACAACCTAACGCCGCGTGCTGCTCTACAACAGTTATATGACTTACAAGCATTATTGATGAAAAGCTAGGTAGATTAGGGCTTACAAATGGGATTAATCATGCGTAGAATAAGACTATTGTTGAATTATGTTCCCATTGGTTAAGATTTAGGCGTTATATCAGCTTAAATTTGATTTTAAATTAAGAGGCAGGACAACATGGCTTTTGTCGTTACCGAAAACTGTATTAAATGTAAATATCAAGATTGCGTAGAAGTATGTCCTGTAGATTGCTTCTATGAAGGCCCAAACTTTTTGGTTATTCATCCTGATGAATGTATCGACTGTGCTTTGTGTGAGCCTGAGTGTCCAGCAAATGCCATTTTCTCTGAAGATGAAGTGCCAAAAGGGCAAGAACAATATATCAAGCTCAATGCTGAATTAGCCGAAGTATGGCCAAACATCACCGAAAAAGGTGATGCACCTGCTGACGCTAAACAGTGGGATGGTGTAAAAGACAAATTACAATACTTAGAGCGTTAATTTGTTTTAACAAAAAAGCCGCGAAATTCGCGGCTTTTTTGTTACGTTTTGTAATGTTTTTGTTGGCTAGCCAGTTTTTTGAATTGTTTTTCAATGTTAGTATTTTGCACTCGAATCACGTTTTATTTAATCAAGGAAGTTTCTAATGAAAAACATTCCATTTGCACCTAAAATTCTTTCTGCTGCTGTTTTATCAGTATTACTTGCTGCCTGTGGTGGCGGTGGTGACGATGATGGAACAGCAACAGTCGCTCCTGTTGTTACAGAATCAAGTATTACAGGTACAGCCGTTAAAGGTTTATTACAAGCGGCTAAAGTCACTGCTTATAAAGTAGTTGATGGAAAAAAAGGTGATAAAATCACCGAAACAACCACCGACAATAACGGTGCATATACACTTAAAGTATCAGGCTATAGTGGTGCAGTTATTTTAGAAATGACCGCCGATGCTTCAACTAAAATGTTGTGTGATATTCCAACAGGTTGTGAGGGCGATGTAAAATTTAATGCACCTATTGCGGTGAATGGTTTGGTTTTACAAACCGTATTGCCAGAGTTAAAAGCTACCAACAAAACAGCCATTACGCCCTTTACCCATTTAGCGGCCAAATATGCCGAGGACAAAGGCTTTAATAAAACAAATATTGAAACAGCTTTAACACAAATTGCTGATTTATTTAATTTGCCAGCATTAAATGACACAACAGCCGTTAATCCATCGGGTAATTTAGCAACAGCTAATACAGCCGAACAACAATATGCGATTATGAATGCGGCGATTGCCCAATTAGCGGGTAAAGTGACAGATATTTCGGCTAAATTAAACGCACTGGCTGTGGAAATTAATAGCAAAAATGGCCAGTTACAAAGCAGCGAAGCTGTTGGTAAAAATGACAAGTTAGACCTTGCTGATGTATTGGCAGCTGCAAAAGCCGTTGCTGAGTCCAATCAGTTTAAAAATGCTGTAAATAGCGCAGTTAAAACTCTATTGGCAGCACAATTAGAGTTAGCTAACAAAAGCCAAGATATAACAACCGCAGCTCCTACTAATGGGGCTGGTTTAGATGATTTGGCTAAAGCAAAAGCTTTTGTAAATAGTGCAAGTTTGTTATTAAGTGCCTTACAACAGTATGATGACCAAAGTTTTATTAAAACAGCAGAGCAAAAAGTTAAATCTATTCAAGCTTTAACGGATGGTGATAGTTTGATTTTTGATGCGTTGGGTGCGGTAACTGTGGTGATGGCATCAGCAGTTGAGGAAAGTCAAGCAACTCGTCAGTTAGCAACTGCGCAGTTAAACACATTATTTGGCAAAACATTTAATAATGGTGAGTTAGAGGCAATAGCAAGCAATGATTTACGACTTAGTATTGATGCTGCAACAAATACGGCTGTGTTAAATGGCGAAGTAAAATTACAACGCAAAAAACGTCAATATAATAATGGGGTATGGACATTAGTTAATGATGGCACAGCAAAAGGCTTTACCATCTCCAACTTCAAAGTCAGCTATCCTTCAAAAACCGCTTCTGCCAAAGAGTTTACTGTAGCCATTGATGCCAATAGCAAAATTAAAACTGCTAATCTAGAGTTTGGATTGGCAAGTGATAGTCAAAGTCGAGTAACTGTATATTTTGATACAGCAAATACTTTACAAAGCCATATTGATGCTGATGATGCAGGTACCGTGCATATTCCTAATAAAGTAGAGGCCAAACTAGACCGTATTACCTTAAAAGTGTTAAATGCGCCTGCTAACGAAATTAATCAATTTGTGGGTAATGCCACTTTAACAGGCAAACGTTTAAATTTAGATACCACCACAGGTGGCAAACGTTTGTGGCCAATGCCTGATTTAGCAACATTATCGGGTAAATTTAGCAGTGCTGATGGTGATGTAGTGGAGTCAACGGCCAGTGTAGCGTTAAGTGAGACAAATCCACTTGTGTCACCAGAAGAAGATTTTATTAGCACAGGCTTTTATAATTATCAATATAACCCACAAGCTAATACCATTACCTTAAAACCTAAGAAAGGCACAATTTATTATAGTAATGCAACACAAGTTGTATTATCAATGGACAGTCAATATTGTGCGGGCGGACAAAAACGCTTGATGGCTAATGTTGGTTATTCTTGGTTAGGTAATTGCACAACAAATACAGATGCGGCCGTAGCTTATAAGGAGTTTGTGACCACTTATAATTATTGGTGGGCATTAAGAGCAAACGTTGATAGTGATGGTATGTATATCCCTGTTTATCCTGCCAATTTTGATTATAAATCCACAAATGCTCAAGTTGATGGCAAGTTAATCTATTCCGAAGATACGTTATCTGAAGATGCCACTCATCAAATTAAAGGTACAATCACGGCTAATACCAAAATTAAATTAGTGGGTAATGCAGCCGCTGATATTGAAGCCTTAGTCACAGCCAATTATGCAGGCCAACAAAATGGTAATTTGACCATGACTGTGCGTGCAGGTGAGGAAAAAATTGATATTACTGGTACAACTCAAAATGGTAATACTACCATTAAGCTAAGTAATAAAAATGGTGTGAGTGTTGATGTAGCAGAATCAACTAGTGATGCCAATAAATTGGAGTTAAAGGTCAATGGCACTGTGCAAGGTTGGGTTTATAAACTTAATGGCGCACCTGTAGTTAAATTTAAAGATGATAAAATTAAGTTTTTATAATCTTTGATGTCGTTTAGAAAGACGGTCTTTTGACCGTCTTTTTATTTGGGGAGTTAAATGCGTTTTTTATATTTGTTCAGTTTATTGCCCATATCAGCATTAGCAAATAATCTAAATTTAGATATTAATATAAATGCTTATGCTGAGCCTGTTTCTATTAAGGCATTTACCGATGATTGGCATGATAATCTTAAAACGGGAGATAAAGCTTTTTTACAAGGTCGAGCAGAAATATCAACTAAAAATCAATATAGCCAATTAAGTATATTATGGCGTTATGATTATTTATTAGATTTTAGTGAGCAAACTGCACAAATTTATCATGCCTATAAAAATAATTACTTACCTATTGCTCAGCAAGATTATCCTTTATTTATTAAAGCAAAATACAGTGAAAGTTATGGTGTTCGTTGGTTACAATATCAAGAATTTAATAAAAATTTAAAACTTGGTTTAGCAATTAACCTGCTTAAAGGCTATAAAATAACTGATGGTCAATTAGAAGGAAATGTAAATTTTAAGCAACAAGGATTTAAAGTTAAAGATATTAATAATATGCAAATGGATGTTAATTATTATTATGATGAACCCCAATTAAAAGAGGAACAGCTAGAATGGTATCCCAAAAATCCGAGTGCATTAGGTTTTAGTGTAGATGCTGAATTAGCTTGGCAAATTAATCCAAAAACACATTTTTTAGTACAAATTAATGATATTTATGGTCGTTTATATTGGCAAGATATTCCAACCACACAATATAATGCAAGTTGTCAATGTTATAAATTTACACATAATATTGAGGGACAGTTGGCAATTGATGATAAATATACACAAAAGCTGATAATTAACGGTAAGGCAAAGTTAAATTATCAATTAAAAAATAACTATCAAACGGAATTGAGAATGTTTTTTAATAAAAGTATGGCTTTATGGCAAGGGGCATTTTTATACAACCTAAAAAATAATTGGCAGTTAGGTTTTATCACCGAGCCACAAACAGGGTCTTTAGGAGTGGAATTAAAAGCTAAAAATATATATGTGCATTATTTAGCAGATAATTTTCATACCAATAAAGCGCATCGTTTAGGGGTTGGTTTAGGTGTGTATCAACAATGGTGAGTAAGGGCAGACCAACGTGTCTGCCCACAAAGATTAAATGTTAATCTTCTCTTTTAAGAAGTTAATTAAATCGCTATAAGCAATATCTTGAGACTCACTGTCACGGCGGCCTTTGTATTCAATCGTGCCTGCATCTAAGCCTTTTTCGCCCATCACTAAACGATGAGGAATACCAATCAATTCGGCATCGGCAAATTTAACCCCCGGTCTTTCGTTGCGGTCATCATAAAACACATCAAACCCTGCGGCAGTTAATTGCTCATACAGTTTTTGGCTTTCTTCTTGAATACGTTGTGATTTTGCCCAGTTCATTGGCACTAAAGCAATATGGAAAGGGGCAATGGCATCTGGCCAAATAATGCCACGTTCATCGTAATTTTGCTCAATGGCAGAAGCAACCACACGCGTCACGCCAATACCATAACAACCCATAGTCACAACAAACGGTTTGCCATCTTCACCCAACACCGTACAGTTAAGTGCTTGTGAGTATTTTTTACCAAGTTGGAAAATATGGCCGACTTCAATGCCACGTTTTAACACTAACTTGCCTTGACCATCAGGTGATGGGTCACCAGCAACCACGTTACGGATATCGACAATGGCAGTGATTTGCGCATCACGTTCCCAGTTTAAGCCTGTTACATGTTTGCCATCCACATTTGCACCCGCAACAAAATCAGCTAAGGCAGCAGCAGAGCGGTCAACCAACACAGGAATAGTTAAACCTTGTGGGCCAATAGAGCCAACATGACAACCAACAGCCGCTAACACTTCGGCTTCGCTAGCAAAGGTTAGGGGAGAGCCAACGTGAGCTAATTTTTCAGCTTTAATGTCATTTAATTCATGGTCGCCACGTAACACTAAAGCCACTAAACCATATTTGCCTTTGTCATCGGCTTTGCCGCGTACAATTAAGGTTTTGACGGTTTGGCTAGCATCAACCTTTAAAAACTCGCACACTTCGGCAATGCTGTGGGCATTGGGCGTATCAACGCTTTGCATCGCTTGGCTTGCAGTAGGGCGTTGGCTAGTGCAAATGGCTTCGGCCATTTCGATGTTGGCGGCATAGTTAGAGGTATCAGAAAAGGCAATTAAATCTTCACCGCTTTCGGCTAACACGTGAAATTCATGTGAGCCATCACCACCAATTGAGCCAGTATCGGCTTGAACAGGACGAAAATCGACACCAATACGACTAAAAATACGGCAATACGTGTCGTACATCACGTCATAGGTTTCTTGTAAGGACGCTTGGTTAGCATGGAAAGAATAAGCGTCTTTCATAATAAACTCGCGTGAGCGCATCACGCCAAAACGTGGGCGAATTTCGTCACGGAATTTTGTTTGAATTTGATAAAAATTCACAGGTAATTGTTTGTAGGATTGCAACTCATTACGCGCTAAATCAGTAATGACTTCTTCGTGTGTTGGGCCTAAGACAAAGTTAGCTTGGTGGCGGTCTTTGAAGCGTAATAATTCTGCGCCATATTGCACATAACGGCCTGATTCTTCCCACAATTCGGCAGGTTGGGTAACAGGCATTAACACTTCTAATGCGTTAGAGCGGTTCATTTCTTCGCGGACAATACGTTCAACTTTTTGTAATACGCGTAAGCCTAAAGGCAGCCAATTATATAAACCAGTGCCCACTTTGCGAATTAAACCCGCACGTAACATCAGTTGGTGGGAGATAACAACGGCATCGGCAGGAGTTTCACGAAGCGTAGCAAGCAAAAAACGACTAGCGCGCATAATAAATTTACATCCAAGAAAACAAAATGATGCCGATTTTAGAACAACTCCATTAAAATTGCCGCTTATTTTTGACCCTTTGCTTGTAGATAGTTGGCCACAGGTTTACACTTTATAACGTATTAAGTTATTTTGTGTAAATCTAAATGACAAAATCTGAAAGATTACTTTACGTTTTTGCAAGCTCAGTTAAGGCAGGAGGCGGCATTCATCATGCGTCAGAACTTGCGTTTATGTTAGGTGAAGCCCATACACCAACCTTTACCAAATTTCTTGCTGACTGTGTTAAAAAGGGCATTATCAGAAGAGTAGCGCAAGGTCTGTTTGAAAGCCTATTAACCCCACCCGAGCCAACAACAGCCCTTTATAAAATTATTAAAAAACTACGTGGTAATGTCTTAACTTATATTAGTTTAGAAAGCCAACTTAGTTATACAGGTGATATTTCTCAAGTCATTATGGGTAGAGTAACCGTTGTCACGAAGGGCAGAAGTGGTACTTTTTTTACGCCTTATGGAGTAATAGAATTTACCCATACCAAAAAGCCAGTCAAAGATATTGCGCCAAATTTGTATTTTGATACCGATATAAATATGTATCGAGCAACAGCCCAACAAGCACTCGCTGACCTTAAACATTGCAATCGTAATCTTCACATGCTGGAGGGCTAAGATGTTAAAACAACAAATTCAACAAATTGTGGCAGAAAATCCAGCATATGCCGCCATTACACCTGTCATCGAAAAAGAAATTTTGCATCACGATATTTTAGCCGTCATGGTTAAACAAGGTGCTATGCAACAACTCACTTTTATTGGTGGTACTTCGTTGCGCATGTGCTACAACAGTGCGCGCTTATCAGAAGACCTTGATTTTAATGGCGGACATGATTTTAAGCCTTCTCACTTTAATGGCCTAGAGGCTGACATTCAGCAATATCTTCAACATAAATACGAAACGACAGTATGGGTTAATAAACCTAATCAACATAAACAAGGTAATACGTCTTCATGGACAATTAGTATTATCAAAGAGGCTACACGACCAGATTTACCACAGCAAAAAATTCATATTGATGTTTGTGCGATTCCCTCTTTTGATATACAAAAAAGGCCATTATTGAATCATTACAATATCATGGTCTCAACAGAAGGGATTCTTGTGCCTGTACAATCCCTTGAAGAAATATTGGTTGATAAGTTGATAGCATTGGCTTATCGCGCACGACGAATTAAACCCCGTGATATATGGGATATTGTTTGGATTAAACAGCGTGGCGTAGTTTTATCAGAAGCACTTTTTGATCAAAAATTAGCGGCAAGAAACAAGCAAAAACAAGAGTTTATTGAAATGCTCAAAGTTCAGCTTGACAAGCTCAGGCAAGACGATGAAGTACATGACGACTTTAACAAAGAGATGAGCCGCTTTATTCCTCAACAGATAAAAGAGCGAACGATTGATAATCCTGATTATTGGTTTTATGTACAAACAGAAGTTTGTGATGTGGCAAATAGTTTAATCAATAAAAGCTTAGTAAAAAACAAATTTGATATGGGATTGTGATTTTTACTCGCTCAGGATTTACGCATTTTGCCAAAAGCTTGTGTTGAGCGAAGTCGAAACAAGCGCGTTTTGTGAGCATAAAATCGTTGAAAACGGTTGAAATGCGAACAAATAAGCGATAACTGTGTAAGTCCTAAACTAAGCCGCTCAAATAAAAACAGCCGCAAAGCACATAAAACAATGCCGATTTTAGAACAACTGCGTTAAAATTGCCGCTTATTTTTTGGTGATGATAATTTATGTTTGACACAACACCCGAACAAATTACCCAGTGGATTCAAAATAGTGTTGGCACAGCACAAGATAATGGCTTTAAAGTTGTTGCCTTACGCCCTTTAGAAGCAGACTGTATTTTACCCTATCAACAAAATCAATTGCGTGCAGGTGGAACTCTCTCAGGGCCAACCATGATGACCCTTGCTGATGCAGCCATGTATGCAGCGGTGTTGGCACATTATGGCAAACAACTTTTAGCAGTGACCCAAGATTTTAGTATCCATTTTTTAGCAAAACCTAGCCAACATGATTTGCAGGCACAGGCCAAAATTATAAAAGCAGGCAAACGTACTGTGGTTTTAACAGTACACATTTATAGTCAAGATATTTTAGTCGCTTTGGCAACTGGCACTTATGCCATGCCAAGCAACGTGCAATAAATAAAATTTAGGACACCTTATGACCATTACCCCTTTAGCGATTACTCAACTTTATAAGGCAACAGCCGCCGAGTTACTTCCAACTAGTACCCGTCGCTTAAAGGCTTTTAATGACTTTTTAGGCCAAGAACGTGCCAAAGAAGCGGTACACATGGCCTTAGCCATGCCGCATGATGGTTATAATATTTTTGCCATTGGCGAAAATGGCTTGGGCAAACGTACCATGATAAAACGTTTATTAGCAGAGGTTGCTGCCCAAGAAGAAGCACCTAGTGATTGGTGTTATGTTAATAATTTTGCTGACCCACGCAAACCCATTGCCCTTGAGTTACCAGCAGGCAAGGGGGTTATCGTCCAAAAAAGTCTAACTAAATTATGGCGTAGTGTAAGCCGATTAGTTCAGGCTAGTTTTCAACACGAAACGTATATTGGCCGTGTTGAAATGCTAAAAAGCTCACTTAATCAAGCGCAACAAACTGCATTGCAAGAATTAGCACAAGAGGGCGAAAAACGTCAGCTAAAACTTGTATTGCGTCCGCAAGGTGGACATGGCTTTGTGCCAACGGCCAGTGATGGCGAAATTATGAGCTCCGAAGCTTTTGATGCTTTGCCAACTAGCGAGCAACAAACGCTTAAAAGTGCTATTCAAGAAATGGAAAAACGTTTACAGCGTTTGGCAGAGCGTTTAAGCAGAATGGAGGAGCAAAGTCGTGACAAAATTCAAAAGCTGAATGATGAAGTGGCATTGGTGGCCGTAGAACCACTAATCAGCAAACTTAAAGAGCAATATCAAGACCTTAAACCCTTAGTTGACTATTTGTCTGCCTATCAACAAGATGTGATAGAAAATGTTGATATTATTGTTAATGCTCAAGAAAATGAACCCGATGCCGTTGCTAGCGTCAGTAGTGATAATGCCATTCCTTCACGTTATCAATGTAATGTTGTGGTAAGTCATAATCCCAAAAAAGGCGCGCCTGTGGTGTTTGAAGATTTGCCCACCCATTACAATTTAATGGGACATGTTGAACAAGTGACCTATATGGGGACAGTTGCTACTGATTTTACCCTTATTAGAGCAGGTGCGCTGCATCGTGCTAATGGTGGTTATTTATTATTAGAAGCAGAGCAGGTATTAGAGCAACCTTATGCGTGGCAAGGTTTAAAACGTGCTTTGCGCTCACGGGTATTAAAACTCTCATCTTTAGAGCAAATGCTAACGCTCACAGGTACTATCTCTTTAGAACCTGATGCCATTCCTTTAGATGTTAAGATTGTGTTGTTAGGCGATAGAGAAACTTTTCATTTATTGCAAGAATATGATCCAGAACTAGAACAATTATTTAAAATTCGTGCCGACTTTGCTAATACCATGCCGCGCACGCCCGAAAATGAAAAAAAATACGCTCATTTTCTGGCCGATTGTGTAACCAAAGAAAAACTTATGCCCTTTGATAAAAGTGCTTTAATGGCCTTAATAGAAGAAAGTGCGCGTAATGCCGAAGACCAACAAAAGCTATCTTTACATGCATCCAGTGTGGGCAATTTATTGCGAGAAGCACATTATTGGGCTGAGGCCGCGCAAAAAAAACAGGCCAGTGTAGAACATATTCGTTTGGCATTGGCAGGCCAAGAGCGTCGTCGTGGTCAATTACGGGAGTTGTATTTAGAAGATATTGCTCAAGGTACACAGCTGATTCAGTGTCAAGGTGCGGTGGTTGGGCAAATCAACGGCTTAACAGTAGTGCATTATGCTGACAGTGAGTTTGGTTTACCGTCTCGTATAACGGCTACCGTGCATCAAGGTGGTGGCGATGTGCTGGACATTGAGCGTACTGTTGACTTGGGTGGCTCTTTACATGCCAAAGGAGTCTTGCTGTTATCGAGTTACCTCAAATCGACTTTTGGCCGTAACAAACCCTTGCATTTTTCGGCCAGTATTGCCATGGAGCAAAATTATGGTGGAGTAGAAGGGGATAGTGCAACCATGGCCGAATTAGCAGCATTGATGTCAGCCATTACTAATCTGCCGATACGTCAAGATTTAGGCATTACAGGCTCTATGAATCAAATGGGTGAAATTCAACCAATTGGTGGTGTTAATGCAAAAATCGAAGGTTTTTTTGCTGCCTGTCAGCTCAAAGGTATAACGGGTACGCAAGGCGTGATTATTCCCGAGCAAAATGTGCGTCATTTAATGTTACGCCCTGAAATTATAGAAGCGGTAGCGCAAGGACAATTTGTCATTTATGCGGTAAGTCATGCTTATCAGGCTTTAGAGTTATTGTTATCTACACCAATGGGTGAGGCCAATCACAAAGGTAAATATCCCAAAGACAGCATTATGGGTTTAGTCTTAGCACAGCTTAAACACTGGCATAACATTGAAGAAGGCGATAAACCCAAAAAGAAAAAGCCGAAAAAAAAGAAAAAACTACCTAAAACTGAACATGAATGTGTTGAGTGAGATAGGAGTAAACAATGAACAGTGAGCTACAAATTAGCGATGTAGTTGTTGGCGAAGGCAAGGTTGTTGTTAAAGGTGCACTCATTAAAACCAATTATATTGGTACCTTAGAAGATGGTACAAAATTTGATTCATCTTATGATAGAGGTCGGGTGTTTGAGTGTGTGATTGGCACTGGACGTGTTATTAAGGGGTGGGATATAGGCTTAATGGGCATGAAGGTGGGTGGCAAACGTAAATTATATGTACCTAGTCATTTGGCTTATGGTGAACGACAAATGGGTGCATACATTAAACCACACTCAAATTTAATCTTTGAGATAGAGTTGTTAGAAGTATTGACCAGAGATGATTAAACTAAACCTTCAAATAGCTAGGGATAATTTAAATGCCTCTAAGTGGTTATTATCATAATGAATTAGAACGAGTTGACAAAGGCTCACGTCGTCTGCGCGAAGTCATGGATGGTCTAAGCTCAGCATTTTTTATTGGTCTGATGAGTAATGAAGGACTGTTGACTTATGCCAATAAAACGGCATTAGACGCGATTGGTTTAGAACGTAAAGATGTGTTGGGTAGGCCGTTTGTCGAAACACCTTGGTGGAGTTATGCAAAAACTTATCGACAACAGTTGCAAGAGGCTATTGCGTTAGCCACAAAAGGTCAATCTTCTCGTTTTGATATGATGTTTGAAAATGTTGAAGGCAAGTTATTGACGATCGATTTTTCTTTACATCCTGTATTAGATGCTAAAGGCAATGTGATGTATTTGGTTCCATCTGGTCATGATGTGACTAAACGACGAGACGCAGAGCGCGCATTGCAAATGTTATCTATGTG
Source organism: Agitococcus sp. (assembly GCA_046347315.1). Lineage (GTDB taxonomy): Bacteria > Pseudomonadota > Gammaproteobacteria > Pseudomonadales > Moraxellaceae > Agitococcus. Next base: position 14,654 of record JAXMGJ010000004.1, read on the forward strand.
TCAGGATATTGTTTTAAAAGCGGAAGATGAGTCTCAATTATTGCAAGATATTTGTCGGGTGATTGTCAATATAGGAGGTTACACTTTGGCTTGGGTGGGTTACCCGCAACAAGATACTGCTATGACTATCAAATTTATGGCACAGGCGAGTTTAAACAATCAAATAACAACTAATTTTAGTTTATCTTGGAATCCTAATGATCCCAAAGGGCAAGGTGCGAGTGCGCAAGCCATTCGTTCAGCAACTATGGTTATTTGTGAAGATATTCAACAACAGCAAAAACAATCATTTGCCACTGTTCGTCAATTAGCCCAACAGCAAGGTTTAAGAGGTGGTATTGCATTGCCATTACTCAAACAGCAAAAAGCTTTTGGTGTATTAACGGTTGCCTCTAACAATGTTTTTAAATCTAGCGATGCCGAAGTCAACTTATTGCAGCAGCTTGCTGATAATGTGGCATATGGTGTACAGAGTTTGCGTGCACGGCAACAAAATCAACGGGTATTAGATGCAATTTATCATATTACAGATGCTATTGCGTTAAGTACGGGTTATGAATATTTGCAAAAATTAGTGTTGGCCATGACAGCAACTTTAGGCGCACATGTTGGTATTATCACCCGTCGTATACGTGAGTATGAACCTATGACGCATACAGTAGTTGCGGTATTTGATGGAAAAACCATAGATAATTTTGACTTGCCAATGGCTGGTACACCGTGTGAGCATCTTAATGTAAAAACGCCAGAATTGTTAGTCGCCTCAGATGCCATAAAGCAATATCCTCGTGCAGAAGGTTTGGTTAAGTTTGGTGCAGAATCCTATATTGGCCGATTGATTCAAGACTCAGAGGGGCAGGCTATGGGACAAATTTTTGTATTATTTCGTGAGCCATTATGGGAGGCCGAATTTGCTTCGGCAATCTTAAAGGTTTTTACAGCACGAGTCGCTGCCGAGCTAGAAAGACAGACACAAAAATAACTATAAAACTGTTAGACCATTTGGAGAAAAAAGCGGAAATGAGTCTATAAAATCATTTATTTTGGATTGAGTATTACACTATGCGTCGTTATGGTTACAAGGTAGTTAGTTTAATTGTCTGTTCATGGTTGTTGGTAGCTTGTGGTGGCGGTGGTGGAGAAACAACACCTAATAGCAATGTCCCCAATCAGTCGTTAGCTACTAAAGACTGTGCTTTGGGCGAAATCAATAGCAATGGTGTATGTCGCTCCGCTGCCAATGTTTGTAATGCTGATACAGAAAAAACATGGGTACGTGGCTATTTAGACGATGTTTATTTGTGGTATGCACAAATAAAAGAAGTAGATAGCAAAAAATATAGCACCCCAAAAAACTATTTTGATGCTTTACTCGTCAAAGAAAAAGATAGATTTAGTTATGCTATATCCAAGGCAGAGGCTGACAGTTTTTTTGAGTCAGGTTTACAGCTCAGTTTTGGCGTGTTTTGGGCTTATGACCAAAATAATTATTTGCGAGTACGCTTTGTTGAGCCAAATTCTGTAGCAGCACAAGCAGGATTAGTGCGTGGTGATTATGTCATTAGTATCAATAATCAATCTATAGATACTTTAACAGATGCTCAAATAGCCGAGTTACTTAGTACCAAAGTCAGTAATCAAATAACACTACAATTATTAGATGTGAGTACAACACATCATAAACAAATAAACTTGACTGCTCAGGATTTAGTGACTTCAGCTGTGCCTTATTATACGGTTTTAATTAACGCTACAAATAGCCAAGACAAAGTTGGTTATCTGTTGTTTAATGACCATATTGCCACTGCAACCGCTGATTTGCTTCAAGCAGTAGATTATTTTAAGTCTCAAAATATTACTGATTTAGTGTTGGATTTACGCTTTAATAGTGGGGGATATGCTTATATTGCCAATGAATTAGCCGCCATGATTGGAGGACAAAAAACAGCAGGCAAATTATTTGGTCGTTATATCTATAATCAAAAATACGGTATTGAAGATGAGTATTTTACGCAACAGTCATATCCTTCAGGACGACTTTTACCGTACTTAAATTTGTCTCAGCTATTTGTGTTAACCTCCAAACAAACTTGCTCTGCTAGTGAAGCCATTATCAATAGCTTATCGCCTTTTATGCGAGTCATTAGGATTGGTGAAGATACCTGTGGTAAGCCTTATGGTATGGAGCGCGAATATAATTGTGATAGTGCATATTTTGCCATTAGCTACAAAACTCAAAATGCGGTTGGTCAAAGTATTCCCGAAACTGGCTATACGCCAACCTGTCTTGCCTATGAGAGTTTGGATGCGGCTCTTGGCAATCCGCAAGAGGGCTTATTAGCGAATGCTTTGTATTACCATGACACAGGTTATTGTTTTATAAATAGTAGTGTACAAAGTAGCAAAATGTTGAATAAAGCTTACATTAGGCCACTTGTAAAGCCACAATGGCAAAGTAATATGATTTTGCGAGATGATAAATGATTAAACAAAGCTTGCTGTTAATTAGTGCAATTGCTGTGGTGGCTTGTAGTAGCGTTGTCAGTGAAGTAGGGCAGACCAAATCTGTCCCAGCCGTGCTGGCAACTAATAATACACAAATCTGTTATCAGCAACTTACACAACAATTAACACAGGCCATTGATTATCCTGTCCATATTTCACCCACAGTATTTGCTACAACATCTACTATTTTTTTAGAGCCTGTTGCCTTGCGCCAACCTAATGGCGTACGCAAGGACGGAATGTTATTGGACAAACCGACACAGTTTTCTTTAACCGTCAATCAACAACAGTGTGTGCTTAGTCAGGTAGGCAAAGAGTGGAGTCGTGTATTAACACAGTGTTTGTGCCAAGAGTTAAATTAAGTAGATTGCTCAGCAGTTTTTTTAGCTTCTTTAAGTGCTTGACTTAACTGAAACACTGCCATCGCATACATAATGCTACGGTTATAGGTGGTGATAACATAAAAATTATTAAAACCTAGCCAATATTCTGTGCCTTCATCACCCTCTAAACTAAAAGCAGATGCAGGGGTAGAGTCAGCTAGCTCAGTTGCAAGTTGTAGCCCCTGACTTTTGAGTGCTCCTAGTGTGTTATTAGTCTTTAAATCACGACTTAAGATATCGGTATTTAATGTTTGGCTAGCATTGGCTTGCAGTGCAATCACAGGTGCATCTTGCCAGCCATTTTCTTTAAAATAATTACCAATCGAACCAATGGCATCAATCGGATTGTTGATTAAATCGGCTTTATTATCACCGTCAAAGTCAATAGCAAGTTTGCGCCAGCTTGACGGCATAAACTGGCCATAGCCCATTGCGCCTGCATAAGAGCCGCGCACTTGCAAAGGGTCTAAGCCTTGCTCTTTGCTCAAAATTAAAAAGTTTTTTAGTTCTTGGGTAAAATATTCACTGCGTCGAGGAAAATCAAAAGCCAACGTTGTTAATGAGTCTATGACTTTAAGACGGCCTTTGTTTGCTCCATAGCGTGTTTCTACCCCCAAAATAGCCACAATAATTTCTTGTGGCACACCGAATTGCTGTTCAGCAACTTCGAGAGCTTCGCGATATTTTTGCCAAAATGCTACACCATTGTTGATGTTGCGTGGGGTTAAAAAGCGAGCGCGATAATCTTTCCATAGAGCTACTTTTTCGGCAGGGCTATTCATTAAATCTAAAGCCACTTGTTGACGTTCAACTTCATAAAAAATATCATTTAGTTGTTCTTTGTTATATAAACCTTGTGTTGATAATTCAGCAATAACAGACTCTAAGGCAGGATAATTATCAAAATCACCACTATGGGCATTATTTACAAAAAGCGCAACAGAACCTATAAATGACAATAACATTGTTTTAAGCATATAACTAATCCAATAATTTTTTGTGTGTATGAATAGACATTAATATTCCAAAGCCCGATAACAAGGTCAGCATAGCGGTACCGCCATAACTGACAAATGGCAAAGGTACTCCAACAACAGGCAATATACCACTCACCATTCCTGCATTAACAAACACATAAACAAAAAACGACAAGCTAATTGCTCCCGCTAACAGACGGCTATAGCTATCGCTTGCAGTGGTGGCGATGTATAAACAACGAGTTAGGATAAGGCTATATAAAACAATTAAGCCAATAATGCCCAGCAAGCCAAACTCTTCGGCATAGGTGGCAATAATAAAATCTGTATGACCTTCAGGTAAAAACTCTAGATGTGCTTGTGTGCCTTGTAGCCAACCTTTGCCCATCATGCCACCAGAGCCAATCGCTGTTTTAGATTGAATGATGTTCCAGCCTGTACCTAGAGGGTCAGCTTCGGGATTTAACAAAGTTAAAATACGTTGTTGCTGATAATCATGCAAAAAGTGCCATGCAAATGGTGCAATCACACTCATCGCTAGGCCTGAGAAGATTAAAAACCACCAGGGTAATCCTGCTAAAAATAAGCCAAAAAATCCACTAGATATGACTAACAGGGCTGTTCCTAAATCGGGTTGACGTGCAATTAAGGCACTTGGTATGGCAATAATTAGTAAGGCAATAATAATGTGTTTTAAGCGCGGAGGAAGAACAGTACGTGCCAAAAACCAAGCCATCATCATCGGCATAGCCAGTTTCATAAATTCTGATGGTTGAAAGCGAGTGACATGAGGAATGGTTAACCAACGCCTTGCTCCCATGGCCACAGTGCCAAATAATGCAACCATCACCAATAACATCACAATGCTCGCATAAAGCCAAGGCGAAATCGCTTGATATATGCGTGGTGGTATTTGAGCAATCACAAACATCACTGCTAGTCCTAGCACAAAGCTAGTGGCCTGTTTTATCACCAGATTAATATTGCCACCTGATGCACTATACAGTTGCACTAAGCCAAGACTAATAATCAGCCCTAACATTGTTAACAGGGGTAAGTCTATGTGCCAACGTAACCACCACGAAGGGGGTTTTTTGGAAGAGATAGCATTAGGATTACGTCTAAAAAATTGGTAATGTTGGCGACTACTCATGGTTAGTCTCAAGGGGGATAGGCGGTTGATGAGGAGTAGAGTTGCTGACTGTAATGGGTGTAGAGTTGAGATTTCGATTCATTTGATGAATTACATAGTCAAACACAGCCTTTGCAATAGGCCCTGCAGCACTGTTGCCATGTTTGCCATTTTCAACGAGCACTGCAACGGCTACTTGTGGGTTGTCAGCAGGTGCAAAGCCCATAAACCAAGCATGATCCCAATGACGTTCATCAAGTTCTTTTTCGTTATAACGCTGACCTTGTTTAATGCCTTTGACTTGGGCGGTTCCTGTTTTGCCTGCAATTTCATAGCCAACAAGGTCTCTACGCAAGTTTCCCGCCGTACCACGACCATGCACTACATCTCGCATTGCTTTATGCATTAAATCCCAGTCTTGTGGTGAGCCTGCAAATTTAACATAGCCATCACTTTGATTATTCACTTGATAGTTTTGTATGCCTGTGGTGCTTTTAAGCAAATGTGGCGTAATATGTTGTCCTTTATTAGCAATAATCGCAGTTGCCATCGCTAATTGTAAGGGGGTTGAGGTAAAATAGCCTTGACCAATACCAACTGAAATCATCTCTCCAGTGTACCAAGGTGCGTTTAGTGCTTTACGTTTCCACGCAACAGAGGGCAGAGTGCCACTTTTTTCACCAGCTAAATCAATGCCAGTTGTTGCTCCAAACCCAAACTGAGCCATCCAATCATGAAATTTATCTACTCCCATTTTATATGCCATGGTATAAAAATAGGTGTCACACGAAATTTCGATAGCACGATGCAAATCAACAATGCCATGTCCGGTTTTTTTCCAATCTCTAAACAAATGATTATCACCAGGAATGCTAAAAGCACCGCGGTCACGGATTTTAAACTCCCAATCAGTTAAGCCATAATGCAATGCACCCATGCCAGCAAAAGGTTTTATAGTTGAACCAGGTGGATAAATACCTTGAGACGCGCGATTATAAAGTGGGGTATCAGGATGATTACGCCAAAACTGATATAAGCTATTTGGAACACCAGAAACAAAAGGATTAGGATCAAAACTTGGGGTGCTGACAAAAGCCAACACTCCTCCTGTTGTTGGATCAATCGCTACCACAGCACCGCGCCTACCAGCAAGCTGTTCGCTAATCATTTTTTGTAGGCCATAATCAAGATGCAATACCAAATCATTGCCGCGAACTGGCTCAGTACGTTCTAATAGGCGTAATATTTCACCGTGAGCATTAGCTTCTACCTGCTGATAACCTGCTTTGCCTTGTAATAAGTTTTCGTAATATTTTTCTATGCCTGTTTTGCCAATCAAGTCTGTGCCTGCATATCGCTCGGCATCGAGTTTGGCTGCTTCCTTTTCGGAAATGCGACCGACATAACCTAAAGCGTGGGCAAACAAATCACCATAGGGATAATATCGTGCCAGTTTAACCTCAATACTCACCCCTTTTAGCAAATAACTAACTTCCGAAAAGCGCGCAATATCGGCCTCACTTAAATTAAGCTTAAGCGTAATAGGTTCAAAGCGATGTGACTGAATAATACGGCGGCGAATCTTGCTAATAGCGTCTTGATCAAGCTCAAAAATAGGGGTGACTTGTTTAAGCGTTGTTTCTATATCAGGTGTTTCTTGACGGTTAATAATGGCGGTAAAAATGGGGCGATTGTCAGCAAGCAAAATGCCATTTCTATCATAAATATAACCACGGGGTGGGGTAATAGCTTGTAATTTAATACGATTACTTTGAGAGAGGGTGGTATAGGTTTGGTATTCAAAAATTTGCAGATAGCCGTAACGAAAAATGAGCGTTACAAAACTTATAAAAATAACAAAAGCACAAAAAAACACCCTGTGCTTAAAAAGCTTTGCTTCTTGAGCATTGTTTTTAAGCGGATCAGGGTGGGTAGGGCTCGGTCTGGGCTGCATAAAATCAGCGTGGCGCACCTTGTTGGTAGTTAATTTCTACACGGCGATTTTCTGCCCAAGCACTTTCGGTAGAAGCAGGGTTGATAGGCTTTTCTTTGCCAAAACTGACGGTATCTAATTGGCTATTGCTAACGCCGTTGCTCACAAAAAAGGCTTGTACAGCATTGGCACGACGCTCACCTAAAGCCATATTATATTCACGAGTACCGCGCTCATCGGCATGACCTGCTAACAACACTTTGGCACTGGTGTTGGCTTTGAGGTATTGAGCATGAGCTTGTAAGGTACGAATATCGTTACTAGAGAGTTCGGCACTATCATATTCAAAATGTACTAAACGGGTTGCCAATAACTGTGCTGTCTCTTGTTTCATGCGTTCTTGGGCTAAACGTGCCTCTTCCTCTAAGCGTTGTTGTTCGGCAAGCTGAGCCGCTTTTAAACGCTCTTGCTCACTTAAGGCATTGGTATCAACAGAAGAATTGGCATCTTGTACACCTTGACCTTGAGGGTTGTTTTGGTTTGCCATATCATCGTTTTTTTTGCCCTTGAGTGTTGAACAACCACCTGCGGCCAATGTCAGACTAATTAAAACAGCTAACGAAATATTCTTGTTTAACATAAACGTTCTCCAAAACGAGTTTTTAGTTGCATTAAGGTGACCATGCAGGTTCACGTACTTGGCCATCAGAGGCTGGTAATTGTAACTTAAACCTTCCATCTAAGGACATAATACCCAATACACCTTTATCGCCTTGTTTAGTTGCATAAACAATCATTTGACCATTAGGAGCAAAACTTGGTGCTTCATCAAGCGGAGTGTCGGTAAGTCGAGTTACACCACCTGTTTGCAAGTCTTGTAGCGCAATTTGATAGTTTTGACCACTGCGACGATGTACCATCGCGAGGTATTTACCATCGGGGCTAACTGCACCTCTCCCGTTGAATGTTCCTTCAAATGTTAGGCGTTTGACTTCTTGAGTATTGATATCTAAACGGTAAATTTGTGGATTACCACCTCTATCTGAGGTGAAGATTAAACTACGGCTGTCAGGAAACCAACGTGCTTCGGTGTCAATTGCGTAATGATTTGTAAGCCGTGTTAGCTTTTTGTTGGATAACTCAAACAAATAGATTTCGGGGTTACCATCTTGCGACAAAGTTAGGGCGAGCTTAGACCCATCAGGTGACCAAGCAGGTGCACCATTAAGACCCTTAAAGCGAGTAATTACCTGTCTTTGTTGTGTTGTCAGATGCTGGGTGTAAATAGCAGGTTTACCCCCTTCAAAAGAGACATAAGCAATATATTGACCATCTGGAGACCAATTTGGGGATAAAATAGGCTCGTCACTATCCAAAATAGTGCGTGGTTGACGGCCATCGGCATCGGCAATATCTAAACGATAGCGGTTTTTACCATTGGCTTGGTATTGCAATACATAAGCAATACGTGTGCTAAACGCACCGTCAATACCCGTAATGTATTTAAAAACTCGGTCACTAATGTAGTGCGCTGCTTCGCGCCAACGCGTAGGTGGAATAGTCATGCTTTCGCCTAACAAACGTTTTTCTTGGCTACTGCTAACTAATTCATATTGAATAGTGGATTGACTATTGTCGGCAGGGCTGACTTTACCTACAACCACATAATCTAAACCTAGTACTTGCCAAACTGGAAAAACAAACTCGTTACTAGTGCTTGGACGTTCTGGAAATTGTGAAGCAGGTCGAAATAGACCGCTACGTGCTAAATCAGCACTGATAATATTGTTGAGACTTTCGGTGGCAAGGTCATTGGCAAAAGGTACAACGGCGATAGGTGTGCTATTAGAGCTGGATTTAACAATATCAATACTTAGCTCGGCATGGCTATTTATCGCAAGTAACGATAATGTCACTAAGTTGGCAAAAAAAGTACGAAACGCAAGCATGTTAGTCCTTACTACTAAAGGTTAAATTGACACTGCGAAATTGACGAAAAAGCTCGGCATCTGTGGGAACAGGCAAGGGGCTGGCCTTTTCGATAGCGGCCTCAATACTAGCATCAAAGGCGCTGTTACCACTACGTTTTAAAAATAAAATACTACGCACTTCACCATCGGGTAACAAAACAATACGTACTTGCGCGCTTAATTCCGCACTTTGAGGAGGAATTGACCATTCACGTTTAATGGCTTCATAGATACGTTTGGTGTATTTTTTAATTAAATCATCTTGCGCCTTCGCTTCTTTTTCGGCGGCAGCTTGTTGCTCTGCTTGAGCTTTGGCTTGAGCCAAACGGTCGGCTTCTTTTTGCGCAGCAAGAGCCGCTTCTTGAAGCAATTTGGCTTCTTTTTCGGCTTTGATTTTGCTTTCTAAAGCGGCCATTTCTTTATCAATGTTATTTTTGTTGAGAGCTTCTTGCAATTTTTTTCGTGCAGCATCCTCTTTGGCTTTTTGCTCTTTTTCGGCTTTTTCTTTAGCGAGTTTATCAGCTTTAGCTTGGGCTTCTTTTTCGGCTTTTTCTTTAGCGAGTTTATCAGCTTTAGCTTGGGCTTCTTTTTCGGCTTTTTCTTTAGCGAGTTTATCAGCTTTAGCTTGGGCTTCTTTTTCTTTAAGAGCAATTACATCTTGAGTGGGTGTAACAACTGGCTCAGCGAAAGTTTTATCAGCTTTAGCTTGGGCTTCTTTTTCGGCTTTTTCTTTAGCGAGTTTATCAGCTTTAGCTTGGGCTTCTTTTTCGGCTTTTTCTTTAGCGAGTTTATCAGCTTTGGCTTGAGCTTCTTTTTCTTTAAGAGCAATTACATCTTGAGTGGGTGTAACAACTGGCTCAATAGGAATAACTTCTTCATTAACCATTGGCGATGGTGTCTCAATCGCCTCGCTGGCATTTGTTGGTTGTGGCAAAGAAGAAACCAACGTGGCTTGTAGTGGGGCAGAGCTTGCTGGTAAGTCCGGTACTAAATGAGCTGAAAAAAGCCATAATGCGGCAAGCAATGCGCTATGCAGCAGTAGCGACTGAACCAAAGGCGAATGCAAATAACGGCTCATCATCATGATTTAATCAAAGAATTTCGGATGGTTCGGTTAATAAACCTACGCGCAAAATTTGTGCCTTTTGCAAGGCAGCCATTAGTTTAACTACTTCGCCATAAGGGACTTGTGTGTCACCGTTAATCAATACTTGCACATTGGGATGTTGTTGCTGATTGCTTAACAAGGCTTGTGTCAACATCTCAAGTGATAGTGAGACATTATCTTCTTTGCCGTGTTTGAGCCAGTAGCTGCCATCGGCTTTGATGCTGACAATAACTGGCTCCTCGCTGTCAACTTGAATGGTTTCGCTATCGACTTTAGGCAAATCAACCTTGACACCTTGAGTTAGCATGGGAGCGGTAATCATAAAAATGACCAATAGCACCAACATGACGTCAATATATGGTACGACATTCATCTCGGCCAATAATTGCCGTTTAGGACGTTGAAAGGGGCTTTGTTCCATATTAGCTTAACTCTCGCGATGCAAAATGCCCATAAATTCATCGGCAAACATGGTGTAACGATTATTTAAAATATCGCTATTGGCCATAAAATGGTTATAGGCCAAAACAGCAGGAATTGCGGCAAATAAACCAATCGCTGTGGCAATTAACGCTTCGGCAATACCTGGTGCAACAGTGGCTAGTGTGGCTTGTTGTACTTGGGCAAGGCCAATAAACGAGGTCATAATACCCCATACTGTGCCAAATAAACCTACGTAAGGTGCGGTAGAAGCGATACTAGCTAATGCAGGTAGTTTGCCTTCGAGACGGTTTTGTTCTTGGGAGAGGGTAATACGCATGGCGCGGGTCACACCTTGCATAATCGACTCTTGATTGAGTCCTTTTTGTTTAAGACGCATAAACTCTTTAAAGCCTGTATGAAATAGAGCCTCAGCACCCTGAATGGTTTCTTGGTTTTGTTGACTTTTTTGGTATAAAGCGTTTAAACCAATACCCGACCAAAACTCATGTTCAAATTGTTTTAATGCCTGTGCCGCACGACGATGAACGTTACGGTATTTAATGATTAAGCTCCATGAATAAATCGAAGCGGCCACTAAAGCAAGCATCACCAATTGTACGGGTACACTGGCATGGGTCACGAGTCCTATTATAGAGAGATGTTCAGTCATGATGTTGAGCAAGTAATTGAGTTAAGTGGGAAGGTAAAGCACAAGGCTTTAAATTTTGTTTATGTACACAAGCAATATCAACAATGGCAGAAGCCAACAATGTTTGTTGACGATACAGACACTGCTCAAATTGCAGTGAAGCTTTGCCTTGTTTAATAATACGTGCTGTCACCTGCAACAAGTCGTCCATTTTAGCGGGTTGCTTATAGTCAATCTGCACTTTTCGTACAACAAATAAGTAATTTTCTGTTAATAGATAATGACCAAAGCCAATGTGGCGCAAAAATTCTGTTCGAGCGCGCTCCATGAATTTTAGATAATTAACATAATAAACAATGCCAGCAGCGTCAGTATCTTCAATATAAATCCGAATAGGGAGACTAAAAGTAGTCATTAGTTTTGACCTGTGAGTGATTTGAGGCTTTCGGGCATTGTTAGACCAAAGTTTAAATAGGCTTGAGCAGTAGCGATACGGCCACGGGCAGTGCGCATGACCATATTTTGTTGAATTAAGTAGGGTTCAACCACATCTTCAAGTGTACCTGAGTCTTCGGCAATAGAGGCGGCTAATGCTTCTACACCTGCGGGGCCACCATTAAATTTTTCCATTAATGCGAGTAAATAACGACGGTCTAAATTATCAAATCCATGATGATCAACATCAAGCATATTGAGTGCTGCACAAGCTACTTTAGCGGTAACAATGCCATCGCTTTTAACTTCGGCATAATCACGTACACGTCGTAACAATCGATTGGCAATGCGGGGAGTGCCGCGTGAACGACGGGCAATTTCTAACGCACCTTCGTCTTCCATTGGCACATTTAATAAACGTGCCGAACGGCTAACAATGGTACTTAAATCGGCAACGCTATAAAACTCTAAGCGTTGTACAATCCCAAAACGGTCTCGTAATGGAGACGTGAGTAAGCCAGCGCGTGTGGTGGCAGCAACGAGTGTAAAAGGAGGTAATTCGAGTTTAATAGAGCGTGCACCTGGCCCTTCACCAATCACAATATCTAATTGGTAATCTTCCATGGCGGGGTACAAAATTTCTTCAATCACAGGTGACAAACGATGAATTTCATCAATAAATAATACATCACCTTCTTCTAAGTTAGTCAGTAATGCGGCTAAATCGCCTGCTTTTTCTAAAACAGGGCCACTAGTCGATTTGAGCTCACCTTCCATTTCGCGAGCAATAATATTGGCAAGTGTGGTTTTACCCAAACCTGGTGGGCCAAAAATGAGCGTATGGTCTAAGGCTTCCCCGCGTGTTTTGGCAGCATGAATAAAGATTTCCATTTGTTCGCGGACTTTTGGTTGGCCAATATAGTCCGCCAAACTTGTTGGACGAATGGCGCGGTCGATAATTTCTTCTTGTTTATGTGCTTGTGGGGCAATCAGTGGGTTGTGTGCCATAGTGCTAAATTCATCAATGGGTATCTTATAGATATGGATAATGTTAATAATTAAAAGGGTATTTAATAGTAGCACAGAGAAATCAGAGAAAGGGGCAAGAGTATTAAAACAGAGCGGAGCTAGCGTTAAATTATGTCGTTGTTTGAAATAAGTAAGAAAATGCCAATCTGTTTTGATGGATTGGCATTAGCGTAGAATAGTTACTTCGCCATATAATCAACAGCGTTTTTGATTTCATCGTCAGAACAGGCTGCACAACCACCTTTGGCCGGCATAGCATTAAAACCATGTAATGCATGATCATGCAATACAGCTAGACCTTTGGCTTTACGTGGAGCCCAATCGGCTGTGCCATATTTTGGTGCACCCATTACGCCAGCTCCGTGACATCCAGCACAAACGGCTGTGTAAACTTGTTCGCCTGTACGAGGGGCAGCACCTTCAGCAGGGGCGGCAGCAACAACGGGAGCTTTAACGGCACAGGGTTTGCCTTGTACACATACACTACCAAACGGCTTAATACGCTCAATGACAGAAGATTGGTCTTCTTTTGCCGATGTATTAAACGATAAACTTAGGCCAACAATGGTCGCTAGCAGAGCAAGTTTTTTCACAGGACGCCTCATAAAAGCAAAATATCAAACGACTCATAAAGCCAAAGAGTTGTTTTGGCTTTAAACTTGGGCGCAAGTATAACCGTAAACTTGATAAGGACAAAGCTACACAAGCATATATCCATCAAAAGTTGCCATAAAATCATGGACTCTATAGGCTAAGCTCGGTATTATTGCGCCCCTACACAAATGCGCCCATAGCTCAGCTGGATAGAGTACTGCCCTCCGAAGGCAGGGGTCGTGGGTTCGAATCCCGCTGGGCGCGCCAATAAAATCAAGAGTATGCGGCTTAAAGCAACGCCAAGTAATCACTTATATAACAATTTATATTCAAAACTCAAACTGCTCCATGACCTCGTGGTAAAGTTTTTACTGATTTTGAGCAGGCCAAAATGAGCCATGTAGCAGTAGCCAGTTCAATAAATGCAAATACTTGTTTTAAGCCATCGGCAAAACAATTCATGGTCGAAAACCCCATATACACTAAAACTAACAGTGTAAGAGCCAATAAACCATAGCTTTGCTTGTGCCAAACTGCTTTAATAAATAATAGTAATGGAATGATTTGTAATAATAAAATCACTAGTATATCTTGAAAGTGGCTTGCCTTTGGAGCAGAGATAATCGTACTAATAATAACTACCATCAAATAAACCACATAACTACTACGCAAATATAAAAACACTTACTTTCTCGCAAATTGAACTAATCGTTTACCTAAGGCCAAACACAAAGCCTGTTCTTCGGCAGTAATGGGGCGTTTACCATCTTGTCCTGCCCAATGTGACGCGCCATAAGGTGTTCCGCCACTTTGTGTACTATTTAAGGCAGCCTCACGATAAGGTAAACCTAAAATGACCATGCCATGATGTAATAATGGCAACATCATGCTTAATAAGGTACTTTCTTGACCACCATGTAAAGAACTGGTTGAGGTGAAAACGGCGGCTGGTTTATCACACAACGCGCCATTCAACCATAATCCTGCTGTACCATCTAAAAAATACTTCATGGGTGCGGCCATATTGCCAAATCGAGTGGGACTGCCTAAAGCTAAACCTGTGCAATCACGTAAATCTTCTAAGCTGCAATATAATTCACCACTATCAGGAATAGCAGCTTCGGTACTTTCACAGACAGTTGATACTGCTGGCACTGTACGAATACGCGCAGTCATGCCTGCGGCTTCTACACCACGCGCAATCAATTTTGCGAGTTGGCGTGTGTTACCATGACGACTATAGTACAGTATTAAAATATAAGGTTCGGGCATAACACAGATTCTCAATATCAAAAGGGTTCCTCCCCATGATAAGGGGGGAGTTACCCTAGTACTCTCCTAAATTAAGGGGAGGGAACATAGTTTTTGATTATACTCTAATTGGAGTGAAATATGGCGTGGTACAGCCAATGGCACAAAATCAAATCGTTTACCCGTTTTGTGGTGAGTCGCTTTTTAGCAGATGAATGTCGACAAAATGCCGCTTCTTTAACCTATACTACCTTGTTTGCAGTCGTGCCGATGTTAACTGTATTGTTTAGTGTGTTATCGGCTATCCCATCTCTAAAGCAAATTAGTCATCAGATACAATCGTTTATTTTTAGGCATTTTTTGCCTGATACAGGCATCAAGGTACAAAATTATTTAAGTGAATTTGCCACACAAGCTAGCAATTTAACGATTGTTGGCGTGTTTATGTTATTTGTCACCGCAGTGATGATGTTGGTGACGATTGAAAAAGCCTTTAATCAAATTTGGAAAGTAAAGCAGCCCAAACAAAGTGTCGTGGGCTTTTTACGTTATTGGGCAGTGTTAAGTTTAGGACCTTTTTTATTGGGGGCAGGCTTTGCCATTTCTTCTTATATCACGTCATTAAGGGTATTTAGTGATGCAGAAGAACTGGTTGGTATGGTGTTTTCAGGGCTAAAAATTTTACCCTTTGTGTTTACGGGTTTAGCCTTTAGCTTGTTATATATTGCTGTGCCGAATTGCCGTGTACCTGTCAAGGCAGGATTTGGTGCTGGTTTTTTTGCCGCAACCTTATTTGAATTGGCTAAAAATTTATTTACGTTTTTTGTCGCCGATTTCTCCTCTTATCAATTAATTTATGGCGCATTTGCGGCATTTCCATTGTTTTTGTTGTGGGTCTATTTGTCTTGGATGATTATTTTATTAGGGGTGGAGGTTTGTCGAGCATTAACCTTTTATAAAGAAGCCAATAAAAAAAATCGTCATCCAGTTTTAGCACTTTTAGATGTGTTGCAATTATTTTATTTGCGCCAGTTAGAAGGGCGGTCAGTTTCTGATTTGGAAGCGATGGATATTTTAGGCAAACGAGAAGTCGAAATTTGGAATCAATTAGCCGATATTTTATTAAAACAACGTTTTATCCAAAAAAATGAATCGGGCAATTATGTTTTGGTGCGTAACTTAGAAAAAATTGATTTTTGGCAGTTTTATCAAGGTTTACCTTGGCCTTTGCCACAACCCAAAGATTTAGAAAATTTACATGATGATGATCATTGGGCAGGAGCTTTAGCGCCGCGTTTATTAGCCGTGCATAATTATCAACAACAGCAATTTAGTTTGCCATTAGCACAAATTTTAGCGATTCAAGACGCTATAGTAGATAATAATTCGTTATAATCGCGCCAACAAAACCAGCTCACGCCAGTTACAGAGGAATCAGCATGACTGTTATTAAGCAAGATGATGTCATTCAAAGTGTTGCCGATGCTTTACAATACATTTCTTATTATCATCCTTTAGATTTTATTCAAGCAATTAATAACGCTTACGAAAAAGAAGAAAACCAAGCCGCCAAAGATGCAATGGCTCAAATTTTAATTAATTCTCGTATGTGTGCCGAAGGCCATCGTCCTATTTGCCAAGATACAGGTATTGTCACCGTATTTGTTAAAGTGGGTATGAATGTCCGTTGGGATGCCTCCATGTCCTTAGAAGACATGATTAATGAAGGTGTACGTCGTGCTTATTTACATCCAGACAACGTGTTACGTGCTTCTATTCTAAAAGATCCAGCAGGTAAACGCCAAAATACCAAGGACAATACTCCAGCGGTGATTCACTACGAAATTGTGGCTGGTGATAAAGTTGATATTACCGTTGCAGCGAAGGGCGGTGGTTCTGAAAATAAATCAAAAATGGCAATGTTAAACCCTTCTGATTCGATTGTAGATTGGGTATTAAAAACCGTACCAACCATGGGTGCTGGTTGGTGTCCACCGGGTATGTTAGGGATTGGTATTGGTGGTACAGCCGAAAAAGCCATGTTGTTAGCCAAAGAGTCGTTAATGGATCCTGTTGATATTCAAGAGTTAATTGCTCGTGGCCCACAAAACCGTGTTGAAGAACTACGCTTAGAATTGTTTGAAAAAGTCAATGCTTTAGGCATTGGTGCTCAAGGCTTGGGTGGTTTAACAACTGTTGTTGATATCAAAATCAGAGATTATCCAACACACGCAGCCAGCTTACCTGTTGCCATTATTCCAAACTGTGCAGCGACTCGTCATGTCCATTTTGAATTAGATGGTTCGGGTGCAGCAGAATTAACTCCACCTAAATTAGAAGATTGGCCACAAGTGACATGGGATGCGTCAAAAGCACGTCGTGTTAACTTAGATAATATTAGCCATGAAGACATTAAAACATGGCAAACAGGCGAGACCTTGTTGTTATCGGGTACGATTTATACAGGCCGTGATGCTGCCCATAAACGTATGGTTGATATGATTGCCAAAGGTGAAGAGTTACCTGTCGATTTAAAAGGTAAGTTTATTTATTACGTTGGTCCAGTTGATCCCGTTCGTGATGAAGTGGTAGGTCCAGCAGGCCCAACAACGGCAACCCGTATGGATAAATTTACTAATACCGTGTTAGAAGCCACAGGCTTATACGGTATGATTGGTAAATCTGAACGTGGTCCAGTCGCTATTCAAGCCATTAAAAACCATGAAGCTGTGTATTTAATGGCAGTCGGTGGTGCGGCTTATTTAGTGTCTAAAGCTATTCGTAAAGCCAAAGTGGTTGCTTTTGCCGACTTAGGTATGGAAGCGATTTATGAGTTCGTGGTTGAAGATATGCCTGTCTCGGTGGCGGTAGATGTCAACGGCAGCTCAGTGCATGATACCGCACCCAAAATTTGGCAAGCCAAAATTGGTAAAATTCCAGTTGTCTAAGCTTCTCCCCCTTGATAAGGGGGAGGTTGGGAGAGGGTTATAAATGACCCCACCCTGACCCTCCCCCAAATTAGGGGAGGGAAATTCAAAAAAACTAGACAAATTATTGATTAACCCTTATTATCGCGCCCCTATTATGCCAGTCGTCTCATTACCAGCCGCCATTGAGCCCTTTAAATGGGCAGATAGAGCTACACATGTTGTAGTCGATGTTCCTTTGGCGCAATTTACACGGTTAGCTGCCGATTTAGTTGATACTAATGGTAGCGTACACATTGATTGTCGGTTTGAGCGTAATGCCCAAAGAAGAGCGTATTTGCGCGGAGAGGTTACGGCAGTGATTCATCTCACTTGTCAGCGTTGTTTAGACGCAATGCAACTCCCGATTCAAACCACGATTGACCTTGCCTTAGTGCATGATGAAGACGAAGCAGAGAAACTCCCAGAAGATGCAGACTATTTAGTTGTGCCAGAGCAGGGAGTAGTGTTGGCAGAAATTATTGAAGATGAGTTGTTGTTGAACGTCCCCTTTACTCCGATGCACGAAGCGTGTGACGCTTTGGCGTATCAAACAGAAGTAAAAATGGATGCACCAGCACCCGTCAAAGAAAACCCGTTTCAGGTGTTGGCAGCATTAAAAAAGCCGTCAGCAAAAGATTAACCTAATCCATAAACGTCGTTATGATGTTTAGTCTTGTGTGTTTGGAGAGCTAAAATGGCCGTTCAACAAAATCGTAAAACTCGTTCTCGTCGCGATATGCGTCGTTCTCATGATGCTATCACTGGCCCAACCTTAAGTGTTGACCAAACTACAGGTGAAATCCATCGTCGTCACCATGTGACCAAAGACGGCTTTTATCGTGGCCGTCAGTTGTTTACCGTAGCTGCGGTTGACGCCTAAGTTATTGTATGGCAATCACCATTGCGGTTGATGCCATGGGCGGGGACTTCGGTCCTCGCGTAACCGTTCCTGCTACACTCACTATTCTTAAAAAAAACGCTCAGCTTTCTATAATTTTTGTTGGTCAACAAAGTCAAATTCAGCCTTATTTAGTTAAACAAAGCCCAGATGTATTGTCGCGCATTACTGTTGTCCATACCGAGGAAATGGTGTTAATGGATGATAAGGTAGCCGTCGCCTTACGTCAAAAACGTCAATCTTCTATGCGTTTAGCGATTAACCTTGTGCATGAAAAGCAAGCCGATGCTTGTGTTAGTGCAGGCAACACAGGTGCGCTGATGGCGATTAGCCGTTTTGTGTTAAAAACACACGCAAATATTGATAGACCTGCCATTTTGGCACCATTACCTACACAAAAAGGTCAAGTTTATATGTTGGATTTAGGAGCAAATGTCGACTCCGAACCCCAGCATTTATTACAATTTGCCTTAATGGGCGACGTGGTTGCACGTGCTTTAGCAGGCATAAATCAACCGCGCATTGGTTTGCTAAACATTGGCGAAGAAGAAATTAAAGGCAATGAACAAATCAAACAGGCACATCAATTATTAAAAGCCAGCTCCCTTAATTATGTCGGTTATATTGAAGGCGATGATATTTTTAAGGATGAGGCAGATGTGGTGGTGTGTGATGGTTTTGTGGGTAATATTGCGTTAAAAACATCTGAAGGTGTTGCTAAAATGATGGCAAGCTTCATCAAAGAAGAAATCAACAAAAATTGGCTTAACAAATTAGCAGGTGCAACGGCTTATCCAGTCTGGCAGGGCTTAAAACAAAAAATGAATCCAAGTAATTATAATGGTGCAAGTTTGGTGGGCTTAACAGGCATAGTTATTAAAAGTCATGGTAGTGCTGATGAAAAGTCATTTGCTCAGGCTGTTAATGTCGCGATTCAAGCAGTAGAGCAAAATATACCTGCGTTGATTGCGGCCAATTTGAACGCGCCTTGAGGAATAAGCGTGTCTTTTTTAGTTAAATTTTGTGTCTGTTATTTAGCGGTATCGTGGGCATTTGCCGATGACACGATTTGCTTAGAAGATATTAAGACTTTTTTAGACAAACACAGTACTGCCATCATGCAAAAAGATGAGTTGGCATTGGCTGATTTATTTAGTGAAGATTATCAACAAATAGATAATCAAACACAAAATCAACCCTTAAAAAAGGCTGATATTGTAAAAATATATAAAAATAACTTTCTTGTTGCTAAATTGATTATAAATAAAATCAATATCTTAGATTGTAAATTGAGCGAGAGAGAACAACAGGTAACGCTTAAAACACATATTTTTAACCGTTATCTGATAGAGTTTCAGGGCAAACAAAATATCCTCAACCAAGAAGAAGATTGGGACAGCCGTATTGGGTTGATTGATGGGCAATTACGCTATTTAAACACTCAAAAAACCGTAACTTCTTCACCTTAATGATAGGGAACGACTATGACACATCTTGCCTTTGTTTTTCCAGGTCAGGGTTCACAACAATTGGGTATGTTGGCTGATGTTGCCGAACAGTATCCTTTGATTCGTCAAACTTTTGGCGAAGCCTCCGATGCCTTAAATCTTGATTTGTGGAAACTATGTCAAGAAAACGAGACCGACCTCAATAAAACAGAATATACCCAACCTGTTTTGCTGACCGCGAGTATTGCTTTATGGCGTGTTTGGCAAGCATTTGAAGGTGCCAAGCCCGATTATTTGGCAGGTCATTCTTTAGGTGAATACAGTGCTTTGGTCGCAAGTGGAGTCATGTCCTTTGCCGATGGCGTACGTTTGGTTTCGTTGCGTGGTCGATTAATGCAGCAGGCTGTGCCAACAGGCTTGGGCGCAATGGCCGCTATTTTAGGATTAGAAGATGCCGAAGTGATAGCAGCCTGTCAAGAAGTGGCTAATGTAGGGGTGGTAGAAGCGGTCAATTTTAATGCGCCTGCACAAGTTGTGATTGCTGGTGAAACCGAAGCGGTTCAAGCTGCGATGAAAAATGTCACCGAACGTGGTGCAAAAAGGGCATTGATTTTGCCAGTCAGTGTGCCTGCGCACAGCTCTTTAATGCGTCCTGCGGCAGCAATGTTGGCCGATGCCCTCGAAAATGTAGAATTTAATCAAGCTGTCATTCCTGTGGTACAAAATGTCGGTGCTCGGGTCGAAGAAAACAGCACTGCGATTCGTCAAGCCTTAGTTTCCCAGTTATATAGCCCCGTTAAATGGGTAGCGACCGTAGAGTATTTGGCGGCTCAAGGGGTAGGGCGAGTAATTGAGTGTGGTACTGGTAAAGTGCTGTGTGGGCTAAATAAGCGGATTAACAAAAATTTAAGTTGTGAATCACTCGAAAATATTGCAGGTTTAACGGCTGCTTTGGCGATTAAATAGCTCAATAGGATTTATTATGTCTTTACAAGATAAAGTGGCGATTGTCACAGGCGCGAGCCGTGGTATAGGCAAAGCAATCGCTCAAGAATTAGCTGCACAAGGTGTGATTGTGGTTGGTACTGCTACAAGCCAAGCAGGTGCAGAAGCTATTAGCCAATATTTGGCAGCCTACAAAGGTGTAGGTATGGTACTGGATGTGACACAAGGGGAAAGCATTGAGCCATTTGTGGCCACGGTTCAAGCACAATTTGGTGCACCTGTTATTTTGGTCAATAACGCAGGCATTACCAAAGATGGTTTATTGTTGCGCATGAAAGATAGCGATTGGGATGCAGTGATTAACACCAATTTAACGGCAATTTTTAGACTATCTAAAGCCTGTTTAAAAGGCATGAGCAAAGCCCGTTGGGGACGAATTGTTAATATAAGCTCAGTTGTAGGCGAAATGGGTAATGCAGGACAATGTAACTATGCGGCTGCCAAAGCTGGTTTAGAGGGCTTTACGCGAGCTTTAGCTAAAGAAATGGGCGGACGTGGCATTACTGCAAATTGTATTGCACCAGGTTTTATTGAAACCGATATGACTCATGCGCTCAGTGAAGTACAACAGGCTAATATGCTGGCGCAAATTCCCGCCAATCGATTGGGGCAACCGAGTGATATTGCCCATGCGGTTGCTTTTTTGCTCAGTGACCAAGCAGGTTATATCAATGGCGTGACTTTGCCTATTAATGGCGGTATGTATATGTAACTCTTTTAATCAAATAATGCTTTAGGTGTTGCGCTAAAACACAGACATTCATACACTACGACGATTGTTTTGCAACAACACTCATAGGCTTAGGCAAGTCTCATTATTGATAAATTTTGCCTAAGCCAACAAAATCGTGTAGTGTGCCAACATAGAATCTACCCTCAGGAGAACAAAGAAAGTGAGTAACATCGAAGAACGCGTAAAGAAAATTGTTGCCGAACAATTAGGCGTTAAATTAGAAGACGTAAAAAATGAATCGTCTTTTGTTGATGACCTCGGCGCAGACTCTTTAGATACCGTTGAATTGGTTATGGCTTTGGAAGAAGAATTCGAAACCGAAATTCCTGATGAAGAAGCCGAAAAAATCAACACAGTACAAGCTGCGATTGATTACGTTGTTGCTAACACAAAATAATTGGCAAATAACATAAGAACCGCATCCCGTTACCGCGGGTCGTGCGGTTTTTTTTTGCAATTTTTGTGTCAAATAAATTAAGGACTTACGCATTTACTGAAATTAGTGAGCAAATAAGCGATAACCGTGTAGGTCTTAAAATTATTTAATATTACTTAAATCTATTAAAAATTGGAGCAAAATATGAGTCGGCGTCGTGTTGTCGTTACTGGTTTAGGGATGGTGAGCAGTTTAGGCGTTGATGTAGATAGTACATGGCAAGCTATTTTAGCAGGCAAAAGTGGTATTTCTCAGCTTGACCATTTTGATGCTAGTCAATACAAAACACGGTTTGCTGGTTTGGTGCGTGGTTTTAAGGGCGAAGATTACATGCCTGCTAAAGAGTTGCGTCGTTACGATGAGTTTATGCACTATGCATTGGCGGCTGGCGTACAAGCAATGACTGACGCACAATTAACCGTAAATGCTGACAATGCATCGCGTATTGGTGTTGCATTAGGGTCGGGTATTGGCGGTTTATCATTGATAGAAAAAAATTACGATATTTTAAAGCAAGATGGTCCTAACAAAATTTCGCCTTTTTTTGTACCAGGTTCGATTATTAACATGGCGGCAGGTTTGTTAGCAATTCGTTATGGTCTTAAAGGGCCAAATCTGGCAGTAACTACTGCTTGTACTACTGCGACACATTGTATTGGATTAGCAGCGCGTTTAATAGCTTATGGTGATGCAGAAGTATTTTTGGCTGGTGGTGCAGAAAAAGGCTCTTCACCATTAGGTATGGCTGGTTTTGCTGCAGCACGTGCTTTATCGACTCGTAATGACAATCCGCAAGCAGCAAGTCGTCCTTTTGACAAAGACCGTGATGGTTTTGTGTTGGGTGATGGTTCTGGTGTATTGGTATTAGAAGAATATGAGCATGCCATTAAACGTGGCGCCAAAATTTATGCCGAATTAGTTGGTTTTGGGATGAGTGATGATGCTTTTCATATTACCGCACCGTCTGAGAATGGCGAAGGTGCTGCAGCAGCCATGCGTAATGCTCTTAAAGATGCAAGATTAGCTCCTAATGAGGTTGATTATATCAATGCTCATGGTACAAGTACGCCTGCTGGTGACGTTGCCGAATCTCAAGCAATTGAAACGGTATTTGGTGAGCATGCTTATCAATTAGCAGTCAGTTCTACAAAATCAATGGTCGGACATTTATTAGGGGCGGCAGGGGCAGTGGAGGCTATTTTTAGCGTATTGGCGATTCGTGATAATATCGCACCACCAACTATTAACTTGGATAATCCAGATTCTGCTTGTAAGTTGGATTATGTACCAAATCAAGCGCGCGCCATGAAGATTGATGTGGCTTTGTCAAATTCTTTTGGTTTTGGTGGTACCAACGGCACATTGATTTTTAAGCGGGTTTGAAAATTAACAGCCCACTCTCTATAAGAGAGTGGGTGCGGAAACTAAATATCATCTAATAAGCCATCTAGCTTTTTATCAGGCATTCGTTTTTCGTCTAAAAATTGACTATATCCCTCCGTAGGGGCACGGCGTCCTTCAAGTCTCATCCAAAAACGGTTGGCTAAATGACGAATTTGTTGTTCAGCTATGGTGTCTAACAACAAATAGTTTTTGTTGATTTTATCACTTGGTACACTTTCAAAGCCTTTAAGTGCCTGCCGCAAATGGTCATCGCGGCCTTTGATATTGGCAACGACAGCATAGCTGGCATAACCTGTGCGCATTCCTTGTTGTAGGCCAATTGCGGCATTGTCTTGCAATGCTTGCCATCCAGCTTCTTCTATGGCGGGAGACTCAGGTAAAATTACGGCTAATGCTGCACGTATAGATTGCGGAAACCCCCACCATTTTTGATTGTCTAAACAATCCATTGCATGAGCTACTTTAGGAAAAATCCCCATATCAACATTAAGTAATCGCCCCGAAGCGATGTCGTTGTTAATCGCTTGTAAGGCAGAGACACTGCCCACAAACAATAAAAGCTCTTCAACTTCTTGTTTAAGTTTGGGGCATTTGCCTTCACCAAATTCGTAGTGATACTGTTTTTTGAAGTAGTCAACGGTGTAGTTATACGATGCAATTTGTTTACGTGCTGCCTCTTTGTTAAGGAGTTGTTGAGCAATACGGGCATCAATTGCCACATCAGCCCAACCTTGTTTTTCGCTTAAAGTAGACCATAATTCTTTTTCAACCGCTTGATTTTCGGTGCAAATAGAAGAGCCAGCTGTACCAAAGGCAAGCATCATATCCGTTTCGACATTAAACTTGGTAAATGCTTTCACAATGGGCGTAAAACCATCGTTAGCATGGCAAATCATGGTAATGTCGTCCGTTTGCAAAATGACAGGTAATGCGTGCTCAATGGTATAAGTGCGTAAGCCATTGCCAACTAATTGATCTTTAGAGCAAGCGCCGAGTATAAAAGTTGTCAAAACCAAACTTGTTTTTAAAACGGTACGTAAAGTGGTCATTATATGGCTCGTATTGTTGTTTTATAGCTCATTAAGTAGTTCATTGACAGCGGCAGAGGGGGCAGCCTTTTCATCCCAAAATTTACTAAAGTCTTCGGTAGGAGCGCGATGGCCTATATTTCTTACCCAATACAAATTTGCTACCTGACGTACTTGTACTGCTGCAATGGTATTGAGTAAGGCATATTGATTGTTAAGTAAGGCATTTGGTAAGGACTCAAACCGCTTGAGAGCATCACGTAAATAGTCCTCACGACCTTTGATGCTGGCAATGGCTGCATAAGTGGCATGACTTAAACGGACACCTGTTTGTAAACCAATATCAGTTGAATCTTGTAGTTGCTTCCAAGCGTCTTTTTCTTCTTGTGCATCTTTAGGCAAAATCACTTTTAACCCTGCTTGAATGGCTTTAGGTTCACCCCACCATTTTTCATTATCAAGGCAATCCATTGCACGGCCAACTTTGGCTGGAATACCCATATCAAAGTTAATTAAACGACCAGAAGCCACATCGTTTTTGAGAGCTTGCAAAGCAGCTGTACCCCCAATAATCAGTAGTAGCTGTTCGTTGTCATCTTTAAGTTTAGGGCAGTTACCTTCGCCTAGTTCGTAATCATACTTGTTTTTAAAGAAGGCAACCGTATGTTGATAGGCGCGTAATTGGCGTTTTCCTGCATCTCGATTAAGTAACTGTTGGGCAATGCGTGCATCTTGTGCCATATTGACCAAGCCTTGTTTTTCGGCAATTGCTGACCACAATTCCTTTTCATGTGCTTCGGCATCGGTACAGGCAGCAGCACCAGAATAGCCAAATGCTAAGAGCATATTGTTATCAACGCCAAATTTGGTAAATGACATCAGCAACGGAGTGTTGGTTTCATTAGCATGACAAACGGTAGGTATATCATCACTACTGAGTACCACAGGAATGACATTTTCGGTCGAAAAGTGTTTAACCTGATTCCCAATCAGTTTATGAACTGAACAGGCACTGCTTAGTAAGGCGGCAGAAAGCACAGAAAGCTTGAATAGAAAACGCATCATGGAAAAGTTTTCCTAAAATTAAAAGGCATAAATACAAAAAGCAAAAAGCGCGTTATGCCGAGGCTGTATTAGTTTTTAAATCTATTATTATCATCTTAACTACATTGCATACTCTAATACGACTTAACGCGTAGGGCAATGTGCTAAATGCATAAATAGCACCGAGTTAGACCAATTTGACAGAATATGTCAAAGAAAGGCTGTGCTAAACTAGTAATGAGTCACTAAAAAACGCCAGTTACCTACCAAATCTGTTTTAAGAGAGTGTTGTCATGAGTCTGCCAAATGCAATTTTTTTGATGGGGCCTACTGCCAGTGGCAAAACAGATTTGGCGATTCGTTTGGTGCAACACTATCCAGTAGAGATTATTTCAGTTGATTCCAGTATGGTGTATAGGGGATTAGATATTGGTACAGCTAAACCTAGCGCATCAGAATTAGCTTTAGCTCCTCACCGTTTAATTGATATTAAAGACCCTGCGCAAGCTTATTCTGCCGCTGAGTTTAGAGAAGATGCCTTAAAAGAAATGGCTGAAATTAGTGCTCGTGGACGCATTCCGTTGTTAGTTGGCGGAACAATGCTCTACTTTAAAATTTTAAGAGATGGAATTGCAGATTTGCCACAAGCAAATGACGCAATTAGACAACGGATTGTTGAGCAAGCACAGCAAGAAGGATGGGCGGCTATTCATCAGCAATTAACTCGTGTTGATGTTGTGACCGCTGCTCGACTAAAGCCAACCGACTCGCAACGATTGCAACGAGCCTTAGAAGTGTATTTAGCAACGGGTATTCCATTATCAATATGGCATCAGCAGCAACAGGCACAGGCATTACCTTATTGCATTCATCAATTTGGTTTACTCCCTCAAGATAGAAGGATGCTTCATCATCGTATTGAGCAGCGTTTTGATGCTATGTTAGCAAATGGTTTTATTGATGAAGTACAAGCACTTAAACAACGTCATGATTTAAATTTAGATTTGCCTGCTATTCGCTCGGTTGGTTATCGACAAGTATGGGAATATTTAGATAATAAATATGACTATGAAGCGATGCGTTTTAAGGGTATTGTTGCTACACGACAGCTTGCTAAACGCCAATATACATGGTTACGCAGCTTTGGTAGTGACGTTCACGCGCTTGATACACAAGATGCGTGGATTGTCCTACAGGATTATCTAAAAAAAATAAAAATTGCTTGAAAATGGCACTCTAGCAAGTTACCTTTTTCTTGCTGATTTTTGCACTATATTTACATTTTTATTCTGCCGTTTTGGCAGAGGAGACACATTATGTCCAAAGGGCAAACCTTACAAGACCCGTTCTTAAACGCGCTCCGTAAAGAGCGTATTCCAGTATCTATTTTTTTGGTTAACGGCATCAAATTACAAGGACAAATTGAATCGTTTGACCAATACGTTGTGTTACTCAAAAACACAGTGAGCCAAATGGTTTACAAACACGCTATTTCTACCGTTGTGCCATCACGTAATCCCCGTCCTGTTGGTGCACCTAATGCCCCAATTGGCCCAATGACCAGTGGCACAATGGGTGGCGGTTATCCCTATGATGATCAAGGCGATGACCAAGATTGGACTAATTAAATAGCCAATGCTCATTCAAACGCCGTCTTGTACGGCGTTTTTGTTTTGGGCTTGAGAATTAAAATTTGACCCCAACTTATAATAGAATTACTTGAGACAGAGAGAACCGCGTGGAATTTTTTGAGCGTCATCAAGGTGGCGAAAAAGCTATACTAGTGCATTTAGAATTAAAACAATATTCGCAAGATGAAGATTTAAGCGAGTTTCAGTTATTAGCATTATCAGCAGGTGCACAAATTTTGACCGTGGTGACAGGTTCTCGTCAAAAACCAGACGCCAAGTTTTATGCAGGTTCAGGAAAAGTCGAGGAGATTGCTCAATTAGTGCAAGAGCTTGGTGCAGACTTAGTGTTGTTTAATCATTCCTTAACCCCTGCACAAGAACGTAATTTGGAAAGAGCATGTCAATGTCGGGTGCTTGATAGAACAGGCCTAATTTTAGATATTTTTGCTCAAAGAGCGCAAACTTTTGAAGGTAAATTACAAGTTGAGCTGGCACAGCTCAAACATCTAAGTTCGCGTTTGGTACGTGGGTGGACACACTTAGAACGGCAAAAGGGTGGTATTGGTTTAAGAGGTCCAGGTGAAACGCAACTCGAAACAGACCGTCGTTTGCTTAAAAATCGTGTCGTTATGCTGACTGAGCGCCTTGAAAAAGTTCGACAAACGCGAAGTCAAGGCCGAGCCTCTCGTCAAAAAGCGGCTATTCCAACGATATCGCTCGTTGGTTATACCAATGCAGGCAAATCAACCTTATTTAATCGTATTACACAATCCGAAGTATATGCGGCTGACCAGCTATTTGCCACTCTCGACCCGACGTTACGTCGGGTCGAGATTGATAGCTTAGGTACTGTGGTTTTAGTAGATACGGTGGGTTTTGTGCGTCATTTGCCCCATCAACTAGTCGAAGCTTTTAGAGCAACTTTAGAAGAAACGGTTGAGGCTGATTTATTATTACATGTGGTCGATGCTGCTAGCCCAGAGCGAGAGATTCAAATTGCTGCTGTTAACGAGGTGTTAGCGGAAATTGGTAGCCAAAGCCGAATCTTAATGATTTATAACAAAATTGATTGCTTGGAAACTCACGAGCCTCGCATAGATGTTGATGAGCAGGGTAAACCAGTCGCAGTATGGCTATCAGCACGCGAAAATTTAGGAATTTCGCAGTTGCATCACGCTTTGGCGCAATTATTAGTCGATGATTTGCAACGCTTCACACTGCACTTACAGCCTCATTATGCTAAGTTGCGTGCACAATTGTTTGCTATCAATGCCATACAACAAGAACAACGATGTGAGGATGGTACAAGTTATGTAACCGTTCAATTATCAGAGGCCGAGCTTAATGCCATACTAAGGCGTGTTAATTTAACGTTGAGTGATGTGGGTTTAACTCCTCCAACTCCAATTGCAGAATGGTAATGTATTCTATTTAAGAAAAGGTAATTTTATGGCGTGGAATCAACCGAATAACGGTGGTGGTAATAGTCCCAATAATGGCCAGCGACCGCCCGAAATTGATGATTTTCTTAAAAAAATCAATCAAAGTTTTGATAAATGGTTTGGTGGTAATGGCTCAGGAGGTTCTGATTTAGCCCCTCTCAAAATTGGTGCCGCGATTATTATTGGTTTAACGGTGATAACGGGTTTTTATCGGGTAGAGCAGGCCGAAGAAGCGGTCATTTTACGTTTTGGTAAATATAACAGTACCCAACAAGCAGGCTTGCATTGGGCAATGCCATTAGTTGATGAAGTTAAAAAGGTCAATATTCAAAAAGTAGAGCAAGTGCCGCTCAATGCGCGCATGATTACCGAAGATACTAATATTGTCGAAATCAATCTGACGGTACAGTATCGGATTGCTGAACCAGTTGAATATCTGCTTAAAGTATCTGAGCCAGAAGTGACCTTATTACATGCGACCGAAAGTGCCTTACGCCATGTGGTTGGTGGTTCAAAAATGGGGCAGGTACTTAATGAAGGTCGTGCTACCTTGGCGCGAGATATTAAGCCTCGCTTACAAAGTTATTTAGATAGCTACAAAACAGGTTTACAAGTCACAGGTGTAAACATTCTAGAAGCATTACCTCCCAAAGAAGTAAAAGCGGCGTTTGATGACGTTATTCGGGCTAAAGAAGACAAAGAACGCCTTAAGAATCAAGCAGAAACCTATGCGAATGGTATTGTGCCAGAAGCACGTGGCCAAGCTGCTAGAGTATTGGCTGAGGCTAATGCCTACAAACAAGAAGTGGTGGATATTGCACAAGGTGATGCGGCACGTTTTAATCAGTTAGTTGGGGAGTACAAAAAATCACCACAAGTAATTCGGCAACGCTTGTACTTAGAAACTATGGAAAGTGTAATGTCTAAAACTAACAAAGTCATTATTGAAGGTAATGGTGGCAATATGGTGTATTTGCCTTTAGACAAAATCATGGAAAATAGTCGAGCTAATCAATCTAATTATGCCAAACCAAACGATATGGCGGATGCGACAGAGACTATGCGTGCACCAGTGCGTCAAGGCCGTGGAGAGGGGCGTTAATTATGAATCCAAGAACATTAGGTGCATTAACCATCACCTTTTTAATTATAAGTATTTTGAGTAATACTCTTTATACCATCAAAGAAACGCAACGTGGTATTTTGGTGCAGTTTGGTGAGATTATTGATGCTAATCTGACGGCAGGTATTGGACTAAAAATTCCTTATATTCATGAGGTCAAAAAGTTTGATATTCGTACTCAGGTGAGTGATACCGAGCGTACCGAATATCTGACTCAAGAAAACAAGTTTTTGATTGTTGATTCTTATGTATTATGGCGCATTGTTGATGTCAAAAAATATTTTACCGTCACAGGTGGCGATGTTAAAAAAGCTGAGTCTTTGTTAATGGCTCGTGTAAACGATGGACTGAAAAACAAGGTATCAGAAAGAACAGTATATCAAGTGGTTGCTGGGCAACGTGACCAAATGCTTGACAAACTGACTCAAGAAACCGCTGCCTTAGCTAAAAAAGAATTTGGTATTGAGGTAGTAGATGTACGTGTTAAACGTGTGGATTTTCCTGAGACGATTTCGGAGTCGATTTATAACCGTATGCGTACCGAGCGTGAGCGTGAAGCGCGTGAACATCGCTCTCAAGGTAATGAATTAGCCGAAACTATTAAAGCCGAAGCGGAACGTGAGCAAAAAGTGATTATGGCCGAAGCCTACAAGCAGGCTGAAACTTTGCGTGGAGAAGGTGATGCACAAGCCGCTAGTATTGCGGCGGCAGCTTTTGGTAAAGATGCCGAGTTTTATCGCTTTTATCGTTCGATGCAGGCTTATAAAGCATCCTTTAACAAACCCAGTGATATCATGGTTCTTAAAGGTGATAGCGAGTTTTTACGCTATATGCGTCAATCGGGTAAGTAGTTACCACAGATAAAAGAGCAGGCTGAAAATACAGCCTGTTGATTCGTGAGTTTATTTCGGGACAGCTTGCACCAGCTTATCAGTTTGTTATAGAGACCGAAGCGGATTCAGATGACTAAAGAAGGTCATTATGATAAACAAATGATGCGTTTGCTCAAAAATGTCCGTTGTAAACTTGAGCCAAGTAATTATGAATGTGCTTTGAATGATGAGTGATTAGCATAATAGCTTAGGATAGGCCTAAGCTATTATCTAAGTACGTATGCTTCTTTGCAAATTGGACATTTCATTTCTGTAAGATTCTCTTCAATGACATGTAGTGATTTATGAGTATCGCCCATATCGATAACACGGTGTCGGCTGTCTTGTGGACATTTTCTGATATGCCATTTTAGTCTGCAATAAGAGCAATCGTGAGATTGTCCATTTGTGATAGATGCTTCCCCACATTGTGGACACAAATTATCAGCGTTAGGCCATACATTGCCAAGATGATATAGCAACATTAGATAAATTAAGCGTGAGAGTGCGCTATTTAGTTTTTCATTTGGCCTTAATACGATTGCGCCGACAGAATGACCGCTTTGAGGTTCTTCTTTTTTGTCTTTGTAGCCTTCAAATTGCGATAGCCAATAAAAAAAATTAAAGCCATTCCAGTGTTCATATTTTGGCTCAGTATTATCAGAGTGTAAGATAAAACTACTAACTAGCTGATAATTATTGATTTCTTTAAGTTCTGACCAATATTTTTTGTAGGCCACTTGATAAGCATCACAAGCTATACAGTTATAGCCTTTTTGGGCTGTTTGATTACATTTTTTATCATCGTGTGGCATATCTTGGTATTTTCGCCATTTAGCATCAAATATAAAAGCAAGTGGTTTAGTGTTATTCGGATAATAAATCTCAATAAAAAAATCGGGTTTACGTTCTTGGCCATTGATGATTTTTAGTTTTTTCTCATAAAAAAGTTTGAGGTTAATGTTATTTCGTGTAAGTTCAAAACAACAACCTTCTTTAAACCTAAGATTATTATCATGAATTTCTAGTAAATCGAGTATATTTTGCGTGGGTTTAAAATTGGCATATTTAACAAAAGAAAAATAGAGCTGAATAAAGCACCATATTTCGTAAATTTTATTGTCTTTATGAATGGGTAAATTTTCAATGGCCTTGATTTTGGCTAATGCTAATTTTAATGTGTAAATAGACGTGTTTTGTAGGAATTTTTGCTGAAAAATATGGTAAATCTCTGCATAACCTAAACTGCCCAACATACGCTCTGTGGGTGATGGTGGTGTATTAACACGAGTCACTTCATTAAATAAATAACTATGCTGAGCCTTTTTTAATTTGGTGCATAACTCTTTAGTTTCATTATCTTTTTCATTATCTTGAGCTTGTAACAACTCAGTGTTTGAAGTGGCAAAAAAGACAGTGCCATATTGATGTAAGTTTTTGCTTAAATGTTGGTAAACGGTCTGAATTATCCATAGTAATAATTGATTTTCGGAACAGTCTAAACTTTCGCTAAGCTGTTGAGTTTGTATTTTTGCTCGATGAGCCTGTTTAATAAACGCTTTGATACCTTGCTCGTGAAGTACAGCTTTTTCTTTGGCAATCCATCCTGCTTGTTTTTGTATGTGACGCAGAGGCATTTTTTCGATAGATGGTAGCAAGCTTAAGATTTTTTTTGCGGTTAAAATATAGTCTTGTCTCGCTTCTAATTCGGGCGATTGCGCGTAATGACGCTGTTGAGAATTATTTTGGTCAGTTTTTCTAATTTTGGTTGATGCGGGATAATGATGCAAGCTGTTTAACGCCAATGCACCAATATCCTGCACCATTTTTGTGTGCGATTCTTTGTCTATATTACACGACATGATTAGCGACCAAAAAATTTAACTAAAGTTCGATTGTCATCATCCATTTGGTTTTCAAAGTATTTTTTCAGGTATTTGTCAGATGAGTTGTTAAGTAGTTTATCTAAAACTCTTTTTTGAGTTTTAGAGTTTTGTTCATTTGGTGCTTTAAAAAAAGATATTCTTGGTAAAATACGCGACCATATAAAAGCCTCTTTATATTCTTTTTCTTGGTATCCCATAATTTCACAAAAATTTCGCATATCAGCATAATCAGTCATTAAACGATAACTATAGGGAATACCAATTTCAGTCATTTCTTCATCGCTAATAATTTTATTTAGCTCTAACCAGTTAGTTTTGTCAGCATTTTTAGCTGCTGGTCTAAATTTTTTTCTAAACTCGTTAATAGATAAATTAAAAGTGTCGGTTTTATTCGTTGAGGTATGAAAGTGTGATATAGATAAATTAGGAAAAGAGAGTACATAAGAACGGTCAATAACTTTGGGACTGACTTCATAAGTGCTTTCATCTGCGTTCAGTGTTCCCATTAAAATAAAACCATCGGGTAGAGGCATTCTTGGTGTATATTTTTGTAGTGAATATATTACTTGGTTTATACGTTGAATATACTCAGGTTTTTGAGTGTAGTTTGGTAGCTTTGTAATCGTTTCTAACTCATCTATAAGGGAAGTACATTCATCAGATGACCAAATTTGTAACATATCTGCTTGGTTTTGTTGTTCATCTATAAGACGACTTTCAGCAATTTTTTCGATACGAGACAATAAGTCTGCACCATAGTTTTCTATTCGACTTAAATTCATTTCATCTAAAATGATAGGATAAATACGGTCTTTAGGCGCATCGTAAATAGCCTCTGTAAAGCTAGCAGGGCGAAATATGCGTGATAATGGGTCAAAAAAGCCAAATAAATCGCTGCTATCTATCCATGATGGTCTCACTGGAATTGTTTTAGAGCTTCCTCCGAGTTGTTTGGCAAAATTTTCAGCTAAGTAAGTTTTGCCTACGCCTACACTCCCTTCTAGTAAAATTAGCCGACCTCGAATAAGGCTGCTAACAAGCGCAAGTTGAAAAGCTTTTTCAATCAATGGCGATTGAGGGTAAGCGAGGGCTTGACGAAATTTTTCGCTGTTAAAAGGTTCTGGGGTATTTTTAGTTTCTTTTGAGGGAACTTCTTTATATAAACCAAAGGCTTTGAGTTCGGTTATATCATGATGTATGTGTGCTTTTTCTAGGCGAATAAGTTCTTGCTCTTCCTCAATCTTTTCCTGTTCGCGTGTTAATAACTCACTTTTTTCCTTAAATTCTGCTTGCTCTTTTTTTAATTCTTCACTCAGTAACCTGTATTTTTTGACCGCTTGGTTTGCCGCTTCATTTTTGAGTTTATATGCGTCTAATTCAGCAATGGCGATTTGCGTTGTTTCTTCTAATTTTCTTAGTATGCTATTTAGTTTTTCAAAGTTTAAATAAAAATCTGTGGATTTGAAGCAAAACCAATTATAGGTCTCTGAAAATAACTCTTTTAGAGATTGAAGATTTTCCCCATTCGGGTCGTCAAAGGCCGTACGGATATTATTTAATTTAGTTATTTGCTCATCATATTCTGCTGTATCTATTGCCTTTTGAAGTGTTGCTTTTGGTCTAGGATGATAAGTCTCTAAGTCATCTTGTCTTTTATCTCTATGACAAGGCACTTCTTTTAATTTGATTTTAACGTAGTCACCCACTGCAAGGGTGTTATTTCCTTTAATAGAAAACTCTGAAACCAAAACGGTTGAATCAGTGACAGGGAGGCTTAGGGGAATTTTGACAAATAATAGCCCAAATTCTCTTTTTTGAGTAACCTGTGCAGGCAAATAAAAGTCTTTTTGTGTGGTTAAGAAATCAATAAAAGCTGACATTTTGGAATCCTTGATGTTACGGTTTGTTTTATTGTTGGCTATTTAATTAACGCGCAACACAAACTGAGGATTATCATCAGGTTTTTGATACTTCTCTAAGGTAGTCATGTATTGTAAACCTTTGATAATCGAATAAGGCGCAATGCGTTGAATAAAATTGGTTGCCCAAACTGGCTCTTTGCCATTGGGGTCAACATAACCCTCGGCTTCGAGTTTGACCTTATTGCCAATTGGGGTCATTTTTAACAACATATCTTCGGCTAACATTCTAATTAATGGCGGTTTTGGCGGAATATAATTCGGCATTGCTTTGACTCTAAAAGTCACATAAGGATGCTTAGCAGAATAAGGTTCAATAATGGTGTGTAAAATCACATCTCTGTCAGGAATGGTTGGCGGTGCGTTGTGGGCGATATATAAATAATGCTCGGTTTCGCTAACTTTCTTTAACAGTTGAATGTCTTTAATTTGCCAATACCATTTAAAGTAACTATCAAAATCAAACAACACGCGACCAAGCACATCAATAGAAGTATTGAGTGTGGCTTCAACTTTAAACGAACGAAAACGTTTGTCATTTTCTAGTTTGGCATAAGCTTTAATGCCTCGACGGGTATCATCCTTCACAAGACGCCATTCATTACCTAATTGTACGGTAATCTCATCTAAATCATTATCATCATTAGCAAAAGCGTGTGGTATGTGTGTTAAAGAGGTGATTGCCAACAACAAGACCATACTAAATTTTTTAATTTTTGTTATCTGCATTTCTTATAACCTAAGATAAAAAATTGAATTATTTTGCGACAAGATAGTAAGTGGCGGCAGAATTAAGTACAAGTGTCATCTGCTTGATTTTAAAAATAAAGATATTTTTTTGTTAAGAAAAGTTTAGCAAACTAGGAGAGGCAGGTGAAGCAGGCCGAGGATACAGCCTGCTTAGTGAGCGTATTAGGCTTGTGGCTCATAACCCAAATTCGGGCTTAACCATTTTTCGGCCATACGCAAATCCCAACCTTTACGCGCTGCATAACTTTCTACTTGGTCTTTATCTAATTTACCGACATTAAAATAGGTACTTTGTGGTAAAGAATAATAAAAACCACTGACCGAAGCGGCAGGCCACATGGCAAAGTGTTCGGTAAGCGTAATACCTGTATTGGCTTCAGCATCTAACAGCTTAAATAGCGTGGCTTTTTCTGTGTGTTCTGGGCAGGCAGGATAACCGGGTGCAGGACGAATCCCGACATATTTCTCTTTAATGAGTTCTTCGTTGCTTAGGCTTTCATCGGCTTGATAACCCCAATATTGCTTACGCACCCGTTCATGTAAATATTCGGCAAAGGCTTCGGCCAAACGGTCAGCAAGGGCTTGTACCATAATGGCATTATAGTCATCACCTGCATCTCTGTAGGCTCTTGCTTGTTCTTCTGCACCTAAACCAGTTGTGACGGCAAATGCACCAATATAATCAGGTGTTTGGCTCGCTTTAGGCGCAATAAAATCGGCTAAAGAATAATTGGGTTTGCCACTGACTTTGTCACTTTGTTGACGTAAATGATGCAATGTGTGAATCACTGTTTGGCGTGATTCATCGGCATACACTTCAATATCATCATCATTGACCTGTGCGGCAGGCCAAAAACCAATCACTCCATTGGCGGTTAATAGTTTTTCACCAATTAATTTATCTAACAAGGCTTGGGCATCATTGTATAAACGAGTTGCTTCAACACCAACGACTTCATCTTTTAAAATGGCAGGGAACTTACCAGCTAAACTCCATGTGATGAAAAAAGGTGTCCAGTCAATATAAGGACGAACATCGGCTAAAGGTACATCTTTTAACACGGTCACACCCAATTGTTTGGGTTTGGGTGGTGTGTAGTTAGCCCAATCATGTTGATATTTTTCGGCAATAGATTGTGCGTAACTGAGTTTAGCGGCTTTAGGTTGACGGTTGGCATGACGTTCACGCACTTCAGCATATTCGGCACGACGTTCAGCCACAAACGCAGGTTTCATTTCTGGCGAGAGTAGGGAAGTCGCCACACCCACCGCGCGTGACGCATCGGTGACATAAATCACGCCATCATTATGATATTGCGGGTCAATTTTTACTGCTGTATGGGCTTTCGAGGTGGTTGCACCGCCAATCATCAACGGAATATTAAAGCCTTGACGCTGCATTTCACGCGCAACATACACCATCTCGTCTAGGCTAGGGGTAATCAAACCCGACAAGCCAATAATATCGACTTTTTCTTTAATGGCGACATCAAGGATTTTTTCGCACGGCACCATCACCCCTAAGTCAACAATGTCATAACCATTACAACCCAAGACCACACCAACAATATTTTTGCCAATATCGTGAACATCGCCTTTAACCGTGGCCATTAAAATTTTACCTTTCGATTGGCCAACGACTTTTTCGGCTTCAATGTAGGGGTTGAGCCATGCCACCGCTTGTTTCATCACCCGTGCCGATTTCACCACTTGTGGCAAAAACATTTTACCTGCGCCAAACAAATCACCCACCACATTCATACCAGCCATTAAAGGCCCTTCAATCACGTCTAAGGGGCGTTTGCTTTGTAAACGGGCTTCTTCGGTGTCTTCGTTAATAAACGTGGTAATACCTTTTACCAGTGCATATTCCAAGCGTTTTTCAACCGATTGATTGCGCCATTCAAGGGTTTCGGGTGCAGCATTGTCGTTGGTTTTGCCATGTTCACGGTATTTGTCGGCAAGGGCTAATAGTTTTTCGGTGGCTTCATTACCGCTTTCACCTTGATTGCGGTTAAGAATCACGTCTTCAACAGCATCTTTTAACTCAGCAGGAATATCGTCATAAATCGCGAGTTGTCCCGCGTTAACAATACCCATGGTCATGCCCTGTTTAATACAGTGATATAAAAACACCGCATGAATCGCTTCGCGGACTGGCTCGTTACCACGGAATGAGAATGACACGTTAGAAACACCACCCGAAATCATGGCATGGGGTAGGTTTTGTTTAATCCAACCAGTCGCTTCAATAAAGTCCACCGCATAGTTATTGTGTTCTTCAATACCTGTGGCGACAGCAAAAATGTTTGGGTCAAAAATAATATCTTCGGCTGGAAAGCCAACTTCATCAACCAAGACACGATAAGAACGTTCGCAAATTTCGCGTTTACGTGCAGCGGTATCAGCTTGGCCTTGCTCATCAAAGGCCATGACAATAATGGCTGCACCATAACGGCGGCACAATTTGGCTTTTTGCACAAACTCTTCGTGGCCTTCTTTCAGCGAAATGGAGTTAACAATCGGTTTGCCTTGTACACACTTTAAACCAGCCTCAATGATTTCCCACTTGGAGGAGTCAATCATAATCGGCACACGCGAAATGTCGGGTTCAGAGGCAATCAAGTTCAAAAACGTGACCATTGCCGCTTGTGAATCCAACATGCCTTCGTCCATGTTGATGTCGATAATTTGCGCGCCACTTTCAACTTGTTGTCGTGCCACATCTAAGGCTTCGGCATAGTTTTGTTCACGAATTAAACGAGCAAACTTTTTTGAGCCTGTCACGTTGGTACGTTCACCGACGTTAACAAATAACGAGTCTTTGGTGATGTTATAGGCTTCTAAACCTGATAAACGACAAGCGGGTTCAATCTCAGGAATAACGCGAGGTGCGAGGTCTTTTACGGCATTATAAATGGCCGAAATATGGTCGGGAGTCGTACCACAACAACCCCCAACAATGTTGACTAAACCACTTTGGGCAAACTCACCAACCATTGCCGCAGTTTCAGCAGGGGTTTCGTCATATTCACCAAAGGCATTAGGCAAGCCCGCATTAGGGTGCGCAGAAACGAAAATATCGGCTTTTTCGCTTAATTCTTTAATGTAAGGGCGCATGGCATCTGCACCCAACGCGCAGTTAAAACCAATACTTAACAAGTCACCATGACGCACGGAGTTCCAAAAAGCTTCAGCAGTTTGACCAGATAAAGTACGGCCAGACGCATCGGTAATCGTGCCAGAAATCATCACAGGTAAAATAGTACCTGTGTCATCAAAATATTTTTGTACGGCAAACAAGGCCGCTTTACAGTTTAGGGTGTCAAAAACGGTTTCAATTAACAAAATATCTGCGCCACCATCGACTAAGCCTTTGGTTGCTTCCACATAGTTTTCGACTAACTCATCAAAGGTGACATTACGATAAGCAGGATTATTGACATCAGGCGAAATAGAGCAAGTCCGTGACGTTGGGCCCAGTACGCCAGCAACAAAACGTGGTTTTTCGGGCGTTTTTGCACTCCACGCTAAAGCCACTTGTTTGGCCAAACGCGCTGCTTCCACATTTAACTCATACACCAATTCTTCCATATGGTAGTCAGCTTGCGAGACTTGGGTAGAGTTAAATGAGTTGGTTTCTAAAATATCTGCACCTGCTGCACAATAAGCATCATGAATTTCGGCAATGACATTTGGCTTAGTTAAGACTAATAAATCGTTATTACCTTTGACATCATGTGGCCAATCGGCAAAACGTGACCCACGATAATCCGCTTCTTGCAATTTATAACGCTGAATCATTGTCCCCATCGCACCATCAATAATCAAAATGCGTTGTTGTAAAGCGTTTTTTAATAAGTCAGAACGAGAAGCTGTCATGGTGTATATCTATCAGTCATTAAAACGAGGGCAGCTATTTTAACAAAAATGTCTTCATTTCGCACAAAACAATTATTAATCCTGAGCTAATTACTAGGTTATTAAAAATCAGGTATAATCGGGCAAAATTTTCTATTCCGAGAAGGTTATGAGCAATCTAAACATTAACATTACTGAATCTGCCCAAGCTTATTTGCGTGAATTATTAGCAAAACAAAATAGTGAAGGCATTGGCGTGCGTATTTTTGTTGAAAATGCAGGCACTCCTAAAGCCGAATGTTGTATGGCTTATTGTACCCAAGGTGAAGAGCAAATTGACGATATTCGTTTGCCAATGGATGGTTTTCCTGCCTATATCGAATTTAAAAGCTCGCCTTATTTAGAAGATGCCGTGATTGACTACAACAAAGACCGTTTTGGTGGTCAATTAACCTTTAAAGCACCCAAATCTAAAGTGCCTTTATTGGGTGAAAATAGTTCACTCGAAGAGCGTATTAACCATGTGTTGTTTAGCGAAATCAATCCTAGCTTGGCCGCACACAATGGTAATGTTAGCTTATTAGACGTGTATGAAGACACCGAGCATGGTTTAACCGCCGTATTAAAATTTGGTGGCGGTTGTCAGGGGTGTTCAGCCGTTGATATGACCTTAAAACAAGGTGTAGAAACAACCTTAAAGGCGAATATTCCAGAATTGCAACGGGTGACTGATAGTACCGACCACAGTCAACGTGATAACGCCTATTTTAAATAATAAATGGGATTTGTGGATGTCCTAATACTAGATACAAAAAAGGGGGCTTGAAGCCCCCTGATTATTTTGGAATCGCTTAAGCCAATGTCCACTCAAACGGAACACCATCACGTCCTCTAAAGGCGAGCATTAATGTTTCGCGCATAAAGGTGAGATTTTCGGGGGTGTAAGGCATTGCTTGATGTTTGCCCCAAACAGGCTGAGGCCAAGCGGCATCGTTACTATAACGAACCACATGATGTACATGTAATTGTGGAACGACATTACCAATTGCCGCAACATTCATTTTTTCGGCACGAAAATACTTGGCTAATTGTTCACTTACCCAAGAAGATTCGCGTAATAACTGTTGTTGGTCACGTACTGATAATTCGTAAATCTCACGCACACTAGGG
This sequence comes from Agitococcus sp., assembly GCA_046347315.1. Taxonomy (GTDB): domain Bacteria; phylum Pseudomonadota; class Gammaproteobacteria; order Pseudomonadales; family Moraxellaceae; genus Agitococcus. The sequence goes on from JAXMGJ010000004.1 coordinate 54,662, forward strand.
ACACGAGGCACAAGTACCAACCAAGGGTAGTGCATATCGTTCATCAAACGGCAAGTGCTGAGTGGAAAATCACCTAAAGGTAGAGTGTCTTCTGCTAAACGTGGATGCAGTGTAAACATACAAACTGTTCCTTAAAATACGACCGTGTGCTGTTTAAAAGGTTTTTGAAGTTTAAACAGTAACTTAAAGCAAGTATATGATGTTAATTAGCGTATCATTTTGGCTTGCTGATGACTGATATTTACGAGGCAATCTGTCATCGGCATGTCCAATTCTGCATCGTATGCAGATTGATAGAGCACTAATTTTTCTACTTTGTTGCTAACGGTCTAAAAAAAAGCCCGCTAACGGCGGGCTTTCGGAATATGGCGTCCCCACGGGGATTCGAACCCCGGTTACCGCCGTGAAAGGGCGATGTCCTAGGCCTCTAGACGATGGGGACCGAAGGTTCTTCAAGATTAAATTTGGTGGAGCTAAGCGGGATCGAACCGCTGACCTCTACAATGCCATTGTAGCGCTCTACCAACTGAGCTATAGCCCCAAACAGTCATCTTGAGCCGCGTATATTAGGCAGCGTAAAGGCACTTGTCAAATGCTATCATCATAAAATAACTTTAAAAGCGTGTTGATTGTTTGTTTTCTAGTCTAAAAATAGTAACTCGGTATTAGCTCCTAATACCGTCAGATTTTGAGTGCTGACTCTTTCGGTACAAAAACGCAATAAATAATGTTGTCCACCTGCTTTAAATCCTGTACCAGACAGTCCCTCTCCGCCAAAAGGCTGGCAAGCGACTTGTGTGCCAATTTGATTACGATTGATATATAAATTACCTACGCGTGCTTGTAGTTGAATCTGTTTGATGTGAGATTCTATGCGACTATGTACACCTAAGGTTAAACCATAACCTGTTTTGTTAATATGTTGAATTACTTCATGTAATTGGTGATGTTGCCATGTTGCTATATGTAATATCGGGCCAAATACTTCGTGTTGTGGCAAATTAGCGGGTTCAACTAAAAAGGCTTGTGGAGCAACATAAAAGCCTTTGCTACATTCGGTAGATAATGTGGCGTGAGCATGCCACAAAGCATGAGGCTGGAGCTGTTGGCAATAATAATGCAAATGTTGTTGGCTACGCGCGTTAATTACCGCACTAACATCACTTTGCAAATGTTGACTATGGCCAATATGCCATGTCGCCAACATGCCTTTCAATCGTTCCAAGACTGGGGGTGCAATATCTTCTTGTAGCCACAAAATGCGCAAAGCAGAACAGCGTTGACCTGCGCTATTAAAGGCGGACACCATAACATCTTGAGCTAATTGTTCGGGTAGAGCAGAACTATCGGCAATCATGGCATTAAGACCACCTGTTTCGGCAATTAAAGGAATAATTGCCCCTTGGCGTGCAGCAAGGGTTTGGTTGATATGTTGCGCGGTGGCAGTTGAGCCAGTAAAAACTACACCTGCTAATAATTCATGTTTAAATAAAATATCCCCTAGGTCATGGCTATTGGCAAATACGAGTTGCACAATATTTTTTGGGAGTCCTGCCTCTAGCCACAAATCCAGTACACGTTGGGCAATAAGAGGGGTGTCGTTGGCGGGTTTGGCAATAACGGTATTGCCTGTCACTACTGCCGCTGCAATTTGACCAATAAAAATTGCTAAAGGAAAGTTCCACGGACTAATACATACAAAAACACCACGTGGTACGAGTGATAGGATATTTTCTTCACCTGTGATATGGGGCAAGCTTTGGGTAGATTGCAAAAGTTGTGCTTGTTGTGCGTAGTATTGGCATAAGTCAATTGCTTCACGCCATTCGCCTAGCGCATCTTCTAGCGTTTTAGCCGCTTCTAAATTAAGTAAATAAAGTAACTCGGCCTGATGTTTGAGTAATTGCTGTACTAACAACTGTAAGTACTGTGCGCGATAGCTAATGGTTTGATGTTGCCAGTCACTAAAGGCATGGTGGGCTTGGCGAAAATAGCCATCAATTTTGTTGATGCTATCAGGATAAACAGTTCCCAGTAAACGGTGTTTATTCACAGGGCTATGACGATGATGGGCAAGGCTTTCTTGATGTGTCAGGTGTGTACCAGCTTGCCATGTATGATGATAAAAGTGGACAAACTTTTCGCGTAATTCGGACAAATAATTGACATCGGCTAAATTGAAACCTTGCGCTTGCACACGGGGTAAAAATAGTTGTGTTGGTTTTGCTAATTTGGGGTGAGGGGTAATTTTTTGTTGTTGCAATCGTTTAACAGGGTCTTGGCTCAACACTTCGCTGTCAATAGTATTTTGAGCTAACAAATTAACAAAAGATTGTGAGCTACCATTTTCTAATAAACGCCTGACTAAATAAGGTAATAAAGTATTAAATTGACCAATAGGCGCGTATAAACGTGTGGGGTAAGGGCATTGCTGATAAAAATTGTGATGAATTTCTTCGCCCATACCTACCAAGCGTTGTACTTCAAAATTCTGTCCTAAATCATTGGCAACTACGTGTAACCAAGCCAAAGTATGGGCATTGTGGGTGGCAAATTGTGGCCAAAAGCAGTCACCATGTTGCAATAGTTTTTTTGCACAAACCAAATAACAGACATCTGTATGCAGTTTTTGGGTAAAAACGGGATAATCTTGTAAGGCTAACTGTTGAGCACGTTTAATTTCACTATCCCAATACGCCCCTTTAACTAGGCGCACAGCAATTCGCTTGTGACAAGCTTTGGCGCGTGCTGCTAGCCAATCTATGACTGCAGGCGCACGTTTTTGATAAGCCTGTACCGCCAAGCCCAAACCTTGATAATGTTGTAATGTTGGGTGGCTCAGTAAGTAAGAAAAAATAGCCAAACTGAGTTCTAAACGTTCTGACTCTTCGGCATCAAAAGTCACAGGTATTTGCGCCTCGGCTGCAAAACTCAGTAAATGCAGCAGTTTAGGTAGTAGTTGTTGTTGAATTTCTGTCCAAAAACGTGCTTCGTAACGAGGATACAGTGCAGATAATTTAATAGAAACGCTATCGCGGCCAAATATATCGCCATTGTAAGTCTGCGTTGCCAAGTTTTCTAAGGCTTGTTGATAAGCCTTAAAATAGGCATCCGCTTCCTCAAAGGTTTGTGCCGCTTCACCTAAACAATCAAAAGAGTATAAAAAAGGAGATTGTTTACGTGCCAGTGCTTCGGGCAAAGTTTCGGCCATCACAAACTGTTTGGCTAATAACTGAATGCCCGTGCGTAAGGCAGGGCGTAGTACGCTATCCCCAAGTTTAAGCAACAATTGATGCCAAGAGTTGTTCACTGACTCTGCTTTGATAAAGTGTTGCGCTTGATGCAATGCTTTATTTGTCCATTGCAATAAAGTTGATTGCTGAGTGATTGTTTGTTGCCAGTTGCCTTGTGTCAGTAAATTATTGATTAAATCATTGCGAGTGGCAGTATCGGGAATGCGTAACAATGCTTCGGATAAAGTCAGCAGAATTTTGCCTTCTTGGCTATTTAAACGATAAGTTTGAATAAAGTCCTCAAATAAGGGATGTTTACTTTGACGTGCTTGATTGATGAGTTGTTGGCTCAGTTGTTGTACGCGCTCTTGTTGTGTTTGTGTAAGACTGGCTTGGGCAAAAATAGCTGATATAACGAGGGCTTCCTCCGCCAAATAGCTATCACGCAGCGCGCTAAACTCTTCGCAAAACTCAGGTAAATCATCTAAAGCTAACATCATCGTTCTCCTTGAAGCAAAAAATTAGCTATCTTGCAAGATTATTATAGGTAAAATACGACCATTCGCCTTGTTATCACCTTTTTAGGATAGTTATTTGATGAATAATTTAATTGATAATGCCGCCAAAGAATTAGTTAAGCAACATTTAGACCATTTGCATATCCCTGCTGAAACAGAAATGAATCCTGAACGTAAAGCAGAGCTTATCGATAAAATTAAACGCTTATTAAAAGAGAAAGATGCAGTTTTAGTTGCTCACTATTATACCAGTCACGATTTGCAAGCCTTAGCCGAAGAAACAGGCGGTTGCGTGTCTGACTCTTTAGAAATGGCACGTTTTGGGAATCAACATCCTGCCAAAACCTTAGTGGTGGCTGGCGTTAAGTTTATGGGCGAAACGGCCAAAATCTTAAATCCCGAAAAAAGAGTGTTAATGCCAACTTTAGAAGCTACTTGCTCTTTAGACTTGGGGTGCCCTGTAGAAGAATTTAGTGCTTTTTGTGATGCTAACCCCGACTATACAGTGGTGGTTTATGCCAATACCTCAGCTGCTGTTAAAGCTCGTGCCGATTGGGTTGTGACCTCGAGTATTGCTGTTGATGTAGCCGAACATTTGGCAACACAGGGGCAAAAAATTATTTGGGCACCCGATAAACACTTGGGCAGTTATGTCCAAAAAGTGACAGGCGCAGAAATGTTGTTATGGGATGGTGCTTGTATAGTTCATGAGGAGTTTAAGGCACGCGGGGTATTAGACCTCAAAAAAGTCTATCCTGAGGCAGCCGTGTTGGTTCACCCTGAGTCACCCGAAGCAGTGGTGGACATCGCTGACGCGGTGGGTTCTACTTCACAATTGATTAAAGCCTCACAAACTTTGCCCAATCCACAATTTATTGTGGCAACTGACCGTGGCATTTTTTATAAAATGAAACAAGCCAGTCCACATAAAGAATTTATTGAAGCACCAACGGCAGGCAATGGTGCTACCTGTCGTTCATGTGCTCATTGTCCGTGGATGGCAATGAATGAATTAGAAAATTTAGCATATGTGTTAGAAACAGGTGAGCAAGAAGTGTTTGTGGATGAGACATTGATTCCTAAAGCTTTAGTGCCTTTACAACGAATGTTAGATTTTTCTAAATCAAAACGCTGATAAAATAGTCATTTAAGCTAAAAAATCACAAAATTGATTGACGAGAGCAGGACAGGTGAATATCATACACGCCTCACTTACAGCGAGTTAATCTTTAGTAACGTGAATGCTTAAAGTCGGGGCGTAGCGCAGTCTGGTAGCGCATCTGTTTTGGGAGCAGAGGGTCGTAGGTTCAAATCCTACCGTCCCGACCATTTTAAGTCAAATGAGCCTCGCGCTCGTAGCTCAGTTGGATAGAGCATCGGCCTTCTAAGCCGAGGGTCGCAGGTTCGAATCCTGCCGGGCGCGCCATGTGTCCAGCCAAAAAAATCTCTCTATGGTGGTTGTAGCTCAGTTGGTAGAGCCCCGGATTGTGATTCCGGTTGTCGTGGGTTCGAGCCCCATCATCCACCCCAATCTAACTTAATCCACTTGTATAATTCTAACGCCATTTTATCTTATCAAACACTTTTTTTAATTAAAAGTATTTACTTTTATAGTCTATTCTAGTATATAGCCGCCCTGAGTATCAGGACTTGTGCAGCAAAGCGATAATCGCCTAAGTCCAGTATAGAGAGGTGTGTATGTCTAGCGGAAAGTCTGAAGATTTTGAATTAGATGATTCTTTTGATGAAGAGTCGAGTGGTGATTTTGACAATGATGATGTGAGCAAAAGTAACAACGTAAAAAACTCACTCACCAAGCGTCGAGTCATTGATGATATTTTGGAAGAGCGTCGTTTACAGCGTAAAATCAAAGAATATGACTATGATTTAGATGATGACGACGATGAAGCCTAATAAATGACCCGTTTAACACGGGTTTTTTATTGCCAAAATTTCTTAGTCATCACCCAAAGAAAAAGAAAATCCCCCAAAACTGTGCCATTTATTAACAATCAAACAAAATAATTCGGCAGTTTTTTGGGCATCGTACAATGCTGAATGGGCTTGCTCGTTTTGAAAATCAATGCCTGCGCTCATACACGCTTTGGCTAACACCGTTTGACCATAAGCTAAACCTGCCAAACTGACAGTATCAAACACCGAAAACGGATGAAAAGGGTTGGCGTTTTTTAGCCCTGTTCTGTCAACCGCAGATTTTAAAAATTGCAAATCAAAATTAGCATTATGTCCCACTAAAATCGTGCGTTTGCAGTCGTGTTCTTTTTGCCAATGACGCAACTCATGAAAAATACGTTTAAAGGCATCTTTTTCGGTTTCGGCTTGGCGCAAAGGATTAAAAGGGTCAATGCCAGTAAACTTTAATGCTTCGGGATTAAGAACTGCGCCTTCAAATGGCGCAATATGTGCGTGCAGCGCAGTTAAGGGCTTAAACAATCCTTGTTCATCTAAGGTTAATGGAACTGCGGCTATTTCTAATAAACCATCGGTAGCGGCATTAAAGCCGCCTGTTTCAACATCAATAATAACAGGATAATAACCCCTAAAGCGTTGCGCGAGTGGGTGAGACATCATGGTAATACTCGCCACGCGATGTTATCACCTGCACGAATTGGCACAACGACACTCTGCCCAAAGGCATAATTATCAGGCACTTGCCATTCGTCTTTAACCAAAGTTATGGTATCGGTATTTCGTGGTAAACCATAAAAGTCTGCGCCAAAAAAACTGGCAAAACCTTCTAATTTATCTAAAGCATTCATTTGCTCAAAGGCTTCGGCATACAGCTCAATCGCGGCATGAGCGGTATAAGACCCTGCACAACCACAAGCCGCTTCTTTTGCGCCAATGGCATGTGGTGCGCTGTCTGTGCCTAAGAAAAATTTAGAATTGCCTGAGGTGGCTGCCGTTAATAAGGCTTGTTGATGGCTTTGACGTTTTAAAATCGGCAAACAGTAATAATGAGGACGAATGCCTCCTACCAGCATATGATTACGATTAAATAACAAGTGGTGAGCAGTAATGGTTGCCGCAATATTATCGCCTGCCTGTTGTACAAATTGAACGGCATCTGCGGTAGTAATATGCTCTAACACAATTTTGAGGCGAGGAAAGCGTTGTGTTAATGGCATTAAAATGGAGTCAATAAACACTTTTTCACGGTCAAAAATATCGATATCGCTGTGGGTTACTTCGCCATGTACTAATAATGGCATATCGTGCTCGGCAAGTTGTTCTAAAACAGGATAAACTTTTTCCAGAGAGGTAACGCCAGCGTGAGAGTTAGTGGTTGCACCAGCAGGATATAATTTAACTGCTTTAACTTTGCCAGAGGCTTTGGCAATGGCAATGTCTGCCGCATCGGTATTATCGGTCAAATACAACACCATTAACGGCTCAAATGAGCTATTTGAAGGAGTTGCATCTTTAATTCGCTGATAATAAGCCAAGGCTTCTTGGGTGGTTTTGACTGGTGGCACAAGATTGGGCATACAAATTGCCCGACCAAAATAACGAGCGACATCGGCTACTGTATTATTAAGAGCGATGCCATCGCGTAAGTGAATATGCCAGTCATCGGGGCGAGTAATCGTGAGTTGTGTCATCATCATCAAAATCTAAAAAATATTTGTGCTAGATTATAACTGATATGCATGATTTATTGGCATTATTGTCTTTTCTTTGCGGCTAGATGTTGCTAAAAATAGACAATGGATGTGTAATGTGCCATCGATTGCGTCAAAAATAAGAGAATAATAATGTCAACAGATGCTCCTCTCCCTTCGGCTACTCAGGCGCAAAGTATTGCGGTGTTAAATCGTGAAGAATTAGTACAAGAACGTAAAGCTATTGTTGCATTACTCAATAATTACAAACGCTTACGCGAACGTTTTTCCGAAGAAATGGAACAGCAATATCGTGATTTTTTGGTACAGCGTGCCGTTAGCATGATGAAAGCCAACAAATGGATAGCGCTGATTTTTTATATTTTTATTGGCTTATTAACCTATCAGCAAGTGCGATATGTCTCGACTTTTGCGTCTTTAGAACACGAAATATCGTTGTGGCTCATTATCTATATTGGGGGAGCGCTAATTTTTTCGGGTATTGCTGTGTGTGTGTCGCGCTCAAATTTAGACCGATATTACTCTTGGTATATTGGTATTGCGTCATTTTTAGGTTTAACAGGTATTAACGTTATCGCCTCTTCTTTTGACAGTGCGTATATCAATCAGCAAGCCAGTTATGTGGCTTTATTTATTTATATGTTGATGTATGCCTTAGGAAGTTTGCGTTTGATGCACGCTTTTTTGATTGGTAGTTTTGCCGCTTTGTTGGCTTTGTCGTTAATTATTACCTTTAAATTACCCGTTGAATTTGGCCAATATGCTCAATATGCAGGCTTGTCTAATTTGATGGGGGCTTTAATTGCTTCTATGATAGATCAACGAGATAGACGGGGTTTTTTACAAGCCCGTTTAATTGAAATCGAAAAACAACAGCTAAATCAGCTTAGTCAAGAAATGGCGCGTTTGTCACAAGAAGACGGTTTAACGGGGTTGGCGAATCGTCGTCATTTTAATGAAACTTTAGCCAGAGAGTGGGCGATTGCAGAGCGTGAGAAACAATCTATTGCGTTGATTTTTATAGATGTTGACCACTTTAAACCTTATAACGATACCTATGGCCATTTAGAAGGCGACAAGGTATTAAGTCAGGTTGGCAAAACTTTAAAAAGCATGGCCAAACGTCCTGCCGATTTAGCCGCGCGTTATGGTGGCGAGGAGTTTGTGTTGTTGTTGCCCAATACCACAGTAGAAGGCGCGCATGAGTTAGCCCAAGAGGTTCGGCAAGCGATTGATGATTTGGCGATTCCACATAAAAGTTCTAAAGCGGCTAAGCATGTGTCGGTAAGTATTGGCTTGTCGGCCTTAGTGCCTAATGGTCAGCATACCATTAACACTTTGATTGATAATGCCGATGAAGGAGTTTATGCCGCCAAAAAGGCAGGACGGCATCGGATTAGAATTTATCCTATCCCCGAAGAAATCAATCAACGTCGTGAGTCGATGGCCAAAAACAATCATAGTCAACCCCCCTCCAAATAACGTAAAATAGTGCGTTTTTTTGTAAAGGCTTAAAGGGTAAAAACATGGCAGACATTAAAAAAGTCGTTTTAGCATATTCGGGTGGTTTAGATACCTCAGTGATTGTTCGTTGGTTACAAGAAAATTATGGTTGTGAAGTCATTACCTTTACCGCTGATATCGGTCAAGGCGAAGAAGTAGAACCAGCACGCGCCAAAGCCCAAGCAATGGGTGTAAAAGATATCTATATTGAGGATTTACGCGAAGAATTTGTGCGTGACTTTGTGTTTCCAATGTTTCGTGCTAATGCCATTTATGAAGGTGAATATTTATTAGGCACATCGATTGCGCGTCCTTTAATTGCCAAGCGTTTAGTCGAAATTGCTCAAGAGCAGGGCGCGGATGCTATTTCTCATGGTGCAACAGGCAAAGGCAACGACCAAGTGCGTTTTGAATTAGGCGCGTATGCCTTAACGCCTAATATTCGTGTGATTGCTCCTTGGCGTGAATGGGATTTAACTAGCCGCGAAACTTTGATGAGCTATGCCGCACAACACAATATTCCTATCGACTTTAACAAAGCTGGCAAAAAATCGCCTTATTCGATGGATGCCAACTTATTGCATATTTCCTATGAGGGTGGTGGTTTAGAAGACCCCTATTGGGAACCAGAAGAAGACATTTGGCGTTGGACAGTTAGTCCCGAAAAAGCACCTGATACGCCTGAATATGTCGAATTAACGTATCGTGGTGGTGATATTGTCGCTATTAACGGCACAGAATTAACGCCTGCCCAAGTCTTAACGCAATTAAATACTTTAGGTGGCAAACACGGTATTGGTCGTTTAGATTTAGTCGAAAATCGTTATGTCGGCATGAAGTCACGCGGTTGTTACGAAACACCTGGTGGTACGATTATGATGAAAGCGCATCGTGCGATTGAGTCGATTACCTTAGACCGTGAAGTGGCGCATTTAAAAGATGAGTTAATGCCACGTTATGCCAGCTTGGTTTATAACGGCTACTGGTGGAGCCCAGAGCGTCAAATGTTGCAAAGCATGATTGATGATTCGCAGCGTTATGTAAATGGTGTCGTGCGCGTTAAATTGTACAAAGGTAATGTTTATATTGCAGGTCGCAAATCAGATGACTCGATTTTTGATGCCAATATTGCCACCTTTGAAGATGACCGCGGCGCATACAACCAAAAAGATGCCGAAGGTTTTATTCGCTTAAATGGTTTACGTTTACGTATTGCTGCAGGCAAAGGCCGCAGGTTATTGTAACTCTCCCACAGAGAAAGGATTTCCTCTCCCATTGGGAGAGGGATGAGGCGAGGGGTTATTTACCAGCTGCTTGACTAGCTAACCATGCTGCAAAGGCTTGACGTTCTTGAGGTGTCGCACGTAACCAAATATCTTGTAGTAATTGGGTGTTGTTAGTACTCAATCTGCTATTAGTCGGATTTGGAGATACTTCACTATTATTAAAGGCTTTACTGAGTGTATCCACTAAGGAAGCTTCGGCATAGGACTTAATAACAACAGCAGCCTGACTCTGGCCAGTTGTTTGATTAAGCAGTTGAATATCTGGATTTTTGGCAAATTTAAGCGCAGCTTCGTAACGCTTAGGCGGATTGACGACTAACTGATAGCGTTCTCCTTCTTGTGCTATAAATCGAATTGCCATAGGTGCCGATTTAACAATATCATGATCTTCGGCATTGATATCAAATAACTGTGTATAGCGTACACTCAACACATGCTCGCCAACCGATAGTTGTTTTACATGGTCGCGTGTGCCGAAAAACGTGCTCGGTTGTTCTTGCCCATCAATACTTAATACATGAATATTAGCAGGAACAGCTAATTCAACAGTAGCTGCTGCCACAGCAGTAGCATAGACACTACTACTGAGGATAATATTTATTAAAAAACGTTTAAACAAAATGGTTTTTCCTACGACGCAAAAATAATAACGTACTTAATGTGATAACAGAGAAAATGCCCAAACTCCCAGAAGAGCTGCTATCTTTAGCTTTTTGACCTGTTTCATTAATAATAGTGACACTTGCAGGAGTCGAGATAGCTAGGTCGGTATCATAAACGACATATGTGAAAGTATCGTTAAACGGGGAGAGAGTGTTTTTGGGGCGATAAGTTAAGTTGCCCCGATAACATACATATTTATTTGTTTCGTTAAAGTCTGGGCATTCGCGGCGGTCGCCTTCAATTGTTCCTAAACTAGGTGCAGAGATAATACGGATATAATAACCGCCGTTACATTTGACAGTGTTTTCTTTGCATAAACCGCCATATTGACCATCGCCATCATCATTATCATTAGTCAAAACATTCATCACTAGACTAGGGCTTTCTGAGCTTAGGTAAAAAGTATCATTACCTGCAACGGGGATTTTGTTTTCGACTTTAAATAGCAATTCACCTTCAGTCGCCTTGTTTCCATTACTGTCTGTAAACGTATATTTACAAGAGGCATTTTGGGTGTCAGATAACAATATGCCACCATTATCAAAACGAATAAGGGGTAATAAATCATCAGCAGTACGATGAACAATAGTGCATTGGCCATTACTATTGGTAGTAAGCTCAATCAGATACTTGCCATTAGCATCTTTGGCGATTTTGCCGCGGGCATCTGGTTGCTCATCGGTTAAATCGGTTTCACTCGGAATGTCATTATCTAAGGCATTAATTTCAATGCCTCTATCATTTGTTTTAATATTGGTTATAGCCGTATCTCGGTCAACAATAGCAACGGCGACCCGACGTTCTACTGCACCCAAATCACAAATAATCTCATCAGGGTAGCTGCTGCCACGTTGGTCAATACGTTCGATACATCCACCACCTTTGTTAAATACATATGTTGATGTTGTTTTAGGTAAATAAGTTGGCGTATAACCGCCATAGTTCCCAAGAGGGTTGAACTCGTCCGAAAACTGTACAGGCAGCGGAGAAGGTAAAAATACATTGCTTGAAGCCGAATTGTCAGCGTTAGATAAGTTTAAATAACTGCAATTTTGGAATAAGTTACGTTGTCCCAAATAAGTGATTTTGGTGTTATCAGCACCGACGCAAGCCGAACCTTCATTAAAAGCGAGTACAGTAAAATTAGTACTGATATTTTTGATGTTATTAAAATTAATAACAGATGCAAGCTTATTTTGAACGATGGTTGATGATTCGAGATTAAATGCGCTAAAGACAGAGGTGTCGTTATTAAAGTTGATAACTGCACCAGCACTATTGGCAGTGTTCTCTCCAATGGTGGATGCTTTTAAATTAAGAGTCACTACACCACAAGCCTCAATAATGCTTTTGGCAGAGGTGTTTCCATTTAAGACAATACTGCTTTGAAAAATATCTATCGTCCTTGAAGTTGGTTTTAAATCGTCAAGACAAGACATCGCTAATGCCGCACCTGTCCCTTGAATCACATTATTATTTTTCCAAACGGACTCGCTTGCCGAAAGAGTAGAGCTTTTGCCGATGAGATAAATAGCTCCACCGTCTTTTTGCGCGATATTATTTTCAAAGACGACATTTGTGGTAGAAACAGAGCCGCCAGCTAAAATTGCACCGCCTAAATCATTACTATAGCCATTGATTAGTTTTAAACTGTTGAGCGTTACAGGTGGTTTATGGACAAGGCTGTTAAAAATTCGGTTTTTCCCTTGGGCGTTAATAATGGTTGTTGGGACATGACGTTTGGGTTTTTTACCCGTAATACTATCTTTTTCTTCAAGATTGTTTCCGATGCCAGCAATCGTTACTTCAGAAACTAAGGTAATTTCACCTCTAGTCAAAATATATTCTTTTGCTTCTAATTTAACGATATTTGTTCCAAAACGCTGCCCTGCAATACAACCACCAAATGCACTGTGTGTGTTAACGGCTTCTATAGCTTCTCTAAGTGAACAATTTGCTAGATTTTCACCGAACTCATCGTTAGTCGTATTAACTTTAAGTGTGACCGCACCAAAAGCAGGAGCAATGCCCAATATTGAGCAAATTACAAATAAAAAACGCGATTTCATTGTTATTATCCTCAACGGCTGCGTCGCCACGCGGCTAATAAGCCACTTAATATCAATAAAGAAAGAATATTTATTGAACCGTTATCTAATGTTTTGGACTCTAAAGAGGCAGGTGGTTCAGAAACGACTTTAACAGCTGTTGTTAAAATCTTGTCATTATTAGCATCACTAAAACGACTAAGTGTGGTGACAATGCTGTATGAGAACTTGTCAAAACCATGAAAATTAGGATTGTTTGTAGAATATACTACTTCAGCTGTTTGACTATCAAATTGTACAGAACCGTGTTTTGGTGGGTCAACTAATCGAACACAGCCCTTAAGGTAAGTACCAGAACCTAACACGTCGGAGCAATACTCAGCAGGTAGTAGTTCAGCATCTCCTAAGTTTTCACTAGGACTAAAACGTTTAATTTGTCCAAAGACAATGTCATCACCTTGCGTGTAAGCTTGCAAGCCTGTTTGGATTTCTACTGCACCAATATCGCAACGGTTTTCGCCATTTTCTCGCGGCAGGGTACGCTGGTCTGTTGTTGCACAAGGAAGACCTAAATTGCCAGCTACTTGAAAAAAGCCTTTATTGACAATCGGAGAGTCAGATAGTTTTGTGTATTGAGCTAATAAACGTGGTTTATGGGTTTTAGTTAGGCCACCAAATTCAGCAAGTGGGCATAATAAACCAAGGGCAGGGGGAGCGGCACAGCGGTTATTGCTATCTAGCGCAGCAAATAAGGTTTCATTGCCTGTATTGCTGATAAAAATATTATTATTTGCCGCCAGCGCAGCAGGACAGCCTTTGTTTTGCACAGATAAATTATTGGTAAAATAAATTTTGCCATCATTAGGTAGGGCTGTAAATAAATCACAATCTGCTTGGCTGTTGCCAGCAATAATACTGTTATAAATTAAGGGCAGGTTATTGTTAAGACGCACACCAATTGTGTTGTTAACGATGGTGTTATTGTTAAAAAGTATCTCACCATGAGCAGATACGCCAATCCCTTCATTACTAGATATGGTTACATTGCTGATGTGAGGCAATGTGAATGTATTAAAAAGGCTTGATGCAGTTGAATTTACGGATATTACACCTGTGTTTACCGCGTTAGCTTTATTATTAGTGACTAGGCTATCTTCTAAAGCAAAATTATTAAGTGCAGAATAAATAGCTGCCCCATCTGTAAAGGACTGGTTTTCTTTAATCACACTTTCTTTAATAAATAAACTTGCATTAGTATCATTGTAAATAGCTCCACCTAGATTGGCTTGTCCTTTACTAAGAATGCTGTTGATAATAGTAAGTGCTTCTTTGTTAAGAATAAGTCCACCATTTGTTGCACACAATTGGTCACAGCCCATAAAATCAACATTATTAAAGGCAACACTGATTGCTGGTGTGGTTTGTGTGTTTGCTTTGCCATCATCAATTATCAAAAGTGAATGGTTGCCGCTGGCTTTGATAATTGGACGTAAAGGCAAAGCCAAGCTGTTTTCTTCTAGTGTAAAGCTTGTGCCATCATTTTTGTTAATGGCATTGCCATTGATTGTTGCTGTAAAATTGATGGTAATTGGTGCATCTAAGCTATAAAAAGTGGGCAAAGTAAGAAGTGTTATAACTTCTGATGTGCCATCATCAATACTAAAACAGCCATATAACCCTTTACTCCTAAACTCCTTCATTTCAGTTTCTTTAGCCGTTTTTTGTTCGTTTTTAGTGCTTATATTAGCTTTAAGTTGAGCGATAGTAGCTTTGTAACTAGCAATGAGGGATGCATCTGGTGATGCTTTACTTTGTTCTTTGGCGAGTGCATCTTCTATTTCATTAAGCTTTTGATTTAAAGCCAATAAGCCTGCATTGATTTTTGTGTTAAGCTCGCTAATAGTATTTGTAAGTTGAGCAATTTTAGCAGCATCGGGAGATGTTTTTTCTTGTTCAAGAACTAAATCTAATTTAGCAGCTGCTAATTCAGCATTTAAAATTGACGATGTTCCAGAAATAACAGCAATCTCTTCGTCATTAGTAGTTTTTTTAGCTTTTTTTGCATTAATATAACTGATGGCTTCTCGTAACGAGCAGCTTTGATTATCAATATTGTTTTCGTCAGCTGCAGTCGTGACAATAACACCATCTGCGAGAGCTGCTGTGGACAGCAATGAACTGGTCAATAAACAAATGAGAAGGCGGCTCTGAGAAACAGGCATCGGAAGAGTCTCCTAGTTAGCTTGTTGTTTTTTATTTTGGTTCGATATTCTAATCGAAAAAAATATCTTATTGTGTGTGTTTATGTTGCATTTGATGCTAATCGTACAATGTAACTGACAATTGTTCTAGATACTAGTCAAATGCTTCAAAAAGAACTTACGATTTTGTTGACTTTGTATCAGGTGGTGTCGTGGTTGCCAAGTTGCTATGCTCTTGGTTTTTAATATGCTCCATAATTGCATCTAAGCGTCCACCAAAATAATTGGCAATTGCTTTTTCCATTGCCCGAGCAACCTCTGCATCAATCGCGACATCGGCCAAAGGGCGCATTTGCCAAATAAGATTCGCTAAATGATTTGTTGCACTACTTGGTGGAATATTTTCTTTGCCATAGGTATCAATAATACGGGCAATTACGTCCACAAACATATTGGCAACGTGTTCGACATTGGCGCGTAATCCACCCACTATATTTAATAGCTCACTCAATGGTAAACCCAAAGATACCAATTTAAGACCTGCATCTAATAAGCGTGGGCTTGGTACTATGACGCGTGCACCATCCTCAATAAATTCAATAATGCCTAATTCAGCGGCTTTAATGATTTCATCTTGACTAATATTGGCACCAAAGACGGTTAGTAATTCAAGTGCATCATAATACTGTGGTGTTTCATCTGACCAAGGACTGGTAAGTGCAGACTCTAACCCTAATAGTTGGCTTAAGTCTTGCCCTTGTTGCCATGCATCAATTAGTTCGCCAATGTTAGCAATGCTATAGCCTCGTGCTAATAATTGACCAATAATGCGTAAGCGTGCCAAGTGAGTATGGTCATAAATACCATTTCGGCCTCGTCTTTCGGGAGGAGGTAGAATTCCTCTATCTTGATAAGCGCGTACATTGCGAACTGTTGTTCCAGCCACGCGAGCTAATTCATCAATGGAGTATTCTTGTTGCTTACTGGCATTGTTAGTGTTGCTCATAACAAAATATCTTTATCGTTAATCAAAAAACTAAATCTTAAAAAATCAGGATTGACGCATTTTGCCAAAATTAGCGTGTTTTGTTTGCATAAAGGTATTAAAAATGCCTAAGATGCAAACAAATAAGCGATCACCGCGTAAGTCTTAAAATGTTTAACTGCGTTCGGTGAGCTGTTTTACAAACTGTAATGTTAAGCGTTTTTGCTGTTGTAATGCACTATTTTCTAAAAAACTCAGGTGTTTTAATAATAAACCAGTACAATGTGGGCCTTTTTCGAGTAAATATCGGGTAATCTCGGGTTCTAAATTTAAGTGTCTTCGTCCCAACGCTGCCAACAATAAGGCTTCACGGTCGTTGCTATCTTCGCCATTAGGAATACAAAAACAAGCGGCTTGGTTGAGGCGAGAAACCAGATCAGCTAAGTCTAATCCTAATGCTGAGGGACGAGCACGAGCGGCTAATAATATTCTAGTTTCGCTTTGAGAGGCGCGATTCAAGAGGTGAAACAACGCTTCCTGCCATTCAATAAAGCCTTGGATAACTTCAATGTCATCTAAGGCAATTAAATCATAATGCTCTAAGCTTTCTAGACAGTTTGGTGTGTTGGTACGAATGAGTTCGCGTAATGATAGTAATATTGCTTTAAAGCCTTGTTCATTATAAGTTTCGCAAGCGGCTGCCAACAAGTGAGTTTTGCCTGTATCGGGCTCACCATATACAAAACAGCGGTCATGGTTTCCAGTGAGCAAATCGTAAATAGCACTGATAATGGCTGACCAGCTCGGTCCTGCAAAATCACTGAGTTGAGCATCCAAACGAGGCCCTAAATTGAGCATAAGTTGGTCATTGGTTTTATGTCGTATTTTCATACGTCAGACTCAGGACGTTGATAAAATGTGCTTTGACGATAGCGTTGATGTGCATGTTGTAATAGTACAATTATAATCGCTGCAACAGGTAAGGCCAATAACATCCCCACAAAACCAAACAGTTGCCCGCCAGCCATTACAGCAAAAATAACGCCAACAGGGGGCAAGCCGATTTTGTCGCCAATTAAATAAGGTTGTAATACCCAACCTTCTAAAATCTGGCCAATACCAAACACTAACCAAATCGCCAGTAATGGCTCTAAACTCATATTGTATTGAAATAAGGCGGTGACACTAGCACTGACAATACCCACAATAAAGCCAAAGTAGGGAATAATACTTGCTAAGCCAGCTAATAAGCCAATAATTATTCCTAATTTTAGGCCAACAATTTGCAAGCCAATAGCATAAATAACTCCTAAGAGAATCATGACGATGAGTTGGCCACGTAAAAATGCAGATAATACATCGTTACATTCGGTAGCAAGTCGTACGACAGTTGACTCTAGGTGTCTTGGGATTAGCTCTTTGGTTTGATTGATTATTTTGTCCCAATCTAATAATAAATAAAAAGTAACAACAGGAATCAAAGAAATTAAGCCCACCAAGCTCAAAATATCAAGGCTGGATTGTGCGACTCTAGTGAGTACATTGCTGGCAGCAGTGCCTGCTTCTTGCCAATACGAGCCTAGCCATTCGCTAATTAACGTCATGTCAAGGCGATCTAAATCAAGTCTAAAGGTTTTTTCTAGCCAAGGAATCGCTTTGCGGTTAATCCACTTTAATAAAGAGGGTAATTTGGATTCTAAATACATAAACTGTCGCCATAATACGGGGACAAGCAAAATTAGAGTGGTAGTAATAGTAATAAGTAACACACTAAACACAGTGCTAACAGCTGCGATACGGCTAAAACGCCATGACATCAGTTTATTGACTAAAGGATTACATAAATAAGCAAGTAATGCGCCTACAAAAAAAGGCATTAAAATAGATTGTAGTGCATACACTAGCCATAAAAGTGCGACACAAGCTATCCATAATGGCCAATTGATAGTATTTTTATTCATTATGGTGTAGTCCTTAGTAGGTATCGTTATGCCATTGGTAATGCAAATAGCGTTGACTCAGTTCTTGGCCAATTAGCGTCGCTGGTGATAACTGTTGATGAGTAAACGGAATATGACTCAGTTGAGGTACTAGCTTTAATTGCGTGGCTAACTGTTGATAAGATGGCTTACCTAAACACACAAAATTGCTTTGTGTGCCTGTAATTTGCAAAATTTGTAGCTTGGGACAAGCATTTTGTAATGCGTTTTCGGCATCTATCAACTGTTGCAATGAGCTGATGTTTTCGAGCCGAATGAGAATACCTTCATCAAGTTCGGGCCACTGCCAAATCATGCCCAGATGCTCTGCCCAAATATGTGGTAAATAATTAGCCCCTTCTTGACTAATGTCGCCACTAATTTTGAAATAAGGGCCAAATATTTGCCAATAAATACGCTGATTTTGTGTTGATATTAATAATAAACCATCACTTTGCTGTTGATTTAATAAAGTATTGAGTTGTTGTGGTGCTTGTTGATATTGGCTAATTGCTGTTGTTAACAAGTTAATATCTGCTGTTTTTAAATTGTTGAGCAAAATAATACCGCGTTGATTAGCTTGCGTTTGAATGTCTGTACTGATGTGATATGGCCGAATTTGGTGTTGGCTAAACTCTACTACCCATAAGCGAGAACCTGCCCAAGCCTTATAGTGGGTCAATTCTAATAGTTGGTTTAAGTCAGGTGTTGGCGAGTGTTTGAGTGAATCTTGAACGGCTGTTTCATCCAAAATGATGCTCGTACCCGTCAAATTGACTAATTCATTTGCCCAATTCTCTGCCCAAGTTTTAGTCATTAACCCAACGCAAATCAGCAACATTGCGCCAAAACGCCACAAAAAAGTCATTATTTTGTATCCTTTAGCCAAAACATCGTAACCATACGCAACTTGAAGCGGAATTTCTAGGCTTTATTACGCTTTATAGTGGAGCAAAACGTGATAAAAGGCTAAAATGCGCCCCCAAATTTCCTTTTTATTTATTTTTGCGGAAAGAAAGCACCATGAGCAATACACAAACTTCGTTAAGCTACAAAGATGCAGGCGTTGATATTGATGCAGGCGATCATTTAGTTGAACGTATTAAGAGTGTCGCTAAAAAAACTACTCGTCCTGAAGTGTTGGGTGGTTTAGGTGGTTTTGGTGCTTTATGTGAGATTCCAGCAGGTTACAAACAGCCTGTATTAGTCTCTGGCACAGATGGTGTGGGCACTAAATTAAAATTAGCTTTGCAACTAAAACGTCACGAAAGTATTGGTATTGATTTAGTCGCGATGTGTGTTAATGACTTAGTTGTTTGTGGTGCTGAGCCGCTATTCTTTTTAGATTATTATGCGACAGGTCATTTATCAGTTGATACAGCTGCAACGGTAATTACAGGTATTGGTGAAGGTTGTTTACAAGCAGGTTGTGCTTTAGTTGGTGGTGAAACCGCCGAAATGCCAGGTATGTATGAAGGTGAAGATTACGACTTAGCAGGTTTTTGTGTGGGGGTTGTCGAAAAATCACAAATTATTGATGGCTCTAAAGTCAAAGCAGGTGATGTATTAATTGGTATTGCGTCGAGTGGTGTTCACTCCAATGGCTATTCTTTAGTTCGTAAAGTGATTGAGGTTGCTCAAGCCGATTTAAACCAACCATTAGACGACAAGACTTTAGCAGATGTGGTGATGGCACCAACCCGTATTTATGTGAAGTCGATGTTGTCTTTAATTAAAGCTGTACCAGTACATGCGATTGCTCATATTACGGGTGGCGGTTTACCTGGTAATTTACCACGTGTGTTGCCAGAAGGTGCTGATGCGGTGATTGATGAGAAATCTTGGCAATGGCCAGCCATTTTCCAATGGTTACAACAGCAAGGCAATGTTGAACGTTTTGAAATGTATCGTACCTTTAACTGTGGTGTGGGTATGGTTGTGGTTGTGCCTGCTGATAAAGCTGACGAAGCCATTGCTCATTTACAAGCCAATGGTGAACAAGCATGGCGTTTAGGTCAAATTCAGCCATCAACTCATGCTGAGCCTACCGTTGTTTTTGCTTAATAGTTTAGGATGATGTAGGGGCAAGCCTTGTGCTTGCCTTTTTATTTTAATGAACTTTCACCCCGACCCTCGCCCTGTGGGAGAGGGGCGAGGTGAGGGTGTATGATTAAAAAGTTTGCTTACATGAAAATTGTGGTTTTAATTTCTGGTTCAGGGAGTAATTTGCAAGCCATTATAGACGCTTGTCAATCAGGATATATTGCAGGACAAGTGGTTGGTGTGTTGTCTAATAAGGCAGATGCTTATGGCTTAGTTCGGGCACAACAGGCAGGGATTAACACAGCCATTATCAATCATAAAGAGTTTGCTACACGCCAAGATTTTGATTTGGCCATGCAAGATATTATTGATGCTTGGCAACCTGATGTAGTGGTTTTAGCAGGTTTTATGCGTATTTTAACGCCTGCTTTTGTTCAGCACTTTGAAGGTAAGTTAATCAATATTCATCCCTCATTATTGCCTTACTATAAAGGTTTACACACCCATCAACGAGTGTTAGCAACGGGTGATAAACTTCATGGTTGTTCAGTTCACTTTGTTAATGCTGAATTAGATGGTGGGGCAGTGATTGCCCAAGCGGTGTTAACGGTGGCGGCTAACGAAGCCGAACAATCTTTAATACAAAGAGTACATAAATTAGAACATATTATTTATCCTCTCGTGCTAAATTGGCTTAGTTATGGCCGTTTGAGTTATCAACAAGGTTTGCCTGTGTTAGATGGTCAAATCTTGTCTACACCAATGAAGTTGTTATTTGATTAAAGTTCTGCCTCTCTGTGGGAGAAGGTTTGGCTGAGGGGTAAATATGCGCTTTTTGTTGTTAATCACGAGTTTAAGTTTTGGTGTAAAAACCTTCGCCTTTGATTTGCAGCCTTATACAGCAACGTATCAATTTAATCTAAATCAACAAATTACAGGCACAGCCACACGCACCTTAAGTAAACAAGAAAACAATCATTACCGTTATCAATTTAATGCAACAGCCGCCATTGCCAATGCGAATGAAGTGAGTGAGTTTATTTTTGATAAACAACAAGTTCAGTCGTTAAGTTATCAAAATAGTAAACAAGTTTTATTCAAAAATCGTGTTGATCAGGCTACTTTTGATTGGGATAAGCAACAATTAACAACTTTACGTAAAGGCCAAAACGAAACATTTCCCTTAACCAATAAAACTATTTTAGACCCTTTAAATTTAGAAATTCAAATTCGTCAAGATTTAAGCCTGCAAACCAAACCACAATTAAAAGAACAATATGTATTAGGGGATGCAAAAGGCGTACATCCGCTAAAGTTTAGCATTGACGGTACAGAAAAAATTAAAACGCCTTACGCTGAATTAGAGACCTTAAAAGTGTCGCGTGTACATACTGATAAAGAGCGCACGACACAGTTTTGGTTAGCTAAATCGTTGGATTATTTGCCTGTAAAGGTTGTGCAAGTGGATGATGGTGCTGTTTATACCATAGAGTTACAATCTTTGCAGAAATAGCTAGACTACACGTTTTATTTGGACTTTAGAGTCCAAGAATCGTTTTTGATAGATTGAGAGTGTTTGCATTAATTGTGCACGTTGTAGAGGTGTTTCATGAGTTTTAGCATTTAGGTGAGTTGGTCTAGGCTTTCTATCCAGCCAAAATAATCCTGATGTTTGAGTGACTTCTTGAGCGCAAGCAAGCCATACAATGGTATCTGCCCCTTGATCAGCATTGCGTAAAATAGGTTTAGTGAGCTTATAAAATGCAGGCAAAGCACTGACTACCCCTGCAGTATCTGCCCAGCCAGGGTGCATTGCATGTACGCTAATTCCTTCTTTAGCCCACTGTTTAGCCCATTCTTCGGTGACAATCATTAATGCACGTTTAGCCTTAGCATAAGCAATGCTACCTGAATATGATCCACGTTTATTTTCTAAGTCGTCAACATCTAACGCTTGGCTATACATGCCACCAGATAATACGTTAATAACACGGGCATTAGTTGTAAATAGTGGTTTGAGTTGCAATGTCAACATATAAGGCGATAACAGCAACAGAGCAAAACTTTGTTCTAAATCTTCACAAGTAACTTGGCGCGGATTAAACAAAGCACCAGCATTATTTATAAGTATATCAATAGATTGTTGCTTTTTCTTAAGACGGCTACTTAATAAAATCACATCTTGCATAACACTCATATCTGCAATCTCTATATCAATATTAGGATTGCCTGTTTGCTCAATAATGTGTGATTTTACAGATTGGGCTTTGCTAAGACTGCGCGCAACAAGTGTTAAGTAGCATCCTTTTTGAGCTAAAGAAATAGCACTAGCTAAACCAAGTCCAGATGTTGCTCCTGTTATAACAGCATGTTTATTGTGCATATTAGTAGAAACAGCTTGCCAATTTTTTTGTGCTTGTGAATATCCATATTTGGTAAAATGCCATAATTCGGGCAAGATCAGTTTACTACGTAAAGAATGAGTGATTTGTGAAGATATTGGCTGCTGAGGTGATAAGGCTTGTTGCAGGCCTTGCATTGACTCTTGGCCAAGTTTTATTAAAGAAGACTGCATAAGAGGCAAAAGATAAGCGAGTGCTCCATGAAATCTAATGTCGGCTTGCCAAATAATTTCAGTACCTTGAGGTAACTTTCTAAGGTAAATACTATCAACTGCTACAAATCCTTTAGCCACGCCAGTAAATACAAGCTGTGTTTTTTGTAATGAGGTGAGTGTATATGCCATGTCGATTTTACGGCCTGCTGATTTTAGTACCAAATCGAAGCGTGTTCCTTCAGTAATAGCACCAAAAGTACTTTTAACACAACTTAAGACACTAACATCCCATTGGGCAATATTTGAAAAATCTAATAAATAATAAAAGACATCCTCAAATGGACGTTGAACAACAAACTGCTCTTGAAGTTGGATAGAACGGTTCATGCCTAAAAGCCTCCTATATTTGCTAGAGTTTAGAAGGCGTCTCTTAGGGCTTGCAATACTACAAAGCACAGAGAATAGGCATAAACTCACTTATGTAGTTTGGGTTGGAAGATTGAAAATCTCAAAAGCCAGAAGAATTGCGCTGTAAAAATAGCTGATGATGAGTGCCAAAGTTAAACCACATTTTGTGTTGGGTATAAAGTGGTAAACGTGAGAAATACATATCGGCTCGAGAATGAAAGCTTACAATTTTGCCACTAACAACCGTTGGATTTTGATTATGACGTACAATATGCCAATAGTAGTCTTGCGGTGTTGATTGTCGGTTTAATTGCGCTTGACGAAAATGCTTAACGCCCGACCAGTAGGGCAGTAGTCGTAAATCAAGATTTTGCGTGTTTAAATCAATAGGAAGGTCCATGGCAGGAATCGTTAGCGGTGCAGTTTTAAGAGTCGTTATCATTATATATTGCCTCAAACATCTCATCCTAAGATTTACCACCAATATCAGTGGCTATAGACAAAGTAGGGGGTTACTACAAAATAAACTTGCGTTTATCTATTTGCTGAGTAAAGCGCAGTACTATATTAACGTCAATCTAATGTTTTTGTCTAATTGTAAAAAACCTTATAAAATATGTAGTTATGTAAAAAAGTTAATTTCTTACTTAATATGTGTATGAAAATTACAGGAGAAAGCTAATGTTGTTGGTTGCTTGGTTAAATGGCAAAATTATCAATGAGTTGGATATCCAAGAACGTGGTTTTGCTTATGGCGATGGCATTTTTAGTACTATTAACATACACAATGGACAAGCTCAATTATTGGATTTACATTGGCAACGATTACAAAAAAGCTGTGCGCGTTTGCGGATAACGGAGACCTTTTTAACTCAATGGCAAGCCGATTTTGAGCAGTTTATGGCGCAGAATCCCTATAGTATTTGTAAAATTATCATTACGCGTGGGTGTGGTGGACGAGGTTATTTACCTGACACGCAAGCATTGCCTAACTGTTATTTTTTGGCGTATCAACGCCAAGAGCATCCTACATTGTATCAACACGGTATCAACACAGCATTTTTGAACCAGTGTTTAGGGCTCAATCCGTTATTAGCAGGTCTTAAACATCTTAATCGTTTAGAGCAAGTTTTATTGCGTCAAGAGTTAGCCAGTTTGGGCTTTCCTGAAGGAGTTGTATGTGATATTCAAGGGCGTGTTATTGAAGGGGTTTTTAGTAATTTGTTTATGATTAAAAATCAGGTACTTTATACCCCTGCGTTGCGACAAGCAGGGGTTGAAGGGGTAATGCGCCAGCATATTTTGCATCTAGCACAGCATTTACAATATTCTGTATCGATTGAAGATTTAATGCCCAAACACTTATTGACTGCTGATGAAGTATTTTTTTGTAATAGTCTCTATGGAATTTGGCCTGTTAAACAGCTGCAAGACACCCTATACTCAGCAAATCCTATGACGCAACACCTACAAGCTAGTCTTTATCATGTCTGAAGCTCCTAAAAAAAATACACCAAAAAAGCCAGATAAGCTAAAAAAAACAACGCCTAAAACCAAAACTGCACCCAAAAAAATTGCGGGAGCTGTTCGGGTAAGAGCAAAACGCGGCACGACTCAGGCTTCTAAAAATAATACAGTCAGTCCCAAGTCCAAAAAGGCAGTGTTATTAAGTAGTATTTTTTTAGTGCTGTTAATGATTATCGCGTGGTTATATTGGAGTTTTGAGCGCACTTTGGATTTGAATGGTAAGTCTTATATGCTCAGTGTTGAAAAGGGTCAAAGCTATAACCAAATTTTGGATAAGATGACTCAAGATGGTGTTATTGATAATATTTATTTGGCAAAAATATATTATAAGCTCATTAAGCCCAAACCCTTACAAACGGGCACTTATGTTTTTAAATCACCTATATCTTTACTCAAATTGTTAACACAGCTTGGCAATGGTGAAGGGCTAATGATGACTAAACTTACTGTGATAGAGGGTGTGACCTTTAAGCAGTTATTAGCACAATTAGCTGAAAATGAACAAATTAAACAGACGCTAAAAGATAAGAGTCAAACAGAAATATTGCAGTTATTAGGGATAAAAGAAGCGCACCCAGAAGGATTATTTGCGCCTGATACGTATCTTTTTGCCTTAAATGAAAGTGATGTTAAAGTGTTAAAGCACTTGTATGCGCAACAACAAAAAATCTTACAACAAGCATGGCAAAATCGTGCCCCCAATCTACCTTACAAGACGCCTTATGAGGCATTGATTATGGCTTCTATTGTTGAAAAAGAAACGGGTGCGGCCGCCGAGCGGCCTCAAATTGCAGGGGTGTTTGTTAAGCGTTTGCAATTAGGTATGCGTTTACAAACTGATCCAACAGTGATTTATGGCATGGGTGATAGTTACGATGGCAATATCCGTAAGAATGATTTATTAAGTTATACTCCTTATAATACTTATAAAATCAATGGATTGCCGCCAACTCCTATTGCTTTACCTAGCAAAGAAGCTATTCAGGCGGCACTTAATCCACAGATAAATGACAATATTTATTTTGTCGCCAAAGGCGATGGTAGTGGTACGCATATTTTTAGTGCCAGCTTATCGCAACATAATCAAGCGGTTGCCGATTATTTACAGGCTCGCAAAGGAAAATAATATGCCCGTATTTATAACTTTAGAAGGCACAGAAGGCGTCGGAAAAAGTACAGCCTTAGCGTATATTCAGGATTATTTAAATGAGCATTATGTGCCTTTTATAAGCACGCGAGAGCCAGGCGGGACGCCGCTTGCCGAAAAAATTCGCCAGCTCTTATTAACAAAAGATGACGAAAAAATGGCATATCACACCGAACTGTTGTTGATGTTTGCGGCACGCGCACAACATATACAACAAGTGATTAAGCCTGCATTAACTGCTAAAAAATGGGTGCTTTGTGACCGTTTTACCGATGCAAGTTATGCTTATCAAGGGGGGGGGCGCGGTTTGCCCATGTATGAAATTGCTCAATTAGAAAATCTAGTGCAGGGAGAGTTACAACCGACACTTACTTTATGGCTGGATGCGCCTGTGGAGCTAGGTTTGCAACGCGCTGCCACTCGACAAGAGCTTGACCGTTTTGAGCAAGAAAAAGTTGAATTTTTTCAAAAAGTACGTGCGGTATATCAACAACGAGCCGAGGCCTATCCGCAACGTTTTCGGCGTATTGATGCCAGTTTACCTTTAGAACAAGTACAAGCCCAATTAAAGAGCGTGTTAAGTTATTTTGTGGCTGTTAGAACCTTATGAGTGTGTATCCTTGGCAGCAGAGTGCATGGCAATTATTGCTACAAAGTCGCACTCGTCAAAGTTTGGCTCATGCCTTTATTGTGAGTGGTGTACAAGGCTTAGGTTTGTTTGAGTTTTGCCAGCATATAAGTGCATGGTTATTGTGTCAACAACCAACACATCAAGGTGCGTGTACGGTCTGTAAAAGTTGTCAGTTGTGGGCGGCACAAAGTCATCCTGATTATCGTTTAATAGAACAATTAACTGATGAAAAAACTGGCAAAACTAGTCAAGTCATTAAAGTGGATCAAATACGTCAATTAATAGATTTTTTGAATAAATCAGCACAACTCAATGGTTATCGTGTTGCTGTTATCCATCGTGCCGAGACACTTAATATCAATGCTGCCAATAGTTTATTAAAAACCTTAGAAGAGGCAGGTTCGCAAACGGTTATTATTTTATTAACAGAATCGCCCTTAATGCTGTTGCCAACGATTCGTAGTCGTTGTCAGCAGATCTCATTTAGTGCTCCTACCATGGCTCAGTCGGAAGCATGGCTGCAGAGTCAATTAAGTACTCATTTGGATGCTAAACTATTGTTAGCATTAAGCGAAGGTGCACCCTTGTCCGCTTTAGCTTTGCCACAAACAGCATGGTTTACAGCTCGTCAGGCTTTGTTGCAAAACATATTAGAGGTGATGCAAAAAAAACACAGTGCCTTGCAAATGTCGCAACAGTGGCAAAAACAACTCAAGGCCGAAGAACTGTTAACTGCCTTGCAAATCATGCTGGCAGATATTATGTGGTGCAAATTGGGACAACAAAATGCTATTAAAAATAGTGATTTATTGCCTATAATCAAAACTATTGCCAATATGAGTGCCCCAAACGCCATCTTGGCACAACAAAAACAATGTTTAGAAGCGTACCATTTGATGTCCGCTAATATTCAAACTGGCTTATTATTTGACAATCTTTGGTTGTCGTTTTCTCGTTTAGCTCAAAGAGGGTAACAACATGGGTTTACCACGCGGTGCAGGTATTCAGACCTTACAGTTAAAAGACAAAGGGCAACTTTACGCTAGTTATATGCCTTTTATTAAAGGTGGTGGTATTTTTTTTCCAACGAATAAAGTACCTAAATTGGGAGACGAATTATTTGCGGTGATTATTTTGCCAGATGATGCCGAAAGAATGCCTTTGACTTCCAAAGTTGTTTGGGTTAATCATCGTACACAAGGCCATCGACCAGCAGGTTTTGCCTTAGCTCTGGTAGGAACAGAAGGTGATGCGATTCGTCGTAAAGTTGAAGCTCAATTAGGCGGCGCATTACAGTCCGATAAACCCACTTTTACCTTATAAGATTACGGTATGTTTGTTGATTCGCATTGTCATTTAGACCGATTGCATCTCGAAGCCTATCATGGTGATTTGGATGCCGCGTTGCAAGCTGCGCGTGAACAGGGTGTCCAACATTTTTTGACAGTTTGTGTTGACTTAGAGGATGTACCTGTGCTCTCAGACATCACTGCTAAACATCAAGATGTTTCGATGTCGGTAGGTGTTCATCCCTCGGATGTTGCATTAACTACAGTTGTGACAATCGAAAAACTATCGGAGCTAGCACAACCTCCAAAAGTTATTGCAATTGGCGAAACGGGCTTAGATTATTATTATCATCCCGAACATGCTGAGCAACAACAGCAAAGCTTTATTAATCATATTGTGGTAAGTAATCAAACGGGTAAACCTCTGATTGTACATACTCGTGATGCACGCGCTGACACTATTAAACTATTACGAGAATATCAAGCGCAAAAAGGCGTGCTGCATTGTTTTACCGAAGATTGGGAGACAGCAAAGGCAGCGTTAGATTTAGGCTTTTATATTTCTTTATCGGGGATTGTGAGCTTTGCCAATGCCAAAGAGCTTAAAGAAGTGGCAAAAAAAATCCCTATTGATAGATTGCTAATCGAAACTGATTCGCCTTATTTAGCACCTGTTCCTTACCGTGGCAAAAAAAATGAACCAAAATATGTGCCAGCCGTGGCACAAGCGGTAGCAGATATTAAAGGCCTGTCATTAGCTGAAGTTGCGTCAATGACGACGCGTAATTTTGAACAACTATTTGGCGTATTGGTATGAGTCAACGTGCGGTGGCTTTTCGTGCTCGTGAGCAAGCTATTTTAGATGCTACTGAGCATTTGTTATTAGAGTCTGGTGATGAAGCCATTACCATCGAAATGATTGCCGAACGTGTAGGTATTGCCAAAGGGACGATTTATAAGCATTTTCAGAGCAAAGATGAGCTCATTTTGCAAGTATTGATTGCTTACGAGTCTGAATTAGCGTTGGTCATGGCAGAGGCAGTCAAAAGTCAAAGTATTCATCAGTTAATTCAGTCGTATGTCGCGTTTAGGTTATCTGACCCCGAAAAACATCTGTTGTATGAGCGTTTAGAAAATAAATTAGCGGCGACGCGGCGTACTTTGCGACCTTATTTTGCGCGTTTGTACTTTATTCGCAAAAGTTATTTACGCCAAGCCTTGCCTTTTGTAAACAAGCATTTGCAGTCACATCAAAGCACTATGACCGCGCGTGATTATTTGAGTGCAGGTTGGGCGTTGGTGCAAGGGACGGCTGCGATTTTACATTCGAGTTTTTATCAACGTTATTTAGGTGACCGAGAAGGCTTATTGGCGGCTATGCTTGATGTGCTGCATGAATTAGGTGTTCGTCCCAGTGATGACACATCACTCAATGTAAAATAATAACTATAATCCCCTAGACATTAGTTTTTGAGTGCGTATCATGCGCGCTGTTTAATCCCATTGGGAGTGTCTAGCATGATTGCAGAGTTTGGTCAGTTTGCCTTAGTTTTAGCCTTTGTGATGGCATTATTACAAGCCCTCTTACCGTTGTATGGTTTATATGCTGGCAATATTGCTTTACAACGCAGTGCGCGCTCCTCAGCTTTTTTGCAAGCCTTTTGTTTAAGTTTATCGTTTATTTGTTTAACAGTTGCTTTTTTGCAAGACGATTTTACACTCGATTATGTTGCACGTCAGTCTAATACCTTGCTTCCTTATTATTATAAAATTTCAGCGGTATGGGGTGGACACGAAGGCTCATTGTTGTTATGGGTGCTAGTATTATCGTGGTGGTCGGCTGCCGTTGCTTTATTTAGTCAGCATTTACCACGCGATATGATTGCCCGTGTGTTAGCCATTATGGGCTGGGTAAGTGTTGCTTTAATTGCCTTTGTTATTTTGACCTCTAATCCATTTAATTATTTATTGCCTGATTTTCCTATTGATGGCGCAGACCTTAATCCCTTATTACAAGACATTGGTTTAATTATTCATCCGCCTATGCTTTATATGGGCTATGTTGGCTTTACTGTCCCATTTGCATTTGCTATTGCAGGTTTAATGCAAGGCCGATTGGATTCGGCATGGGCTCGCTGGTCACGTCCTTGGGCATTAGCAGCTTGGTGTTTTTTGAGTGTTGGTATTGCTTTGGGTTCGTGGTGGGCATACTACGAGCTAGGTTGGGGCGGATGGTGGTTTTGGGATCCAGTCGAAAATGCCTCATTTATGCCGTGGTTAGCAGGTACAGCCTTATTACATTCTTTGGCAGTGAGCGAAAAGCGCGGTGTATTTAAGGCATGGACAGTGATGTTGGCTATTATTGCTTTTGCACTGAGCTTATTAGGAACATTTTTAGTACGTTCTGGCGTACTAACATCGGTTCATGCCTTTGCCTCAGACCCCAAACGAGGTATGTTCGTATTAGGCATTTTAACGGTGGTAATTGGTGCGTCATTATTATTGTTTGCCTTGCGTGCCGATAAACTCAATAGCGAAAGCCGTTATGCATGGCTCTCGCGCGAATCCTTCTTGTTAGTTAATAACTTATTATTAATTACTGCAACGACAGTCGTATTATTAGGCACATTATTTCCCCTTATTGCTGATGCTTTTAATTTAGGCAAAGTGTCAGTCGGTGCTCCTTATTTTAATGCCCTGTTTGTGCCAATTACCTTAGTGTTATTAGTCTTTTTAGGTGTAGGCTCATTGGTAAATTGGAAGCGTCATCAGTTGTCTAATTTTATGCCCTTATGGAAAGTGGCCGTGTTATGCATTGCTTTAGGTATTGTACTGCCGTTATTTATCTTTGGAGACGCACCGATTCGAGTAGTAATTAGCTTGAGCTTATGTGCGTGGGTGGTGCTATCCATTACTCGCGATATTTATCTAAAAGCTAAAACTGCTAAACAGGGGATGAGTGCAGGTTTATTGCGTTTGTCACGCAGTTATTATGGTATGCAGTTGGCTCATCTTGGTTTGGTTATCACGGTTATAGGGGTGACTTTAACGTCTTATTATAGCATCGAAAAAGATGTGCGCTTGGGTCTGGGTGACAGAGTACAAATTGCCAACTATCAGTTTGAGTGGCAAGGTGTGAGAGAGTACAAAGGCGCAAATTTTGACGCGATTCAAGCCAAAATTGAGGTGTTTAAAGATAATCAGCCCTTAGAGTTTTTGTATCCCGAAAAACGCTTATATGTAGTGCAAAATCGCTCTATGACCGAAGCCGCGATTGATAGTGGTTTGTTTAGAGATTTATATGTCGCTATCGGTGAACCTTTGGATAACAATCAATGGGCAGTGCGTGTGTATTATAAGCCCTTTGTACGTTGGTTATGGTTGGGTGCTTTAGTCATGGCCTTCGGTGGGATGGTGGCAATGAGTGACAGACGCTATCGTCTAAAAAAATCCAATGTGAATCAGTCCATCAATGCACAGGAGTTAAGTCAATGAAAGCTCGTGTGTTGTTATGGATATTACCACTAATAGCTTTTTTAGTGTTTGCTGTTTTTTTGATGACTCGCTTAGGCAAAGACCCTGCCGTTTTGCCATCAGCCCGCTTAGGCAAGCCTTTTCCTACTTTTAATGCCGCATCACTGACTGAATCTAAAAAGATTAGCCTCGACAATATTAAAGGGCAAGTAGCGTTAGTTAATGTCTGGGCATCTTGGTGTCCTTCGTGCAAGCAAGAACATCCAACACTGACTAAGTTAGCGCAACAGGGCGTAACCATTTTTGGGCTAAATTATAAAGACAAAATACCTGAGGCTTTAGATTATTTAGCGCGTTATGGTAATCCCTTTAGTCTTATTTTTACCGACCCTAAAGGCGATATTGGCTTAGATTTAGGGGTAACAGGTGCGCCCGAAATTTTTATTTTAGATAAAGATGCCAACATTCGTTATCACTTTGCAGGTGTGCTTGACGAAAGCACTTGGCAAACACAGCTTGCCCCTTGTTATCAGCAATTACTGGCAGGTGTGGAGGCAAAAGCATGTCAATAGTCAAAAGCTTAGCTGTCTTTATGACACTGTTGTCGCTCAATATCGCTCATGCTGCCATTGAAGCCTATGACTTTAAAAGTGAGGCTGAAGAAAGACGTTTTCAGGCATTAACAGGAGAGCTTCGTTGTCCCAAATGTCAAAATCAAAACTTAGCAGGTTCTGATGCACCGATTGCTAAAGACCTTAAAGACCGTACCTATCAACTATTACAAGAGGGCAAAACTGACAACGAAATCCGTCAGTATATGGTAGAGCGTTATGGTGATTTTATTAGTTACAATCCTCCAGTGCGTAGTACAACCTATATTTTATGGTTTGGCCCCTTTACTTTGCTGCTATTTGTGGTAGCAATTTTGGTATGGCGACGAAAGAAGCACATAACACCTGTCTCAAAATTAAATACTCAAGAAGCCGCACGTTTAGCAACATTGTTAAAGCGAGAAATGGGCGATGATTAATTCTTTTTCGATATTGTTTTTAGTATGTGCGGTTAGTTTACTTTTGGTGGTCGCTTTTGTGTTTGTTTGGTCACTTATTCGTGCAGAGCGGCAACAAAATAGTTCTTTATTAACGTTAAACATTGGCGTATTTAAAGAACGTTTACAGGAGCTAGAGCAAGATTATGCTCAGGGAAAAATAGATCAAGAGACCTTTGATGCACTTAAAGTAGAGCTAGAAAGACAATTACTATCCTTGTCTGAGGATGAGCAAGTTGCTTTATCACAGAAGCTTTCTAAAAGAAGTGCTTGTGCCTTGTTCGTGCTAGTTATTGTATGTGCATTACTTAGTTATCGAGTTTTAGCGTATCAGCCAAAAATATGGCATTGGTGGCAAGTTAAAACACAAACAACACCACTTATTGAAGATTTATTTGCCAATAAACAAGTGGACTCCGAGCGTTTAGCAAGTCAAAACTTAGCTGATTTTGCGCGTGTTTTGCAAAAAAAATTACAAGATGAGCCAAAAAATGTCGATGGTTGGTATATGTTGGCAATGGCCTATTTGCAAGGAGAGCTACCAGATTTAGCCTTAGTCGCTCTTGAAAAAGCCAATCGTTTAGAACCAACACGTGACGATATTGCCCTGAGTTATGCCCAAACTTTAGTATTTACTGAGCAAGGTCGATTAAGCCCCAAAAGTCGTGAACTATTGATGCAAGTATTAAATAAACATCCTGACCACGAAGGAGCATTATTGTTGATGGGAATGGGGGCTTTTAGGTCGGGCGATTATGCAGGAGCATTAGTGTTTTTGCCGCGACTTAAACAAGTGCATTTAGCTCGTACAGGTGACAACCAAGGACAAGCGATTGAAGAAATTGATAAAGCGATTGCCATTGCCCAACAAGGTGGCGAGCCACAAGCAACAACTCATGCCAATACAGGCATTAAAGTCACTGTAAAACTTGCTAAGGAATTACAAACTAAATTACAGGGGGGTGAAGTATTATTTGTCTTTGCTAAGGCACTCAATGGCCCTCCTATGCCTTTGGCGGTAGTGCGACAAAATGTTGACCGCTTTCCGATAGAAGTCTTACTTAACGACAGTCAAAGTATGACGCCCGAACTTAAATTATCTAAATTTGAATCGGTCATTGTTAGTGCGCGCATTAGTAAAACAGGTACTCCACAGGGTGAATCAGGAGATTTAGAAGCTGTAGCAGTCCCAGTGACTCAGCAAGGTAAATTGCAGCAAGTCGATTTGCTTATCAATCAGGTAAAGCCCTAGATGAACAAATGTAAACATTCATGCTAGAATGGTGAAAATTTTTCAAAAACTGGAGCAAAATTGATGATGCGCATTATTTTATTAGGCCCACCAGGCGCAGGCAAAGGAACGCAAGCACAGGTAATTACGCAACAATTTCAGATTCCTCAAATTTCGACGGGTGATATGTTGCGTGCGGCTGTCAAAGCGGGGACTGAGTTAGGTATTGCCGCCAAAAAAATCATGGATGCAGGTGGTTTGGTCTCGGACGAGATTATTATTGGCTTAGTCAAAGAGCGTTTAACGCAACCAGATTGTGTCAATGGTTGTTTGTTTGATGGTTTTCCTCGCACCATTCCCCAAGCTGAAGCTTTAATGCAGGCTGGTGTTGATATTAACTATGTGCTAGAAATAGCTGTACCTGATGCCGAAATTATTAGCCGTTTATCGGGTCGTCGTGTCCATCCTAATTCTGGTCGTGTTTATCATATTCAACACAACCCTCCTAAAGTTGATGGCAAAGATGATGTGACAGGTGAAGACCTCGTACAACGTGATGATGATAAAGAAGAAACGATTAAAAAGCGTTTAGATATTTATCATGCCCAAACAGCACAATTAGTTGGCTTTTATCAAACATTGTCTGCAAGCGGCAATCCAAGTGCACCTAAATACGCCAAAGTTGAAGGTGTAGGCTCGGTTGAGGCAATTAGTGCCAAAGTCACTGCTGTTTTAAAATAACAGTATCTTGAGCAAAAAAGACCGTTTAGCGGTCTTTTTTGTTTTGTATGACTGACAAATACTTTGTTTTTATTACAATAAAAATTGTAGCCTGTATGCAGCATAGCGAAATACAGGAAAAACAAAAAGCTCGCTATCAATAAGGCAAATTCAATGAAGTCAATCTCTCCGCCACCAT
Organism: Agitococcus sp.; assembly: GCA_046347315.1. Classification (GTDB taxonomy): domain Bacteria; phylum Pseudomonadota; class Gammaproteobacteria; order Pseudomonadales; family Moraxellaceae; genus Agitococcus. The sequence goes on from JAXMGJ010000004.1 coordinate 88,996, forward strand.
TAGGTGTTGTTTTAGTCAATTTAGGGACACCAGATGCACCAACACCACAAGCTGTTAGACGTTATTTACGCCAGTTTTTAAGTGATGGTCGTGTTATCGAAATTCCACCTATTTTGTGGAAAATTATACTCAATCTGTTTATTTTGCCGTTTAGACCTAAACGTGTCGCCAAGTTATATGCCAGTATTTGGCAGAATGATTCCCCTATGCGGGCTATTTTGCTGGAGCAAGCTAAGGGGTTACAGGGGCTAATAGTGGGGTATTTACCTACTCAGACTAAAGTCAGAGCAGCGATGACTTACGGTAATCCAAGTGTTGACTCGGTATTAAGCCAACTTCGAGCAGAGGGTGTAGAGCACATAGTGGTGCTACCGTTATTTCCGCAATTCTCGGCCACTTCCAGCGCACCTGTGTATGATGCAGTACAACGGTGGAGTGCCAAACAACGTAATTTGCCAAATATTAGTATTATAAAAGATTATTTTGCGCATCCAAGTTATATCAATGCCATGGTAGCGAGTATTCGTGATTTTAGAGCCAAACATGGCAGCGCACAAAAATTGCTGATGTCTTTTCATGGTATTCCTCAACCTTATGCCGATAAAGGGGATCCTTATCCCAAGCGGTGTCGTTGTACTGCTGCACAAATTGCTCAGGCTTTGGGCTTAAAAGAAGATGAATGGGCGATTAGTTTTCAATCACGGTTTGGCAAACAAGAGTGGGTAAAACCCTATACTGATAAATTGCTTGAACAATGGGCGCAATCTGGCGTAGAGTCGGTACAAATTGTTTCTCCTGCTTTTTCTGCAGACTGTTTAGAAACCTTAGAAGAATTAGCAGAAGAAAACAAAGAAATCTTTTTACAGGCAGGGGGCAAACACTATGCCTATATTCCTGCGTTAAATACTCGGCCAGATCACATACAACTGATGGCTGAATTGGTGACTCCACATCTAAAAGCTTATTGGCAAAATATGCCCTATTATTCAGAAGGGATGACGATACGTGAGTACAGATAAACCATCTTTGTTTGCTGATTCGTGGGATGACCTCGAAAAAACACTTAAACAAAAAACACGTTTAGCATTAAGTCGTTTTGAGCAAACACGGCAAAAAATTGACCAAACCGTGGCGCAAGTTAGAGCTATTAGCCAAGATACTGCAAAAGAAGCTGCTTCGATGGCTATCAGAGAGGCTAAAGTTGCCTTTAATACCGCAAAAACCGAAGTGATGCGTATCAATGTAGAAAATAGTATCAGCGATTTGCGCCAGCAAGCAGAATTGCGTTTACAGCAATTTAGTGAGTCACTAGAACAAAGGCGAGAACAAGAAATTGCTAAAAATGTCGAAGCATTGAGGCGGCGTTTGATGCAGCGTGACGAGGACAGAATTGCTGCTAAACGAGTTAAAGAGGCTGGTAAGGTAGAAGCACGAGTCGAAAAATTATTGCATCGCTTAGAGACAATTGAGCAAAAAACAGAGGATACAGCTGCCGCTAGTGCTGCTTTGCAATTAGGTTTGCAAGTAAGCAAACAAGTGGGAGTGGGTAAATTAGCGCGTAGAGCAGCTCGTCAAGCCGATGAACTGAGCAGTGAAGTAAACAAAACCTTGCGAGAAGTATTACCACGCCAAAAAAGCACTAAACAATGGGATACTAAGTTTCCTGAGGATGAGGAGTAAATCCTAAGCTATTCACATTCAAAAATATTTCTTTATTATTAAAAAATACCACAGAGTGTGGGTGGCTGTTAATCCATTTATACACAGAGCGAAAGCCATGTGCCACTTGTCGCTGTAAATCATCGGCCAAGCTTTTGTGTGCTAATAACAAGAGGGGTTGCAAATGTTCGCCGTCATGAGCAACTGCAATCAAATTTCTGCCTACACGCTGCCACAGCGTTACAGCTATATCAGCAGGCAAGCAAGGCATATCACAAGCACTCACAAGCACCCAATCGTGCTGACAAACTGGCAAGGCAGCGGCAATACCAGCCAATGGCCCGCTAAAATTGGGTGTTGTATCAGTAATCACTCGGCCATATTGCTGATAGAACTCTAAGTTACGATTACAACTAATCACAATGTCATCGTGAGGCAGGTTTTTTAAGACATGACTAATTAAAGGTTGACCTTGCCACAATACTAAACCCTTGTCATGGCCATTCATGCGCGTAGCTTTACCGCCTGCCAAAATCAAGGTTGAAAAAATCGGAGTTTGGTACATTTTTTATCTAAAACCTCATTGCATCATCTTGCTGATATGCGTATAAAGCCCAAGTTATTTTCTCAATCGTGACCATTATGCCTTTATTAGCACTCGAAACAGCTACCGAAGCGTGCTCTGTCGCCCTTTATTTAAATAATGGCGAAGTTATTAGCCGTTTTCAACACTTACCACGTTTGCAAACGCAATTATTGTTGCCAATGGTTGATGAATTATTAGCAGAAGCACAGCTAAACTCTTCAGCAATTAATGCCATTGCCTATAGCCGTGGACCTGGTTCGTTTACAGGTGTGCGTATTGCTGCGGCAACCGCACAGGGGTTGGCTTTTGGTTGGGATTTGCCCGTATTAGCGATTTCTAGCTTGCAAAGCATAGCGCAAAGTGCTTATCGTATTTTGTCATGTGAGCAAGTAATAAGTGTTTTTGATGCCCGAATGAATGAAATTTATTTAGGGGCTTATGCTTTAAAAGATGGTTTAATGCAACCTGTTATAAATGAGGTTGTTTGTTCACCTCAGCATATACCCCAAATACCTACACAACAATGGGCACTAATTGGTGATGGTGCAAAGTACGAAACCGATATTTATGGGCAAGTACCAACTATCACAGTGACTCACAGCGACTTTTATCCTCATGCTTATGATGTTGCAGTATTAGCACACCACGCATGGCAACAAGGCTTGGCAAAAGCCCCCGAACTCGCTTTGCCTGTATATCTGCGTGATAATGTGTGGCAAAAATTACCCAATAAGCAATAATTTTTTGGAGAAAATGTATGGATTTATGGCTACTCATTCAAGCCTTTATTATGGGATTGGTCGAAGGTATTACTGAGTTTTTACCCATTTCAAGCACAGGCCATCTGATTATTACTGCAGCTTTATTAGATTTTTGGACAAAAGAAAAGCGCGATGTGTTTGAGGTTGCCATTCAATTAGGGGCAATTTTATCGGTCTGCTATGAATACCGTGAACGCTTATTTAAAGTCATTACGGGGCTGTTACAAAACAAGCCCGAAGCATGGCGTTTTAGTATAAATGTTGTGGTAGCCTTTTTGCCAGCTGCTATTATTGGGTTTTTTACCATTCATGCTATTAAAGAGCATTTGTTTAATGCAGTCACAGTAGCTGTTGCCTTAATTGTCGGTGGTGTCATTATTTTGTGGGCAGAAAAACGCGAGCACAACATTCGTATTCATGAAGTCGATGATATGACTGTCAGTGATGCCTTAAAAATAGGTTTAGCTCAGTGTGCTGCCTTAATTCCAGGAACATCACGTTCGGGTGCAACTATTATTGGTGGTTTATTATTTGGATTGTCGCGTAAAGTGGCAGCAGAGTTTTCTTTTTTCTTAGCCATTCCTACGATGTTTGCTGCCACTTTTTATGATGTCTATAAAAACCGTGATGTTTTTGAAATGGCCGATATGCCTGTATTTGCAGTTGGGTTTGTGGTGTCGTTTGTGTCTGCTTTATTGGTAATTCGTGCCTTAATGCGCTATATCTCTAAGCATGACTTTACGATTTTTGCTTACTATCGTATCGTATTTGGCATATTTATTTTGGCCACCGCGGGTTTTGGCATTATTACGTGGTCACACTAATTGTTTATTTTGTATTTAGCTGACTATCGCCAACAAGCCCAACAATTAGCCTTAACACTTGGTGTTGAGGCTTTTTTATTGGCAAATACCGAACGAAAAACTCTGTTAGCTTGGCAATCTCAGGGTGATTTGGCGATTTTATTAGCAGGTCAAGTGGCCTTACAGCCCTTAAGTAAGCCTCTGCCTAATCCTGTCATGGTGGATTGGGCAAATAAAAGTATGTTATGGCGTTTACAACATGGTGGCGGTAGAGGAGAGTTATTGGCAAAGGCGTGTGGCATTAAAAAAGATTGTCTTCCCAAAGTGATTGATGCGACCGCAGGTTTTGGCCGAGATGGTTTGTTGTTGGCCTCTTTAGGCTGTCAGGTGCAATTGGTTGAACGCTCACCATTGGTAACGGCAATGTTGTTAGATGGTTGGCAACGTGCAGCACAAGCCCCATTTTTGCAAGCTATTTTGCCTCGAATGAGCTTACATCATGGCCATGCGCTGGAATTTTTACAAGGATTATCAGCCATTGATTATCCTGATGTTGTTTATTTAGATCCGATGTTTCCTGACCGAAATAACAGTGCTAAAGTCAAACAAGATATGCAAAGTTTTCATGTCGCTGTTGGTGCTGATGATGATGCCGATACTTTATTAGCACCAGCATTAGCCGTTGCTCAAAAAAGAGTAGTGGTAAAACGACCACGCCATGCACAACCTTTAGCTGGGCAAAAACCTTCGTTAGTGTATGAAGGTGAAAGCAGTCGTTTTGATGTTTATTTTATCAATGCCAATCCCTAGGCGCACCTTCATCACATTTTTTACAATTTAACAAATAGCCAAGCATAGCCTGACGGCCTTCAACGGTAATCACCCAAGGTCGTTCAGTCCACGGTGGATTATGACGCGTATGTTGATTGTGACCACAAGCCAACTCTGCAACCCAATGATTTTCCTCATCTAAATGAAAGCCAACAATAGATTGCTGCATCAGTTAATCTCAAAAAAGCTTCCTCCTTTCTTAAAGGAGGGTTGGGGAGGATTTACGATATACTATTTCCGCTTTTTCTCTTTACGTTCCAGCGCGGCCATTGCCTCCGCAATATCATCATCGCTGACATTGGTAATTTGTTGAATGGTATGTTGTGTTTCTACCCGTAGCACCAAATTAGCTTGTGTGCCAATTTCATTTAAACGATGGTCAAAGTGCAACAAACCTTGCTCATCACTTTGTAACAAGCCTACTTTTTTAAGGGTATCAATAAAGTTTCTAAAAATCGCCTTATCAAAAAATTCAGGCGAATTAAACTCATACAATACCGATAAACGCTGTGCCAAAAGTGAACACAAGTTTTCTAGTTGTTTTTGACTAATCGTGCCAGACTGTCGCTCGGTTAATAACGAAGTCGTCATATAATAACGTTCTAAGGTTTCTTTAACCGCTTCGCCCAAAATGACTAATTGAGCATATTCTTCGGTATTAGGATGTGGTGCAAAAATCAAATTGTCTTGATGAGTCAAAATACCTGTTTTGATTAAGGCATCAATATGTTGATTGACCAAGGTTTCGACTTGCTCTTGAGGCCATGTTAAAAATAACTCAGACTGAAGATAAGGATACAGAGAGCTAATCACCTGATAAATTTGTTCGCGTAATAATTGGCCATTATGTTGCATTAAACAGGCGACTAAGGAGGGCATGACAAACAAATGCAGGATATTATTTCTAAAATAGGTTAAAAATACTGCTTGATTGTCGGCTACACAAATCAAATCCCCCAAGGGATGATGTACACAACGAATCGCTTTTAATTGCACACCATAATCAATCATTTGTGCGCCATTAAGTTCGGTCATCTTAATACGCGAGTGATAAGGCACTTTTTGCGCTAAGGTTTTATACAAATTAAGTTGTTTAACCAACACATCTTCATCAATGGCATGATTAGGTGTCGAAAGCAAAGCCAAACTTAACAAGGTAATGGGGTTAATAACAGCGGTTTGGTTAATATGAGTATTGATGATGTTTGCTAGTTTATCAACACTGCGATTGAGCCACGGCAACTTTAATTTTGCATCAAAAGGTGTACTTTGCCATTGCGGATTTTCTTGATTAAGTAACTCGGTTAAATAAATCGGTTCGCCAAAACTTAAATGCACCTTGCCAAAGATTTTTTCGATTTTGCGGGTCGTTTGCACAATTTGCCAAATGGACTCTTGTTCTTTAGCCGCTCCACGCAACTCGCCAATATAGGTGCTACCTTCCATTAAACGTTCATAACCAATATAGGTTGGTACAAACACAATAGGGCGGCTATGGTCGCGCAAATAGCTTTTAACAGTCATGGCTAACATGCCTGTTTTAGGCGGCAATAATCGGCCAGTTCGTGAACGTCCACCTTCAATAAAGTATTCTATCGGAAAGCCCTTAGTGGTAATAAGGTGCAAATACTCGGTAAAAACAGCGGTATAAATAGGATTGCCCTTAAACGAGCGTTTTAAGAAAAATGCCCCACCACGTCGCAAAATAGAGCCAACTAGCGGCATATTCAAATTAGCCCCTGCAGCAATATGAGGCGGCATTAAGCCTTTGGTAAACACGACATAAGACAGCAGCAAATAATCAATATGACTGCGATGACAGGGGACATAAATCACTTCGTGGTCTTGAGCAACATTGGTCACGGTATCAAAATGATGAACATCTACGCCATCATACAAACGATTCCACAACCAGTTTAAGGTAATTTGCAAACCTCTAATGACTTGGTAAGAGTAGTCTGCGGCAATTTCATTAACATAAGCACGGGCTTTTTCTTCGAGTAATTCGGGCGACATTTGCTGTTCTGTGCTTTCGAGAGCTATCGCCTCACGTACTGCCTGAGATTGCAAAATACTGTGCATTAAATTACGACGATGCGATAAATCAGGGCCAATCGCCATTTCACGTTGGCGGCGAAAGTGTACCCGTAAAACCCGTGAAATTTTTCTTAAAGCTAAAGAGCTGCTCATTTCGGCAGTCATTAAGCCACGCACCGATAATGGTAAACCAAATTTAACAAAGGTTTGATGACCATTAAGCGCAACCGTGACTAATTGTTTGAGTGCGTTAGGTGTCGCCCATGAGTCCGAAAACATGATTTTGAATAAAGAGTCTTCTTTGTCGGGCGAACGTCCCCAAAATATGGTCACGGGCACTAGCTGGATATCGAGGTTATCATTGTTTTTGACCGCTTCTATTAAGCGTACAAAACGTTCGGGATATTCAAAACGATTTTTTTGAGCAGATAATTGGGTGGTTTCTTGAGTTAAATAAAAAAAAGATTGTTTTTCTTGCAATAAATGACTGTCGAGGGCTTCGGTCGGACGGTGCAAGCCAAGCCGTTGAGCGGCTTCGTCAGCCACTAATAAATTAGAGAAAGAAGGGCTTTGTAGCACATATACAATCGGTTGTTCTGGGTTTAAATACAATTCATCGGCACTAGCAGGGGTAATTTGTGGATCAACCCATGTATTGAGAGCTTTGCGAGATGTCGATGAAAATAAACGATCAATACCAAACCAATTTGCCATAATAATCATACTATTTAATAAAGAGGTTCGGCAATTTAACACGGCTTTTGCTTGGGTGCAGCATTCCGTGTAAAGCAATTGTGCCAAAAAATAACAATCTTTTGACAATTTAGTAAAAAATCGCTTAACTCTGAACCGTCAGGAGTATTTTTTATGAAAAAACCTAAGAGTGAGCCTATGAATCCTTGTATTGCTGAATTATTGGTTTTATTGCAGTTAGAAAAACTCGAAGTTAATTTGTTTAGAGGACAAAGCCGTAATATTGTTGGCAAAAATGTCTTTGGCGGCCAAGTGTTAGGACAGTGCTTAATGGCAGCGGGACTAACGGTCGAAAAAGAACGTGTTGCCCATTCTTTGCACGGCTATTTTTTGCGAGCAGGCGATACCACCGCACCGATTATTTATGAAGTTGATCGAATTAGGGATGGTAAAAGTTTTGTTAATCGTCAAGTAACAGCCATTCAACATGGTCAGCCAATTTTTGTGTGCTCAGCATCCTTTACTACACAAGAGGAAGGTTTAGACCATCAAGCACCTATGCCGCAAGTCGAAGGGCCAGAAGGCTTGCCAAATGAATTTGAATTGCGCCAACAATTAGCGTCATTATTACCCGAAAAAATTCGTAATAGTTTTGTTCAAGAGCGGCCAATCGAAATTCGACCGATTAACCCAGTAAATCCTTTTGCACCAACTAAGCAAGAAGCACACCGCTACCATTGGATGCGTGCCCAAGACAAATTACCCGATGACTTATTATTGCATCAAGCGGCCTTAGTATTTGCTTCTGATTTTGCTTTGATGGGAACAGCCATGTTGCCTCATGCCGTGACTTTTATGCAATCTAATTTACAAGCTGCAAGTCTTGACCATTCTATTTGGTTTCATCGTCCCTTTAGAATGGATGAATGGCTGTTATACGAAATGGATGCGCCGAATGCCAATGGTGGACGTGGCCTTAATTTTGGACGTATTTTTAGTCAAGATGGTCGTTTGGTAGCAAGTACAGCACAAGAGGGTTTGATGCGTTTGCGAGAAGTACCCGAAAAATACTAATTTATCCTTCGATTTCGCTCAGGGAATATTCATGGTAGCTGAGCGTAGTCGAAGCTAAGCACTTTTAAACGGCACAATATTGCATTGTGCCGAACTGTCTAAGCCTAAAAAGAGCTTTAGTTCTTCGGCACGCGCCATTGCATCTATATATCCCAAATCAATCAATGCTTTACAATAACTTCCTTCAAATAATAAATAGCTTAATACACCCGCGCCACTGCGTTTAGTTGCACCGCTACCATATACAAAAGAACGAATACTACGCGGCAAATCGGATGCAAAATTAATGGCTATTTGGTCTAATACCTTGCTAGGTGGAGCAATTACCAAAGTTTCTATATGACGTAAATTAACATGTTTTTCGCGAATATCGGGTGGAATATGACTAATGGTTTTGTTAATACGATTAAGCCGTTCAAGGTCGCTTTCTAAACTATCTATAAAAGAGCTGTTTAAGACATTAGTCACGATTTGAGCAATGCTTGGATAACCTTCATTTTTTTCTCTAACACTAATTTCGTCATTATTACTAACACCAATCACTAAAATTTTTTCTGCCCCTAAATGTAAAGCAGGGCTAATTGGCGATAACTGACGCAAAGCACCATCGCCAAAATATTCGCGGTTGATATGTACTGCAGGAAAAAGTAAAGGAATAGCAGCCGAAGCAAGCAAATGTTCAATTCGCATTAGTGTTGGAATGCCCACCCGTCTTGCACGCTTCCATCCGTCAAAATCAGCTCGAGCCTGAAAAAAACTCACTGACTCTCCACTTGTATAACCCGATGCGGTAATACATAAGGCCTGTAAATAACCAGATGTAATAACCTCACTTAATCGTGATAACAATAGTTCACGCTCTAACAAAAAATACAATGGAGAGTTATCTAATAACGAAACGGGACGGTCTTTGTGCAAACGACCAAAAGCCATTGTCCATAAAAATTTGGCAGCACAAGATAAAACCCCCATCCAATCAGTACGATACACTTGCGAGCTCTTAAAATTTGACCATACAAATTCGAGTTGAGAAACAGCCTCAGATAAACAATCAGCACGACAAGCTAAGCCCGCTGCATTAAGGCCGCCAGCAGATGTGCCACAAATAATCGGAAAAGGATTGGAGCAGTGTGAGTCCGAAAGTTCGTTAATGGCTTTTAACACCCCTACCTGATAAGCAGCACGAGCACCACCACCTGATAATACTAATCCAATTTTTGGGGCTGTTGGATTCATAAAGCTAATCTCGGTTTATTGGGGTATATGTAGGATTATAGAAGGGGAAATGCAGCCGTGCTGTTCCATTAAAATGATTTGTTCGTAAAAAATGCTTATTTTGTCGGAAAGAAAGACTTGTGAGTCAGTTTTTTGTGGGTGTATAGCTAGCGTTTTTGGCTAATTCATCGTATAACGGTATATAAAGAAATGTCGTTATTTTTTGCACGATGGTGCACTATAAAAACAAATTAAATCATTCTGATAGGTTCTAAAATTTATTACAGTTGTTAGAATAGGCCCTTGGTGTTTTATTCTTTTAAAAGGCTGTTTAAGAGGGATAGATTATGGCAGTGTTAACGGCGAGCTCAGCAGATGGTACAGAGCTGATTATTAAAATTAAAGGCCGATTTGACTTTAGTACGCTTCAAGAGTTTCGTAATGCTTATGAGCAAGCACCACTCGAAATGTCGAGTTATGTAGTTGATCTTAAAGATGCGACTTATTTAGACAGTTCTGCACTAGGTATGTTGTTATTGTTACGCGATCATGCAGGCGGTGATAGCTCACAAGTCAAAATTGTTAATTGTAATGCGGACGTCAAAAAAATATTAAGCATCTCAAATTTTGAACAATTATTTACGATTGTCTAATTTATATAGCATGGCCGTGTTAAGTTAGGGAGAACGTCGTGCGCTTACTAATAGCCGAAGATACCCCCAGTGACCGTTTAATTTTAGCTAATTTAATTAAACGTCTAGGCCATGACGTTATTTTAGCGGTGGATGGTAAACAAGCGGTTGAATTATTTATTGAGCATAGACCAGATATTGTACTTTTAGATGTAATGATGCCGTTTAAAAATGGCACACAAGTCGCTAAAGAAATCCGTCAAATTGCAGGCGAAGACCTCGTTCCCATTATATTTTTAACCTCTCTTAACGAAGCCAGTGACCTTGCTGAATGCTTAGAAGCAGGCGATGATTTTTTAAGCAAGCCGTATAACAACGTGATTATTAAAGCCAAAATTATGGCGTTTTCGCGAATGCGACGTTTGCACAAAGAAATTCAAGGTCAACGGGAGCATTTAGTTCAAGAGCAAATTGCTGCCAAAGGAATTTTTGACAAAATTGCTCATTATGGCGTACTAAATTCGCCAAATATCCGCTATTTAATTTCCCCTAAGGCAATTTTTAATGGTGATGTGGTATTGGCTGCACGTCATCCCAATGGAGATTTGTTAGTCTTGTTGGGCGATTTTACAGGCCACGGTTTGCCTGCTGCTATTGGCGCGTTACCTTTGGCTGAAGTTTTTCATGGTATGGTTTCTAAAGGATTTGCTTTAGAAGATGTATTACGCGAAGTTAATGCCAAACTTAAAAGTATATTGCCTGTTGGCGTATTTTGCTGCGCTACAGCTGCACATTTAGGCTTTAGAAATCGTAGTATAGAAGTGTGGGCTGGAGGATTACCAGAAGGTGTGATTTATAATAGCCAAACCAAAAATATCAAAAAAATACAATCGCAACATTTACCGTTAGGGATTTTATCTGCTGCTCAATTTAAATATCAGCCTGCTTATTTTGAAATGGATAACCACGATGTTATCTATCTATGGTCAGACGGTATTATCGAAACACTTAACGAAAAACAAGAAATGTTTGGATTTGAGCGATTATTAAATGTGTTTGCACAATCAAAAAACGCAAATACCTTATTTGATGATATTTTGCGTCATGTTGATGAGTTTGCGGTTGATGGTTCAGAACAAGCAGACGACCACACCCTGATTGAAGTTAAAATGCAAGATGCACCAGAGCTGGCTTTAGAGCATGCTTTATTGGTTAAGCCCAAAACGGCTCATCGTGGGCTGGCAGATTGTGTCATGAGTTGTGAGTTGGGGGTAGAGTCCTTAAAGTCTTTTGACCCTGTCCCCTTAGTCACGCATTTGATTTTTCAGGTCATGGGGCTAAAACCTTATGTAAATACCTTAAATACTATTTTGGCAGAATTATATTCAAATGCTTTAGAGCATGGTTTGTTGCATTTAGATTCGGCACTTAAAAATAGTGCACAGGGTTTTGCAACATATTATGCTTTGCGCCATGAGCGTCTTAATGCCTTAACAGAAGGTTTTGTAAAGTTTGATATTAAACATGAACCTAACGAAAAGGGTGGAACTTTAACTTTGCAAGTGACGGATAGCGGCAAAGGCTTTCAATTAGCACAAACTCATTTATACCAACCCAACAATAATACCTTAATTAATTATCATGGTCGTGGTATTCGACTGATTGAAACCTTATGCCAACGCTTAGAGTATATTCCACCCGGTAATAGTGTGATTGTAGAATTTAATTGGACGTGGTTATAGTGTTTAAAAGAGGGGTAGCCCGTGTGATAACACGGGAAATGGTAGATGGCATTATAGAGGTTAAGCAGTATGCAAACTTATTCTTTATCTGAGTTACAAGCTAATCCTTCTGCAGTGTTTCATCAAGCGGATATAGATGCTGTTTTTGTAGATTTTGATGGTCATCGTTATGAAATTCGCCAAGTTAAAGCGGTCTCAAAATCTCCTTTGAATATTGCTGGTTTAGCAGAGTTTCATAAAAGTTTAAGAAATGCCCCCCCCATTACCATTGACGATATTCTTGATGATATTCAGGCAGGGCGCGAACGGCGTTAAAAAAGGAGATTCAATTGAGCCCACAAGAAATAGAAGAAAATATAAAGCAAAAATATCTTGATGCAACGCTGTTATACGAGAATGGTAGATATGCTAATTCCATCTATCTTTGTGGTTATTGCGTAGAATTGGCCTTAAAATACGCAATAACCAAAAAACTTAATTGGATTCAGTTTCGTACAGATAATAAGTTTAAATTTTTGAAAGTGCATGATCTTGACCTATTGCTTGCCTTTACGGGAGAAGAACTTCGTATTAAGAAGTTAGCTCATTGGTCTGTTGTTCAGGCTTGGAGCGAAAATAAAAGATATGAAAATCCTTCTTATGCCAAACAGAATGATAGTGAAGCTATGCTTGAGGCAACAAAAAAACTGGTGGAGGAGTTATGTATAATCTTGTTGTAAAAATTAAAAAGGCTTTGGCTGAGATTGAAGCCGAAAAAGGAAATTTTACGATTAAGTGCCTTGTTGCAAAAAATCCTGATGATATTCAATGGGATTTAGTATTAGCTGCAGATTGGTTTGAGGCTGATAAAATGAAAAGATTAGAATATCTTGCCTCTAAGATATTTAAAGATTTTGATGCAGATAGTATGTCTCAGTTTTCTGGCATTATTACCATAGATGAGCAATCTAATGCCGAATTGCTCACGTTACTAAAAAGAGTTCAAAATAATTACAGTCATGGTTTATATAAAAACGTTGAGTACGATGATGGGCTTTTTTTGATTGTAGAAACTAAAAGTAAATTTGCACACATGGTTTTGCCTTTAGATGAGTATGCCTCGGCTGCCTAAAGTATATGTGTGTGTTTGCAATCATGGACAGCACGGAGCCAAGTCGAAACCCAAAAAGAGAGAGTGACAAAATGACACCACATATAGATACCGAGCAACTCGCCGAGCTTAAAGAAGTATTAGAAGATGAGTTTAGTGTTTTAATTGATACCTATTTAACGGATGCCAAACTTCGGCTTAGTTTAATTAAAAATGGTATTGCAACACAGGATTATGAGGCAGTGCGTTTGGCTGCACATAGCTTAAAGGGGGCGAGTGCTAATTTGGGAGCTTTAGTTTTGGCACAAATTTGTGAGAAATTAGAGCATGATTGTAAGGTGGGAGAGTACCAAGAATGCCATATTCAACTCAATGAAATTACGCAAGAACTGCAACAAGTAGAGCAAGTTTTATCGGCGTATATTTAGCTACAGCCAGTAGGTATAACAGCTGCTTCCAATGCGGGTGTACCACCTGTTTTACAGCTCCAGTTTCCGCCCGAAGTTCTCATTGCTGCAATTGTTCTTCCAGCAATTTTAGGAGAGCCGCTTAGTGTACAGATAATTGAGCCTTCACCAGTAGAATTATTATAGGTAGTAGTGATAGTTGTGCAGTTATGACTAGCCGCTTTTAAGCCAATGTCGGTTACAGTAATTGATGTATTGCCATCGTTGACTTGTACTTCAAATTGCGCTTTTGCCGCCGCTACTTCATAAAAACCTGCTTGTACTCTAGATTTATCGGCATAAAGACTATATGCAGGAATAGCGACTGCCGCCAAAATACCAATAATAGCAACAACAATCATTAATTCTATAAGTGTAAATCCATGTTGGCTTGCCATGACAACACCTCACTTTTATTATTGTTATAATGGTCACAAAAAAGCCCACCGTAGTGGGCTTTTAATTGCAACACCCTTAGGTATTAAACACCTGGGCAACCAGTTGGGGCATATTTGGCAGCTGCTGTTGTAGCGCAAGACCATGTACCTGCTAAGTTACGAGTCCAAGTAAGTGTTTTAGTTTTGATGTCAGCAGCTGCGTTACCACCAAAAGCACCAATGATAGTTGCAGAACCGTCAGCATTGATAGTCAAAGTTGCTTGAGTGCCTAACAAGTTAGAGCTTGTTGCGCCCCAGCTAGATGTACACGCAGTAGTATCTTTGCCATCTAATACGCAAGCTTCAACGGCGGTTTTTAATGCACCGAGTTCGCCCATTACACGGCTAACTTGTGATTTAGCGATGTAGTTTTGGTAAGCAGGGATAGCAACAGCAGCCAAAATACCGATAATTGCTACAACGATCATCAATTCAATTAAGGTAAAACCTTTTTGCATAGTTTGCATGGTAGTCTCTCCGAGGAGTTATTTATGATTTTTTGTCGTTTGACCAAACATCGTTTGGTACTGACAAATAATAAGCACTTACTGTGCCAACTTTTTTGTTTTTGCTTAACTTATTGTTTATAAAATATTTTTTTTATTATTAAAATAATTTCTAGAATGCTTTTTTTTTACTGCTGACAAAAGTTGTCACTTTTTATCTTTTTGTGCTAATCGATATTAAGCCAAAGAATTACTTGTAGATAAGGTTTGCATCAAACCAACTTCTCGTTTTACTATGATAGTAAGACGATGCAGATGACAACAATCAGCACTGTATTGTCTTAAGTGACTAAACATTAGAAAAAAGAGATAAGCAATAATGACTCAGCATTTACAGACCGAATCATTAACATCCCCCATTAACAATCTACTGTTAAATGATACGCAAGTGATTGGTTGTGGTTGGGATTTTGAGTATGCAACTACACATGATGAGTTTGAGTTTTTACAATCAAAAGAATTAGGATTTTTGTATTTAAAAAATGTACCTAATCCATCAGAAATGGCAATCATTTATCCAGCAAATTATTACGCTTTTAGTGATGACGAAAAACAGTCTATTATTATCAAATATTTCAGAGAGTTATTAGAAAAAAGAAAAGTCGCCGCATATAAAAAAATTGTTCGTAGTCAAAAGGCTAATGTACTGGATATAGGTTGCGGCGATGGACGGTTATTAAAAATTATTCAACAACACTGTCAAGCAGATTGGCAGTTTTTTGGGATTGAAATTGGCGAAGAGGGTTGTCGAGCGGCACGCACTAAAGGATACGAAGTGATACATTCTGATATTGAGCAAGCTGATCCTATAGAATGGCAAGAAAAATTTGATTTAATTTTAATGCACCAGTTGATTGAACATACCCGTTATCCTCAAGCTTTATTAACAAAAGCGGCATCTTGGCTTAAACCAGGTGGAGTCATTTCTATTGAAACCCCCGAAAATGCTGGGTGGGATTATCAAATATTCAAAAAACGTTATTGGGGAGGATATCATTTTCCTCGCCATTTTTTTATTTTCAATAAAAAAACAATGCAGGTTATGGCAGAACAAGTAAATTTGGATGTGATTAGTAAAAAATCAATTTTAAGTCCTGTTTTTTGGATTCATTCTGTACATAATTATTTAGTCGAACATCGTTATTTGCAAAAAATTAGTGGTTTTTTTCATTTCAAAAATGTTTTTTTATTAGCAATAGCCACCATTGCTAGAAGTTATACAACTACTATTAACTAAACAAACAACCAATATGCAAATTATTATGAAAAAGGATGACTTAATCATGTTGGAGTTGGAAAAAGACTTAAAAAGATTTTTTTAGTAAAAAATCATTCTCAGCCAAAATTAGTATGGGGAATGAGTCATGTAGTTATTTGTTGTATTTTACTAGGTGGTGGGTTTTTTTTAGCTAAAAATTTGGATTTTATTAATGTATTTATGGTTAGTTCCATTGATTGGTTGGATTTATTATAGAGTATACTTTCCACTGCATGAATTAAGTCATTTCAGCCTATTGCCTAGCAGAAAGCAAAATATTTTTGGGGGTATATATTTGCAGGTATTATTTACACCATTTGATAATTTTAGAAAAGAACATTTACTACATCATCGTTTTTATGGTTCTATTGATGATCCAGGTTCAGTGGATTATTATGTTAAATTTAACAATAAAAAAGATATGTTATTGTTTTTGATATTACCAATATTGGGTTTTAGTGTTATTCGAAAAGTTAATGATTATTTAATGGTTAAGCCTAAAAATAAAACAGAGAAAAATTATGATTATAAAGGCTATGTAAGCATTTTTATTATACAGTTACTCATTTTTAGTTATATTACTGATTGGCAATGGCAAAGTTTTTGGCGCTATCCTGTTTTTATCCTTTTACCTGGTATAACAGTATTTTTATTTTTAAGTAGATTAAGAATGTTTTTAGAGCATGGTTCTTTAAATTATCAGCGTGTAGATTTTACTAAAAATCCATCAGTGATATCTCGAAGTTTTTGTTCAAATTTTTTGGAGTTGTCATTGTTAAGTGGTGCAGCTTTTAAATATCATTATGAGCACCATCTATTACCCGGTATTCCTGCGTGTGAGTTACAATATATTCATGAGAAATATATTTATCCCAACTACATATCAAATGAGAATTATAGAAAATCTTATTGGCAAGCACTAAAAGAATTATGGTCAAATTTGCCCTAACTAATTAATATTAAATTTAATAGAGGACATATGGAGCTAACTATTTTAATGCCTTGTTTAAATGAGGCAGAAACAATTGTAACTTGTATTAATAAAGCCAAAAATTTTTTAGAGTCTTTTCATATTGAAGGAGAAGTATTAATTGCTGATAATGGTTCAACGGATGGCTCTCAGCAATTAGCGATTGACGCTGGTGCAAGAGTCGCAAATATTGTTCAAAAAGGCTATGGTAGTGCTTTATTAGGCGGAATTAATGCCGCAAAAGGAAAGTTTGTGATTATGGGAGATGCCGATGATAGTTATGATTTTTCACGTTTAGAGGTATTTGTAGAGAAATTGCGCCAAGGTGATGATTTGGTTATGGGTAATCGCTTTTTAGGTGGAATCGCCGATGGAGCGATGCCACCACTACATCGATATTTGGGTAATCCTGTTTTGAGTTTTATTGGTAGATTATTTTATCGTGTTAGTGCAAGAGATTTTCATTGTGGTTTAAGAGGATTTAACAGAGACTCGATTTTACGTTTAAAATTAAATACGCCTGGAATGGAGTTTGCGAGTGAAATGGTGGTTAAAGCGGCCTTAGCCAACTATAAAATCTCTGAAGTCCCGACAACATTACAGCCTGATGGTAGAAGTAGGCCTCCACATTTACGCAGTTGGCGTGATGGTTGGCGACATTTACGATTTTTATTATTATTTTCGCCTAGATGGTTATTTTTGTATCCAGGTGTTCTGCTGTTTATTTTAAGTACTATTATGTTGATTGCACTAACACATGGCCAAGTATCAATGGGTGATTTAGTGTTTGATATACATACTATGTTATATGCTGGAGCTGGGGCAGTTATTGGTAGTCAAATGTGCTTATTTGCATTAATAACACAAGTTTACGGTGTGAGTTTTGGTGTTTTTCCTAAAACATCTCCGTGGTTAAATCGTTTTTTAACGTGGTTTAGTTTAGAGAAGGGTTTGGTCATTGCTGGTTTTATGATGTGTACAGGCATTAGTTTAGCATTATTATCAGTATTTTCATGGCAACAAACAGGATTTAAAAGTTTAGAACCTACACAAATTATGCGTTTAGCTATTCCCGCCTCTTCGGCAATGATTATGGCTATGGAAGTGTTAATGGCTTCTTTCTTTCTAAGTTTATTAAATTTTATTATTCATAAAAACAAAAAATGACGGAGGTTTATAATGAGTGATAATCAATATTTTGGTAAAGACTTAGAGGCTATGACTTTTGCTATAAATTATCATCAATGGATTTTAGAGCAAATACAGCCGTTTATAGGAAAATCTGTTGCAGAAATTGGTGCAGGAAATGGTAATTTTTCTGAGTTTATATTACAAAAAGATATTAATAAATTATATGCTTTTGAACCATCTAAAAACATGTTTGATATGCTAAAAAGTAAATATATAGGCAATCAAAAAATTGAGGCTATTAATGATTTTTTCGAAAATAAATCTAATAATTATGCTGAGTTTTTTGATAGTGTGATGTATATAAATGTTTTAGAGCATATTCCCGATGATCTTGAAGCACTTATGCATGCACATACTACTATAAAAAAGGAAGGTTATTTATTAATATTCGTCCCTGCATTAGGTTTTTTATATAGCGATTTAGATAAAAAAGTAGGGCATCAAAGAAGATATTCAAAAAAAATGTTAATTGATGTGGTCACTCAGGCTGGATTTAAGATAGAAAAAGTTAAATATTTTGATGTTTTAGGTATATTGCCTTGGTATATCACTTTTGTTTTATTAGGCAAAACAACAAGTAAAGCTAATGTGACGCTATATGATAAAATTGTTGTTCCAATCGCAAAAATTATAGAAAAAATCATAACACCACCACTGGGTAAAAACTTGATTTTGATTGCTAAGAAGTTATGAAATGTACAAGCTACTATATAAATATTTAAGTTATGTCATAGTCGCAGCAGTGTTAGGAATTTCATTGATTTCATTAAGAGAGTTAATCGCTTGTTTTCTACCAGATACAAAATATTATTATATAATAACTGTGGTTTTTGTTTACATTATAGGCATAGTTTTGAGTTTTGAGTTTCAAGAAAAAATAACGTTTGAGAAAATACCGCAAAAGTATAGAATGAAAAAAAGATTACTCTTTCTATTAATATCGGTTGTAACAGCTATTATATCAACAATTTTGGCATATTTAATCAGATATTATACAAATATAATAGACTACTTTAGACAATATGCAGGCATGGTTTCTTTGGGTGGTTCGGTATTTATTTGTTCTATTTTTAGTTTTTTTATGAATAAAATTTTTGTATTTAATGATGATAATTAAATTGTATAGGACAATAATGTGAGTATTAATTATAATTTTTTAAAGTCACGATTTTTTATATATATTATTGGTTTAATTTTTTGTTATTCTTGGGTATTATACGCTGGAAAAGATATAAATTGGGATTCCTTAAATTATCATCTCTATGCAGGCTATAGTGCTTTTGAAAATAGATTAGATAAAGATTATTTTGCAGCAAGCTTACAGCAATATCTAAACCCATATAGTCATTTGCCTTTTTATCTAATGGTTAAGTTTGACTTAAATTCAAAGATTGTTGCATTAGTATTTACAATGTTTCATGCACTAAATTTACTCATTATTTATGAGATTTCTGTAACTATTCATCAGAAAAAAAATATATTTATTCCTGTCTTTTTGAGCTTATTTTTTGCTTTTACTAACCCTGTTTTTTTAGTTGAGTTAGGTAGTACTTTTAATGAAATTAGTACATCAGTTTTTGTACTTTTTGGTTGGTTATTATTAGTAAAGTCTTTTTATAAAAATTACGAAAAAATACGGTTTTTGGTATTTTGGGCTGGTGTATCTATTGGTGTGTCTGTTGGCTTAAAAATTACAAATATTTATTTTTCTATCACTGCATTACCATTAATTCTTTTGCTAAATGTTCCAAAATCTAGATTATTTTCTTTAGTGGCTATTTTTGGTCTTGGTGGGTTTTTAGGTATTTTAGTCTCAACAGGCTATTGGTTTATAGAGTTGTGGAGTCGATTTTCTAATCCTGTATTTCCTCTTTTTAATAATATATTCCTTTCTAAAGATTTTTTAACAGAGCCTATTAAACATTATAGATTTATCCCACATAGTATGTCTGATATTTTATTAAGACCATTTTTGATTTTTTTACCTATTTACGATATACATACCGAAACCCTAGCACCTGATAGTCGATACGCACTTGCGTTTATTATATTAATTGTTGGAGCAGTGGCTTTTTTATTTAAAGGAATTAAATTATTTAAAACACTAATTTCTACCATTGAGTATAGAGTATTAGTCGGTTTGTTTTTAGGCTTTTTGCTGTCATGGTGTATTTGGTTGCCGTTATCTGCCAATAGCAGATATTTTTTGCCTATGGCTTGTTTGTTATCTGTGGTATTAGGTTCGATTTTTTATTTTATTGTAAAAGATAGTAAGAGACTAGTTTTTTATATATTGGGTACGATTATTACAGTTCAAAGTTTACAAATTATTTATGCTGTTGAAAAACGGTGGTCTGGCACAGAGTGGGGAAATCTATGGTTTGAGCTTGATATCCCTCAAAAATTACAAGAAAAGCCATATCTATATTTATCACCACAAATTAACTCATTATCTTTTTTGGCTCCTTATTTAAATAAGGATTCAAGATTTATTAATATTACTGGGCAATACGCACTAGGGCATGGCGTAGCTGGAGGGGAGAAGGCATATCAGATAATTAAAAAATCGGAAATTGCTATACGAACATTATATCAATTTAAAATGCTAAATGTTGATTCTATGTGGCAAGTACCGCAAAATAATATAGATTTTCATTTATATCGTTTTGGCTTAAAGGTTAATCCACAAGATTGTGCTTATATCAAAATGAAAAATCCCACGCCTTCGGCTAAGTTAACCTATTATTTGAGTTGTAGCACAGAGCCTTTAGTATTAACAACACAAGAAAAAGAAAGTTATTTATTGGCGGAGAGTAAAGTGACTCCTGTTTTTGATGCTTTAGAGAGAGTATGTCCTGATATTTTTCAGCCTAAAGGTGTGCTATTAGAAAGCGATGGCAAAACGTTTATGCGCAATTATATCAACACAGATGTACAACTTATTAAGCTCAACGATAATATGGTGCGTTACCGTAATCTTTACTTAAATACAGAAATAGATATTGGTGACTTAAACGAGTTGTCCCAAAAAAAATATTTGGATAGTAGCATCTGCCCACACATAAAACGCTAAATGCTACTGCGACAACAAAACTGCTTCTCTTAAATAAGTTAATAAGCGTTGTTTTGCTTTAGTGTCGTTAGGTGTGTTTTCTTGCTCATGCACTGCGGCACGGACTGCTTGGCGTAGCGTGTGGCGGTCGGCAGCAGGATATTGACGAACGGTATCGTTAATGGCACTTTCACCTTGGCTAATCAAACGCTCGACCCATAAACTGAGCTGACGCTCTAAATTGGGTTGTTGACGTTGATTAAGTGCTGATAGTAGGGCTTCTTCATTTTCGTGGCGCATCAATTTGCCAATGAGCTGTTTGTGGCGACGTTTGGCTTCGTTACTTTTGAGTGTGGACAAAAATAATAATGCCTCGCGCAATTCTTCGCTAATAGGGAGCTTTTTGAGTTGATTGGCAGATAACTCGGCTAATTGCTCACCAATAGCTTGTAATCTGTCCATGGCTTTTTTTTGTTGGCTTTTACTGACAAAATTTGGGTCGTATTCGTGTTCTTGGGCAGAGTTACGCATAATGGCAATAATATAAGCGGATAAAAGAGGAGCTATTGTAGCAAAAACAAGGCGTTTAGGCATTAGGGTGTGTTGCCACCTTGATTTGTCATGCTGAGTTTAGTTTTGCACAATAAAAGGCCTTTCGATTACGCTCAGGGCGCAAGAACGTGGTAGCTGAGCGTAGTTGAAGCTATTCACCTTCATCAAAACGGCGATTAAATAAATCGCTGATTGCGGCAAGTGCTTGAGTCTCATCATCACCGTCAATAGTAAATTGTAGTACAGTGCCTTTGCCTGCACCTAACATTAAAACGGCCATCATATTTTTGGCATCAACAGACTTACTGCCTTTGGTCATTTTTATGCTCGAAACAAAAGTATTAGTTAAAGTAATTAGTTTTGCTGTTGCACGAGCGTGTAAGCCTAATTTGTTAATAACGCTAATCTCGGCTTGTATCATTTTTGGCGTACCAATTCTCGGTGTAAGATTTGAATATGTGGCAATACAGGGCTAAGTGATTGAAATAAACGCTCAACCATATATACCGAACGATGTTGTCCACCCGTGCAACCAATCGCGACTGTTAAATAATGGCGGTGGTCGGAGCTTAGGCGTGGTAGCCATTTTAGCAAAAAATCACTGATGTCGTGGTATAAAGATTCAACATCTGCATGGCCTGTTAAAAAGTCCTTAATGGCTTGTTCTTTGCCTGTTAAATCACGTAACGAAGTTTGCCAATGTGGATTAGGTAAACATCTAACATCAAATACAAAGTCTGCGTCTAGCGGAACGCCATGTTTGTAACCAAAAGACTCCAAAAAAATGATGATTTTATTGTCATGCGCTAATCGAGTTGTAAGAGTATGTTGTAGTTCGTGAACGTTT
Organism: Agitococcus sp.; assembly: GCA_046347315.1. Lineage (GTDB taxonomy): Bacteria > Pseudomonadota > Gammaproteobacteria > Pseudomonadales > Moraxellaceae > Agitococcus. The sequence continues at coordinate 111,378 of JAXMGJ010000004.1, forward strand.
AAAATACTGGTGTCTAAATAAATACTTGCACGGTTTGCGATAGGGTCAAGCAATTCGCTTTCTTTGGCAATCGCTTCTTTAAGAGAAGTATGAGGATTACTTAATGGATGTTTGCGGCGTGTTGAGCTAAAACGCGCTATTAGTACATCATCACGAGCATCTAAAAATAAAGTGTCGGTTTGAATGCCTAAAGCGTCAATGTCTGATAGCACTTTGTCAAATTGTCGCAAGTCGTCGGGTAGGCTACGTACATCAACTCCTACACCAATTTTGCGTATGTCGGCTGTCAGTTCTAAATGTTTGATGAGTGAGGGCAGTAAACTGATGGGTAAATTGTCTATACAATAAAATCCCAAATCTTCTAAAATGTTGAGCGCGGAGCTTTTGCCAGAGCCTGAGCGACCACTCACAATCAATAAATGTTTCATAATATGAGTCAATTTTTAGATTTTTGCTTCACAATTAGCTTGTGCGAAGTGCTAGGTAACACGGGAGTTTAGCTTTATTTAATAATCTTCCTGTATTTCGCTGCGCTGCATACAGGCTACAAACTGAAGGAATGTAGCAAAAAAAAACAGGGTTGACGAGTGTATGAAACAAAAAAGCCCAATACGAGATTGGGCTTTTTGCTAGTTAATCAAATTTAATGATGACTTTTGAGCTTTTCTTTGTGGCGTACAATCTGGCGATCTAATTTGTCGCTGAGTAAATCAATGGCAGCGTACATATCAGGTGATTCGGCATTGGCAAATAATTCTGCACCAGATAAGCGTATCGTGGCTTCTGCTTTTTGAACAAGCTTTTCGATGCTTAAAATGACCTGCATACTTGTGATATGGTCAAAATGGCGTTCTACTTTGGCGAATTTGTTTTGTACGTATTCTTTTAAGGCGTTGGTAACTTCGACGTGATGTCCACTGATAATCATTTGCATAATAACCATTCCTCGTATTGTTGTGACAAACTCGAATGACTGATGCAAAAGCCAAATTATTGGGTCGGGCGGCCTTAAATGGTCGAGCGGCCTAACAAAGTGGCACTCTGCTAAAAGCCAAGGTAGGTAACACACATTTTGTCAGTAAGCACTATTTTGTTAAGCTTTTATATGATCAAAATGTCAGTTCCATGAATTTAGTTTTGCCACAAAAAAAAACTTAAAGCAAGCGTTTTCTGTCACTAGATGATGGAATGTTGAGCGACTCGCGATATTTAGCAATGGTGCGACGTGCTACTTCGATTCCTTGCTCTTGAAGTAAGTCTGCTATCTTGTTGTCAGATAGCGGTTTGCGTGGGTTTTCTTGGCTAACCAGTTTTTTTATCATGGCTCTGATTGCTGTTGAGGAGCATTCACCGCCTGAATTGGTACCAACATGACTCGAAAAAAAGTATTTTAATTCAAAGAGTCCGCGTGGGGTGAGCATATATTTTTGATTTGTCACGCGTGATACGGTGGATTCGTGCAAACCAACTTCATCAGCGACACTGCGTAACACAAGGGCTTTCATGGCTTCTGCACCTTGCTCTAAAAAGTCCCGTTGATGTTCAACAATACACGTTGCTACTTTGAGTAAAGTTTCGTGGCGACTTTGTAAACTTTTTAAAAACCATCGTGCTTCTTGAAGATTGTTTTTAAGATAAGTGTTGTCAGTACTGTTATCGGCACGTCTGATTAAATTGGCATATTGGCTGTTAATGCGAAGTTTAGGGGTGCTGTCTGGATTAAGCTCTACACGCCATCGATTTTTGTGCTTACTAACAATGACATCAGGAATAGTATAGTCGTTGTCATTATGGCTGATATTGCCACCAGGGTGCGGATTGAGACTCTGAATTAAAGACATGGCACAACGTAGTTGGTATTCAGAGAGTTTGGCGTGTTTAAGTAAGCCTGCTTGGTCTTGGGCAGCAAGCAAATCAATGTGATTTTGAATAATGCTCAGAGCTTCGGTTTTGAATTCGGTGCTATCGGGTAGTTGTTTAAGCTGAATAGTTAAACATTCTTGCAGGTTACGTGCAGCAACACCAGCAGGTTCAAATTGTTGTACGCGATGTAAAACAGTAATAACTTCGTCTAATTCTATGTCTTCATTAGGTAAAATATTTTGAGCTGCTTCTAAAATATCTGTTAAATCAACGGTAACATAACCGTTTTCGTCGAGTGCATCTATTAAACACACTGCAATGGTTCGATCGGTGAGTGTAAAAGGCGTTAAATTAACTTGCCACAATAAACGGTCATATAAGGTTTCAGCAACAGTGGAGCGGCTTTCAAAGCCTTCGTCTTCTTCATCATTGCTAATGCTGGTATTGGCACTATTGCCCGTAAAAATATCGTCCCATGCGGTATCTACAGGTAATTGGTCAGGAATTTCTTGGTTGTTGTTGATTTCTATGGTGCTTTTAGATAGCTCGGCTTCGTAGTCATCTTGATGTGATTCTTGGTTTTTGTTAGTTACATCGCTTGTTTTGGTGTCATATTCTTCGCTAACTTCTAGCAGCGGATTGGAGTCTAAAGCGTTTTGAATCTCTTGTTGTAATTCAATGGTCGATAATTGCAACAAACGAATAGCTTGTTGCAGTTGGGGGGTCATGGTCAGGTGTTGACCCATTTGAATATTAAGAGAGGCTTTCATGACGTATAGTGCTTGTGTGAATGATACTTGTTTTTTAGTATATAACGTCAATCATAAAATCGCCATGCAATAAGCAGTCCATTTGTCTGTGTTTTTTAAGTGTTTATACAAAAAGATACATACTTTTGGCTATAAGCTAAAACTTTGTCCTAAATACACTTGTCTGACGGTTTCATTTGCCAAAATTTCTTGTGGTGTCCCTTCGGCAATCATTATGCCACTATTGACGATGTAAGCTTTTTCACAAATATCCAAGGTTTCGCGCACATGATGATCAGTAATCAATACCCCAATACCCCGATTTTTAAGATGACTAATAATGCCTTTAATATCGGCAACCGAGATGGGGTCAACGCCTGCAAAAGGTTCATCTAATAAAATAAAAGACGGTTCTGTTGCTAAGGCGCGGGCGATTTCAACACGTCTGCGTTCACCTCCCGATAAGCTCATTCCTAAACTGTGTCGAATATGAGTGATATGAAACTCTTCTAATAAATCATTTGCTTTTTGTTGGCGTTGTTGTTTGTTAAGGTCTTTGCGCGTTTCCAAAATGGCTAAGATATTTTGTTCGACTGTGAGTTTGCGGAAAATGGAAGCTTCTTGTGGTAAATAACCAATGCCACGTCGTGCCCGCTGGTGCATAGATAAAAAAGAAATATCTTGATCATCAAGGCTTATTTGGCCTTTATCCATAGGCACTAAGCCGACAATCATATAAAAGCTCGTAGTTTTGCCAGCACCATTAGGCCCTAAAAGGCCAACAATTTGCGATTTTTGGACGGTTAGCCCAACATCTTTGACAACAGCACGGCCTTTGTAACTTTTTGCTAGGTTTTTGGCACATAAAGTCATGGTGTTTCACTCACGGTAGAAGGACTTTCACCTAGTTTTTTACTTTTTTTATCGTTTTGAGGTGGGGGAGGAAAGACTAATTGTACACGATTTTGGGGGTTGCCTTTGGCTTCAATTTCGCCTTTGTCCATAGAGTATAAAATTTCAAGACTTTTAAAAGTAGAGCCTGCTTGTTGTAAAATAGCATTACGCTTTAGGCTAATAAGACCGTCTTGAGCTTGATAGTTGATTTCTTCTGCTTGGGCGGTAGCAATGCCCTTGTCTGTGCTTGGTTGTTGTTGTAAACGTGCGGGTTTGCCTGTGGCTGTAATGGTTAAAATTTTGCCATTTTTGTCGGTGGTGGCAGTAATTTGCTCGGCTTGAATGAGCAAAGAGCCTTGTTTGATTTCGACATTGCCCGAATAAATGGCTAAGCCAGTTTTTTCGTTATAGGTGGCATTATCTGCCGCTAACGAAATTGGTTGTTCACGATCGTTAGGTAGTGCTAGTGCAAGATTGGCATAACATAATAAAATAGTGAATAATTTAGCGTGGCGATAAAACATAAGTTCCTCGGACTTGTCCCATAAAATGTACCGTGCCTTGCTGCATATCAGCTTGTAAAGCGAGGCTGCTAATCTGCCCTTGTGGAGTACTAACGATGACGGGACTATCTGTTTGTAAAGTTTGCATTTTTTGATTGGCAGTTAATGATTGAGTGCTAAATTGCAAAGGCGTTGGGCGATTAAGCTGTTTTGCTAATACCTCGTTTTGTAAGGTGACAATCGTGTTGTCTTTAGACAAAGACGCTTGCTGAGCGGTAAGTTGCCATGCTGCCTGTTGTTGATAAAGGATAATAATGGGGTGTTTGATAATGCTTAAGTCTTGCTCGTTATAGTGGCTCAGGCTGTCGGCTTGAATGGTACGTTCGGGCAATCCTTGTTCGTTGAATTGGATGCCAGTGATATGGCTAATTTGGTAATCGGGTAAGTGGCTAGCATCGTTATTGACAATAGCGGTTTTTTGGCTCAAGCCACCCCAATAGTAGCCAGCAATACACAAGACCGCTAAGCCACCTGTTAGGCTAAGAGTATTACGAATACGCACAAGTTAATCCAAATAGGGCTCAAGGGCTTGTTGATACAAACCTTGAGCTTCTAAAATTAAATCGCATATCTCTCGCACTGCACCACGCCCACCACGAGCAGTAGTTACGAGGTCGGCATGATGTCTGACTTCTTTGTGAGCATTAGCAACCGCGACCCCCAAACCAGCCATTCGGATAGCAGGCAGATCAGGCCAGTCGTCACCCATATAAGCAATTTCGTCTAGGGCGATGGCCAGTTCTTGAGCCAAGGCACGCAGTGCAACCCCTTTATCTTCTCGACCTTGCAATAAATGTTTAATACCCAAATTTGCGGCACGCCTAGCAACTAATTGGGTGTTGCGACCCGTGATAATGGCACAAGCAATGCCTGCTTGTTGCAGCATTTTAATGCCATGACCATCTTGAGTATCAAAAGTCTTGAGTTCTTGGCCGTCTTCACTAAAATACAAACGGCCATCTGTTAGCACTCCATCAACATCAAGCACTAATAGGCGTACAGCGCGCGCTTTTTCGGTAATTCTGACTGACGCCATTATACGACTCCTGCTTTTAACAAATCGTGCATATTTAATGCCCCAATAGGTTGATGATTTTCATCGACTACAATCACACCGTTAATTTTTTTATCTTCCATTAAAGCAACTGCCTCGGCAGCTAATAATTGAGGACGTATTGTTTTGGGGTTTTTAGTCATTACTTGTACGATAGGGGTAGTGCGAATATTTAATTCTAAATCAAGGGTGCGACGTAAATCGCCATCGGTATATATCCCTGTTAATTTGCCAGAATGATTGACGACGGCAGTCATGCCTAAACCTTTTTTACTGATTTCTAACAAGGCATCTTTAATTAAAGTACTCTCTTGTACAATAGGAATAGTCTCGCCTTTGTGCATTAAGTCTGATACCCGTAACAACAGTTTTCGACCTAATGCTCCACCAGGGTGTGATAGCGCAAAATCTTCGGCAGTAAAGCCGCGTGCAGCTAATAGCGCCACTGCCAAAGCATCTCCTAATACGAGTGTGGCAGTAGTGCTAGAGGTGGGAGCTAATCCTAGTGGACAGGCCTCGACACTTTTGCCAATTTCTAAACTGACATCGGCACATTGAGCCAAGCTTGATTGGTCGTTAGCGGTAATACTAATCAGTTTAATATGTAAGCGTTTAATCACAGGCAAAATTGATAAAATTTCGTGTGCTTCGCCAGAGTTAGAAATGGCAATAACAACATCATTAGCAGTAATCATGCCCAAGTCACCATGACTGGCTTCGGCAGGATGTACAAAAAAGGCTGGTGTGCCTGTTGAAGCTAAGGTGGCTGCTATTTTATTGCCAATATGTCCAGATTTGCCCATGCCCATGACTACCACACGGCCTGTTCCTTGCAAAATCAACTGGCAGGCTTTAACAAAATTTTGATTGATAAAAGGTTTAAGGGTGTCTAACGCAGCTTGTTCGGTCGCAATGACTTGTTGACCTGTTGCAATAAAATCAAACACGGGCATTGTCCTAGATTGTTTTATAAAGAGTGAATTATGGCGAAGTATAGAGCGTGATGGTAGAGCTTTACACAATTAGTGACGTATAATTATCAATTCTTTAGCAAGATGACCATGGAACTCGCACAATATGTTAACGATTTTTAATACCGAAACTCGTCAAAAAGAAGTTTTTAGACCCATCCACGACGGAAAAATCAATATGTATGTGTGTGGTATGACGGTTTATGATTATTGTCATATTGGTCATGCGCGGGTATTGGTGTCATTTGATGTGATAGCACGTTATTTGCGTTCACAGGGTTATCAAGTCAATTATGTGCGCAATATTACTGATATTGATGACAAAATTATCAATCGTGCAAACGAAAATAATGAATCAATTGATGCTTTAACTGCGCGTTATATTGCCGCGATGGATGAAGATGCCGCCGCTTTGGGAGTGATTAAACCCAATCAAGAGCCCAAAGCGACTGAGTTTGTGCCACAAATTATTGATATGGTTCAAACATTGATTGAGAAAGGTTTTGCCTATCCTGCCAGTAACGGTGATGTGTATTACGAAGTCAATAAGTTTGCAAATTATGGTCGTTTGTCGCGTAAAAATTTAGAAGATTTGCAAGCAGGCGAACGGGTCGAAATTAACGATATTAAAAAAAATCCGATGGATTTTGTATTGTGGAAATCAGCCAAACCTTTAGAGCCAGCATGGGCATCGCCGTGGGGTAATGGTCGTCCAGGTTGGCATATCGAATGTTCGGCGATGTCCACTTGCTGTTTAGGTAATCATTTTGACATTCACGGCGGTGGTGGTGACTTACAATTCCCACATCACGAAAATGAGATTGCTCAATCCGAAGGTGCAACAGGCGAAAAATACGTTAATACATGGATGCACGTTGGTTTTGTGCAAATTAACAACGAAAAAATGTCTAAATCCTTAAATAACTTTTTTACTATTCGAGAAGTATTAAAGTTATTTGCCCCCGAAGTATTGCGTTATTTTATTATTGCTAGTCATTATCGTAGTCCATTAAATTTTTCGGACGAAGCATTACAACAAACAAAACAAGCCTTAGCCCGTTTTTATCACACACTTAAAGGTGTGCCAGTACAGGTTGCTGAGGGAGGAGAGGCATTTGTCGCTCGTTTTAATAGCGCAATGGATGATGATTTTAATACTCCCGAAGCCATTGCTGTGTTATATGAATTGGCTCGAGAAATCAATCGTGCGCAAAAAGCAGGTGAAATGGAGTTGGCTGCAGGTTTGGCTGGCCGTTTACGCGAGTTGGGTGCAGTATTAGGCATTTTACAAGATAATCCAGACAAGTTTTTGCAAGGTACAGCAACAGAAGGTTTGAGTGATGCCGAGATTGAAGCACAAATCCAGTCCAGAGCCGATGCTAAAAAGGCTAAAGATTTTGCAGAGGCAGACAAAATTCGGGCAGATTTATTGGCGCAAGGCATTGTTTTAGAAGACAGTCGGCAAGGTACAACATGGCGCAGAGCCTAATTTGAAGCCTTCGACTCCATTATGGGGGCGTTTTTCGTTGTTTGAACGGAGTCGAAGCCCAAAAAACAAGCGGTTGATTAAGTGAATAAAAAAACTTAATCAAAAACACTTGACCCCTCAAATAAATTGCCTATAATGCGCCCCTACTTAAAGCGGGAATAGCTCAGTTGGTAGAGCATAACCTTGCCAAGGTTAGGGTCGCGAGTTCGAGTCTCGTTTCCCGCTCCAAATTAAAAAGCCGATTATATAATCGGCTTTTTTTATGGTTAAAAAAGACAGGACTTACGCCTTTCACCGAAATTAGCCCGTTTTGCACCCTCACTCCAACCCTCTCCCTCAGGGAGAGGGAGGAGCATAGCGTAGGGTGAGGGCGTAAACAGATATGCTATGACCGCGTAAGTCCTAAAAGAGTATCAGCCATGTTATCTGCTAACGCTGCTCCAATTGGTGTCTTTGATTCGGGTTATGGTGGCCTTACGATTCTCAAAGAGTTATTGACACATTTGCCCCAATACGATTATGTCTATTTGGGTGATAATGCGCGTAATCCTTATGGCACACGTTCTTTTCAAACTGTATATCAATTTACCTTAGAAGCGGTGCGCTATTTATTTAATCAAGGTTGCCCTTTAGTAATTTTGGCATGTAATACTGCTTCGGCCAAAGCCTTGCGTAGTATTCAACAACAAGATTTGCCGCATATAGATAGTACGCGTCGCGTGCTAGGGGTTATTCGACCAAGTGTCGAGCAAGTCGGTTTGTTAACAAGAACTGGTCATGTAGGCGTATTAGGGACAACAGGTACCGTCAATTCTGACTCTTATCGTATCGAAATTCAAAAAATATTTCCGACAATACAGGTGTTTCAGCAGGCGTGTCCAATGTGGGTGCCTTTGGTCGAAAATGGCGAATACCAAGCAACGGGTGCGGATTATTTTATTGAGCGTGATTTGGCCTTATTGTTTAAACAAAGTCCATTGATTGATACTATTATTTTAGGATGTACTCATTATCCTTTGCTAATATCCAAAATTAAACGCTATTTACCTGCTCATGTTAAATTGTTGTCCCAAGGAGAGATTGTGGCGCAAAGTTTGACTGATTATTTACAACGTCATGCTGATATGGCACAACGTTGTTCGCAAACGGGAAGGCGTCTTTTTTTGACTACCGATGACGCACAAGTGTTTAATCAACATGCAACAGTGTTTTTGGGACAGGCGATTAGTTCGCAAAAAGTGGCGATTTTTTAATATAAAGTGACGATTATTGCTAAAAATTATAGATGCTTGTTATCTAAAAGAGAGAGACTCTAGTCAAATTCTATGCTTAATGGTATTGTCCCAATCCACTGGCTAACGCTAAACTATCATTAGTTTGGTTAAAAAACGTTTTTAATGACAAAGTGATATAAAAACAATCAAGTATTTATCGAAATGTCTAATAACCACAGTAGTTTAGCTTAGTGACTAGCATTTGTTGGTGCGAATCAAACATCCGAACAATACAGGACTTACGCATTTAACCTTCATGGTCGCGTTTTAACTCTCCTCAATCCCCTTTAATATAAGAGGAGGCCGAAGGCAAGGGTGGTAAATGCAAACAAATAAGCGATAACCGCGTAAGTCATATAACAGTATAAGTTTGTATAATTGGAAAATATTTATTAGGTATCTTGGATTGGCTTTAAATTATAGGCATTGATTTTTGGCGTATAAAACTAAAAGTACAAATAGCTGATATTTTGAAGTCAAATCTAAGTTTATTTAGGAAGCTTTATTGTGACCGATAAACGCTATCAAGTCTTTATTAGTGCGACCTATACGGACTTACGAGAAGAAAGAGGGATGCTGTTGCAAACATTGCCAACACTCGGTTGTTTGCCAACGACAGTAGAGGCGCATACACAAAGTTTGAGCACGATGGTAAATATTCGTCGTCGTATTGACGATTGTGATTATTTTATTTTATTGCTTGGCAGTCGCTATGGCTCCTTGATGCCATCTGGTGTGAGTTATACCCATATGGAGTACGTATATGCTGCTACCAAACAAAAACCAATTTTGGTACTGATGCATGAGTCGCCAGAAACTCGTCCAGAAGAATTACAAGAACATAAAGTCGAAGGTAAACTAAAATTTGGTGATTTTCGCAAAGTCTTGCAGCGTGAGCGTGAAAATATTGTTTATTGGCGAGATGCTAAAGATTTAGCAAGTGCTTTACATAATGCAATTCCTGCTTTAATAAAGCGTCATCCGACATTGGGTTGGACTCGTTTGAGCGGAAAAGAGGCTAGTAGTCAGGTTATCACTAATCCAGAGCTCGAAAAAGAATGTGAACAACTTAAAAAACGCATTAAAGAGTTAGAGGCTGAGCGTGAACGTTGGTTAAATAGTGCGGTTGGCAGTGTCGAAAATTTAGCTAAAGGCGATGATTTATTAGAAGTCGTTTATCGTTGTAAGGCTTATGCTGGCGGCAACTGTCAAGATGTAAATGGCAAAACACGCATATCATGGAACGAGTTATTGGTCAGTTTTGGTAGCAATCTTTTGCAAGCGCAAACAGAAGAGTTTATGGCAGCCAAAATTAACGAACGTTTGCAAAAAAATGCCTTAGCAGAGATACAACGTGAATATCCTAAAACACACGCGGTAGTCGATGTACAAATTTCGCCATCAAGTTTTAATGCTATTAAGATGCAGTTTAGAGTGTTAGGTTTTATTCAGAGAGTGACACGCGATAACGATCAAAAACAATGGTGGCAAATGACAGCTGTTGGTGAGCGCAGTTTGGCAAGTTTGATGAGCGTGCGTCGTGGGACTAATAGATCCGTTTTTTAGCATAACAACAAAGCACCTCCATTAGCGCAAATAAAGATGATGTCTTATTGAAGGTGCTAATGGTTAAAGGTGAATAGATATGCGTCAATGGAACAGTTGGGGCGATAGCCAAACTAGCATGGCAATCAAGCCCAAAGCAGCTCAGTTTTTAACAGAGCTTTTAGGCAAAGCAAGTTGCTTACCTGATGCCACCTTAAATGAGGTGATGGCTAAAGTGCCTGCCTCGCGGTTGCCGCAACATCCCTTAATTGTGACTGATGCCGAAGTGCGTGTTCGTCATGCGCGTGGTCAAAGTTTGCCTGATTGGTTAGCATGGCGTTCGGGCGATATTGATGTTTTTCCTGATGGCGTTGCCTTTCCTACTAATAGCCAACAAGTTGCCGAATTACTGGCATTGTCAAAAGCTCACAACTGGGTCGTGATTGCTTATGGTGGCGGTACCTCTGTAGTTGGCCATATCAATCCGATTGCCGATGAGCGTCCCATTCTTACCTTATCTTTGTCCAAACTTAATGGCTTATTGCAGCTAGATGAATCATCGCAATTAGCGACCATTGGTGCAGGTGCTAATGGCCCACAAGTTGAAGCCTTACTAAATCCACATGGTTATACCTTAGGCCATTATCCTCAATCTTTTGAGTTATCTACCTTAGGCGGATGGATTGCCAGTCGTTCTAGTGGTCAGCAGTCTTTACATTATGGTCGTATCGAACAGTTATTTGCAGGTGGACGTATCGAAACGCTTGCAGGCACACTTGATATTCCTACAATGCCTGCCTCCAGTGCAGGCCCTGATATTCGTGAAATAATTATGGGCTCAGAAGGACGCTTTGGTGTTATTACCGAAGCAACGGTACGAGTGACACGTTTACCCCAAAAGGAAGTGTTTTGTGTGTATTTTGTACCCGATTGGGCAAAAGCAAAATTAGCGGTTCGTGAATTAGTTCAGCAAAAAATCCCTTTGTCGATGGTGCGCTTAAGCAATAGCGAAGAAACACGCACTCAGCTTATTTTAGCGGGTCACGCACTGGCAATTGCAGGTTTAGAAAAAGTATTAAATTGGCGGGGTGCAGGTGAAGGCAAATGTATGTTGACCATCGGTTTTACAGGCAGTCCACAGCGTATCAAATTTGCTCAAGCCGAAGTGACACGCATTTTAAAAGAGTTTGATTGCGTGGCGACAGGCCAAGTATTGGGCAAACGTTGGGCGCAAAATCGTTTTAAAGCTCCGTATTTACGAGAAGCTTTATGGAAGTTAGGTTATGCAGTGGATACTCTCGAAACAGCCGTTGATTGGCACAAAGTTACTCCGTATATGATGGATGTTGAACAGGCTTTGCGCAATGGATTAAATGAGCAGCAGGAGTCAGTATTAGCATTTAGTCATTTATCACACGTTTATGGACAAGGTTCGAGTATTTATACTACCTATGTTTTTAGAGTTGCTAGTAATTACAAAGACACGTTGGCACGTTGGCATAAATTAAAAGCCGATGCATCACAAGTTATTGTCAAGCATGGTGGTACGATTAGTCATCAGCATGGCGTAGGGCAAGACCATGCTCCTTATTTGCAAGCCGAAAAGGGCGTATTAGGAATGGAAACTTTGTATGCTTTGGCAGCACATTTTGACCACGATAAACGCTTAAATCCACATAAACTGTTACAGGACTAAAATTTGTCAGCTATCAACAATTTTTTATTGTTGCAAAGCATTACTATAGGCTAAGTTTTTGTTTATTGTTGGGTATATGCATGTTAAGTCGTGACACCTTGTGGCAAGAGTTGCCGCAAACAGAGTGGGATATTGTGGTCGTTGGTGGCGGAATCACGGGTGCAGGCGTTGCACGTGAAGCAGCCAAAACGGGTCTAAAAGTGTTATTGATTGACCAAAAAGACTATGCTTTTGGTACATCTAGCCGTTCCTCAAAAATGGTGCATGGCGGTTTGCGTTATATAGCAATGGGTGATATTAAACTCACCAAGCACTCCTTAGTAGAGCGTGAGTTGCTCTTAACAGAAGCACCTGGCTTAGTTGACCGAATGAGTTATTTTTTTGCTCATTACAAAGGCGCAGGTATTAAAAATAATCGTTGGGCATTTGCGATTTTGTTATTAGCCTATGATTTTTTGGCAGGTATTAAAGACCGTAGTTATTTTAGTGCCAAAAAGTTTTTGGCACGTGTACCCAATTATCGCAATGAAAAGCTCTTAGGCGCATCGCGTTATACCGATGCCGTCACCGATGATACTCGATTAGTGATGCGCGTGTTAGACGAAGCCTGCAAAGATGGTGCAGTGACTGTTAATTACGTAAAAGCCGAAAAAACCCTTATTCGTGATGATAAAGTTGTTGGATTGGTTGTTAGTGATGAGTTATCAGGTAACACCTTAGAATTAAAAACAAAAATTATTGTCAATGCAACAGGTGCGTGGGTTAATCGTTTACGTCAAGAAGTTGCGGTTGAAACAGTCAGTGTTCGTCCACAACGCGGAAGTCATTTGGTGGTTTCTGCCGAGCGTTTGCCGTTAAATGATGCTTTAATATTGTTTCATCCTGATGATAAACGTGCCATGTTTATTTATTCATGGGAAGGTCGTACAGTCATCGGAACAACTGATTTAGATCATAAAGATAGTCTTGATGATGAAGCGGTGATTAGCGCTGATGAAGTAACATATTTATTACGTGCCGCCAATCATGAGTTCCCTCAAGCTAATTTAACTACTAAAGATGTGATTGCAACGTGGTCAGGTGTACGTCCGATTGTGAGTAGTGGTAAAGGCTTAGACCCTTCTAAAGAACGTCGTGATCATGCAGTATGGGCAGATAAAGGTGTAATTAGTGTATCAGGTGGTAAGCTCACCACCTTTAGGCAAATTGCTCAAGATGTGTTAACTGCAGCCGAAACATGGTTGCCTTCACTCAAAGGTCGTGATCAAAAATCTACAATTTTCACCAATCCAACAACTGCTTTGGCAACTCCATTTAGTGGCGAGCAATATCGTCGCTTTGTAGGAAAGTACGGTTATTTGTCACAAAAGTTTTTGGCTGAGATGCCTGTTGACGAGTTAAAGATAATTCCCGAAACTCAAACTTTGTGGGCAGAGTTACGTTGGGCGTTGCGTTACGAGCAAGTAGTTCATTTAGATGATTTATTATTGCGTCGTACGCGTATTGGTCTGTTGTTAAAAGAAGGTGGTGCAGCTCATTTTGATTCCATCAAACAAATTGCCCTAAGTGAAGGCTGGACAGAAGAAAAATGGAACGCTGAGCAGGTGCGTTACAGTGCTATTTGGCAGCATTATTATAGTTTGCCTGCGGGCGTTTAGCATTGGTAGAATAAGCTATGAATAAAGCACGTTTTTTGAGTATAGATTGTGGTACACAAAGTCTGCGTGCTTTTATTTTTGATGCCAAAGGTGAGTTGCTAGCGCGTAGTCAAATTCATTTTGAACCACCTTATCAGTCTCCTAAACAAGGTTATGCCGAGCAAAATGCCAATTATTATTGGCAACAGTTAGTTGTAGCTTGTCAAAACTTGTGGCTGCAGGGTATAGACCCTAATTCAGTGACGGCAGCGAGTGTCACCACGCAACGTGGCACAACGGTCATTGTCGATGAGCATGGTGAGCCTTTATATCCTGCAGTGTTGTGGTTAGATGAGCGGCAAAGCGAAAAATTGCCCGATTTGCCGTTGTACTGGCAAAAGCTGCATCAAGTCAGTGGTCATCAACAAACTATCCTCAAATTACGTAAACGTGCACCTGCCAATTGGTTTATTAGCCATCGTCCTGAATTATGGCAAAAGACAAATAAATTTTTATTGTTATCTGGGTTTTTAAATTTTAAATTAACGGGCGAGTATCAGGATGCTATTCCTTCACAAGTCGGTTATATCCCGTTTGATTATAAAAAGCATCAATGGCATAGCCGTTGGGATTGGCGTTGGCAAGCTTTGGGGTTAACAGCCGAAAAACTACCCAAACTAGTGCCAGCGGGCAAACTCATCGGTCAATTAACCGTAGCTGCCGCACAATCACTAGGACTGCCAGCAGGCTTAGCGATTGTTGCTGCTGGTGCCGATAAAGCCTGTGAGGTACTGGGGGCTGGATGTGTTAGTGCCAGTCAAGCGGCACTCAGTTTTGGCACAACCGCCACTTATAATACCGTGACATCACGTTATTTATCACTCAATCCTCCTATGCCGCCATATCCCGCGGTATTGGCCAAACACTATTGTTTAGAAACGCAAATTCCTCAAGGTTTTGCGTTGGTTAAATATTTTAAAGAACAAATTGCCGCTAACGAAATTGCCGAAGCAGAGCAAGGGCGTGATTGGTTAGCGGTACTAGAAGATTGGTTAAACAATACGCCAGCAGGAGCAAATGGCTTAATGTGGCAACCGAGCTTGAGTGTACAAGCCTCTGGTGAAAGTGTTTCTAAAGGAGCATTGTTAGGTTTAAGTACGCAACATAGCAAAGCAGATTGGTATCGTGCTTTGGTCGAAGGTTTGTTATTTGCCTTAAAACAGGGCCAAGAACACGTTGAGCAACATAGCAAACAAAAAATTAGTCAGTTATTTGCCGCAGGTGGTGGCTCGCAATCTCATGCAGTGATGCAAATAGCGGCTGATATTTTTAATATGCCAATTAGCAAACCACATACCAGCGAAACATCTGGCTTAGGTGCCGCTATGTGTGCTGCAGTGGCGATGGGTATTTATCCTGATTTAAAAAGTGCGGTACGCGCCATGAGTCGTACGGATAAAGTTTTCTATCCAAATAGTTTAAACGCCCGTTTTTATCAGCAGTGTTATCAACAGGTATATAAGCCGTGGGTACACAGCCTCACACAGTTGTACACCAATAGCCATTGAAAAACATCAGATTAGCCGCCATTATTTACAAAAATTCAATATAGGAAGAAGTCCATGAAGTTGCGTCAATGGTTGGTCGCATCCAGTTTTTTGGTGCTAGTTGCCTGTACTAGTAGTACTCAAGAAGGCACTATTGGTATTCAACGCAAGCAGTTTCTGTTATTACCAGCCTCTCAAGTAGATGCTATGGCTTTGCAATCGTATCGTGGTGAATTATCAAATGCCAAACAAAAAGGTACCCTGAACACCGATAAAGTCAATTTAGAACGTATTCGTAAGATTGCAGATCGTTTGATTCCGCAAGTGGCTGTATTTAGACGCGATGCCCTAGATTGGGCTTGGGAAGTAAATTTAGAAAGCCGTAATGAACTTAATGCTTATTGCGCTTCAGGCGGAAAAATTATGTTTTTTACTGGTATTATCAACCAGTTAAAACTCTCAGATGACGAAATTGCCGCCATTATGGGGCACGAAATGGCACACGCTTTACGTGAACATGGCCGTGAGCGTATTTCGCAGGCTTATGCCCAACAAGCTGGTATGAGTATTTTGGCGGCTGTGACTAATATGAGCCAAAAAGAAGCGGGTTTGGTGCAAATAGCGACACAGTTGGCATTGACTTTACCTCATAGTCGAGGGCAGGAGTCCGAAGCAGACGTCATGGGTTTAGAGTTATTAGCACGAGCAGGATATAACCCTAATGCAGCGGTGAGCTTGTGGCAAAAAATGGCGGCTGCTAATAAAGGGGGAACACCCGCATTTTTAAGCACCCACCCTTCAAGCACGCAACGTATTAGCGATTTGAATCAAAAAATTGCGGTTGTCATGCCTTTGTATGAAACAGCCAAAAATAGCAAAACGACAGTTAGAATGATTGTTCCAAGAACTTAACAATCGCTTTTACAGCCACTTTCTTAGGACTTACGCGGCTATCGCTTATTTGTTTACCCCATACCCCATGCCTTCGGCATCCCCCTTAACAAGCGGAGGACTGAGGGGGGGACAAAACGTGCTAATTTTGGCAAAATGCGTAAGTTCTATATCGTTTAAGAGAGAGTGGGTAGCAGCAATTACATTGTTTTATAAGCCATAAAAACACCTATTAGAGCAACCACTCCCCAGCCAAGCCATTCAACAATGCCTCGTACTTTTTGCTCCATTGCCTCACCCCCCCAAGCCATTAAGGCTGCGACTAAAAAGAAACGCGCGCCACGCCCCACACAAGAGGCCAACATAAAGGGAATGATAGCCATACCTGCTAAACCCGAGGCAATAGTAAAAATTTTGTAAGGAATAGGCGTAAAACCAGCCACAATCACAGCCATTACCCCCCATTTAGCAAACCATTCTTGAATTGTAGCAAAGTGCGACATCCACCCAAGTTGTTCAAATAACGGTAATAACTGGTGGTAAAACATCGCACCTATAAAATAGCCAAACACTCCGCCTAATACTGATGCTATAGTTGTAATTAGAGCTAAACGCCAAGCTTGTTTGGGTTGTGCCATACTCATTGGGGCAAGCATTACATCGGGTGGAATTGGAAAAAAAGAAGATTCTGCAAAGCTTAATGTTGCCAAATAACGCTCCGCGTGAGGGTGGCGCGACCATCGTAAAGCCATGTCGTACATTTTAGTAAATAAAGCCATGATCTACCTAATATCATTAAAATAACAAGGCGCAAGTTTATCTGAGCTAGGCTTTTAAATTCAGGTTTCTTTGATATTGTTTTGTATTGAGACATTTTTTGTTACATATTAAAAGGGGCAAGCAGTACTTGATTTATTGTTTGCAAAAGTCTCTTTATCAGAAAAAAGCAGCATTTTATCGCCAAGAAATGTTGAACAAAAACAGGGAGTTGTCATAAGTGTTGTGGCAGTTTTAATCAAATATATGGCACAAATAAACAATATAAAATACATTTGTACAAAAACCGTTCATCCGAAAAGCCGTTTATCTTGCAAAAAATACTTTTCATCGGAAACTTCATCGTCTATTATGTGTTCAGCCAAGCAAGTGATTGGTTGGCAAAAACAAAAATAAATCAAGAGATTACTTGGATAAAAGTAATCCAAAAAAAACAACACAAGGTACATTCCCATGAAAATGCACAAGCTTTTACTTGCTGGCCTCGTTGCTGCTGTTAGCTCTACAGTCACCGTTAATGCCAATGCCGCTTCTACTTATGCTCAAACTAAATATCCCATTGTTTTAGCTCATGGTATGTTTGGTTTTAAATCGTTATTGGGTGGTGCGATTGATTACTGGTATCAAATTCCTTCTGACTTACAAGCTAATGGTGCAAAAGTGTATGTGACACAAGTGGCTGCTTTAGAAAGCTCCGAAGTGCGTGGTGAGCAATTTTTAAAACAAGTAAAAGACGTTTTGGCCATTACAGGGGCTGCCAAAGTTAATTTAATGGGACATAGCCACGGTGGCCATTCGATTCGTTATGTGGCTGCCGCAATACCCAGCAAAGTGGCCTCAGTGACGGCTATTGGTAGTCCTGTTAAGGGGTCTCCTGTTGCTGATTTAGTGACTCAAACAGGTGCATTGAGTCCTGTGGCTTATGGTGCGCTAAACGCTTTGGCAGGTATTATTGAGTTGTTTAATGGCTCTGGTAGTTTTGACCAAAGTGCTAAAAACAGCATTGCTTCGTTATCGACTAAAGGTTCGGCAGCCTTTACTGCTAAGTTTCCTCAAGGTGTGCCAACAACGGCTTGTGGTCAAGGTGCAGCAACGGTAAATGGCGTTAAGTATTACTCATGGGGTGGTACAAGTCGTTTGACTAATGTGTTAGACCCAACGGATGCCTTAGTAGGTTTAACAGGCTTGTTTATTAGTGGTGCTAATGATGGTTTGGTAGGGCAGTGCAGTAGCCATTTGGGTGTGGTGTTGCGTGATAACTATTCGATGAACCATTTAGATGAAGTGAATTTAATGTTTGGTTTGCGCGATATTTTTTCAACCGACCCTAAGTCGGTGTATCGGGGTCATGCCAACCGTTTAAAACTTGCAGGTATGTAAAGTTTTAGATAACAAAAGGCAGCTTTTTAGCTGCCTTTGTTGTTTTGGTGGATTATTTATTCAACGCATCCATCACCTCATCACTAAAATGCACATTAGAGTAAACATTTTGTACATCGTCTGAGTCTTCGAGCATATCTATCATTTTTATGATTTTTTGCGCTTGCTCAATGTCGGTAATCTCAGCTTGGGTAGAAGGGTGCATGGTTACTTCGGCATGAACGGCCTTAAATCCAGCTGCTTCTAAGGCATCTTGTATTTGACCAAAGTTATACGGCGTTGTGATGACCAATACCGAGCCATCTATTTCGCTTATCACGTCATCTGCGCCTGCTTCGAGGGCAGCTTCCATGAGCGCATCTTCATCGACATTAGAAAAACTTAACTCACCACGTTTGGTAAATAAATAATCGACAGAACCTGATGTGCCTAAATTGCCACCACATTTTGTAAAGGCATGACGCACATCACTGACAGTACGTTTAAGATTATCGGTCATGGTTTCGACTAAGACCGCCACGCCGCCCACGCCATAGCCTTCGTAAGTGATTTCTTGCACTTTGTCGGTGTCTCCACCACCCACGCCACGTTGAATGGCACGGTTAATGACATCACGAGTCATATTGGCAGATAAGGCTTTTGACACAATGGCACGCAAGCGCGGATTGTCGGCTTCGTTACCGCCGCCCATTTGTGCCGCGACAACAATTTCGCGCAAATATTTGGTAAAAACTTTGCCTTTGGAGGCATCTTGGCGAGCTTTACGGTGTTTAATGTTCGCCCATTTAGAATGGCCAGCCATAAAAATGTCCTAGAAAATAATGATATAAAATGATAATGAGGTGGATTATACAATATAAATTGAGCTTGTATGAGTAAGGCGATACTGATTATACTTGTACTATATATTGTACAAAAGAGGTGCTTATGAATGTTATCTCATTTAGCCAAGCTCGTAATAGCTTAAAAGCGGTGTTAGATGGCGTAATTGATGATGCCGACTGCACTATTATTACCCGTCGTGATGCCGAAGATGCCGTTGTGATGTCTTTACAGCATTATAATAGCCTGATGGAAACAGTCTATTTATTACGCTCTCCAGCCAATGCAGCACATTTAGCAAAATCAATTAGCCAATATCAAGAGGGGCAAATTGTTTGCAGAGAATTGCTTGATGACTAGACTATTAGCATGGACAGATGAGGCTTGGCAGGATTATCTGTATTGGCAAGGGCAAGATAAAAAAACACTAAAGCGTGTCAATATGTTGATTACCGATTGCAAACGCTCACCCTTTGAAGGGATAGGAAAGCCAGAAGCTCTTAAAGAAAGTTTATCTGGCTTTTGGTCAAGACGCATTGATGACACTCATCGTTTAGTGTATGCCGTTAATGATAGCCATTTAACAATCATTTCGTGTCGCTATCATTATCAACGATAAATGAGTAGCCTGTATGCAGCGTAGCGAAATACAGGATAAACATAACAAAAACAAAGAGCCGCAGTTTTTCATCCCGTGTTACGTTGCACTTCACACAGGCTACTTGCTTATACCTATTTTTTATAAAAAAACCTACAAAAAATGCTGGTCATACAACAAATTAAGTCGATTTGTTTAAAAATATGATTTGCTATTAAATGTTAACTCATTGAAGAGTATCGTTTTAAATGGTTGGCACGGTTTGTGTTTTAGCCACACTGTTTAAACCTGAGTAAAAGGATAAAAAAATGCGTTATTTGGCTTACCTTGTGTCGTCGCTGTCTTTAGCTTTTGTACCTTTAACCTCATGCAGTATGGATTTTCCATGGACAAACAAAGAGCCTATTCCCTTTGAGCAACCTTTACCCATTAATACGCAGCCTAGACGCTTAGCATTGGGCAGTGATTTTGCGATTGGTGTAAAAGAAGATGGCACAGTGTGGAGTTGGGGGAGTGGGTCAAAAGGTGAACTTGGCATGGGTAAAAGAGAAAATAGGCCAACCCCCCAAGCTATACCAAATATGACTGATTTTGTCGAAGTGGCGGTAGGTAGTGGGCATGTATTAGCGTTGCGAAAAGATGGCACAGTATGGAGTTGGGGCAATAATGAAAAAGGGGCTTTAGGTTATAAGGAAGAGGGGTATATTTTGGTAAATAACGTACTTAATACTAAATCATATCAATCTATCCAATTAACCCCCAAACAAATTCCTGATTTAAAGGAGGTGGTAAGTATCGCGGCAGGATATAGTTATTCGTTGGCATTAGATAAACAGGACAGAGTGTGGGGCTGGGGGAGTGAGTCTTATATATTAAAAAATGTGTTTGATAAAACCATACAAAAAGAGCCAAAAGTTGTCTATGAGGATAAAAGTATTGCCAAAATAGTGGCTGACCGTTCGGCAGAAACGAGTATCATTTTTAATGATGGGACGGCAATTATTTTCCCCGTGGGTAGGTCGGAAATGTTTGATGATGTTAAAGAAGGTACTCTGTTAAAAGACTACCGTATTTACCGTGTACCTTTTAGAGATGTGGTTGATGTCAGTATGGGAGGTGCAGGAAGTTTGTACGCCTTGTTACGAAAAGATGGCACCGTATGGGCATTAGGCATGAATAAATTTGGCGCATTAGGGCAATGTGATTATAAGCGTTATAAAGGCTTTGTCAGAGTAAAAAATCTGAGTCGTATCAAAAAAATAAATACCACCATTGCATGGGATGAAGAGGGGTATTTATGGCATTGGGGAGTTAATATTTATGAAAAGTTGCTGCTAAAACAACTGGTTGGTAATCGTTATAACGGCCACGAACCCTGCCCGATACGTGGTATTAAAACTGATTTAAGCTTTTTTGTCGATGGTCATCTTAATCAAGTCAACAAAGTGATAGGTTTAGACAATGGCCAAGTCCTGTTTTTAGAGCAGAGGCGCAGCAAAAAGGCATTACATCTTCTTAACTGGTCTTGGAAATAAACTTAAACATTAGTTAGTCGGTAGTACGTATGCAGCCTAGCGAAATACGGGAAAAAAACTATAAAACCCATGTTGCGTTGCGCTTCACACAGGCTATAAACAAGTCCCCTCTCCTGATAGGAGAGGGTTAGGGTGAGGTCTATTTACTCAGCCGCTTTTTCGCGCAAACGAATCCCCAACTCACGCAACTGTTTGCTTTCTACAGGCGCAGGTGCTTGAGTCATCAAACATTCAGCGGTTTTGGTTTTGGGGAAGGCGATTACATCACGAATTGAGGTTGCGCCTGTCATTAACATCACCAAACGGTCTAAACCAAAGGCCAAACCGCCATGTGGTGGCGCACCAAATTTCAAAGCGTCTAACAAGAAGCTAAATTTCTCTTGGGCTTCTTCTTCGCCAATACCAAGGGCTTCAAACACCGCTTTTTGCATATCTGGATTGTAAATACGCAAAGAACCACCGCCAATCTCCGTACCATTTAATACCATGTCATAAGCAACCGACGTGGCTTGAGCAGGATTGTTTTTGAGGTCTTCTACGGTACCGTGTGGCATAGTGAATGGATGGTGAACCGATGTCCATTGACCTTCGCCCACTTCTTCAAACATCGGAAAGTCAACCACCCACAAAGGCGCCCATTCACAGGTAAGCATATTGAGGTCGTGACCTAGTTTAACTCGCAAGGCACCCATGGCATCATTGACGATTTTGGCTTTGTCGGCACCAAAGAAAATCAAGTCACCATTTTGTGCGCCAGTGCGGTCAACAATGGTTTGTAGCATATGATCGGCAATGTTTTTAATAATCGGTGATTGCAAGCCCGATTCTTTGTCCACGCCGTTATTGACTTTGCTAATATCGTTGACTTTGATATAAGCCAAACCTTTTGCGCCATAAATACCCACAAATTTGGTGTATTCGTCAATTTTGCCACGAGAGATTTCGTTGCCATTAGGTACACGCAAGGCAACAACACGGCCTTTGGGGTCGTTGGCAGGGCCTGCAAACACTTTAAAGCCTGCGTCTTTAAGTACGTCAGCAACGTCAACTAATTCTAAAGGAATACGCAAGTCTGGTTTATCAGAGGCAAAACGACGCATGGCTTCGGCATAAGTCATACGTGGAAATTTATCAAATTTCACCCCTAATAAATCATTAAATAATTCTATCGCCATGCCTTCGGCAATGTTCATGATTTCTTCATCATCCATAAAGGATGTTTCGATATCAATTTGTGTAAATTCGGGTTGACGGTCGGCGCGTAAGTCTTCATCACGAAAGCACTTGGCAATTTGGTAATAACGGTCAAAGCCCGACACCATCAATAATTGCTTAAATAATTGTGGCGATTGGGGCAAGGCAAAAAATGACCCTTGTTGTGTACGAGAAGGCACTAAATAATCACGCGCACCTTCGGGTGTGGCACGGGTTAAGACGGGCGTTTCTACATCCAAAAAGCCGTGTTTGTCTAAATAGTTACGAATTTTGGTGGTGACTTGCGAGCGAAAGCGCATCCGTTGCAGCATTTCGGGGCGACGCATATCTAAAAAGCGATATTTTAAGCGAATCTCTTCGCCCACATGGGCAAAGTCATCATTTAAGGGAAAGGGCGGTGTTTCGGAGGTGTTAAGTAACTCAATGTCTTTGCCCAACACCTCAATCATACCACTAGGCATATTGGGGTTTTCTGTGCCTGCATAACGACGACGCACGCGGCCTGTAATTTTTAAAACATATTCGCTGCGTGATTTGTCGGCAGTAGCAAAGGCTTCGGGGGTATCGGGATCAACAACTACTTGTACCAACCCATCGCGGTCGCGCATATCCAAAAATACTACGCCACCGTGGTCACGACGACGATGTACCCAACCACATAGGGTCACGGTTTGGTCAATATGAGATTCGTTTAAATTGCCACAATAATGCGTGCGCATCATGATTTGTTCACCTAAAATTTGTCTTGTTACTGGTGTCATTTAAAAATAAAGTCGGCCATTATGCCTGATAATCCTGAGTTTTTGAATCTTCACTTAAGTGATTCATGCTCAAAATTAGGAATCGCTAAGCCAGTCAGCTTCCAGCTAAATAAACCCTGACGGCTAAAGGTAAAGCTAAAGGGATTGTCAGGTTGGCTTTTGTGTGATACGTCCACCACAAAATGATTAAAGTCTTGGTAGTATTTATGGGTAATCACGTCATCTTCGGCTTTAGGCGTGTTGCTTTTGTTATTATTATTATTATCCTGAGCAGACTTTAAGTCTTGAGGCATATTAGCTTGCAACATTAGACTCAAGTTTTCGGGGGTAACCAATACATCAATTAAAGGATTTACAAAGGCAGCTGCAAACATGGCTGCAAAGGCATTCATCCCACTATCGGTTTTGTTTTTGAGCAAACTTTTGCTAATACTGCTATTCAAAGATACTTTGAGGTTTTCTTTGACAGCACTGTAGTCTATATAGTTGTTGAGTTTACTACTGTCATTGGCTTGAGCCGCTTGTTGCATTTGGTGGGCGGTATAGTAGGGCGTGGCATAAAAACCAGCTGTAGCTGCAATTAATAGCAGTACTAGTAAGACTTTCTTCATTAGTTAATACGTCTTTTAAGGCCAGAAAGTTGAATAATTCGAGTAGCGATTTCTTCGACTGACATTTCAGAAACATTGAGGTATTTGATGTTTTCACTGCGATAAATGCTTTCAATTGCGCGTAATTCTTGTTGACATTGTTGCGAGCTGGCATAGCGGCTATTGGCCTTGCGTTCGTTACGAATGGCGGTTAAGCGTTCGGCATCTATCATTAAGCCAAACAGTTTGTTTTTGTGTTCTTTTAGAACTTTAGGTAGGGTTTCGCCATCTAAATCATCTTCAGTCAGAGGGTAATTGGCAGCGCGAATGCCAAATTGCATCGCTAAGTAAATACAGGTTGGTGTTTTTCCTGAGCGAGATACACCCACTAAAATAATATCTGCTGACTCATAATGGCGGGTACGCGCACCATCGTCGTTGTCTAAGGCAAAGTGAACGGCATCAATACGGGTTTTGTAGGCGAGTGTATCAACGGTATGTTTGCCGACTTTGTTAGCGGGTTGAACACATAATTCTTGTTCTAATTTACCCACAAAAGTTTCAAACACATCAAACATACAGCCATTAGCATTGGCAATAATTTGGCGTACTTCTTTGTTAACAATGGTATCAATAATAATAGGTTTGCATCCGTCTTCTGCAGCGACTTCATTGATTTTGCGGACTGCTTGATGGGCTCGTTCGGGCGAATCAATATAAGGTAGCGTATATTGTTCAAAAGTGACGCTGCCAAATTGCGCCAACAAGCTATGTCCCAGCGTTTCGGCAGTTATTCCTGTACCGTCAGAAATAAAAAATACGCTACGTTTCATGTTTTGTTATCCTTTATCGTTTGTACTAGGCCAAAGAAGTCTTTATATTATGGCCTATTGCCAATGGTGGCCAGTCTAAATCATGATAATTTGATAATTTTAGTTAAGTAGCAGATTTAGTACATTTTTATATCCCTTTTTGTTGTAGGGTAAGTATTGTTGGTGTTAATGGTGACACAATTTTAACTGGCTTTTTTAGGACTTACGCGGTTATCGCTTATTTGTTCACATTTAAACTGTTTTTAACAGTTTTATGTTCATAAAACGCGCTAATTTCGGTGAAATGCGTAAGTCCAGTTTGTTATTTTTTAGTACCGTAGGGAGTGTAACCTTGGAAGCATTAGTATTGTGGTTTCAACAACTTGGTAAAAATGATGTTGAGATTGTGGGCGGCAAAAACGCCTCTTTAGGCGAAATGATTAGCAATTTGGCTAATGTGGGTGTGTCTGTACCTAATGGTTTTGCCACGACTGCTCAAGCGTATCGTGATTTTTTAGAGCAAAGTGGTTTAAACAAGCGTATTAACGATGCCCTAGACGGTTTAAATGTTGATGATGTGTTGCAATTAGCCGAAGTCGGTAAGCAAATCCGTGAGTGGATTGTTGCAACGCCACTACAACCAGCCTTAGAGCAAGCCATTCGTGACAATTTTGCCAAAATTTCAGAGGCAAATCCCAATGTTGCGGTGGCGGTGCGCTCCTCTGCAACTGCCGAAGATTTGCCCGATGCCTCTTTTGCAGGCCAACAAGAGACTTTCTTAAATATTCGCGGCATTGATAATGTGTTAATTGCCGTTAAAGAAGTTTTTGCCTCATTATTTAATGACCGAGCCATTGCCTATCGTGTACATCAAGGTTATGACCATAAAGGCGTTGCTTTATCAGCAGGTATTCAACGTATGGTACGCTCCGAAACTGGTTCTTCGGGAGTGATGTTTACCTTAGATACCGAGTCGGGCTTCCGTGACGTGGTATTTATTACCAGTTCTTATGGTTTGGGCGAAATGGTAGTACAAGGCGCGGTAAACCCTGATGAGTTTTATTTGCACAAACCAACTCTGCTCGCCAAACGTCCTCCAGTACTGCGTCGTAATTTGGGTAGTAAAACTCAAAAAATGATTTATGGTCAATCGGGTGCAGCAGGCAAATCAACCTTAGTGGTTGATGTGGATAAGGCTGACCGTCTCAAGTTTTCGATTAGTGATGATGAAGCAACAGCATTAGCCGCTCAAGCTCTTATTATCGAAAAACACTATGGCCAGCCAATGGATATTGAATGGGCAAAAGATGGTGATGACGGTCAATTGTATATCGTGCAAGCTCGTCCTGAGACCGTCAAAAGCCGTCAAAATGTCGGTACGATGGAACGTTATATGCTCAAGCAAAAAGGCACTGTGGTTTTGTGCGAAGGCCGTTCGATTGGCCAACGTATTGGCTCAGGCCGTGTGCGTGTGGTTAATTCCATCAAAGAGATGGATAAAGTCCAAGATGGTGATGTTTTAGTATCGGATATGACTGACCCCGACTGGGAACCCGTCATGAAGCGTGCCTCGGCGATTGTTACTAATCGAGGGGGGCGTACTTGTCATGCAGCTATTATTGCCCGTGAATTAGGGGTGCCTGCTATTGTAGGTTGTGGAAATGCGACTGAGTTATTAAGCGATGGTATGGAGGTGACGGTATCTTGTGCCGAAGGTGATACAGGCTTTATTTATGAAGGTATGTTAGATTTTGAAGTGCAAAAGAATTCTATTGATTCTATGCCAAAATTACCCTTCAAAATTATGATGAATGTCGGTAATCCTGACCGCGCCTTTGACTTTGCGCAAATTCCTAATCAAGGTATTGGTTTGGCGCGTTTGGAGTTTATTATCAATCGCATGATTGGTGTGCATCCAAAAGCGTTATTAAACTACGAAACTTTGCCACGCGATATTTATCATGCCGTAACTCAACGTGCCGCAGGTTATGCTTCACCTGTTGATTTTTATGTCGAAAAACTGGTTGAAGGTATTTCAACATTAGCAGCAGCGTTTGCTCCCCAAAAAGTGATTGTGCGTATGTCGGACTTTAAGTCTAATGAATATGCTAATTTAATTGGCGGAAAACTCTACGAACCCGAAGAAGAAAACCCAATGTTAGGTTTTAGAGGGGCATCGCGTTATATTTCGGATAATTTCCGTGATTGTTTTGACCTCGAATGTCGTGCCCTTAAAAAAGTGCGTGACGAGATGGGCTTAACCAATGTCGAAATCATGATTCCTTTTGTGCGTACCACAGGTGAAGCCAAGCGCGTCATTGAATTACTAGCTGAAAAGGGCTTAAAACGCGGCGAAAATGGCCTAAAAATTATTATGATGTGTGAGTTGCCAACTAATGCCTTATTGGCCGAGCAATTCTTAGAGCACTTTGATGGTTTTTCGATTGGTTCCAATGATTTAACCCAACTAACGCTTGGTTTAGATCGTGATTCTGGCATTGTGTCTCATTTGTTTGATGAGCGTGATCCAGCCGTTAAGTTCTTGTTGTCGCGTGCTATTCAAGCGTGTAAAAAAGCTGGTAAATATGTGGGTATCTGCGGTCAAGGCCCCAGCGACCACCCAGACCTCGCTAAGTGGTTAATGGATGAAGGCATTGATTCTGTGTCTTTAAATCCAGACTCTGTGTTAGAAACTTGGTTCTTCTTAGCTGAGAATCATGGTAAATAAGCGTTAGGTAAATTTTACTTGATGTATAATATAAGCCTCTTCGGAGGCTTATGTTTTTTGGAAAAAATATATCAATACAAGGAATTTGATGTATGCAGGCACATCAATATATACAGACTCTGTTGACGGCATTGGATAATAAAGAAATTCCAGAAACGGGTTTGTTGTATGCAGAAAAATTATTTGAACAGAATTGGAATTACTCATGGCAGAGCGTTAAACAAGTAGATGAGTTTTGTCATTTTATAAAAATGCAAGATGTATCGCTTGAGAGCATACAAACTCAGACTCAAGGAAGAAATCTACTGGTATTATTGGCAGCTTATCTTGCAGAAGTGATTAGTCGTCATATAGGTTTACAACTTACGTGGTCAGTGAGTGGTGAAAATGATAAGCAAATTGAAGAAGGGGGGCATCGAGGTGATTTTTCTCAATCTTTAATAGTAATTATTCATGAAAAATCAATAAATCCCTTAGAAGTTATTATTAAAAGTTTGCAATCCAAAAATGAAGCTAATCATTGTTATATTTATATACAAATGATAGCGGAGTTGCTAAAGGAAAATCTAGATATTAACGATTGGAGTTATATTTGTGTAAATAAAATCACTCATCATGAACCAGTCTTTGGTGGTAACTTTTATCATGATTATTTAGCTAAAATTAAATTAGATTTCTCATTGAGTAGTATCCAAAAAATAGATGTACTCCTCATGTTGATTGCTGCACATGAAGAGTTAAACGAAGCAAAATTTCAAAATCAGTTTTTGACTGTGCCAGAAAAGAAAAACTTTCTCATTTTAATTGCTTTTTATTTAGTAATGGTTATCGCAAAGCGCATTCATCCCGTTTTTAGATGGTGTGATTACCAAACACTGATTCAGGTAACCGATAATCCACAATTACCACAAAACTTCGAAAATGAATTAAGCCTAAATATTAATGGCTCAATAATTACTCCTTTACTAGTATTAAAGTCTATTTTAATACAACAAGAAAGAGGCTTAGTTTTAACGCAGTTTGTTGATTATATTAAGCAAAAAAACACCGAGCCCTATTTAGAGCGTTTTCCTTCGACTGTACCAAATCATCCAGACATTGTATTGCCAGAATTATGGAAGCATGCAGCGTCTTTAGCGGGCTATTTGGCGGGAATGGGGAGTTATCATTTGCATGATGGTGGGCATTTGCACACCACGTTATTGCCAGCATTTATTACGGCTGATGGTAAGGTAGATAAATTAACACTCACTAATTTAGCTTTTGTTGAAAACTCAGTGCAACATGGTTTACAAATTTTAGAAAATAATCCCCAAAATCAACATATTCAACTTTTGATATACGATGTGTATCGTAATTTGCCATCAAGACGAAGTGATGCAATTTGCATAGAGATATATGTTTATAGTGATGAACAACCCTTGCGCTTAAAGTTGATTATTCCGTATTACAAAAAAACGGATGCTTCTCCCTTTAAGCTACAGTCAGTCTTAATAGATAAACAAACTTTTGTCATGAAGCACAAACATGAGCAACTGGCAAAAGAGGAGTTTTTAGCGCGATTTTATGAAGCTGCATTTGGTTTTGAATCGGAAATAACAGGCAAATTATGGGAGCACTGTTTTGAAAATTCGAAAGCAGAACAAACTGATGACACACTACTAGACGCTGAGGCCTTAACACAATTTTCACAACAGTTTAAAGACATTTTTGTTGCTAAGGCAGTTGATAGTCGTTGTTTTTCGGATATTGTAATTGCTGATTGTATTCAACAATTACCTATCAAATACCGTCCTTATTTGCAAGTTTATCCCGATTGGTTAACAGAACAAGATGAACTGTATCGGCAAATAAAAGCGATGAGCAATTTGTACAAAAAAGGCAAAGTTGTGTGGGGAGCATTGATTCAAGCCAATAAATTAATGTTTGATATTAATGAACCTACAGCAAATTGCCCAGGTGAAGTGATATTTGACCCAACTGGTCAAACAGATGTAGATACCTTAAGACAAATGGCTCATCAATTGTTTTTGCTAAAAAACAGTTCTCCCACAGAGCCAGACCAACAAGCCTATGCACAACATTTAAAAAATGAAAAAACACGTGTGTTTAATATGTTGTTTCCACAAAGTATTGCACCATTAAACTTGAGAATGTCCACAACTTGGTTTTGGCGTTTACATCTACCAAATGGTGCATTAAGTTTAGGCTATTTTCCCATTTTGGTGTGCGAGGAGGGGAATGGCGAAGTGATGGTTCTGCCTTCATATTTTTGGCCCATAAAATTTAAAAATGATTGGATTGATGCTGCTGTAGAGTCTCAAGGGGGCTTTGCTAATTTAGAAAAATCGGTTTTTGATAAATTAGATACAGGAGAGATATACGCGCCAAAAGACTTATTGCCGCCTTTAACATCACTATTTGAGTCTCCTAAAGTTTCTATGTCAACACAGAAGACCGAGAATGACTCAACACTGTTGAGTGATGTAGAAAAAAATATCGTGCGGAGCTTAGAACTTTTTGAACAAGGCTTAGATATTCTTAACAATAAAAACAATCTATCACAACAAGATATTTCTAAAGCATTGTCATTATTACAGCAGGCATCTCAGCGTGGTAATACTAAAGCCA
The DNA here is from genome assembly GCA_046347315.1 of Agitococcus sp. Lineage (GTDB taxonomy): Bacteria > Pseudomonadota > Gammaproteobacteria > Pseudomonadales > Moraxellaceae > Agitococcus. The sequence goes on from JAXMGJ010000004.1 coordinate 141,400, forward strand.
TGATGACCTTGTTTAGAATGTATTATGATGGCTATGCCGTGCCACAGGATAGAGACAAGGCTTACAAATTAGCATTAAATGCGGCACAACGTGGTGATGCTGACGGCTGTTTTGCTGTGTATGGTTTTTTATATCATCCTGAAAATAAAGATAATAGTGAAGCCATAAAGTGGTTGAAAAAAGCATCTCAATTAGGATTAAAACCTGCGGATGAAGTTTTAAAAGATGTATTGCAGCAAGAACAACCGAAAGTGGCAAATAACGTTGTCAGTGATACTGAAAGTAATACTGAGTTAAAGAATTTTATTAAAGCTAATCTATTGGTTGCTGGAGTAGTGTTAATTATTTTATGGCTAATTTTAAAATAGCTTAAACAAAAAAGCCTCAAGTTAATGAGGCTTTTACGCTTAGGAATAGGTTGTTAAAAAATAATGATAACGCCTATATCCAAAAGGGCTTAGTGGTGATGACCACCTTCGCCATGAACATGACCATGTTCTAACTCTTCTTTGCTAGCAGCACGAACATTCACTACTTCGACATCAAAATTTAAATTTTGCCCTGCTAAAGGATGATTACCGTCAACAGTTACTTCATCACCTTCAACTGCTGTCACAGTTACGACTTGCATACCATAATCGGTTTGAGCGTGAAACTGCATACCAGCTTCGATTGATTCTACGCCACCAAATAAATGTTTAGGAACTACTTGTACTGCTTCTGGATTGTATTCACCGTAACCATCAGCCGCAGCGACATTAACAGTTAACTTATCGCCCACTTGTTTGCCAGTTAAGGCATTTTCTAAACCAGGAATAATATTTTGAGCACCGTGTAAATATACTAAGGGCGCACCAGCAAGCGCGGAGCTGTCAATGATCTGACCATTATCATCGGTCAAGGTGTAGTTAATAGAAACAACGCTATCTTGAGAAATTTGCATAATAAAAAACCTTTTGGCATAGAAGCCACTTTAAAATTAGCCGACAATAATACTGTATTTGCGGCTTGATGTATCTAAAAAATGTTGCTTTTATGCAAGTACTACGCTGCTGCAACATAAGGCAGTAACCACGACAACAAGTCATATCGCACTTCGTTGGCATTGCTTTCGTGTAAAATATCATGTCGGCCTTGATCATAGAGTTTGAGTTTTACCTCGGTTTTGCGTGCTTTTTGGTGTGCTTTGGCGAGTTTTTTAACTCCTTTACCATAGTGCCCAACAGGATCTTGTGTACCAGCAAATAAATAAACAGGTAAAGACGTAGGAATTTTTTTGAGGTTTTGTGGGGTATAAATTTGTGACAAAGTCTTTAAAAAATCACGCCAATAAGCGTTTGCCATTTGAAAACCACAATGCTCATCGGCGACATAATGGTCAACCCATGCCTCATTACGAGATAACCAATCATACTCAGTACGTGCAGGATTAAAAGCTTTACTAAATTTGCCAAAGGCCAAGCTGTGAATCAAGGCACTACGGCCATTTTTGCCTTGTCGTTTGGTTTCGATACAGGCTAAATTAGAGGCTGCACCCGTAAACCAAGTTGGCAAAAAGTCAGAGCCGCTTAATGCCAATGCCTTAACAGCATGAGGATTGTTTTCGACAAAATGTTGGCTAATAAACGAGCCCATGCTATGGCCAACAATGACAACTGGTAAATCTTGATAAGTGGCTTTAATCCAGTTATGAATCAAGGGCATGTCATCTAAAATGCCTTGCCAGTGTTGTGTTTTATCAACATTACCCAACTGATTTGATGAAGATAAACCGTGACAACGATGGTCATGAGCCAAAACACTAAAATGGTGTTGATTAAAAAAAGCAGCCACATCATTATAATTGCCGCTATGTTCTGCCATGCCATGCACAATATGTATAACAGCGCGTGGTTGAGCAACAGGCCAATGGCGCAACGGAATTTTATGTCCATCAGGAGTGGGTAAATATATTAAAGTCGCTTCTGTACTTAGATGCGGATTGTTCATTCTGTAACCTAAACTAAAAATCTATTTGGAATTTATGATGCACGCAGCCTGTCATTATACGATTAAGACACACCACCCAAGTCAGCACTTTTTTCAAGTGTCATTAGTTATACGCCAGCCTGATCCACAGGGGCAAATAGTATGGCTGCCAAATTGGATTTTGGGTAGCTATATGATTCGTGATTTTGCACGCAACATAGTCAGTTTACGTGCAAAAACAGCACAAGGATTGCTTTTAGATGTCAAAAAGTTGACAAAAAATCAATGGCAGCTTGCACCACACGCTGGAGAAGTCATTTTAGACTATGAAGTCTATGCGTGGGATTTGTCGGTCAGAGGGGCGCATCTTGACCAAACGCATGGTTATTTTAATGGCGCATGTTTGTTATTAGCCGTTCAAGGGTATGAACAAAATAAGCATTCCGTATTGATTTGTAAGCCTGATGATGTTGATTGGCGTGTTGCAACTACCTTAACTAAGGTTGAGGTTGATGATGAGGGCTTTGGAGTTTATGAAGCAGACAACTATTTAGAGTTGATTGATCACCCTGTCGAAATGGCCGATTTTGTTGATATTGCATTTATGGTAGCAAATACGCCACATCGGATGGCGATTACGGGCAAGCATCGTGCTGATACAGCTCGTTTGGCAACAGATTTAGGCAAAATATGTCAGGCAGCAATTGATTTTTGGGGCGATAAAACACCCCCTTTTAATGAGTATTTGTTTCAGGTAATGGCTGTTGGCAGTGGCTATGGTGGTTTAGAGCATCGCAGTTCAACTAGTTTATTATGTTCGCGTGATGATTTCCCGTTAATATCGGAGCCACATAAAATAAATGAAAAATACAAAACATTTTTGGGTTTGTGTAGTCATGAATATTTTCATTCGTGGTTGGTCAAACGTATTCAACCTGATATTTTAATAGAGCCTAATTTACATCAAGAAAATTACACTGAATTATTGTGGGTCTTTGAAGGATTTACCTCTTATTATGATGATTTATTATTAGCACGGGCAAAAATAATCTCTACAGCAGAGTATTTAGGGTTGTTGGCACAAACCATTACACGACATACCAAAACATTAGGTCGTTTTAAACAAACAGTCACAGAATCAAGTTTTGATGCGTGGACTAAATATTATAAACAAGATGAAAATACCCCCAATAGTGTTGTAAGTTATTATGTCAAAGGCGCGTTAATTGCTTTATGTATAGATTTAACACTGCGTCAATATAGTAAAGATTTGGTTAGTTTAGATACAGTTATGCGTATATTATGGCAAGAGTATGGCAAAACAGCCCGAGGAGTAACTAATACAACGATTCAAGAAATTAGTGGACGTTTGATTGCACAAGATTTAACTCCATTTTGGGACTTATGTTTATATAGTACTCAAGAGCTACCGTTTGTTGAGTTATTACAGCAACAAGGTGTGACTGTAGAATACAAATATGAAGGCCTACAGAATGCCCAAACGGCTAGCTTAGGAGTGCGTGGTCAATATCAAGAGGCAGGCTTTGTGCTGCAAAATGTATGGACAGGAGGTGCTGCTGAGGCAGCAGGGTTATCGGCAGGAGATGTAATTATTGCTTTTGATGGCCTAAAAGTGACCGCTCAGTTTGAGAAGTTAGTTGCAAGCTATGCAATTGGTGCTAAGGTAGAGGTGCATTTTTTTAGACGTGATGAATTGATGGTGACACATATCACTTTATTGGCTACCATGCCAGAAGTATGCGTGTTGAGCATTAAAGAAATAAATCAGTCACGTGTTAATCAATGGATATTAAATACTTAAATAAAATAATAACAGCAGGCATATTATGGAGCAGCATGATTTTTGGCATGATAAATATCCCAAAGATATTGTCAGAAATATAGATATTCAACACTATAAAACAATCAATGAGTTATTTAATGATTCTTGTTGCAAATATGCCAATAAACCCGCTTTTAGCCATTATGGTAAAACCCTAAGTTTTGCGGAGTTGGATAAATATAGTAAGGCCTTTGCTACATGGATTCAACGTCATACTGATTTAAAAAAGGGCGATAGAATCGCGATTCAATTACCCAATATCTTGCAATTTCCGATAGCCGTATTTGGTGCATTGCGAGCAGGCTTAATAGTTGTAAATACCAGTACTTTATATACTGCTGCCGAAATGGAATATCAGTTTAAAGACTCTGGTTGTAAAGCTGTCGTTGCTTTAACTAATATGGGACATCTTATTCAGCAAATATTACCTAATACGGGTATTAGATATGTGGTATTAGCGGAGATAGGCGATTTTTTTGCTTTACCAAAACGCATATTGATCAGTCGTATGAATAAATATATTTACAAAAATATACCTAGTTATTATTTGCCCGATGCAATTCCTTTTCTAGATGCTATTCGTGTTAATGTTCAAAAATATCAAGAGATAGATATTGAGCCAAGTGATGTGGCTGTATTGCAATATACGGGTGGCACTACAGGTATATCTAAAGGCGCAATGCTGACTCATCAAAATATCAGTAGTAACGTATTACAAACTTATACCTTTTTGGCCACGGCTTTGCATATTGGCCGCGAGACCATTTTGTGTCCTTTACCCTTGTCTCATGTGTTTGCCTTTGGGGTAGTGAGTGTTGGTATGATGTTAGGTGCACATACCATTTTTGTAAGCAATCCCAAAGATACAGCGTTAATTATAGAACAGTTTAAACATTACGAAATTACTGTCATGATGGGCTCTAATAGCCTGTTTGTAGAGCTTATCAATCAGTCTGTATTACCTAGAGTTGATTTTTCTAAATTAAAACTGACTGTTGCTGGCAGTATGCCTGTTCAGCTTAAAGTCGCTCAGGCATGGCAAAATATTACCCATAGTCCAATTTGTGAAGGTTATGGCCTTACCGAGTCTTCGCCAGTGGTGACGATGAATCCACCAAATGCCATTCAATTAGGTACAGTAGGATTACCGATTCCAGATACCCATTTACGCTTATTGGATGATATGGGACAAGATGTAGCGTTGGGAGAAGTAGGTGAACTATGGATACAAGGGCCTCAAGTAATGAAGGGATATTGGCGTGATGCCGAGGCCACAGCTGATGCAATCAGTTATGATGGGTGGCTTAAAACAGGTGATATGGCGTTAATACAAAATGATGGCTATATCAAAATTGTGTCACGCAAAAAAGATATGATATTGGTATCTGGTTTTAATGTCTATCCATCAGAAATAGAAGAAGTTACATTGAGCCATACAGGTATTTTGGATTGTGCTGCAGTGGGAGTAGGTGATTTTAAAGCAGGTGAGTCTGTGCGTTTGTTTGTGGTTAAAAAAGACCCATATTTAACCGAAGATGATATTATTGAGCATCTTAAAAAAGAATTGGCAGTTTATAAAATCCCTCGGTCTATTGTGTTTATAGATAACATTCCACGCTCAAAACTAGGAAAAGTAGTGCGTCAAGAGTTGAGGGAGCGACAAGTTTAGAGTGGAGGATTTTTGAGCCATTCTTCGTGTCCGAATCTGACATAAAAATCTTCAACTTGCTGTCTTGCCCAAGATGTACGGCGTAAAAAGACTAAACTGGACTTAATGCTCGGATTATTCTTAAAGCAGTTAATGTTAATAAAGCGCGCCAGCTCTTGCCAACCATATAAAGCGACTAAGCGTTCAAGAATTATTTGCAATGTTAAACCGTGCAAAGGGTCTTTAGTGTTATTCATGGTGTTTGTATTTGAGGGGATGGGTTATGGTGATGTTGACTATTATGATGCGTTAATAACACCGTTTGTAACAGTGTCCACACCCCAAAAGCAATAATCAATAGGCCGTTAGCGGTGCGCCAACCATGTTGCTGAAGTTTTTGCTTGAGTGCGCCTGCGGTACTACCAGCTAATAGCATCATTGGCAAAGTGCCTAAACCAAAGGCTAACATTGTGGTACTTGCTGTTAAAGGCTTAGCACTGGTTAAGGCTAAAGCCAAGGCACTATAAACTAAGCCACAAGGCAAAAACCCCCATAATACTCCTGCAAACAAAGCACGCGGCACAGAGTTAATGGGCATAAAGCGTTGTCGTAATGGGGTCATGGTATGCCATATTTTGGCACCAAATACTTCAAGTTTATCTAATCCGCGCCACCAACCCGTTAAATACAAGCCAAAGGCAATCATCATTAACGAGGTCAGCACAAATGGCCATTTTGAATCAATGAAGGGACTTAGTATGCCTTTTCCCAATAAGCCTACCAATAAGCCCAAGAAGCTGTAAGAAAGTAATCGGCCTATATGATAAAAGCTTTGTAATAATAATCGTTGGAAGGTGTTTTGTTTGGCTAGAGCAAAACTTAGTGCACTGACAATTCCGCCACACATCCCCAAACAATGTGGTGAGCCAAAAAAACCTGCTGCTAAGGCAGTGACAATGATTAAACTATCGGTCATGGATTTTTCGTTGTAGTTCGCGGTCGTCCATAATAATGCGTTCGGCAGGGCCTTCTAAATCTTCAAATTGGTCGCTTTTAACTGCCCACAAAATGCCCCAAATAGCTCCAGCAAGTAGTACAACACTGAGTGTCACTAACAAATAGACATAATCCACAGGACGTACCTCTTAATAACAATCATACTAAACTCGCAAGGCATTTAATACGACTAGTAATGAGCTGAGTGACATACCAATTGCAGCCAACCATGGTGGCACAAAACCTAAAGCAGCAGGTGGCAAGATGCTTAAATTATACACCAAAGCCCAAATTAAATTTTGTTTAATAATGCCTTGAGTTTTGTTAGCAGTTTGACGAGCGGTAACAAGAGCACTTAAACGGTCACCTAATAATATCGAATCGGCAGTAATTTGAGCCAAATCGGCTCCAGAACTCATGGCCACAGAAACATGGGCTTGCCCCAACACAGGTGCGTCATTAACGCCATCTCCAACCATGATAACTACCGCGCCTTGTTGCTGTAGCTGTTGTACATAGTCTGCTTTTTGTTGTGGCAAAAGACTATCTAAACATGTATGAATACCTAATTGCTTGGCTAGTTGTTGAGGAGCGGTGGAGTGGTCGCCTGATAGCAAAATACTATTTAAACCCAAAGCGTGTAATTGCTGTAGTGTATTTGCAGATTCTGGGCGTGTGCTATCACTCAAATCAAAATAGGCAACCGCTTGTTGCTCGCAACTTAGCCAAATACGCAAATGGTGACTTGGAGGAGCAGTGACGGAAGTGTTTAGGGCAAAGTCGGCATGACCAATTTTGTAGTGCTTGCCGTTAATAATGCCTGATAAGCCCAATCCTGCTTGGTTTTGAATGTCTTCTACCGTGGGCAAGTTTTTTGCTTGTAAGCTTTTAAATGCATACGCAATCGGGTGTTCAGAATGTTGTTCTAAGGCACTGGCAATTAACTGGGCTTCTTCTTGTGTACCCTGTAACGATTGTGTGATAACTAATTGTAGTTTTCCTGTCGTTAGGGTGCCAGTTTTGTCAAAAACAATATGCGTAGCTTGGGCAATACGATTAATAACGTGGCCACGTGTGACCAAAAAGCCCTCTTTAGCTAAACGATGGGTGGCCGCAGTTAACACCACAGGTGTAGCCAAAGATAAAGCACATGGGCAAGTGGCAACTAATACTGCAATGGTAGCCAATAAGGCAAAACTTGGATTAACAAAATACCAGCCAATATAAACGCCAAGTGATAGTATCAATATCGCTAAAATAAACCAATGTGCCACTTTGTCGGCCTGTTCGGCAAGTTGTGGCTTTTCGGATAAGGCTCTACTAATGAGTTGGTGAATAGTGGCAAGGGTGCTGGATTGTGCCGACTGAGTCACTTCAATAATCAGGGGGCTATTGTGATTTTGACTGCCACTGACCACTGTGTCGCCGTGTTGTTTGTGCAAGGGCAGTGGTTCACCCGTCAGTAAGGCTTCTGACACAGCACTTTGGCCTTCAATAATCAAGCCATCACACGGAATTACTTCGCCAGCTTTAACCAACACTTTATCGCCAATATTGAGTGATGTTATAGGTACATCTTCTTGTTGACCCTTAGCTAATAAACGATGACTCAAACGTGGTAACACGGGAATGAGGTCGTTGGCGGTTTCACTGGCTTTGCGTCTAGCTTGGGTTTCTAAAAATCGGCCTGCCAATAAAAAGAAAATAAACATCGTCACCGAGTCGTAATAGACATCAGGCGCACCAATGACCGTATTATAAATGCTGGCGACAAAGGTTAGTATGAGAGCAATGCTTACCGATACATCCATGTTGAGTGTACGAGCTTTGAGTGAGTACCAAGCTGAACGATAAAAGGGATATGCTGAATAAAAAAATAACGGCAAAGTAATAAGTAACGATATCCAGCGTAAAAAATCGCGATGGTCAAGACTCATATCGTCGGCAACATATAAGCTGCCTGCGTACATCATCGCTTGCATGGAGCCTAAGCCAGCAACGCCAAGTCGCATTAGCAATTGACGTGATTCTTTTTTGAGTAAGTTAGCATGAGTGTCCGTACGAAAAGGGCGCGCCTTGTAACCTAACTTTTCAAGGTCATTAAGTAGAGTACTTAAAGGCGTTTGGCTGTCGTCCCATACCAACCTTAAACGATGACTGCTTAAATTGACACTTGCTTGTTTAACCGCAGTCTCTTGAGTAAGGCGTTTTTCTATCAGCCAAGCGCAAGCGGCACAAGACACGCCTGCAACACTTAGGTCAGCACAGGCCAAGTTTTGTTCACGGTGAATAAATTGTTGTTGTGTATCTGGGTGGTCGTAGCCTTTGAGTGTTTCTAATTCACTTGGTAAAGGAGCCGTAGGGCTAATGACGCTGCGCTCAAGATAATAGTTTTCGAGTTGATTCTCAACAATCGTTTGTGCCACTGCATAACAACCTAAACAGCACAATGGCCGTTCTTCGCCCAAAATCGGCAAATAATGTACCGTTTTGGACAAAGGCTCACCACAATGAAAACACAATTCACTCATAAAAAGTTATTGCTCATTCAATGGAGGTGGGTTGATGGTCATTGTTTGCGTAAAGGGCATCTCAACCATTGCTTTTAATCGCCATACTTTAGTATTGACATCCAAATAATAACGGCCCGTTAGCATATGATTGATAGGAGCGATGTAACTACCATCGGCTTGTTGCTCAAGTATTAGTCTGAGATCTTTATTTTCGTGGGTAGGATGAGAAAAGATGACGTTAAGTTTATTGGGCAAGGCATCTTTATCTAAAGGATAAGGGCTAGATATTTTTGCGCTAAGTTGGTTATTTTGAGTGGTCAATAAGGCACTAATACTTAAGGCACTGGCATAGTGTTCGCGATCAAAGTTTTCTTGAATGGCTTTTTTATTTTTATGCCAATCGCCTTCAACTTCTGGGTCTTTGTTATCTAAAGCCACAAAGAGCATCGTAAAACTTAATATGACAGAAATCACAGGTACAGCTATCAAAAACCATAGCCAAGGATGTTTGTACCAAGGTTTGCTAACAGTGGCATTGGTCATACATATTACCTCTGTGAGTAAACGTCCATGTTAAATAACAGGACTTAGGCATTTTGCCAAAATTAGCGCGTTTTGTGAGCATAAAGGCATTAAAGAAACCTAAAATGTCAACAAAAAAGCGATAACCGCGTAAGTCCGAAATAAAAAAAGGCTGCAAATTGTACCCGCATAGAGACATTAGTTTCTAGGGGATAAAAAACGGCTTTCGACTTGAGCAGTAACATCTTTGTTAGCAACAGCTTCAACTTTAAAAGCGATTTTGGTGTTGGTTTGTGCTAAATCAGCAGGATCAGCTTGTAAGGTTACGGGTAAACTCGAAACTTCGCCTGCATCCAAACTAAAATCTCCAATAGGAATCAATTGGATATGCTCTTGACCTTCAGCTAAAGTCAGATGATATTGCTGTGTTTGTTGCGATTTGTTCATAACTTTAAGAGTATAAACATTTTCAATTAAACCATCGCTGTTTTCGCGGTATAACTGATTACGGTCACGAATAGCATCAATGCTTAAAGGAACACGTGCGGCCAAGCTATAGACAAAGGTCACCATCATCACCAATACAACGACGCTATAACCAATTAAACGCGGACGCAACCAATGATAGCCTGATTTTTTCTCAAGAATATTTTCGGTTGTATAACGCACCAAACCGCGCTGATAACCCATTTGATCCATAATGCTATCGCACGCATCAATACAAGCCGCACATTGAATACACTCCAGTTGTAAACCATCACGAATATCAATGCCAGTGGGACAAACTTGTACGCATAATTGGCAGTCAATACAATCCCCTAAACCAGCTTCCTTAGGGTCAACTGTTTTTTTGCGAGCACCACGAGATTCGCCGCGTTCAGTGTCATAAGAAACAATTAAGGTATCTTTATCAAACATCACACTTTGAAAGCGACCATAAGGACACATATAAAAACAAACTTGTTCGCGCATCCAGCCTGCATTTAGGTAGGTTAAGACAGTAAAAAGTAGAATAAACACATAGCCCCAACCACCTAAATTTCCTGTCATAAAATCTTCGGCTAAACTACGCACAGGCGTAAAATAGCCAACAAAGACAAAACCTGTGGCAAAAGCAATTAATAACCATAAAAAGTGTTTAACCGCACGACGAGTAAATTTGTTGACTGACATCGGTGCTTTATCAAGCTTCATCCGCGCGTTACGTTCACCTTCAGTGATTTTTTCAATCCACAAATACAAACTTGTCCATGTTGTTTGTGGGCAAATATAACCACAAAATACACGTCCTGCAAAAACAGTGACTACAAATAGGGTAAAAGCGGCAATAATTAACAGCCAAGATAATAAAAAAAAGTCTTGAGGGGCAAAAGTCCAGCCAAAAATAAAAAACTGGCGATGTTCTAAATCAAATAAAACTGCTTGTCGGCCATCCCACTTGACCCAAGCCAACGCAACATAAACAAACAGAATAAAAGCCATAAACACATGACGGATGTTTTGATAAAAGCCACGAATAGAGCGCGGAAATATCTTGGCTTTATCAATGTGCATTAGTTTGGGGCTGTGAATTTGAACGGGATTAGGAGACTGGTCTTGAGTAGGGATTTTATTACTCATAGTGAGACTGGTTACCTCTGTGGCAAAAATTATATGTTTATAGGCTATTTAGGACTTACGCGGCTATCGCTTATTTGTTCGCATTTCAACCGTTTTCAACGGTTTTACGTTCACAAAACGCGCTAATTTCGGTGAAATGCGTAAGTCCTAGATTATTAACTAATAAACATATAATCATTGTCAGTTGATACTAAGGTATTTGTAAGAAAATAACTATTCAGATAAATTGATAGTGCTTATTAGGACTTACGCAATGCGTAAGTCCTAATAAAGTTTAGTGCTTGGCAGCACCACCATGAGATAAAGAATAGACATAAGCAGCAAGCAAATGCACCTTTTCTTCACCTAAACGGTCTTTCCAAGCAGGCATTGCACCGTTACGACCGTGACGAATAGTTTCTTCAACAGTTTTTTGGCTGCCACCGTATAACCAAATAGTATCGGTTAAATTAGGCGCACCTACAGCATGCATACCACGACCATCAGCACCGTGACAGCCTGCACAAACTGCAAAACGAGCCTGACCTGCTTCAGCTAATTTTTGGTCAGCTTCAGAAATACGACGTTCAGAAAGCGTTAGTACATAAGCGGCCACTTCTTTAACGCCTTGCTCACCGAGGGTTTCTCCCCATGCAGGCATCTTCATGCCTCCTTCAACCGCAGGGCGACCATTGGTGATGGTTTCAATGATTTGAGCTGGCTCGCCACCATATAACCAATCATTATCAGTTAAATTGGGAAAGCCTTTAGCACCACGGGCATCAGCACCATGACAAGCGGCACAGTTATTAACGTATAACCGTCCAGCAATTTTCATGGCAGCTGCATCATGAGCTAATTCTTCTACAGGCTTAGCTGCATAGGCTTTAAAGATTGGCTTATACTTTGCGTCATAAGCAGCTTTATCTTTATCATGCTCACCAACGGAGGTCCATCCCCAAAACCCTTTGTAAGCACCAAGAGCAGGATAAGCTAATACATAAAAAATAAAGAAAACTACTCCACCCCAATAGAGACCTTGCCACCATTTAGGCATGGGGTTGTCGTATTCTTTAATGCCATCGTATTCGTGACCCGTTGTATTATCAGGCTCACGCGTGACTTTGAGGCTATTGGCCATCACCATCACGCCTATCACAAAGGCTAAACAGCCTAGTGATAGAATAGTAATATAAGCACTCCAAAACGCACTCATTTTAGTTTATCTCCCGCTGATTGACGGTTTTTTTGATAAAGAGGATCGCTATCTAAAGCGAGCATGGCATCTTGCTCAAATCGTTTTTTATGAGAGGGGCGATAAGCCCACCAACATATGCCAGCAAAGGCAAAAATTGCCGAGAAGGTGCCAAAGATATAAAGCAATACCATGCCGTTCATCTCTTATCTCCGCTCTTTAAGGCCAGTACCTAATTGTTGTAAATAGGCAATTAAAGCTTCCATTTCGGTTTTACCTTTTACACTTGCTGCAGCACCAGCGATGTCAGCATCGGTATAAGGCACACCAAAACCACGAAACACTTCCAATTTTTTGGCAGTTAATTCGCCCGTCAATTTGTTTTCAGCTAACCAAGGATAACCAGGCATATTGGACTCAGGCACAACATCACGCGGATTGATTAAATGCGCATAATGCCAGTCATTAGAGTATTTTTGACCAATACGGGCTAAATCTGGGCCTGTACGTTTAGAACCCCACAAAAATGGGTGTTCCCATGCAGACTCAGCAGCGATGGAGTAGTGACCGTAACGCTCAGTTTCGGCACGTAAAGGACGAATCATTTGTGAGTGACAAACATGACAACCTTCACGAATGTAAATATCACGACCTTCCATTTGTAAGGCTGTGAGAGGTTTCATCTCTAAGCGAGCATCAGCTTTAGGATCATTCAATTCTTGTTGGAAGAATAAAGGAACAATCTCTACCAAGGTTGCAAAACTAATTGCAACGCAAATTAACACAATTAATGCGCCTACATTTTTCTCGACGAGATCATGCACATTATTGCTTGGGGCATTGTGATCAGCCATTTTGAACTTCTCCCACTTAGCCTAATTTATCTGCGCCAACAGGTTTTTTGTTCATGACGGTCATGGCGACGTTATAGGCCATTACCAACATACCTGTTAAATACAAAGCACCACCAATAAAGCGGCCAAACCAGTAAGGATGGCTAGCAACAACGGACTCAACAAAGCTATAAGTTAAAGAACCATCTTCGTTAACAGCACGCCACATCAAGCCCTGGGTAATACCAGAAATCCACAATGAGGCAATGTAAATAACCACACCAAGCGTTGCTAACCAAAAGTGTAAGTTAATTAAACTAATGCTATACATACGTTCGCGTTCAAAAATGCGTGGAATTAACACATACATAGAGCCAATAGTAATCATACCCACCCAACCTAATGCGCCAGAATGTACGTGGCCAACAGTCCAGTCGGTATAGTGAGATAAAGCGTTAACCGTTTTGATGGACATCATTGGCCCTTCAAAGGTGGACATACCATAGAAGGATAAAGCCACAACTAAGAAGCGGATAATTGGGTCAGTACGTAAACGATCCCATGCACCTGATAAGCTCATAATACCGTTAATCATGCCACCCCAACTTGGTGCAAATAACACTAAGGAGAAGGCCATTGCTAAAGATTGAGTCCAGTCAGGTAAGGCTGTGTAATGTAAATGGTGACCACCAGCCCACATATAGACAGAAATTAATGCCCAAAAGTGAACCACAGACAAGCGATATGAATAAACAGGACGACCCACTTGTACAGGAATGAAGTAATACATCATACCCAAGAATGCAGCTGTTAAAAAGAAACCTACCGCATTATGACCATACCACCATTGAATCATGGCATCGGTTGCACCACTGTACATAGAGTAAGACTTGGTCAAACTGATAGGTACAGCCATACTATTTACAATATGTAGAACGGCAATGGTGATAATAAAAGCAGCAAAAAACCAGTTAGCAACATAAATATGCGAGGTAGTGCGTTTTGCAATAGTGCCGAAGAAAACAACGGCATAAGCAACCCATACCACTGTAATTAACAAGTCAATTGGCCATTCTAATTCTGCATATTCTTTAGAAGAAGTTAAGCCTAAGGGTAAACTAATTGCTGCTGACACAATCACTAATTGCCAACCCCAAAAGGTTAATTTGGCAAGATTAGGCATAAACAAGCGAGTTTGACAGGTACGTTGAACAATATAATAAGACGTAGCGAATAAAGCGCATCCGCCAAAAGCAAAAATAACCGCGTTCGTGTGTAATGGACGTAAACGGCTATAGGTTAACCAAGGTGTATCAAAATTAAGAGCTGGCCAAACTAATTGGGCGGCAATAAATACCCCCACGGCCATTCCTACAATTCCCCAAATCACGGTCATGATGGCAAATTGTCGAACTACTCCCATTTCGTACGCTATTGGTGCGTTACTGGTGTGGCTGTGACTCATGCATTGCTCCTTAAACCACAAGGTTAATAGGGGAATTATTCTGATTTAATGCCTCAAAGTTACTAACAACAAACAGAGAATGAACAACTTAGCATTAACAAATTCATGTTAATCAGCGATACATTTACGATTGTTGTCCGCTCCAAAGAGAGGGGTAACAATGAGGCTCTAAAACGAAAGTCTCCCCAACTGTCGCATATTCTATTGCTTTTTTAGTATTTCTGCATCGTTATTGTGGAATTATTGTGTATTTTAAGTGCGCTATTGATAAAAAAAATCCAAAATTGTCTGCTTTGAGTGGTTGCCAACCGAGCAAGCAATCGGTTACGGTACGTGAACTTAAAACACTCTTAAATTTTGTGGAGCTAAAAATGACAAGTTTTTTATCTGATGCTTGGTTTGATAAAGTTGCCGAATTGACCGCTGCTGCTGGTGATTTAAATTTACCTCCTGCATTAGCTGGCATCGTGCTAAATTTGGTAGTGACTGGCACAGAAAACGGCAATGTGGAAATGGCTATTAATGGTGGCAAGTTAGAGAAAGGCTTAAACGCTAATGCTTCTACTAAATTGACTTTAAATACTGATGTACTCAAAAAAGTGTTTTTAGAGTTTGATATGAATGCTGCGATGCAAGCGTTTATGAGTGGTCAAATCAAGGCCGAAGGCGATATGACTAAATTGATGGCTTTACAAACAGCTCGTCCAAGTGCAGAACAAAAAGCCTTATTCCAGCAAGTATTAGCGATTGCTTAATTATTGTTGCAATAACGTCCTAAAAAAAGAGATGCCTAGAGCATCTCTTTTTTTTGAAGATAAAAAATATCAGTGTAACAAATTAACTAAAAACAACTCTAAGAGGGAGTGCGATACTCAATGCGCTAATTTAATTAATGTGTAGCCTGTCAGTCATTAAACTAGACCTGCTCAAACTTGGAGAAAATAACATGAAATTATCCTCTTTAAACTCTGTTGCTGCGGTATTAACTGTGTCTTTAGCAAGCGTTGCCCAAGCACAAACTGTAAGCAATCCTTTTATGGCTCAACCTTTATCTACTATTGTGGTTGCAGATAACCATGAAGGTAAATGTGGTGCTATGAAAGAAAGCTCAAAAGAAGGCAGTTGTGGTGGCATGAAAGAGACTGCCAAAGAAGGCAAATGCGGTGAAGGCAAATGCGGTGGACAAATGAAGGCCGATGCTAAGGTTTCTAAAGCAGAATTTATGTCTCGCCATGAGGCGATGTTTAACGAAGCTGATAGCAACAAAGACGGTATGTTAGATGCTAATGAGCATAAGGCTTTGCATAAAGTAATGAAGCAAAAAATGAAAGGCCACAAAGAAGGTAAATGTGGTGAAGGTAAATGTGGTGCTTCTAAAAAATAAATAAAGCAGAGGCTTATGATGATTTACTAAAGTATTTTATTGTAAGCCTTTTTGTTTTGGATAGCTAAACGTGAAGCATAAAATAATCAGTGGTGCAGGTCTTGGTGCAAGACGAAGTTTTATGAACGAATTATTGGCTAACGAGCAACAGCTTGCTTTGCCAGATTTTATCGAAGTTGCTCCCGAAAACTGGATAGCTATGGGCGGTCGTTATGCAGCACAATTACATGAATATGCGGAGCGTTTTCCGATAGTTGCACATGGTTTGTCCTTATCAATTGGTGGCTTAAAATCTCTCGACTATGATTTTATAAAAAATATTAAAAAATTCATTCAACAGTATGATATTAAATGCTATTCAGAGCATCTGAGTTATACAGGTGATGAAGGACATTTATATGACTTGCTGCCTATCCCTTTTACAGAGGAGGCAGTAAGACATGTTGCAAAACGAGTGATGCAAGTGCAAGAGATGTTAGGGCAGCGTATTGCTTTAGAGAATGTGTCCTATTATGCGGCACCTTGTCAGGCTTTAACGGAGTTAGAGTTTTTGTTGGCGGTGTTGCAACAATCAGATTGTGATTTGATGTTGGATGTTAACAATGTCTTTGTAAATAGTATCAATCATGGTACTGACCCCTATCAATTTATTAGTGCTTTACCTCAACAAAAAATTCGCTATTTGCATATAGCAGGGCATTATGTTGAAGCCGAAGATTTGCGGATTGATACCCATGGCGATGCTGTATGTGAAGATGTATGGCAGTTGCTAGCATTTACTTATCAACAGTTTGGCGTCTTGCCTACCTTATTAGAGCGTGACTTTAATATTCCTCCTTTAAATGAGTTGTTGAGCGAAGTGCAAAAAATTCGTGATTACCAAGGAGGAAGATATGCATGATTTTATGGCGTTACAGAAACAGTGGACAGCTTGGTTGCGTCAACCTACAACAGCCCAAATGCCTCAAATAGAGACAAGAAGGCTGTTAATCTATCGTGAATTATTTTTTAATAATATGAGTAGCTTTATAGAAAATACCTTTAGTACATTAAAAAAGCACTTGCCAACTCAACAGTGGCAATCACTTTTAGAGGTTTTTTTTGCTACACATTATTGTCAGACACCTTATTTTGCTCGTATTGCCGATGAGTTTTTGCCGTTCTTGAACACGCAAACAGTGTTACTGCAACAATATCCTTGGTTATATGAGCTCGCTCACTTTGAATGGGCTGAGTTGGCAGCAGAAATAGCGAATGATGAGATGCCTAGCTTTGTTGAGGGTGATTTTTGGCAGCAAATTCCCGTATTAAGTCCTTTTGTGTGGCCATTGGTTTATCAATGGCCTGTTCATCGTTTTGCACAACAAGAAAATATCCCAGACTCAGAACCCTGTTCATTGATTTTGTATCGTAATCAACAGCATCATGTGCATTTTATGCAAAGCAATCCATTAACATTAGTGTTACTGCAAAGACTGCAGCAAAATCAGCATCAAACTGGCCATGAAATTTTTACCAAATTAGCGCAAGACTTACAAACTGATGCACTTACTTTGTGCGAAGCGGGACAGGATATTATCAATCAATTTGTAGCTGTGGATATTTTATTGGGGGTGCATTATTAAATTTTTGGCACAAAATGCAGAATTTTAGCTTAAATTGTAAATAAAACGATGACAATGGATTCTTTTTAAGATAAATCTTGCTTAAAATGACCTAATAATTCATAACCAAAGAGCAGAGGGTATGCGTTGCCAGTTAAGCTCCTACATTTTATTAGTGACTTCAATGACAATGTCTTTAGTCGCTTATGCCACTCCCAATACTGATCCATGGGAAAAAACTAATCGTAAAATCTATGCCCTAAATAAAAACATGGATACTTATGTTTTAAAGCCTGTCGCCAAAGGCTATCGGGCTGTGACACCACAAATCGTAGATGATGGCATTACACGCTTTTTTGATAATTTAAAAGAACCTTTAGTGGCGATAAACGATGGATTGCAAGGAAAAGGTGCTGACGCACTAACTGACTTGAGCCGATTTGTGGTAAATTCGGTGACATCGCTCGGTTTTGCAGATGTTGCTCACAAGATAGGCTTAAACAAACATCAAGAAGATTTTGGTCAAACTTTGGGTAAGTGGGGCTCGCCAGCAGGAGCATATGTTATGCTGCCGTTTTTGGGGCCAAGTAGTGTGCGTGATGCACTGGCAAAACCATTTGATGCCTTGGTAAACCCACGTAATGCGGTCAAAAATGCAGCGGCTAATGTTGGGCTATTTGCCGTCGAAATAGTAGATACTCGTGCTGACCTGATTCCTCTCGAAAAAGTCATTGAAGGTGATGAGTACCTATTGTTGCGAGACGTGTATTTGCAGCGACGTGAGTTTTTAGTTCAAGATGGCAAAGTCAACGATAGCTTTATTGACGATATGGATGATGAAGAGACAACGCCATCACCATAGTCTGTGGCTTATTGCTTGCGCAATATTAGAGTAATAAGAACTCATTATGATGACACTTTACCAAGAAAATGGTTTTATTTTAGTCATTCATCCGCAAGAAGCGGTTGGATTGTGGCTAGAGAAAAATCTTAGTAAGTTTGGCCATAGTGTCACTGTGGCTAAAAACTTGGCGCAAGGTTTAGCGTCATATCAGCAAGAGCATCATCATTTAATGGTTGTTGATTTGGCGTTAATGCAGCAAGAGTCATTGATTGAGTTCGCCCAGAGTACCCCTGAGATTCCTGTGATTACCGTCTCTGACGAGGTATCGATGGATGAAGTGTTAGCAGGTTTAAAAAATGGGGCAATTGACCACTTTTTTAAGCAAAGAGATGTCATGGTACTCGCACATACGGTGCAAAGGGCTTTAGAGCGAGGACGATTATTAAAACAAAATCGTGAATACCAACATCAACTCGAAGCCGCTAACGCAGAATTAGCGCGTAGTTTAGAAACACTCCAAGAAGATCAAGAAGCAGGACGTCGAATACAATTCAAATTATTGCCACAAACGCCTTTTATTCCTATTGATGGTTGTACGGTTACCCATCGTATTTTGCCTTCTTTATATTTATCTGGTGATTTTATTGATTATTTTAAAATCGGTGATGGTAAAATTGGCTTTTATTTAGCTGATGTGTCTGGTCATGGTGCGGCGAGTGCTTTCGTCACAGTATTTTTAAAAGCAATTACCCATCGTATTCAAAAGCACTATGAGCGTAAAACAACCGTTAATGTGGTTGCTCCAGCACGAATTTTGTCTATGATTAACGATGAGTTACTAAGCGTACATATGGGCAAACATTTGGCTATGTTTTGTGGAGTGATTGACTTTGAAGCAAATCGTTTAACTTATAGTGTCGCTGCGCATTATCCACCGCCAATTTTAGTTAATAATGGCGTTACTATGTCTTTGGCTGGCAGAGGATTGCCTTTAGGTTTATTTAAAGAAGTACATCATGAGGAGCATGTGTTAGAATTGCAGCCTCAATTTACGTTTATTGCAACGTCCGATGGTGTATTAGATGTGCTGCCTAAAGGTTCAGCACATGACAAAGAAAAACACTTACAACACGCAGCAAAAGATGTTTCTACGGTCAATGATTTAATAGAAAAATTAAACTTGAGTGAAGATGCCGCTTTGCCTGATGATGTTGCGTTGCTGGTCATTAACCGAGTGTAATATGCCTTCAGGTCGTATCTTATTTGCCATTCATCATGGCACATATGTTCTAAAGTTTGTTGGGGAGGTGCGTGCTCCTATGTGTGCCACTCTCGATAATTTTTTGGAGCGTATGTTTGGTGATGGTGAAATTTCTTCTATTTTAATAGATTTGACACAAACTGATTATATTGATAGTACAGCGTTGGGCTTGATTGCCAAAACGGCTGTTTTTTTGCAAATGCATAATCAGCGCAAGCCAATTATTTTATCGACTAACGAAGATATTACTCGTTTGTTAGAAAGCATGGGCTTTGATCAAGTTTTTATCATTTTAGCCTGTGAATGTGAAGAAAAGTGTATTGATGAATTACCTGAGGTAGAGCCTTCAGAGCAAGAAATGATGCAAAAAGTGATTTCAGCTCATCGTGTGTTAATGGGTTTAAGTGAACAAAACCAAGAAACATTTAAAAACCTTGTTGAAACTTTAGAGCAAGAGCAGCAACGTCAAGGTGAAGATAGAATTTAATGCTTTTATTTAGTGAGGAAATAAGCGATAAACGCGTAAGTCCTAAAATGTCTAAATTTTAATACAAAAGATAAAGCCCCTCCTATTAGGAGCAAAGATATTTACAAATTTTTTTTGGCATTAAAAATGCTCTGAAAATGAGCGTTAAGTCCCCTCTTGAGAGGGGATTTAGGGGTGTGTTATAGGGCTAAAAACAGTAATTTATTGTCTGTTCTAAGCCACCCCTAGCCCCTCCGAGGAGGGGAATTTCATCGTTATAGCCTCAATTTTAGCCGTTTAAAAAGATGTGTAGATTCCTTTTATTAGGAGAGGAAGGTAATGCTGAGTGTTAACTAAACTCAAAGCAAAGTTGCAATCTTGTGTTCTAAGGTTCTAATATCCGCAGCAAACAAACGAATACCTTCTGCTAGTTTTTCGGTAGCCATCGCATCTTCATTATGTTGCCATCTAAACTCAGCTTCACTTAATCGAGTTAAATGAGTTTGTTGTGTGATATCGGTGCTGTTGAGTTGACAAGAAATTGCTGTATTCTCGGCAGATAAGTTGTCTAATAAAGCAGGGCTGATGGTTAATTTATCACAACCCGCTAACGCTAAAATTTCACCTGTATTTCTAAAGCTAGCCGCCATCACAATGGTTTTATAGTCACAGGCTTTATAATATTCATAAATACGTTTAACCGATAACACACCAGGGTCGGTTTCGGCAGTGTAATCTTGATTTGTTGATTTTTTATACCAATCTAAAATGCGGCCAACAAACGGCGAAATGAGGGTAACACCTGCTTCGGCACAAGCTTGTGCTTGAGCAAAACTAAATAGTAAAGTTAAATTACAATGAATACCTTCTTGCTCAAGTAATTCAGCAGCTTTAATGCCTTCCCATGTACTGGCAATTTTTACTAAGACACGGTCACGGCTAATGCCTTGTTGTTGATAGCGTTGAATCAATCGACGAGCCTGTTCGATAGTGGCTTTAGTGTCAAAAGAGGCACGAGCATCCACTTCTGTTGAAACTACACCATCAATTGATTTTAAAATTTCTGTGCCAAAACCGACACCAATCGCCTCAATCGCTGCTTGTTGACGGGCTTGTTGAGAGGGGAATTTTTGTGCTTCTTTAATACCTGCCTCAATAATATGGGCATATTCGGCTTGATTGGCGGCTTTTAAAATTAATGAGGGATTGGTTGTTGCATCAACAGGTTTTAAACGTTGAATACTCGCAATATCTCCCGTGTCGGCAACGATAGTACTGAATTGTTTTAACTGTTCGAGTTGATTCATTGGTGTTACCTAATATTTATGACATATAGTGTGTGCTTATTGAATATAACAGTATTTTGTGTGGAGCTAAACAGGCTCAAAGATAGTGTTTGTTTGGACAAAACTAGCGGCTTCTTTGACAAGCTCTATGCCTTGATTTCTTTGATGAGCATAGGTGCTTAAATGTTGTCGCCATTTACGTGCGCCTGCCATGCCTTGAAATAGCCCCAAAATATGCCGAGTCATTTGCATTAAAGGTACACCATTCGTGAGCTCTTGTTCCATAAATGGTAAAAAATTTTCTAAAATTTGATGGGGAGTCGGTGTCTCTTCGTCCCACAGTTTGAGTGCTTGCGCTAAAATATAAGGGTTATGGTAAGCCTCACGACCAATCATTACGCCATCAGTGTGTTGCCAATGTTGTTGAATGTCATCAACTGTTTTAATACCACCATTGATTTGAATATCTAAATGCGGAAAATCTTTTTTTAACTGATAAACATCTTGATAACGTAAAGGCGGAATTTCTCGATTTTCTTTAGGAGATAAGCCCTGCAGAATGGCAATACGTGCATGAACAATAAATGTTTGGCAGCCAGTTTGAGCAACGGTTTCGACAAATTTATATAGGTTTTCGTAGCTATTTAAATCATCAATGCCAATACGATGTTTGATGGTGACAGGGATTTTGACGGCTGCTTGCATGGTGCTAATACAATCAGCAACCAAATTGGGCTCGGCCATTAAACAAGCACCAATCTTGTTTTTTTGTACACGGTCAGATGGACAACCAACATTTAAGTTAACGGCATCATAACCATAATCCTCGGCAAATTGACTGCAACGTGCTAAATCAAGGGGGTCTGCACCACCTAGCTGTAAAATAATAGGATGTTCTAGTTCGGCAAAACGTAAAAAGCGGTGTTTATCGGCATGCAATAAAGCACCTGTTGTTACCATTTCGGTATAGAGTTGAACATGACGATTAAATAATCGTAAAAAATAACGGCAATGGCGGTCTGTCCAATCCATCATCGGGGCAACCGATAAAATCTTAGGGCTGGTATTTAGTGGTAATTCGTTGTTTATCATTAGGTTGATTTCTAAAAGCTATAAAATTGAATTGGCTTTTTTAGGCGGATTATTGTCTATTTTGGGGCTGTTTATGACCGTTGGTACGCCATGAGTCCGCCATAAAACACTGTAAAATCCGCCACGAATTTAATATGCCTACAATTACTTAACGTCAAGCTGCAACAGGCAAGATTCGCTATCGTCTCGAGGTTGTCAAAAAAAAGCAATTGAGATTATACACCCTGAAACTAAAGCTTTTGGAATAAATCTATTAGTAGCAGAATGGGATAAACAATACTACATCAATAAAATGTTCAATAGTTATTAAATCCAACCTCGTTCCGCTAACGATACCACCTCACTGTTACCAACCACAAAATGATCAAGCACTCTAATATCCACTAAGGCTAATGCTGCTTTAAGTCGCTCGGTAATTTGTCTGTCCGCAGCCGATGGCTCGGCATGACCTGAGGGATGATTGTGGGCAAAAATAAGGCTCGCTGAATGCAAAGCAAGGGCGCGTTTAACCACTTCGCGGACATGGACGGTGCAGCTATCTAAAGTTCCAGTAAACAAAGTTTCAAAACTGAGTAAACGATTTTGATTATCTAAAAATAAAGCAGCAAAGACTTCGTGTGTTTGGTGGCGTAATTTAGCACGCAGAAAATTTTTGACCATTTGTGGATTGGTAAGTAATTCTTTTTCCGCAAGAGATTGCGCCAAATGTCGTCTTCCTAACTCTAATGAAGCCATTAATAAAGCGTATTTAGCACTGCCAATGCCTTCTTGTGCTAAAACGGCGTCAGGCGGTGCGTCTAATAACTGCCGTAACGAGCCAAAAGAGCTCACTAAATCTCGGCCAATATCCACTGCACTTTTGTTAACTGTACCTGTACGTAAAAAAACAGCTAGTAACTCAGCATCTGATAAATACTCAGCACCACGTTGTAATAGTTTTTCGCGAGGGCGGTCGTCAGTTGGCCAATCCTTGATACTCATTATTTATCCTTAAATGTGCTACTTAAAATCAGGGGAGAGTTTAGCAAAAACTAAATGATTATGGTATCTTTAGGCTTTTGCGTCATGACTTTAATCATATTTGGCAAGTTTATGAGCTTATTATGTTTTTAAGGTTAGTACAGTTATCATTTAAATTTCTATGAAAAAATTTATGTTAGCAACTCTTAGGCAAAAACGAGTGGTTTTGGGTATTAGTGGCGGTATTGCTGCTTACAAAAGTGCCGATTTAGTGCGTCGTCTAAAAGATGCAGGTGCCGATGTTCATGTTGTAATGACTGCTGCCGCACAACAATTTATAACACCACTGACCTTACAAGCTTTATCGGGTAATGCCGTGCATACCGAGTTATTAAATCCCGAAGCCGAAGCAGGGATGGGGCATATACAATTGGCACGTTGGGCAGATGTAGTATTGGTCGCTCCTGCCAGTGCCGATGTCATCGCACGTTTGGCTCAAGGCGTTGCTAATGACTTACTAACGACTTTATGGTTAGCCACTAAAGCCAAACGTGCTGTTGCGCCAGCAATGAACCAGCAAATGTGGGCAGCTCAAATAACTCAAGATAACATTGCATCATTGCTTAATCAGGGGGTGGAGATATTTTATCCTGCATCGGGTAGTCAAGCCTGTGGTGATATAGGTATGGGGCGTATGTTAGAGGCTGTTGAGTTGGCGCAATGTTGTGCTGATTTGTTTGCCACGCAAGCCTTAACAGGTAAAAAAGTGGTGATTACCGCAGGGCCAACCCAAGAAAACTTAGACCCTGTACGTTATATGACTAATCATAGCTCGGGTAAAATGGGGTTTAGCATTGCCGAAGCCTGTATTGAAGCAGGAGCGCAAGTGACCTTGATTAGTGGTCCTGTGCATTTGGCAACGCCTGATAGAGTAAAGAGAGTGAATGTAGTCAGTGCTTTGCAAATGTTAGAAGCGAGTCAACAAGCTGTTAATAATGGTTGTGATATATTTATTGCCTCAGCAGCGGTAGCGGACTATCGGCCAATTCGTATTGCTGAGCAAAAAATAAAAAAACAAGGTGATAACATCCATATTGAGTTAGTTAAAAATCCTGATATTGTTGCTACTATTGCCCAAATGACACCAAAGCCCTTTGTTTTAGGTTTTGCGGCAGAAACTGAGCGTGTTGAAGAATATGCACGTCATAAATTGCAAACAAAAAACCTAAATATGATAGCCTGTAATGATGTGTCTCGTACTGATATAGGTTTTCAGAGTGACGATAATGCAATGACCGTTTTTTGGTCTAACGGCATGCAAAAACTCGATAAAGCCCCCAAACAGCAGATAGCGCGGCAATTAGTGGCGTTATGTGCCCAACAATTTTTAAATGAATATAACGATGAAACTACAAGTTAAAGTATTAGATAAACGGATTGGCACCGAGTTTCCGTTGCCAAGTTATGCCACAGCAGGTTCGGCAGGCTTAGACTTACGAGCCTGTATTGCTGAGCCAATTACTATTGAGGCAGGTGAAACCAAACTTATTGGCACGGGTTTGGCGATTTATATTCAGGATGCAGCGTATGCAGGCTTGGTGTTACCGCGCTCGGGTTTGGGGCACAAACATGGTATTGTCTTGGGTAATTTGGTTGGATTGATTGACTCTGACTATCAAGGCGAGTTGATGCTGTCTTGTTGGAATAGAGGTAAAACGGCGTTCACTATTGAGGTGGGTGAGCGTTTGGCACAATATGTGTTAGTACCTGTTATTCAAGCGGAGTTAGAAGTGGTAGAAGAATTTGCAGCGACAGAGCGTGGCGCAGGTGGATTTGGTCATTCGGGTCGCACCTAATGATTTGTGCGTAATAAATTAGCTAAAGCAAAAACACAATAAATCAGAGGAACAAAAATTGGCTAAGCAAAAAAGTGTCTTCAAAATGGCCATGCCGTTTGTGATAGGTATTACGGTACTTGTTTTGGTCATTATTGCGGTCATTGGCGCAATTGCCATCACTGATCAAAAAAATCAGCAACAACAAGAAGCCAAACAATACGAACAACGTGCTGTTGATGTCGTCAATAACTTTTTAGAACAGCAAGATGCTTTTGCCAAACAATTAGCGAGTCAGCCCTCCGATATTATCGTAGGTGCAATACCAGGTACTGTATTAGCACAAGTGGTATTAACAGGCGACGAAGAAACACCCAAAAAACTCAGCTTTAGTAATCAAGATTTATTGCGTCGTGCCGCAGTTCAGGGTGGTAATGTTGCTCCCGAAATGAGCGTTGATAATAATGTTCAAATTTTAGCGATGGTTAAGCCGTTAGCGGATGGTAAAGGATTATTGCTTATCAATACCCCTTTTGATTTTTTACGCAAAAGTTTAGAGGGATTTAGCAAAAAAGAGGGTGGAAAGATTAAGTTGGTTCAAAAGTTGGGCAAAGAAGGTGGCGAAGAAGCAATTATTAACCTTAATGCAGACTCACTCAATAGTGCAGCCATTAAAGTCAATAACCCCAATTGGTATTTGAAGATTGAAGCACCTGTACGTCAAGGCAAAGTCTATGTGATTGTGGGCGTGTTGTTTTTATTTGCAGTAGGTGTAGTCGTTGCTATGGTTCGACTGGTTAAAAAGTTTGACCATACGCTTAATCAGGATATGAATGCCATTCAAAGTATTCTTAAAGGTGAAACACCTGCAACACCACTTAATTTTGAACTACTCAAAGGTTTACATGGAACATTGATATCAAATCCTGTGATCGCAGCAAGTATCAAACAAGAAGAGGCCAAAAAATCGGAGCTAGATGAGTTAGCAGCCATCGAAGGCTCTAGCATAGAAATGACCAATGTTGATATCAATAGTCTTAAAAAGACTGAAGAAGCTGCACCACAATATAACCAAGCTGATATATTGGAGTTGAGTGCAGGTAATCAAAGAGTAGAGGTAAATGCTACTACAGTCGAAGCCAAGGTAGATACTCAGTCTTTAGAATACCAAAAAATGCAACTAAAATTGGCCGAAGAAGCGAGCATCCCCTCTCTTGTTTTTAGAGCTTATGATATTCGTGGTAAAGCCTATACCGAGATTAGTACAGCATTAGCCAAACAAGTTGGTCTGGCTGTGGGTTCAGAGGCTCGTCAACGTGGTGAACAAACTATTTTTGTCGGACGTGATGCACGATTATCCAGTGCAGACTTACAAAAAGAGCTTGTGGCTGGTTTGCAAGAAAGTGGATGCGATGTCGTTGATGTTGGGCAAGTACCATCACCAGTATTGTATTATGCAGCCAAAACTTTTGGCTCGGGCAGTGGTGTGATGGTTACAGCCAGTCATAATCCCGCGCCTGATAACGGTTTTAAAATTATGTTAGGCCATCACACCTTAGTTGATACAGAAATTGCTGCTTTACGCCAACGTATCTTGGACAAAGATTTCGTTAAAGGTAAAGGCTCTTATGTGATGCGTGACATTGCCGATGATTATTTACAAGCTATCCATGATGATGTGATTTTAGCTAATGGCTTTAATGTGGTTGTTGATGCTGGTAATGGCGTTGCTGGGCCTTTTGCTGTCAAAATGTTGAAAGATTTGGGGTGTACAGTCAGCGAGTTGTATTGTACACCTGATGGTAGTTTCCCGAACCATGATCCTGATCCAAGTAAATTAGAAAATTTAGATGATTTATTGAGTGACGTGGCCATTAGTGGTGCAGATTTAGGTTTGGCCTTTGATGGGGATGGTGACAGAGTTGTCATTGTGACGGGCTCTACCAAAGTAATTCCTAGTGATAAATTATTGATGTTGTTTGCTAAGGAGCTATTAGCAACACAACCAGGTGCGGATATTTTATTTGATGTTAAATGTAGCCGTGACTTGGTGACAGTGATTACTAGTAATGGTGGCCGTCCAATTATGACTAAAACAGGCCATTCTTTCCTTAAATTAGGATTAGAAGAAACGGGCGCATTGTTGGCGGGTGAAATGAGCGGTCACTTCTTCTTTAAAGATCGTTGGGGAGGATTTGATGATGGTTTGTACGCTGCCGCACGTTTCTTAGAAATCTTAGCGAATAATTTTGGTGCAACTGCTGATGAGTTATTTGCCGAGTTTCCTGAGCGTTGTGTGACACCTGAAATTCAAATCTTGGTTGATGAAGAACGTAAACACAGTTTAATCGAAACATTAATTGCTCAAAACCGTGAAATTAGTGGTGGAGTAATTAACACCACAGATGGTTTACGTGTTGAATTTGCTTATGGTTGGGGTGTAGTGAGGGCATCGAATACAGGCTCTTATTTAGTTGCCCGATTTGAGGCAAATGATGAAGTAGGTTTGCAGCAAATTAAAGCAACCTTTAAAGAGCTTTTACAAAAAGCAGACCCTATGATGTTAGTTTCATTGTAATTTTAGAGGAAAAACATGACCTTATCGCGTGACGCAGCATTAAATGTTGCTCAGGTTTTAACCGAAGCTTTGCCATATATTCAACGTTTTGCAGGAAAAACGGTAGTCGTTAAATATGGTGGTAATGCCATGACTGATCCAGAGTTAGAAAATTCGTTTGCTCGCGATATTGTATTGTTAAAAACTGTGGGATTAAATCCTATCGTGGTGCATGGTGGTGGGCCACAAATTGGTGATTTATTAACTAAAATTGGTAAACAATCTGAATTTATTGATGGTATGCGTGTCACTGATGCCGAAACTATGGATGTGGTTGAAATGGTCTTGGGTGGCTTGGTGAATAAATCTATTGTTAATTTAATTAACAAAAATGGCGGTCGTGCCATGGGTTTAACAGGTAAAGATGGCAATTTAATTCGCGCCAAAAAAATGTACCTAGAAAAGACTCAAGCAGATGGCTCAGTTCAACAAGTTGATATTGGTCAGGTGGGTGAAGTTGCTGGCATCAAAACTGATGTTTTAGAAATGTTTATGGCTAGTGATTTTATTCCTGTGATTGCACCTGTCGGTGTAGGTGACGCAGGTGAGTCTTATAACATTAATGCAGATTTAGTAGCAGGCAAAGTTGCAGAAGCCTTAAAAGCCGAAAAACTCATTTTGTTAACTAACATCACAGGTGTATTAGATAAAAATAAAAATATCTTAACAGGTTTAAGTACACAGGATGTTGATAATCTTATTGCCGATGGCACAATTTATGGTGGTATGATTCCCAAAATTTCCTGTGCGTTGGATGCAGTAAAAGGCGGCGTGATTAGTGCCCATATTATTGATGGACGTGTTCATCATGCTAGTTTATTAGAGATTTTTACCGATGAAGGTATAGGGACATTGATTACCAATAATAAGCGTTATTTGCGTCAGTTATCAGCAGATTAACAGACTTGATTGCGGCCATTACGTTTTGCTTTATAAAGTAATTGGTCAGCACGTTGTAAAAGAGTAGGTAGAGTTTCGTGTGGATACACAGGCTCTACCGCACCAATACTAATAGTTAAAGGAACTTCTTGATCATCGTTCAAAATAATTGCTGTTGATTCGATTGCTTGTCGTAAACGCTCAGCAACTTCATAACCACGATTCAAAATTGGGGTTTGCACCAAAAGAATGGCGAACTCCTCACCACCAATTCGGCCTGCAATATCACTATCTCTGATTGATGATTTAATAGTTTGTGCCACTTTTTGTAATACTAAATCCCCTGTAGCATGGCCAAAAGTGTCGTTGATATGTTTAAAAAAGTCTATATCACACATAAGTAATGTAAATGGTTCATTATAACGACGGCTACGATTTAAGGTTTGCTCTGATAATTGTAAAAAGTAACGTCGATTGTTGAGGCCAGTCAATTCATCGGTAGTAGCTAAATGCCTTAGTTGGTCTTCTAAACGTTTGCGCTCAGTAATATCGGTTGAAATACCTAACAAAGCATAAGGAGTGTTATTTTTGCCAAGTAGCGGCACTTTGACTGACCAATAATATCGTTGTGAGTCGTTAGTCAATGTCTGAATAGTTTCTAAAACTTCTAAACGTGTTTGATTGTTAAATACATAGTTATCATTTTCAGCAAGTTGTTGACTGACCTCGGTGGTAAAGTACTCGTTATCTTTGTGACCAATTATTTGGGCTGGATTTTTTTCTACCAACTGTGCTAATGCAGTGTTGGCATATAAATAACGTCCATCACGCGATTTCATATAAACACACGCGCCAATATTATCAACCACGGTTGATAATAATTCTTGGCTGCTACGAAGTGAGTTTTCGGTTTGTTTACGTTCGGTAATATCGATCGAAATACCACACAAGCCGCGTACATTACCTTGTGTATCATACAAGGGCATTTTAATGGTCAAATAATAATGATGTGCACCTGTATGTTTATTGGTGAGGGCTTCTTCGGCTTGTATTGTTTTACCTTGCTGTAGTACTTGACTGTCGTTTTTATAGATTTCATCAACAGTATCTTCACTAAAAAAATCAGCATCCGTATGCCCAATAATGCTTTCGAGTGACAAGCCAAAAAGCTCACAGGCAAGACGATTGGCATAAGTGTAGCAACCTTGTGAGTCTTTAAAAAAAATATAGGTTTCAATATTGTCTAATGTTTGAATTAAGTCATTAAAAGGTATTGCGTAAGGTTCAAATTGTGAGCAAATTTGTTGGCAACGCTCTAGCAAAAAAGCGTGCAATGTACGCGGGTCAGTGGCAAATAAGTTGGCAACAGCCGTAATAGGCTCGCCTTCGAGGAGTTTTAGTAAAGCCTCAGAGGGGATATTAGCCTTTGGTAACGCATGATTCATATCAATTCCTTCTGGAGCTTTGTGCCTCAATCTGACAACTGCTGTCAAACAACTTGACTTCAAAACGTCATCATAGCGTCATGTGTCATTCACGTCTTTAACGCATATTAGTTACAAATGTAGCGGACTATGTGCACCAAATGCAATATGACAAATAGTTGGCTGCAATCTTAGTACTCACAAAAGATGAGGATAAATCATGAATATGCTGGTACACGATATACAAACTACTGCTTTAAATGCTAGTCAAGCTAAGCCGATTAAACAAGCTAAATTTATTGCTCAATTTGCTCAAAATAAAGACGCAATTAAGGCAGCTCAAAAATTACGTGCCTATGCTTTTGGCGAGGAGTATAGCGTTCATTTTGATCATCCACAAGGATTAGATGTTGATGTTTATGATGAACATTGTTTGCATTTGAATGTTTATGACACAACACGCGGTTATTTGATTGCGACCACACGACTTTTAACGGCAGAAAACTCTCAATTAACGCAGGGGTTTTATTCGGAGCAAGAATTTGATTTGTCTCGGTTGTTACCTAATTTAACAGGTAGAGTATTAGAAATAGGGCGAACTTGCGTGCATCCTGACTATCGTTCAGGTGCGGCAATTACTGTGTTATGGACAGCTTTGGCCGAATATTTGTTGGCCGAAAATTTTGCTTATTTAATCGGTTGTGCATCAATTTCTTTGGATGAAACGGTATCGTTTAAATCGATTATGCAGCGTTTTGAGGAAGAGCATTTTGTAGATAAATCCTTGAGGGTTTTGCCTAAAAAGACTGTGCCCGTAAATCGTTTTGATAAAATAACAAGCGATGAAAAAGTACAATTACCTCCCTTATTAAAAGCCTATTTACGCATGAATGCTAAACTGGGCGGCGAAGCGTATTATGATGAAGTATTTTCTTGTGCAGATATTTTTGTTGTGTTAGATGTAGCAACTTTAACTGAGCGTTATGCTCAACGCTTTCTAAAAACAGCATAAATAATAATTTAGGACGATTAAATGGTACAACTAACATCTATCACATCATGGTTTAAATTGGCGCGATTTGGCGTGCATATTGGAGAAGGTTTTGTATTGGGAACTGCTTCGGGAGCTTTGTTTGTGCCACACAAGCGTTACCAACAACCCGTAATTAAATTTTGGAACCGACGATTGTGTCGAATTTTGGGACTAAAAATTAAGATAACAGGACAAGCGGATAATCGTCCAGCATTGTGGGTAAGTAATCATATTTCTTGGTTAGATATTCCTGTGATAGGAGCACACTTTCCCGTACATTTTTTATCAAAAGCAGAAGTAGGGGCATGGCCAGTGATAGGACATTTGGCTAAAGCGGCTGGAACTTTGTATATCAAACGTGGCTCGGGGGATTCAAAAGCTGTTTCTGTTCAAATGGCTCAACATTTACAGGCAGGGCGTTCAATCTTGTTTTTTCCCGAAGGTACCACAACAGATGGAGTTGGTTTAAAACGGTTTTTTCATCATTTATTTCATGCTGCTTGTGTGACGGGCACAGATATTCAGCCAGTGGTATTACGTTATACTGATAACAATGGTGATTTACATACCATTGCACCATTTATTGGCGATGATGAGTTTTCTGAGCATTTTCTCAAAGTGATTCAAGAAAAACATATTCAGGTGGAATTAAAGGTTCTGCCGCGTGTGTCAGTCTATGGCAAAGATGAGCGTCAGTTGGCCAAAGAGTTACAAACCATTATGTCTCAGGCATTACATCCATAATTGACTGGCATAATAACCATGGTCGGTTGCCCATTTAGAGGCTTGCCCAATCAAAATCATCATGGCAAGGTTAGTTAATATACTAACAAATAATATGAGTGTGATTTTGAACCAACTATGCTCTAAATAATACTTTAACGAGACCAGCCAAATTACAAGTGGCGTACAAAAAATGGCAAATGCCAGAAATGTTTTGTATGTTAGTCGAACATGCTGCAATTCGGCTTGTTGTAAGCCATAAATCACGCAGCTTATCAGCATAAAAATTAAGATAGTGGCTAATATGCAGGCTTTAAATAAAGGCCAAAGTAGCCATTTCCGAGCAACTAAATAATGTGCAGTAGTCAAAGAAAAAAAGCTTACTATGAGTAAGGTGATGAGTAATATACTAAAAATAATCGGTAACTGGGTCACAATCAGCGCGTGGCTAACGAGAGAGAATAACCAAAACATAGATGTCAACATTCGTCAAATATGGCTTGGATTATAATGCAATGTGATTGTCGGTTTATTGATAATAAAGGACTGTTTATTCCTCTCTCTTTTGCTTTTGAGTAGGAGAGAGGACAACACTGTTAATGTTGATAACGTGCCAACTCCACAGGGTCGTGAGCACTAAAAAGTTGTACTTCGTGGCTTTTGTTTAGAGCCAATTGTTGTAAACGCTTGGTGTTATACAAACGGTCTTTGTTGCTTGCCGCTAAACTGTATTGCAATAACTCTAAACCAATTGGACAACTTGGCTCAGCATCCATTTGTTGATGATTAAAATAGGCATCGCCACAATGTAACAGCCAACCATTTTTAGTATTAACAGCAACACCACTATGGCCGCGTGTATGTCCTACTAAGGGCACTAATAAAATTTCATCTTTGAGTTCGGGAATCGCCCTAATACTGTCAAAGCCCTGCCATTTTTCGCCTTGAGTTTGGTAGGTTTGCCAGTTGACACCGTGCGCCCATTGATGGGGTTTATAACGTTGTTTTTCGCGCCAATTTGGGTTCATGGCTGCATTAAATTCGGGCGCAAAAATATGTACTTTGGCGTGTGGAAAGTCGGCTAAACCGCCTGCATGATCCAAGTCTAAATGTGTCACTAAAATATGGCGAACATCACTTGGGTTAAAACCAAGCTCTTTAACTTGCATATAAGCTGTTTCACGATAATCAGCAACTGGACGCGAGCCTGCAACAAAAGCATAGCCTAAACGCTGATTAGGATGTTTGACATCTTCAATACCAAATCCTGTATCAACTAAGACTAAGCCATCATTACTTTCAATCAACAAACAATGACAAACCATTTTGCCATCATCAGTGATTTTGCCATGCCCATTGATAAATGGTGCACCATGAGGGCAGAGTGTGCCACAGTTTAAGTGATGTATTTTTAATGCCATAACATAACCTATTAATTTTATTGGGATAGCCCAAAAATGAATGGGTCATTAAAGGGCATAAACAAAATAGCGTACAGAATATAGCAAGCTTATTAAGCAAAAGGAACTTTTCGACCCACTAAACTTTCTAGATAAACTAATTCATCGTCTGTATGATTAAGCATTGTTTCATCGCCAACAGCCCCTGTGTTCTGAATACGTTTGGCTTGATGGTGTGTGGCTTCTAGTAAATTGGTTGGGGCTGCTTTGACATTAGCGGTTAAATCTACTTTGCCATAACATAAACACACATAACTACTGTCTGCATTACTTTCCATATAAACGCCTGTGCCACGAATGCCAATGGTTGCAGCAGGTGTGAACAGTTGTTTTGATCCTTTGCCAAAAACACTTAATAGGCCACCTGTTAATAAACGTAAACTGGTAATTACCGATCTACTTTGTTGGGATACAGGTGTAAAGCGTACTTGGCTATTAGGTCGTAAGGTAAAAGCATTATCACCAATCACAAAGCTAGCACTGTGAGTGGTTGTTTTGATAAAGCTATTGGCGTTAATGCGTGTTTTATCGTGAGCAATACGACCATTCACCCAAGTTTCTCCCTGTAAACTTTGGGCAAAACCGCCTGCATGACTGAGATTAGGTAACAATAAACTTGTGCCTAAGGCTAAGCCTGTTTGTAGAAATTGGCGGCGAGATAGGCAATATTGGCAAGTAGAGTGAGACATATTCGTATTCCTTTTTAGAGGGTATCCATTTGAGTTTTTGTAATAGAGCTTGTTACAAGCAGTTTGAGAATAATTGTTTGGTTCTTGTAAGGCAATAAAAAAGCTGTAAATAATCTCTTACAGCTTTTTTGGAATTGTATTTTTATTGAGAGTTAAGCTGCCGCTTGTGGTTGGGGATCATCATATAAAGGTTGACTGAGGGTAGCCCAGTCAATATCGCCATCACTAACTAAATTTTCGTATTCCAAAATACCTAAAGCTTCAAATTTGGGTCTGACGCTTTCGGTTAATAGGCCGATTCTCGATAGATTGGGAATAATGCGCGTAAACAAGAATTTATTAAAATATTGCATCACGGTCGAGTCGAGCATATGACGGCGTGCGGCTTCAACATCCCAGCCAAATTCGGCAAAGACTTCAGTGGCAATTAAACGTTCTCTCATCACCACACATGCTTCATAAGCAAATTGAGCGCGTTCTTCAACTTCTTCAGCAGACAGATGTTTGACAATATATTCTAAGTAGTTGACACCAAAAGTGACATGACGAGCCTCATCACGAGTGACTAAATAAATTAAGTCTTTTAATAGTGGGTCTAAACAGGTCATGCGCATGGTATTAAATGCCGCTAATGCTAAACCTTCAATCACAATCTGCATACCAATAAATTTTAAATCCCAACGCGAATCAGCCAAGACTTTATCAACTAATAATTTTAAGGCTGGGGTAATTTCGTACATAAAACCGATTTTTTCTTGCAGATAACGGTTAAATGTTTCGACATGACGTGCTTCATCAAAGGTTTGTGAAGAGGCATAAAGTTTGGCATCAAAAGTTGGTGCGCAAGAGACTAATTGCGAGGCGACAAGTAACGCGCCTTGTTCGCCATGCAAAAATTGCGATAACGTCCATGATTGATAATGCCAACCAAAACGTAATTTTTCGGATTCACTAAGATTTTCAAAAGGTGCATAACCTGCAAAAGGATTAAAATTAGGATCAGCAGGATAATTCTCTTTGGAGTAATTTTGTGACCAATCTAAATCCATTTCTTGATTCCAATTGAGTTCTTTGCCCAAACGATACAATTTACGAATGCGGCCATCGACTGAGGTATAATCCCAATTATAAGTGCCTTGTAGCGGAGTATTAAAAATCTCAACAATATCGTTGATATGTTGCTCATTGAGTTGATGGGCAATATCATCTTTATCAGGAAAATAACGAATGCCTGTGGGTGTTTTGCTGAGGTGGTTAATGGTCATAATTATTTTTCCTGTTTTTGTTTGGTACTATGGTGCTACTTTATATAGACTAATTTGAGCTAAAGGGCAAATAATTTTTTGTGTTAGAATCGACAAAATTTTTACGAGGTCAAACAAATGTCACGCCAAGCATTATTAGCCAGTCGTTTGCAAGCTGCTTTTGCGGTTGAGCATTTAGAAGTTATTAACGAATCGCACAATCATCGTGGTGGCGAAAATGCCGAAACGCATTTTAAGTGTGTGATTGTGTCGCCTGATTTTATTGGCAAACGTGCCGTACAACGTCATCAAGCGATTTATGCTTTAGTGACCGATGAAATGCAAAAAGGTTTACATGCCTTAGCTTTGCATACCTATACGCCAGAGGAATGGGCGGCGTTGGGTAAAGCCCCTGATAGTCCTGCTTGCCAACATAAACGTGAGGTGTAAAAAATGGATAGTTATGTGATTTTTAAACATGTGCATATGACGGCTGTGGCATTAAGTGGCTTATTGTTTATGGTGCGTGGTTTGTGGCTGTTGCAAGGTTCAACACAGTTACAAGCAAAATGGGTTAAAATTACGCCACATGTGATTGATACACTATTGTTGGTTTCAGCAATTGCCATGCTAGTCGTTTCGCAGCAATTTCCAGCGTGGGTACACGTTAAAATTACCTTATTAATCGTTTATATCGGTTTAGGTTTGATGGCGTTTAAGAAAGCTAAAACACAAGGTCAAAAATTAACATTTTTGTTGGCTGCTATGGCCGTATATATGTTTTTGATTAGTGTTGCGTTGACAAAATCGCCTGCGGGATTTTTTGTGTAAAAAACAATTCCTAAGTTGTTAGAAATAGGGCTTATCTGATTAAAGATAATAGGTAAGTCCTTAAAAAATATTAATTAACCCCAATTTGCTGCCGTTGTTGATAGCGAAAAAAGCCCGTTTCTTCCTCATTACGAATATATTGCGCTTCTTCCGCACCAAACTTGCGAATTTGTAAGGCTTGAATGTGTAGTTTTAAAGTGTCTCCTTGATATTGTTTTTCTAAAGCAGCTCGTTCTTGCATATAAGATTGGCCAGCAGTTGCGCGTTGATTACGCTCTGCGTCCAATTCATCCCAACGTTTTAACGCAGCTTCGTCTAAGCCAATGGCTTTGCGTAAGTGGCGTAATTCTTGTTGACGTTGTTCGGGCGGCAGATTATGCAGTTGGTCTTGTACAGAGTTAAGGGTTAATAAACTTTCCATTTGTTGTACAGGATGTGATTTGTCGGGGTCAATAGCTTCTGCACCGTAAACCTCTTTGAGTGTTTGTACATAACGGTCAATTTTGCTATTGAGGGGCAAATTGGATTGGTCTAACTGCTGTAGTACGGCGTTGACTTTTTCTTGTTTGACTTGTGCTTGCCAAATAACTTTTGCATCCTCACCAAATAATTGCAGACGTTTGTCCCATATTGCCCGAGTACGTTCTTCAGGACTATTAAAAGTCATCGAGTGTTTAAGTTGCGCCATCCAATCGTTATAACTTTCAATCGCATTTAATGAGGCGAGTAATTGCTCATAATGTTCAGGAAAAAATATTTTGAGCATAGCTTTTAGTCTAGCTAACCAATCATAAGGGTATTTTTCCATTAAATAGCGTTTTAAAGCTTCGATGGTTTGTAAACGCCAATAAGGATGATCAAGTTTTTTGCCGTAGCGTTGTTGTAGATTTGCGCCAAGCTGTTTTTCCTCTATAGAAAGCGTACTTAAGCTGCTGTTGTTAGTAGAAGAAGTGGTGTTAGCTTGAGAAACATTATCAGGATGGTTGTTATTTGATTGTGTTGGTTGTGAGCTTGGTAGCGAGTTATTATTAGCAGAGTTTAACCATAACAATGTGCCCAAGCTGCCCAACAGTAATAGCCCACTAACGGAGAGTGCGATTTTGCGATAAGGCTGATTTGATAAATTGGATGCTGTCGTTGGCGATTTTTTATTGTTAGTCATGGTTATTTTTTTGCACCTTTGTTCGTTGTTTTATCAACCACTAACATTCCCGAAAAATAAATACTGGTATAAGCCATTGCACGTTGAATAAAAGAGGGCTTGAGACCTAACATCTCTCTAAATACATGATTAAAATGAGCTGCATCCGAAAAGCCAACAGCATGTGCTGACTCAGTAAGCGATATCCCATGTTGCATCAGACCAGCCGCCAAAAAAATCCGATGCCAATTGCGATAGCGTCGAAGTGTTAATCCAGTCACTTGTTTAAACCAACGAGATAACACATCTTCAGAAATACCCGCTTCGGTCGCATAATGGGCATTGGTTAAATTGCCAGCTGCCGTTTGTTTAACAGAGTTAACAATGTTTGCGATAGTGTTTTGCATTTGGCCTTCTGGTGTTGGTGAAGGTAAAGATAAGCTTTCAATAAGATGCTGATACACTTTTGAAGCAGCGATAGTTCCTGCATAACATTGAGAAAGTGTATTTATGACGTTTGTCTCAAATATCGAATCCCTAATGCCAATATACAAGCCATCACCAATAGTAACCATGTTTTGAGATAAGGTTCTATAATCTCGTCCAAGAACGTCCAAAAAACAACAAGCTAATAAACCATCACTGGGTAAATAACGCAATTCACCACTCGCAGGAATTAGAGCAATACGCGTATGAACACGAGGGCTGTCATTAACCGCCACTTCAAAGGGGGAGTTGAGCCCTACTAGCAACCAAGCACAAGCAGGCAGACATTCGACAGGCTCGGGAATAGAGCCTAAAAATAGTGAACGATGCTCCCATAAATGCAGCTGCATTGGCACTAAAGCATGAGCTTCATGTTCTGTAGTTAAACTATCGTCAATATGATTATTGCTGATACCCATTCGTTGTTCCTCAAGGCCGAGGTTTATTATTGTTGTTAGTGTGATGGGAGTAAGGGCTTATTGAAGCTTTAATATATTTTTATCTAAATAACGTCAAATATTCTTGTAAGTTTTTCGTTTTTTATCAAGACAAATTAAAAAATCCGACAAATGGCATAAAATCTTACAAGTATTTTTGATATTTGAGTACTACCTTAGTGGTGTATAGAGTTTAAAGAGTGTTTAAAGACTTTGAGTACTCTATAAAAAAGTTGGCAATATTACTGTTGCCAATCTCACAAAAATAACACGCATAATAAAAAAGGTGAGTACTATGTACTACAAAAAAATGGCAGCATTAGCTGCATCTATGTTGTTAGGTTTAGGGTTATCATTACCAGCACAGCAAGTTCATGCAGGCGAAGCACAAAAAACCAAATATCCGATTATTTTGGCGCATGGTATGGCAGGTTGGGATGAAATTGCTGGTATAGACTATTTTGGCAATGAAACAGGTGTTTTTGCCTTAGATGGTTGTGGTTTATTAGAAATTAATGGCTGTAATGATGATGTCAATGGCAGTCAAATGGCGACCGCTTTTCAAGTCACATCTTTGGCAGATTCCGAAACTCGTGGTACACAGCTTACAGACCAAATACAAAGTTATATGGCAAGTAAAGGTGTGAGTTATGTCAATTTGGTGGGGCATTCACAGGGTGGTTTTGATATTCGCAAAGCAGCGCATTTGCTCAAATCACGCAAAGGTTATACTGTTGTTAATAACTTAATTAGTATTTCTTCTCCACATCGTGGCTCACCTTATGCCAAAAAATTGTTAGATAAATATGCGCTTAATGGCTCGTCTTTTTGCTGGAATTTGGCATGGGATGGCAAACCTGCTAATGACCCTTGTGGTGTGTTGATTACTAAAATTGCCGACAGTTTATTTGATGCGCTTAATCAAAGCAGTGCTAGTACTCGTAACAATATTATTGCCGCAGGTAAGCAGTTAATTTATAAAGATTATGACCCCAATGATGGCGTAACCACTGGTGCAAAAGCCTTTAATGCTAAATACAATCTCAAAAATAGCTCTGGTCAATATGTAGCAACCCGTTTTCGCTCTATTATTACTGCTCAAGATGATGGCAATCGTAACCCTGTAATTTCAGCATTACACACTTTGTTGGGTTTTAATGCTGATGGTGACGGTTACTGTTTAGATGATTGTGATAATGATGGTGCGGCTGGCAAAGGTGACGGCTCAGTTTATGATATGGACGATGACGGTTTAGTGGGTGTTAACTCGCAACAAATGGGTGGTCGTTTACAATATAATTCGATTTTAGGCGTACTTGATACTCTGACCGAAACCACAGTGACAGCAGTAGATGATTTGAATAATCCACCTTCTATTGCCATGACTTCTCAAACGGCTATTGTTAAACAAGATCATTTGGATGTGGTAGCTGTAGGACCAGATACCTTTGATGAGTTAGAGTTTTACGCCGCCATCAATGATTATATTGCTAAAGCAGGGGGCTAATCGGCTTAATTAACCTGTATTAAATAAAAGGCCTATATCCAAACTGATATAGGCCTTTTTTTATTACCAGTGTTGACCTTGTAACACGTTAGCCAACAAAATAGCTGCTGTTGAAGGCTTGTCTTCTTTAACGCCTTTGGCAGCCGCTGATGATGGGAACAATTTAAAGCCAAGGTTAAGAATGGCGTCGTTCATTTTAGGCCATAGCGCATAAGACAACTCGGCAGTTTGGCCTAAAGGAGTTTTAATGCGCTTAGGTTTGTCAACAATAGCCTTAATTACCAAGTTGGCGGCTTGGTCAGGAGTATATGTCGGTACATAATCATACATTTTAGTAGGTGCAATCATCGGTGTACGTACTAAGGGCATATAAATGGCTGTTGTTGCAATATTGTATTGTTTAACTTCTGCGGACAAGCAACGGGTAAATGCATCTAAAGCAGCTTTACTGGCAACATAAGCCGAGAAGCGAGGGGAGTTAGCTAAACAACCAATCGATGAAATATTGATAATTTGGCCGCCTTTAGCATCTTTCATAGACGGTAATAAGCCCATAATTAAACGTACTGCACCAAAGTAGTTGAGTTGCATGGTACGTTCAAAATCGTGGAAACGGTCAAGTGATTCTAACACGGCTCGACGAATAGAGCGTCCAGCATTATTAACCAAGACGTCCACATGGCCGTGGTCGGCTAATACTTGTGCTACTAACTCGTCAATCGCTTTCATATCATTAAGGTCACAAGGATAAATTGAAGCTATACCCCCGACTTTTTCAATCATATCAGCGGTTTGTTGTAGTTTGTCGGCGCTACGTGCTACTAATAAAACGTGTGCACCTGCTTTGCCTAATTTTTTGGCAACTGTCAAACCAATACCGCTAGATGAGCCAGTAATCAAAATGGTTTTGCCCTTAACTACTTGAAGTGCTTTGTTGGCCATAAAAGCACTGGCATCTAAATTCCATTCCCAATAGTCCCAAATTTTGTCGGCATAATCTTCGAGGCGAGGGCATTTAATACCGCTACCTTTTAGTGCTTGACGGGTATTTTTATCGTCAAATTCAAATTTGTTAAAGGCATAAGTGAGGGTAGAGATAGGTGCACCAATTGCTTGAGATACTGTTGTTGCTAAGTCACTAGCCGCAAATTTATTAAATAGATTTTTAGCAACGCTTGGCACTTTTAGGTCAGGGACGTTAAAGTTTTTGGCAAATTCGGGGCCATGCGCGGCATTAAACATAATTTGCAAAAATTCGCCAACATTCGGAGCAGGATTTTGTACTAAGCAAAATACTTTGCCGTCTAAACCCTCTTTATGGGCTAGATAATCGGTAGCATCGGCCACATAGTCAACAGGGCAGATTGGCATTTGGCCGCCATTGATACCTAATAAAGGCAACCACTTGGGCACATTATTGCGAATCATTTGAATCATTTTAAAGAAATAATAAGGGCCATCGACCTTATCCATGACACCTGTTTCGGAGTCACCAACCACCATACCAGGGCGATAGATACGGTACAAAACCTTACTTTCTTCACGGACAATTTTTTCGGAGGTAAATTTGCTGCTGTAATAGGGGTGATTAAAGGTTTGACCTTCATCAAACATGGACTCTTTAAAAACGCCTTCCCATTCTGTGCCAGCCACTGCAATCGAACTCATATGGTGCAAACGAACATTGCCACCTAATTGATTAACAAAATCAACTACATTACGCGTACCCTGATTGTTAATCGCTTCACCTTCGGCCTCGCTCATGTTCATATCGTAGATAGCAGCAAGGTGAAAAACATGATCAATATTTCCCTTCAATTTAGCTAAATCTGCTTGAGATACCAAAGAAGGCTGCGAAATATCGCCAAAAACAGGAATCAATTGTTGCTCGGTAGCCCCTAATTCATCCATTAAATCAAAAAATTTGCCTTGCGATGATTGACGACACAATAAATAAACTACTGCATCTTCACGCTTTAATAAACGTGACACCAAAAATCGACCAATAAAACCAGTACCACCAGTGACAAAATAGTTCATTGTTTAACCCTCATTGCTTTTGTATGGGTATGATGTTGTCACTTGAAGTGATGACATCATCCGAGCATTAAACCCTAGTTTTAATAAGGTTTATGCGTGTTGTGATGATTATAGAGGACAAAGCTGTAGAATAAATATTCTAATCTACTGTTTTGTATAGCCTTAAATGTAAAAAGTCGTGACGAGAAGTAGAGTAAAAATACTAAAAAGCTAGACGCTGATTTTGTTATCATTACAATCCTTGCTTTATTTAAGTGAAGTAAATAGATTCTTTATTCATTGAGAGTGAATAGTGGGTAAGGGGGGTGTTCTTAGCAACAGTTCCTATTAAATTGATAGAGGGGAGTAACAATGAGACGTGTGATTTTTAATCAAAAAGGTGGTGTAGGAAAATCAAGTATTACTGTCAATTTAGCGGCAGTTAGTGCTAATCAAGGCTTAAAAACCTTAGTGTTAGACTTAGATCCACAATGTAATGCTACCCAGTATTTGTTGGGGGAAGTGGCAGAGTATGCCCCTAATAAACCTGAGCTACAGCCTAACATTGGGCAGTTTTTTGCACAGACGCTCAGTTTAAAAGGCCGAGAAAAGCCTCTGTTAGAGTATGTGCATCCTACTCCATATGAAAACTTACACGTCATTCCATCTAATCCCGAATTAGGTGAGATTGAGCATTTACTGCAAAGTAAACATAAAATTTATAAATTAGCAGCCGCGCTAAAAGTACTCGGTTCTCAATACGATAATATTTTTATTGATACACCACCTGCGTTTAATTTTTATACCCTGTCGGCCTTAATTGCTTCTGAGCGTTGTTTGATTCCCTTCGATTGTGACGCATTCTCGCGCAGGGCTTTATATACCTTGATGGATAATGTGGCAGAAACGCGTGCTGACCATAATGCCGATTTAGAGGTAGAAGGGGTAATTGTAAATCAATTTCAGCCGCGCGCTAGTTTGCCGATGCAATTAGTCGCTGAGCTAAAAGAAGAAGGACTACCGATAATGGAGACGCATTTGGCGTCTTCGGTTATTATGAAAGAGTCGCATCAAAAAAGTATGCCCTTAGTCTATTTGGCACCTCAGCACAAATTAGCTGAGCAATATGTGGCATTGTTTAGTGAGCTATCAGAGTGAAATAGGAAGCTCCCTCTCCTTTTAGGAGAGGGAGAGATGATATCTGTCAATTCATACTTAAACGGTCGTTGTTACCACCGTATAACTTGTTATAACGGCTAATCACCCTTCGTACATAGTCTTGAGTTTCGGCAAAGGGGGGAATCCCTTTATATTTATCAACATTTCCTTCACCTGCATTGTAACCAGCTAAGGCTAACTCTAAGTTATTAAAACGTTTTAATAAAAAACTCAAATATTCTGTACCACCACGAATATTTTGTACGGGGTCATATACATCATCAACTGCAAAACGACGAGCAGTTGCAGGCATCAATTGCATCAAGCCTTTAGCACCAGGTCCAGAACGTGCACGGGGATTAAAACCCGACTCTGTATGTATCACCGCTTTTACTAAACCTTTATCAACGCCAAAAGTCATAGCGGCTTGTGCAATCACTTCATCATAGGCGTCACGATTTTTGCTAAAACTTGGACGAACCGCAAACTCATCATTGCCCCAATTCTTGTATTTGTGAACGTTAGTATCGGCAAACCATGTTACTTTTTCGAGTTTGGTATAACGATCAAAATCTTCGCCACGAGGTTTACCGCGACTATCAACAACATTGGTAAATAAAATATTACCGTTGGCATCACGGAACTTATAAATATTACCTGCCGATACAGGAGTACATAGGCTAAGAGTTAAACAAAGGGTAGAAATACGCTTTACCATAGTTTTAATTATCTTATTTGACGATTATCTTCTGCTATTTTGGCTATTTTATTGAGATTAGACAAGTTTTTTTATGTCAACAAAAAAAGGCTAAAAAATAGATTTTGTCACAACTCGGAAATATTTTGACAAACAATAAGTGACTAAAAAATAATCAGTAAAAATTAAGTCAGTATTGACATATATTTTGCAAGCTTTTTATTTTATTTTTTTCAAAAATAAAATAAAAAGCTTGTAAAATATAAATTATTGATATTTATATATTTTATTTTTTAGTTTAAAAATTATTCAATTTGAGTCTAGCCCTTGATACTGTTGGCTTAGCGTGGGGCTATCCCGACTTATCCACATAGTTATCCACAGCTTTTGGGGATAACTTTTTAAAATAGACAAAAAACATAACTGTTTGATAACTAGGCAAACAGTCAAAAAAAACTAGTTTTTATGATTTTTTGGGTTGACAATGTGCGACTAATTAAGCTTAGTTTTCTGCTCAATATCAATGGAAAAAATTATGTTAAATCGTTTGTGGCCAGCTTTATTCTTAATGGCTTTTTTTAGTTGTTTGTATCATGCCATGATGGGCAATCCACAAATTTTGGCACAAACAATTGAAGCAAGTTTTAAAACAGCCAAATTAGCGGTCGAAATTGCCATTGGCTTAGTGGGTTTATTGTGTTTTTGGTTGGGCTTATTTCAGATTGCCGAAAAAAGTGGTTTAACCGATAGGTTAGCATGGTTATTAACGCCTTTATTCCAAAAGTTGATGCCCGATGTTCCTAAGGGACATCCTGCCATTGGCTCAGTGACGCTCAATATGGCAGCTAATTTATTGGGTTTAGATAATGCAGCTACACCGATGGGCTTAAAGGCAATGAAAGATTTGCAAAGCCTTAACAAAACGCCAGATACTGCCAGTAATCCACAAATTTTGTTTTTGGTTATCAATACTTCATCTATTACCTTAATTCCTGTCAGTATTTTTATGTATCGTGCTCAATTTG
Organism: Agitococcus sp.; assembly: GCA_046347315.1. Classification (GTDB taxonomy): domain Bacteria; phylum Pseudomonadota; class Gammaproteobacteria; order Pseudomonadales; family Moraxellaceae; genus Agitococcus. The sequence goes on from JAXMGJ010000004.1 coordinate 186,084, forward strand.
GCGCGCCTGACCCTGCTAGTGTCTTTTTACCGATTTTATTTGCTACCAGTTGTTCTACCTTGGCAGGAATTTTGTTAGTAGCGTGGTTACAAAAACTCGATGTTTTTAATCGTGTGGTGTTGGCTTATGTCGTTGGTTTTGTCCTGTTAATGTCAGGATTGATTAGCTTAGTGGTTGGTTTACCACCTGATACCTTAAGTGAGCGTTCGGCCTTAATTGGGAATTTGGCTTTATTTGGAGTGATTGCTTTGTTTTTGTTGGCAGGATGGCGCAAAAATGTGGCCTTGTATGATGAGTTTATTGTTGGGGCAAAACAAGGATTTGATTTAGCAGTAGGCTTGATACCTTTTTTGGTTGCTATGTTGGTGGCGGTGGCGATGTTACGCGCCAGTGGTGTCTTGACAATAATATTAGATGGTATCGCCTATGTCATTGCTTTGATGGGCCTAAATACTGATTTTGTGCCTGCGTTAACCACGGCCTTAATTAAGCCTTTTTCGGGCAGCGGCGCACGTGCGATGATGATAGAAACCATGCAGAGTTATGGCGTTGATTCTTTTCCAGCTTTAGTAGCAGCAACAATTCAAGGTTCTAGCGAAACGACTTTTTATGTATTAGCGGTGTATTTTGGTGCGGTGGGTATTCGTAAAGAGCGTTATGCGCTAGCCTGTGGTTTGTTTTGTGATTTGGTAGGGGCAGTAGCCGCGATTAGTGCTGCCTATTGGTTTTTTTATTAAGGTGTATATTGGGCTAAAAGACACAAATACAACAGCGTAAGTGTCATCACAAACAGGGGAGTCCTGCGATGTTTGATTTTTTAGTATTTATTGGTCGTTTTCAGCCTTTTCATGTTGGGCATTTGCAAGTTCTCAAAGAAGCTTTGGCTCAAAGTGCGCAAGTGATTGTCTTAATAGGTTCGGCAAGGCAAGCCCGTAATACTCGTAATCCTTTTACAGTAGCAGAGCGCGCACAAATGATTTTGGGAAGTTTAATGCCAGATGAAGCGGCTCGTGTACATTGTCAGCCTTTGTATGATTGTTTGTATAATGATGCTGTTTGGGTCAAAAATGTTCAAGAAGCAGTACAGAATGTTGTCGCCAAACATGGAACACCAACAGCGCGTATTGGGCTGATTGGCCATCAAAAAGACCATAGTTCTTATTATTTACGTTTATTTCCCCAATGGCAGCGTGTTGACGTGGACAATCATCAATCTTTGTCAGCAACACCATTACGCGATAACTATTTATTAGGGAAAATGCCAAATACGGATTTATTGCCCATAGGGACACAACATTTTTTAAAAGACTTTATCAGTCATGAGCAGTATCAACATTTGGCGAGTGAGGCAGCTTTTATTGCTCAATATAAACAAGCATGGTCAGTTGCGCCTTATACACCAACCTTTGTAACGGTAGATGCCATTGTGGTGCAGTCGGGACATATTTTGTTGGTAGAGCGCAAAGCTAGACCAGGTAAAGGGTTGTTTGCCTTACCAGGTGGTTTTGTTGACCAACAAGAAACACTTATTAATGCCTGTATTCGTGAACTACGCGAAGAAACACGGCTTAAAGTACCTGAGCTTGTGTTACATGGCTCTTTAAAAGGGCAGCGCGTATTTGATGACCCTTATCGCTCAGCTCGTGGCCGTACCATTACCCATGCCTTTATGTTTGATTTAAAACCTGATAGTGCTTTGCCAAAGGTGAAGGGTGGCGATGATGCTAAAGCAGCGTTTTGGCTACCATTGTCGGCCTTGCAGCCTGAACAGTTATTCGAAGACCATTTTGATATTATTAGAGCAATGACGGGTGTTTATTAGAGCCGTATGGCGGAATGTATTCCGCCATGTTGACTCACGCAATTACAACAAAATCATGCCATATCTTTTACATCAGTTTTGTTTTTATGACTGCTACGTTGATTACTACTGACAGATTTTTGGCGTGGCATTGCATTATTACCCACCATAATATCTACCGTTTTCTTTAAACGCACCCACACCGACTCTTGCACATAAGGAATACCGTATTTTTGACATAAGGCTTTAACTTGTGGCTGCAAGCGTTGATACTCGCTCATGGGTAAATCTGGCCACAAATGATGTTCAATTTGATAATTTAACCATCCATGTAACATATCATTTATGTCGCCACCTGTTTTAAAGTTGGTAGAGCCTGTAATTTGTCGTAAAAAAAACTCGCTTTTGTTATTGGCACTATCTTCAAACAACAAAATGTCATTACCTGCATGATTAGGCACCACCACTAAAAAGCCGTGTAAATTACTGATAATCTCCGCCAATAAAGTGTTAATCCAAACGTTAATTACCGCTACAGGGCCTAAAGGAATAAACAATAAAGGCATTAACACAAATTTAACAAAAATATAGGGTAATAAGCATTTAGACCACAAATCACGAGCAGCAGGGTTTAAGGGATTCCACAACGCTAATTGGGTTAAGGTCGCTGAATCACGTTCTTCACCTAAAACATTATTTTTGGTACTGCGTAAATGTTTAAGGGTATTGGGGGCGTAATAAACTGGTTTCCATGTTGCTGCAAACAATGCCACAACCGCATAACGTATTGGCATGGGTAAGTTAGAGTCACGCAACCATTCTAAATTCAGTTCAACTTGGTCGGGGTCGGCTGCCTCGCCTAAGTTATAATGATGAAGTTTGTTATGCTCATTACTCCATGCTTCTGGCAACATCCAATCATTCCAATCTAAAAAACGACGCCAACCTTTGGCAAAACCTTTACTGGTATAACGCTCTTGAACGCCTTCAATTTTATCAAAGCCTTTGTGTAATACATGATGAGCAATGGTCGTCCAACGTGTGACATTGCCTTGACTCATCAAAAAAGCGGAAATTAGATTGGGGGCAATCCATGCTGTGCCATAACCTGCCAAGCTTGATAATTTGCCCCAACGCTCTATTTTTTTAAGGTGCTTAAAATCCTCTAAACTTAAGCGTTCATTGGCTGCTCGGCGTAGTGCCATAATTTCTTGGGTAAAAATTTCGACATCTTGGTCGCTTAGTGTAAATGGCACGGTTGTCATGGTAAAAAAAGCCCTAAAACCACAGAAAAGGGGCGGATTTTACCTGTTTTAAGTTGTTTAAGAAAATAATAAATCGTTATTTTGATTAAGCAAAAAGAGTGAAATGGATGTTGAGGTTAGTTTCGACTCCGAGCAACAACACGATGTTGTATTCTGAGTTGCAGTCTAAGGGAAGCTTGCCAGCAACATCCTTGTTGCCGTACCTATATTAAGCTTCGCTTAACAGTTTTTTGAGCAGTTCATTCACTTGCGCAGGATTGGCTTTACCTTTAGATGCTTTCATAATTTGACCTACCAAACCATTAAAGGCTTTTTCTTTGCCTGCTTTGTACTCTTGTACCATAGTGGTATTAGCGGCCAATACTTCTCTAATCACGGCCTCAATCGCACCTGTGTCGGTTTCTTGTTTTAAGCCTTTTTCGGTAATAATGTCATCAACCGATTTACCCTCATTTTCTAACATCAACGCAAAAACTTGCTTAGCAATTTTGCCCGAGATAGTATTGTCGTTAATACGGTTGATTAACATACCAAGTTGTTCGGCACTGATAGGTGATTGGCTAATATCTTTTTCGGTTTTGTTAAGCGCACCTAATAACTCTACCATCACCCAGTTAGAAGCTTGTTTGGCTTGATTATTGGCGGCTTTAACTACTGTTTCAAAATAGTCGGCTAATTCGCGTTGAGCAACCAACACACCTGCATCATAGTCAGGTAAGGCGTAATCACTGATAAAACGGGCTTTTTTAGCGGTGGGCAATTCGGGCAAGGTTGCTCGAACCGTATTAATCATCTCTTCACTCACCACCACAGGCAACAAATCGGGGTCTGGGAAGTAGCGGTAATCATTCGCTTCTTCTTTGCTACGCATGGCGCGGGTTTTGTTGGTGTTTGGATCATAAAGTACGGTGGCTTGTTGAATGGCACGACCAGACTCTAATTCGTCCATTTGCCATTCAATTTCGCTGTTAATCGCTTTTTCAATAAACTTAAAGGAGTTAACGTTTTTGATTTCACGGCGCGTGCCAAACTTTTCTTCGCCTTTATAACGCAAAGACACGTTACAGTCACAACGCATCGAGCCTTCAGCCATGTTGCCATCAGAAATACCCAAATAACGGATAATCGAATGAATGGCTTTGACATAGGCAACGGCTTCTTTAGCAGAGCGCATATCGGGTTCAGAGACGATTTCTAATAACGGTGTACCTGCACGGTTTAAGTCAATGCCAGACATACCTGCAAAATCTTCATGCAAAGATTTGCCCGCATCTTCTTCTAAGTGGGCGCGAGTAATGCCAATACGCTTGGTGCTACCATCTTCTAAAACAATATCCAAATGACCTTTGCCCACAATAGGGTGTTCAAATTGTGAAATTTGATAACCTTTAGGTAGGTCAGGATAAAAGTAGTTTTTACGGGCAAAAATACTGGTGCGACCAATTTGTGCATCAACGCCTAAACCAAAACGAATTGCCATATTCACGGCTTCTTGGTTAAGGACAGGCAATACACCAGGCATACCTAAATCAATTAAGCTGGCTTGGGTGTTGGCTTCTGCACCAAAACTTGTGTCACTGCCCGAAAAAATTTTACTATTGGTTGCTAACTGTACGTGTATTTCTAAACCAATCACAGTTTCCCATGACATAGGATGTTCCTCTTAAGCAAATTGTTCAGGCAATTCTTTATGCCATGTGGTCACTTGTTGATAACGATGGGCAACATTTAATAAACGTGATTCTTGCCAGTAATTACCAATTAATTGCAAACCAACGGGTAATTTTTGGCTAAAGCCTGCAGGAATGCTCATCGCAGGTAAGCCAGCTAAGTTGGTGGCGATGGTGTAAATGTCGGATAAATACATAGCAATCGGGTTGGCATTCTTTTCACCAAAACCAAAAGCAACAGACGGTGAGGTTGGGCCAGCAATCACATCACATTGAGCAAAAGCATTGGCAAAGTCTTGTTGAATTAAACGACGAACTTTTTGGGCTTGTAAATAATAAGCATCATAGTAGCCAGCCGATAAAGCATACGTACCAATCATAATACGGCGTTTGACTTCACTACCAAAACCTTCACCACGAGAACGTTTGTATAAATCGGTTAAATCGGCAGGATTTTCACAACGATAACCAAAACGTACACCATCAAAACGCGATAAGTTGCTAGAAGCTTCGGCAGGTGCAATCACATAATAAGCAGGTACAGATAAACCTGTGTTTGGTAAATCAATATCCACCAAAATTGCACCAAGTTTTTCTAACTCTTTTAAGGCGTCTCTGACCACTTGTTCAACTTGACCATCTAAACCTTCACCAAAATACTGTTTGGGAATACCAATGCGTAAACCTTTTAAATCATTATTTAAGGTGGCGGTATAGTCTGGTACAGCGGTGTTAATGCTGGTTGAGTCTTTAGCATCATGGCCAGACATCACATTCATTAATAAAGCGGCATCTTCTGCGGTTTGGGTCATTGGCCCAGCTTGGTCTAAGCTAGAGGCGAAGGCAATCATCCCCCAGCGAGAAATACGGCCATAAGTCGGTTTTAGACCTGTTAAGTTACACAATGCCGCAGGTTGACGAATAGAACCGCCTGTATCTGTGCCTGTGGCTGCAGGGGCTAAACGTGCAGCAACGGCTGCGGCAGAACCACCCGACGAACCACCAGGTACTTTGCTTAAATCCCAAGGATTTTTAACGCCACCGTAATAACTGGTTTCGTTAGAAGAGCCCATCGCAAATTCATCCATATTGGTTTTACCCAACATCACTAAGCCAGCAGCCTCACTTTTACTAATCACCGTGGCATTATAAGGACTAATAAAATTATCGAGCATTTTTGAAGCACAAGTGGTTTTTACGCCTTGGGTACAAAAAATGTCTTTTTGTGCAATCGGAATGCCTGCTAAGGCATGAGCTGTGCCTTGAGCACGAGCGGCATCGGCGGCATCAGCTTGACGTAAAGCTTGGTCGGCACAAACAGTAATAAAGCTATTGAGTGAGCTATCGTATTGGGCAATACGTTGTAAAAAATGTTGCGTTAGCTCACGGCTAGAAAAATCGCCACGGGCTAAGCCGTCACGCAGAGCGGCTAAGGTATAGGTGTGTAACATGGTAAACCTTAATTTGGATTGCCAAAAAATGAAGTTCCCTGTCTTGTTAAGACGGTGAGGGAGCTAATTCCTGATAAAACTATGTTGTTTATTCAATGACCTTAGGTACTAAATACAAACCTTCTTGTACCGCAGGTGCAATTTTTTGATAAGCATCACGTTGATTGGTTTCGGTGACAACATCTGGGCGTAAAGGTTGTGTCACATCAACCGCATGTGCCAAAGGCTCAATGCCTTGCGTATTTACTGCTTGTAGGTCGTCAATTAAGCCTAAAATATTATTTAAGCTATCGGTATAGCGCGATTTTTCTTCATCACTTAAGCCTAAACGAGCTAAGTGAGCAATTTTGTTAATATCGTCAAGAGTTAAAGCCATGATTCTGTCTTTCTATACAAATTAAAACGCCTGCAAATTATCACAGACTGGTAAAATACAAAACAAGCTTTTATTTTAATTAACTTGACTTGTTCAACATACAGCATTTAGTTAAAGTTTGTGACTAGCACTAGATAAAATCATTTGGGTAAAAAATTCTACTTAATTAGGTTCTTTATGTTAAAACGCATATTAAAGTTGTTTTCGACTGATGTTGCCGTAGATTTAGGAACAGCCAATACCGCCATTTATGTTGCTAAACGTGGTGTGGTGTTACAGCAGCCAACGGTTGTCGCTATTAGACAAAACTATGATTCTGGTGGACGACATATAGCTGCCGTTGGTCAAGATGCTAAAGATATGCTTGGACGTACACCCGTTGGCTTAAATGCTATTCGCCCTTTAAAGGATGGCGTGATTGCCGACTTGGAAATGACCGAAGTGTTATTACAATATTTTTTGCGTCAGGCCAACATCAAAACCCGAGTTAAAACTAATATGCGAATTTTGGTGAGTGTGCCAGCCAAAGCAACTTTATTAGAATATCGTGCAGTTAAAGAGGCAGTGGATGGTGCAGGGGCTAACGAGATACGTTTGATTCAGCAAGCGATGGCAGCCGCCATAGGGGCTGGTTTACCAATAGATCAAGCCTGTGGTTCAATGGTGGTTAATATTGGTGCAGGAAGTACCGAAATAGGGGTGATTTCGTTATTAGGCACAGTATATTCGGACTCTTTGCGGACTGCGGGCGACATCTTAAATGAACGTATCGCTACCTATATTCGTCGGCAATATGGTTGTTTGATTGGCGAAGCTACAGCAGAGCATATTAAGCAAGAGTTGGGGATGGCCTTAGTATTGGCAGAAGATGAAAATCAAGAAATGGAAGTTCGTGGACGGCAACTTGCAGCAGGTGTACCAACAGCAATTAAAGTTACAGCCAAAGAAATATCAGCCGTATTACAAGACCCACTTAATACCATCATTAATGCTATCAAAAATGCCTTAGAAGATATGCCTGCTGAACTATCGGGTGATATTGCTGAACGAGGTATCGTGCTCACGGGTGGAGGCGCAAAATTACGCCATTTGGACAAATTATTGAGTCAAGAAGTGGGCTTGCCGATGATTATTGCCGATGATGCCGAAAGCTGTGTCATTCGTGGTATGGGTAAAGCTTTGGCATTTTTAGATAATATCGCCTATGACAGCTTGTTTTTGCACTAAGCCTATAGCGAAAGGATATTATTTTGGCTCATTTTGAACAAAAGAAGCGTCGTTTTGAGCATTTTTCTAGCCAAAGTTATCGCTTGTTGGCAGTGATATTGATAGCCGCTGGTTTGATGTTAGTCGATGTGCGCTATCCTGACAAAGTAGAGCCTGTACGCCACTATACACTGCAGTTATTTGAACCAGTATTGCGTTTATTAAGTTACCCTCAGCGCATTTTTCAGGCAATCAATGAAGCCGTGAGTTCACAGCAGCAATTAGTTCAAGAAAATAAACTGCTTAAAAGTTTGTTATTGCAAAAAGCAGTACAATTACAACAGCTTAGTGAATTAAAAGCCGAAAATATGCGTTTGCGTGCTCTAGTGGATTTTGGTGTAGGGTTGTCCGATGATTTTATCTATGCCCAAGTTTTATCGGCTAGTCCACAACCGCAACAGCATGTTATTTTGCTTAATAAAGGTCTGCGTGAAGGGATTAAAGTCGGTTATCCCGTTTTAGACTCAACAGGTGTTATGGGGCAAGTGATTGAGTCCACACATCGTTTATCACAGGTGATGTTAATTTCTGATAGTCGTCATGCTTTACCTGTACGGATTCGTCGTACACAGCAAGGTGCTATTCTAAAAGGAATAGGTGATACCCAACGCCTAAAGCTGGAGTATGCCGCCGAAACAATGGATGTAAAAGAAGGAGATATCTTAGAAACATCGGGAGCAGGGCTATATTTTCCTGCAGGTTATCCTGTTGCCAAAGTATCCGATATTAATAAAAGGACAGGCAAAGCCTTTGCACAAATTTACGCGTTGCCGTTAGCGCACCTCGAAAGTAGCCAACATGTGATTGTTTTATTCAAACAAGCATTACCTCCTGTAAAAATCGAAGTGCTCCCCATTACACCCAGCCAAGATATTGTTAAATGAATACCAACGGAGTTGTAATCTATCGGGCAATGGCCTTTAGTTTTGCTGTTATATTGTTATTGTCTTTTTGGCCAATCGTACTGGAGTGGCGTTATTTTCGACCAGATTGGCTGGTTTTATGGTTGGTATTTTGGACGTTATATTATCCTCAGTATATTGGGGTAGGTATTGCTTTTGGCGTTGGTTTGTTTTGGGATTTAATAACGGGTAGCTTGTTAGGAAGTTATGCGCTGTCCTGTGCAATAGTGGTTTATATGAGTCGTCGTTTAGGACGTAACATTATGATGTTTAGTGGCGTTGAAAAAGCTGTCTTAGTGTTTTTTTTGCTGGTGATAGCTATTATTTTGCGTGTAGGAGGATGGTTATTGTTAGGTGAGGTTACCCTAGAGCAATCTTTAAATTATATTATTACCATTGGCGTTACTTTGCTGGCATGGCCACTGATGTTAGATACCTTAGTGCGATGGCAAAATAGTTATTTAAGATAGGAAAAAATATGCTTTATTTGGCTTCAACCTCACCACGGCGCAAAGAGTTACTGCAACAAATAGGCTTGCAATTTGAATGCTTATCAATAGATGTTGATGAGTCCTTATTTGATTGTGAAACTGCCCGTGATTATGTTGCGCGTTTATCGCTTAGCAAGGCACAAGCTGGACTTTTTTTACTGACGCAACAGCAAGACATCATTGTTATTGCAGCTGATACGACGGTTGTATTAGATAGCCATATCATTGGCAAACCACAAAACCTTACACAAGCATTGGCTATATGGCGCAGCCTAAGTGGACAAAAGCATCGCGTATTAACAGGAGTGACCGTAGCAAGTCATCATCAACAAAAAACACAAGTTGTGGTAACGGATGTCTATTTTAGAGAATTGAGTGAACATGAGATGCTCGACTATTGGCAAACAGGTGAACCGCAAGACAAAGCTGGTGGTTATGGCATACAAGGTAAAGGCGCGATATTTGTCCAAAAAATTGACGGCAGTTATAGCAATGTTGTTGGCTTGCCACTGACTGAAACAGCTATGATGTTAAGAGAATTTGGTGTCAAGGTATAATTTTTTAATAAAAGCCTATTTTTTCAACAAAATAGCTTGATTTTTTATGGTAGTAGTTCACAGTTAGCAAACAATAAATTACCTAATGCTATTACAAAATTATATGCTATTATCGACCCAGTTTTATTTGGTTTTAACCCCCTGATTTTACAATTACAAGCTTTGACCGCTAGATGACATAATAAAACTAGCTGCCCAAAAGTTAGCAAGGAGATAAATATGCGTCGTCCCCCATTTACAATTAGTCCTTTGACATTAGCTGTTACCGTGGCATTAACATCACCACTTGCTATGGCGACGGATGCAAACCAAATTAGTGGAACTAATCCAGCAACAACCTACAGCAGTGCCGTGACCTTAACATCTAGCGACAAGACAATGAGTGTTGCTGATGCAACTGCTGATGCTCAGGTTGATGCAATTGTCTCGGGCGTAGTGTCTGATGCAGGGCAAAATGTTCAGTTAATTAAAAGTGGTGCAGGTACGCTGTCTCTGACAAATAACAATACTTATCAGGGCGGTACAGAAGTGCAAGGTGGCACATTAAGTGTTGCGCGTGCGGCTAGTTTGGGTGATGGTGGAGTTACTCTAAGCGGTGGAGCCACCTTAGATACTCAAAAGTCGACCGCATTGACACAAAACATGACGTTGTCAGGTGATGCAACAATTAGCACCACAGGTGCCGAAAATATCACTCAGGTGACTTCGACGGTGAGTGGTGCTGGTGGTTTAACTAAAAGTGGTGCGGGTACACTGTCGTTAACTGCTGATAATGCGTATCAAGGTAATACAACAGTTCAAGAAGGAACATTAGCGATTAGTCGTAGTGGTAGTTTAGGAACGAATACCACGGTAAATATTCTTAATAATGCAACATTAAAAACCAATCAAGGTATTACGGTTACTCAGGATGTAGCGATTACAGGTCAAGGTAAAGTTGATGCAGGTGGCAATAACAGTGTTCTTCAGGGGCAAATTGTTAGTGGCACGTTAGAAAAAGTAGGTAATGGCTCTTTAACATTAGATAATGAAAATAACCAACAAACGAAGACTGTTATTAACGGTGGTATTTTGGTTGTTAAAGACCAAGATGGAAATGGCATAACCTCTTTGGGTGGAGGCAATGTAGAAATCAAAAAAGGCACATTGCAAACCAATAATGATATGACGATTGCTAATAGCATCACCACTGTAGGGACAGCAGGTGGCTCTATCAATACCGCAGGTCATGACGTAACCGTGAATGGTCAGGTAACAGGCAGTGGACGATTAGTAAAAACGGGTGGCGGCACACTCACACTCACAAATACAACGAATGACTATGATGTGGGTACAGCGATTGACGCGGATGGAAAAACTGTGGCGGTTGTCGGTAATACCGTCATTAATGGTGGTGTATTGGCGGTTGGTAATGACGCTCAACTGGGTAAAAAGCCTGAAAGGATTGGCGTGCAAACCGATGAAGAGGACCAATATAAATGGAAACTAGGTAATGTGCAAATAGATGGAGGCACACTCAAAACAACACAGGGCGTTGATTCAGATCGTTATGTGGTCATTGGTAATGCAGGGGCAACAGTCGATGTGAGTGGTGCGGCTAACACCACCACACTCTCTGGTTTGGTAGAGGGAAAAGGTGTACTGACAAAAGAGGGTGAAGGCACACTGGTGCTTGATTTACATTCAGGTAGTTATCGAAATACTTCTAACGAAGTTGCAAGCGAATTTAAAAAGAATTCTGTGGCGGGTGTGAGTGTAAAGGCGGGTGTTTTAGAGATTGATAATGCTGCCAAAGATTTTGGCGCGGCAGTGGCTGTAAACTTGGCGGGTGGTGAGTTACGCATTAATCAGGCCGTGGCTACGGGTGTTGACTTAGGTGCAGTGACATTGCAAGGCGCGGGAGGAACGATTGATACCACAGGTGCAACCATTAAAACGGGTGCACTTTCAGGGTCGGGTGCTTTGACGAAACAAGGAAGTGGTACTTTAGTATTAACTGACTTAAATAACCAAGCCTTTACGGGTAATACAACGATTAGTCAGGGAAAAATACAAATTAATTCCACGCAAGGCTTAGGGGTAGGAGGTCAACTCACCCTAGATGGTGGTTCGTTGCAGGTTGTAGGTAATGCGGATGTTACACTTGATAAAAATGCAGTGATTACCAGCAGTAATGGCACTATTGATAATGTTAGCAATAATGTTACTTTATCGGGTGTTGTGAGTGGTGCTGGCCAATTAGTGAAGTCGGGTGCTGGTAAGTTTTCTTTGACTAATGAAAAAAATAACTTCGAAGGCGGTGTGCGTATTAAAGACGGCACATTAGAAGTAAGTACTGATGGTTCTTTAGGTAAAGCAAATACGCAAGTGTTAATCGATGGTGCAACTTTAGCGATTGCCAAAGATGCAACCTTGGGGCGTCAAATTGTACTTACAGAAAAGGGAGGTACTGTTGCTGTCGCAGGTACAAATACCGCGACCTTAAGTGGTACATTGTCATTAGATGCAGGGGTATTATCTGCCGATTTTACTAAATCGGGTACAGGTACATTAAATTTAACCAAAGATAATACTAATTTTAAAGGTAATACCATTATCCAAGAGGGAACTTTGGGTGTTACGGGTAAGGATAATTTAGCACAAGGTAAATTATTTTTAGATGGTGGTAACTTGCGTACTAATGCAAGTTTAATTTTTGATAAAGAAATTATTATTAATAGCACAGGTGGGATTGATACCGCGTTAGATGCTTCAGGCAATAAAACCGAAGTCACTGTGACAAGCAAAATACAAGGCAATGGTGCTTTTGTTAAAGCAGGTGAAGGCACCTTAGTATTGTCAGCAGATAATCTTTATGCAGGTGGTACACAAATTAAAGGTGGTGTGTTAGCTGTTAATAAAGATAGTAATTTAGGTTTGCAATCAACGGATATTACCTTAAATGGTGGTACGTTACAGCTTGGTGCAGCAGATGCGGTGAGTTTTAAAAAGGGTGATGCAGCATCTCGCTTGCTTAAAGTAGGGCAAGAGGGTGGTGGTCTAGATATTGGTGCGTTCGACCTTACCATAGAAACAGATATTAGTGGTGATGGCACATTAACGCAAACAGGCACAGCTAAAAAAGATGCAAATGGTAACATAGTTAAAGACCAATATGGTCAAACTGTATTTACACATGATGGTACATTGACGCTTAAAGGAAATAATACTGTCAGTGGCATTACGGTTGAGTCTGGCACATTAAAAATTGATGCCAACCAAAACTTAGGGGCAGACGCAGCACAGCTTACTCTAAAAGATGGCACTACATTAGATACTACTGATGCAAATACTAAGCTTGATTTGGCACATGGTATTACCGTGGGTGATGGCATTAATGGTGCTACATTACGGCAAGATGAAGACCTAAGTATTCGTGGATTAACAGGTACAGGTAAAGCAACCTTAAAGGTTGATAAAGGCGCCAAAACCCTTGCTTTCAATGGTGATAGCAGTGCCTTTGCTGGTAATTTATTGGTGCAGGGCAACATTGAAGTTAAACAAAATTTAGGTACAGGCAATGTTGAGTTTAATCAGGGCGTAGCAAATAATGCCGCTGATTCTAATTTGCATATTACAGGTAATGCGACTTTTGATAACCAATTTAAGTTAAATGGTCAAACAACCATTAACGCAGATAAAGACACTAAATCGGTCTTTAATAAGGCTGTTAAAGATGCCGACTATAATACAGACCCTGGTAATGATTTAACGGTTCAATACAGAACAGGCAGCCTTGTTAAAACAGGTGCGGGCGAAATTAGCCTAAACGCCGAAAACTTATATAGTGGCAATACAGATATACAACAAGGTACAGTGACTGCTGCCAATAATAAAGCCTTAGGCACAGGCAATGTAAAATTACAAAATGGCACAACTTTGCAAAGTGGAGCCGATGTTACTTTAGCTAATAAAGTCGAGCTGGTTAGTGGTAATGTCACACTGTCCACCCCACAAATTAACCCATTAACCACACCCCAAAATACATCTTTAACACTCACTGATACCGTTTCGGGTGCTGCTTCTCTTACCAAAACAGGTGCAGGTAGTTTAATACTTAATGGTACTAATACTTACGCAGGCGAAACTATTATCAAAGAAGGTAAGGTTGCTATTAATAATGCTGCTGCCTTAGGCGTAAATACTAATGTTGAGCTTAATGCTAATGCAGCATTGAGTGTTAATGTTGTGCTTGAGGCAAACCAACAACCTAGCACAATAACGTTAAATAAAAATATTGCCTTAAAGGGGGCTAATGGTTCGCAAGTAACACTAAGTGCTACGGGTGCTAATGTTGTTTTAGACGGTATGTTAAGTAACGATGCTAATACGGTAGGTATTATTAAAGAAGGCACGGGTACTTTAGAGCTAAGTGGCACTAACACCAACTACAAAGGCAAAACAACCATCAAAGAAGGTAATTTAGCCATTAGTGAGGCTAAAAACTTAGGTGGAAAAGTACTGGTTGAGCTGGCTGGCGGTGGTTTAACTCTATTAAACGACATAACAATTGGTGGTGGAGCATCTACCGATTCTATTGATATTACAGGTGCGCGCGGTGCAATAAACACCACAAAAGATACTAGCAGTACCCTAGAAGTGGCTTTTAAAGGACAAGGTTTGTTTGTTAAAGAAGGCGAAGGGCAATTAACACTATCAGGCACAAACACGGAGTTTACTGGCGGTGTTTCGATTGATAAAGGTACTTTAACTATTACCAAAGATGATAGTTTAGGTAAAAAAGACACCAACGTTATTTTAAATGGCGGAACCTTACAAACCGATGGTGTCACTACGTTAAATCGTGATGTGCAGTTAAACCAAGATAGCACTATTAAAAATATTGGTGCCAGTACTGTTGGCTTAAATCGTTTGCAAGGGAATTATGCGGTTACGTTGGAAGGTGGAGGTTTTAATTTAAAAGCCAAAATAGATGAAACAACCGACCCTGATACTGTTGTTAATGTTAATCAACATAATGGCACCATCTTAAAAAATACTAATGTCATTATTGGTAATGATGCTGACCTAGGAAAGAGCACAGGTAAATTGAACTTTGCAGGAGGCGCAACCTTAGATATACAAGGTGTGCAAGGTCAAGTTGTGCAAGATGAAAGTGACGCTATACGAAATATTAGTATGCGCAATATGGGTGTTGAAGGTACTGGTAATGTGTTAGACGTTAACGAGTTTAATGTAACTCTCGGTACGCTTAACTCAACATTAGGTAAGCAGACTACTGAAGCGAACACAGGTATTACCAAGCAAGGTACTGGCAACTTAATACTAAACAAAGATAACAAAGACTATAAAGGTACCTTAACTATTAGTGAAGGTGCTGTTTTTGTTAGTAAAGACAATGCGCTAGGCGTAGGTAAGGCTGTTTTTGAAACAGTTAAACTGACCACATTAGCTGCGACTAACTCGACTAATAATATCGGTTTAAATGGTGCATTAAGCATTGATGGCCAAACCTTTGATAACACCTTAAATGGCGTTATTAGTGGTACAGGTAGTCTTGTTAAAGTGGGTGGTCGTGTTGATGGTGTCGATATGGGTACAGGCACCTTAACCTTAACAGGGGATAACACCTATAGCGGTGGTACTAACGTTCAAGCAGGTAAAGTAGCATTAAATGCCGATAGTGCGTTAGGAACAGGTAAAGCCATCTTTGCCAAAGACACCGAATTAACCTTAGATGTTAATAAAAAAGTATTACTTGATACGGGTATTGAGCAAGGCCTCTCGGTTGCCAATGCGATTGAGGTTAAAGGTGAAGTTGACATTCATAGTGGCAGCTTTAACAGCAGTTTGACAGGTGTTATCAGTGGTTCAGGTAGCTTAGTAAAAGATGGTGCAGGTCAACTCAACCTTACAGGTGCTAACAGCTACGCAGGTGGTACACAAGTTACTGCAGGTAAAGTAGCGTTAGATGCTAATACGGCTTTAGGAACAGGCGCAGCCACGTTTGCCAAAGATACCGAATTAAGTTTAGGTATTACTAAAGGATTATCGGTTGCTAATGCGGTACAAGTAGATGGTGCTGTTAAAGTTCATAGTGGTAGCTTTGATAGCAGTTTAGACGGTGTAGTGAGTGGTAAAGGTAGTCTTGTAAAAGATGGCACAGGCACCTTAACCTTAAAAGGCAGCAACAGCTACGAAGGCGGTACTATCGTTGGCGGTTACCTTAGCCATTAGTCAAAATGCCAACTTAGGTAAAGCAGAAACAGGTGTGACTGTAAGTAACGCCACGTTATTATTAAATGGTGATATTGCCATTGAACGTAAAGTGACCTTAGCAGGTACAGCGGCTACGATTGATACAACAGGCGATAGCAGCATAGATGATGCGGTAAGTGGGTCGGCCAAGTTAATTAAAACAGGTGACGGCACCTTAACCTTAAGCACAGCGAATACGTATGCAGGCGGCACTCAAATTGCCAAAGGCACCTTAGAGATTAGCAGCGATGCGAGTTTAGGAGCTAAAGCAAGTAAATTTGGTGTTGACGTTGTGATTGATGATGCAGCTACCTTAGCTTTAACAGGTAATGTAGCGGCTGCGCGTAAATTAAATTTAACAGGCACAACGGCCACGATTGAAACCACGAAAGAAGGTAGTAGCAGCAGTTTAAGTGAGGTGATTAGTGGTTCTGCGAAGTTAGTTAAAGAAGGTGCAGGTAGCTTAACGTTATCGGGTGTTAATACGTATGCAGGTGGTACTGACATTGACGAAGGTACCTTAGTCATTAGCCAAGATGGCAACTTAGGTAAAGCAGGTACAGGTGTTGTTATTGGCAATGAAGCTACCTTGGCTTTAAATGGTAATGTTAATGTTGATCGTACCCTAGCTTTAGCGGGAACCACAGCAACGGTTAATACCGTGACAGGTAGCAGCAGCCTAGTCAAAGAGGTCAGTGGTTCAGCGACCTTAGTTAAAACAGGTGCAGGTACCTTAACTCTCAATAGTGCCAATAGCTACGCAGGTGACACCCACGTTGAGAACGGCACCTTAGCCATTAACAATGATAATAAATTAGGTGCAGGTACCGCTGTTACCATCAAAGATGCCACCTTAGCCTTAACAGAGAGTGTTGCGCTTAGTCGTACACTCGACGTAACAGGTATTGCCACGGTTGACACTGCTAAAGACAGCAACAGCAGCTTAGACAAAGCAGTCAATGGGTCAGGTCAACTCGTTAAAACAGGTGCAGGCACTTTAGAACTTACCCAAGCTAATAGTTATAGTGGTGGAACGGCGATTAAAGAGGGTAACGTTACCTTAGCAGCCAATGCAGCCTTAGGAACGGGTGCAGCCACGTTTGCCAAAGATACCGAATTAAGTTTAGGTATTAGCAAAGGTGTCTTGGTTGCTAATGATGTACAAGTAGATGGTGAAGTTGACATTCATAGTGGCATCTTTGACAGCAGTTTGACAGGTGTTATCAGTGGTACAGGTAGCTTAGTAAAAGATGGTGCAGGCCAACTCAATCTTACAGGTGCTAACAGCTACGCAGGTGGAACACAAGTTAACGCAGGTAAAGTAGCGTTAGATGCTAATACGGCTTTAGGTTCAGGCGCAGCCACGTTTGCCAAAGATACCGAATTAAGTTTAGGTATTAGCAAAGGTATCTCGGTTGCCAATGCGATTACAACAGATGGCATCATTAAACAAAGCAACGACTTTGACAGCAGTTTGACAGGTGTTATCAGTGGTACAGGTAGCTTAGTAAAAGATGGTGCAGGCCAACTCAATCTTACAGGTGCTAACAGCTACGCAGGTGGAACACAAGTTAACGCAGGTAAAGTAGCGTTAGATGCTAATACGGCTTTAGGTGTAGGTTCAGCCGCGTTTGCCAAAGATACCGAATTAAGTTGGGAAGTATCACTAAAGGCCTCTCGGTTGCCAATACTATTGAAGTTAATGGTGAAGTTGACATTCATAGTGGCAGTTTTTGACATGATTTGACAGGTGTTATCAGTGGTACAGGTAGCTTAGTAAAAGATGGTGCAGGCCAACTCAATCTTACAGGTGCTAACAGCTACGCAGGTGGAACACAAGTTAACGCAGGTAAAGTAGCGTTAGATGCTAATACGGCTTTAGGTGTAGGTTCAGCCACGTTTGCCAAAGATACCGAGTTAAGTTTAGGTATTAGCAAAGGCCTCTCGGTTGCTAATGCGATTGAGGTTAAAGGTGAAGTTGACATTCATAGTGGTAGCTTTAACAGCAGTTTGACAGGTGTTATCAGTGGTTCAGGTAGCTTAGTAAAAGATGGTGCAGGTCAACTCAACCTTACAGGTGCTAACAGCTACGCAGGTGGAACACAAGTTAACGCAGGTAAAGTAGCGTTAGATGCTAATACGGCTTTAGGAACAGGCGCAGCCACGTTTGCCAAAGATACCGAATTAAGTTTAGGTATTACTAAAGGATTATCGGTTGCTAATGCGGTACAAGTAGATGGTGCTGTTAAAGTTCATAGTGGTAGCTTTGATAGCAGTTTAGACGGTGTAGTGAGTGGTAAAGGTAGTCTTGTAAAAGATGGCACAGGCACCTTAACCTTAAAAGGCAGCAACAGCTACGAAGGCGGTACTATCGTTAATGAGGGTACCTTAGCCATTAGTCAAAATGCCAACTTAGGTAAAGCAGAAACAGGTGTGACTGTAAGTAACGCCACGTTATTATTAAATGGTGATATTGCCATTGAACGTAAAGTGACCTTAGCAGGTACAGCGGCTACGATTGATACAACAGGCGATAGCAGCATAGATGATGCGGTAAGTGGGTCGGCCAAGTTAATTAAAACAGGTGACGGCACCTTAACCTTAAGCACAGCGAATACGTATGCAGGCGGCACTCAAATTGCCAAAGGCACCTTAGAGATTAGCAGCGATGCGAGTTTAGGAGCTAAAGCAAGTAAATTTGGTGTTGACGTTGATTGATGATGCAGCTGCCTTGCTTTAACAGGTAATGTAGCGGCTGCGCGTAAATTAAATTTAACAGGCACAACGGCCACGATTGAAACCACGAAAGAAGGTAGTAGCAGCAGTTTAAGTGAGGTGATTAGTGGTTCTGCGAAGTTAGTTAAAGAAGGTGCAGGTAGCTTAACGTTATCGGGTGTTAATACGTATGCAGGTGGTACTGACATTGACGAAGGTACCTTAGTCATTAGCCAAGATGGCAACTTAGGTAAAGCAGGTACAGGTGTTGTTATTGGCAATGAAGCTACCTTGGCTTTAAATGGTAATGTTAATGTTGATCGTACCCTAGCTTTAGCGGGAACCACAGCAACGGTTAATACCGTGACAGGTAGCAGCAGCCTAGTCAAAGAGGTCAGTGGTTCAGCGACCTTAGTTAAAACAGGTGCAGGTACCTTAACTCTCAATAGTGCCAATAGCTACGCAGGTGACACCCACATTGAGGGCGGCACCTTAGCCATTAACAATGATAATAAATTAGGTGCAGGTACCGCTGTTACCATCAAAGATGCCACCTTAGCCTTAACAGAGAGTGTTGCGCTTAGTCGTACACTCGACGTAACAGGTATTGCCACGGTTGACACTGCTAAAGACAGCAACAGCAGCTTAGACAAAGCAGTCAATGGGTCAGGTCAACTCGTTAAAACAGGTACAGGCACTTTAGAACTTACCCAAGCTAATAGTTATAGTGGTGGAACGGCGATTAAAGAGGGTAACGTTACCTTAGCAGCCAATGCAGCCTTAGGAACGGGTGCAGCCACGTTTGCCAAAGATACCGAATTAAGTTTAGGTATTAGCAAAGGTGTCTTGGTTGCTAATGATGTACAAGTAGATGGTGAAGTTGACATTCATAGTGGCATCTTTGACAGCAGTTTGACAGGTGTTATCAGTGGTACAGGTAGCTTAGTAAAAGATGGTGCTGGCTTATTAAGTCTGACAGGTGCTAACAGCTACGCAGGTGGAACACAAGTTAACGCAGGTAAAGTAGCGTTAGATGCTAATACGGCTTTAGGTGTAGGTTCAGCCACGTTTGCCAAAGATACCGAATTAAGTTTAGGTATTAGCAAAGGTATCTCGGTTGCCAATGCGATTACAACAGATGGCATCATTAAACAAAGCAACGACTTTGACAGCAGTTTGACAGGTGTTATCAGTGGTACAGGTAGCTTAGTAAAAGATGGTGCAGGCCAACTCAATCTTACAGGTGCTAACAGCTACGCAGGTGGAACACAAGTTAACGCAGGTAAAGTAGCGTTAGATGCTAATACGGCTTTAGGTGTAGGTTCAGCCACGTTTGCCAAAGATACCGAATTAAGTTTAGGTATCACTAAAGGCCTCTCGGTTGCCAATGCTATTGAAGTTAATGGTGAAGTTGACATTCATAGTGGCAGCTTTGACAGCAGTTTGACAGGTGTTATCAGTGGTACAGGTAGCTTAGTAAAAGATGGTGCTGGCTTATTAAGTCTGACAGGTGCTAACAGCTACGCAGGTGGTACACAAGTTACTGCAGGTAAAGTAGCGTTAGATGCTAATAGTGCGTTAGGAACAGGTTCAGCCACGTTTGCCAAAGATACCGAATTAAGTTTAGGTATTAGCAAAGGTGTCTCGGTTGCCAATGCGATTGAGGTTAAAGGTGAAGTTGACATTCATAGTGGCAGCTTTAACAGCAGTTTGACAGGTGTTATCAGTGGTACAGGTAGCTTAGTAAAAGATGGTGCAGGCCAACTCAATCTTACAGGTGCTAACAGCTACGCAGGTGGAACACAAGTTAACGCAGGTAAAGTAGCGTTAGATGCTAATACGGCTTTAGGAACAGGCGCAGCCACGTTTGCCAAAGATACCGAATTAAGTTTAGGTATTACTAAAGGATTATCGGTTGCTAATGCGGTACAAGTAGATGGTGCTGTTAAAGTTCATAGTGGTAGCTTTGATAGCAGTTTAGACGGTGTAGTGAGTGGTAAAGGTAGTCTTGTAAAAGATGGCACAGGCACCTTAACCTTAAAAGGCAGCAACAGCTACGAAGGCGGTACTATCGTTAATGAGGGTACCTTAGCCATTAGTCAAAATGCCAACTTAGGTAAAGCAGAAACAGGTGTGACTGTAAGTAACGCCACGTTATTATTAAATGGTGATATTGCCATTGAACGTAAAGTGACCTTAGCAGGTACAGCGGCTACGATTGATACAACAGGCGATAGCAGCATAGATGATGCGGTAAGTGGGTCGGCCAAGTTAATTAAAACAGGTGACGGCACCTTAACCTTAAGCACAGCGAATACGTATGCAGGCGGCACTCAAATTGCCAAAGGCACCTTAGAGATTAGCAGCGATGCGAGTTTAGGAGCTAAAGCAAGTAAATTTGGTGTTGACGTTGTGATTGATGATGCAGCTACCTTAGCTTTAACAGGTAATGTAGCGGCTGCGCGTAAATTAAATTTAACAGGCACAACGGCCACGATTGAAACCACGAAAGAAGGTAGTAGCAGCAGTTTAAGTGAGGTGATTAGTGGTTCTGCGAAGTTAGTTAAAGAAGGTGCAGGTAGCTTAACGTTATCGGGTGTTAATACGTATGCAGGTGGTACTGACATTGACGAAGGTACCTTAGTCATTAGCCAAGATGGCAACTTAGGTAAAGCAGGTACAGGTGTTGTTATTGGCAATGAAGCTACCTTGGCTTTAAATGGTAATGTTAATGTTGATCGTACCCTAGCTTTAGCGGGAACCACAGCAACGGTTAATACCGTGACAGGTAGCAGCAGCCTAGTCAAAGAGGTCAGTGGTTCAGCGACCTTAGTTAAAACAGGTGCAGGTACCTTAACTCTCAATAGTGCCAATAGCTACGCAGGTGGTACACAAGTTAACGCAGGTAAAGTAGCGTTAGATGCTAATACGGCTTTAGGTTCAGGTTCAGCCACGTTTGCCAAAGATACCGAGTTAAGTTTGGGTATTAGCAAAGGTGTATCGGTAGCCAATGCGATTACAACAGATGGCATCATTAAACAAAGCAACGACTTTGACAGCAGTTTGACAGGTGTTATCAGTGGTTCAGGTAGCTTAGTAAAAGATGGTGCTGGCTTATTAAGTCTGACAGGTGCCAACAGCTACGCAGGTGGAACACAAGTTACTGCAGGTAAAGTAGCGTTAGATGCTAATAGTGCCTTAGGAACAGGCGCAGCCACGTTTGCCAAAGATACCGAATTAAGTTTAGGTATTAGCAAAGGTATCTCGGTTGCCAATGCGATTACAACAGATGGCATCATTAAACAAAGCAACGACTTTGACAGCAGTTTGACAGGTGTTATCAGTGGTTCAGGTAGCTTAGTAAAAGATGGTGCTGGCTTATTAAGTCTGACAGGTGCCAACAGCTACGCAGGTGGAACACAAGTTACTGCAGGTAAAGTAGCGTTAGATGCTAATACGGCTTTAGGTTCAGGCGCAGCCACGTTTGCCAAAGATACCGAATTAAGTTTAGGTATTAGCAAAGGTATCTCGGTTGCCAATGCGATTACAACAGATGGCATCATTAAACAAAGCAACGACTTTGACAGCAGTTTGACAGGTGTTATCAGTGGTACAGGTAGCTTAGTAAAAGATGGTGCTGGCTTATTAAGTCTGACAGGTGCTAACAGCTACGCAGGTGGAACACAAGTTACTGCAGGTAAAGTAGCGTTAGATGCTAATACGGCTTTAGGAACAGGCGCAGCCACGTTTGCCAAAGATACCGAATTAAGTTTAGGCATTAGCAAAGGTGTCTCGGTTGCCAATGCCATTGAAGTTAATGGGGAAGTTGACATTCATAGTGGCAGCTTTGACAGCAGTTTGACAGGTGTTATCAGTGGTACAGGTAGCTTAGTAAAAGATGGTGCTGGCTTATTAAGTCTGACAGGTGCTAACAGCTACGCAGGTGGTACACAAGTTACTGCAGGTAAAGTAGCGTTAGATGCTAATACGGCTTTAGGAACAGGCGCAGCCACGTTTGCCAAAGATACCGAATTAAGTTTAGGCATTAGCAAAGGTGTCTCGGTTGCCAATGCCATTGAAGTTAATGGTGAAGTTGACATTCATAGTGGCAGCTTTGACAGCAGTTTGACAGGTGTTATCAGTGGTACAGGTAGCTTAGTAAAAGATGGTGCTGGCTTATTAAGTCTGACAGGTGCTAACAGCTACGCAGGTGGAACACAAGTTAACGCAGGTAAAGTAGCGTTAGATGCTAATAGTGCCTTAGGAACAGGCGCAGCCACGTTTGCCAAAGATACCGAATTAAGTTTAGGTATTAGCAAAGGTATCTCGGTTGCCAATGCGATTACAACAGATGGCATCATTAAACAAAGCAACGACTTTGACAGCAGTTTGACAGGTGTTATCAGTGGTACAGGTAGCTTAGTAAAAGATGGTGCTGGCTTATTAAGTCTGACAGGTGCCAACAGCTACGCAGGTGGAACACAAGTTAACGCAGGTAAAGTAGCGTTAGATGCTAATAGTGCCTTAGGAACAGGCGCAGCCACGTTTGCCAAAGATACCGAATTAAGTTTAGGTATTAGCAAAGGTATCTCGGTTGCCAATGCGATTACAACAGATGGCATCATTAAACAAAGCAACGACTTTGACAGCAGTTTGACAGGTGTTATCAGTGGTACAGGTAGCTTAGTAAAAGATGGTGCAGGCCAACTCAATCTTACAGGTGCTAACAGCTACGCAGGTGGAACACAAGTTAACGCAGGTAAAGTAGCGTTAGATGCTAATAGTGCCTTAGGAACAGGCGCAGCCACGTTTGCCAAAGATACCGAATTAAGTTTAGGTATTAGCAAAGGTATCTCGGTTGCCAATGCGATTACAACAGATGGCATCATTAAACAAAGCAACGACTTTGACAGCAGTTTGACAGGTGTTATCAGTGGTACAGGTAGCTTAGTAAAAGATGGTGCTGGCTTATTAAGTCTGACAGGTGCTAACAGCTACGCAGGTGGAACACAAGTTAACGCAGGTAAAGTAGCGTTAGATGCTAATACGGCTTTAGGTGTAGGTTCAGCCACGTTTGCCAAAGATACCGAATTAAGTTTAGGTATTGGCAAAGGTATCTCAGTTGCCAATGCGATTACAACAGATGGCATCATTAAACAAGCAACGACTTTGACAGCAGTTTGACAGGTGTTATCAGTGGTACAGGTAGCTTAGTAAAAGATGGTGCAGGCCAACTCAATCTTACAGGTGCTAACAGCTACGCAGGTGGAACACAAGTTAACGCAGGTAAAGTAGCGTTAGATGCTAATACGGCTTTAGGTGTAGGTTCAGCCACGTTTGCCAAAGATACCGAATTAAAGTTGAGTATACTGAGAGCCTCTCGGTTGCCAATGCTATTGAAGTTAATGGTGAAGTTGACATTCATAGTGGCAGCTTTGACAGCAGTTTGACAGGTGTTATCAGTGGTACAGGTAGCTTAGTAAAAGATGGTGCAGGCCAACTCAATCTTACAGGTGCTAACAGCTACGCAGGTGGAACACAAGTTAACGCAGGTAAAGTAGCGTTAGATGCTAATAGTGCCTTAGGAACAGGCGCAGCCACGTTTGCCAAAGATACCGAATTAAGTTTAGGTATTAGCAAGGTATCTCGGTTGCCAATGCGATTACAACAGATGGCATCATTAAACAAAGCAACGACTTTGACAGCAGTTTGACAGGTGTTATCAGTGGTACAGGTAGCTTAGTAAAAGATGGTGCAGGCCAACTCAATCTTGCAGGTGCTAACAGCTACGCGAGTGGAACACAAGTTAACGCAGGTAAAGTAGCGTTAGATGCTAATACGGCTTTAGGAACAGGCGCAGCCACGTTTGCCAAAGATACCGAATTAAGTTTAGGTATTAGCAAAGGTATCTCGGTTGCCAATGCGATTACAACAGATGGCATCATTAAAGCAAAGCAACGACTTTGACAGCAGTTTGACAGGTGTTATCAGTGGTACAGGTAGCTTAGTAAAAGATGGTGCAGGCCAACTCAATCTTACAGGTGCTAACAGCTACGCAGGTGGAACACAAGTTAACGCAGGTAAAGTAGCGTTAGATGCTAATACGGCTTTAGGTTCAGGCGCAGCCACGTTTGCCAAAGATACCGAATTAAGTTTAGGTATTAGCAAAGGTATCTCGGTTGCCAATGCGATTACAACAGATGGCATCATTAAACAAAGCAACGACTTTGACAGCAGTTTGACAGGTGTTATCGGTGGTACAGGTAGCTTAGTAAAAGATGGTGCTGGCTTATTAAGTCAACAGGTGCTAACAGCTACGCAGGTGGAACACAAGTTAACGCAGGTAAAGTAGCGTTAGATGCTAATACGGCTTTAGGTGTAGGTTCATTACGTTTGCCAAAGATACCGAATTAAGTTTAGGTATCACTAAAGGCCTCTCGATTTGCCAATGCTATTGAAGTTAATGGTGAAGTTGACATTCATAGTGGCAGCTTTGACAGCAGTTTGACAGGTGTTATCAGTGGTACAGGTAGCTTAGTAAAAGATGGTGCAGGCCAACTCAATCTTACAGGTGCTAACAGCTACGCAGGTGGAACACAAGTTAACGCAGGTAAAGTAGCGTTAGATGCTAATACGGCTTTAGGTGTAGGTTCAGCCACGTTTGCCAAAGATACCGAGTTAAGTTTAGGTATCACTAAAGGCCTCTCGGTTGCCAATGCTATTGAAGTTAATGGTGAAGTTGACATTCATAGTGGCAGCTTTGACAGCAGTTTGACAGGTGTTATCAGTGGTTCAGGTAGCTTAGTAAAAGATGGTGCTGGCTTATTAAGTCTGACAGGTGCTAACAGCTACGCAGGTGGTACACAAGTTACTGCAGGTAAAGTAGCGTTAGATGCTAATAGTGCCTTAGGAACAGGCGCAGCCACGTTTGCCAAAGATACCGAATTAAGTTTAGGTATTAGCAAAGGTATCTCGGTTGCCAATGCGATTACAACAGATGGCATCATTAAACAAAGCAACGACTTTGACAGCAGTTTGACAGGTGTTATCAGTGGTACAGGTAGCTTAGTAAAAGATGGTGCAGGCTTATTAAGTCTGACAGGTGCTAACAGCTACGCAGGTGGAACACAAGTTAACGCAGGTAAAGTAGCGTTAGATGCTAATACGGCTTTAGGTTCAGGCGCAGCCACGTTTGCCAAAGATACCGAATTAAGTTTAGGTATTAGCAAAGGTATCTCGGTTGCCAATGCGATTACAACAGATGGCATCATTAAACAAAGCAACGACTTTGACAGCAGTTTGACAGGTGTTATCAGTGGTACAGGTAGCTTAGTAAAAGATGGTGCTGGCTTATTAAGTCTGACAGGTGCTAACAGCTACGCAGGTGGAACACAAGTTAACGCAGGTAAAGTAGCGTTAGATGCTAATACGGCTTTAGGTGTAGGTTCAGCCACGTTTGCCAAAGATACCGAATTAAGTTTAGGTATCACTAAAGGCCTCTCGGTTGCCAATGCTATTGAAGTTAATGGTGAAGTTGACATTCATAGTGGCAGCTTTGACAGCAGTTTGACAGGTGTTATCAGTGGTACAGGTAGCTTAGTAAAAGATGGTGCAGGCCAACTCAATCTTACAGGTGCTAACAGCTACGCAGGTGGAACACAAGTTAACGCAGGTAAAGTAGCGTTAGATGCTAATACGGCTTTAGGTGTAGGTTCAGCCACGTTTGCCAAAGATACCGAGTTAAGTTTAGGTATCACTAAAGGCCTCTCGGTTGCCAATGCTATTGAAGTTAATGGTGAAGTTGACATTCATAGTGGCAGCTTTGACAGCAGTTTGACAGGTGTTATCAGTGGTTCAGGTAGCTTAGTAAAAGATGGTGCAGGCCAACTCAATCTGACAGGTGCTAACAGCTACGCAGGTGGAACACAAGTTAACGCAGGTAAAGTAGCGTTAGATGCTAATAGTGCCTTAGGAACAGGCGCAGCCACGTTTGCCAAAGATACCGAATTAAGTTTAGGTATTAGCAAAGGTATCTCGGTTGCCAATGCGATTACAACAGATGGCATCATTAAACAAAGCAACGACTTTGACAGCAGTTTGACAGGTGTTATCAGTGGTACAGGTAGCTTAGTAAAAGATGGTGCAGGCTTATTAATCACGACAGGTGCTAACAGCTACGCAGGTGGAACACAAGTTAACGCAGGTAAAAAGTAGCGTTAGATGCTAATACGGCTTTAGGTTCAGGCGCAGCCACGTTTGCCAAAGATACCGAATTAAGTTTAGGTATTAGCAAAGGTATCTCGGTTGCCAATGCGATTACAACAGATGGCATCATTAAACAAAGCAACGACTTTGACAGCAGTTTGACAGGTGTTATCAGTGGTACAGGTAGCTTAGTAAAAGATGGTGCAGGCCAACTCAATCTTACAGGTGCTAACAGCTACGCAGGTGGTACACAAGTTACTGCAGGTAAAGTAGCGTTAGATGCTAATACGGCTTTAGGAACAGGCGCAGCCACGTTTGCCAAAGATACCGAATTAAGTTTAGGCATTAGCAAAGGTGTCTCGGTTGCCAATGCCATTGAAGTTAATGGGGAAGTTGACATTCATAGTGGCAGCTTTGACAGCAGTTTGACAGGTGTTATCAGTGGTTCAGGTAGCTTAGTAAAAGATGGTACTGGCACACTTAATCTGCAAGGGACAAATACCTTTGTGGGTAATCTATCTGTATCTGGCGGTACTTTAGGGCTTTCTAGCGATGCTAACTTAGGTGCAGCCTCTAATAAGTTAATTTTAAACAATACAACTTTGATGGCTAATTTAGCCTCTGTGGCGTTGAATCACGATATTGATATTATAGGTATGGCGACTGCCGATACTTCTAACAACGCATTGGTATTAAATGCCAAAGTCGCAGGTGGTACTTTAATTAAAACAGGCACAGGGACTTTAACGTTATTATCTGCAAATAATACACAAGCCAAAACGATGGTTACTCAAGGCACTGTCAAAGTTGCCGAAAATGCCAATTTAGGTCTTGTAGGGGCGGTTGTAGAGTTAAATGGCGGTACTTTTGAGTCCATGACAACTCAAAGTTATGCGCGTAACTTTAATATTGGTTCTGCTAATGGCACAGTTAATGTATTGGCCGATACGACAGTAACCTTAGCAAATGCCATTGATGGTACAGGTAAACTTAATAAAACAGGTACGGGTACTTTAGTATTAGCTGGCACTAATAACTATGCAGGTGGCACTGCTATCAATGCAGGTACGGTTGTGATTAGTCAGGCCGCCAATTTAGGTACAGGCAGTTTGTCAATCAGCAATGCAACATTGCAAGTAAATGCTGATGTTTCTTTGCAAAATATGGCATTAACTGGTACAGCTAACTTACAGTCTGATAGCAATATCAACATAGCAGGTATTGTATCGGGTAGTGGTGCGTTGGTTAAACAAGGTACAGGTAATTTGACATTAGCAGGTGTAAATACTTATTCGGGTGGAACAACACTTAAATCAGGTACACTCACTTTGGCTAATGGTAGTAGCTTAGGAGTAGGGGCGTTAACCGTTGAAGCGGGTCAAGTCGCCCTTGCTGATGGTTTTATAAGTACTAATGATTTTGTACAGAACCTAGCTAACTCAAACTCGTCCTTAATAGGTAACGGCACCTTTGCTAATGTTAATGTGTTAGCTGGTCAATTAAATATTGATGGCAACATTATTGCCACTAATGCCACACAAGTGAACGGCTTATTATTTGTCAATGGCAAGCTAACCAGTAATATTACAGTCGGAACAAGTGGTAAGTTGGGAGGTTCAGGTAGCTTAGTTGGAAATCTTGTGGTGAATGGCACATTGTCGCCAGGTAACTCACCTGCGATTTTAAATGTCACAGGTGATGTGAATCAAAATGCAGGCTCTACCTTAGAGATAGATATTGATGGTGCAACTGCTGGTACAGGTGCTGGCCATTATGACCAAGTGAATGCCACAGGCACTTATAACATCGCAGCAGCAGGTACTACATTAGATGCTAAACTTCGTGGCATTACAGGCTCGGCCACTAATAGTTTTGTGCCGACATTAGGCCAATCGTTTGAAGTGGTAAAAGCTAATGCAGTTGTTGGTACTTTTGCAACATACAAAGCTCCAACTTCAGGCTTAGCAGCTGGTACACGTTTAGATATTGGTTATACGCCTAATAGTGTACGTCTATATGTCACACCTCAAAGTTATTCAACTGTTGCCAATGCTAATAATGCGACAGGTGCTGCTAAGTTTTTGGATGATGTATTACAAGTACGTGACACTAACCCATCTGCGTTGATTGGTTCTAGTGATTTGGCTCAATTGTACAATGCTTTGTTACCATCAACAGCACAGCAACTTAATGCAGCAATGGTTAGTATGAGTCCAGCAATTTACGCTGAAAATATTCAAGCGACACTTGCTTTACAACAACACCTACATAACACGCAAGTGGTATCTGATGTGTTTAAAAAAGGTGGTATAGCACTTAAAGGTTTATATCAAGAAGCTGATATTGATAGCGATGGTAATGGCATTGCTGCCAAACGCACTATCAATGGTGTTCAGCTTAGCTTGGATAGTGAACCTTATAGCAACGATTGGCAAATGGGAGCGACATTATCGGTAGTAAACAAAGCTGATATTGAGTCTCAAAATGCTAATATCATGGCAAAAGGCCAAGATGTTGCAGTTGCCTTACGCAAAAAAGTTAATGATTTGATGTTAGGTGTAGAACTTAATGTAGGCTCATATGATTTTGATGCTAAACGTAATATTATTGTGGGTAATTCGACCTTCAAAACTTATCAGAATGATATTAAGACAACTACACAAGGTGCAGCGTTAACAGCAAATTATGCTGTAGGCAGTTGGAGCATCAACAGTGGTGTACGTTACAATGCCGTAAAACAAGATGGATTTAGTGAAGCGGGTAATGGCTTGCTAAAACTAACTGTGGCTGATGTTGATGAAAACCAAGTAGTGGCGATGTTAGGTGGTACATGGAGTCAAAAATGGAAAAAATCTATGTGGGATATTGCCCCTAAATTTGCTTTACAAGCGGAACAAACCTTATCGGGTGATGCTGCGATGGTAAATGCTAAATTAGGTGCACAAATGGTAAATGCAACTGCAGCAGAAGTAGGCAAAACCTTAGTGCGCGCCACGGCTGGACTTAACTTTATCAATATGGATGGCCTAAATATTGGTGTAGATGCCTCCATCGAAGAAGCCGATGGTTTATCTGCTAAAGCGGGTCGTATTATCATGAGTAAGTATTTCTGATAAATACAACGCTTGCTTGGACCTTGATGTGATAAACAAACAGGGGGTTGGCACAATGTCAACCCTTTGTTTTTTGTAGAATAAATTATGTCAGAAGAAATTTTAATTAACGTTACCCCGATGGAATGTCGTGTCGCATTAGTCGAGAATGGGGTAGTACAAGAGTTATTTGTAGAGCGCACTGCTAAGCGAGGTTTGGTCAGTAATATTTATAAAGGTAAAGTAGTAAGAGTATTACCAGGTATGCAAGCCGCTTTTGTGGAGATTGGCTTATCAAGAACAGCTTTTTTACATGCTAATGACATTATTAGTAGTACTCAAAAAGAATCAAACGCTGAACAAAGTATCGCTGATTTGGTTCATGAAGGGCAAATGATTACCGTACAAGTCATTAAAGATATGTTAGGAAGTAAAGGTGCAAGACTAACCACAGATTTATCTATCCCATCACGATTTTTGGTATATATGCCTTTTGGTGAGCACATTGGTATTTCACAACGCATCGAAAATGAAGCAGAAAGAGAACGCTTAAAAACGATAATTAAACAGATTAAAGAAGCAAACAGTGACAGTTTAACGGGTGGAGTAATTGTACGTACAGCTGCGGAGGGTGTGAGCGAGGCCGAGTTAAGTCAAGATATGGCGTACTTGATTAAACTATGGCAACACATTAATGATAAAAAACAAAAAATACAAAGCCCAACCTTAATTTATGAAGAATTACCTTTATATCAACGCATTATTCGGGACTTAGTGATTCAAAATATCAGTAAAATCTTGGTCGATTCCCGTGAGACCTTAGGCAAAATTTTAGAGTTTGTTCGAGAGTTTGTGCCAAATGCCGAGGAAAAAATTGAACATTATCCTGGTGAACGCCCCTTGTTTGAGCTGTATAACGTCGAAGAGGATTTACAAAAAGCATTGTCACGTAAAGTTACCCTTAAGTCAGGTGGTTATTTAATTATCGACCAAACTGAGGCAATGACCACTGTTGATGTTAATACGGGGTCTTTTGTTGGTTCTAGAACCTTAGAAGACACAGTTTTTAAAACTAATTTAGAAGCAACACATGCTATTGCAAGGCAATTAAGATTACGCAATTTAGGTGGCATTATTATTATTGATTTTATTGATATGCAAGAGGCTGACCATCGTAGTCAAGTATTAAAAGCCTTTGAAAAAATGCTCACGCGTGACCATGCTAAAACCAAAATAACCCAAGTCTCTGAATTAGGCTTGGTTGAAATGACTCGTAAACGCACTCGTGAATCTTTAGAGCATTTGTTGTGTGAGGTTTGTTCTACCTGTCAGGGACGTGGCTCAATTAAAACTGCCGAAACAGTATGTTATGAAATATTTAGAGAAATTTTACGCGAAGCAAGAGCCTACGATGCAGCCAATGGTTATATGGTGATTGCCAATCAAAAAATCATTGATCGTTTATTGTCAGAAGAATCGGCGGCGATTGCAGATTTAGAATTTTTTATTGGTAAGCCCATACGCTTTCAAGTCGAAAACTTATATACCCAAGAACAATACGATATTGTTTTGGTGTGAGGTGATTCTTGCAAGGTTTCAAGTGGCAAAGTTGGCAACGTATCAGTAGCACAGCATTTAAACAGAGTCTGCGCTGGCTGATGTATATTGTCTTATTGCTCACGGTTATAGTGGTTATTATTAAAGGAAGTTTTATTGCCCTCGAAAAAAATCAAACCTTGCTAGAAAAGCGTTTGTCTAATGCGATGCACGCACCTGTTAAAATTCAAGGATTTAAAGCAACGTGGCAGGGTATTGAGCCCGAGCTACAAATTAGCCAGCTTAAAATTTATCATCCACAGAATCAGCAACAAGTTATTTTTAGTGTGCCGCACATTAAATTAGAGTTAGCTATTTGGCAAAGTTTGTTAAATTGGGAGTTGCGATTAGACGGTACTGTTACGGGACTAAATCTAAATTTTAGTCAAACTCAGCAGGGAGAGTGGTTAGTGACAGAATTTTTGGCTTTAGGTGACTCTCGTCCAGAAACACGCAAAATCGCGCTGAATTGGTTACTAAAACAAGCAAAATGGTCGTTGAACCAAACAACAATTCGTGTAATGCCTTATCAAAAGCCTGCCATTGATTTAAATCAGCTTATGATTAAAAATCATAATTTTCATCATAATCATACCTTTAGAGTCTATGGTCTAGTTAATCAGCAGCCTTTTAAAATCTTTGCAGATTTGCTAAATAGTGATGATGTATTACGGGCGCACTCTTGGTCGGGTCGGCTCTATGGCAAACTACCTATGCTGTCTTGGCATCATTGGCTTAACAAAATTGATGTTTTAGCGATTGATATGGCAGATATATCAGCCGAAGCATGGTTGGAGCTACAAGCAGGAAGTTTACAGGCGGTGAGTGCGAAGCTCAATGTACAACAACTGATTGGCACATTAGCGGAACCATCTCAACCAATAGAAGTGCAAAACTTTACCGCCACTGTTGCATGGCAACAACAAAAGCAGAGCTGGCGAGCCTCTATTCAACAAGCACAAGGTATGCTTAACCATCAAGAGTTTAACATACAGCAATTGAGTGTTGATTCTCAGCAAAATAAGATGTTATTAGGCATTAAAGATATGGATATTGCCCAAGCAAGCAATGTCCTTGAGACAGTTGTATATCAACATCCAAGCTATCAAAAATTGCAAACATGGCTTGTACAAGCTAAGCCAACAGGCCATATTCAATTTTTGACGACCAATATTGATATTGCTCAAAAAAAAGTGCTAAGTGCTGCGGCCAAAATCCAGCATTTATCGGTGTTAGCGACACAAAATACCATTGGCCTCAGTAATGCTAATATATGGCTGACACACCAGCCAAGAGGTGGTTTTGCAGGTTTAGATATTGCCGATGGTTCGGTTGATTTAAAGCCTATTTATCGTGAGTTTACACCATTGTCTGCCTTAACAATGTTGCTTAAATGGACTGATTTGGGTGATGCATGGTTAGTTGATAGTAATCAAATTCAGCTAAAAAATAACGATGCACATGGTCAAGCTGTGTTAAGTCTGTGGTTGCCCAAAGCAGATATCAGTGCCGCACAAATGCAATTATTAGCAAGTATTTACAATGGAAATTTAGCCAGTGTGTGGCGTTATGTGCCGTGGCCATCGGCAGGTGACGACACTTTAGCGTGGCTTAAAAAATCGCTAGTGTCGGGAAAGATAGAAAAAGGCGATTTTTTGTATCAGGGTGTTTTGTTTGATACACCACAACGCCCGCCTAGCACCATGCAAATGCACTTTCGGGTTAAGGATGCCTTATTAGATTATGCGCCTAATTGGCCAGTATTAAGTAATCTCAATGCTGATATTGATATTTATAATCGTCGTTTGAGCATTAGTGCCAAAAGTGGTCGAATTTATCAAAGTGCTGCCAGAGATATTGTGGCCGAAATTCCCGATTTAAATACCCCTATCTTACAACTAAATGCAGGTATAGATACTGTCGGCGATGATTTAATACGCTTATTTACAGAAACACCTTTAAAAGAGGATGTGGCTCATTTTGCCGAAATGATTAGCATAAAAGGAGAAATAGCAGGTGAATTGGCTTTTAGTTTGCCCTTGAGTGAACAGATAAAGCAAAATATGAAGGTCGATGTTTCGGCAGACTTAGCAGGCAATCCCATTATTTTGCGTCAAGCACCCGATTTTGATTTATGGTTAACTGGTACAGTCAAGTATCAAACGGGATTGGGTTTAAGTAGCTTACCACTACAAGGTTTTTTGTTAACACAGCCTGTTAATGTCAAACTACAAAGTGTACTTAATGCAGGTGAAATCGCGGCAGTACAAATTCAAGCCAATGGCCAACTTGCGCCAGCTAATCTAAAACCTTGGCTTGGTAATGTCACCCAATCAATGCGTGGCCAAACGCAATATATAACTTTATTAACAGTGCCCATGACTGATGACCCAGTCCATATAGTGTTAGATTCTAATTTGCAAGGTTGGCAAATAGATTTACCAGACCCTTTTAAAAAAACAGCGGAAAAAATCCTACCTGTACATTATGAAATGGAGCTGCAATCAGCAAATCGACAAACAGGGTATTTGGTGGTTGGTTCGGCTTTACAAAGTGCATTTGAAGTCAAAAATGGCCTTATCAATCGCATGATGTTGTTATTAAGCGAGAACTGGCAAGGGGAATTACCTCCCAGTGGTTTGTGGGTGCGAGGTCATCTATCACAAATGAATATTGATGATTGGCTACCTTGGTTGCGCCCAATCGCCAGCAACAAACCACCACAAGATGTGGCGTCAGTGATGCCCAATTTACAAAGTTTTAGTGTTAGCTTTGATGATGTGTTTTATGAGGGTTATCAACTTCAAAATGTTCGTTTAGGTTATGAGAGACTTAATAAAGCTTCTCGTTTTCAAATCACAAGTAATGACTTAAATGGTGAACTAATATGGCCTAGCGATATGTTACAGCCTGTTAAATTGAATATTCAAAGTTTATATTTACCTTTTAGTAAAATGTCTGTTGGTAATAGCGTTAAAAAATTCAAAACAAATATCAATTGGTCAATACCAACAGTAGAGTTAAATATAAAAGAATTACACGCCAAAGCATGGCCACACCTCAAAACCAGCCAGCTAACTGCCACACTCAAGCCTTATGGCCAAGGTCTGAGTCTTAATCACATTATATTAAAAAATCCAGACTTTTTTATGGAGGGTATGATGGATTGGCAGTGGCAAGGACAAGAAAAAACAACTTATAAAGGTCAAATCAATGTTGTGGATGCTGCTAAGTTATTTGACAGTTTTAATAAAGCACCAAGCATGAATAGCCAACAAGCTTATGCAAAGATTGCACTGACGTGGCAAGGAAATCCTAATGAATTAGCTTTGCAAAAACTCAATGGCCAATTAGCAATAGAGTTACATAATGGCCGCGTTTTACAGCTTAACAGAGCCTTAAATTTGTCGCGTATTTTGGGGGTTTTAGATAGCGATAATATCAAACGACGGCTAAAATTAGATTTTTCGGATATTACCCAAAAAGGCTTAGCCTATGATGATATTTTCTTTGATGCCAATTTGGTGAATGGTGAAATGCACAATGAGTTGCTATTCAAAAGTCCATCATTACAAGCAAAAACTCAAGGTAGTGTTGATTTACCAAGTAAAACACTTAATCAACATTTAGAAGTTTCTATACCAATCGCTAGTGTTGTACCTTATGCCGCTGCTTTGGTTGCAGGGCCTGTAGTCGGTGGTGCTTTGGTGGCTGCCGAAGCATTATTAGATAATTCTCTGACAGAAATGACAACACTTCATTATGATTTAACGGGATTGATGACCGACCCCAAAATGCAACGTGTTAAAAATCCAACCTTACTTTGGCGTAAATGGCGCAAACCAACGCCATTTAAAACATTTAAAA
The DNA here is from genome assembly GCA_046347315.1 of Agitococcus sp. GTDB lineage: Bacteria > Pseudomonadota > Gammaproteobacteria > Pseudomonadales > Moraxellaceae > Agitococcus. Next base: position 221,596 of record JAXMGJ010000004.1, read on the forward strand.
AGTACAAAAAACAATAAGGACATTAACTCAATGAATGTTACAGTTGCTGCCATACAAATGAACAGCTTAGATAATTTGCAAGCCAACTTACAACAAGCCGAGCGACTGCTTGCTCAGGCTGCTCAAGCGAATGCCAAACTTGCAGTATTGCCCGAAAACTTTGCTGTGTTTGCAGCAGGTGTACAACAGCAAACGGCACAACAAATAAACATTATTCAAGCATGGTTGGCGCAACAGGCACAACAACATCAATTGTGGTTGGTTGGTGGTAGTGTGCCATGTGCTTATCGACCTGATGGGCAATCAACAACAAAAAATAAAGTACGTGCTGCCTGTTTTGTTTATAATCCCCAAGGCGAATTAGTGGGACGCTATGACAAAATACATTTGTTTGATGCAGCGATTGCTGATGAGCAAGGACAATATCAAGAGTCAGCGACTTTTGAAGCGGGCGATGAAATAGTGGTAATTCGTACCCCGTTTGCTAATATAGGATTAAGTATTTGTTATGATCTGCGTTTTCCCGCGTTATTTCAGGCACTCCGAGAGCAAGAAGCGGATATTATTGTTGTGCCAGCGGCCTTTACTGCACTAACAGGTGAGGCTCATTGGCAAGTCTTATTGCGTGCACGTGCCATCGAAAATCAATGTATGATAATTGGGGCGGGTCAAACGGGTTGGCATAGTCAGCAACGGCAAACATGGGGGCATAGCCAAATTATTGACGCGTGGGGCAAAGTGCTAGCATTGCAAGCGCAAGGTGAATCAGTAGTAATTGCAGACTATGATTTGCAACAAATGACAAAAATTCGTCAGCAAATGACAATTTTGAGACATAGACGACTATAACTGTTTGATTGGCTGTCGTAAGATTAGCTATATAAATTTTATTAAATTAAAAATCTGAATGTTTTTTGTGTTAAGACATCAAAAATGGAGATAAACAAATGAGTGAGAGCCTAGCTGATTATTTGGGACAAGTGCCCATTTTTTCGAATCTCACCTTAGAAGATTTGCAAACAATTGAAAAATATATGTTTTTTAATAAGGTTGAGATGGGTGAGTTTGTTTTTAAGGAAGGTGAAAAGGGGGACTATGTATGTTTTGTCATGCATGGTGCTTTAGATGTGATTAAACTCAACCAACATGCAAAACCTGTGGTAATCACTACTTTGGCTAAAGGTAGCTCTATTGGTGAAATGGCCTTAATTGATAAGCTAACGCGTTCTGCTTCGGTGCGTGCTTGTACCACATCAGGGTTGATTGTCTTAACTCGCAAAGGTTTTGAGATGATTCTTAAATTACATCCCGACATTGGCATTAAAATTTTAAAGGGTATTTCTTCTTTGTTGAGTATTAACTTAAGAAAAACTTCTGACAAATTGGCCGAATTTATGCCACCTTTAGCTTAAGTTTATGGTTGATATCACAAAGGGCGATAATCGCCCTTTTGTTTTTTTGAGTGTTTTGATGTGTCTGACCTAGAAAAATTTTTGCAACTGCTAGCGCAAAGTATCAATCAGCAGACGATGATAAAATTGGTATTGAGCAAATATCAAGGCTTGGAGTCTGATTTGCAGCGTTTGACTTTTCGACCTGTTAAGTTGCGTGATACTCAGTATCTATCATGTTTATATCATTATAAGACTCATGATATTACCAAAAATATCGCCGTTGACGAGGGCGTAGGGCGAATTAAACAACTGCTTAACGATTTTAAGAATGCAAATTTATTTACGCAAGAGCAAGAATTACAACTGAGTATCAGCAAAAAAAATAAGCCATCATTATTAATAAAACCTGTTGTCACCGTTAATTCACCTGTAGTCACTAGTCATAATCGAGAAAAACAGCGTTTATTACAGCTCGAGCGTGAGTTTTGGATTGATTTAGGCATTGTTGATGCCAATAAACAATTGATTCCTGCTATGTCGCGCAAGTGGAAGCAAATCAATAAATTTATTGAGATTTTTGCTAAAGCCCTCGAAAGTGCGAATATCGATTTAACACATGAGCCATTGCAAGTGGTGGATTTTGGTGCGGGTAAAGGTTATTTAACCTTTGCCATTCATGATTATTTGGCGCAAGTGCATCAACATGCTGCTCAAGTAACGGGTATAGAATTACGCGACTCATTAGTACAATTATGTAATAGTGCAATTCAGCGGTGGAGCTTAAAGGGATTGCAATTTTATCAAGGAGATGTTCGTAGTTATCATCCTCAAAAAACGGATGTCATGATTGCTTTGCATGCCTGTGACATTGCGACAGATTATGCCATTCATACGGGTATTCGTTTGGGGGCAAGCATTATTATGTGCGCTCCATGTTGTCACAAACAACTGCGACCACAAATTCAAAGCCCAACATTGTTGCAGCCTGTATTACAACATGGTGTTCATTTGGGGCAAGAAGCCGAAATGATTACAGATGGCCTGCGTGCTTTATTATTAGAAGCATCTGGTTATCAAACGCAAGTATTTGAGTTTGTATCGTTGGAACATACCAGCAAAAATAAAATGATTTTGGCTATCAAAAAACAAGTATCAGCATCAAAGCGAGAGCAAATTTTAACGCAGATTCAAGCAATTAAGGCCTTCTATGGCATTAAAGAGCATTGTTTAGAAACATTGTTGACGGATGCAAATTGAGCTTGTTAAGAATAAATAAAAACGCAACAACAAGACTTGCGCGTTTCGCCGAAATTAGCGCGTTTTGAGAACTAAAAATCGTTGAAAACGATTATTTAGTGAGCAAATAAGCGATAAGTGCACAAGTCATAAAAAAGCCATAAAAATATGACTTTTAAATTCATAACAAGAATTAGCGTACGCGGTAAGTAATACGGCCTTTGCTGAGGTCGTAAGGCGTCATTTCAACCTTAACTTGGTCGCCAGTCAAAATACGAATATAGTGCTTGCGCATTTTGCCTGAGATATGTGCGGTCACAACATGACCATTTTCTAACTGCACACGAAACATGGTATTAGGCAAGGTGTCAATCACCGTACCATCCATTTCGATTTGCTCTTCTTTGTTTGACATAATAGCCCTAAATAGTAAAAAAACGTAACTATACCACTTTTATGGGTGCGGTATTCTGCATGATTTTTTTCCAAATGAAAAGAAAAACTATAGCAAAGTGGTAAAAAAGCATTTTGCAGGTTTGGATGATAACTATGAATATGAGAAAAAAGTAGTCTATGCTTAAGAGTGTCAGGACAATGGTATTTAGCTTAAGTTAAGAGCTAAGTTCGAGTATAAAAATTAGGAAAAATAATATGAAGTGTTGTATCGATTATCAAATTAGTAGTTTTTTTTGCGCATTTTTGTTGGCAAACCCTGTTTTTGCAGATAGTGCGTGGCAACTCGTATCTCAGGCTAAAAAACGCGGCGAAGTGAGTAGTTATGTGCGTGATGTGGCAGGGTATGAGGTTAAATCTTTCAAAGGTGTGGTGGAAGCACCGTATCCAATGAATTACATTATGGCAGTGCTTGCAGATATTGAAGGCCTACCTAATTGGGCTTTTCAGTGTAAGCGTGCTTTTAAAGATTCTAAATGGCCTGAAACCGTTTATTACATGGAGTTTCATACCCCTTGGCCAGTCAATAATCGTGAAGCTGTATTACGAAATACTGTGACCCAAGATGTAAATACTTTTGCTATTACGATTAAAACAGTCGCGGTACAGGGCTATATGTCACCCTCTAAAGGCAAGGTTCGTGTGCCAGAATTGAATAATCAATTTTTTATTGAGCCTCTCAAAGATAATTGGACACGCATTAGTTTTGAAACCTTAGTTGACCCTGGTGGAGCTATTCCAGCGTGGATGTCGAATTGGATTGCAACCAGCGCGCCCCAAGAAACCTTGAATGCGCTGGTAAAGCAGGCGGCATTACCACGCTATCAATTAAAAGCCGAAAATGTAAAATTCTCGGGCTTAAAAACGCTGTTAATGCCCACAAGCACAATAGCCAAATAAAAAGGCAATTAAACTTTTAACGCCACTTAATGAGTTTTAATCACTAACGTTTGCTTAGCTTGCTCATTAGCTTATAGCCCATTCCTAAAACAGTGTCATAGTGATTAGGTAGTAAGCGTTGTACAGTATCAAGCACTTTGGCATCTGTACCAATTAAAAGACGTTTTTGATTGCGCTCAATGGCACGAACAATTTGTCTAGCGGCTTCTTCGGCAGTGGTTGCGGCTAATCGATCAAAATCGGCAGCTAACTTTTTGACATCGGCAGCTCGGCCAAACATATCGTTGTGTACACGCGCATTACGGGCAATATTGGTTTTAATGCCACCGGGATGCACACAAGTAACATGAATATTGCTGCCATTTAATTCTTGGCGTAACGCTTCGGTAAAGCCTTTTACCGCAAATTTACTGGCATTATAAGCAGATTGAGAGGGAACACCAATAATGCCAAAAATGCTGGAAATATTGACAATATGGGCATCTTTTTGCTGGCGTAGTTGCGGTAAAAAAGCTTCACAACCATTCACCACGCCCCAAAAATTGATATTTAACACCCATTCAAAATCTTGACGATTCATGGCTTCGACATTTTGAGAGAGAGCAACGCCTGCATTGTTAATGATGACACTGGCATTGCCTAAAGCACGCGCCACATTGTCGGCAAAGGTTTGTACTGCATCACGTTTGGATACATCAACGGTTGCGCTATACACCTTAACACCATGTGCAGCGGCAATATCCACTGTTTTTTGCAAATTAGTGTCGTTAACATCACACAAAGCAAGTTGCGCGCCTTGAGCCGCTAATTGTAAAGCCAATGCTCGACCAATGCCCGAACCTGCACCAGTCACAACAACTATTTTACCCTCAAGATTTTTCATGGTTAGCCTCTTATATTGATTTAGTAGTGTGTTTATTGTAGTAGCAAAAAAATGCCCAAAAAGCGAGTACCAACGTGCTAAAAAATAAAAAAATTTAAATGAAATAGCACAGCCCTATATCAAGCGTGCGTTTATCTTGGAAAGAAGTTTTAACTTGTCAGCTTTTAAGTAGTGATAATCTTCGATAATGTGTAAAATAGCCGCCAAAATTTTTAAGTTATTTTAAACGTATTTGGGAGAGCTCATGGGACACAAAACCGCGTTATACGAGCAACATCTTGCACTTAATGCTCGTATGGTTGACTTTGGTGGTTGGGATATGCCTGTTCAATATAGCTCCGTGCTGGCTGAACATCATGCGGTACGTCGTGCCGTGGGCATGTTTGATGTGTCACACATGACCGTTTTAGAGTTAACAGGCGCGGATGCTGTACCTTATTTGCAGCGTTTGTTAGCCAATGATGTTAGTCGTCTTAAAGTTGCAGGCAAAGCCTTATATTCCGCAATGCTGAATGAGCAAGGTGGTGTGATTGACGATTTGATTGTTTATGCGCCAACCACACAAAAACCAGACTTATGGCGTGTGATTGTTAATTGTGGCACCCATGACAAAGATTTAGCGTGGATGCAAAAACAAGCCGAAGGTTTTGCTATTAATTTAATTGAACGTACCGATTTAGCCATGCTCGCTGTGCAAGGGCCAAAAGCCTATCGTGTGGTGAGTGATGTGTTAGGTGATGAAGCTGGTGCGATTATTCAAGCCTTAAAAGTGTTTCAAGGCCGTGAGCATAACGATTGGTTTATTGCCCGCACAGGTTATACCGGCGAAGAAGGTTTAGAGATTTTAGTGCCAGAAGCGCACATTGCCGATTTTTGGCAAAAATTATTAGCCGCTGAGGTTTTGCCTTGTGGTTTGGCTGCGCGTGATACCTTGCGTTTAGAGGCAGGTATGAACTTGTACGGCAATGAAATGAATGATGACGTATCACCTTTAGTGGCGAATATGGCATGGACAATTGCATGGGATCATGACTTTATTGGTAAAGAAGCCTTAGTCGCTGAACAAGCCAATGGCGTAAAACAGCAATTAGTCGGCTTAGTGTTACAAGACAAAGGTGTGTTGCGTTCACATCAAAAAGTCATTATTGACGGTGTAGGTGAGGGTGAAACAACCTCGGGTACGTTCTCGCCAACCATGGAAAAATCCATTGCCTTGGCTCGTATTCCAGCAGGTCACTTTGACCACGTGTGGGTAGAGATTCGGGGTAAACGTCTAGCCGCTAAAATCGTTAAGCCTCCCTTTGTCCGTTTAGGTAAAAAGTTAGTTTAAACCTGTTTCGATTTTGTTTGCCCTCACCCCAACCCTCTCCCACAGGAGAGGGAGTTCTCTCTCCCTGAGGGAGAGAGTTAGAGTGAGGGTTTAAGTTTAGTTTCATAGAGAGAGATGAAAAATGAGCAATACGCCAAGCGAATTAAAATATGCTTCTAGCCACGAATGGGCACGTTTAGAAGGTGATATCGTGGTTGTGGGTATTACTGACCACGCTCAAGAAGCATTAGGTGATTTGGTGTTTGTTGAGTTGCCAGAAGTTGGCGATACCGTTGCCGCAGGTGACGAAGCAGGTGTGGTTGAATCTGTAAAAGCTGCTTCTGATATTTATGCACCTGTTTCTGGTGAAGTGGTTGCGATTAACACCGCTTTAGAAGACACACCAGAATTAATTAACTCTGATCCATACGGCGAAGGCTGGATGTACAAAATCCGTGTATCTTCAGTTGAAGAGTTAGATGACTTGTTATCTGCTGAAGAGTACGACGAGCAAGTTGCTGCTGAGCATTGATTGTGTAGCCCGTGTGATGACACGGGAGTCACTGCATATTTGGTGTCCTGTATTACGCGATGCTCCATACAGGCTACGATTGTTGGG
>JAXMGJ010000005.1:0-106901 GCA_046347315.1 Agitococcus sp.
TAACGATAACGTGGCGACTTTTATTAAAGAGTTGGTGTTAAAACTGCCCGAAGGTGAAGATGTGCATTTTCGTGCGGGTGGTTATATGCAACTCGAAGCACCCGCCTATGTTGCGAATTACAAAGACTTTGATATCGAAGCTAAATTTAGAGAGGATTGGGATAAATTTAAGTTATTTGAAGTCAAGTCAGAAGTTAATGAGCCAACGATTCGTGCATATTCAATGGCTAATTACCCCGAAGAAAAAGGCTTATTAAAGTTTAATATTCGGATTGCGACACCGCCATTACGTCAATTACACGAAATTCCCGCAGGTAAAATGTCTTCTTGGGTGTTTAACCTCAAAAAAGGTGATAAAGTGACCGTGTTTGGGCCTTTTGGTGAGTTTTTTGCGCGTGAAACTGATGCGGAAATGGTGTTTATTGGCGGTGGTGCAGGTATGGCACCCATGCGCTCTCATATTTTTGACCAACTCAAACGTTTGCATTCTAAGCGTAAAATTAGCTTTTGGTATGGTGCGCGCTCATTACGCGAAACCTTTTATGCCGATGAATATGACCAACTAGCCAAAGATAATCCTAACTTTGAATGGCACTTAGCTTTGTCAGAGCCACAGCCCGAAGATAATTGGACAGGTTATACAGGTTTTATTCACAATGTGTTGTTTGAGAACTACCTCAAAAATCATCCCGCACCCGAAGATTGTGAGTTTTATATGTGTGGTCCACCAATGATGAATGCGGCTGTCATTCAAATGCTGCTAGATTTAGGCGTTGACCGTGAAAACATCATGCTTGATGATTTTGGTGGTTAAAAAAAAGGGGCTTTGCCCCTTTTTTAATTTGATATATTAAATCTCTATAGGCGGCATGGCCGTAGTATTAAAGCCACCATCAACATATAAGATTTCACCGCTAATACCAGATGCTAAATGGGAGCATAAAAAGGCAGCTGCATTTCCGACTTCTTCAATAGTCACATTGCGTCGTAATGGGGTGGCCGACTCATTATACGCTAACATTTTTCTAAAGTTTTTAATGCCACTGGCGGCTAGTGTTCGTATTGGGCCTGCCGAAATACCATTCACACGTACCCCTAATGGGCCTAAACTAGAGGCTAAATAACGAACATTGGCTTCGAGGGATGCTTTGGCTAAGCCCATGACATTATAATTAGGTAACACACGTTCTGAGCCTTGGTAAGTAAGCGTTACGATATTTCCTTGGGCTTTTACTAGCAGTGGTTTAGCTGCCTTACTGAGTGCTGTTAGGCTATAGCTACTGATATCATGTGCAACTCTAAATCCTTCACGAGTTGTGACATCTACAAAATCTCCTTCTAGCTGGTCGGCAGGGGCATAAGCAACAGAGTGTACTAAAGTGTCTAAACTCTCCCAGTGTTGGCCAAGCTGCTCAAATAAATGCGTAATTTCGTTGTCATTGACGACATCGCACGGAAATACTAAAGATGAGCCAAAACTAGCGGCAAATTCTTCGACACGATTTTTGAGCTTGTCATTTTGATAGGTAAAAGCCAATTGCGCGCCTTCACGGTGCATTGCTGCTGCAATGCCATAAGCAATGGATAATTTACTGGCAACACCTACGATTAAAACTCGTTTACCTTGCATAAAACCCATAATGTGCTCCGATAGTTGTAGGGTGATTGGTTATGTACTGGTAGCCAATGCCGCTTTGAGCAATTGCTGAGTATAGGGATGTTGTGGTTGTTCAAACAACTGTTGTGCATCGTTACTTTCGACTACCACACCATGATGCATGACTAATACTCGATGGCTCATAGCCTTGATAACTTTTAGATCGTGGCTAATAAAAATACAAGCAAAGCCTCTTTGCTGCTGTAATTGGCGCAATAACTCGACAATTTGTTTTTGTACCGTACGGTCAAGAGCAGAGGTTGGTTCATCCAAAATCAATAATTTGGGTTGTAGCACAAGTGCTCGCGCGATGGCAACGCGTTGCCGTTGCCCCCCCGAAAACTCATGTGGATAGCGATGGCGTGATTCGGGGTCTAATTCTACATCTTGTAAAGCCTGAATGACACGCTGTTCTTGCTCGGTTTGGCTTAAACCTAATAGCTCTAATCCTTCGCTAATAATTTGGCCAATGCTTAAGCGTGGACTCAAACTGCCATAAGGGTCTTGAAATACTATTTGTAAATCTTTACGCAATGGGCGAAGTTGCTGTTGTGAGAGCGCAACAAGGTCTTGTCCCTGAAAGACAATAGTGCCTTGTGTAGTGGCTACGAGGCGAGTAATAGCAAAGGCAAGTGTTGACTTTCCTGAACCACTTTCACCAACTACTCCTAATGTTTCGCCAACCTTTAGGTGTAAATTCAATCCATCAATCGCTTTAACATAGTCAACAATTCGCTGCCAAAACCCTTTTTTGATGGGAAACCAAAGTCGCAAATTATCAATTCTTAGTAGTGTTGGCGCATCTTGGGCAATAGGCACAGCTTGGCCATCAGGCTCTGCCGCTAGTAACAATTGAGTATAATGGTGTTGTGGTGAGTTAAATAAGGTTTTTGTCTGATTGCTCTCAACAATCAAACCTTGTTGCATAACGGCCACACGTTGGGCAAAGCGTTTGACTAAACTTAAATCGTGCGAAATCAGTAAGACTGCAAGGCCAAACTTATGTTGTAGTGTCTGCAATAACTGTAATATTTGTTCTTGCAAAGTGACATCAAGGGCTGTAGTGGGTTCGTCAGCGATGAGTAATTTGGGATTATTGGCCAAAGCCATGGCTATCATCACCCGCTGTCGCTGGCCACCCGATAATTCATGGGGATAACTGTTAAGTCGTTTTTGTGGTTCAGGAATGCCTACTTCGTGTAAGAGTTCTAAAGTACGCTGTTTGGCGTCTGCTTTATTTATAGCTTGATGTTGAAGAATGTTTTCGCTGATTTGCTTTTCAATGGTGTGTAGAGGATTGAGCGAAGTCATTGGCTCTTGGAAAATAATGCCAATCTCGCTGCCACGTAGTTGTTGTAAGCGACTTGCGGTGGCTTGTAGTAAGTCTTCGCCAGCAAACAAAATATGTCCTTGATAACGAGCATGACTAGGCAACAAACGCATAATAGATTGGGCACTGAGTGATTTACCCGAGCCACTTTCGCCCACTAAAGCGAGCATTTCTCCTTGCTGAATTTCAAAACTTATGCCTTTGACGGGGTGACTTATAGTTGCGCCAAATTGCTCAAAGTGGACATGTAAATCCTGTACCACTACTAAGGGGGCAGAGGAATTATTGTTTGCGTGGGTCAAAGGCATCGCGTACCGCCTCACCAATAAAAACTAACAGGCTTAACAAAATTGCTAAGGTAAAAAAAGCTGATAAACCGAGCCACGGGGCATTCATATTATTTTTGCCTTGTGCTACCAGCTCTCCCAATGAGGGAGAGCCAACAGGCAAACCAAAGCCTAAAAAGTCTAAGGAAGTCAGCAAACCTATTGCGCCTGTAAAAATAAAGGGCAAAAAGGATAAGGTAGATACCATGGCATTAGGCAAAATATGCCTAAACATAATTTTGGTATCACTTAATCCTAAGGCGCGTGCGGCACGAACATATTCGAGGTTACGGCCACGCAAAAACTCGGCACGCACTAGGCCTGTTAATTCTGTCCAGCTAAACAATAACATTAGGCCAAGCAACCACCAAAAATTAGGTTCAACTAAACTAGCCATAATAATTAGCATAAACAGCATCGGTAAGCCCGACCAAATTTCGATGAGACGTTGACCAATTAAATCAACCCAGCCACCATAAAAGCCTTGGATTGCGCCAACGATGATGCCCACCATCGAGCTACCTACAGTAAGCACCAGAGCAAACAGCACTGAGATTCTAAAGCCATAAATAATCCGTGCAAATACATCGCGGCCTTGGTCATCTGTACCTAACCAGTTAATAGTTGTAGGAGGAGAGGGGGTAGGCACATTAAGATTATAATTAATGGTACTGTAGTCAAAGCGAATCATTGGCCATATTAACCAACCTTTGTTGTTGATGAGTTGGGTAACATAGGGGTCACGATAATCTGCATGGCTATTAAGCGTGCCGCCAAAGGTGGTTTCGGGATAATCCTTAATAACTGGAAAATATAACGATTGATTATAAGAAACGACCAAAGGCTTGTCGTTTGCCCAAAATTCAGCAAATAAACTAAAAGCAAATAATACCAAAAAAATCCATAGCGAATAATAGCCGCGTTTATTGGCCTTAAAATTGGCAATACGCCGTTGATTAAGAGGAGATAAACTCATGGTTAATTCCGACTATTAAAATCAATACGAGGGTCAACAAATATATAGGTTAAATCGCTAATGATGCGCAAAATTAAACCAATGAGCGTAAAAATATATAAAGTACCAAAAATAACAGGATAGTCACGGTTTATCACTGATTCAAAACTTAATAACCCTAAGCCATCTAAATTAAATATCACTTCTATTAAAAAAGACCCTGTAAAAAATACCCCTAATAATGCAGCAGGGAAGCCCGCAATAATAATCAGCATCGCATTCCTAAACACATGGCCATACAATATTTGTCTGTCATTAAGTCCTTTGGCTTTGGCTGTGACGACATATTGTTTATGTATCTCATCTAAAAAAGAATTTTTGGTGAGCATCGTCAGTGTGGCAAAGCCCCCTATGGTTAAACAAATGGTTGGTAAAACCATATGATGAGCATAATCAAGTATTTTTTGTCCTAAGGATAATTGCTCAAAGTTTTCGGAAATTAAACCTTGCATAGGAAAAATTTGCCAATAACTGCCTCCAGCAAATAAAATAATCAGTAATATGGCAAATAAAAAGCCTGGAATGGCATAGCCAACAATAATTAAACTGCTCGTTGCAATATCAAAACGTGAGCCATGATTAAGGGCTTTTTTTATACCTAATGGAATAGAAATTAAATAAACAATAAGCGTACTCCATAAACCCAAAGAAATAGACACAGGGAGTTTTTCTTTAATTAAATTAATGACAGTTTCATCTCTAAAAAAACTCTTACCAAAATCAAACTGTACATAGTTTTTTATCATTATCCAAAAGCGTTCGCTGGCTGGTTTATCAAAGCCGTATTGTTTTTCGAGATCTTTAATCAGTTGGGGGTCTAAACCTTGAGCTCCACGATAGTTAGATTGATTTTGTGAGTTATTATTTGTGGCACTCATTTCACCTTGTGCGCCTGTGGCGCGGCTGCCTGTTTTGTCCAAACCTTGAATTTTTGCAATCGCTTGTTCTACGGGGCCACCAGGTGCAGCTTGAGTAATAATAAAATTAATCAGCAAAATGCCAAATAATGTGGGAATAATAAGCAATAATCGGCGTAGCACATAAGCTAACACGGTAGAGACTCCTTAAGCGATAATACGACTGGCAGCATTGCGTATCGCTGCTTCTAAATTGTCATCTTTTAGCTCAATAATTTTATCTTTGGCGGATTCAATAACGAAGTGCGACACATTTGTTAGTAGTTGAAAAAGTTAGGTGTATTAGAATACAAGCTGATTTTTTCAACTCGCAATTGGAAAGCACAACATGAAGCAATACACCCAACTTTCACAAGAAGAAAGATACGATATTCAGGCTGCCTTGAAAAGCAAAACATCAGTGACTGAATTATCAAGAACGCTGAATCGCTCACGCTCAACTATTTATCGAGAACGCAGTCGCAATCAAGGTAAGCGAGGCTACCGTGCTAAACAAGCGCATGAGTTATCAAAAGCACGCCACTATAAGCGTATTAGCGCAGTCACTGAGTTTGGTAAGGGTTATATTGAGTGCCTACTTCGTCAAGGTTGGTCATGAACCATCTGCAGCGCATTAAAGCATCGTGGCTGGGATGACGTTCCCTCGCATGAATGGATATACCAATACGTTTACACAAACAAGGCAGCAGGTGGAGATTTACATTCTTATCTCAGACATCAAAAAACGTATAGAAAACGTGGACTTAAAGGTAATGACAGAAGAGGACAGTTAGTCAACCGCACCTCTATTCATGAGCGTTCTCAAGAGATTGAAGAGCGACAACGATTGGGTGACTTTGAAGCAGACACCATCATTGGCAAGCACCATAAAGGCGCGATACTGACCCTTGTTGAGCGTAAAAGTCTTTACACGCATATCGTTCATTTGGGGGCAACAAGAGCCTCTAAAAAGACGATAGGTTGCTGTATAGAACGCTTACAACTTAGCCATGCTTATAGCGTGACTTTTGATAATGGTAAAGAGTTTGCAGAGCATCAGCAGTTGCAAACGCGTGGCATAGACACCTATTTTGCAGACCCCTATCGCTCTAATCAACGTGCGAGAAACGAAAATACGAATGGTTTAATTCGTCAGTATTTGCCTAAATCGTCTGCTTTTGATACTGTCTCGGACACTCAAATTCAAGCCATTGAAGAGGCTCTTAATAACCGACCTAGAAAATCACTAGGCTGGTTTACTCCAACTCAGGTCATGGCTAATTTTTATACTGTCGCACTTGCTGCTTGAATCCGCCTTTTAATTCTAAAAGTTCCATTGTCTGTTTTCTCAATATTAAGTGCGCTAAGGTAGTCAGCTTCTACAAAATGACTATGCGCTAAAAATTGGGCATGAATAGGTAGTAACTCCAAATCACCACGTAATATTTTATGAGTATTAAAAATTTTCTTAAATAGCCAGTTGATTAACTCACTATTAAATAAGTCAGCAAGAAGTGACATTGAAATTGGAAAGCTGTCATTAGTGATTAACAAATTTGCGCTGTTAATAATAAATCTGCCTTCGGTATCATAAAAGAAGCATAACTTTGATGAGATAAATTTATAAATGAGTTTTTGAGGAGCTTGATACAAATGCAGTGGTGCAACTTGTTGATATTGTGAAAAATCAGTTGATAAAAAATGTGAGGCTGTTTTGAGTCCACTAGGTGTAATGTCAGAGCCTTTATATACTGGCACAAAGTCTCGCTTGGGAGTATTGCTGAGGTATCGGTTGTTATTGCCTGTGACAATACCTAAGCCCCAGTTGGCATTGCCTTCTAACGTGATATGAGGAATGCTATATAAATGAGCAATTACCTTAGCCTCGTCGCTGTTACAAGAGAGATTAAAAATATATTTTGGATTGTGGCGCAAGGAGTAGCTAGTGCGTTCGAAATGTTGATTATCGTAGAGACAGTTAATCAGGAGTGCAGGGTCATTTTTTTGCTTAGTCAATACCAATCCGACGGCACCTGTTTGTAGCCCTTTGAAGGCTTTAGCGTAATCACATAAGCGAGTAATTTGGAAATTCAAGGCAGAAGCTCTAGCATCAGCATAAGCTGAAACATTAAAAAAAGCATCTGGTAGTAGCAAGCCGAGTTGGCCATCCATCTTAAGTGCGTTGAGACACGCAAAGTAAAACAGAGCACAAGTATCTACACTATTACCTGCCAGTAGTATTTTACTTAATAATTCTTTTTCGCTTTTGGCGATTTTTTTGCCCCAAGGCGGATTGGTAAAAATATAGTCATAATAGCCAGTTTTTTTGTGAGTTGCTAAATGCAAAAAATCTGCACAGATAATGTTATTACTTACAAAGCCCGTTTTGTCAAAAATACGTTTTTTAGCAATAGCGACTGCAACAGGATCAATATCAAAACCAAAGAGGTTTTGTGGATTAAAACCTAATTCTAAAGCTCTGATTAAAAAATTACCCGAACCGCAGCAAGGGTCACAAAACGTTTTGGTTGCTAAAAGAGGATCATTAATATTGAGTAAGTCATTGACGATATGTGCAGGAGTGTAATAAATACCTTCTTGATTTTTGTAAGAGTCCGATAAACTTTCTTCGTAGTCTGTTCCTAAAAAGTCGTTTGCTGCTTGAGAAGATTGAGCTTTTGCCAAGAAGTTGGCACTGATAAGCTGATGATTATGGCTATCTTTTTGAGATTTATTGGCACGTTGATGAAGTTTTTCTTTGCCTAAAACATCACGATTAAACTGCATGAGGGAGTCTTGGCTAACTTGGCCTTTACTCTGTAATGTCAAGTAGCCTGTTTTAATCCAGTTTCTAATCGTAGCCTCAGAAACAGCAAGACTCTTGGCGCATTCTTCAATACTTAAAGAGTCCTGACTGTTTATGTCAAATAAGGAGGTTTGAAATGCCTCTGACACCTTATTTTGCTCCCTGAGCAGCACGAATTTTTGCAAATTTTTGTGGATTTGACCACCAAAAATCTAAACCTAAACCATATTTAGGTTTGATTGTGGGAGACTCCAAATAATTCCAATAAGCGATGCGCTCATTACGAATATGAAAATGCGGAATGACATAATAACCAGCTAATAACACACGGTCTAAGGCACGAGTGGCAGTCACTAACGCTTCACGGCTACGAGCAGCAATGATTTTTTCTATTAGCGCATCCACTACAGGATGTTTAATACCAATTAAATTACGGCTGCTGTTAGTATCCGCGGCTTTAGAACCAAAATAACCGCGTTGCTCATTGCCAGGTGATAAAGACTGAGGAAAACTACCTACGACCATATCAAAATCAAAGTCGCGTTGACGGTTAATGTATTGTGGAATGTCAATGACTCTAATATTCATCTCAATTCCTAAGCGTTCTAGGTTTTGCTTAAAGGGTTGTACGATGCGTTCAAATTCGGGCTGTGCTAACAGCATTTCAAACTTAAATATCTCATTTTTAGCATTGGTTAATTTGCCATTTTTGATATTCCAGCCAGCTTTGCTTAGTATCTGTTGAGCAATCATTAAACTGGTGCGGTTATTGCCTGATCCATCGGTTTTAGGAGCTTGATAAGGAGTATTAAAAACAATTTGGGTTAAATCTTTGCGATATTGGTTGAGCAGGGCAAGCTCATCACCTTTAGGCAAGCCAGTCGAAGCTAACTCAGAGTTAGCAAAATAACTGTTGGTGCGAGTGTAGGCATTATGAAATAAAGCACGATTACTCCATTCAAAGTCAAAAGCATAGGCTAATGCTTGACGTACTCGCACATCTTGAAACAGTGGCCGACGGACATTGTAAATAAAGCCTTGCATACCTTGAGGGGTTAAATCGGGCGGTGTTTCTTTTTTAACTAAGCCCTTTTTAATCGCAGGAAAGTCATATTGAGTCGCCCAGTTTTTGGCACTGTTTTCGGCTCTAAAATCGTATTGACCAGCTTTAAAGCCTTCGAGGGCAACGGTCATATCTCGGTAAGAGATATAAGTAATGGCATCAAAGTTATAACGCCCTTTGTTTACGGGTAGATTAGTAGCCCAATAATTGGGATTTCGTTTGTAAGTGATACTACGTCCTGCATCAACCTTGCTTAAAATATAAGGGCCACTGCCTAAAGGGATTTCTAAATTAGTGGCATTAAAATCACGTTTTTGCCAAAAGTGTTTGGGTAAAATGGCTTGTTCACCCACAATCAAACCAAGTTCACGGTTGGTCTTGCTTTTAAAACTAAATTTAACGCGAGTTTTATCAAGTGCTTCGACTTTATCGATATCGCTATAATAGTTTTTGATACCTGCTGCACCCTCTTTTTTGAGTAAGTTAAAGGTAAAAGCAACATCTTCGGCAGTGACGGGTTCGCCATCACTAAAACGGGCATTTGGATTTAGATGATAAATAATCCAACTTGCATCTTCAGTATCGCGCTCTATCTTTTCTGCAAGCAAGCCATAACGAGTAAATGGTTCATCCAAAGAAGCTTTGGTTAACGAGTCGTATAAGTATTGTGAACCATCAATGGCATTGCCTTTGTCAATAAATGGATTAGTGCTATCAAACCCCCCAATAGACGCAAGGCGTAGTTCGCCACCTTTGGGGGCATTAGGATTAGCGTGAGCAAAAGCAGTAAAATTAGCAGGTAGTGCAGGTTTGCCATGTAATGCAATAGCATTAGTGGTTTCGATAGCTGCATGACCAGCAAGTGATAAGCTGCTCAACACAAGACTTAATAGTATTTTTTTCATATTTATTCCGCTGATTTGTGTGTGCTGATTACATAATAAAAACCGCCGCAAATGCGGCGGTTCTATGAATACTAAAAATTACCCCTGTTAGCTTTTGGCCAAATAAAGAATTAGGTCTTGACCAGGTTTTAAGTTTGTAGAAGTTTTATTCCATGTCTTAATTTGACTGACAGACACATTATAACGCTGACTAATAGAATACAAGGTGTCACCACGTTTCACTTCGTAACTAATACGTTTCATAAGTTCTTTTTTGTTCTTTTTCGGTGAGTCTTCTGTGTTAGCCACACGCTTTGCTTTGTTTTTGCTGGATTTAACAGTACGGGTATTGCTTTTGTTATCCTCATCATCGTTAAGTAATATCACCAGTTTAGTGCCTACTTGGACATTACTTTTGTTTTTGAGATTGTTCCATTGAGCGAGCTCTTTAACGCTGACATCATATTTTTTTGCAATAGCATAGAGACTTTGACCCGCACGCACTTTATGAAATTTTTTGATGCTGTTATCGCCATCATCATCTTTATGATTCGATTTTGCGGTAATTGCTTTTTCTTTGTCAGCTTTTTCGATTTGAGCAACTCGTTCAGCAGCAGGATTGACGAGTTTTTCAATATCAACACTATTGTCGCCAGAGACTAATTGTTTGCTGCGTGAAACGACCAAAGATTTGCCAACTGGCACATAACCACGTTTGCTAATTAGTTTGCCATTAAGACGTTTCAGTGTAGCGGGTGTCGTCCCAAATTTGGATGCAATACGGTGTAAGGAGTCGCCTTTTTTAACCACATAACGATTTGTCACAGTTATGTAACGATCAGGGGCAGGCAAAGCCGCTAATTGTTGTTCAAAAATATCGGGGGTATTTACAGGTACTAACACACGATGTGGGCCATCGGGATTTGTTGCCCAACGCATATAAGCAGGATTCAGTTGATATAATTGTTTGGTACTTAAACCTGCAAGTTTGGCGACACTGGTTAGATCAACCTGATTTTTTGCATAAGTCTCTCTAAAATGTGCTTTGTTGACGATGGGATTTAAGCGTACACCAAATACATTAGGATCTTTTACGACTTGAGCCACTGCTAAAAAGCGCGGTACATAGGCCATAGTTTCGGCTGGCATGTTTAATGACCAATAGTCGGTTGGTAAACCAGCTGCTTCATTACGCTCGATTGCTCTTTTGACGTTACCAGGTCCCCAATTATAGGCTGCCAACGCTAATTCCCATGAGCCGAATTGATTATAAAGTTGAGTCAAAAATTTGTAGGCTGCGCGAGTGGATTCTAAAATATCACGACGACCGTCATACCACCATGTTTGGCGCAAACCAAAGATTTTGCCAGTGCTAGGAATAAACTGCCATAACCCTGCGGCTTGGGCAGGTGAAGTGGCAAAAGGGTCATAGGAACTTTCGATAATGGGTAGCAGTGCTAATTCGGTAGGTACACCTGCTTTTTCGGCTTCAGTAACTGTATGGTATAAATAATGACTAGCACGGGCTGTCATTCGGTCAAGGTAATCTTGGCGTTTAGAAAACCATGCAATTTGTTGTGCAATACGTTCGTTTTCGGGTACTTCTAATTTAAAGCCAGCGCGTGTTCTTGCCCAAACATCACCAAAACTAGCAAGTTCTTCGGGGCTAAGGGTGGCCGCATCCATTTCGGTCACACCAAGCATCTCATCTATATCATCTTGGGTCACAACTAAACCTGTCGTGTCATAATATTGAGCGAGATTTTTGCTATTTTCGGTTTTTTTATTGGCGTTGAGAGCACTGTTATTGTTGGCACTAAGTGGGTTATTGCTGGTATTGTTTTGAGGGAGATTAGTACAGGCAGAAAGCAATAGGCTAACGGTGGCAAACAAAGTCAGTTGCTGGACATTTTTGCGAAGGTAAAGCCAAAATTGCATGCGGAGTACTCCCAAAATTCTTAAGTAATAACCCTTTAATTGTACGGACGTGATTTATTGAGGCAACAAAAACTGGCCACAAATCGTCAAAAACTGTAACTAAACGCGTAAAATGGCTATTAAACCGACATAATCAAGCGACCCAATGATTTTTGTAAGCGCGTAATGCACAAAATGTATCTGTTGAGCAATAAAGAGCTTTTTGAGTTAATTGAGTGATTCTTTGGGTTAATAAATGGCAGCGCAAATAAGGGTTAACTCGTTTTTCGGTACTTAATAAACTAGGTAATGTCGCGATTTGCTGTTTTCTTAAGGCTATACATTGCTGCTGATAGCTTAAAATATCGGTGTTTTGAGGCTCAATATGCTCAGCAAACCTAAGATTATCTAAGGTATATTCGTGTGCAGCACAAATCTGTGTTTCTGAAGGAAGTAAGGCAATTTTTTGCAAAGCTTTATAAGCATTAACAGCATTTCCATCTTCAAAAATTCGACCACAACCAGCACTAAATAAACTGTCACCGCAATATAATAATTTTTGCTGTAAATGATAGTAAGATAGATTAAATTGAGTGTGTCCTCGAGTATCAATTATCAAAAAACGGCCAAAGTCTTTAATATAAATGATTTCGCCACCGTTCAATGGCTGATTAATATGGCTAATACTATTGTGGCCATAAACAGGAACATTGGGGTATTCAACGCGTAATTGTGCAAGACCAGCAGTATGGTCATAATGACGGTGAGTGATAAACACTGTCGTTAATCGTAAGTTGTGAGCTTGTAAATAGTGTTGTAATAGGGCGTAATCACCTACATCAACGGCAATGACTGTGTTTTGTGCAGAGACTAGCAGCCACAGATAATTGTCATTAAACATCGGAACGGCAATGTTGTTTAACATGGTAAACTCTAAATAAATATGAAACTGCCCCGAATTTGGTCTAGTACCGATGCAACACAACAACAGTTAGCAACTTGGTTTTTAAGTTCTTTAGGTCAAGAATTTTTGGCACTAGAAAAAGATTTGCTTGCAGATATTCTGCCTGATTTGTTTGGCTATCATGCCTTGCAGTTAGGACAGCTTACACCGAGTTATCTTTTGCAAGGCAGTCGAATTTTACATAAAATACTTACAGATAAACAACCGCTTGCTGTATCAGATTTGTCGCCGCTTGCTGCTTTGCCCGAACAGCTTCCTTTTGCTAATGATAGTATTGATGTGGTGTTAATTCATCATTTGTTAGAAGTTGTTAACCGACCTCACGCGGTATTAAGAGAGGCAGCTCGGGTGACAATTCCAGAAGGCTACATCCTGATAGTTGGCTTTAATCCGTGGAGTTTATGGGGCTTATGGCAGTTTTGTCGCATGCCGTGGTCATCTATGCCCTTAGTCTTACAGTCTCTGAGTGCACATCGTTTACATGATTGGTTAACCTTGTTAGGCTTTGAAGTGGTTGGGGTTGAAACGTGTTTTTTTCGACCTCCTATCAAACATGCAGGACTGCGTCGCCATTTATTATGGTTAGATACTTTAGCTAAGCGTTATTGGCCTCAGGGTGGTGCAAGTTATGTATTATTGGCACAAAAAAAGACATCTTGTATGACGCCTATCCGTTTACGGCCGAAGCTATTGCCAATTGTACCAAGTCCATTAGCGGTAGAATCTAGGCAAAAATATCCAAAGATTATGCAATCACAGTGTTTAAATGATGATAAATCCTAAAAAAGTTGAAATTTATAGCGATGGTGCGTGTCGTGGCAATCCTGGTATGGGTGGATGGGGAGCTTTGATTATTTATGAAGGTATCGAAAAACGCTTATATGGCAGCGAACAGCATACCACTAATAATCGTATGGAGCTCATGGGCAGTATAGCCGCCTTGACAGCCTTAAAGCATCCTTGTCAGGTGATATTATGGACGGACTCTCAATATGTTAAAAAAGGGATGACCGAATGGTTAAAAGGGTGGAAAGCTAAAAATTGGCTGACATCCGCTAATCAACCAGTTAAAAACAAAGACTTATGGCAAGCATTGGATGAGCAAGCCGCTCGTCATCAGATAGAGTGGCATTGGGTCAAAGGTCATGCAGGACATTATGGCAACGAAGTGGCAGACCAATTAGCAAATCAGGCCATTGATGAATTAGTAGGTAAAACATGATGAGGCAAATTGTATTAGATACCGAAACCACAGGTATTAACCCCAGTGAAGGTCATCGTATTATTGAAATAGGGTGTTTAGAGCTAGAAAATCGTCGTTTAACAGGCCGTAGTTTTCATTGTTATTTGCAACCAGATCGTGAAATAGAAGCCGAAGCCATAGCCGTACATGGCATCACTAATGAATTTTTAGCTGATAAACCGCGCTTTGCCCAAATTGCAGACGAATTTATGCAGTTTATCAAAGGTGCAGAATTGATTATTCATAATGCGCCGTTTGATATTGGATTTATCAATCATGAGTTTAGATTACTCAATGCTAATTTTGGCAATATTACCGAGCAATGTGCTGTTTTAGATACACTAGTTTTAGCCAAACAAAAACATCCAGCCCAAAAGAATAATCTAGATGCTCTAGCCAAACGCTATTTTGTTGACCATCGTGAGCGTAGTTATCACGGTGCTTTGCTTGACTCCGAGATTTTGGCTGATGTGTATTTGGCCATGACAGGTGGGCAAGTTGGACTAGGTTTACATGATGATGCAGATGGCCAAAATGCTGCTCAAGAAGAAATCCGACGTCTGCCTGCTAATAGACCTGTTTTGAAAGTCATTTATGCCTGCGATGATGAACTGATTGCCCATGAAGAGCGTCTAAAAGTGATAGATAGTGCAAGTCAAGGTGCTTGTGTGTGGCGTGTGTTGGCTTAGTGCCATAAAAATGATATAAGTTGACACATTTACTGACAGTGTTTTGTGAATTAAGTGCATAAGACTTAAAAAAGACACTAGCATACTTGATTCAAAAGCATTATTTTTAGGTTTAATAAACGTTTATGCTATATATACTACAAGGTATAAACTAAAAATAACTTAACAAACTCAACTTAACGATACAGGAAGGAACCCATGCTTCCCAGAATAGATGTAACGGCACTCAATTTAATTAAGCCAGAAGTCGATGTGTCTTTGGCACAAATAGAAGGCGCATTAAGCACCTTTGTTGAAGATAACGCCAACAACGCACCTTTAGCCGAAAGCGTTGAGCAAATGGAGCAAGTATATGGGGCATTGCGTCTGATTGATATTCATGGTGCTGCCGAACTTGCCGAAGTGTTATTTGCTTTGTTGCGTCAAGTTAATGAATTACAAGAAAAAACACCTGATATTTATTATTCAGCTTTGGGTAGCGGCATGATGGTATTGGGACGTTATTTAGAATATGTGCAAATCAAAGCAGTCAATCTGCCACAATTACTTATTCCATCTATTAACGAATCTCGTCACGCATTAGGTTTAACGCCTCTTGGTGAAGGCTATTTTTTAGATGTACCATTTTTACCGGACTGTAATATTGTTGAGCCATTAGCGATTGATCACGCACAAGCGGTGGCACTCGCCAAAAGAATTCGTTTGATGTATCAAATAGGTACTATTAACCTGCTCAAGGATCAGGCTCAACCAGTACATTTTCGTTTAATGCGTCGTGCCTTAGAACGAGCAACCCAATTATGCACAGGCAAACCGCTGGCTTTATTGTGGTGGGTGGGTGAAGCTGCTTTAGAAGCCTTCTCTCAGGGTGTGGAGTTAAATGCAGCTCGCAAGCAATTATTAGCACAAATTGAGCAACAGCTTAAATTATTAGTGTTACCGCAAGGACTTAACCAACCTGTAGAAATGGCAGTATTAGCTAATAGCTTAGCGGTGGTAGGTTTAGGTGAAACAGGCGCGAAAGTACAAGAAGTGCAACGTGAGTTTGACTTGTCTAGTTCGTGTATTAGCCAAACACAGCTTAAAATTCAAAGTAATACCATGTTTGGGCCTGGTGGTTCGGTAATTAAAACCGTGGCAACAGTACTCAAAGAAGATATTACGCACATTAAAGAAATTTTAGACGTGATTGCGCGTGGTGCGACGCGTAGTACTGATGATGACGAAGAAGAAAACTCTTACGAGTCAGTTGCCGCTTCTATTTTAAAAGCATCGCAAACGCTGATTATGTTAGGCTTAAATGATGTAGCCAATGCCATGCGTCAGCAGTCGATTGTGGTAGGTCAGTGGACAGATGTGCCCACTGAGGATGCTTTAAATATGTTGTTTGATGTGTTGTTACAAGCAGATAACGCCGTCGCAACTTTAGACAAAGAAATGACACCTGGCGCACAGACGGTAGTCAATAACACCCGTATTTCTTTGCATCAATTAGATGAAGCACGGAGCTTCTTAGTACAAGAAACTCGTGGTAATTTATCACTTGTCAAACGTTCGGTCTTGTCCTATCTCGAAAGTAATGGCGAAGACCCTATGCATTTATCTAATATTCCAACTACTTTACAAGCGAGCAGTGGTGGTTTGGAGTTTTTAGGTGTGCCTAGGGGAGCTGTGGTGTTACGTACTGCTGTAGGTTTTGTAGAAACATGGGTGGCGAGCAAAAAAATGCCTGCCATGAATATCATTGAAAACTTTGCTGATGTGATTGCCTGTGTCGATTACTTTTTAGAAAGTCTTGAGGTTAACAAGCCAGTTAGTGAAAATGTTTTTGACATTGCCGAAGCTGCATTGGCAGAATTAGGTTACCCCGTTCCTAAACAACAGGCTGCTTAATGACCAGCTCACTTGATACAAAACGATGGCTAGTGTTTAAAGGTCAGGAGTTATTAGTTAATTCTTCGGATCTAGACTTTCCAATAGCTGCTCATTTGCATCAGTTTGGTATGATGTTTGATGAGCAGCACTATATTGGCGTTGTTGATGGCCATGCTTTTTATGCCACCCGTGTTGCTGATAATGTGTCAGCACCACAAGGCTATCATTTTCAACATTTACGTTCGTTGTTAGTTGCCGTAAATAGCGATAAGTTTTCTTTGGCTGGTACTGCATCTCAAATACTCGAATGGGCGCAAAGCCACCGTTTTTGTAGTCGTTGTGGTACTGCAACAGTCCCTCATCCACAGGGTGAACGGGCTTTGGTGTGTCCAAGTTGTCACTATTCGCAGTATCCGCGCATTAACCCTTGTGTGATTGTTGCGATTACCAAAGGCGATAGTATTTTGTTAGCACGGGCGCAGCGTTTTAATCGCCCTATGTATAGCTTATTGGCAGGATTTGTCGAAGCTGGCGAAACCTTAGAGCAGGCCATTGAAAGAGAAGTATTGGAAGAAGTGGGTGTAACTGTCAATAACATCCGTTATTTTGGCAGTCAAGCATGGCCTTTTCCGAGTAATCTTATGTTGGGGTTTACTGCAGAATGGGCAAGTGGTGAGTTGGTTTTGCAAGAAGAAGAAATCATGGATGCCCAATTTTTTAGATATGATAATCTACCCGAAATTCCCCCTAAAGGCAGTATTGCCGCACAAATTATTCACGCAACAGTCACAGAGTTAGCCCAAAAAACTCGTTAAGCTGCACTGTTAAACTTTACTCTTAGGACAAGCTATGATTGATTTACTGTTACAGTATGGTTTGTTTTTGGCCAAAGCCGTTACTATTGTGATAGCCGCACTGTTTATTATTATTACTATTGCCAATGTGGGAGAGCGTCGTCGTCACCATGAAGAAGATGGCGACATTGAAGTAATGCGCCTAAATGAGCGTTTGGAGCATTTTGCTAATACTCTACGAATGACTGTTTTAGACCGAAATGCCCTTAAAGCCTATTTTAAAAATCAAAAAGAAAAAGATAAAAAAGCTGATAAAGAGCCAAAAGAAGATAATAAAAAGCGTGTATATGTCATTAACTTTAATGGTGATATTCGTGCTTCTGCGACAGAAAATTTACGACAAGAAATTACCGCAATTTTGAGTATAGCCAATAAAGATACTGACGAAGTGGTGGTTAATTTAGAAAGCGCAGGCGGTATGGTACATGGTTATGGTTTAGCTGCTTCGCAATTAGCGCGCATCCGTGAGCATCAATTACCTTTAACCATTTGTGTTGACAAAGTCGCCGCCAGTGGCGGTTATATGATGGCTTGTTTGGCTAATACCATTATTGCCGCGCCTTTTGCGATTATTGGCTCAATTGGTGTAGTGGCGCAATTACCTAATTTTCATCGTTTGCTTGATAAATGGGATATTGACTACGAAGTATTAACCGCAGGCGAATACAAACGTACTTTAACCGTATTTGGAGAAAACACCGAAGCAGGTCGGCAAAAGTTTTTAGCTGATTTGGAAGATACCCACAACCTTTTTAAAGAGTTTGTCAGTGACTATCGTCCACAATTAGATATCGAGAAAGTAGCCACAGGCGAGCATTGGTATGGCAAACAAGCTTTGGGTTTAGGCTTGGTTGATAAACTCATGACCAGTGATGAATACTTGCTAAATATGAGCAAAAATGCTGATATTTTTGCAGTGCGCTTTGTGCACAAACAAAACTTTATGCAAAAAGTTGGGCTAACCGCAGGGGCAACTTTGGATGGCGTGTTGGTCAAATGGTGGGAGCGTTTAGTACAAAAGCCGCGTTTTTGATATGCCGCGTCAACTTAATCCCAAAAAGCTCCTGCTGTCCAAATGGACGGCAGTGCAGCCACACAATAAAGAAAAGCATTTTTTAGTCACCCAAATTGCCAATAGTTTTACACCACTACAAGAGCGTGATTTCATTATATTAGAAGCCGTCATGACCAAAAATGCTTATCGTATAGATTGGCATGAGTTATTAGATGAAGTTAAATGGCAGCAGGGGTGGTGCTAAGTTCTTAGATTAGGAGCGAATAATGACCCCCTCACGCGCTAAATCGCTGCTTCAACAATGGACAGCTCAACAAAAATTGCCACCACAACAGATTAATCAAGCCCTTAATCTCGCAAATGTCACTCCCACACCCCAACACTGGTTTAGTTTTTTAGACAAATTATTATTGGCCAACGGCGGCGGATTATTGGTCATCGGGGTGATATTTTTCTTTGCTTTTAATTGGCAACAAATTACCCGTTTTCATAAATTTGCACTCATTGAAGGCTTAGTTGTGGCAAGTTTGGCAGGCTATAGTTATTACTTTCACAAAGCATCAGCTAAGTTTTTTGTGTTAGCGGCATCGGTCTTTGTAGGCGTGTTATTGGCTTTTTATGGCCAAACCTATCAAACAGGTGCAGACACATGGCAACTGTTTTTTATGTGGGCATTACTGATTACGCCGTGGGCAATATTGGCACAACTGGCCAGTTTATGGCTGCTTTGGCTGATATTAGTTAACCTGAGTGTGTTTTTGTACTATCAGGTTTTTCATGGCATTTTTGGCATGCTATTTAGTGGCGATGCCCTACAAATGGCTTTGTTTGGCCTTAATAGCGTGGCTTTGTGCGTGTGGGAGTTGGCTGCAACACGTTATCAATGGCTAAAAGGACGCACTGAAGTGCGTTTATTAGCTATTATGACAGGCTTTAGTATAACGTGGCTGATGTTAAGTTTTATTTTTGGTGAGGGTGATATAGTGACTTATGTGCCGTTAGTTTATGGCCTATGGTTGACGGTTTTTTATGGTGTGTATCGTCATAAAATCAAAGATTTATTTATGTTGGCTGGCGCAAGTTTGAGTGTGATTATTTTGTCAACCGCATGGCTTGGCGAAATCTTGTTTAAGGCCAAAGATGGTGCGGTGTTATTTTTATTGGCTATATGGGTAATAGTGACATCAGGGATTGTGATTCGTTGGTTAAAAGGCTTGGCTCAGGAGTTGTACCATGACTAATCAAGACCTTGAGTTATGGCAACACTTGCAACAAGCAGGAGTAGTCAGTGGTGATATGCCACCCACTCAAATTAATGTCAACCCTTGGTACTTGCGTGTGCTACAAGGTTTAACAGGCTGGTTTGCGGCATGGTTTTTGTTGGGGTCGGTGTTTGCTATTTTTCATGATTTTTTGCGCCAAGAGTCTCTTGCTTTAGTTTTTGGGGTGCTGTTTATAGTTGGGGCTTATGTTGTTTATAAGCTCAAAGACAGCGATTTTATAGGCCAATTTGCCTTAGCCATGAGCTTAACAGGCCAAAGTTTGTGTGTGTTTTCTTGGCATGAGTTATTAGAAAACTCAACAACAGGATGGTGGCTCATGTTTGCGATGGGCGCGAGTTTAGCGTGGCTTATGCCTTCGTTTATTCATCGCTTTTTGTCGGCTTCGCTGGCAGTTTGGTCTTTGGTGGTGCTTTGTGTGAGTTGGCCGATTGTGTGGTTAATGCCAGCGATTGTAGTGGGTGCGGTTACCTGTATTTGGCTCACAGAGTCTAAGTGGCTTATTCACAGTGAGCGCGTACGCCCAATCGCTTATGCGTTGACGTTTGCCGCACTCAATATGCACAGCATGACGTTGTTAAGCGCACATGAGTTGGCCAGTATCAATCATCATTATCAAGTCGCCAGTGGTCAATTTTTTATTCCCTTAAACGAAGTGTTGTTAGCGGCTATTTTTGTGTTAATGGTGGCGATGTTATTGCAGCGTTATCAGGTCGCTTTTAATTCTAAGCAAGGCATGGTCGCCTTAGTTGCGGCGGTGTGTTTGGCGGCTGTTTCGCAAGAAGCGATGGGCTTGGCGGTGGCATGGTCATTTATTTTATTGGGTTTTGCGAATGGTAATAGGGTGTTGTTGGCGATTGGCACAGCCAGTTTTTGGCTGTATTTAGCGCGTTACTATTATATGTTGGACATGACTTTACTTAATAAATCGTATTTGTTAATCGCAACGGGTCTGTTTTTATTGCTATTGCGCAAATTTGGCCATGTGTGGATGGAGAAACAAGATGCGTAAATACATGGTGTTAATTATTGGTTTGCTTATTTTAGGCGCAGTTAATGTATCTATTTGGCACAAAGAGCAGTTATTAGTCAACGGCAAAACGGTATTTTTAGCTCTTGCACCTGTTGATCCACGCTCCTTAATGCAGGGAGATTATATGGCCTTGCGTTTTGAGTTAGAGCGAGATATTGCTAGCCAATTAGCGCATGACAAAACCCAAAATGCTGATGGTTATGTGGTGGTTAATGTTAATGCACAAGGGGTAGGTGAGTTTGCTAGACTACAAGATAATTTACCTAATGTAGTTAATCCTCAACAAGTCGCCATGCGTTATCGAGTGCGTGAAGGAAAAATTAAATTTGCCACCAATGCCTTCTTTTTTGAGGAAGGCAAGGGTGATGTATATGCTCAAGCGCGTTATGGTGAGTTTAGAGTGGCTGATGATGGTGAATTATTATTAACTGATTTGCGTGGTGAAAATTTAGTGATTTTGAGCAAAACTCAGTTATGATGCGCCGTTTTGTTTTTAGCTAGTTTGAGTGTTGCCATGACTACCGCTTCTTTTTCGTCTTTATCGTTAATACCTGCCTTGTTGCAAAGTGTGGAGTCTTTAGGCTACCAACAAATGACGGCCATTCAACAACAAAGCCTACCCGCTATGTTGGCAGGCAAAGACGTATTGGCAAAAGCCAAAACTGGGAGTGGCAAAACAGCCGCTTTTTCCTTAGCGTTATTAAGTAAAATTGACCCACTGGTTTATAAGCCACAAGCCTTAGTATTGTGTCCTACCCGTGAATTGGCCGAGCAAGTGAGTAAAGAAATTCGTGCTTTAGCGCGTTTTATGCCTAACATTAAGTTACTGACCTTGTGTGGAGGTTCACCGATTATTCATCAAATAAACTCGCTCGAACAAGCACCGCATATTGTGGTGGGTACACCAGGGCGGGTCTTAGATCATCTTAACCGCGATACCTTGTATGTCGATTTTCTAAAAGTGTTGGTGTTAGACGAAGCAGACCGTATGTTAGATATGGGTTTCGAAGAAGATATTCATAAAATTATAAAAAAAACGCCCCCCAAACGACAAAGTTTATTATTTTCTGCCACTTATCCCGATGCGATTCAAGGCATGAGTCAACGGGTTTTACAATCGCCCGTAGTAGTGAGTGTCGAGTCTAAAGACGATTATAGCCAAATTGAGCAGCATTTTATTGAAGCAGCTTATAGTGATAAAAGCATCGCTGTCATGAAAATTTTGGCGCATTATCGTCCCGAATCAACAGTCATTTTTTGTAATACTAAAGCTGACTGTAATGAGCTAACCGAGTTTTTGGATAGCAAAGGCTTTGATGTTTTAACCTTGCATGGTGATTTAGAACAGCGTGACCGTGAGCAAGTGTTATTGCGTTTTGCCAACAAAAGCTGCCCGATTTTAGTGGCAACCGATGTCGCTGCGCGTGGCTTGGATATCAAAGAATTAAGCGCGGTGATTAACTTTGAATTGGCCTATGACCCCGAAGTGCATGTGCATCGTATTGGTCGAACAGGCAGAGCAGGCCATCAAGGCTTGGCGTTTAATGTGTGTGCGCCTAAAGAAGCGCCGCGTGTGGTGGCTATTGAGGACTATCAAAAAATTAGCGCACAATGGCTGGATTTAAGCGAATTACATACGCCCGTTGTTGCTTCATTAAAAGCCTCAATGGTCACGATTTGTATTGAAGGTGGTCGCAAAGATAAATTACGCCCCACCGATATTTTAGGGGCATTAACAGGTGAAGGTGGTTTAGCAGGGGCAGATGTTGGCAAAATTGATATTTTTGATATTCGCGCTTATGTTGCCGTCAAAAGTCATGTTGCAGTCAAAGCACTTAAACGCCTTCAAGCAGGACAAATTAAAGGCCGTCGTTTTAGAGTCAGTAAAGTTGTTTAGTGATGAAAACAGTAGCAATTATTGGTGGCGGTGCGGCTGGCCTGATGGCAGCTGATATATTGCGTGCCTATCCTGTTCAGGTCTCTATTTATGAAGCGAAGCCCTCGGTTGGCCGTAAGTTTCTGTTAGCAGGCAAAGGCGGTATGAACATCACCCATTCCGAAGACTTTGACGCATTTTGTCAGCGTTATGGTGCAGAAAAGTCATTTCTCCAACCGATGCTTGAGCAATTTAATAATCAAGCGGTACGAGATTGGATGCAGAGTTTAGGTTTTGACAGTTTTGTTGGTAGTTCTGGCCGAGTGTTTCCTACCGATATGAAGGCTGCACCGTTGTTGCGTGCATGGTTACATCGATTGCGTGAGTCTGGCATTAAAATTTGTGTTCGTCATCGTTGGTTAGGGTGGGCAAACGAAAGCAAGCTAAAGTTTGCTACACCAGAAGGTGAACAACACATTGCTGCTGATGCCGTGATTTTGGCGTGTGGTGGTGGCAGTTGGCCACAATTAGGCTCTGATGGCGCATGGCAGTCGGTGTTACAAGCACAAGGCATTAGTGTAAAGCCATTACAAGCGGCCAACTGTGGTTTTGATAGCCTATGGTCAAGCAGCTTTAGCCAAGAGTTTGCAGGGCAACCCATTAAATCTGCAGTTTTAGCGTTTACAGATGCACAAGGTAATGCCTATCGCAAACAAGGCGATTTTGTCATTACCGCAACAGGCATTGAAGGTAGTTTGATTTATGCCTTGTCGAGGCCATTACGCGAATTTATCAATCAAAAGGGCAAAGTCACGGTGTATTTAGATTTATTTCCCCATAAAACGATTGAGCAACTTTATACCTTGTTAAGTAAGCCACGAGTCGCTTCCTTGTCGTGGTCGAGTTTTGTGCGTAAACAATTAGGCATTCAGGGTGTAAAAGTGGCATTATTACGTGAGTGTACGACTAAGCAGCAAATGCAAGATGCCAAACAGTTGGCCAGTTTGTTAAAAGCATTGCCGATTACCTTAACCCAAACACGACCTATTGCTGAGGCGATTAGTAGTGCAGGCGGCGTGGAGTGGTCGGCATTAACGGCAGATTTGCAGTTAAAAAATCAACCTAAGGTGTTTTGTGCAGGTGAAATGATTGATTGGGAAGCCCCTACAGGCGGTTATTTGCTAACCGCTTGTTTTGCAACGGCAAAATGTGCGGCATTGGGAGTAGTGAGGGAGTTGGATTTGTAATTTGTATAAAGCACAACGTAACACGCAATTAAAACATTTTAAATTCACTAGGCTTCTTTATTCAAAAACTTATCCCATAATTCGTTACGCTGCTTATGGGTTTGTTTTGTGAACATAAAGCCGTTGAAAGCGGTTTAAATATGAACAAGTAAGCGATAGCCGTGTAAGTATCTAAGTCCTATTTTCATCGCCTGTGGTGCGATGACGTGGAATTCCCATGCGTTGTCGTCTTTCCCATAAAGTTTTGCGACTAATACCAAGGCGTTTAGCAAGCTCAGTTTCCGAAAGCTGTTCTTGATAAGTTAAAATGAATTGCTGAAATTCGGCTTCTGATAACTTTTGATTGCTGGCATCAGGTACTTCGGTAAACATTGGCTTGACTTGTGTTTTAACGGTGGTATCAGGGTCAAAACGCGGCTCAGGATTTTTGTTAAGAATAGGAATATCAAGGTCAATGGCTAATAAGTCAGGTGTAATGGTTTTTCCTTCTGCCAAAATGACGGCACGTTCAATGGCATTTTCGAGCTCACGCACATTACCAGGCCAAGAATAGGCAAGCATGGCAGCAAGACTTTCTTGGTCAAAACTGAGTAAATTTACATGCAGTTTTTGACAGGTTTTTTGCAATAATACTTGGGCAATTTCGATAATATCGTTACCGCGCTCGCGCAGTGGTGGAATGATAAGTTCAATGACATTAAGGCGATAATACAAATCCTCTCTAAACAAGCCATCAGCTGCAAGTTGTTTGAGGTTACGATGAGTTGCGGCAACCAAACGAATATCAACCGAGCGAGTTTGGGTTGCGCCTAAACGTCTAACTTCTTTTTCTTGTAACAAACGTAATAAACGGGCTTGAGCTTCGAGGGGGAGTTCACCAATTTCATCCAAAAACAGTGTGCCACCATCGGCGGCTTCGACTAAGCCTTTACGTTGAGCATTTGCGCCGGTAAATGCACCTTTTTCGTAACCAAATAATTCGGCTTCAATTAAAGTTTCGGGAATGGCAGCACAGTTAACCGAGATTAAAGGATGATCTTTGCGTGGACTTTCTTGATGTAAGGCTTTGGCGACTAATTCTTTGCCAGTACCTGATTCGCCTCTAACCAATACTGTGGACATCATAGGAGCAACTCGGCTGATTTTTCTAAATAGCTCCTGCATGGCAGGGCATGAGCCAATAATTCCCGTAATAGTGGTGTTTTGTTGTTGTTGCTTTAAAACGGTGTTTTCTTGATTGAGTTGTTGCTCGCGTAAAATTCGCGCCACACTCATGACCATTTCGTCGTGGTCAAAAGGTTTAGATATATAGTCCACCGCCCCTTGCTTCATGGCATCTACAGCTGATTTCATAGTGCCAAAGCTGGTCATGATTAACACGGGAGTAGGTTTAGCTAATTCTATTAGACTGGTTCCTAATTCACCAGGTAAGCGTAAATCTGTGATAATTAAATCAAATTCGTCTAAGCGATAGTTGTTAGTGGCTTCGTGAACTGAGCCTGCTTCGCTGACTTGATATTGATGACGTTGCAATAGACGACGCAGACCCGTTCTAATTAATACTTCGTCTTCAACAATTAAAATATTTTTCATGAGTTTGCTTCTTCATCGGCTATATCTTCTGTCCATGTGGGCAGTGTAATTTGTACAATTACACCACGTCCTTGGTCGTAATCGGCTTTATCCATCAGTTGAATTTTTCCGCCATGTTCGCCAATGATACCATGCACGAGGGCTAAGCCTAAACCAGTACCTTTGCCTGTTTCTTTGGTGGTAACAAAGGGTTCAAATAAGGTAGAACGAATAGTGCCTTCTGGCAGGCCGTGACCAAAGTCTTCAACATCAATATGGACATAATTACCGTTGGTATGTGCTTCGACAATAATATGACTGGCAGGAGGACTGGCATCGCGGGCGTTACTAAGTAAATTAACAAATACTTGCATTAAGCGTTGAGCATTGCCTCTAACCAAAATGTCATCGGTACAAAAATTATCAAATTGATAGTCTTTGCTGCCAGAAAGTTGCAGCAAGTTAATAGCCTCACTAATCACATTATGCAAATTAACGGCACTATAAGTGCTGGCAGTCATGTGGGCATCGGTACGAGCAAAGCCAACCAATGAGCGCACAATATTGGTAATACGTTGGGTTTGTGTCAGAATCAATGTGCTGGCTTCGACAATTTCGGGGTCAGTATATTCGGCTTTGAGATTTTGTGCTAAACAAGCAATACCTGTGACGGGATTGCCAATTTCGTGAGCAATACCTGCCGCCAAACGGCCAAGTGCGGCAAGGCGTTCGTTGTGCGCAAGTTGTGATTCTAGGCGTTCTAATTCGGTGACGTCTTCTAACACAATTACTTGGCTACTACTTAAGTCGCCTGTTTTTTCGTGTTCGCCAATAAATGCTCTATGCAAGTTAAACCAACGACTTTGGCTATGACTAACGACTTCTTGGTTGTAAAGTTGTACGTTAGGGCTATGCAAAAAGTCATTTAACAATGATTGCCAAGGCTCAGGTAAGTCATGCAAGCCAGAGCCAATAATCTCATCATCACTAATACCTGTCATTTCCATTAGGGTACGATTCCAACTGATGATTTCGAGGTCACGACCTAATGAGCAAACTCCAATTGGCAAATCATATAACGTTTGACGATGAAAACGCCGCAAAGCATCTAACTCACCAGCTAAACCAGACATTCGATGTTTGTATTCTTCTAGTCTCGACTCAACATAGTGAATGTCTTCGCTAGCAGGCGTTTCGGGGCGAATTTGATACGATAAATGAGTATCTAAAATTTCGTGAGCGACCGAAGGCCCTAATAAACCAGATAGATTAGATTCGATTTGGTCGCGTAAGCGACGCAGGGCATAAGGGCGAGCTTCTTCGTGACTCATGCTCAAGTCCACTAAGGCTTGTTCAACTTCGCGTTCGGCAGTTAAACGTCCCAATACTTCACTTAAAGATTCTATAAAATCATCGACAGATTTAGCTTTGAGTGACCACCGATAAGGACGACGTAAATTATCAACCGCGCAACTGTCGGCGGCCATTTGTTCGGAGGCCGTTTGTTTGGTAATCAAAGATACCAAAAACATCACTACAGCATTAGCTATTGTGCTGCCTAGACCAATATGGTGCCAATAAATTGGGTCTTCAAAAAAGCGCAAGTTAAGAGTCAGTAATTGGGTAAAAAAATTAGGTAAATTTAAGATATAAGGAACGACTAGTACACTAAACCAAATTAATAGGCCAACACTTAAACCAGCCAAAAATCCTGCACGGGTAGCACGTGGCCAAAACAACACACTCACTAAACCCGGTGCAAACTGTAAAGTGCCAATAAAGGTTAAAATAGCCATTTCGGTCATGGTATGTTCAAAGGTAAACAAACCATAAAAGGCATAAGACAAGCCCATAATACAAACAATCAGTAGTCGTCTGACCCACACTAACCAATGATATAAATTGTAATCGGGCGAGGGTTGGGCTAAAGGCAATACCACATGATTAAGTACCATCGACGACAACGATAATAAAGTGACTACAATCGTGCCACTGGCCGCCGAAATGCCCCCTATAAATACCAATAATGATAACAAACTACTTTGGCTGGCTTGGGCGATGGCAATGGTAAAATATTCGGGGTTAACACCGAGTTCTAACTTTATCCCTGCCCATAGTATCAGTGGTACACACAAAGCCATTAACCACAAATAGAGTGGAAAGCCCCAGCTTGCGGTTAATAATGAACGTGGTTGAAAGTTTTCGGTAAAGACCATGTGATACATATAAGGCATGACCACTGCCGAAAACAAGAAGGCTAAAATTAAGCTGTGCCAAATACCGTTTTCTTTAAGTGGAATATAGAGCAGTTCGAGAGCGTCTTTGTTATGTGCTAACCATTGTGTTAAGCCATCAGTTCCATCAAACACACTAAACAAGGCATAACCTGCTACCGTAAGCATCATCACTAATTTAACAATCGCTTCTACGGCTATTGTGACCACTAATCCATCATGTTTGTATTGAGGAGTCAGCGGTTTTGCACCAAATAACAAGGTAAAAAGGGTAATAGCAAAGCAAAAAATAATAGCCACACCATAATGGTTTTGTTGTTGCGTTAATATATTAGCGGTGTCACTGACAGCTCGTATTTGCAAAGCAAGTAATGGCAACAAAGCTAGTAACATAAAGATGGTGGTGAGTGAGCCAACCCATTGACTACGATACCTAAAGGCAAATAAATCTGCTAAAGAGCTTAACTGATGATTTTTGGTGAGTCGTAAAATCGGGCTTAATAACACGGGTGCTAATAAAAATGCCCCCGAAATACCTAAATAAAAGGCCAAAAAGTTATAGCCCGTTTCGTAGGCAAATCCAACTACGCCATAAACGCCCCATGCACTAATATAAACGCCAAGAGAAAGTACATAAACGGTGGGGTTACGAATCCATTTGGTCGAAAATAGACCAGATTCACTCAAATGAGCAATTAAAAACAAAAAAATTAAATAGGCTAAACCTAGACTTAATAAACCTAGTGAATCAAAGATCATGAAGGTCTCTATTTTTACTTATCCAATAGCTAATCAAGATTAAAACGAGCCAAATAATAAAGGGGCGTGCCCATGCCGCACCGCCTAAGCTCCACCATTCAATCACTGCAGGTGATAGCAAATATGCGCCTGCAATAAAAATCAGCACTAATCGGTCTATATACATGATGCACCCTGTATCAGTTATCAGTTATCAGTTATCAGTTATCAGTTATCAGTTATCAGTTATCAGTTTAAGGGTGGCGGGAATCCGAGTTAAATCCCAATTGTTAATTGCCCAATCTAATATATCTTCTTTTGAGTTGGATTGTAGCGATTTTGGTGGGTTTTGCCCTAATAAAACGAGGAGTTGCCATAAAATAGGCGAGGGATTGCTAAAGGCTAATGCTGTTGCCCCCGTTTGTTTAGAGAGTTTTTCGCCTTTTGCGGTGACTATTAACGGGATATGACTGTAAGACGGTGTTTGATAATTTAGGCAGCGTTGTAAATAAATTTGTCGTGCTGTGTTATCGAGTAAGTCTGCTCCTCTAACAATATGGGTAACGCCTTGTAAAGCATCGTCCACCACTACCGCCAATTGATAAGTAAAAATGCCATCTCGTCTATAAAGCGGAAAATCACCTACCGTTTGACTAATGTCTTCGTATTGTGAGCCAAAAACACCATCGTTAAAATGAATCAAGAAACTAGGTTGAGGCACGGCTAAACGTGCAGCGGCATTAGCTCTAAATTGTTGTTGTGTGCGGCAGTGGCCTGTATAAATCGCTGAGCCTGTTTGCGCAAGTTGACTACGACTACAAGTACACCAAAAAATAAGCTGTTTTTGCTGAAGTATATCGAGGGCTTGCTGATAATAAGAAATGCGTTGACTTTGATAGCTGACTTCATCGTCCCAATACAAACCATAATATTCAAGACTACGTAAAATATGCTCAACAGCACCTTGTTGAATACGGGGGGTGTCAATATCTTCGATGCGGAGTAGCCATCTGCCTTGAGCCGCGCGTGCATCACACCAACTAGCAAGGGCAGTGAGTAACGAGCCCAAATGCAACGAGCCTGTAGGAGAGGGTGCAAAACGACCAATGTACATAGGATGCAAATTAAAATCTGGGTAAGTCCCCTCTTGAGAGGGGATTTAGGGGTGTGTTAGGGCTAAAAACTGAGATTTTTATCTGTTTTACCCACCCCTAGCCCCTCCGAGGAGGGGAATTTCATCGTTATAACCTATTCCCAACCTTAAAAAAGATGTATAGATACCTATGCTTTTTTAGAGAAGGATTTGATAGATTTAACCACCAGTTTGTTTTTCTTTGATTTCGGCAAGGGTTTTGCAGTCTATACACAAGGTGGCGGTTGGACGCGCTTCTAAACGACGAATGCCAATGTCCACGCCGCATTCTTCACAAAAACCATACTCGCCATTTTCAATGGTTTTAAGTGTAGAATCAATTTTGCGAATCAATTTGCGCTCACGGTCACGGGTACGTAGCTCAATAGAAAATTCTTCTTCTTGGGTAGCGCGGTCGTTAGGGTCGGGCAGACTGTTAGATTCATCTTGCATATGGTGTACGGTACGGTCAACTTCTTCCATAAGTTCTTGTTTCCACGCATTTAAGATATTTTTAAAATGCTGAAGTTGTGCCGGATTCATATATTCTTCATCAGGCTTAGCCTGATAAGGTGCAAAGCCATAAATTAGATTTGTTTTTGTAGGGGCTTTTACTGCTGCGGCTGTGGCCATTTTTTTGCTCCTTAAACGGGCTAAATAAACATAAAATACAGAGTCCACGCATGGCACGGCGTTATTGATAATAAAAAAAGCAACAATAACAGCGTAAACTCTTAGTACTGGACTTTAACGCATTGTATCAAACGTGCAAGCCCTGATTAGCTATAGCAGTAATTAAGGAATACTGCAAATTTGCTTAAACAAAGTAGGGGGCGATTTAACAAAATACAAGAGAGAAACGCAAGTATTATTCGTTAATAAGCCAAACAATGCTTTTTTCGATGACCAAAGGTACCGATTTAAGCGATTGTCCATGACAAGGCCCTCGCAGGCACAAACCGTCTTCTACTCTAAATAATGCCCCATGATTAGCACATAGCAAATAGCGTTGAGTTAAATCCATAAACACATCAGGTTGAAAATTGAGGCCAATGCCAATATGGGGACAACGATTAAGATAACCATAAACCGCTAAGCCTTGGCGAGCAACAATCACTTCACCTTGTGGTGTTCTAAAGCCACGCGCATCATTATCGGGAATATCGGCAAGGGCACACAATCTAAACATAGTATTATTGTTTTAATAAAAGTTGGTATTGTTGGGTGGTAAGACGGGGGCCAAATTGGCTAACTACTTGTGCTGCGACTTTTGAGGCTAAGTTACCACAATCGGTGAGTGA
Organism: Agitococcus sp.; assembly: GCA_046347315.1. Taxonomy (GTDB): domain Bacteria; phylum Pseudomonadota; class Gammaproteobacteria; order Pseudomonadales; family Moraxellaceae; genus Agitococcus. Next base: position 30,948 of record JAXMGJ010000005.1, read on the forward strand.
CCAACCTTGACTTAAGCCATACAAAAACGCGCCTGCAAAGGCATCGCCTGCGCCGTTGGAGTCTAGCGCAGTCACAGGAACGGGGGCAATAGTTATCTGTTGAGCGTGGTGGCTGATAATCGCCCCTTTGCTGCCACAAGTGACAGCCAATAACGGGCTTATTTGATGTAATGTGCTAATCGCTTGGTTTAGGTCTTGAGTATTAGCCCATAATTTGGCTTCTTGTTCGTTACAAAACAATATGTCCACACCGTTGGCGAGCATCTCGCTTAGGCCATCACGCGCATATTGCACCATAGCAGGGTCAGAAAAGGTAAGGGCTGTTTTGACGCCCTGAGCGTTGGCAATCTCACGCGCTGCAGCAACTGCCTGACGTGCGCTGGGTGAGGTGGCTAAATAACCTTCGATATATAAAAAACGGGCTTTATTAAGGGCTTCTAAGTCTAGCTCTTGCGGGCTAAGTTCGGCTGTAATACCCAAAAAAGTGTGCATGGTGCGTTCGGAGTCGGGTGTAACCATGACCACACAAGTCCCTGTAATACCTTGTTGTACTTGGGCATGATGTGGGGCTTGAACACCTGCGGCACGCAAATCGTGTAAATAAAAGTCGCCGTTGTTGTCGTTGGCCACTTTGCAGGCATAAAAAGCAGAACCACCCAATGCGGCAAAGGCGATGACGCTATTGGCTGCTGAGCCACCCGATGCGCGTTTGGCGCAGTTAAATTGTTGTTCTAGAGCTGTGATAAGCTGTTGCTGTTGTGTTTGGTCGATGAGGGTCATTTGCCCTTTTTGAATCTGTTGAGCGTGCAAAAAATCATCGTTTACAAGGTATTCGCTATCTACTAAGGCATTGCCAATGGCGTATAAATCAAAAGACATATTATTTTCTACAACATGAGGGGGTGAGGATATATGTTGGGGGATTATATAGTGTGATGTGGTGATGTGCTATAAGTTGCTTTGAGGCGGCAACTATTTAAATTGGTGTAGGTTTATTGGGGGGGGAGTTTGTGTAGGGCGCATTGTAATGCGCCATTATTGACAGGGCATTGCACCTTTTGAAAAGTGAATGTTGTTGGTAGCAGCAAGCGTAGGGTGGAATGCATTCCGCCTTAAGTTACACTCCACACATGCTATAAAACTCATCAAGTTGCACTCTTTTTAAGTCTAGCCATAAACAATAATCTTTTTACAATCAAAGCAGTAACAGGAAAGGTTAAAGCGCAAAGTAAAGCCTGCTGCACAGATAACGACAAATACCACCAATAAGCAATGCTAAAACCAATACCCGAGTCGAGTTGGTCGGCAAGTATCACCATGTATTTGCCACGTTCTGGCACTTGACCTGCACCAATACCTAATCTTCTTTTAATGAAAGAGTTAGGTAACTCGGCCAAAATATAACCCACACCCGCCCAAAATCCTGCTAACACTAAACCAAAACCTTGTGGGTAAACAGATTGGCTAAGGCTTTGCTCAATTGGCCAAACACATATTGCGCCAAAAGCAGTTAATAGAGGTACAACCACAAAACCACGCCATGTTTTGTTTGCACCAAACCATGGGCTATAAATGGGGGTAGCTAATGACGATAAATATTGGCGACTCACCACAACCATGTGTAACACACCACCAATCACAATCGGGATATGTAAATAAAAGGCCAAAATTATGTCATTAAGCATGATAAATCGACCAAAAGTGAACTGCCAAAAACACCAAGCTATTACCCAAGGTTAATAACAAAATATGCCACAGTTTTTTGAATTTAAAAAATGGCCGACGAATCACCATCGCGTAGCTAAACAACAGTAGGCTAAGAGCAAGTAGGATATAACTGATAGTTTTACCAATGAAAAATTCTAGCCATAAAAACGCCCCAAAAATAAACACACTCCAAAAAACGGGCATACCTAAATAGGCAAGGCCATTACTTTCTTGAATGTTGCCAATATCATTAAACACCGCTAAACGCACACTGCCACATAGTAAAACTGGCCACAAACACATAGCCCACCAGCCATTAAAACCGTGTAAATAAAAGGCTAAACATGGAGCAACCAAATAAATCAGTACATCCATAAAACCGTCGAGATAACGGCCAAAGTTGCGCTCTAATTGATATTTACGCGCTAATAAGCCATCTAAGGCATCACCTAGCATGGCTAAAAATAATAAAGAGGCACATAAATAAATCGCTTGATTTAAGGCCGCAATCACCGCCAATGACGCGGTAAATACGCCACTGAGGGTAATCAAATCAACCCAGTTTAAACGAATAATAAAATGGTTACTGCTGTTCATAACGGGCATCTACAGCAAAAGACTGGGGGGAAAGTTTGCCTTGTTCGACCATTTTTTTGAGCTGCACACGGTCAATTTTGCTGTTGTGGCGGCCATCGACAGGCATTTCATCAATCAATACATATTGCACTTGATGAATATGATGTTTAGTTAAAATGTTTAAAACTTGCTGATAGTTAAAAATAGCATGAGTTTGCAATACCAAAACTATAGTTTTTGACGTTTGAATTAAGGCACTTCGTACAATGCCAGCTAGTGCGTCTAACTCTTTTTCGGCGGCAAAGGTATAAATACGCTCCCCATCAATCAAAAGCGCATCTTTGACACGACCTACTAACCATAAACGACCTTGCTTATCAAAAAAGCCTGCATCCCCTGTTTTGTGCCACACTAAACCGTTACTACGGGGAATTTTGCTTTCGCGATTTGCTTCGGGGTTATCAATATAAGCTTGTAATACGTGTTTGCCTGAAACCAAAATTTCGCCTACATCTTCTACAGGTACAAGTGCTTGTTGCACATCCTGTTCGTTATAAAGGCTTGCATCAGGATGGGTTAAACAGACTTCTGCTTCGGCAACAGGTTTACCCACTAAGTGTCCTGCGTAGGTGTTCCAATCCTTGCGTAGTGCAGATAGGCTAAGGTGGGCAATCGGTTCGGCTTCGGTTGAGCCATAGACTAATAAAATCTCTGCTTGGGTAAAAACGCTGTCTAATTTTAGGGTGAGTGCATGAGGAATGGTGGAACCCCCAACAATGACGCTGCGAATGTCGGGCAGTTGGATACGTTTTGCCAGTGCATATTCACAAATGGCCTGAATAAAAGCAGGGGCGGACGATATGCGAGTGACCTTGTGTTTTTTCCAATAACGAATCACCATTTCGGCATCGGTATGGGCTGGTTTGGCTAAATCTAGACAAGGCATCACGGTACTAATACCACAGCATAAATTGTGTAAAACTACGACTGGAAAACAGGGGCTATCAACATCATCAGGCGTATCTTGGCCATGAGCGCGAATCGCTAAGTGTTGCTCAATTAAGCTGCCGTGGGTACGGTCTGCCCCTTTGGGGGTACCTGTACTGCCAGAAGTAAAAGTGATTAAACCATGTGCTGAGTGAGGCAATAATTCACACTGTGGTACATCTTGTAAACGAGAATACAATCTTGTGAGGTTTTTTACGCCTAAGGCCTGACCATCAAAAGCATAACGCGGCAATGACCATAAGGGTCTAAACATCCACCACAAGCGTAAAATAGACTTTTCACCAATAGCTAATTTGGCTTTACTGGCTTTGATGGAAGCAAAAATACGTTGTTTGGACATCCCTCTATCAATCAATACTGGCACTATGCCTAAGCCAAACAAAGCTAACATTAAAATATAAGTATTTATGCTGGGTTTAGCCAAAATTAAAACTCTATCACCTGACTTTAGGCTAAGTTTTTTGAGCGCACTTTGCATTTGCGCGCAGCGTTCGCCAAGCTCACCGTAAGTAAGGCTTTCTTCACCCAAATAATTTAAGCCCTGCATATTGGGAATGCGTAGGGCTAAATGCTCTGGATTGTCTTGGCAATGGGCAAAAATGCGAGTACAGATGTTAACGCCAGTCGTCATAATGTCCCTTGATATAATGCATAGTGATGTAAGCGCGATTTGCCGTATTTGGCAGCAAAACTGACTGAAGGATTGTCAGACCTCATTAGTGGGGCGCACATCATATCGTAAATGCCTTTAGAACGCATGGTGAGTTCGCAGCTCATCGATGTGAACAAATTAAAGGCACGATAGGGCTTTGCTACACCCACCGTTTTCGCTAAAGCAATCCGTTGACCTTCAGCAATTAAGGGATAATGTTCGTTATAACGAATATCACTGAGTTTAATTGCGTGAGGATTTTTAGGATTAACCAAGCTACTGTAATCAGGATAGACTAAAAAGAAGCCTGCAATATCACCTTCGTGTGTTTTTGCTAAAATTGAGGTCTTTGGACAAAACTTATTGGCAAAACTTTCACCACATAAGCGTTCAAAAGTGGTGTAATCAATAGGGGTATAGGCAAAGTTTTCTCTAAACACATTATTGACAAAACCATACATGGTTTCTAAGTTGCTTAGCCAAAACTCAGGTGTCATGCTTTCAAAGACAAATTTTTGCTCAACAAAGCCTTTGATAGGCAAATAAATATTGGCAACAAATTCATAAATTTCTTCAAGTGGGCTAAAGGTTGATAAATAGCTATACCGCTCTTGATAACCTAAGCTTTCTAATAATTGTTTGTAGTAAGGTGGATTCCACGGTTCACCGACAAACGCGCCATATTCAAAGGCATCAACACGAATACGATTGGCGGAGAAAGTGCTAAAGTTAATTGGCCCATATAAACGAGTGCAACCTTGGGTTTTTGCCCATGCACTTAATTCAGCAAACAATTGTTGGTTTGCAGCTAAGTTGTCGGTACTTTCCCAAAAACCAAAAAATGCGGCTTTTTCGCCATCAACCACTTGTTTGTCATTAACAAAGCCAACCACACGTGCTTGGTTTTCAATCACACCTAACCATGCTTTGCCATCAGCAAACCATGTATTTTGTGCACTAAATTGTGCGCGTAAGCTGGCTTCATCTTCGCCCAACCAATGTGGGTCGTTTTGATAAATTTGCTGTGCTAAAGCCAGAAAACTTTCGGGTAACGCCTGTTGAGTATTCCACTCAGCCATATAGTTAGCCATGATTTTGCTCCTCCAAACGAATAATTGTGCCTAAAGCACCGTCCATTTTGACCAATTCACCATCGTGTAAAATTTTAGTAATGTTCGGGATACCAACAATGGCAGGAATGCCTAATTCACGAGCCACAACCGCTGAGTGTGACAGGGTTGAGCCACGCTCAACCAAAATGCCGCCTGCGGTTGGGAACAAGGGCGCCCAACCCGGATCAGTACGCACCGTACATAAAATTTGGCCATTGAGCGACAACTCGTCATCAGGTGAAAAAATCAAACGTATCTTGTTTTCAACAATACCGGGGTAACAACCTGTGCCTTGTAAGTCGCCATCAAGTTGTATGTTTTCTTGATAGGGATACTGATAACTGTTGTGATGATAAACCATGCCATACGTCCAAAAATGGTGTGGCAAGTCTTGTTGCTCATAGCTTTGATATTCAGCTTTGCGGAGTTGGGTTAAACCTTTGATGTTGGTTTGCACTGCACGGCCATCATACCAAGCATAGATTTCTTCTAAGCTGAGGTAAAAAATATCTCGGCCATTTTCTAACAAACCATCGCTGGCAAATTGTTCACCAATTTGTAAAAACACATCACGATACAAGGCAAACATGCGGGTGCGAGCCAAGCGCATATTTTCACGATTACGAATCGCATCGCGCAATTTGGCTAAATGCGTTTTAAACTGACGCAAACGACGTTGACCGAGTTTTTCGGCAATGGCAGTAAAGACTTGTTGTTCGGCTTCTTGACGAAACCGTGCTTCGTTGGCGGATAAGGTTTCTAAGGTTAAGTCATCACGACTTAAATAGTTTTTCAGAATAGCAAACAAAAAGCTGGCATCTTGGCGTAAGGTAATCGACTCTAGTTTGAGTTCACCAATGGTTCGATCACCATATTTTTCGATGTATTCTTGGCATTGCTGATAAAAATTGGCGTCATGCACTTGTACGCGTTCTAACAAATTTTTGTTGTCACCCGCTTCAATAACCTGACGTAAATGTGGTTGTTGGCGAATGTAACTACACATTCTTAACAACATTTTGGTGGGTTCGGTACTTTCGATACCTTCTTCACCAGACAGCAAATTATTTTGTAAAACAGCAGGTTGCTCAAAGCCAGCAGCAACCAAGGTGCGATGGACATTGCCATTCATCATCATCACATAAAAGTCATTAATGATTGGTGTTGTCCATTTTTGCAATAATTCACGGTCTAAGTAGTGGGCTTTTTCGACCAGTTCACCTGTGGTAAAGGTATGTAGTTCTTTACGTGGAATGTTGTGATAAACGGTATCAAACATTTGTCTAAATTGTTGCACCAAAAACGGCATTTTTTTAAAGCCACGCATTAAACGCCATAACGCCAATAATACTTGTGGCAGTTTGCGTAATTTTTGGCCTGTCGTTAATTGAGTATCTTGCACCAAATCAACAGGGTCAGTCAGACCCATCATGCGTTCCATGTCGGCTTTATTGGTTTTAAAGGCTGGCAACAACAACAAACCACGATACCAATTGTTGATGTTGTAATAAATGCGACCATGTACGATGCCTAATAAATTGGCCAACATATCACGATGGTCTTGAATTTGTTTTTCGGGTGCGCCCATTACACGCATCGTTTGTTCATAAACGGTACGATAAGCATTGTTGGCAAACGAGAAAGTTAAGGGGGTAGTGACACCACAATACGATTCTTGAATATTGGAGTTATCAAATACCACACGACGGTCTGTGGGTTGTGTTGGCGCAGGCAAATGCGTCACTGGTCGTGTTTGTAAAATATAAAATTGCCCTTGACGATACGCCCATTCAATATCTTGCGGAAAACGACGATGTTCGGCAATGGCTTTGCCAATATCGCGTAATTGCTGGATTTGATTGTGAGTTAAACACGCAATATGGCGTTTGTTGTCTTCAACATGAATTTCGAGCGTGCCACGACCTTGTTCATGGTTAAACACCACGGCAAGGTCTTTGTCGGCGAGTTTTTGCTCAAATTGGCTGTCATATAAGCCAATGGTGTATTCATCGGTATTACAAATACCTGCAACGATGCCTTCACCCACACCCCAAGCAGCACTGATTAAACATTGTTTACGATTGCCTGTTAAGGGGTTAGCGGTAAACATCACGCCAGACACTTCACCTTCAATCATTTCTTGAATAATGACGGCGGCACGAATGTCGGTTAAGGCAATACCTTTAGTTAAACGGTATTGTAAGGCGCGCGTATTAAAGGCACTGGCACAAACTTGTAATAAGCTTTCTTCAATGGCGGTTAAACCACGTTGAAACAAATAGCTATCCATTTGGCCTGCAAAAGACGCACCTTGGGCATCTTCACCCAACACCGAAGAACGTACTGCAAAATAGACATTCTCTAACTGACCAAAAAACTGTTTAAGCTCTTGTGTTAATGATTGCGGAATGGTTGCTGCTAAAATCTTTTCACGAATGGCAGCGGCAATCGGTTCTAAGGCGGTTAAATCTTCGCCGTGGTTAAAGCCTATTAAGCTTTGCTCAATCCAATCGCTGAGGCCATTTTCGCTTAATAATTGTTTAAACGCGGCGGTTGTTACCACCCACCAACGAGGCACAGGAAAACCCTCACGAGTCATCCATGCCAAGTTAGCCGCTTTACCGCCTAATAAATCAGGGCTTAAAAATAAAGCGTCTTCAGCTCTATATATAGAAGGACTCATTTTTGGCCAACTCCTTCTATTTCTAATAAATTACGGAAGGCGCGATAGACACGTTCCATAAATTCATAGTGACGGAAGGTGTGAGCCATCATATACATCGGTAAACGATTGACTAACAAGTCCATCAAAGAAAGGATATAACCTTGTCGCCACATGATGCGGTCAATTTGTTGACCAGTATGTTTTTCGAGTTCGGTGCGGTGCAATTCTAAATAGTAGTCAACCTCATCACGCTCAATTGGGTCAAACAAGGTAAAGCCTAGTAGTTCTGCTAAGTCATGTTGGGGTAAGTGCAGGGTCGCGAGTTCCCAGTCATAGGCGCATAAAACTAATTCATCCTGTTCATCACGCTTAAAGGCAATGTTGCGTGGATTAAAGTCGTTATGAATCAGGGTGCGGGGCATGGCTTCTATCACAGGCCACCAATCTTTGATGTTATGTACAATTTCGCGGAAAGCTTCTAAGTCTTCTTCCGAGAACCATTCTGGAAATTCTTCGCGCGCATGAACACCTAATAACTCCCATAAACGTAACTTTTCTTCCATCCCTTGCGCGGTAGGATAATCCACCATCCAGCGTTGTTGTTTTAATTCATCTTCTTTGCCGTACCAAATACTGTGGACTTCGGCAATACCTGTGATGGCGGCTTCTAAATGGGCTTTTGTCCATTCGTGGGTGTCATCGGCGGTATCTAATAGCTCAACATCTTGCAAATGTTCTTCAACAATGACATAGGCTTCGCGTTCGGCATCTTCAATCACGCCATATACTTTGGGAGCGTGTTTGCTAAAGCGAGGGTCGAGTTGAGACATGACCGCTAACTCTTTAATGTGACAGCCCTTAAAGCCAATTTGGTGACGGAAGTGGTGGAAGGCTTGAGCTAAACGGGTATCACACATCGCCGCCATGCTGTTAAGCATGATAATCACTTCTTCATCAAGGGGTTTAATTTTGACCATCACCTCTTGTTTTTGACCATCAACGGTTTTTAATACAAAAGGAAAGTGCCCCAGTAGTTTATTGCTTTTTTGCGAGGTGAGTTCGGTGATAATACTGGAGCCTTTAGATTGATATTTTTGGCTAATAGCATCAACAATCACAGGGGAGTCAGGATGTAGGTTATTACATGCTAGATTAAAGAAGTTGTTATCTAAGTCACCCATTTTAAGGTAATTAACAGGACGATTACGTCCTAATTTTTCGTGAGCACGGGCAAAATGGTCGGCTGCAATGGCGGATAAAGTAGAAATATCCAAGGCTAAACAATAGCCTGCAATCACTTCGGCGAGTTTATGGGCATTGTTAGGTCCTGCACAACCAATCATTTCTAAACATTCGCGTTGCTGGGGTAGGTTAGTACCACCGCCTACGGTGCCAATCACTAAACTCGGTAAGGTGAGAGTACAATAGGCGCAGTTATCTTCGGTGAGTTCAATATGTAATTGAGCTAGCGAAGATTCATGGACACAGGCAATATCTTGCCCCAACGCTGTAAACATTGCGCCAATGACATTGGCAACATTTATGTTAATACCAATCATGCCTGCACCCACCGAACCAATGACAAAGCTTTGGTAGGCAGTAACAAGTTGTTTTGGGGTCACTTTAAGTACTTTTTCGCAGCTGTGGGCATCTAACAAACATTCGGCCACTACTCTAATGCCACGACCTTTTAAAAAGGTTTGATAGGTAACTTTTTTATCGTTAGAAAAATTGGACTCAATCAAAAAGTTTTCGATGCGTAAACCTTCAAAACGGCGTAAGGCTTTCATAATCCATTTGCAGGCTTGCCATGTACAAGTAGTGGTCATGTTTTGGCCAGCTGCATCACCTGTTTCATAAATAAACTGCACATGCACACTTCTTCCCATGACATGGGGGTCAATTTGCACCAACGTGGCATAGTTAGAGTATTTGGTCACTTCCTCAGCTAAGTCTCTAAAATGGTCTTTGACCCATTCGGCAAAAAAGAGGGCGTTGCTCATATTATCGAAGGTAAAAGCAGGTACACGCATCATGCGTTGTTCTAACACACGTGTGGTCACACCGCCAGAGCGTGAAAGGGCAGTAGCACCGCGAGTGGCCGAAGCTACCAATGCGCCTTCGGTAGTGGCAAATGGCGCATAAAATAAGCCGCCTGCATGATTGCCTTTAATGTGCAAAGGGCCAGCAACACCTACAGGAATTTCTACAGTTCCTATTAAAGCTTCAATATTACTGACTAATTTACGAGGGTCTAAACGAGTATGTTGTACCTCGGTCAAAGCAGCTTGTGTTTGTTCACGGACAAAGCTCAGTCGGTCTTGACGTGCTTCTTCGGTATATAAACCCCGCGCAGGCACTTTAGGTAAGGTACTGTCGTTATAAAATACTTCATTCTCTAATGCGGGCATTGAGCGTAATAAATAGCTGATTTCCCACAAAATGGCGTTGCTTTCTTCGCAACTGTCGCTGTGCAACTGTAGTTCAATCGGGCTGTAGGGGGTATGATTAACTTTGTGTACATACATACAAGGCAAAATAAAATCACGTCCTAAAATACTTAAGTGAATTAAATCCAATCTGCTGCCAATATTAGGAACAAGAGTGCTATTTTCGGATAAAGCAATACACAATTGTCCTTTAGCAACATCAACGGGTTGAGCAAAAAGTCGTTGCTCTTGATAGTTAAATGAACAATTAGCATGATGTTCCTCACCAAATAAATAGTGAGGAGAAAAAATAAACGGACGTGCGCTAGTCATTATAAAATCCTCAAAAAATTAGTGAGTGGCAATCACTACAGCGATTAACACGCTATAGCCTGCTAACATATTAAGAGCAATAGCCCCTTCATTTTTTTCTCGGCCTTTGACCGAAGGGCTTTGAATAAATTTGCCAACCTGAAACATCGCTAGGCTATAAAACAAGACTAAAATAGCAGCTGCCCATAATGGAAAGGTGCTGCTGAGTTGGCTGACCAAAAAGCCTTGATTAAGCACCATGCCTGTTAATAAGCCCATGACCACTACCGCTGAGCCGCGTGTGCCAAAAATACGTGAGTAAGATTCGATAGTGTCACGTTCTTCTTCAGGGCCTTTGGTTTTACGGGCAATTTCAAAACAAAAACCACTAATAAAGGCCAAGCTCATAAAGGCTATTAGTGGAATACTTAACGCAGCTTCGGGTTGTGCCATATGGGCTAACCACCATACAATCAAAGGCATAACCATCATGTGCGACACGGCATACCATGTTAAATGGCGCGTTAGCCACTCGGCGATAAAAAACTCTTTGCCCATTAAACATGTCCATGCAAACATCATCACCCATGCGGTCACAGTTGCACCCATACCACCGTCAACATAAACCGAATAAACAATTTGTAAGGCAATCGCCAATGCACCGACAATTTTGAGGTGGTTGAGGGTGATTAAACCACTTTGTAATACCCGTTGTGGATGGTTATGGCAATCAAGCTCATAGTCTTTGTGTTCATCAAAAATCCGTAACACTAAAAAAAACGACCACGTGACTAAACAACTCATGATGTCTTGGCTTTGTATAATATGTTCTGCGCCACTGGCCGCGCGTGCTATTGCGGCTGCCGTTAAATACAAAATAAAAAACAATAAAGCATGAGAAAAAGGAAAGCGTTCGTTCATCCAACCAACAAAGCGTTTAGGCCAAGCATCTTGTAAAGTCAGGTTATGAGTGCTGCTCATGGTGTAGTCTCTAAAAATAAATTGTTAAATCAGCGCGTAAAAAGCTATCGTCAGTAAAGGGATATAGTTTTTCGTCCGATGGCTGGGTTGTTAAAGTGGCAAAAGGGCTAGGCACTTGTTGTTTAGTATTAAAGAGGCGTGCTTCGATACTGAGTTTGCTCGTATCATTAAGACGTGTGCTGCCTTTGATTTTCCATGCTTGTTCGGCACTGTGAATATCACTAATCACACCTGCTAATAATTCGCTAGAGCGACTGTCATTAAAAGCAATACGCCAGCCCAGTAGCACATCATGTTCAAAACTGGTGGTGGCGGTGTTATTACGACTATCGTATAAATATTCGGCTAACCAACCGACATCTAACATCGTGCCAAAAGCACCGACTTGGGTATATTCAAGACCAATATCGGTGGCGGTATAGGTTTTGCCTAAGCCATGTTTTTGTACCACTTCGAGCTTGTATAAGGTGTCACCGCCAATATATTGGCCATCTAAGCCAACTTGAGTAATGACAGGGTAATAGGCCTTAAATGTTGGTTGATAACCAGCCACAAAGCCCGTAGGCATCAAACCTGTATAAATAAATTTGGTCGGGTCTATTTGGGGCTGTAACACAGGCTCGCGCGATGTGCCACTAAATGCACTGACGCCAAAACGTAAGTTGTTGTGGTTAAACTGATAACGAATTGCGCCATCAATACGGCGATTTTTTGCGCCAGATTCATAACTTTCGTCTTCTTCTACCACCCAAGGTAGGCGCAAGCGGCCATCAAAACCTGCATAGGGTTGTGGTCTAAAAAAGGGTAGCACATACACATCAACTAAATGTTGGGCTTGTTCAAAACTAACATTAAGCAAGGGCTGACCAAGCTTAACGTCACCATCGACACTCTCTAGCAAGTTACGCTGATTAACTACGTCAACCAAATGCACGCCTTCGGTTACACCCCAAAAAACTTGGCCGATGCCTGCGCGGAACTGCCATTTTTGTTCGGCATAAGTCCATAAGGCTTCACGAATATCGACATAAGAGCGATTGTTATCTTGCTCGTCATAACGGGCAAACAGACGCACTTTATATTGTTGTTGTGCGTCAACTTGACTACCTGCTTGAGCTTGCCATGCCAATGAGCCTGTATATGGGCTTTGTTGCTGCGCTCCTTGCTCAAAAAAAGCCGTTGTTTGTAATTGAAGTTCTTGCTCAATAGGCAATGCCCACGCATAGTGAGCGGTGAATATTACAATGGATAAAAACACGCGAAACATCACAATTATTCCTTATTGCTGACGTTTAAGCGCGTTTTCGGTAAAGTCTTCTTTGCTAAGTCCTGTTTTAAATTGATAGTCTGACCACTCCAAACGAGTTTGACGTTTGTTTTGTTGGTTAACCATCAACATTTGGCTAGGACGCCACACATTGTCGGCATATTTTTTAAAGTCGATAGCAGTATAAATTTTGGCCAAGCTATTTTTGCGGTCATAAAACTCAATTTTGTGTTGTAAATACTGTTGTTTATCAATCCAAACCAGTTGTTTGCTGTAGCCAGAGTTACTATCAATAGGGGTTTTTTCTAAAACGTAACAATTAAGACTGTTATTACTGCCACACTTTTCTTCTTTAAGTAATTTGTAACTGTATTTTTGCCAATAAGAAATCACCATATCTTCAAACGAAAACTCAGAACCCATAAAAGGGCCCGATTTATTGCGGCCAGATATTTGTTTTACCCTGCTAAGGCTAGGCAAATAGAGCCACTGCAAATCGTCGCCTGTTGCTTGAGTGTGTGATAATAGGGCAGTGCCTGCCACATCGCGTGGGGTGTCAAATATCAATAAGCTGCGGTCGCCTTCTCTGCCTAAATCAAGGCTTTTGACACGAAGCTCACGGCTGGCGGCGCTATTGCTGGCACTAATGAGCGTCATTTTGAGTTTTGCCGAAGAATCACCATAACCATGAAGTTGTTTGTCTGCCGCTTGCGCAATGTCTTGAGCCTGATCAGCCCACAATGGTTGAATAGCTAGACTAGTACACAATATAAACAGGATATTCTTCATGGATAATGACCTCATTTTTAAGGGTAAAATTGTAGAACAATCAGCAAGATAACATATTGATGATTGCTGACAGATAATAGTTGGTTATTTGACTATTTATGACAAATAATTGACCTTAAGTACAAACATAGAACAAACTTGCACTTTGGCAATTTTAAAGAGAAAAAATAATGGCTTATGGTATTGAAGACTTAAGAGCAATTATGGCGCAATTACGTGCTCCAAACGGCTGTAATTGGGATAAACAACAAACATTTGCTAGCCTTGCACCCTATGCCATTGAAGAAGCACACGAAGTTGCCGAAGCGATTGCTGAGCAAAACTATAGTCATTTGTGCGATGAATTGGGCGATTTGTTGTTGCAAGTGGTGTTTCAGGCACAAATTGCCCAAGAACAACAGCTTTTTAGCTTTGATGATGTGGTCAATGCCATTAGCCAAAAAATGATACGTCGTCATCCTCATGTGTTTGAAAAAACGAGTGATTTAAGCCCCGAGCAAGTGAGTCAGCAATGGGAAACCATTAAAGCACAAGAGCAGCAACAGCAAGGCAAGCAGCGTCGATATTTATTAGATGGGGTAGCCACAGGTCAACCTGCTTTGACCCGTGCCGAAAAATTGCAAAAGACCGTGGCCAAAATGGGCTTTGATTGGAACGATACTCGCGCAGTAATACTTAAAATTAGAGAAGAGTTGGACGAAGTTCAACACGCCATCGAAAACACACCAGACACTATTCAAGAAGAATTAGGGGATTTATTGTTTTGTGTCGTCAATTTGGCACGTCATCTTAAACTAGATAGTGAATATACTTTAAAGTTAGCTAATAATAAGTTCACGCAACGCTTTAATTTTATTGAAGATAAATTGCGTGAAATGGGAAAAGACTTTAGCCAAACCGATTTGGGCGAAATGGAGCACTTTTGGCAATTAGCTAAACAAGCCAAAGAATAATCAGCACCTGTACTTTTGGCCAATGGCAATTTGTATTAAAACAGGCTACAACTAAACGAGATGCTTTTTTAGTTAGAGAAATATGCAAAATACTCGTCTAATAGATGGTTTTGGCCGTCAAATTACTTATGTACGTTTATCGGTAACCGATAGATGTGATTTTCGCTGTGTCTATTGCATGAGCGAAGAGATGACGTTTTTGCCACGCCAGCAAATTTTGAGCCTAGAAGAATTGTATCGTTTGGGTCGCGTGTTAGTGAGTTTGGGGGTGAGTAAAATTCGTTTAACTGGTGGTGAGCCTTTGATCAGACAAAATATTGTTTGGTTGGTACAAAAACTCGCTGCTCTAGAAGGTCTTAAAGAACTGACACTCACTACCAACGGTTCTCAATTAGTACGTTTGGCTCAGCCTCTTAAAAACGCAGGTTTAAGCCGTATCAACATTAGCTTAGACAGTTTACAGCCTGAACGATTTAAGCAAATTACCCGTACAGGTCAACTTAATGAGGTGTTGGCAGGTATTAAAGCAGCGCAGGATGCAGGCTTTAAAAATATTAAATTAAACTGCGTGATTATGCGGGGTCGTAATGATGATGAAATTTTAGATATTGTTAATTTTGCCCGACAGCAACAACTCGATTTAGCCTTTATTGAAGAAATGCCCTTAGGTGTGATAACCGAACATCAGCGCGCTCAAACTTTTATCAGTAACGACGACATTCGCCAACAGATTAGTACAGTATATCCTTTGTTGCCAGCAACTGATAACACAGGTGGGCCAGCACGTTATTATCGTATGAGTGATAGTTATAGCCGTATTGGTTTTATCTCGCCCCATAGTCATAATTTTTGTGAGTCTTGTAATCGCGTACGAGTAACCGTAGAAGGGCGGTTGTTATTGTGTTTAGGTAACGAACATTCAGCTGACCTAAAAGCCCCATTGCGTGATTTTGTAAACGATGACCAGCCCTTGATTGATACCTTGTTTAAAGCCTTGCCGCTCAAACCTCAACGTCATTATTTTGATTTAGCGCAAGAGCCGCAAATTGTACGCTTTATGAATATGACGGGTGGCTAGCCTGCCAAATTTTTTATTATAAGAGTTTTTAATATGAGTCATTCAGCCCTTAATAAACCCTTTGTGCCCTTGCAAATTGCAGTATTAACTGTCTCTGATACGCGTAACATCGATACCGATACTTCTGGTCAATATTTGGTTGAGGCACTCACAGGTGCAGGACATCAATTGGCTGATAGACAGATTGTCAAAGATGATATTTATCAACTGCGTGCAGTCGTGTCTGCGTGGATTGCCAGCCCTAATGTACAAGCTGTTTTAGTGACGGGGGGCACAGGTTTTTCGGGACGAGATAGTACACCCGAAGCACTGAGCGTATTATTTGATAAACATATTGAAGGTTTTGGTGAAATTTTTAGACATTATTCGATGATAGAAATTGGTACTAGCACCTTGCAATCACGCGCTCTAGCAGGCATGGCTAATAATACCGTAATTTTTTGTATGCCTGGTTCGACCAATGCCTGCAAAACTGCTTGGATAAATATTTTAGCGCAACAACTTGATAACCAACATCGTCCCTGTAATTTTGTGCCTAATCTCAAACAAGCTGAGCAATGTGGGAGCCGAGGTTAATGAGCGATTGTTGCCCAAGTAACGATTTATTGCCTGTTGATGAAGCCTTGGCGCAATTGCAACAGGCAGCGAGTGTCACTCTACCAAACATTGAATATGTGCAAGTTAATCAGGCATTAGGACGTGTGTTGGCACAAGACGTGATAGCAACAGTCGATGTGCCACCGCAAGCTAATTCGGCAATGGATGGTTATGCACTTAATATTGATGATATTCGTGCTGATGCAAGTTTTGTGGTCAGTCAACGCATTGTCGCAGGTACTGCACCACAAGTACTAGAAAGGGGTACAGTCGCGCGTATTTTTACAGGCGCAGTGATTCCACAAGATGCAAATGCAGTGGTTATGCAGGAAAATTGTCAGCTATTGGCAGATGGTCGAGTAAAAATTCTTTCATGGCCAACCTTGAATGCTAATATTCGGCCACAAGGACAAGATATTGCCTTAGATACGCTAATTTTGCGTCAAGGACAAAAGTTAAATGCAGCAGCTTTGGGCTTAATAGCAACTATTGGTCAAGACAGGGTGGCAGTTTATCAACGATTAAAAGTCATTTATTTTTGTACGGGTGATGAATTGGTAGCTGCCAATCAGCCGCTAAAAATTGGCCAAATTTATAATAGCAATGGTGTGTTACTGCATAATTTATTAACAGAATGTGGTTATGAGGCAATTGATGGTGGTGTGATAGCTGATAATCTGACGGATACCATCAATACGCTACAACAAGCGGCTCAGCAGGCTGACGTAGTAATGACAACAGGTGGCGTGTCGGTTGGTGAAGAAGACCACGTTAAAGCCGCTTTAGCACACATCGGTCATTTAGACTTGTGGAAAATAGCCATTAAACCTGGAAAGCCGTTAGCATTTGGTTCTATTGGCAGTACACCATTTTTGGGACTACCAGGTAACCCACAGTCGGTATTTGTGACATTTAAGGTATTGGCGCGGGTATTTTTGGCGTACAAACAAGGTCAGCGTCAAGGCGTGTTGCCGAAGCCTGTACCAGTGGCTTGTGATTTTGAGCTAACAAAAGCACAAAACCGACGCGAGTATTTGCGCGTACAGTTGGTATCAACAGGTGAGGGATTACGTTTGCAAAAACATGCTAATCAAAGTAGTGGGGTGTTGTCATCGGCGGTATGGGCAGACGGCTTTGCTATTATTGAGGCACATCAAACGATTGAGAAGGGTGAAAGTGTAGGCTTTATTAGTATTAATACTTAAATATTTGTTAGCGGTATAAACAAAACCCCCTCTCATAAAAGAGAGGGGGCTGCGTTTGGTACACATTTTTTCTTAATCAGGATTCAGGATTAACAAATGGTTTAAGCACTTCTTGCTCTTGCTGCTTGCGAGCAATATCTTGTGCTAAACGTGCGCGGTCACTAGGGTTAATGTTAATAAAATAAACGCCTGTTCTAAATCCCTCTAAGTCTTCATCTTCGCAATATACTACACGCGCAGTCGCAGCGATATGATAATGATGCTCTAAATGACTAATGGCTAAATGCAAATGTGTACCTGGTGTAATTGCTTCGGCAGCATGAAAAGATAAGCCACTCTCGCTAACGTTAACCTGTTGTGGAATCGGCGATAGCAATTTTGCCAATCCGTCGTAAATAGCACCTGTTAATAATTCTATTTTGAGGTTAACTGCCTGAAACAAACCATGCAGACGTTCATTTTCACGCTCTAATAATTGCATTTGACTGCGTTGTACACTATCCACCTGTTCAATTTCGGCAAACAAGGTAAAATAGCGCGGCAAAGAAAAATTACCATCATACGGGTCTTTAAGGGCATCTGTGCTACTAATAGCCTGATAATGCAACGACAAAGTAGAGTCAACGCGATTTAACAGGCGTCTTTCAAAAGGGTTATCGTTGGATATTTTAATCATGATGTTTAACTCTCAGGGCATTCTTGCCATTATTTATAGGTATGCAGCTACCACTAATTTAGCCATATCCGATTGTTTTTACCACTTTTTTATCGTTTTCGGTACAGAAACTGTATCTTTAGCACACTTTTATTAAAAATCAGCGATAATCGCGCCTGTTCCTCATAGTATGGTCAAACTTTTACCATGTTCAAGCCTGTTTCGCTATTGATTGGGTTGCGTTATACCCGAGCTAAACGTCGTAATCATTTTATTTCCTTTATTTCGCTTACTTCTATCATTGGCTTAATGTTGGGAGTGGCAGTGCTTATTACTGTACTGTCAGTGATGAATGGTTTTGACCGTGAGCTAAAAAACCGTATTTTAGGGATGATACCTCATGCGACACTTAGTTCACGTGAGCCCTTTCATAATTGGCAAAAATTAGCCGAGATTGCTCAAAAAAATCCCCAAGTCATGGCAGTTGCTCCTTATACTCAGCTGCAAGGTATGCTCACGGCTAATGGTCAAGTGACAGGTGCAATGATTTCGGGCATTGATCCAGTTTATGAAAAAAAGGTCTCAATTATTAGTAAGCATATGCAGTTAGGTAACCTAGATGCTCTGCAAGCAAATGAGTTTGGCATTGTATTAGGCGAGGGGTTAGCCAATAACTTAGGCTTACATATTGGCGATAAAATGACCTTAGTGTTGCCAGAAGCGGCGGTATCACCAGCTGGAGTTATTCCACGCTTTAAGCGTTTTACAGTGGTGGGCGTGTTTAAGGTAGGGGCAGATGTTGACGGTTTGTTAGCGTATATCAATATTGTCGATGCCGCCAAAATGCTGCGATTAGAAGAAGGACAAGTGCAAGGTGTACGTTTGCAGTTACATGATATTTTTGAGTCGAGGGTGGTGTTAATGAGTTTGTTAAGTACCTTGCCTGACTATTTTTATGGTAATGACTGGACTCAAACCCATGGTAACTTGTTTAGTGCCATTCAAATGGAAAAAGCGATGATGGCCTTGTTATTGCTGCTAATTGTGGCCGTGGCGGCTTTTAATATTGTGTCGAGTTTGGTGATGGTGGTCACCGACAAAAAAGCAGATATTGCCATATTGCGTACTTTGGGAGCATCCCCACAAACTATTACCCGTATTTTTATGGTACAAGGAGCGGTGATTGGTCTATTTGGTACTTTAGGCGGCGTGTTATTGGGGGTATTTATTGCGCTCAATATTAGTGGTTTTATGACGTGGATTGAGCATATGACGGGGCAATCTTTGTTTGATGCTTACTTTGTTAATTATTTGCCTTCGGAGCTTAAATGGAGTGATGTGGCATGGGTGAGTATCGTGTCTGCTTTGTTAAGCTTTTTGGCGACTATTTATCCTGCGCGTCGTGCAGCACAAGTACAACCTGCGGAGGCGTTGCGTTATGAGTAATCCAGTTTTACAAGCACAGGCTTTGGTCAAAACATTTAATGAAGGATTGCAAGCGGTTGAAGTGCTCAAAAATGTGAACTTTACTATTGATCGTGGCGAATTTGTGGCTATTGTTGGCAGTTCAGGTTCGGGTAAAAGTACCTTACTACATATATTAGGCGGTTTAGATGTGCCAAGCAGTGGCTCAGTGAGTATTTTAGGGCAGCCTTTGAGTAGCCTTAACGAAACTAAACGCGGAGAGTTGCGTAATAAACATTTGGGTTTTGTGTATCAATTTCATCATTTGTTGGCCGAGTTTACAGCTTTAGAAAATGTCTGTATGCCGTTGTTGTTGCGCCAAAGTTGTAGTGTAAAAGAGGCCGAAATAGCAGCGACAGATTTACTGCAAAAAGTAGGTCTAGGGCACCGTGTGCAACATAAACCTGCTGAGCTATCGGGAGGAGAGCGACAACGTGTCGCCTTAGCGCGTGCTTTGGTCACTAAACCAGATGTAGTGTTGGCTGATGAGCCAACGGGTAATTTAGATCATGAAACCGCGACCGAGATTCAACAGCTATTGCAGTCGTTAAAACAAGAGCTAGGCATGAGTTTGATTGTTGTAACGCATGATAGGGAGTTGGCTCAATCGGCAGACCGTGTGTTGATTATGCAGAGTGGCGAGTTGATATTTTAGTTTAAATATGGCGCATGATAATGCGTCTTAAGATATGGGAGACGTTCATTCCAACTCTTTTTTAGTTGTTGCCTTACGAAATTGACGATTATTCCATGCCTTAGTGACATGATATCGCCAATACCAATTCATGCCTAAATACCCTAAACAGCCAAACAAAAAACCTGTTACTAACATTCCTAACAAAATAGGTTCAATGTGTTGAACTAGTTCTAGATTCTTTTTGTGATAGGGCTGGCTAGTAACAAAGTTACTCACCAAAGAGCCTAAGTTTTCGACTAAACGGTATAAAGTTTCGGTGCTAATCATCGGTTTATTAAGTAAGGAAGCACCCACATAATATGAAATATAAATCACTGGAATCATGGTCAGCGGATTACTAATCCATACTAACACAATACACAGCGGCAGATTTACTCTAAAAACCAAGGCGGCAATCGCGGCAGGTATCATTTGAAAGGGCATTGGCAAAAAAGCACACCACAAACCCCAAAACATCGCTCCCGATGCTGAATGTCGGTTAAGATGCCATAAATTGGGGTCTTGCAGACGATGACGTAAAAAGCCCAAACCTTTCATATTGGCAATTTTTTCGGGAGAGGGCAGATATTTACGAATAATTTGTTTGGGCATGCAATCAACCTATCAAACAGCAGGCGCAGGATTGTTAACGATTTATGATAATTCTGCAATCATATTGCATAATTATCCGTTGTAATTTGTAATAAAGCACATTTAGGATGAAGATTTAATCATGGAAAGATATTTGTTTGCGCTCGCGTTGGGAGCTGTTTCTTTATTGGTTTTGCCATATTTGCCTTCTTTGAGTTATTTAGGACTTGCTTGTTTATTATGCCTATTATTGGCCATAAAGTGGCGTGTTTGGCTTTTGCCAGCTTTACTGTTGTTGAGCATGATGTGGTGTGTTTGGCAAGCGCAGTATGCTCTTAGTTTGCAAGTCCCTCGTTATTTAGAAGATAAGCCGTTTAAAGTACAAGTTAAAATAGAGGGGCTACCTGACTACACACCTTACGGCCTTCGCATTAGAGTTAAGCCGATAAAAGTCATTTCTCGGATTGATTATCCTCTTTCAGACAATATGCGTTGGCAATTAAGCACTTCTCAAAAACTCAATTTACGTCCCGAACAAATTTGGCAAATGACTGTTAGTTTACGCCGTCCACATGGCACATCTTCGGCAGGGGCTTTTGACTATCAGGCTTGGTTGCTAGCCGAAGGTGTAAGTGCCACAGGCAAAGTGACACGAGCACAATTAGTCAAGTCTGCTGGTTGGTCGGTAGATGAATGGCGTTTGCAAATTCGGGAAAAATTTCAACAAAACTTGGCGCAATATCCCCAATATGGTGTGGTGTTAGCTTTGCTGACAGGTGATAGAGCTTTAGTGCCCGATGCAAATTGGGATTTATATGCCGCCACAGGTGTTAGTCATTTAATGGCTATTAGTGGTCCGCATGTCATGTTGTCAGCATTAGCTATAACTTGGTTATGGGCAAAGTTGTTAGCCTTTTGGCCCTCAATATTTTTACGCATACCCTTACAGCAACTAAAATTACCCGTCACGCTTTTGGTTGCAGTGTGCTATGGCCTGTTAGCGGGTTTGTCCGTCCCTACCTTGCGTACTTTGTTGGTGGTAGCCATGCTTTTATTGCTAACGGGTTTTCGTAAAGAAATACCAGCTAGTCGAGTATTACTTTTGGCTTTTGTGCTGATTGTGTTATGGCAGCCATTGAATGTACATTTAGTGAGTTTTTGGCTATCGTTTGGCGCAGTAGCGTTGTTGATGTTGTGGTCGGGCATGACCAGTATTGACCACAAAATCAAGCAGTTTGTACGTTTGCAATGTTGGATAACCATTGCATTATTACCGCTGACCTTAGGCTTTTTTGGTTTGTTATCATGGGTTGCTCCTTTAGCCAACATTGTGGCTATTCCTATAGTTGGGGGGCTGATTGTGCCAATAGCTTTAGTCGGATTAGGCGTAGGCCTTTTATCCACTACTTTGCAAAGCGTTTGTTGGACATCCGCAATCCATATTTTACAAGGCTTAAACAGTTATTTGAGTTATTTGGCGCAAATACCCTATGGCAAACAGATATGGGTATTATCGGCCAGTCATTTATTGTTTTTAAGTGTCGCATTAGCGTTATGGTTATTGCCAAAAGGCCTATTACCCCGATTATTAACGCCATTATTGCTATTGCCAGTCATATTTAAATGGCCAGCAGTACCAAAAGGTGAGGCACAATTAAGCGTCATTGATGTTGGACAGGGATTGAGTATTTTAATTCAAACTCAGCATCATGCTTTGCTATATGACACAGGCGCAAATCAAAATGCAGGAGAGCGTATAATTAACCGTTATTTGTATTGGCGTAATGTTAAGCAATTAGATGGCTTAATGATTAGTCACAACGACAAAGACCATACTGGTGGTGCAAATGCCTTAGTACAACAATTTGTACCACAGCAAGCGTGGTATAGTGCCGCGCCTGAGGGTTATCAATTGTCATCCACAACTAAGCAGCAATTATGTGTAGCAGGCCAACACTGGCAATGGGATGATGTTAATTTTGAGGTATTGTCACCCGTGTCAGGTGCACATTACGACAAAGACAATAACCGCTCTTGTGTATTGCGTGTTAGCAGTCAAGGTTTTAGTGTTTTATTAACAGGTGATATGGAAACGCCAGCAGAAAACATCTTGCTGCAACAAGGTATAAATTTGCAAAGTGATATGTTGATTTTGGGACATCATGGCAGTAAAACTTCAAGTAGTGAAACATTTTTGCAAGCTGTTCGCCCTAAATTAGCGATTGTGTCCGCAGGTTATCATAACCAATTTGCTCATCCATCGCCCGTAGTCATCGCACGCTTGCAGCAACGTCAACTTGCTATTGATAGCACCATTCAACACGGTACATTGCGTTATCTTTTGGGTAAAGAGGGCATTATTAAACGTGAAGCATGGCGGGAGCGTGGCCACTACTGGCTAAATGTGCCTTGAAGCGGTAAAGTAGGCGGTCTTTTTTGATAAAATAAGCAGCACAATAGCAATTTTATAACATGAGGTAAGAACAAGGTGTGGGAATTAGTAAAATCGGGCGGTTTGCTCATGGTGCCAATTTTAATTGCTTCTGTACTGGCAATGGCCATCTGTTTTGAACGGGCATGGACATTAAGAGCTAGTCGTGTTGCTCCTCCTAATTTATTAGCCGAAGTGTGGGTTTGGATAAAAAATAATCAGCTTGATGCCGATAAACTGCGTCAACTCAAAGCAAACTCTCCGTTAGGTGAAATTTTAGCCGCAGGCTTGCTAAATTCGCGTCATGGTCGCGAGATTATGAAAGAGTGTATCGAAGAAACAGCCAATGTCGTTATTCATCATATGGAACGATATTTAACGGTATTGGGGACATTAGCGATGATTTCGCCATTATTAGGCTTGTTGGGCACAGTGGTTGGTATTATTGAAGCGTTTATGGCGATTAATAGCTCAGGCATGGGCGATCCAGCATTATTAGCCAGCGGTATTTCTAAAGCCTTAATTACTACCGCAGGTGGTTTGTTTGTGGCGATTCCAGCCATGATTATGCACCGTTATTTTGCGCGTCATATCACCACAATGGCTGTTGAAATGGAACAACAAGCGATTAAATTAGTTGATATTGTTCATGGTGACCGTGAAGTTGATTTTCAAGAAGTACAGGTTGTTAAACCATGAAGTTTCGTCGCCCTCAACCCGAAAATCTCGAAATCAACCTAACGCCACTGATTGATTGTTTGCTGTTTTTAATTATCTTTTTGATGATTTCCACCACCTTTAACAAAGCCAGTAAATTACAAATTGTGTTACCCGAAGCTAAAGGAGATGTGGCTAAACCAAGCAAAGCCAAGTCTATCGAAATTGGCGTCAGTGCCAGTGGTGCTTATACCATCAATGGCCAAGAGTTAGCTGCTAAAGATGCCAAACAACTGCAAAGTGCGATAGAGAAATTGAGTGATGGTAAGCGCGATATGCCTTTTATTATTGCTGCCGATGGCAAAGCTAGTCATCAAGCAGTGATTACCGTGATGGATGTGGCGGGACAAATGGGTTTTGTTAATTTAAGCATTAGTACCCGTTTAGAGAGTGATGGCCAATGACAAATCCTTCTGGCTGGCAAACCTATAAGCGGTTATTAGGTTATAGTAAAAGATATTGGAAGGCCTTTGCATTGGGGGTATTAGGCTTTATTCTAAATGCACAAACTGAATGGGCAGCGGCAGAGCAAATCAAGTTTATTATCAATGCCATTCAAGAAAAAAACCAAGAGCACAAAAATTTATTCCCGTTATTAGTGGTGGCCATCTTCTTTTTTAGAGGGGTTGGCACTTTTATGGGAACCTATTATTTGTCTTTAGTTGCGCGTAATGTCGTGTATGAATTACGCAAAGAGTTGTTTGCGAAGTTATTAGTATTACCAAATCATTATTATCATCTACACTCGGCAGGACATTTAAGTGCTAAGTTAATTTACGATGTGGAGCAGGTTACCGAGGCAGCGAGCGAAGCTCTTAAAACCATGGTGCGTGAAGGTTTTACAGTTATTGGCTTGTTAGCCTATCTTTTTTATACCAATTGGCGTTTATCTTTATCATTATTGATTATAGGACCGATAGCGGCTAGCTTAGTGCGAGTTGCTAGTAAGCGTTTTCGTAAATTGTCGCATAAAATTCAAAATACTATGGGCGATGTTAATCACATTGTTAACGAAACAATTCAAGGTTTTGCGGTGGTTAAAAGTTATGGTGGCCAAGCCTTTGAAAGTCAACGTTTTGAAAATGCTTCTCAAGAAAACCTCAAGCAAAGTATGAAAATGGTTGTGACATCGGCACTTAATACGCCTGTCATTCAGCTACTAATGGCAATAGCTATGGGTGGTGTAGTGTGGTTAGCATTGCAGCCACATATTTTGGGTGATGTGTCTGCAGGTGGTTTTGTAGCTTATATTACCGCCGCTGGTTTATTGTCTAAGCCTGTACGCTCCTTGACCGATGTTAATACTAAAATTCAACGTGGTATTTCGGCAGCACAATCGGTATTTGCGTTGTTGGATAGTCCAGAAGAACAAGACAAGGGTAGTTATCAAGCTTCAAAAGTTTTGGGTAATCTTGAGTTTAAAAATTTATCGTTTAGTTACCCTACAGGTGAGCAAGTTTTACATAATATTGACTTGACCATTCCAGCAGGTAAAACGGTGGCTTTGGTAGGGCGTTCAGGCTCAGGCAAAAGTACCTTAGTGAGTTTGATTCCTCGTTTTTATGAAGTCACTGAGGGACAAATCTTATTAGATGGCCATGCCTTATCAGAATATACCTTTGCTAATTTACGTGAGCAAATTGCCACCGTCAGTCAAAAGGTGATGTTGTTTGATAACACCATTCGTCACAATATTGCCTATGGTGATTTGGCCAATAAAACTGACGCAGAAGTCGAAGCCGCCGCCAAAGCAGCGTATGCCCATGACTTTATTATGAAGCTGCCAGAAGGCTATCAAACGCGAGTTGGCCAAGATGGCACACAACTATCAGGTGGTCAACGTCAACGTATTGCCATTGCTCGTGCATTATTAAAAAATGCACCTATTCTGATTTTGGATGAAGCAACCTCTGCATTAGATAACGAATCTGAGTTTTATATTCAAGAAGCACTAGAAACAGTGATGAAAAACCGTACCACACTGGTGATTGCCCATCGCTTATCCACGGTAGAGAAAGCTGATTTAATTGTGGTGTTAGAGGCAGGACGGATTGTAGAGCAAGGTACACATCAAGAGTTATTGGCTAAAGGTGGTATGTATGCACAACTACATAGCCGTCATTTTGCCGAAGATAGTGACTTGCCGACATGAGTCAGGCTTTAGTTAAAGCATGGTATCAAGGACATTGGGCTTTAGTTTTTTTTAAGCCTTTGTCTTTGTTATATCGTGCAATAACAAGCGTGCGACGTTGGGCATATCAAAAAGGTTATTTAGCCAGTCAGCGTTTTAATTTGCCTGTGATTGTGGTTGGTAACATTACCGTAGGCGGAACAGGAAAAACGCCTCTAACCTTGGCGATTGTCGAGTTTTTAAAACAGCAAGGTTATCGGCCTGCCATTGTTAGTCGTGGTTATGGTGGCCAAACCGAATATCCAGCACAAGTCACCATCAATAGCACAGCCCAACAAGTCGGTGATGAGCCATTGTTGATGTTTTTGCAAAGCCAAGTGCCTGTTGTGGTTGCACCCAAACGAGCACAAGCTGTGGCTTATGTACAAGCCAAACAATTGGCAGATGTTGTCATTTGTGATGATGGGTTGCAACATTATGCCTTAGCACGAGATATAGAAATTGCGGTGATGGATGGTGCGCGTGGTTTGGGTAATGGTAAATTGTTGCCAGAAGGGGCATTACGCGAAGCCCCAAGTCGTTTAAATAGTGTTGATTTTATTGTGGTTAATGGACAAGGTTATACCCACCCACAAGCTTTTAAGATGAGCTTAAAACCGAGTGAGTGGCAAATGGTCGGTGATTTTGCCAACAAAGAGCCGCCTAAACCTACACAAACCATTCATGCTGTGGCAGGTATTGGTAATCCAGAACGGTTTTTTACGCAGTTAGAAGTACAAGGATTTACGGTAATTAAACACGCTTTTGCTGACCATCATCAATTTACTAGCCAAGATTTAGATTTTGGAGATGAGTTAGTAATTGTGATGACCGCAAAAGATGCCGTTAAATGCCAGTCTTTTGCAAATGATAAAATGTGGCAAGTGCCTGTGGTGGCGCAGTTGTCAGATGAGTTTTATAAGCAGTTAATTGATAAATTACATAATATACAGGCTGTTTAAAGTAGGTTTTCGATGAAATTCCCCTCCTCGGAGGGCTTAGGGGTGGATTAGAACAGATGGCAAAGCACTGTTTTTTTGTCGTACACACCCCTAAATCCCCTCTTAAGAGGGGACTTAAATAGGAAGATAAACCATGTTAGATAAAAAATTATTGGCTATTTTAGTGTGTCCCATTTGCAAAGGTCATTTAGAGTATCAGGCTGATGCCCAAGAGCTAATTTGCAAAGCAGATAGTTTGGCTTTCCCTATTCGTGATGATATTCCTGTCATGTTAGAAACTGAAGCTCGCCAACTCACCTTAGATGAAAAATTAGGTTAAAACCATGACGGATTTTAATGTTGTTATTCCAGCACGATATGCGTCCACTCGACTACCTGCCAAGCCTTTAATGGATATTGTAGGTAAACCGATGGTGGTGCATGTTTATGAGCGCGCCTTATTAAGCAAAGCCAAAACAGTGGTCGTAGCTACCGATGATGAGCGTATTGTTCAGGCCTTAAAACCCTATGGTGCAAAAGTAGTGATGACTGCTGCTAGTCATCCCGCTGGCACAGACCGTTTACAAGAAGTCGCTGCCAAAATGGGCTGGGCGGATGATGAGATTATTGTTAATGTGCAAGGTGATGAACCACTCATTCCTCCTGAAGTGATAAATCAAGTGGCGGCTAACTTAGCCAATAATCGTCAAGCTGGCATTGCTACTTTGGCTGAGGCTATTGAAAATATAGAACAACTAACAAATCCAAACCTTGTCAAAGTAGTACGTGATTCCAACAATATGGCCATGTATTTTAGCCGTGCACCTATGCCGTGGGCGCGTGATGCTTTTGCTCAAGGTATTAAAGAATTGCCTGTTAAAGACTTATATTGGCGGCATTTAGGAATTTATGCTTATCGGGTCAGTTTTTTGAATGACTACGTTAAATGGCCGCCTGCTGTTTTAGAGCAAGTTGAAGCCTTAGAGCAATTACGAGCCTTGTATTATGGTGTCAAAATTCACGTCGATAAGGCTTGTGTGAGTTTGCCTGCTGGTGTCGATACCCCTGAAGACTTAGAACGTGTGCGTGCGATTGTGATGCAACAAAAGAATGCGGCAAGTTTTAAAGCAGCACCGTCAAAAGAAGATAATGCCGACAAAATTAACGTTTTATTTGTGTGTTTAGGTAATATTTGTCGCTCGCCAACGGCAGAAGGCGTGTTTAAAACACTGGTCGAAAAATCTGGTTGGAAAGATGTCTTTAACATCGACTCCGCTGGCACAGCTGCTTATTATGTGGGTGAGCCGCCTGACAAACGCGCCCAAAAACATGCTAAGGCTCGTGGATATGATTTGTCTAAATTAAGAGCACGTTTTATATCGCCACAAGACTTTAAAAAGTTTGATTATATTTTGGTGATGGATAACAAAAATTTTGCTGAAATGGAAAAAGTGCAAAAATATTGCAAAGACCCCAAAGCCAAGTTGCAATTGTTTTTAGATTATCATCCTAGTCAACAACAAGGTTTAGAAGTGCCTGATCCTTATACGGGAGGTGAAGAAGGGTTTGAAACAGTGTTAGATTTAGTAGTGCCTGCTGCACATAACTTGCTAAAAACATTGTTAGAGCAAAAAGGATTGACCAACTGTGGCTGTTAAGACTATGCGTTTTTGCCAAAACGCTTCCATGCAAACACGCAATACTTTTGGTATTTCGGCAAAAGCGCGATTTTTGGCAGATGTTTATAGTGAGGCTCAACTAATCTCATTATTACAGACTGTCACTGCCAAACGCTTTAAGGTGTTAGTACTTGGTGGCGGTAGTAATATGTTGTTGAGTCAAGACTTTGACGGTTTGGTTGTTTGTCCGCAGTTATTAGGTATTCAGTGTGTTTATGAAGATAAAAGTAGTGTGATTGTCCAAGCCGCCGCAGGCGAAAGCTGGCATCAATTTGTACAATATTGCTTGGCACAAGGCTGGTATGGTCTCGAAAATTTATCCTTAATTGCAGGTTCAGTAGGTGCAGCTCCAGTACAAAATATTGGTGCTTATGGTGTTGAGCTAAAAGATAATTTTGTTAGTTTACGTGCCATTCATCGGCAATCAGCCACAGTGCGTGAATTTGCTTTGGCTGATTGTCACTTTGGCTATCGAGACAGTGTGTTTAAGAGTAGCTTAAAAGACCAATACATTATTACTGCTGTGCGCTTTCGTTTATCAAAAATTGCAAGGGTGTCAGTACAGTATGGTGATATTCGTCAAGAGCTAAACAGCAAAGGCATTGGTATCCCCACACCACAACAAGTAGCGCAAGCGGTGATTGCCATTCGTCAACGTAAATTACCCAATCCTGAACAGATTGGTAATGCAGGCAGTTTTTTTAAAAATCCAGTCATTAGCCAAAACCAATTTGAAACATTAAAGCAGCTATATCCCCAGATTGTCGCGTATCCACAATCGCAAGGCGTTAAGTTAGCCGCAGGCTGGTTAATTGAACAAGCAGGGTGGAAGGGGCAAAGCCTTGGCCAAGCAGGGGTTTATGACAAACAAGCTTTAGTTCTGGTCAATCGTGGCACGGCAACAGGCCAAGAAGTGATGACTTTGGCTCAAACCATTCAGCAAAGCGTCTATGATAAGTTTGGTGTACGCTTAGAAGTGGAAGTGAATTTGGTGTAATTCGTCTTAACGGGTTATTCGGTAATTAACGCGGAGCATAAAATATAATGAATACATGCCTCTAGCGTCCGTTAAACATTCAGGTTTGCCATTTTCACGGCTGTATTTAGCTTTCCTAATTTCAACGTCTGTGAGAGGCATGGGGGCAACTCCAAATGGGGGCAATTTACTTGCCCCCAATGTTGTCCCCAAATATACTCGGATTGCAATAGCCTGCATCGGATTGTAGCGGACACAAAAAAGCCCCAATCCCTTGGGAATTGAGGCTTTTAAGACTTCTTTAGATTATCTTGGAAGTGTATTTGGTGCGCCAGGAGGGACTCGAACCCGCACCCTTTCGGACTGGAACCTAAATCCAGCGCGTCTACCAATTTCGCCACTGGCGCGTGGGAGTGGCATTGTACGCAAAAGTCATTAAAAATAAAAGTGTTATTTTACAAATCGCGTATTGCTTAACTCAAATTTGCCGCTTTTTCGGCTGCCATCACCGTTTGGGTAATCAGAGTTGCAATGGTCATTGGGCCTACGCCACCAGGTACAGGGGTATAAGCACTCACCCGCGCTTTAAGTGCATCGCTAATATCAATATCACCTACACCACCATCAACAGTATGATAACCAGCATCAACTACTACCGCACCATCTTTAATCCATTCAGCTTTAATGAAACGGGGTTTACCCACCGCGCCTACAACAATGTCTGCCTGCTTAATTAGCTCGGCTAGATGTTGAGTTTTGGAGTGGCAAATAGTCACTGTAGCATTAGCTTCTAATAACATCATGGCCATTGGTTTGCCTAAAATAGCACTACGACCAACTACGACAGCATGTTTACCTTCTAGTTGAATATTGTGATGTTTTAACAAAGTCATAATGCCTTGTGGTGTGGCTGAGCCATAAGCAACTTCACCCATACTCATACGACCAAAGCCCAAGCAAGTCACACCATCCACATCTTTATTGAGTTGAATGGCATCAAAACAGACGCGCTCGTCAATTTGATGAGGAACGGGGTGCTGCAACAAAATACCATGTACATTAGGATTATTATTTAATTTTTCAATTTGTGCTAATAGCTCTTGTGTGGTGGTCTGGCTAGCTAAAGTGACAGAAAGGGAGTCCATGCCTACACGACGGCAAGCGTTGCCCTTCATTTTGACATAAGTAGCCGAAGAAGAATCATCACCTACCAATATCGTGGCCAAAATCGGTGTTTGTGCTGTTTTTTCTTTAATTGTGAGGACACGAGCCGTTAAATCAGCTTCGATTAAACGGGCTAATTTTTTACCATCAAGAACAAGAGCAGACATATAAAACCTTTTTGTTATGGTGGATGAGAGGTGTATTTACAAAACAAAAAACGGCTAACAAGAGCCGTTTTTATGGGGAGTATGACAATTATGCCACTTGCACAGGAATGGCATTGGCACTATGGCTAACTGTATTGTCGGGGTTGCAATAAATTAAACGAGGTTTAAAGTTGATTAACTCGGCAGAGCTGTAATCGGCATAAGCACAAATAATCACTTTATCACCAGGTTGGGCTTTGTGGGCAGCCGCACCATTAACCGAAATAATATGTGAGCCAGCTTCGGCACGAATGGCATAAGTGGTAAAACGCTCACCGTTAGTGACGTTGTAGATTTGAATTTGTTCGTACTCTAAAATGCCCGATAAATCGAGCAAATGACCGTCAATGGCGCAAGAGCCTTCATAATCAACTTCGGCGTGAGTCACGACAGCACGGTGAAGTTTGGCTTTAAGCATGGTGCATTGCATGGCGGTTGCCTCCGTAGGGGGGTAACAGGGCTTGTTCGGGACATTTTACGCGGATTATTGATAACTTCAACTATTATCAAAAAGTCATAAAAATGGGCGCGTCATTTTGCCGTAATATGTTAATTGATTCAACCTTTATCTAAGATAAAAATTAACTTATTGGATGATTGTCCGATTTTATTTGGCTAACCATTTAACCGAAACGCCACATTATCGATTAAACGGGTTTTGCCTAAACGCGCAGCCACCAATAATACCAAGTTTGTGTCATCCGCATTAGCATCTTGTAGGTCAATGGCGCGTTTAACAGCAATATAATCGGGGTCAAAGCCAGATTTTTGTAAATGTAACATCGCGGCATCACATAACATGGTGTAATCACGATGACCATTTTCAATGGCGGTTTTTAACTGCTGTAACATTTGATAAATCATCGGGGCTTTTGCGCGTTCTTCGGCAGATAAATACCCATTACGTGAACTCAGTGCGAGGCCATCTTCGGCACGTTGCGTGGCCACACCGACAATTTCAATGGGAAAGGCTAACTCTTGGGTTAAACAACGAATTACCGCTAATTGTTGAAAGTCCTTTTCGCCAAAAAATGCCATGTCAGGTTGCACAATGTTAAACAGCTTACTGACAACCGTAGCAACACCCGCAAAATGCGTCGGTCTAAATTGACCACAAAGTTGTTCACTTAAGCCATTCACTGTCACCACAGTATGTTGGCTAAAGCCATTTTGATACATTTCTTGTGCAGAAGGGGCAAAGAGCAAATCACAAGCCGCCGCTTGTAATTGTTGGCTATCCGCTTCTAAGGTACGTGGATAACTGCCAAAATCTTCATTGGCACCAAATTGTGTGGGATTAACAAAAATACTGCATATCACCACATCGGCTTGTGTTTTGGCTTGAGCAATCAGATGAATGTGGCCTGCGTGCAAATTACCCATCGTTGGCACAAAACCCACTTTTTTGCCTTGTTTTTTAGCCGCTTGAACAAACTCACGCACTGCTTGAATGGTATGAACGGTTTGCATATTAATTAAATCCATGTTCGGGTGCAGGATAGCTTTGCTCTTTAACCGCTTTCACATAAGCTACAAAAGCATCTTGAATACTGGCTTGGCCTGTTAAAAAGTTTTTGACAAAACGGGCGGCTTTACCTTGGTGTAAGCCTAACATATCGTGAACAACTAACACTTGCCCGTCACAGTCTTTGCCTGCACCAATACCAATCACAGGAATAGAGACGCTCGCTGTGACTTGTGCGGCCACGCTACTTGGTACACATTCGAGCAAAATCAATGCCGCACCTGCTTGCTCAACAATTTTGGCTTCTTCAATTAATTTAGCGGCAGCATCGGCAGTTTTTCCTTGTACTTTATAGCCACCAAAAACATGCACAGATTGAGGAGTTAAGCCCATGTGTACACAACAAGGAATGCCACCACGTGCTAATTGAGTCACCGTTTCGGCTAACCAAGCACCACCTTCTAACTTAACCGCATGAGCACCCACTCTCATTAATGCTGCGGCATTGTTTAGCGCGTCATTCACTGTGGCATAAGACATAAACGGCATATCGGCCAATAAAAAGGCGTTATTGTTGCC
This sequence comes from Agitococcus sp., assembly GCA_046347315.1. Classification (GTDB taxonomy): domain Bacteria; phylum Pseudomonadota; class Gammaproteobacteria; order Pseudomonadales; family Moraxellaceae; genus Agitococcus. The sequence goes on from JAXMGJ010000005.1 coordinate 63,993, forward strand.
GCGTGCCACACATTGAGTATGATAAATCATATCTTGCATTGTCACAGGTAGCGTTGAGCTATGGCCTTGTAAGACCATTCCTAAAGAGTCGCCGACTAATAAGCATTCCACACCAGCCGCATTCATTGTTTGGGCAAAAATGGTGTCATAACAGGTAATCATGGCAAATTTTTCGCCACGTTTTTTGTAGTCGCGGAGGGTAGTTAGGGTGATTGGCATCGATAACCTCATATTTTCCACCAGTCATCATCCCTGATAACGTGTATATCATCGGATAGGGTAGCACAGGCTAGGCTAGACACTTTTACACCATTTGGCAGTGTAAGGGTAGGGTTTATATCTAATAAAGGTAAAGTCACAAAACAACGATTCATCAATTCTTTATGAGGAATAGTTAGTTGTTTTGTTTCAATGACTTGTTGGTCATATAATAAAATATCTAAATCTAAGGTGCGCGCACCCCAACGCTCTAATCTTATACGGCCTGCTAACTGTTCCAATTGCTGTAACTCGCTTAACAGTTGTGCTGGACTGAGTGTGCTTTGCAGCAAAACTACGGCATTGACATAATCAGGCTGATTAGTCGGTGAGCCAAAAGCGGGTTTGCTACCATATAAGCGCGAGACAGCCTGTAATTGGCTCTGTGCTAAAATCTGTAATTGTTTAACTGCCCATTGTAATTGTTCAATAGGTTGACCTAAATTCGCCCCCAAACCAAGATAAACTAGGTGAGTCATGGTTGTTGAGCTTCGCTTAGTGCGTTGGGGTCTTTGACTTTTTTGGTATGTTTAGGCTTGTTTTGTGCTTTATTAGCAGCTTTTTCTTTGGCAACGGCACGTGCTTTGCGTTTGTCTAAGTCTTTTAAGAGCTTCTCTTGCGCATCGGCATCAACACTTTGATAGTGTTCCCACCATTCGGCCATATTATTGGTGTCTTGTGCGCCACTTTGTTCGCGTAATAACAAAAAGTCAAAACCTGCTCTAAAGCGTGGTTGTGCAATTAATTTAGGGACAAGTCGTGATTTGGGGGTTGCCAAACGAGGTTGTAGCTCCCAAATTTCACGAATAGTTTGCGCGGTATGGCGTGGAATTGCCGTTGATTTGGATTGTAAATTGAGTACTCGCATGGCGGCAGTTTGTTGCGCAGGAAAAAAGTCTTCGCCTTTGGCTATTTGTTGTTGAGCGAGTTGCTGTTGCCAATCCCACAATAACACAGCATAAAAAAAGGCAGGGTTTACCGATTTACCTTGCTGTAAACGTTCGTCAGTATTTTGAGCAGCGAGTTGTACTAAAGGCGATTGCACAATATGCTCATCTAATAACGGAAATAAAGCCTCAAATAAACCCATTTGATGCATTAATGGCAATAATGCGCTTAAATGGCCACAACTAAAAAGTTTATGACTCTCGTCGTATAAACGATGATGCGAAATAGCTTTAAGTAAATAAGCTAAATGGGCAATAGGTGCTGCCGTTTGTGCTTCAATCTCAAAACCCAATTTGACTGCAAAACGTGCAGCACGCAACATTCTAACGGGGTCTTCGCGGTAACGGTCACTGGGATTACCAATAATACGTAAAACTTTGTGCTGAATATCGCTTAAACCATTGGCAAAATCCCAAATAATGCCTGTTTGTGGGTTGTAATAGAGGGCATTTGCTGTAAAGTCTCGACGCAAAGCGTCTTGCTCAATTGTTCCCCAAACATTATCACGCATAATTAAACCTTGTGCGGAGGTTTGACTTTTGGCACTGTGTTCTTGATGAGGGGCGCGAAAGGTAGCGACTTCAAATAAGTGACGCTCCTGATATACATGGGCTAACTGAAAGCGTCGGCCAATAATTTGGCAGTGGCGACCAAATACTCTTTTGACTTGTTCGGGAGTGGCGTTGGTGGCAATGTCAAAATCTTTAGGATGTAATCCAAGCAATAAATCTCGCACACTACCGCCAACGATATAAGCGTCAAATCCTGCTTGCTGAAGGGTGTGCAGGGTGGTTAATGTGGCTTGTCCCAAATCATGAGGGTTAATTCCAAAATCACTGGCGATATACTGTTTGGGCATAGTGTGAGGCATAAAAGCGGATAGCTGTAAAAATAAAAAGCCATTATAGCAGTCATCCGCAAATTCACACATAAAAAAACGGGCTTGCGCCCGTTTTTATCAACAACTGTTAGCTTATTGCTTAGCTTTGTTGCTGCAATTTTTGGGCAGCCATAAACGCACTAACTACCTCTGCACCTGTTGTTGGTTTTGCATCGGGGATAAAAGCGGCGATAAACTCCCCAACCGTGTACCAAGAGGGGGCAACAATTGTTTCTGCCACGACTTCTACGGGGGCAGGTGTTGCTTCAGCGTTAATTGTAACAGGTTCTGGTGTGTTGCCTTCGTTACTATTAAGCTCAATTTGGCTGTCTTCAACCACAGGCACAAACGTATTTGCTTGTGCAAGTAATTGTTGTTTCTTTTGAGCAGCCATAAAGGCACTAACTACTTCGGCACCTGTGACAGCATTGGCATCTGGCACAAATACCTTAATAAACTCACCAACGGTATGCCAAGTTTGGTTGACAACGGTGTCAGCAAGGGCTTTTAGTTCTTGTGCTAATTGTATGGCAGCAGCCTCGGCTTGTTTCGCAGCTTCTGCATCGGCAATTGCTTGTTTTTCGGCCGCTTCTTTGGCTGCTTGCTCGGCAACTAAACGCTCTGCCTCTTCACGTGCTGCACGCTCAGCTTCTTCTTTAGCACGACGACGACGCTCTCGTGGGTCATTAGCAGCTCGGCTAGGTGCTGCCACAGGTGCTACTTCTGCCACAGGTGTTGCATCAGCAGCAGCTACAGTTGTATCAGCGGACTCACTGGTCACTGCTTTGACTGGTATAGTGACTTCGCTTGTAGTTTCAGTTGTTGTGGCACTTAGCTCAGTAGTCACTTCTTGCTCATTTGTTGCCTCAGTGTCAGCTGGTGTTGTGGCAGACGTATCAACAATAGGCAGTTTTGTCACAATAACAGGTGCAATATTGTTTGTTTCTTCAATAGACACTGGCTCGCTGATTGCAGGAGTTGGCTCAAAACGTGGTGCTTCACCGACAAATTGTGTTTGCTCAGTCAATACCTGATTATCGCGATCACGCGGTGGGCGTTGACGACGGTTAAAGCCATGACCACTGTTGCGCTCACGACGTTGTGGACGATTAGACGGTTCTTCATTGTCATTTGCGACTGGGATATGTGGCTCAATGGGCAAAGATGCCGCATTGATTTCCAGCGCATCTTGATGGCGTGCTGGACGCTCACGCATTGGACGAGCTTCACGTTGAGGCCGTGGTTCACGTTGAGGCACAGCTTGCTCTTGCTCGACACGTGTAGGACGCTCATTGCGATAGTCGTTGTCATTGCCGCGAGTAGGACGAGTTTCACGTTGAGGACGAGTTTCACGTTGAGGAGCAGCTTGCTCTTGCTCGACACGTGTAGGACGCTCATTGCGATAGTCGTTGTCATTGCCGCGAGTAGGACGAGTTTCTCGTTGAGGACGTGCTTCGCGAGTAGGACGTACAGGCGTATCAACAACGGTGTTTTCGACGTTAGCAGCTGTTATATGAGAAGTTGCACGTACAGGGTTAGATTGAGCATTAGCCAACTTACTATCAATTTGATTGGCAATATCTGAAGCACCAGCAAATAAATTAGAGAACCATGCAAAAAAGCCTTTTTTGCTGTCGGCATCCATTATGCTTGCAGGGGCATTGGCCACAGTAGGCATGACATTGGGGCGAGGAGCAGGGGCTTGAGTGTCTGGTTGTACCATTTTAACAGCTGCTTCTTGACGACGGTTAATGACTTTTTCTTCGTTGTTATACAAACCGTTATCTTCATAAACAGGTTTAAAGCCTTCTACTTGTTGAAAAGAAGCGGGTGCATCTGCTTCGTCATCCATATTCATATCACGCAAACGAGATACTTCATAATGAGGAGTTTCTAAATGTGGATTGGGTAGAATAGTCACTCTTACGCCACTGCGCGATTCTAAAGCAGTAATCGCGGCACGTTTTTCGTTGAGCAAAAAGGTTGCAACAGTCACGGGCACTTGCGCCTGAATTTCACTGCTACGGTCTTTGAGTACTTCTTCTTCAATGACGCGCATAATTGACAATGCTAAAGAGCGCACATCTCTAATCACGCCTGTGCCATTACAACGTGGACAAACTAGGCCAGTAGTTTCCTCTAAAGAAGGGCGTAAACGCTGACGTGATAATTCTAATAAGCCAAAACGCGAAATACGGCCAATTTGCACCCTTGCTCTATCCATTGCCAAGGCGTCACGCAATTTGTCTTCGACCATGCGCTGATGTTTTGGAGGAGTCATATCAATAAAGTCTATGACAATTAAACCGCCAATATCGCGTAAGCGTAATTGACGTGCAATTTCTTCGGCTGCTTCGAGATTAGTATTGAGTGCAGTTTCTTCAATATCGCCGCCTTTGGTCGAGCGAGAAGAGTTAATATCAATCGACACTAAAGCTTCGGTCGGGTCAATCACAATCGAACCGCCAGAAGGTAATTTGACTTCACGCTGATAGGCCGTTTCAATTTGGCTTTCGATTTGATAACGATTAAACAAAGGTACTGTGTCGCGGTATAACTTGATTTTATTTTTGAAGTGAGGCATGACTTGGCACACAAAATCAATCGCTTGATTATAGGCAGTCTCACTATCAATTAATACTTCATCAATATCATCACGCAAATAATCACGAATGGCACGAATAATGACGTTGGACTCTTGATAAATCAAAAAAGGTGCAGCACTTTGAGCTGCCGCTTGGCTGATAGATTTCCATAAGGTTAGCAAATAGTCCAAGTCCCATTGCAGTTCTTCGGGGCTACGGCCTAATCCAGCAGTACGGACAATCACGCCCATATCTTGGGGAATAGTTATGGAGTTTAAGGCCTCTTTGAGCTCTTCGCGCTCTTCGCCTTCAATACGCCGAGAAATACCACCTGCACGCGGATTGTTAGGCATTAACACCAAGTAGCGACCAGCCAACGATATGAAGGTAGAAAGAGCCGCACCTTTATTGCCGCGTTCTTCCTTTTCGACTTGCAGAATGATTTCTTGGCCTTCTTGAATGGCATCACGTACCGTCACACGTCCCATATCACGCGAGGAGCGATTAAAGTATTCGCGAGATATTTCTTTAAGCGGTAAAAAGCCGTGTCGGTCAGCACCAAAATCGACAAAAGCGGCTTCTAAACTCGGCTCGACACGAGTAACACGACCTTTATAGATATTGGCTTTTTTTTGTACACGGGAATGATGCTCGAGGTCAAAATCATATAAGCGTTGACCATCGACTAGCGCAACACGGGTTTCTTCAGCGTGTGTTGCATTGATTAGCATACGTTTCATGGAAGCTTGTCACCTAAACAAGTGACACAATAGGCGGGGCACACAGAAACGATGGCTCACAATCGGCCAGCCACACCTACTTAGAGGGTGACAAAAATAACTGTTTAGGCGTTAGTTATATAGGACTTACACATTTGATTGAAATTAGCGCATTTTGTGAGTATTAAACCGTTACTTCGACTACGCTCAGTAAACGTAGAAACAGTTGAAATATCAAAAAATGAACGATAACTGCGTAAGTCCTAAAATGTACTAACTACAAAGCAATCCTCATCTATAAGAGAATGTACTTAAAAATTCGTTTCTATTTGGCCACAGCGTATTGTGTCTGTGGTATTTGCAGCCTAAGCCGCTTTGTTAGCACTTAGAGGGTTATAAGGCATTGTGTGCAAACCTCTAAATGCTGCTCTTAATGTGGTGCGATGGGGGAGGCAGTTTAATTGCACTGCATAAAAGCCCATACAAACACACGATTTGCCTATATAATCTGTTTGCCATTGGCTAACACCAAGATAACTTTGGGTCGTTGGCTGTTAGTTGAGTCAACGCAAACAGTTGGCACTCGCGACTATAACAGACTCTTTGCAAAGCTCACACATTTTTTGTGTGCGTGAGTCAAATTTGTTTGTTGTTGTTTGTTAAATCGGCAATTTTTCTTGCACAACCATGTAAAATTTTTTATGACAGATTCTTCCAGCCCATTAGCGGCACGCCTTGTCACCATCACCGAAAATCAAGATGGCCAACGTTTAGATAATTTTTTAATCACCGCCTTAAAAGGTGCACCGCGTTCTTTGGTGTATCGTATTGTACGTTCGGGTGAGGTACGTGTTAACAAAGGTCGTATTAAGCCCGATTACCGCTTGCAAATTGGCGATATCGTGCGTATTCCTCCGTTGCGTTTAAGTGAACAAGAGCCGATTACAACCCCCAGTCCACAATTATCTAAAAATTTAGCTAATCGAATTATTTACAATCAAGATGGCATTATCGTCTTAAATAAACCATCGGGATTGCCTGTGCATGGTGGCAGTGGTGTGGCTTATGGCGCGATTGAGGCCTTAAGAGCTATTTATCCGCAAAAAGAGTTTTTAGAATTAGTACATCGTCTTGACCGCGATACTTCAGGTTTGTTGATGATTTCTGACAAACGTAGTGTCCTCAAAGTGCTTCATGAGCAATTACGCGATGGCAAAATGCAAAAAGTTTATTTGGCGTTATTGGCTGGTAATCTTAAAGGTGGTAGCCATAAAGTCACTGCACCCTTAGACAAAAATAATCTTGCCTCGGGAGAACGTATTGTGCGTGTTTCACGCGAGGGTAAACCAGCCGAGACTCATTTTAAAGTTCTTGAACGTTTTGGTGATTGTACTTTGGTAGAAGCAAGGCCATTAACAGGCCGAACACACCAAATCAGGGTACATGCCCAGTTTTTGGGTCATCCTATTTTAGGGGACGAAAAATACACATCTAACGAAAATAATAAAAATGCTAAAGAAAAATGGGGCTTAAATCGCTTGTTTTTGCATGCGCAAGACCTCACCTTAACCATGCCAAATCAACAGCAGCCTTTGAAGCTGCATTGCCCCTTAGCACCAGAGTTACAGCTCGTGTTAGAGAAATTAAGAAATGCCAGCTTATAAACTTGCTATCTTTGATTGGGACGGCACGCTCATGGATTCGGTGGCGCATATTGTGGACAGTATGCAGCAAGCGGCTTATGTCTTGGGTGAGACTGTGCCCAGTGTGTCAGCCGTTCGTCATATTATTGGTTTAGGCTTGCCCGAAGCCATTGCTTTGTTATTTCCAAAAGCAAGTCAGGCAACACGCGAGCAAATACGCCAACAATATGCTCAGCATTTTTTGGCACATAGTGCCGCCAAAAGTGAGCTGTTTGCAGGCGCAGAACCTTTACTAGCGCAATTAACACAGCAAGGTTATTTATTAGCGATTGCTACAGGTAAAAGCCGTTTAGGTTTGGATAGAGTATTGGCACAAACAGGTATAGCGCATTATTTTGTGGCGACTCGTTGTGCTGACGAAACCGCTTCTAAGCCTCATCCTTTAATGTTGCAGGAGTTGTTGAACTATACCAACAGTGCACCGCAAGACAGTATTATGATTGGCGATACCAGTTATGATATGGAAATGGCACAGCGTTTAGATATGCCACGCTTAGGAGTATCTTATGGTGTACACAGTATTGATACCTTGCAACAGTATCAACCGATTGCGGTTGTTGATAGTCTTTATCAATTACATGATTATTTGTATTAGGAACAAACCATGAGTGACAACAATGGCCGTGAATGGCAACTTTTAGAAAAAATCGCCTTAGCCTCGGTAGAAGAACAAAAAAAGGCACGGCGTTGGAGTATCTTTTTTAAGTTACTGACATTTACTTATTTGGTGGTGATTTTAGTGATGCTCATGTCACCTTCTAAGCATGGTGGTTCAGGTGCAGGAGAGGTAAGTGCTGAACATTTAGCTATTGTTGAACTCAAAGGCGAAATTGCCGATAACACCGATGCTAATGCCGATGATTTAATTGGCAGCCTTACCGATGCTTTTGATGCCAAAAATAGTAAAGCAGTGGTGTTACGCATTAACAGTCCAGGTGGAAGCCCTGTGCAATCAGCCTATGTTTATGATGCCATTAAGCAGCTTCGTGTTAAATATCCTAATAAAAAGCTTTATGCAGTAATTACTGATATAGGTGCATCAGGAGCATATTATATTGCCTCAGCAGCTGACCAAATTTATGTTAGTCCTGCAAGTTTAGTGGGTTCAATTGGGGTGATTATGCAAGGTTTTGGCTTGCAAGAGCTAACCAAAAAAATTGGTGTTGAAGACCGCACCATGACCGCAGGTCAACACAAAGCGATTATGAATCCCTTTTTGCCTGTCAGTGCCGAAGAAAAAGCCCATGTGCAAAAAATGCTCGACACTATTCATCAGCAATTTATTACTGCCGTTAAACAAGGGCGTGGGCAGCGTTTAAAAGAAGATCCACAAATTTTTTCGGGTTTATTTTGGACAGGTCAACAAGCAGTGGAATTGGGATTGGCCGATGGTTTTGGTTCGGTAAAAACCATTAACAAGCTAATTGCCACCGATGAACAAGTCGATTACACCAAGAGTAAAAATCCGATGGACAATTTAATTCGCAAATTAGGTGTGACAATGGGTGAAACGATTGCGGCTAAACTCAGTCTGTCCGATGACTTAAAAGTACGTTGAAAATCCTCGCCAACCCTCCTTTAACAAAGGAGGGAACTAACAAATCACAAGCCTTCATAATGATGAAACGTGTGTTATATGGGGAATTAAGGCACGTTGACTCCCTCATTATGTAACATCGTTACTAATTGAATCAACGGCAAACCAATCAAGCTATTGGGATCATTGCCTTCCAATTTTTTGAATAAACAAATCCCTAGCCCCTCGCTTTTAAAGCTACCCGCGCAAAAGTAGGGTTGCTCTGCCTGCAAATAGCGTTCTATTTGTGCAGCATCTAACACTCTAAAATAAACTCTAAAACATTCGACAATAGATTGTATGTGCCCTGTGAAACTGTTGAATAAACATAAACCTGTATAAAAATCAATAGCTTGACCGCTAAATGAACTTAGTTGTTGTACTGCCTTGTCATGTGTTAGAGGCTTGCCAATTAGTTGTCCTGCAAAAGTCGCCACTTGGTCAGAGCCAATGATTAAATGATGTGGATATTGATGTGCTAAGGCTTGTGCTTTGGCAATGGCCAAACGTACAGCTAATTGTGGAGCAGTTTCGTTGTTGAATGGTGTTTCGTCACAATTTGGATTATCTTGTATAAACTTAAGTTGTAACTTGTTTAATAGCTCACTTCTAAAAGCAGATGTTGATGCTAATACTAAAGGTAAAGGCATGGAAAACTCCTATTTATTTGTCTATGGTACCTTGCGTAAGCACTCAGGTCATCAAATGGGACAGTGGTTAGCACAACAGGCTAAGTATATTGGTAATGCCAAAATCAAAGGCGAGCTTTATCAGGTAAGTTATTATCCTGCTTTAGTGCAAGGTGAACGTTGGATAGAAGGTGATGTGTTTTTGTGTCCACCTCAGGTGTGGCCAGTCTTAGATGAATTTGAGGGTATCACCGATAGCAGTCCTGAATATAGCCGTCGTTTAATGCCAGTTTGGTGTGATGATGGGCAATATTTAGAAGCATGGGTGTATTGGTATCTAAAACCAACCACCCACCTCGTAAAGATTATTTAGCTTTGCGTTTTGCAACACTTTGTATGGGAGCATCGTTAGCACTTAAAGAAGCATCTAACAAAATTTCAGCGGCTTCTTTAACAAAGGCTTCATCTTCTGGTTTTTCTTTTTTGCTAGGGTCAGCTAGCTCATCCACTTGGTCTTCCTCATTTTGGTCTTCGGCTTCGCGCCATGTTTTAAGTAGCTCTTGACCTTTAGCGGCACGGCGAGTGTTTTCAATTGCCAGTCGCTTGTTATCTAAGGCTTCTTGTTCAGCTTTGCGCTTTTCTTCATTTAAAGAAATGACGGTTTCTTTTTTGAGGGATTCAGCTAAAGCAATTTGCGCATTGAGATATTGAAAATCAGGGTCACTAGCCTGACGTTGTTGCGATTTTTCTTTGAGCTCAGCCAAATGACGACTAAAACCCGAATAAGGCAAATAACGTGCAGGAGGAATGGTGTCCCATGCCAAAGCATTTTCTAAAGACGATTCGCCAATATCACTGCTGGCAAAAACATTGGGGAAGTTAATATCGGCATCAACCCCTTTGTGTTGGGTGCTAGCACCCGAGATACGATAAAACTTGGCTTCGGTGAGTTTTAATTCACCATGATTGAGTGGACGTAAGGACTGAACAGTACCTTTACCAAAGGTTGTAGAGCCAACCACTAAACCGCGACCATAGTCCTGAATTGCACCTGCAAAAATTTCGGCAGCAGAGGCAGATAGGCGATTAGTCATCACCACAAGCGGGCCATCATAGGCGACAGAGCTATCGGGGTCGCCCATTAATTCAATTTCGTTATTGGCATTTTTGACTTGTACCGTTGGGCCTGTTTCGATAAATAGGCCAATTAAAGAGTTTGCCTCGGTTAAAGAACCACCGCCATTATTGCGCAAATCGACCACTAAACCGTCAATTTTTTCGGTTTTTAACTCTTGAAGTAAGCGAGCAACATCGCGTGTTGTACTACGATAATTGGGATCACCTGCTTGCATGGCGGCAAAATCAGCATAAAAAGTAGGCAATTTAATAACGCCCACTTTGTATGGTTTGTCGTCACGAGTTAGAGTTAAAACGCGTTTTTGAGCCGCTTGTTCTTCGAGTTTAATTGTTTGACGAACAATGCTAATCACTTTTGTTTGGTTTTCATCAACTGCACTGGCAGGCAATACTTGCAAACGAACAGTGCTGTTTTTGGGGCCACGAATTAAGTCAACTACTTCGTCAATACGCCAGCCAATAACATCTACAAAATCATCATTACCTTGTGCAACCCCTACAATTCGGTCACCGGGTTTAAGTAGTTTAGATTTTTCGGCAGGGCCAGCAGGTACAAGACGCACAATTTTGGTATATTCATCTTCGGCTTGTAAAACAGCACCAATCCCTTCTAAAGACAAGCTCATGTTAATATTAAAGTTTTCGGAAGTGCGTGGCGAAAAGTACTCAGTATGTGGGTCGTAGGTTTCGGTAAACGCATTCATAAAGCCCTGAAACACATCATCAGGTTTATTACGATTCATATTATTACGCTGTGTTTCGTAGCGTTTAGTAAGTAACTTAATAATTTCGCTGTCTTTTTTGCCTGATAAACGCAAACTTAATACCGCTGATTTAAGACGTTTATGCCATAATTTGTCTAATTCTTTACTATCGTGTGCCCAAGGCGCATTGTCACGTTTGACTTCAAGCGTATCATTTTGACTAAAATCAAAATTATCAACCCCTTTTTTAAGCTCTTTTAAAATAAAGTCAGAACGTTGATTAAAACGTTGTTGAAAGCGTGTATAAATGGCAAAAGCCCGAGAAACGTCACCCTTAACTAAATCATCGTCGAATTGATAACGATAATCTTCAAACTCTTTAATATCAGATGCTAAAAAATAAGCGCGACTGCTGTCTAAGTCTTTGAGATAACGGTCTAAAACTTGGCTAGAAAAAGCATCGTCTAGTTTTTTCTGTTCATAGTGTAGGTGTTTTAGCATGGCAACCGTAGAACGGGTCGCCTTGATTTCATCCTTGGTAGGCTCAATCGAAACAGGGGCTGCCGCTTGAGTAGAAAAGACGGCAGAGAAAAAAATCAAGCTGCCTAAGGTGGCAGACCATAATAATTGTTTGCGTGTAAATGTGGCCATGAGTGTCCTGACTAGAGTGATAATGTAATGCCAGCGGACGACTGGCTCAACGGACTAATTATAGGTGATTATAAAGAGACTTACCTTAATTTTGTAGCGATTATTATACTAAAAAACATAGCTTATACAGAGCATTTTTGACCTATCATATAGTTATAAATTATTTGTGTTGAGGAGAAAGAAAATGAACGGCGCATTGATGCTAGACCTCAAAGGACTAGAGTTAGACGCAGAAGAAAAAGAGTTATTGCAGCATCCTGATGTTGGTGGACTGATTTTTTTTGGTCGTAATTTTGAAGGGATAGAGCAAATACAAGCACTTGTACAAAGTATTCGTGCTATTCGTCCTGACATAATTTTGGCTGTTGACCAAGAAGGGGGGCGTGTTCAGCGTTTTAAAAATGGCTTTGTGACTTTGCCCCCCATGAAAACTTTTGGCGATATGTTTACCGATAATCCGCAAAAATCTTGTCAAATGGCGCACTATTGTGGTTGGCTAATGGCTGCCGAAGTGTTGGCAGTTGGTGTGGATATTAGCTTTGCACCCATTTTAGACGTCGATTGTGGTTTAAGCCAAGTGATTGGTAATCGTGCTTTTCATCATCAGCCCGAAGTGGCTGTTGCTTTGTTGCATGAGTTTATTAATGGAATGCACCAAGCAGGGATGGCGGCAACAGGCAAGCATTTTCCAGGTCATGGCTCGGTTGAAGCTGATTCTCATGTTGCGATTCCTGTCGATAATCGCACTTTTGCTCAAATAGATGCTTTTGATTTAATACCGTTTAAGGCATTGTCGTCTAAATTGCAAGGCATTATGCCTGCTCATGTGATTTATCCCGAAGTTGATAATAAGCCAGCAGGCTTTTCGGCTATTTGGTTGCAAGATTTGTTACGTCAAAAAATGGGCTTTAATGGCGTAATTTTTTCGGATGATTTGAGTATGGAAGGGGCAGGTGTGGTGGGTGGATATGCCGATAGAGCCAATGCTGCGCTTGAAGCAGGTTGTGATATGGTGTTGGCTTGTAATAATCGGGCTGGTGCTATTCAAATTTTAGAATATCTAGAAAAATATCCAAACAAACCTAACCAAGCAAGATTTGATGCCTTGCGCGGTAAAAGTAAATTAGCTTGGAATGATTTGCCGCACAGTCCACAATGGATAGCCGCAGAGGAAGCGATAAGGTCGATTATGGCTTAAGTTTACTTTGATGTAGATCGCGTAAGGCGGAATTTATTCCGCCATGTACAGCAGCAAACGTAGTGTGCATTAACCGAAGGGCATTGCACAATTTGATAATAGTGGAGCGGTTGCAGGCATGGCTTACAAACGTTTGGGCGCAGATTTTGTGGGGCAAGTGGCGGCTAATGGGGGCTTTGAGGTCACTTATCAACTGGCAGAGATTTACGGCGACCAAAAGGTGTATGAGGCCACAGGTGGACAAGCAGGCACTAACAAACAATGGTCTGACTTTTCGTTAGGGCAAGTGGCGATGGGGGCAGGGTTGGGTGTAGGTATGCATTTTATACCCCAAATTGCTTCGGGTATTAAAAGCATGTGGACAGCACGCACCGCTGATAATGGTGTAGCGACGCGTTTAGAAGTGCCTATTGCACAGGTGGCTGAAACAGCAAAACCGTTGTTAGGGTCGTTGGCTGATAGTACAGGATTACAAATACTTCGCAAGGCGGGGGGAGTGATTAAGTTAGGGCTTAAAGAGATTGCATTACCTAAAGCGTTATCACTCACGTCTAAGCAGGCGAGTGAGTGGTTGCTTAAACAAGTGGATGTGATGAAGGGGTATTTGGATGGTTTAAAGGTGTCGTTGCGTGAAAAGGCGGCGATGGCGATTAATCTGCGCAATGATTTGGTGGCTGCGGCAAGAAATGCGATTTATGACACGCGAGTCACAAAGTGGTTAAATGAGCAAAGTCCATTATGGATTATGGAGGAGATTATTGCAAAATTACGCAAAACCCTGTCGGGGGATGCATTGCATAAAAAGATAGTGGAGTTGGCAACGAGCTTAAAGGATATGGTGATAGGAGGAAAAAGCGAACGCGGTTTAGAGCGAGTATGTAAATTTGATGGTGATTGTTTTGTAGCAGGGACATTAGTGCATACCGATAAAGGTTTAGTCCCTATTGAGCAGTTAAAAGTGGGAGATATGGTTCTAAGTCGCCCCGAAAATGACCCCAATGCGCCTAATGAATATAAGAGGGTGCTGAGTACCTTTAAGTCGGCAGAGAAAAAGAAGATTACTTATGTGAGTTATGATTTTTTTGATATAAATAACATTGAAAAGAATGGTAGGCAATTTTTGTTTTGTACCGAAGACCATCCGTTTTGGGTAAAGAATTGGGCAGAAAAAATAAATATAAACTGGTTGCCTGCATCTTACTTAACATCTCTTAAGCATCATTGTTTAGAGACATATGACAGTAGCCCAGCAATTATTATGTCTTCATATGATATTGAAAAAGGATTATGGGCTTCAAAAAATATGGAGGTGGCATATATGCTTGACTCTGCTGGAGAGGAGCCTGATGGCTGGATTGATTTTAGAAGTGATAGGCCTAAAAATATAATTCGAAGTGAGGCAGGATTAGCTACAAGATTGTTTGATAGAGATGATTTGCATGACAGTGAACCAGTAATCGACTTGACACATTTGTCCGATGACGATGCACAAATCATCGAACTATCACACTTAATTGAAGAGGCAGATGGTGCCTATATTCCTTATATGGCAACGGTTTATAATATCGAAGTTGAGGATTTTCATACTTATTATGTCGGCCATGCAGGCATATGGGTACACAATACCGATGGCTGTTTTTCGGAGTTGTACCCTGACACTTTTAACAAAGCAAAAGACCTAAACCCTCAATATAACGTAAAACCCTTAAACGACAGTGCGTTACACAAACAGCTCGCGTAGGATGCAATAACCGAAGGGCATTGCATCATTTTTAACAATGAAAATATTCTTAATGATGAATCAAAAAAAGGTGCATTACGCTGTCGCTAATGCACCCTACGACTCAAACACCAAATTTGGGATTAAATATACGCTAAATCAATGGCTTGTTATTTTAACGCTATCATAAATCCTAAAAGTGATTAAGTCTTAGTCTCGTATTGCATTGCAATTTACATAAGCTACAAAAACTGCCCTAAATGCGCCAAAAATTGTGCCTTATCCACTTCACCCACCAACCTAGAATTGGCAATTTCTGTACCATTATCAAAAAACAACAAAGCAGGAGGGCCAAAAATCATCAAATGTTGTTGTAAAGCTCGTTCTTGTACGGAATTTTGAGTGACATCGGCTTTAAGTAATAACCAGCCCTGTAATTGTTCTTGCACGTCCGCTTGGGCAAAAATTTCTTTTTCCATGATTTTACAACTAATACACCAATCAGCATAAAAATCAACTAACACTTTTTGTTTATTGAGTTTGGCTCGCTCTAGTTGTTGCTCTAATTCTTCAATACTGTGTATTTTTTCAAAAAGAGTGGCAGGACTATGACTAACAGTAGCCCCCATACTCTGATGATTAACATTCTCTAAGGGCTTTAGTGGATCGTTATTGCCTAATGCTGCACCTACTAACAACGTAGCCCCCCAAATGAGTAACATATACGCGGCACTGCGCCATACAATGCGCCATTTTCCACCCCATTGATTGAGCCAAAAACCACTTCCCACAAATAAAGCTGCCCACAAAATCAATATACTAGAATCGGTAATCACACGTGATAACAAGGTAACAGCAACTGCGAGTAACAATACACCAAACGCTTGTTTGACTCGATTAAGCCACAAACCTGCTTTGGGCATAAATTTGCCTTCGCTGGCAGCAAGAATTATCAATGGGGTACTTAAACCAAAACCTAAAACAAATAAAGCCATCCCCCCCATGATTGGATTGCCTAATGTGGCAACTGAGAGTAGTACGCCTGCCAAAGGCGCAGAAACACAGGGCGAGACCACTAAGGCCGAAAAAAAGCCTGTCAGCCATGTACCGACAAAACTACCTGCTTTGCCTGTTTTACTGAGCTTATCTAATTGATGTTGTATGCCCTGTGGAAGTTGCAAATGAAACACGTCAAAACTGGCTAACGCTAATAACAAAAACAAAGCACTGGCCGTTATTAACACACTGGGATGTTGTAGCCACGCGCTAATGTTTGCCTGACTGCCAAATAAAGACACTAAAATACCTAGTAATCCATAACTACAGGCCACACCTACAGCATAGGCAAAGCCTAAAAATAAACCTTGTCGAGTCGTGCTTGCATGTTGTCTTGCAACAATATTGGCGACAATAGGCAGCATGGGTAAAACACAGGGTGTAAAAGCCAAACCGATACCGAGTAAATACAAAGTTAATAGCGCAAGAAGTGGCTTTTGGGTAAGTGCATTATCGTCATTTAAAGAAGGAGAAGGCGTTGTAGTGCTTGGCGTGTTGATAGTAGTCGATGCTGTTTGCGTGGAGTCGATTACTGTGTTAGGGTTTGATGTGCTAGATGACGAAGTATCGTTAGTATTTTCTTCTTCCTCAATAACATAACTCACCAGTGGAATCAGTGTTGGAATAGGAATAGAGATTTCTTTTTGAGCTGGCTTGGTATCTACAATGGCTGCTTGTTGTTTAATGGCAGAAGCATTAATGGCCATTAAATACTCTTGTGGCGCATAGCACAAACCAGCATCAGCGCAACCTTGCCAAGTAATCAATACTGTTCCATTACCTTTGACAGGCATTGTGACAGTTACTGATTGATGAAAAACTTGTACCCGACCAAACTCAGCATCATCTTTCCATTCGGGCTCTTGACTAAAAAACGCTTGACCTAAAATAACATTACCTTCTTGTACATTAAATTTAAAACGTTCTTTGTATAAATAATAATTAGGCTGTATGGTAAATTTAAGCTGTAATTCTTGATTTTTATACTCTGTGCTTAGCTTAAAAGCTTCATCAGCAGTCAAAAATTTAGGCTTTTGATTAAGGCTAGCGTTAGAATTTGTAGTGTTAGATGAGCTAAAGAATTTTATTAGCCCTTCGCTGTGTCCAAATGCGCTAACAAAGCAGAGTATAAATCCAAATATTAGCTTTTGATAATTTTGAGAGAGCAGCGTTTTCATTAGATACAAACCTAATTGAGATACCTAAAAATAGCGTTTAAGTCACTTAACATTGATTATTAAGCTAAAACAAGGGTATCTGTATGTAAGAGTTATATGCAATAGACTTTATTAAACAGACAGACAATAAAAAAGCCTTAACATATTATGAGATAAGGCTTTAAAAATTGTTTTATAAAAATTTTTGGTGGGATGGCGACAATCAAAACACCCTGTAATGCATTGAATTTACTTTGTTTTATTTTGTTACAAAATACAGTTACTGTGTCTGTTACCGTAACAAAAACCGCCAAAAATTCTGTTCAAAAAAAGCTTTGGATCTCCTTGTATCATCTTAGCACAAAACCATTAACATTAGAGCTAAATTCAGAAGCAGGGGTCTTTATCTAAAGCATCTCTGAATCGACTTTTCACTGTACAGCCATAGACCCCGAGCTTACAATTGCAAAAAATGATGTGCCAAGACCTCGTTTTGAGGCGAATGTAAAACTTGCTGAATAGGCTTGTATGGCACAGTTATATCTAAAGAAAACTTGTCGATGTCACAGTAAGGCTGGAGTGCGCGTGCTTTGGATCGTCAAATCAGCACACTTTTTTATGAACGCCTGTTATCAAGCCAAGACAAGTCAGCCGTAAGAGCAGAAGCAGTTACGCTGATTAATCAGTATGCACCAAACGATCCACGCGATTTTATTCATGACCTTTATATCATTGAATTTATTGGTGTTCAGCCGAATGCGACTTTTTATGAAAAAGAGTTATGCGTCTATTTCGGAATTATGCCTATATTCAATTCATACTTTAAATATTGACATAGTATCTTTTTTTGATACTATCATATTGATGAAGCCATAATAAAAGAAAAGCGATGAAGCGTAAACATATTAAAACTCTCACCGCTATCTTTGCGCGTCCAGTATCAGGCAATGTGCAATGGCGAGATATAGAAGCCCTGTTTAAAGCATTGGGTGCAACCATAGAAGAGCGTGAAGGTTCACGAGTTGCTGTCATTTTGTTTGGACAAGTGCAGGTCTATCACCGTCCGCATCCATCGCCGAATACTGACAAAGGAGCTGTAGCTAGTATTCGCCGTTGGTTAGAAACCAATGACACCACCCCTGAATCTATTAAGGAGCAAACAGATGATGAACAATCAAATGATGATTAACGGTCATATTGCTGTGATTAGCTTTGACCCTGATGTTGGCTTATTTAGAGGCGAGTTTGTTGGCTTAAATGGTGGTGCAGATTTTTACGCTGATAGTGTGGATGGGCTACACAAAGAAGGTGAAGCATCACTTAAAACCTTTTTAGAAGTTTGCCAAGAGCAAGGTTTAGAGCCATACAAGAATTTTTCGGGAAAGTTTATTACTCGTGTACCTCCGTCTTTACATGAGCGTATTGCAGCCGCTGCAACAGCCGCAGGTATGAGCCTTAATCAATGGGTACAAATTGCGCTAGAGCGTGAAGCGACTCATAGTTAAAGTTATTCATTGGCTATATCAAACGCATAACTCGTGCGTCAAGTGTGACAAGCACCCAGCCGATTATGGGGCAGTTTTGGGATTCATTGATTACTGAGTTTCTGTTTATTTTGCTCTAGGGTGCTTGCATGTCACTGCCCATGTAAAAATGACCCCCTAATGCCAGTTTAAAATTGACCCTCTAGGTCAAAATAGCAGTTTTTGAGCCACTGCTATGCTGACACAGGAGTTCATTGTGGAAATACATGTTTTGTCCCATCAGGGTCACAGCGTCAAGGCAATAGCCCGTCAACTTAGAGTATCGCGCAACACGGTACGCAAGTACTTACGCAATCGCAGTTTGACCGCGAATTATCCCCCACGCCCAACAAGAGCAAGTAAATTAGACCCCTACAAAGCGTATTTAACGCAACGTCAGCTTGATGCTAAGCCGCATTGGATCCCAGCCACTGTTCTTTTGCGAGAAATACAAGCACAGGGATATAACGGGGGCATTAGCCTCATCAAATCCTTTATTGGCTCACGTCACGCCATTACACATGATCCTGTGGTGCGTTTTGAAACACCTCAAGGCCATCAACTTCAAGTTGACTTCACGACCATTCGCCGAGGCCAATACCCCTTAAAGGCTTTTGTTGCCACACTGGGTTATAGTCGTGCAACCTATGTGCGCTTTTCATTACGCGAAGATAGTGATGCGTGGATCAATGGCTTACGAGAGGCCTTTATCTTCTTTGGCGGTGTTCCTCACGAATTACTCTTTGATAATGCCAAAGCTTTAATGATAGAGCGTGATGCCTATGGCGAAGGCAAGCATCGTTGGAATACTGCGCTACTGGCGTTATCTGATGAATTTGGTTTTAAGCTACGTGCTTGTCGTCCCTATCGTGCCCGCACCAAAGGCAAGGTAGAACGATTCAATGGCTATCTCAAAGGCAGTTTTGTTACCCCATTGGCCGCCACACTGAATCGTGCAGGCTTATTACTCGATGTAGAAACAGCAAATGCACATATTGGTCGTTGGTTACAGGATATCGCTCATCAACGCATACACGGCACCACAGGCGAGAAGCCGCAAATTCGTTTAGAGCAAGAGCGTCATCACTTTTTCCCCTTACCAACACCCTGTGCTTCACAGGCACCCTGTGCCTCGCCACATCGACCTAATATCACTACGGCCATTGCGATGCCTTACGAGAGCCTTCAACATCCTTTATCCGTATATGATGCTTTGCTGGGGATTGCCCGATGAATCTACAACACGAGCGGATTGCAGCCCATGCACAGGCATTGCAGTTAGATACCTTAAAGGTTGAGTGGCCTGATATTGCCGCTCAAGCCGCCACGCAGGAGGCCAGCTTCGCTGACTTCTTAGAGCAAATCTTGATTCGTGAACGTGATGCGCGCGGTGAGCGTTCTCGTGCCATGCTGTTAAAAATGGCGACGTTACCCTCGGTGAAAACGTTAGAGCAATATGATTTCAAGTTTGCTTCTGGTGCCCCCCGTGCTCAATTACAAGAACTGGCAGGCTTAGCATTTGTTGAGCGCGCTGAAAATATTGTGTTACTGGGCCCAAGTGGGGTTGGGAAAACACACTTAGCCACCGCATTGGCTTATCGCGCCATTATGGCGGGCATTAAAACACGGTTTATCTCAGCAGCCGATTTAATGTTGCAGTTAGCGGCCGCACTGCATCAGGGGAGAATTAAACAGTTTTATACGCGTATGGTGCTGAGTCCAAGACTCTTAATTATTGATGAGATTGGCTATTTACCTTTTGGGCGTGAGGAGGCAAGTTTGTTTTTTAATGTGATAGCCAAACGTTATGAGAGAGGAAGTTTAATCTTAACGAGTAACTTACCTTTTACGCAGTGGGCTTCTACCTTCGCTGATGATCAGACATTAACCGCAGCGATGTTAGATAGATTGTTACATCACGCACATATTGTGCAAATCAGTGGAGACAGTTATCGACTTAAAGATAAATTAAAAGCAGGCAATGCACCGCGTTTAAACACATAAAACTTAAACTAACTTAAATTTTACATTCAATAAAACGATCTAAGGGGGTCAATTTCAAATTGGCATTTCTAGGGTAAAAAGGGTCAATTTTAAACTGGCGTTGACACTTGCATCTTACGTGTGTTGTTAGAAGCCAACTTAATTGAGCAATTACAGTCCTTTTTGCTGGAGCTAGGTAAAGGCTTTGCTTTTGTCGCACGGCAAAAACACTTACGTGTTAAGAGCGATGATTTTTTTGCCGATTTGGTTTTTTACAATTATTTGCTCAAGTGCTTTTTATTGGTTGACCTAAAGGTGGGTAAACTTACGCATCAAGATGTTGGTCAGATGGATATGTATGTTCGTGTCTTTGAGGAGCAATACCGAGGCGAAGGCGATAACCCGACATTAGGGTTAATTCTTTGTTCTGAGCGCAACGAAGCTGTGGCCAAGTATTCGCTAGTCGTTATCGTTCATTTGTACCTTCCGAGGCCGAGTTACAGGCAGAGTTACAACGTGACCGTGCCGTGTTAGAAAATGCCAGTTCAGCAGGTGATGTACAGTAAGCGATATTCAAGCGTTAATTACTGAGCGTGTTACGGCCATGTTGAAAGCCGACTAAATAAGCAATCACTTGGCCATGTAAGCTAAGCTTAAGAATATTGACCTTGTCACTCACTCATTATCTCCAAACAAAAATTGCCAAGGATTATCTGCAAGCGTGTTGCCAGCGTTAGACTCTTCGGAAGCTTGATGATTAAGCGTCTGTTTTATATTGACGTGATTATCTGTTGGCTTATGATGCGGTGATTGCTCAAGTATGGCTAAAACTGCCGTGAGCTTTTCTTTGGGAATGAGCATCAATTCACTATTCAGCCCTTTAGCAAGCAACTCAAGGGTATCTAATCGAGGATTTCCTTTGGATTCTAGATGTTGATATTGTTGACGTGACATACCCACACGCAACAGCATATCGTTTTGTTTAAAGCCCACTTCAAGACGGCGTTCTTTGAGTTGTTGCAGTAAAGTTTTCATAGACTTGTCAACAAATAAGTTGCTTTTTTTGATGATGAAATAATAGTAGTGTGACTTTTCTACAAAAGCAATTTATATATTGCTTTTTTGATGGTTTGTGTTTTGTGGGCTTAAAGTGTTACTGAGCTTGAGTTGGTTGGCGAAGGGAATGAGGTTTATTCTATTACATGTAGATGAGTATCAAGATTTGTCATGTTTTTCGCACTAAAAATATGACAAATGAATTGCTTATTTTTTTAGAAAAATCTGCTTAGTGATGTGTGAGCGTTTTATATGGCGCAGTTTTGATGATAGAGATATGAGAAATGGTGAAGTGCTAATAAAAGTTACTTAATGAAGTCATCGACTCATGTAATGTCTAATAAAGTTGTGTAGTGATGGTAATGTCAGGGGGCTTGATATAATTTAAGTGGGAGCTTATTTGTTAACATGGTCATCATGTTTGAGATTATTTTATATGTCAAAAAAAAATCTTTCTGAAGAGTTAAAACAACAAATCGTTAACGAATGGATTAATGATACAAAAACAGTTACACAGCTTGCCGAAGAGCATGGTTGCTCTGAGCAAAGTATTAGAAATTGGGCGAAGAAAAAGGTAATAGATACCGCAGTTTGTGATAACAAATCTGACCCATTAGGTCTGGATATACCAGCGAATAGAGTGCCAGTTCTAACATTGTATTCATTAGAAGATGCTTCAAGATTAGCCAAAGTTACAGTTGAGCAATTATTGGATTATGCTGTTAGAGGAGATATAAAAGCCTATATCATAAATACTAAAAATTATTATTTTATGGATCAAGTTGGTTTTGATGTACTTGACTCTCGGTATTTATTTCGTGCATTAGTAAACTCTTGTAATTTGCCGACTAAACAGTTATATAAACCTTATTTGTTGAGTCTTTCTAAGGATGATTGTAAGAAATTGGCTACTCAAGAAGCCATACATGTTCAAAAGTTTCCATCAATTGTTGTCAAAGCGGATAACGATGAACTTTCAATAAAGCTTCCACGAAAAGCTGACGATTTGGGGGCTGTAGACCCTTTAAAAATAATTTCGGGTGATTATCAATTTTTCTATCCAGTTGATAATGTAATGGTCAAGTAAAACAGGAGACTATTTCAGGCAGCTTGTCTTAAGAAATCCTGTTCAAATGCTAATGGCGATTTATAACCTAGCGTTGAATGAATCCGCTTACCTGATGCGGGCGAGTTATTAGAAGAACTTATAATTGTGCATCTTCGACTAATTTAGTAATGATTTTATTATAAAAATGCTCATCATTTTTATGATGAAATCAGATCATAAATGCACTAGACTAGCGTTATAATGCAAAATATACTTCCTAACACAAGGAAAGTGTATATCGCAAAAAAGGACAGCGTCATACCATGAGTTCAACATTCGATCTTTCTGAGTACTCAGTTCCCCAGCGTGATCGACTGGCATTTATTGAGCTACTGCTATACTTCATGGGTGAGCTACGTCGCAGTGATATTGTCTCTCGATTTGGCATTCAATCTGCTGCTGCCACACGTGATCTGGCCATCTATAAAAAGTTAGCCCCAAGCAATATCGACTACAATACCAAACAAAAAAACTACGTTCTTGGTCAAGCGTTCAAACCTCTATTTCAGTTCTCTTCTGAACGTGTTTTGTCGTGGATTAGCAAAAGCTTTGGTGATGGTGAACCTACCCAACTAAACCCTTGGTTAGCTACAGATATTCCTGCTCGGCTTACCCAGCCAGCTATTGATACTTTGTCAGTGGTGACACGAGCCATTCATCAACGGTCGATATTGGCTATACACTATCATTCTTTGTCTTCTGGTCTGACTGAGCGAGAAATTGTTCCCTTTGCGTTGATAGACAATGGTCAGCGTTGGCATGTTCGTGCCTATGACCGACATCATCAAGATTTTAGAGATTTTGTTATTACTCGTATTCAACATCCTCAAGTGCGAAAAGATAGCATAATCCAGCCCCATGAACTTAGTGAGCAAGACACTCAATGGACTCGAATTGTTGAACTGGATTTGGTGCCTCACCCCAACCGACCTAGGCCAGAAATTACTGAGCTAGATTACGACATGATAGATGGCCATTTAAGAGTACGTTTACGAGCATCCAGTGTAGGTTATGTATTGCGTTGCTGGAATGTTGATTGTTCAGCCGACCATCATCTAAACGACCCAGCTATTCGTTTGTGGTTGAGTGATCCGCTAACACTCTACGGTGTTAAGAGTGCGGTATTAGCTCCTGGTTATGTCCCTCCAACCAGTCAAACGAGGCGCGTATGAGCCAGAGCTACTATAGGGCTGATATCAGTGCAGGAGCCTTGCTAGCCACAGAAAGCCGAACTTTGGCCAATTTATTGCTTTTGGGTGTGGATAAGTCAGCTTGGCTACATGCTATTAAAGAAGACAATATTCTTCAAAAAAAGAGTCCTAGCTCTGCGATTCGTCAGGCACATCTTATACGCCAGCGTCTAGATACCTTGGATGAAGAAGGTCTGACCCTTATTGCACAGGAAACGGGCGAAATATTAAATCAGATGCTTCTAGTTGCTGCGATTCGTCATAGCCGACTACTGGGTGACTTTTTGATTGATGTCTATCAAGGAAGATTGAAGCGTTTAGAGGACACTATAAGCTCAAGTGATTGGTTAACCTTCTTACATGAATGCCAACAACGTGATGTTACTGTTGCCTCGTGGAGCGAAAGTACTCAAGCAAAGTTACGACAAGTCATTTTGCTTATTTTGACACAAGCAAAATATATTGACTCCACACGCAGCGGACGGATAACACCACCTTTGCTTCATCCACGTGTATTAAGCTACTTAAAAAAACATAATGATACTTACACTCTTAAAGCTATGGATATTAAGCGATGAATGAAATAAGTAGTCGATATTTGCCGCTAGAGGAAAGATTAAATCTGATCCTGCCGCGCATTACTTCCAATGAATTGCTTAACAACGAAGGTCTAGGCAATGAAATTGGATTCCATATCTTCGATTATCCTGCTGAGCGTGAGGAAGTAGTTCGCGATTTTATTAGCACAGTCATTGATCCTGCGCTGGCTAAACATCCAGCCAAGCTACGCTTCAAAATCGTTAATCTTTTTCAGACCGTGATTCAACTATTGCAGGATCGAGGGCTGCTAGAAAAAGCGATTACTATGCAACAAACCAAAGGCGATGCAGCATTGATGAAAGCTATCGGTCCTGTGTTAAAGGAAGACAAACTAGCCACTTACCTTGTCAACCAAATGGTCGTTGATGATCTTGATTTAGTACTATTAACCGGTGTTGGTACGGCCTACCCACTGGTACGCCTACACACGCTACTGAATGGCCTACACCCACTGATGAAGCACACACCACTGATTGTGTTCTACCCTGGCAATTACGATGGTGTCAGTTTGCGCTTGTTTGGTCTTAACGCAGACTACAGTGATACCAATGCTCCATACTACCGAGCATTCCAGTTATTGAAATAATTAAGAATATTGAAAAGGTAATTTCCTGTGCAAATTCGTGAATTGTTTGTTAAAAAAGTTGATCGTCCCATCAATGGAGTCATCAAAGCCGACCAATGCGACCGCGATAGTATCTGGCAAGAGCTAGACGAATATGTGGTGACTAAGCAGATTACCGAGTATCTGCGACGATTCTTTGATGCTTATTTAGCGGGCTTTGATCGTCCTAATGATCCAGTCATCGCCTCACGTATGGGCGTTTGGGTGTCTGGTTTTTTTGGTTCGGGTAAGTCGCATTTTATTAAAATTTTGTCCTATCTACTTGAGAATATTCAGGCGATTGATCCAGAGTTAAAAACTAAAAAACCTGCCCTTAGTTTTTTTGATGATAGCAAAGTCACCGACCCCATGCTACGTGCCGACATTCAGCGCGTGGCGCAGTACACTGCCGATGTTATTTTATTCAATATTGATGCTAAGGCCGATAGCAGCACTAACCGAGATGTCATCCTGCAAGTCTTTTTGAGAGTGTTTAACGAGAAATTAGGATTTTCGGGGGATGCGCCGCACATTGCCAATATGGAACGACATCTCGTCAAGGAAGGAGCTTATGATGTTTTCAAAAAAGTATTCAAAGATAACAATGGCGATAGTTGGGAATCTCAGCGTGATGCTGTTGGTTTTTTGCGCGATGACGTGGTCTATGCGCTTTCACAAGCCCTTGGCATGAGTGAAGAATCCGCTGGTCAGTGGTTTGACAAGGCTGACGAAACATTCAAAATAAATATTGAAAGTTTTGCCGAATTGGTGCGTGATTATCTAAAGACCAAGCCAGCCAGTCATCGTATTGTGTTTTTAGTAGATGAAGTAGGGCAGTTTATTGGTGATAACACGCATCTCATGTTGAATTTGCAAACAATCACAGAGCAACTTGGCACTGTTTGTAATGGGCGTGCTTGGATTGTAGTGACCAGTCAAGAAGATATTGATGCGGCTATTGGTGAGACTAACAAGGCTAAAAGCCAAGACTTCTCCAAAATTCAAGGTCGCTTTCATACTCGGCTATCACTGGCCAGCTCGAATACCGACGAAGTCATTAGTAAACGTCTATTGTCAAAGACTGATGCTGCTCATGATGAACTGCGTGATGTTTTTATTGCTCAAGGCGACATCATTAATAATCAACTGGCATTCAGCTCCGAGGGTGTCACTCTAGCTGGCTACAAAGATGCCGCTGAATATGTTAGCTATTACCCTTTTGCACCCTACCAATTTACCTTGTTATCCAAAATCTTTGAGGCTATACGTCGGCATGGTGCGACAGGGCGACATTTGTCTAAGGGCGAGCGTTCGTTACTCGATGCCTTTCAAACTGCCGTCAAGGGGATATTGAATCATGACATTAATCGTTTAGTACCCCTATTTGACTTCTATTCATCCATTGAGAGTTTTCTTGATAGTACAGTACGCCATGCTATCGACAATGCTGAAAAGCAAGTTGGCAGACTGTTTGAAAGCTTCGATATTAAGTTGTTGAAAGTACTTTTTCTCATTAAATACATTCCAGAAATAGTTAAAGGTAAAGTGGATAACTTAGCCACTTTATGCGTTGAAGAAATTGATATTGATAAACTGGTCTTGAAGCAGCGCATCCAAGAAAGCTTGGTGCGTCTAGAAAAACAGAATTTAGTCAGTCGTAACGGTGATGAGTGGATGTTCTTGACCAATGAAGAACAAGATATTGCCCGTGAAATCAGCCATGAAGTCATTAGCTCGTCCGAATTGTCACGAACGCTCGCTGAGTTAGTGTTTGAAGAAGTATGGAAGAGTCAAACCAAGGTACGTCACAAAAACAGCAAAGCAGATTATGAATTTAACCGACTATTGGATGGCAAACCGTGGAAGTCAACCCACCACGAATTATCTTTAGAGTTAATTACCGAATTGCATGACGAGTATCCGCTTTATACCGAGGCTAAGTGTCGCCTTTATAGTAGCGGCAACCCTTCGCGCATTATTTTACGTCTGAATCAGGGTGAGCGTTTGTATGAAGAATTACAAACTTATTTAAAGATTGAGCAATTCATCCAAAGTAAATTTGACAATGCAAGCCCAACTGGCCGCAAAATTTTGACCTTTAAAAAAGATGAAAATCGAGAGCGTAAAGAACGTCTGCGTTTTCAACTAGAGCGGTTAATAGTGACTACAGACATTTACGCTTTGGGCGAACAGGTACAAATAAAGGCGGCTGGTTCTCAGGCGATATTAGAAGAGGCTATCAATTACCTCGTATCTAATTCCTACACCAAGCTGGCTTACCTAAAACCGACTGCTAATGCGTTTACCGAAATATCTGCCGTATTATCAGCCGATAGCGTACAACAGCTCAACTTAGGCAACGGCGACATACCCAACCATCTTGCATTAAAAGAAGTGAGTGAATACCTCAAAATTAAAGCAAGTCATAGTGCCGTGGTGTTGGAAGATGTAGTTAAGTATTTCAGTGGCAATACTTATGGCTGGAAACCTGAGTGGGAAATTGTTTTGCTCGTGGCTCGATTGTTTATGGCGGGTGAAATCACGTTGATGATGGACAGCACGCCCTTATCGCCTGCGGCTGCCTTAGAGCCGCTCAGTAAAAGCCAAAAATTCAAGTTTGTCTCTATTCTTAAACGTAAAAAAACGGGAACGTTGGAACTAAATCAAGCTCGCAACTTGTACAAGGACTTATTTACTAATTTAGCACCAGAGGAAGAAGATGCACTCGTTGCTGCTTATCGGAGTAAGCTGAACGATTGGGACAAATTACTGACCGTCTATGCGCCTTTGGCCAATCAGCCCCATTATCCTGGCAAAGCAGCGATTGATGGACTGCAAAGTCGCATTAAAAAACAATTAGCCATTCAAGATAGTGCAGCTTTTATCGAAGCACTGCTCAAACAAAAGGAAGATTGGCGTGATGCCGAAGAAGAATATCACGATCTGACGGGCTTTTATGACAAAGATAAGGGGCAAATTCTGACATGGCGGCGACTACTGAGTGGTCTGATGGCAGTCAAAGATAACCGCGAAAAACTACTGGAAGATGCCAAGGTAGCCAATGCCTTGCATCAATTAGAAAAAATTCGCGATAACCTTAGCCCTTATGGAACCATTAATCAAATTGAGTCTTTACTGGCAACAGTGGAAAGTGCCAACCATGCGCTAGTGGATGAAAAAAGAAAACATGCTTTAGAACGGGTAGATGCTCATATTGCCACGGTACAAACCGACCTTGAGCAAATTAATGCCGAGCCAATGCTGCGTAATAAAGCATTGTTGGGGCTTCAGCAATTGCGCATCAAGGTAGAAACCTCCAACAGCATCCCGACTATTTTCTACCTGCAAAATCAGGCTTTAGAGTTGATGGATACCGCGCAAGACATCATTCAAAAAGCCCATGAAGAACAGCTCAAGGCTATTGCAAAGTCGTCAGTTGCTTTGCCAAAAACTGATAACTTGGGTGCAACAACGCCAAATGTCTCCACACCTAAGCCACAAGCACCTGTTTTAAAGCCAACCAAGACCATCAAAGCGTCCAATTTGACCATTGGCAAAAGCTATTTGGAATCGACAAACGATGTAGAAAGCTATCTGCAAAAGTTGCGTAGTGAATTGCTACAGGCGATTGAGGACGGACAGCGTGTGCGTATTGAGTAGCTGGGCTATTGTTAATTGATTTAATCAATATATAATGTGCCTTATAGGTAACTTTAAGGCGATTAAATACTATTTAAGTCGCCAATTATGGACATTAACATGGTTGAATATAAATCACCTACCGCGATTGCCGAAGACTTGGGGGAGCGACTCAAACAAGCCAGACTTAATGCCAATTTGACTCAGGCTGACGTTGCGGCGCGGTCTGGTGTATCGCGCAAAGTGTTAATCAATGCCGAAAAAGGCAAAGTTCAGCTAGAAGCCTTAGTCGCGATTATGCTAAGCCTAAACTTGAGCCATCATTTGGAGACATTTTTGGCCAAGCCGAGCATCTCGCCCCTACAGTTGGCCAAACTACAAGGCAAACAACGGCAAAGAGCCTCTGGTCATATTGCCAATAAACCAGAGGAGTCAGCCGAATGGTAATGGAAGTCTTAAACGTCAATTACCATCATCATCATGTGGGTGCTGCCAGTTTTGATCGTGATACTGGCGTGGGTTATTTTGAGTACACCCCTGAGTTTATTAAAACAGGCATTGAGCTGTCACCGCTTAAAATGCCATTGTCACCGCAGATTTATACCTTTCCCGAGCTTAACAACGACACCTTTAAGGGGTTGTCTGGGTTACTAGCCGACTCCTTGCCCGATGATTTTGGCAATGCCGTGTTAAATGCTTGGGTGGCCAGCAAAGGCCAACAGCCTAGCGACATCAGCCCTTTACAGCGTTTGCAATACACAGGCAAGCGCGGCATGGGCGCATTAGAGTATGCCCCTGCCACCAAACTCAAAAACCTCAATGCTGCTCAGCACATTGATATTGCTTCTTTAGTAGCTATTGCCCAAGATGTACTCGACAGCCGCAAACAATTTACGGTCGCGCTCAACGCAGAGCAAGAAGACCGCGAAGCGATGTTAGCCTTGTTGTCTGTGGGCATGAGTGCAGGCGGCGCACGCCCCAAAGCCGTCTTAGCCTTTAACGAAGATTTTAGTCAGGTACGTTCTGGCCAAACCAACGCCCCAGCAGGTTTTACCCATTATTTGATGAAGTTTGACGGAGTTAGCGAACACCATGCCAACAAGCAAACCTTTGGCGATCCTCTCGGCTATGGGGCGATGGAATACGTTTACCATTTACTAGCGATTGCTTGCGGCATAACCATGATGCCATGCAAATTACTTAACGAAGGCAACAGGCGGCATTTTATCACCCAGCGTTTTGACCGAATTGGCAATCAAAAAAGACATATACAAACACTCAATGGCTTGGCACATATCAACTATAAATTGGCTGGTAGCTATTCTTATGCCGAATTGTTTGGCGTGGCCAGACAGTTAAAACTTTCAAGCAGTGACGCAGAACAATTATTTAAGCGTATGGTGTTTAACGTCATTGCCCGCAACCATGATGACCACTCCAAAAACGTAGCATTTATGCTCAACGAGCAACATCAATGGCAACTTGCCCCTGCGTATGACCTTGCCTACAGCTATAAACCCAACAGCTTTTGGGTCAATAGCCATTGGATGACCATTAACGGCAAGCGTGACGATTTTACGCGCCGTGATTTTTACAGCTTTGAAAAAATTAGCCCTCTTTTTAGTAAAGGCAAAGTCGATCGGATACTGGATGAAACCATCGCCCACGTCGCCACATGGCCAAGACTGGCACGCGAGCATGATGTCCCCAAAGCCCTGATTGATGTGGTTGCTGCCAATTTGCGACTGTCCCTACCAGTCTAAACCCAAGCCAGACTAAAAAATTACCGAGAAAAACCATGAATAAATCCACCCTAAAAACTTACGCACCACAAGCTCGCCGCGACTTTATTGACATGGTGACTAGCCGCGCTGCACAACTGGGCATTGCCGAACATAACGGCGAGCTAAAGGTAGAAAGCAGTTTGGTTCAGGGGGAGGTGGTGGTGATTGCTGGCCAAGCTTTTCCTGTCAACATTGAGCGATTGCGTAAAAAGTTGTTGGAGCGCATTCGTCAACAGGGTTTTAGTCAGACGATGGAAGCAATCGCCTACACATGGTTTAACCGTTTTGCCGCGTTGCGTTATATGGAGCTGCATGAATACTTAGAACATGGCCAACGTGTGCTATCGAGCGTGAGTGTGGGGGGCTTGCCCGATATTCTGACTCATGCCTTAGATTTGGCCGAAGCTGGCGAGCTACCAGCGATTAGCCGCGACATGGTAGCAGAACTAAAACTAAACAATAAAGACGGTGAACTTTACAAGCGTCTGCTAGTGGCACAGTGCAATAAGTTGGCAACAGCCATGCCCTTTTTGTTTGAAAAAATTGACGATGACTCCGAATTGCTGCTACCCGATACCTTGCTACGCACAGATTCGGTGATTCGTAAATTGGTTGACGGTATTGCTGAGGAAGATTGGCAGCAAGTAGAAGTCATTGGTTGGTTGTATCAGTTTTATATTAGCGAAAAGAAAGACCAAGTGATTGGCAAGGTAGTCAAAAGCGAAGACATTCCTGCCGCAACTCAGTTATTTACGCCTAATTGGATTGTTAAGTATTTGGTGCAAAACAGTGTTGGCCGTTTATGGTTGATGGCGAATCCGCATTCAGGATTAGCAGCACAGATGGCGTATTACATTCAGCCAGCCGAACAAACGCCCGAAGTGCAAGCGCAGTTGGATGCCTTGATTCGTGCACGTTGTGCTGAAGGGGTTAGGGGTGAGGGGATAGGGGATATAGTTGAGGGGATAGAGAATGAGCGAAATCAAGAGTTATCAGGATTTAATCGTGTGGCAAAAAGCGATGGACTTAGTGGTAATGGTTTATCAAGCAACGCGTCTATTTCCAAAGGAGGAGTTATATGGCCTTACCAGCCAACTACGGCGAGCTGTGGTGTCGATTCCGTCCAACTTGGCGGAGGGACACGCCCGCAAGTCGAGAGCGGAGTTTCTGAATTTTGTGTCGATAGCGCAGGGATCACGAGCGGAAGTCGAAACGCAGATTATGATAGCCATGCGTCTAAGCTACATTCATCACAATCAAGCACAGCCAATACAACATTTACTTCTGGAAATTGGCAAAATGCTCAACACCCTAAAAACTCGCCTTTTAGAGAACAGGGGTTAGAGACTAAGGTTCAGGGCTTAGGGACTAGGGTTCAGGGCTTAGGGCTTTGTGATTCTTCTACCCTACCCCCTACTCTCTACTCCCTAACCTCTATCCCCTACCCCCTAAACCCTGAATCCATCACCGTGTTAGACCCTGCCTGTGGTTCTGGCCATATTTTGGTAGAAGCCTATGATTTGTTAAAGGAAATTTATTTGGAGCGCGGCTATAAACAGCGTGATATTCCGCGTTTGATTTTAAAGCACAATTTGTTTGGTTTGGATATTGATGATCGGGCGGCGCAGTTGGCAGGTTTTGCCTTGTTGATGAAAGCGCGGGCGGATGATCGGCGGTTATTTGACAATACGCCTGTGTTGAATGTGTTGGCGATTCAAAATAGTCAGGGTTTGGATGATGAGTTGATGGCCGATGTGGTGATGCAGGCGGCTGTTAAGTTGGAGGGGGGTGAGGTTTTAGGCAATAGGGATTTGTTTGGTGGGGGGGCGTTGGCTACTGAGCATTCGAGTGGATTAAAGGCGGCTGATGTGCGCGAGTTGATTCGGTTTTTTGAGTGTGGGAAGACGTTTGGCTCGTTGTTGACGGTGTCTGAGACCTTGGCGGAAAAATTGCCGAAGTTGGAAGCGTTGTTGGGGCAAGTGATTAAAAGTGGCGATAGTTTGGCGAAGTCGTATGCGGTGCAGATTTGGGGGGATTATTTGCAGCCTGCGTTGGTGTTGGCACAGCGTTATGATGCGGTGGTGGCTAATCCGCCGTATATGGGTGGCAAGGGGATGAATGAGGGGTTAAAGGATTTTGCCAAAAAGCATTTTGCGGATAGTAAGTCGGATTTGTTTGCGATGTTTATGGAGAGGGGTTTTAGTTGGTGTAAAGAGTTTGGCTTTAATAGCATGGTGACAATGCAAAGCTGGATGTTTTTGTCGTCTTACGAAAATTTGCGTGAAAAACTACTCACCCAAAACACCTTAGACTGTATGGTGCATATGGGTAATGGGGTGATGGGGATTGCCTTTGGTACTGCTGCGACCATTTTTAGAAAAAATTATGTTGAAAATTTTACAGGCAGTTTTTCGTATTGTGAAAATGATGACTTGAATGAACAAAATGTTCCAAAAGAATTTCCTGTCAAAAATGAAAGATTGAAGCAAGCCAAACAAGACGACTTTAAGAAAATTCCAGCAAGTCCAATTGCTTATTGGGTGAGTGATAATGTTTTAGAGTCGTTTAAAAAGATCTTTCATTGGCGACAATTATTGTTTCGAAACAAGGGATAGCAACAGCTGACAATAATAAATATTTTAAGTATTGGCATGAAGATAGAAATTGTTATACAAACAAAGAAGAATATGGTAGAAAGTGGTTACCTTATCATAAAGGTGGGGATTTAGAAAATGGTATGGAAATCTTGAGTTTGTTGTTAATTGGGATCGATGGAAAGAAATTGTAATTTGCTAACCATCTGGCATTCAAGGAGCATATATTTTACTACATTAGGTATACTTGGATTGCTTACATCGTACATTTTAGATATCTGTATCGAAACTTTTGACATGACAGGTTCGGCGATTTTTGTCAAAGAAGAGTTTTCGCTCGAATACCTTATCGCATTTTTAAACTCTTCTGTTTCAGCGTACATAAATAAAGTTCTTAATCCAACTCTCGCCCTGCAAATTAAAAACGTCCGTGATATGCCAATAAAAGATGCTTCCTCAAATGTACCCAAAAAAAATGCCGAAATTTTAATCGGCAATACAAAATCCGACTGGGACGCTTACGAGCGCTCATGGGACTTTACACGCTTGCCCATCCTATCCACCCCGCATCAACAAACTACTCTTGCCGCTAGCTACACCACCACTCGCGCCCACTGGCAACACATGACCAATGAAATGCAACGGCTCGAACAAGAAAACAACCGCATTTTTATTGATGCTTACGGCTTACAAGACGAACTCACCCCCGAAGTCCCACTCAAAGAAATAACCCTCACCTGTAACCCTTATTACCGCTATGGCGGCGACAACAGCCCCGAACAACTCGAACAACGCCTACAAACCGACACCTGCAAAGAATTAGTCAGTTATGCCATTGGCAACATGATGGGACGCTACAGCCTCAACCGTGACGGCCTTGTCTATGCCCACGCAGGCAATCAAGGCTTTAACGAACTGGTACAAGCAGGCGCGTATCAACGCTTTGCCGCCGATGCCGACGGCATTTTGCCTATTACCGATATGCCTTGGTTTACCGATGACGCTGCCAACCGCATCAAAGATTTTTTAATCGCCGTTTGGGGGCAAAACACCCTCAACGAAAATTTACTGTGGCTCGCCGATAGCCTAGGCCGCAAACCTGACGAAACCCCCGAAGAAGCTATTCGCCGTTATTTAGTCAGCAGCTTTTATAAAGACCACCTACAAACCTACAAAAAACGACCTATCTACTGGCTGTTTAGCTCAGGCAAACACAAAGCCTTTGAAGCCTTAGTGTATTTACACCGCTACAACGAAGGCACACTCTCGCGTATGCGTACCGAATATGTTGTACCGCTCACAGGCAAAATGAACGACCGCATTCGCTTTTTAGAAACCGAAGTGCCCAAAGCTACCTCCACCGCCGAACGCAAAAAGCTAGAAAAAGACATCGACCGTCTCAAAAAGAAACTAGACGAACTGCGCCTGTATGACGAAAAACTGCGACACTACGCCGACCACCGCATTGCATTAGATTTGGATGATGGCGTAAAAGTAAATTATGGCAAGTTTGGTGACTTGTTGGCAGAAGTAAAAGCCGTGACAGGGGGGAGTGATGAATGAAAATTAAAAAACTATTGTTTAACGATTTAGGGCCATTAGGCACACAAGAAATCTCCCTCCAAAACGATTGGGACGACAGCATTGAAGCCCGTGTCTTATTTACAGGCGCCAATGGCTGCGGAAAATCGACGGTACTGCGTTGCGTTGCTATGCTTTGGAAAGCCGTTGGCTATTGGTTAGATTATCGTAAACCACTGCCCAAAAATCATATTTCCCGTGAATGGCTGCAACGCTGGGGCGGCTGCGCCGTTATACTTGAAGGCATACCCAATACCCATCAGCCTATTGGCCTGTTTTTTGGTGAGCGTGACTGGAGCGAAAAATTATCTGCTAAAGAATCCAGCATTGAGTGGATGGGCGAAAGTCTTAGTTATACCGAAAAAAATAACACACCCAAACGAGAATTATTTTTACCTGAAAGTAAATGGCTTAACGACTGGGCTGATGCACGCAAAAAAATGATTCTTAGCTTTGACAAATCATCGTATCCCAATGTTATTTTTCTTGATGCCGAAGAACGCCGTTGGGTTCAGCCCAAGCGTAATGTCGGCGAAGCTAAAGCAGACGACTCATCGCTACGTTGGTTGCCACGTTATATTGCCAGCGACGACTGGAAAGGCCAACTAGAAGCCTCTCTAATAACGCTTAAAACCACGCAACTACATACCTACCACAGCGTTATTCGTCAATTAAATGAGTTCTTGGCTGGCAAAGAAATCGACCCTGATATTAAGGCAGGTGAAAATCGTTTGCGGATAAAACTAAAAGGACAACGAGGGCAATCACACACCTTAGATGAACTCAGTGCAGGCGAACATCAGGTACTCATTCTTATTTACTTACTTGCTCGATGGGCAGAAGAAGGTTGTGTCGTGCTGATAGATGAACCAGATCTTTATCTGCATCCTTCACTTGTGAGCGTCATGCTTGCCAACCTAGAAAAGCTAGTTGCAGAAAAAAATGGTCAGCTAATTATTACTTCTCACCAACCCGAAATTTGGCAACGCTATGAAGCATCGGGCAAACGGATTGAGTTGGGAGCAAAGGAATGAGTAGCATTGACGAGCAAATTAAAAAGATAAAAAATCAGTTTGTAGGTGAAACACGCGTAACCGTATTGTTAGTTGAAGGCACAGATGATGTGGATGCCTTTCGTATTCTTCTTGATCGGCGTAGTGCTGGCTGGGAAAAAAAATGGTTGCTGACTCATGCAGGCAAAAAAGATGCTGTTATCAAAATGCTGGCAAAAGAGCCAAGCTGGCAAGGCATTGTTGACAGAGATGAATGGACAGATGAAGAAGTTGAACAGCATCAAACCGCTTTACCTAACCTATTTTTGTTACCACGTTTTTGTTTAGAAAGCTATCTGATAGACCCTAATGAGCTATGGCAGGCTTTGCCAGAAAAACAGCGAAATAAATTAGCCAATGGCTACGACACTCTCGAAACGGCCATCAAACAACCCCTGCCCAATTGGTTACGTCATGCCGCCCTTTGGCACTCAATCAATCCCCTTTGGCGAAAAATGATGTCTTTGGGCTTTACTAATGAAGTGCTTGACCCGCAAAATGTACCCGATGATGACGCATTGCTAGAACGGCTAAAGTCTTGGCAAGATGTGGTCAATACACGCGCAGCGTTATCAAAAGTGCAGCAACTGCAAAGCATCATTCAGACAAGCCCTCATGAGGAGCAGTTTTCACGATGGATACACGCCAAACGCTTTTACCCACTGGTTGTTCATCAAACACTTAATCAATTGCTAGGCCAACGTTCAGAAAAAATCAGACGGGCGGATTTGTTTAGAACCCTTCCCTTGCCAGTAGATCTTGAGCCACTATGGCAAAAAATGGGGCTGGTAACACCATGAACATTCCCAAAATTATCGACACGTTAAATCATTTGTTTAGCAGTAGTCGCTTTGTGTTTTGGCACGATGAAGACGCACACTTTTTTGAGGTTATCAGCCAACTGGAGTGCTCGGATATTCGCGCCATTCAAACCGACAACACGCCTAGCCTACAACTCAAAATCGACATCGAACAGTCCGACCCCACCAGCAAATGGCTCTTTTACAGCCAAAAACCTGTACCCGCAGCCGACCAAGACTGGCTATTAGATATTCGTATGCGTAGCAAAGCGTTTTTTGCCGACGAAACATCTATGCAACTGGAGGAATTAGGACTACACACACTTTCTCTACGCAGCCATCTTAAAGCGAGAAGCCAATTTTTGCGTGCCAAAGACCGTTTTGAACGCATGAAAAAGTTAGTCATGCCAACGGATACCGAGGCTGATCTTGACCGTAAGATGATTGCCATCCTGATTCGTGCTGACCAAGCAGACTTGACGAGTATGCTGCTAAAATTATTCACTAGCATGGATAACAATGGCAACGTTGACCTGAACATAGAACCACGCGGATGGGCTGAGTTAAGCAGCTATGGCCTATTACCTTCATTTTGGATGTTAATCAAAGATGAATTTGGCTACGATGTTTCAGATTCTTCGCTACGCGACTTGCTATTTCGGATACTTGTGTCCGACCTCGCTAAAGGTCTAGCAGGCAAACTTCCTGTTGGTTTAACTCACTTTTTGCTTCCTGACCGTGCCAAAGCCGCGAGTGCTTCGGTATTCCTTAGTCAATGGCGTGGCAACATTAGCCACTTTAGCAGTTACGAAAGCATTTCCACCGAAGTCGCTCAACAGCTCCAACTTGGTCAACTGATTTCTGGTATCCATGCCGAAGATATGCTTAATGCCATGACTTTTTCCGAAATCGAAAAGTTAATTATCATTGATTTGCGTGATCGTATTATCAACAGCTCTGGCTCAGCATTAGATATTGTCCATGACGTCTTTGCTCGTCGTCGGGATGGCCATTGGGCTAATCCCAAACTGGCATCTAACAGCGACAGCACGCGTGCAATGCTCTGTTGTTATGAAGCACTAGAAGCGGCTGCTCACTTTTATGCGCTAAAAAGCCGCTACAGCGAAGGCTTTAGTTTTGCGAGTGCCGAGGAAGCCGCGAACCTCTACCACAAAGAACTGTTTCGCTTTGACCAAACTTACCGTCACTTTCATCGTGCAGCCGAACAAGTGGACGTTCATGGTTGGACACTTCTGCAAAATCTGCGGAAACAAGTTGAAAGTGCTTACACTGATTGGTTCTTGCCGCATCTGAGTTTAGCTTGGGGTAAAGTGATTGAGGGTGATAATGGATTGCTATCTCATTGGAAACTACCTGAATGGACTAGCCAAACTGATTTTTATCAAAGCAAAGTTAAAACAGTTTTAGCTAACCCCAACATTAAACGAGTATTTGTGATTATCTCTGATGCCTTACGTTTTGAAGCGGCTGAAGAGTTAAGCCGAATTATTAATAGTCGCAACAAATATCAAGCCAGTCTGAGTACTTTATTAGGCGTTCTGCCCAGTTACACCAAACTGGGCATGGCAGCACTTCTGCCTCATAGCTCACTAGCATTCAAAGAAGGCGTTGAGCTGTCTGTGACCGTTGACGGCAAGTCCACAGCTGACTTGCTAGCACGAGATGTTATTTTAGCTAAGATAGGCGGTATGGCCATTCATTGGGAAGAACTAACCAGTTTAGGCAAAGACAAAGCGCGTGAACGAGTGCGCGATGCTAATGTAGTTTATATCTATCACGATCGTATTGACTTGTTAGGTGATAAAGCCGTATCGGAACGACAAACATTTGAGGCAGTCAGCAAAACATTTGAAG
Source organism: Agitococcus sp. (assembly GCA_046347315.1). Taxonomy (GTDB): domain Bacteria; phylum Pseudomonadota; class Gammaproteobacteria; order Pseudomonadales; family Moraxellaceae; genus Agitococcus. The sequence goes on from JAXMGJ010000005.1 coordinate 102,303, forward strand.
AGCTTAATGGCGTAGTCGGTTTTTTAATGGGTAATTTAAATGCTTCAACGGTGCTAATAACTGCCGATCATGGATTTCTTTATCAAGAGTCTGCCCTTGATGATGCAGATCGCTCAACCTTAGACATAAAAACTGTAGGAGCCATTGTCACCAAAAAGCGTTACGTTATTGGTAGAAAACTGGGATACACCGATAAGGCATGGTGTGGCAATACCGCAATAACTGCTGGCATGAGCGAAGCTGATAGCCTAGATTTTTGGGTGCCCAAAGGTGCGACTCGCTTTCACTTCGTTGGTGGCGCACGCTTTGTACATGGCAGTGCGATGCCACAGGAAGTTATCGTCCCACTTATTACCATTAAGGTTAGTGGCTCAGACAAGGCCAAAACCAGTCAGGTCAATATTTCCCCACTGATGACCTCAACTAAAGTGGTGAATAATCTCCCTCGTTTCGAGTTTATCCAAACTGAACCCGTATCAACTAAAATTCTTCCACGCACAGTAGTACTCTCTTTGCGTGATGACGAAACGCTCATCAGTAGCGAACACACCATCACTTTTGATAGCAGCTCCAACGCTATGGATGAACGCAAAAAGTCAGTCATATTGACCCTCAAAAATGGCAGCTATGACCCCAAAAAAGATTACCATTTGGTTGTACGCGACGCTGACAGCAAGGTGGAACTACATCGCATCACACTTAAAATCGACTTGGCCTTGGCCAATGATTTCTAATTTCTGGAAGAATTAACTTATGCAACCAGACAAGCACACCGACCCAGAACTTGATAATTTACTCACTCGACATTTTGCAGGCAAAGTGGTTCGTAAAGATCTTACCAAGCTCATTAAGGAAGGTGCGAATGTACCTGTTTACGTGCTGGAATATCTGCTGGGTATGTACTGCGCCTCGGAAGACCCTGATGTTATCCAAATGGGCTTAGAGAATGTGAAACGCATTCTCACCGATAACTACGTGCGTCCAGACGAAGCGGAAAAGATTAAGTCCAAGATTCGTGAGGCAGGTAGCTATAAAGTTATCGACAAGGTGACAGTCAAACTTAACGAGAAGCGTGACAGCTATGAAGCACTGCTTTCAAATTTAGGAGTTAAGAATGCGGATATGCCCGACAGTCACGTCCGCGAATTTGAAAAGCTATTAGTTGGTGGAATTTGGTGCATTATCTCTATACGCTATCATTTTGAGGAAAATCAAAAGGGTTCACCCTTTTTAGTCACTGACCTCAAGCCTATACAAATGCCCAATATGGATCTAAATGATCTGTTTGAAGGCCGTAAACAATTTACTCAAAATCAATGGATAGATGCGCTGATTCGCTCAACAGGTATGGAACCAACGTGTTTCAAAGAACGAGTGAAATGGCATCTACTAGCTAGAATGATTCCACTGGTCGAGAACAACTACAACCTATGTGAATTAGGGCCGCGTGGTACAGGTAAAAGCCACATCTACAAAGAAATCAGTCCCAACAGTATTCTTGTCTCAGGTGGCCAGACTACCGTTGCTAATCTCTTTTACAACATGGGTGCGCGTAAAGTGGGCTTGGTTGGCTTATGGGATGTTGTGGCATTTGATGAAGTGGCAGGTATTAGCTTCAAAGACCATGATGGCGTACAAATCATGAAAGACTACATGGCCTCAGGCTCTTTTAGTCGAGGCCGTGAATCAATCAACGCTAACGCCTCTATGGTTTTTGTCGGAAATATCAATCAAAGTGTCGAGTCGTTGGTAAAAAACAGTCACCTACTAGCCCCATTCCCAGCGGCTATGATTGATTCTGCCTTTTTTGATCGCTTTCATGCTTATGTTCCTGGTTGGGAAATCCCAAAGATGCGTCCAGAATTCTTTACTAACCAGTACGGCATGATTGTTGATTACCTCGCTGAATACCTAAGAGAAATGCGTAAACGCAGTTTCTCTGATGCAATCGACAAATGGTTTCGACTTGGCAACAACTTAAATCAACGTGACACTATTGCCGTACGCCGCACTGTCTCTGGTCTGCTAAAGCTAGTCTGCCCACATGGAGAGTATGACAAGGAAGCCGTACGTCACTGTCTAGAATACGCACTTGAAAGTCGTCGCCGTGTAAAGGAACAGCTGAAAAAAATTGGTGGTATGGAGTTTTATGATGTTCACTTTAGTTATATCGACTTGGAGGATGGTCAGGAACATTTCGTTAATGTACCCGAACAAACGGGTGGTGGCCTGATTCCTGAAGGCCGTCCCAAACCTGGCATCGTACACACTATCGCCATGAGCGGCAATGAAATGCCCACCATCTATCGTATCGAAATACAAACATTGGCAGGCACTGGCAAATTGTTGGTATCTGGCCCACTATCACGTGAGCCTGTACGCATTGCCTTTGATTACTTTAAAGCACATGCAAGTCGAGTCAGTGGCATGATCCGCCCAAGTGAGCATGACTTCCACTTACATCTTGTTGATTTACAAGGCGGCGGAGAACCAGATGTATCTACATTGGCAAGCCTCATTGCTTTGAGTTCTGGAGCTATAGGTCGCCCAGTACAGAGCCAATTAGTCATAATGGGCGATATGAGTCTAGGAGGTGTCATTACTCCTGCAAGAAACCTAGCAGAATCCTTGCAAGTTGCTTTTGATGCAGGAGCCAAAAGAATACTTTTGCCAATGTCGAGTGTGGGAGATATTCCAACCGTACCTGGGGAACTGTTTGCAAAGTTCCAGACCAGCTTTTATTCGGATCCTGTGGATGCAGTGTTTAAGGCAATTGGTGTAGAGTAATTTGGCTTGCTTTTTAGGGGGTTAAGCGAAAATATTCGAAAATTTTGATTGTGCTCTGCTATCTTTTTTTGGTAAAAATAGGAGGATTACTAATATTGATATGCTAGATGCTATTTTAGCATCCATATGTCAGAATGGAATGAGATTAAGCGCTCCCATTCGAAAACTAATTTTCCTCATCTACAACTGGGAAATCGGTTTTTTAGTAAAAAACCTTGTCGGGAAGCAGTGGGCAATATCTATAAAGTAAACCTGAAGAAAGAGAGAAAAATGAAAAACATGACGAAAGTGTGGATCATGGCGTCAATGGTGAGTGTGAACGCTTGGTCAGGGGAGTCAGTGACATCTGATCTAAACAAATGTATCAATCAGAAGAAGATTTCTTATACCGCTAAGGGCGCTGTGACTGGCGCACTGATGGGATTTCTTTCAGCTAAAGCATCTGGGAAAAATAAAGAAGATGAACGGAAGGCTGCACTGATTGGTGCTGTAGCTGGTGGTGGTTTGGGTTTTCTCACTGCGTGGAATAAGGCGGTCGATGCCTGTAAAAACGAGCATCCCGATTGGGTGGTTGAGTCGGATATCAAGCGCAGTCCCAATTACGATGCTGTGGTGTCTGAGTTCAATTACATGCCTCCGCAAAAGAATAGCATCGCCGTTGTCCGTCCCTTACAGGTGCCCGAGTCAGTTAAGCCAGGCGATACGGCCAGTATCCCAGCCAAGTTTGTCATACTGACACCAGACGGTGGTGAAGCCAAGATAAAAATTGAACGTAAATTCTTTATTGTTGTCTCCGACAGCCAAGAAGAACCTATTTCCTATCCTGGAAGAGATAGTGAAGACCGTGTTATCGAAAATGGTGAGCAGGTAGATTTGTTCAATCTGCCAATCGACAAAGAAGTGCCTGTTGGCACAAAAATCCGTGTTCAATACGGTATCTCTTTGAATGGTGCACCGACTGTTTCGCAAAGCGGCATAGTTGAAGTGAAGTGATGATGCGCACTGTAATGATGAAAGGGGTGATGCTCGCATTGGCGATACTGCTGGCTGGCTGTGCGAATCAATCCATGCCAGGCTATCAGCGCGTTTATCAGGGCTATCAAGTTCCCCAAAACTTAGCTGATGCGGTACAAGCACGTCTGCGTGCCGAAGGAATCAGCCAAGCTATCATTGGCCGCGATTCGGTGGGGCGTTTAAAACTCAACGGTGTCTATCGTGATGAAGATGAGGTTGAGCGCGCATTCATCATTGTCCAGTCCATCGTAGGTATTCAGTCCACTTCGCCGTTCTATCCAGAGAATGTTCAGGAAAAGCGTTGGGAGCGCGAAGCTGGGGCTGCTTTATCTGACTACTTCAAGCGTAAAAAGCAAGCTCAGAGTAATGTACCTGGAAAAAAGAGAGCGTTGGTCATTGGTATTAATCGGTTCCAGAGTTATCCACAAATCACGGACATTCAAGGTGAAGATGATGCTAGGTTGATGGGCATAGTCTTAGCCAACTATGGTTATGACGTGAGGTCTCTACTCGGAGAGCGCGCAACTAAGGCTAAGATTGAGTCGGAAATTGCAAATCTTGATAAAGTGCTGGAGCCAAATGACACCCTGTTCATTTATATATCGAGTCATGGCACTCCTCCTGTGCCAACGCCAAGCGGCGGTGACGAGCGCAAGATGTCAATTGTCGCCTATGATTCAGGACCGTTGACCTCCAGTATGGATCGCACTGGTGGTGCATTAACTATCCAACGCACTTCTGTAAGTGACAAGCTGGTTCAAAGGCTAGCACAGAGAACGTCTGCAATGACGCGTGTCA
>JAXMGJ010000006.1:0-94798 GCA_046347315.1 Agitococcus sp.
GGTTATAACGGACAAGAACTCGACTGAGGCGTATTTACCACCACGGTACTATAGTGATAGGTGTAATCGTTATAAATGGGTTGAGTATTTTCTTTACCTGCATTTGTACCAATAATATAGGTTTCTGCTTTAGGCAAACCACCATCCGCATAAGCAGCAATATCAGTCGTTGCATTACCATAGGCACGAATAATATTTAAACCCACGGTATTTTTTAAATATTTCACATAGTTGGTTTTGTGTTCTTGGGTATTAGGTGGAATAGGGCCATCACCATAAGCATTGCTACGATAATGCCACAGTGGAATGCCCATTTTTGTTGCCCATTCGCGTGCATTTTTTGCCACCCAATACGGACGAGCGGTTAAAAAAATAATTTGATAGCCTTTGTTTTTATAAGCATTTACCATTTCAATGGCATAGGGATAAGGTTTAGCTGTTTTTATCCCCACATAATCGGCATAGGCTTCAAAATCGCTTTTGGTTAATGTGCCATCAATATCAAATAACACGGCTTTGCGACCTGCTTCAACCACAGAAACAAAACCATCTGTTGATGTCAAATCGCCTTCAACCACAAAGCGAATACGGTATTCGCCAATAGGTAATGTGCCTAAATTAACTTGAACTTTACCTTCATCGTCTGTTTGGTAACGTCCTAAAGCTTTCCATTGATTGATGTTTGTGCCAATTAAATAGGCTTGAACATATTCTTGTTCTAAATCTTTGTGAAAACGTGCATTGTAATCAAATTTAGCAGTCACTGTGATGGCTTGACCTTGTTGGACTATTTCGTCATGAACCATATGCCAAGGGTCAAAAAAGCTTGCATTAAATTTATTGGTAAAATGTTCAAAGTGCTTTTTGATGGGGGGTGTTAACATAGGAGTTTTTATAACAGCTTCCATGTCAGGACATTGGGCATAGCTAAAAAAAGGATAAAAACAGGCAAAAATAAAAGGGATAACACGCATAAAACATCGTTCCTAGATCATGGTTTTATTATGACATGAACCAATTCAAGCGTCTTGTTTTCAAGTGTTGTTTAAAAGAGGCGATAACATCGCCTCTTAAAGGCTTTAAATATTACCCATAAACAAGCGTTTCATCACCTTTTCTTTGAGGCTATGGGTTTCGTTAAAACCCATACGATCTAAATAACGATGAACTTTGTCATCATCTTCATCTTTAAAAATCGAGCTAACCACCATTTTTAATAATTGCAGAGGATGCTCAGTGCTTGTTTTTAAGGATTGTAAGGCTTTGACAATGTTTAATTCATCTTTGGTAAAGTCTGTACCAAAAGGAAAGCTCGGTAAATGCTGCATAAACGGTTGCAAACGTTCCGCTAAGGCTTCAGGCGTATTGTTGGTATAGGCTTTGGGAATCACATAATCGGCCGATAATTTACCTTTGCTTACTGCCCACTCACGCAATTCTTCTTGGCAACGAGAATCACTGATATTTAACAAGGCTTTAATGATGTCGCTGTCATTTTTGCCACGCAAATCGGCAATGCCATATTCGGTAACAAACATATCGCGTAAATGGCGTGGAATGGTAATGTGGCCATAATTTTTGACAATGCTGGAGCGTACTTCACCATCAACCATACGATGACTACGCAACATTAATACCGAGCGTGCATCGGGCAATTCATGCGCTTGAGCAACAAAGTTATATTGTCCACCTACGCCACTCACTACACGCCCATCTTCTAAAGCATCTGATACCGCCGCGCCTGATAAAGTCGCCATCATACAGGTGTTAATAAAACGTGCTTTGACACGCTGAGCACGTTTTAGGTTCTCATCGCCATAACGATCACCATATAATTGGTTAATAAAGGCAATGGTGCTCATATTAATTAAATTGAGTTGATCGTCAGGCATATCACGCAAGGCTTGATAAAAGTCGGCAGGGCCTAAAAAGAAGCCACCGTGCATAATCACGCCATTTTCTAAACGTTGGCCTAAACATAAACTAGCGATCTGTTGACAGGCTTCAGCATCGTCTAAATCACCACTTATTTGTTGCTCACCAACGATTAATACGCCATCTTCAACGCTGCAATCATCGCTAAAAATGCCAAAACGGCTTAATAAGGCAACATCTTCACCTGTTAAGGGAGAGCTAATTAAGCCTTGTTCGCGTAAAACTTTGAGAGTATCTAAAGAAACAGTTTCGCTAATTAAGCCTTGATTGAGCAGTCTTTGTAAGCCTGTGTGGTTATAGACTTGGCGGCGAATAATATTGGCTTGAATCAGCTTTAAAAAGCCATTAACAAACATTTCGCTACAGCCATACAAGCCTTGTTTAAAGGGGGTTAAGTCTAACTCCGCAGACAGTGGTAAATTGTGGTTTAAGCGGCGAATCATATTTTGGTAAGTGACATTATCACGATCACGCAACATTAAACCTTGGACAATCGCATCCCCCAAAGAGCCAATACCAATTTGTAATGTGCCACCATCTTGAACTAAAGAACTTGCATGTAAACCAATGGCATAATCACTTAAAGTGACTTTCATGTTGGGCGTAGAGAAGAGGGTATGTGTGCCTGCTGCATCTTCAATAATTATATCAAATTGATCGGCAGAGACTTCGGCATCATTAGGCATAAATGGCAGCTTATGGTTAATCACACCTACGGCAAAAATATGCTCACCTGCCTCTCGACGCGGTTGTAATAAGTCTAATAAATCTTCGCTTAAATCTGGATTACACGATAAACTATAACGACGTGTGCCATCGGCTTCGTCACGTACCGCAATAGATTGGCAAATGACATTAACACCGTTGTGTGCCATGTCGCGGGCAATATGGGTGTAGTTGCTGTTGATATAGTGTTGTTGTGCATTGGCATTATTGAGCCAATCACCCGATTTTAAAAAGAACTCATTAACGCTAATGTTATTGGGAACTTTATTGTTTTTAAGGTCAGTGACATAGTTTAAATCGGGATAATCGCCAAAGACACGGTCAACAAACGGTTGCAAAAAGCGTGCTTCTAAGTCACTGCTAGCCGTTGGTTTGGTTAAGGATAAGGCACTAAAGATATGCAAACATCGCTCAGGCATGCTGCTAATCCGTTGATACATGGCGTTAATAAAAGCATTGGGTTTGCCCAAGCCTAAAGGTGCGCCCAGTCGAATATCGCCATCGATTTTATTAATAATATCAGTGATGGCTTGTTCGATAGAGTTATAGAACTTAACGGACATAACAGTAACTCCTAGAGGAAAAAGATAATTTATTGTGACAGTTTGTTTATAGAGCAAAAACTCTTAATTTTTGTAAGGTTTATGTCTTTGAGCATACCCCAATAGCCTGTTTTGGCAAGAGATTTTTGATGACTAATAAGTTTGATATTTGTGTGATAGAAGAAGAAATAGTATGTCGTGCAGGGTGTGCCGCCTGTTGTATTGCGCCTTCTATTTCTTCGGCTATTCCTGATATGCCAAATGGTAAACCTGCAGATGTGCCTTGTGTGCAATTAAATGAACAAGGTTTTTGTAAATTGTTTGGTTTACCAGAACGTCCTAAAGTATGTAGCAGTTTAAAGCCAACTTTTAGTATGTGCGGCTCAACCAAAGAGCAGGCGATGTTTTATTTGAGTGAGTTAGAGCAATTGACGAGTTAAATGCTCAGGACTTACGCATTTCACCGAAATTAGCGCGTTTTGCAAGCATAAAACCGTTGAAAACGGTTGAAATGCGAGCAAATAAGCGATAACTGCGTAAGTCCTATACTCAAGCTAAAAGTGTGGTGAGCGGAGTCGAACCATAGTGAATAGTAGTTCGGCTCTGCTCAGTACACGTTCACTCTAAGCACTATACTTATCCACAATCAAACTGGTGACCATATCGCCTTCTACATTCACCATCGTTCTTACGGTATCCAATAAACGGTCGATGGGTAACAAAATCGCCACCGCTTCCGCAGGCAAACCCACCGATTGTAATACCATCACCATCGTCACCATGCCTGCACTGGGAATACCGGGTGCGCCAATAGAAGCCAACATCACCGTTAAACAAATAATTAACTCTTGACCAAGACTTAGGTCTAAACCTACCAAATTAGCCACAAATAACGCTGCAGCGGCCTCATACAGTGCAGTACCATCCATATTTAATTGCGCCCCTAATGGCGCAACAAAGCCTGATACTTGAGGGCTGACTTTTAGGTCTTGCTGCAAACAATTTAAGGTAATTGGGAGGGTGGCGGCACTAGAGCTAGTGGCAAAAGCAGTGAGTAGAGCAGGACGTGCGCCCCGCCAAAACTGTAACGGCGAGACTGGGGTAAACAACCATAAAAATAACGGCAAAATAACCAAGCCATGAAACAATGTAGTGCCTGTGACTACTGCCATAAATTGAGCTAAAGTCCCTAATAAAGCCGAATTTTCGGTAACGACCAATTTAAGTAATAAGGCCATAATTCCAAAAGGTGCAAGCTGCATAATCCAGCCCACTAACTGCATACAGAGCGCAAAGCCTTCGTTAAATAAGGCATGTAGCTTGGGGTAAGTTTCGCCTTTAATTGCTACAGCCACACCAATAAATAGGGCAAATACCACCACCGCCAAAATATTACCTTGTGATAGCGCGGTAAAAGGGTTAACAAAAACATTTTTGACCAAACTTTGCAAAAACTCAGCTGTACTCAGTTGTGAAGCTTCAAAACCTTGCAAATTAGCCTCAAACAAACTCAGCGATAAGCCTTTGCCTGTTTCAAATAAATGAGCCGCACCTAAGCCTAAAATAATGGCTAAAGTGGTGGTAGCTGCAAAACAAAATAGTGTGATTTGCCATACACGGTGCATTTGTTGATGGGCGCGTAAATTGGCCACACCCACCACAATCGAGCTAAAGACTAAGGGAATAAGCACCATTTTGAGCAGGCCAATAAACAGCGAACCCACTAAACTTACGCTATATACGATGCTGCTGGTTAAGGTGCTATCGGGTGCGTAGTTGCGTAGCACGTAGCCCAACAACAAGCCTAAAATAGCACCCAATAAAATTTTGTTGTTTAATGACATATCACCTCGCTCGGCAGTTATGTTCCTCCTGCCACTTCATACGCTTCTAAAGCTTGTAAATAAGCCACTTCTACCTCGGCAAGCTCACTATCAACCTTGGATTTTTCGGCCAAGACTTTTTTGAGTTTGTCTTTGTTGTTTTCTTGATATAGGCTCATATCTTCTAATTGAGTGGCTAAGGTCGATTGTTGCTCTGTTAAACGATTAAATTTTGTTTCCAATTTTTCGGCTTGTTGGCGTAAAGGTCGCAAAATATGCAAGTTATCGCCTGATGCAGACGGTTTGGCTTCTTGACGTTCTTGGCGTTTTTCTTCACGCGTCGCGGTGCTTTCTACCTTGAGTTCTTGTTTAGCGCGCCACTCTTTGAGCCAAGCGGCGTAGTCCACCAATGAACCACCAAAAATATCAATTTGGCCATCGGCAACCAGCATAAACTCATCACAACAACTGCCTAATAATTGCCTATCGTGCGAGACTACAATCAATGCACCTGTAAAAGCTTGCAAGGCCATACTCAGGGCATGACGCATCTCAAGGTCTAAATGGTTGGTTGGTTCGTCTAGTACCAACACATTAGGGCGTTGCCACACAATCAAGGCAAGGGCTAAACGGGCTTTTTCTCCTCCCGAAAAGTTTTCGACCGTGGTGGTGACTCTATCGCCATTAAAACCAAAACTGCCTAAAAACTTACGCAATTCTAGCTCGCCTGTACGCGGTGCAATACGCGTTAAAGCCAATAGGGGTGAGGCTTGCATATCCAAATGGTCAACCTGATGTTGGGCAAAATAACCTATCAGCAAATGCTCGCTAGCGATGCGCTCACCAGCCAGCAAAGGTAACTCTCCCACAAAAGTTTTAATGAGTGTTGACTTGCCTGCACCATTTGGCCCCAACAAGCCAATACGACTATCGGGCGTGATGTTAAGATTGATGTTGTTAACGATGATTTTATCGCCATAACCTGCATTGACTTCATCAAGGCGAATCAGGGGGGTAGCCAATTTAATCGGTTCTCTAAAACTAAAGCTAAAGGCTGAATCGACGTGGGCAGGGGCAATTTGTACCATGCGTTCTAATTGTTTAATACGACTTTGGGCTTGACGAGCTTTAGTGGCTTGAGCGCGAAAACGGTCAATATATTTTTGCAAATGCGCCATTTCGCTTTGTTGTTTTTCGTAGGCTTGTTGATGTTGCGCCAAACGCTCAGCACGGGTGCGCTCAAAGGTGCTGTAATTGCCTGTATAAAGGGTCATTGTTTGCTGTTCGATGTGCAAAATATGCCCAACAGTAGCATCTAAAAAGTCTCTATCGTGCGAAATTAAAATTAACGTGCCTTGATAGCTGTTAAGCCAATCTTCGAGCCACAAAATCGCATCTAAGTCTAAATGGTTAGTGGGTTCGTCTAGCATCAACAAATCAGAGCGACACATTAAGGCTTGTGCCAAATTAAGGCGCATCCGCCATCCACCTGAAAACTCACTGACCATTTTTTGTTGAGCAAGTTCGCTAAAACCCAAGCCTGCCAACAAAGTTGCTGCGCGGGCAGGGGCGGTGTAACCATCTATGGTGTCAAAATCGCCATACAGTTCGGCAAGTTTGAGGTCGTCTTGTTCGGTTTCGAGGGCGTTGCTAATAGCGCGCCATTCTTTGTCGCCATCAAGTACAAAATCTAAAGCACTTTGATTGAGAGCAGCCACTTCTTGTGCCATATGTGCCACTGTCCAGCTTTGTGGTCGTGACAAGGTGCCAGCATCGGGTGTGAGTCCACCCAATAAAGCTGAAAAAAAGCTCGATTTGCCTGCGCCATTTTCGCCTGTTAATGCCACCTTCCAAGAGGGGTGAATCATGCCCGAGGCATTGGCAAATAAAATACGACCACTGCGGCGTAAGGTTAAATCTTGGTATTGAATCATGGCGTTTGGTACAGGCAGCTAAAATAAAGCGCGTATTGTAGCGGTTTATGCTGTCTTTGGGGTAGAATTGCCGCCGTTTTCTCCTCGTAGTTAAATGGATATAACGGCCCCCTCCTAAGGGGCAATTACAGGTTCGATTCCTGTCGAGGAGGCCAAACTCCCATCTATGCAATTCATTATCATTCAAAAAAGTGCCGCAGCCTGTATGCAGCGTAGCAAGATACAGAATAAATATATTATAAAACATATAGTTACTAACTTGATTTGCCATAATCCCGTGTTATCACACGAGCTACTACACTAAAAAAGGGCATATCTTTTTTAGTGGCTACAATCTCAAATTGAGATATAATTGAGGCTGATTAACACAGGACTATATAATGCGTGTGATTAGCAACAAAGCTTTAAAAGATTTTGCCGATGTACATACGCAAGCTGATAATTTATTGCAGGCTTGGCGACAGCTTATCGAGAGTCGTTCTTTTGGTAGTTTTGCAGACCTTAAACAAGTATTTAATAGTGTTGACCGTGTAGGCGAGTTTTATGTGTTTAACATTGGTGGCAACAAATACAGACTCATAGCCGCCATTCACTTTGACAAACAACGCTTATTTATTCGTCATGTTTTTACACATACACAATACAACCATTGGAGGCCGTAATTATGTTAGCCATTCAAGAAATTACGCAACACATTAACGCCTTACGCGCACAAGTGCCTTTGTCGCTCATTGAAACCGAACAAGAGTATGAAAATGCGGTTAATGCCTTAAATGAGTTGCTTGATGCAGGTGGAGCGGACGAACACAACCCCTTAGCGGTATTGGTAACACTGTTAGGTGATTTTATTGCCGATTATGAAGATAAGCACAGTCAACAACCCCCTACCGTGACAGGCCGTGCTATGTTGGCTTTTTTAATGGAGCAACACGGACTTAAACAAGCGGATTTGTCCGAAATTGGTTCACAAGGAGTTGTATCGGAGTTATTAAGTGGTAAGCGCGAATTTACGACTCATCACATTAAGTTATTAGCGTGTCGTTTTAATGTACCTGTGTCGGTATTTTTACAATAAGCCTGTATGTATTCTGTAGGGTGGCATTAGCGATAGCGTAATGCACCTTTTATATAAAAAATCAATAAGTTAAAATTGTGAGAAGGCGCATTATAATGCGCCCTACCATCCTTGCGAATATATTGTTTAGCATTAGACCAACGGTTTTACCTCATCACGAAGGTATTGCACCAGTTTTGGCCATGCAATGCTTGGTGCTATTTTTAATCTCGCAGACCATGTCTTTTCTCCGAAACCAAATTGGCCCAAACTAACGACCAAGTCATCAAAGTTAGGGTTATTGGCTAAACGTGCAACGATTAAAGCATGAGACATAAAAATTTTTCGGTGTGTACTTTCCTTAACTCTTTTGTCTACATCACCATTGAGTAATGCGTCGATTCCTTTAATATCTAATGCAGCGTTTGACCATCTTAAAGCACTCTGTTCTAGCGTTAATAAAAACTCTTCAAAGCTTTCCCAATTATGAACTGTAAATCTATCCTCTTGTGGGGAGAGAAGATTGGCGATATTAAAAAAACCCCCCCCCCCCAACTTTATTGAAATCAGATAGTTGAATTACATTATTCATCCTATTTTCAACAAGTTCAAAATAACTCTTTAATGTAAATTGACCATCACCGCCTCTACAGTCAAAGCTAATTTGATGATTTCCTGACGTAATTGGTCGCATATAGTTAATATAAAACTCTTCACCATATTCACTCAATTCATCTCTATCTACCACAAAGTCATGCTCAGCCAATAATCCGCCGATGCGTGTTTTAACAAGGGTGTAAAATTCAGCGACGGTTTCGGGAAAGGCATTTTTTTGTTTAGGGGCATTTAAAATTTGTAACCACGATTTACGGCTATTTTCTGGCAAAATAGTGCCATTAGGTAACAACACTAAAATAATTTGCTCATCAAATAGGGCTAAACCATGTTTAATGGCTTCTTGTAATAAAATTTTGACAATGTGTTGCCAGTTATATTCGGGCAAATTAAAACAGTAAGCAGCCATGCCTTCTGCTTTTATATCGTCTTCAAAGCCCACAAAATATTGCGCCACGACAGGTGGTACATCATTGGATTGGCTGTATTTTTCTACATCACGCGCAAACGCCAGTAATTTTTTACTGGGTTCGGCAGGTTGTTTTATTAAAGCATAGGCTTTTTGGTAAGTATACTCACTAAAACCATCTGGTGCGCCATAAATATCGGCATCCCAAATAATCACATCATGACGATTAGCCATTATTATTCTCCTTTATAAACGTCTTTTTATATCAGTAGTGTAACCTGTATGCAGCGTAGCATAATACAGGATAAATGCTTTGGTGCTGTCAGCTTAGCTAGTTTTTACCCTAGGCGAACTCTCAATAAAAAGGGCAGCCTAAGCTGCCCTTTGGACATCAACCACGAAGAAAATATTAGGTGGCTGGTGTTTCGGTTGCACTAGGTGCAGCGGCTTCGGCAGGTGCGTCAGTCGTAGCAGGTGCTTTTTTAGCAGGAGCTTTACGAGTCACGGTGCGTTTGGCAACAACGTTTTCTTCGGTTGGTGCTTTTTTAGCTGCAGGTGCTCGGCGAGTTGTAGCTCGTTTGACAGGTGCAGTCGCTTTTTCAACGGCAGCACTAGCCTCTTCAGCCACATGTGCAGCTTCTTTTTTGACTTCTTCAGCCACATGTGCAGCTTCTTTTTTTACATCTTCAACAACCTGAGTTGCTTCTTTTTTAATTTCTTCTACCAAAGCCACAGATGCTTCTTTAGCAGCTGCTAATTTGGCTTGTACAAAAGAGCGCAATTCGCTAGATTGCACCATACTTTTGGCTGTTTCGTAATCTTTTTTGGCTGCTTCTAAAGCGGCTTCGGCGTGTGCTTGCGCTTCTTCTAACAGTTTTTTAGCATCTGTGTCGCCAGATTTAATCACTTTGGCTAATTTTGCTAAAATTTCTTTGTAGCTAGCTTCGGCTTTCTCTACTAACTTACGTGCAGATTTGATATATTTTTCGGCCTCTTTTTGTGCTTGCTTGGCGAGTTTTTGCAACTTTTCGCTAGTATCAGCAACCAATTTATCGGCAGAGGGGACTTTTTTCTTGCTAGGCATGGTGGTTCTCCAAAAGAATAAAATAGCTCTTGAACACGTTAACGTAATTGCGTTAAAAAAACACTGCTTATTGTCTAACAAAAATACAATTTTATAAAAAACCTATTTTTGTGTGTTAGGGTTGTTGGGATGTGAAGGAGTTACTGATTTTCAACAGCACAGGACTAGCTAAATACTAAGGCTAATCGTATGCTTGTCAGAGTAAAATAAAGCTTATATCACTTAGCTTAAAACGGTATAAGTTACCATAGATTGAGTGGGTGTAAAAAATACATCTCATATTCAAAAATTGACTATAAAAGCACTTGGATTTGGAGACAATATGAAACGTTTATTTTTAGTTGCGGCCTTAGCGGCATCTCATGCTGTGTATGCAGCAGAAGCAACAACGGCAAATGCTGCTGTTTTTGCTAATGAAGATGCAAAAGTCGCTTACAGTTTGGGCTTTATTTTTGGCAAAAATAATGCGGCTGCGATTGAAAACTTAGATATCGAAAAGTTTGTGACGGGTTTTAAAGATGGTTATGGAGCTAAACCTGCGCTGTTGTCTGAAGAAGAAATCAAAAAAACGTTAACAGATTACAAAGAGCGTCGTATGGCTGAGGCACAAGCGGATTTTCAAAAACAAGCTCAAGAAAACAAAACTCGTGGTGAAGCATTTTTGATTGAAAACGGCAAAAAAGCAGGCGTCATCACCACCGCTTCTGGATTGCAATATGAGGTATTAACACAGGGAACAGGTGCGCAACCCACAGCCACAGATACCGTAGAAGTGCATTATGAAGGCAAACTAACTGATGGTACGGTGTTTGATAGCTCAATTGCGCGTGGTCAACCAGCGTCATTTAGACTGGATCAAGTGATTGCAGGTTGGACAGAAGGCGTACAGTTAATGAAGGCGGGTAGCAAGTACCGCTTTGCGATTCCTTCAGCTTTAGCTTATGGTGAAATGGGTGCGGGCACGATTCCACCAAACGCAGTGTTAGTATTTGAGGTAGAGTTGCTTAAAGTCACCAAAGAAGAAAGCAAACCTGCAGATAAAACAGAGAAAAAAGCCAAGAAAAAATAACAAACTACTAAACTAAATAAATGGAGACTTAGCAACTGTTAGGTCTCCATTTTTTATTAGTGAGTATCACCACTACGTCGGCCACAATGACGACATTTGTGTGTTAGCAACTGAGGCGACTCTTTACCAACAAAAATGTTGCGGCACACAGGGCAGCGTAAGCGTCGAATCACCAACCACAATGAGGCACAAATTACCAAGTTTGCCAAAAAAATCTGCCCTAATGGATTGCCATGATGCGTTTCAAGATAATAAAATTTCAACACTGCACCAGCAAAAATAGCAATAATGACCAGATTTACTAGTACAAAAAACTGGTAACTCATTTGTACCAAGCGAATACGTCGAATAGTTTTCAAAATACACCAATAAGCAACATAATAAAGTTATTCTGATTGAGAACACTTTTGTTGTAAATTTAACAAATGAAAATTATTTGCAAGTGAGCAAATAAGAAATAACTGTCTAATTCTTATTATAGTATGTTGCTAGTGAATAGAAAAATTTTTTGGGTAACTGATTGAGTTATCTTTAGTTTGGAGTTTTGATACTTGTATTGAAGGATGTGTATGTTAAAAGCAGGACCTCCTTGTCTTGCTGTTAGGGAGTTTAACTTTTTGTATTAGATTTAGTTTTATTATTATCAGCCATTTGCATTTGCACTTCGTATAGTTTGGTAATACGTTGCATATGAGTTAACATATTTTCTGTGGTATTGGCAATGGTAGTCGGTACATAAAGGCTCTCGCCAGAAAGGGCAAATCCTGCCTTAGAAAACGTCCAAATACGTTTGACTTGTATTAAACCGTCTTCAATCTCAGGTGTGTTAAGTTGACTAGAGCTTAATTCTTGTAAGGCATTTTCATAGTCATTGATTGCTATCGTTAAGTCTTGAGCTAAACTGTCATAACTTAAACCCCAACTTTTAGTTAAATATAATTTGCCTATACGTTGACTAAGCATCCGTTGCCGACCCGAAATATTTACTAGGCGTGCTGCAGATACATTACTATAGTCTTGAATTTGTTTAACTACAACTTCACTCAGTTTGAGAATTTCATCACTTTGACGAATCACTGTTAGGGCTTCATTACGACTTGGCGAGACTAAAACCCGTTTTTTGTAACCAAGCCAAATGCTTTCGACTTTTTTGAGGTTATCGCTAATGTCAGCATTTGGAGCGTATTCTTTAAGAGTGTTTAAGTTTTTTTCAAACAGAGCAACACTGCTATCACGTTGTTGTAGTGCTTCTTTGAGTTTGACACGTTGTCCTATCATTAGATAACTTTTGGCAATGCGTTGGCTTAACATCCGTTGTAAACCAGACATATTAACCGCTTCGGCATCAGATATTTTTGCCCATGTAGGCAAAGAGACCGTGCATAGGCATAACAGCATTATGTATGCAAATAATCGATATAACATAAAAAACAGCTCCTTTAGCAGTAAGATAAGCAAATACTTACCGTAGATTGATGATGATTTGATGAATTAACATCTATATTGGGACTCACGCAGTTATCGCTTATTTGCTCGCATTTCTACCGTTTTCAACGGTTTGATGTTCACAAAACGCGCTAATTTCGGTGAAGTGCGTAGGTCCTTCATATTTCATCTTGCTAAAAGAGCTATGCAAAATTTGCACCCAGCATGGATTGACGGATGATTTTTGTGGGATGATTCACAAAATGAGGCATTTAGAGCTCATTTATACGCCTTGTAATGGCTTCTTTAATTCCTTGAACATCCAAACCACAGGTTTTAAGCATTTCGCTGTGAGTAGCATGTTCGATAAATGCATCAGGAATGCCCAAGTTTAGTACTGATACTCCCAAATTTTGGGCAAAAATAAATTCATTTACCGCGCTGCCTGCACCACCCATAATCGCATGTTCTTCAACCGTCACCAATAAGCTGTGTTCTTGCGCAAGTTCACGAATCAGTTGTTCGTCCAATGGTTTCACAAAACGCATATTGGCGACAGTGGCATTGATGCTTTCGGCGGCTTGTAGGCTCGGGCTTAACATACTACCAAACGCTAAAATGGCTACTTTTTGGCCAAGACGTTTAATTTCGCCTTTACCAATAGGGATAGCAGTCATTTGTGTGTCGATCTGAACGCCTGTACCAGTACCGCGTGGATAACGTACCGCGGCACAGCCTTGATGTTGGTAAGCGGTGTACAATAATTGGCGACATTCATTTTCATCAGCAGGGGCACAAATGACAATATTGGGAATGGTGCGCATATAGGCATAATCATAAGCGCCTGCATGAGTTGGCCCGTCTTCACCCACTAAACCAGCACGATCAATACCAAAGGTAACGTCTAAATTTTGCAAGGCAACATCGTGAACTAGTTGATCATAGCCACGTTGTAAAAAGGTTGAGTAAATGGCAACCACAGGCTTTAAACCTTCACAAGCCATACCAGCAGCAAGGGTAACAGCATGTTGTTCAGCAATCGCTACGTCGTGAAAGCGATTAGGAAACTGTTTGGCAAATTTGACCATGCCAGAGCCTTCGCACATGGCAGGAGTAATGCCAATTAAACGAGAGTCCTCAGCGGCCATATCACATAACCACTCACCAAACACATCTGAGTATTTAGGTTTTTTCGGGCTAGGGCTGGTGCTGCGCTCACTGGCTGGTGCAATCTTGGTAATGGCATGATAACCAATTGGGTCAGCTTCGGCAGGGGCAAAGCCTTTGCCTTTGGTGGTATATAAATGTAATAACTGCGGGCCTTTGGCTTTGCGTAAATTGCGTAATACCCGAACTAATTCAATGACATCATGACCATCAATTGGGCCAACTGTGTTAAAACCAATTGCCTCAAATAATGTGCCTGTTGAGGCAGTCATGTGTTTGACACTTTCTTCGGTACGACGAGCAAAATTCCATGCGGTTGGCATCGTTGCTAAGACTTTTTTGCCTTCTTCACGCAAGGCAATATATTGTTTGCTTGACCAAATGCGTGCTAAATAATTCGATAAGCCACCGACATTATGAGAAATTGACATCTGATTGTCATTCAAAATGACTAACATATCTGCTTTGTTATGGGCGGCATCGTTGAGTGCTTCAAAGGCCATGCCTGCGGTCATTGCGCCATCGCCAATAATCGCGGCAACCTTTCGACCTGAGTTTTGTTGGCGTGCAGCCAAAGACATGCCTAACGCAGCAGAAATCGAGGTTGAAGAGTGACCAACACCAAAGGTGTCATATTCTGATTCTGCGCGATTAGGAAAGGCGGCTAAACCATCTTTTTGGCGCATAGATAACATTTGTTCTTTGCGGCCAGTTAAAATTTTGTGTGGATAAGCTTGATGACCCACATCCCATAACAAACGATCAAACGGTGTGTCATAAACATAATGTAAAGCAATGGTGAGTTCGATCACCCCTAAACCTGCACCAAAGTGACCACCCGTTTGCCCCGTACACCACAATAAATAGGCACGTAATTCATCCGCTAGCTGTGGCAAACTGGATAAGGAGAGTTTGCGTAAATCGCTGGGATAAGGCACGGAGTCCAATAAAGGGGTATTGGGACGATTGAGGGGAATTTCATAAAACATCATAGCTTTATTAATCAAATTTGGGACTTGGGTTAATTATAGCGTTTTAGTCTATATTAGGTATTGTTTATTGCTGTACTAAATGACAGATCCTTAATGATCTCTATCAACCAAAAAATCAGCTAACCAAACAAGTGCATTGGCCTTACAACCTAAAGGTTGAATGGCCGCAATCGCTTCGTCGTGTAATTGACTGGCTAATTGTTGGGCTTGGTTTAAGCCCAATAAAGCAGGGTAAGTGGCTTTGGCGTGTTCGGCATCTGCACCTGCTTGTTTGCCCAGTTTTTGTGTGTCACCAATCACGTCTAAAACATCATCATGTACTTGAAAGGCCAAACCAAGTTTATTGGCATAAATCTCTAAGGCTGATAGTGTGGCTTCATCCGTGCAACCTGCGGCAATAGCCCCCATTAACACGCTGGCTTTAATGAGTGCGCCTGTTTTGTGTTGATGAATTTGCTCAAGTTGAGCCACAGAAAGCTGTTGACCTTCACCTGCCAAATCAAGGGCTTGACCAACGGCCATATCACTACTGGCTAAAGCGAGTTTTTGGACTTGTTGGCTTTTTTGTTGGTCGGATAATGAGCTTTGGCTTAAAGCAACAAAGGCAAGAGCTTGTAAGGTATCTCCTGCTAGTAAGGCTGTTGCTTCATCAAAGGCTTTGTGACAAGTAGGCACACCTCGGCGTAAATCGTCATCGTCCATACAGGGTAAGTCATCATGGACTAAAGAATAACAATGCACTAATTCGACCGCACCTGCGGCTGAGTCTGCTTGAGCCATATCTCCGCCACACGCCAAACAAGCACCATAAGCTAAGGCTGGGCGAACCCGTTTGCCGCCATTTAATACCGCATAACGCATGGCAGCAGCCAAAGGCACAGAGAGTTGATTTTGTTGTTGTAAGAATTGCTCAAGCCAAGGTTGAATACGTTGTTGGCAATGTTGCAAAAAATTGACTTGGCTAGTCATAACATACCCTAAGTGATAACGACTTTTAGTATAGTGTAAATCATTAGGGTAGGGCTAAGTGAAGACAATGTGAAAAAATGATGAGTTAAGCGGTTTTGCGTATTTTTAACATATAAGGCATGACGCTTCTTAATAATATAGCCATCACCAATAAAACACTGACTTGTACAGGTGCAAAAGGTTGGTCGTATTGTAATGCAAGCACAAAAGCCGTCATATAACTGGCTACACCTAACATAATACTAGCAATGAGTGCGCTACGCCATGTATTTGTCCATGTAAATACTGCCCAAGCAGGTAATAACACTAAAGCAAAACTAGCCATTAAACCCAATGCGGCGGTACTAAACGCTAATAATAAAGCCGCCAATAAATCAAAACTACCATGCCAACGCCATGCAGACAATTTATTGGCCTGTTCATAACCGACAAAAAAACGGGCGCGTAACAACCGTTTTGACCACCACGGCAAACACGCTAAAAACGAAATAGCAACCACAATCATGGCAATCAGTTGTTCTTTGCCCACCAAAAAAATTTGACCATCACTTAAAGCATGAGCCAACGATTCACCTAATGAGCTATTAGCCGCTACTAAATACAAAATTGCCCAACCCATCAACATTAATAAGCCATAACCCAAGTTACCTTGTTGGCTAAAACTATATTTGGCGATGACTGCGACAATTGCCCCTAAACCGCCACTGGCTAATAACGATAATTCAACAGTCGCCCCTAATAATTGCACCGCCGCGGTGATATGGGCAATACCTAATGCAGCCAGCCATTCTTCGCGCGCGTGTAATAAACAACCCAATAACGGCAATAAAATACTGGCTAATAAACCAACGGCTAATGGCACTTGAAATAAAGGGTCAAATAACAAATTCATACTAGCCAACATCCGAACAGTGAAGGGCAGTGACATCTATTTGTCTGGAGGTGGTGGTAGTGACAAAATCTTTATCGTGACTAATTAACATAATGCCTTGCTCAGCGCGGCGTTGTTGCAATAAGTCAATTAATAAACTCACACCTAAAGGGTCTAAATTGTTGGTTGGTTCGTCTAATAAAATTACTTGGCTAGGTGAGGCTAAACACGCCCAAATACTTAACAATTGAAATTGTCCACCCGATAAACTGTCCACCCGTTTATTTAATAAAGCATCTAAACGTGGCGGCATCGTTTGGCTGTTAGCGTGCATCAGAGCTAAATATTCTTTGACCGACAAGGGAAAATTAGCTAAACGTACAGGATGTTGTTTTTGTAAGCTAATTTGGGTGTTCGGAGCAAGTTGCCAAGTGCCTGCAAAACACTGTGCTTCGCCACATAGCATTTTAAACAGGGTACTTTTGCCACAACCATTACTACCCAATAAACCCAACACTTCGCCCGCCTCAAGCTGCAAAGAAACATTGGCTAAAATCGGTTGTTGATAACCGACACTGATATTATTTAGGCGTAATAAAGACATAATGCTCAAGGGGTTATATTTGTATGTATTATTTTGAGCATAACCAAGAATCTCAGCAGAGTCTAATTTTTAATGAGCAGCCATAAGCCATTGTTCAATCAAACTAAAATAAGCCTGACTATTGCTATTATTAGCAGGCTCTAAGGGTAAAGCGGTGTGTTTCCATGCTAATTGTTGAGACAATTGGCCAATACCTGCATGACCTTGATAAATGGTATGCAAAATCACCCCTTGTTTGCCTTTAAATTGTTTGACTAAGCCTAGCAAATGACTTGCTGTAGGGGGAATACCTGCTAAGGGTTCAATATAGCCCAATAAGGGAATGTTAAAACGGTTGAGTAAATAATTACCATCTTTGTGATACAACAAGACACCTGTGCTATTTGCAGCGAGTTTTTGCCATTGAGGCATTTTGGCATTTACTTCTGCTTTAAATTGTTGAGCATTTTGCCGATAACGTGCGGCATTATTAGCATCTAATTTGGCTAAGCGTTCGGCTAAAGCGACAGCAACATCGGCCATGCGAATGGGGTCTAATTGAATATGTGGATTACCTAAAGGATGAACATCCCCTTGGCTACGGTCGGCATTGGTTTTAATATCAATTAAAGAAACTTGGGCAGCCGCTTCAAAATAACCATTGGTATTGGGCAAAATTTTGGGATTTGCCGCGCCTTCTATGGCAGGTGGCAACCACCCTTGTTCCAGCTCAGCACCTGTCGACACCACTAATTGCGCTTGGCGTAAGGCTTGCAGCATGGATGGTCGAACTTGTAAGGTATGTACGTCACGGTCTGGAGGAGCAAGTTCGGTCACTTTGACTAAATCTGCTCCCACAGTACGACTTAACATACCCATGCTACTAGTTGTTGCCACAATATTCACCGCGGCAAAAAGCTGTGTACTGAATAAAGCTAATAAACTAAAAATGACCGATTTTTTCATGTTTTTCTCTAAAACTTATGTGCGCCATGTGGGCCTAAGCTATGGGTATATTGCAAAAACACCTGATTTACTTTTTCAACTTTGCCTGTTTCATCCGCTAAATCAGCTTGGCTCGCTTGTAAGCGTAAGCGTGAAAACTCACTGGCATAAAAGCTAAGCGCAAGGCTATTACGGCTAGAGTTTTTAAAACTGACTTTGTTGCCTGCATTATTTAATTCATTAGTATTGCCTGTGGCATCATGGCGTAGCGATACTTGCCAACGCGGAGCAATACCATAACTGGCTTGTAGCGTATAACCATCTTGTTTGCCTGTTACTTTGCTGCCAATCGCTAAAGGAAGTTCGTCTAAATTACCATCATTATCCGTATCAATACCCACACCTGAAGCAACAACCGACATATCTTTTTTAAGTGTCAGATATTCGGCAATGACTTTAAAGTCACCTTGACCATATTGGCCTGCACCATCCCATTTATAAACAATATCTGTCCCAATGAGTGTTTGCTTACCATCTAATGCCAATTCATCGCCATTTTGCGCGGTTTCATCTTCGTCTAATAGTTGTTGGTATTGTTTGGCCTGCGCGTAAGAAATTCCCCATTGTAAGGCATGATTACTGCCCAAATCGGGTGCAAATTTGGCAAAAATTGTGTTAATACGTGGGCCTGCTTTTTGCTCAGCAAAGCTACCCAGCATATTATTTTCGTCAATAGAGTCATGGTTCAGTTCTTCATCAACTAATGCTCCAAAACGCTCTTGCTCTTTGCCTTGTAAGGCTTCTAAACCAAATAACGCATAAAATGGCGTGGGTGCAAGCCATGTGAGTTGTAAACCTGCATCCATTAAACCATGCTTACCTAATAAGGCTGTATAGGCTAAGTTTTGGTCGGCAAAATCCCAAGTGTGAGGATGTTGATTATTTAAATAACCAATGTCACTTAAAAACTTACCCATTTTTACCTTTAAGCCAGCAGGTAACATGCGTGTTTGTAACCATGCTTCTTCAAGCTCAGTTGCGCCTTGACTATCAATCGCTAAAGTTAATTTGCCATCAAAATATGGGTCAACAATTGCCGACATCACCAATTCTGACTCACCCAAATTAAAGCCTTTTTCCAAACCATGCTCGTGTTCTGCATGTGTATCATGTACGGTGTGGCTAATTCCTGCAATTTCTTCTAAATAATCACTGGCTTTGCCTTTTTTATTATCATGATAATAATTACCATCTAAAATAAGTGAGATAGAAGGGTTAAATTGTGAAGCCGCACTTAACATTGTATTGTTTTCGGCATAAGTATTTTGTAGTAATAATAAGCTAGCTGTAAAAACAGTCAGTCGTTGGTACATGGAAGTTACTCTAAAGTTATAAGGAGAGCTTTATTGTTATACTATAACATAACATTTTTTGTGATTTAAAGGGGGTTTTATGTCTCGTCAATATGAGTTAGACACTATAAAAGAACAATGTCAAAAATTAGCACGCAAACGAGCATTGGTGTCGGCAGGGGTAGCAGTAGTACCAGTACCATTTTTAGATGTGATGGTGGATGCAAGCATTTTAACGGTGTTGATACCCGAAATTAGTCATCGTTTTGGCTTAGCACCTGAACAAATAGAAGCGTTTGACCCCGAAACTAAAAAAGTAGTTTGGTCTGAGGTTGCTAAGAGAGGCTCACAATTTATTGGTCTAGTGGTGACACGAACCTTAGTGCGGCAAAGTGTGCAAAATATGGCGACTAAAGTGATTTCTAAACAGGTAGCGAAATTTATACCCTTTGGTGGGCAAATGGTGGCGGCAGGATTGGGTTATTTTGTGTTAAGACGCATTGTCTATCAACATATTGATGATTGTTATGAGGTAGCTAAAGCCAGTTTTAAGGCTTAATCATCGTTTGATATTTTTCGAGTAAACCGCGTAAGGCATCTTGTTTGAGTGGCTTAGCCAAAAAGTCATTCATACCTGCTGCCAAACATTGTGCTTTATCACCTTCTAGTGCATTAGCTGTTAGAGCGATGATAGGCATTGGGTCTCGGCCATGTTTTTTCTCTAGCTCACGAATGGCGCGCGTGGCATCAAAACCATCCATTTCGGGCATTTGGCAATCCATAAACACGAGGTCATACACTTTGTCATTGCACAAGGTGACAGCTTCTTTGCCATTATGGGCAATTTCAACTTGAATCCCTGCTTTTTCGAGCATTTTTAGCGCAACTTTTTGATTAACTGCGTTATCTTCGGCTAATAAAACTAAGGGTTTATTGGCGTTATTATGAACAATCGTTTGTGTTAAAACGGGGGCAGCATTTTTGTTGGTAGATGATTTTTCGCTAGTTACGATATTGTCTTTGAGCTGTAAAAAGGTTTTTTTGCCACTATGAATGGCGGCAATTTCGTTAATTAGTTGATAAAAACGAATCGGTTTGCTGATAAAACCATTAAAAGCACTATATATATTGCTAGTTAAACTACGTAAGGGGGTTTGACTCATCAACACTAAATGGCTGTTAGCAAAAATGGGATTTTGTCGTACTGAATGTGCAAACGAAATGCCATCAGCTGATTTAAGCAATTGTTGGTCAATCAAAATAAAGGGAATACGCGGCGATAAATGATTCATCAGTTTGAGTTTGACTAAGCCTTCTTCGGTAGAGCTTGCTGTTTCTACACGCATGCCGTAGCGTTGCAAACAATCACTAATGTGTTGTCGGTTGATAGCCAAGCTGTCAATCACTAGCGCGGGCACAAAATACAATTCTGGATATTGTGGCATAGAGCGTTCGACAGCGTTTTGTCGTTTGAGTGACAATGTAATTTTGAAGGTAGAACCAACGCTCGGTTCACTCACTAAGCTAATATGCCCGCCCATCAGCTCCGACAAACCCTTGCTAATTGCTAATCCTAAACCTGTGCCACCAAAACGACGTGTGGTAGTGGCATCGGCTTGCGAAAATAATTGAAATAGTTTGCCTTGTTTATCGAGTGGAATACCAATACCCGTATCAATAATTTCGATGTTTAAATCCACTGTAGCAGGGGTAATGACATCGGCAACAATTTTGAGAGCCACATAACCCGTGCGAGTAAATTTAATAGCATTACCGAGTAAATTTAGTAAAATCTGCCGAATACGGTTGGGGTCACCCAACAAGTTACGCGGACAAGCAGGGTGATAAGACAACACCAACTCTATATTTTTGGCATGTACTTGAGATAATAATAAATCACAGACTTCTTCGCATATTTTTTGCAAATCAAAGGGAATACTTTCTATACTGAGTTTACCTGCCTCAATTTTAGAAAAGTCTAAAATGTCATTAATAATCGTTAATAATGCTTGACCAGAATGATATAAAATACGCGAATATTCTTGCTGTTCACTATTAAGTGGTGTTTCTAATAATAATTGTGCCATGCCCAAAATGCCGTTCATCGGTGTTCTGATTTCGTGGCTCATCGTCGCCAAAAACTCACTTTTGGCTTTGGTGGCGGATTCTGCGGCTTCTTTAGCCGAAATCAAGGCGGTTTCGGTTTGTTTGCGGGCAGTAATATCGTTGATAGTACCTGTTGTGCCAACAATCATTTTAGTGCCATCTTCATTGGTGGTATCACTATCAATACGACTAATCCACAAATGCACCCAGCGTACCTCGTGAGATGCGGTCATAAGTTGCGTATCGCATCGAATTTGTTCGATTGTGCCATTAAACAGTTTTTGTAATAGATGAAAGATATGATCTTGATGGTCGGGATGAAAAAAATCGACCATTGCTTTATTTTTACTATTGTCGATAGGATAGCCCGTGATGTTATGCCATGCCTGATTTAAAAAAGTAAACATGGTTTGATTATCAGTCTGAAAAATAATTTCTTCGACATTTTGAATCACTTGTCGATATTGCGCTTCGGAGCTCAAAATGCGTTGACTTTGTTCTGATAAACGGGCAGCGGATTGGTTGAGTGCAGCATTAAGCTCTTTAATTTCGTCGATATTTGAGTCAATATGAATGGTTTTTTGTTTGATATCTACATTTAAGGTTTTAGAAAAATCAATCAATTTATTGAGCTGTAAAATTGGTCGTTTGAGCAAATAAAATAAAATAAAACCTGCAAGTACCGAAAATAAAATGGCAAAAATAAGGGCGTTTTTTACTATTTTTAAATAGGTGTCAGACTGGTTTTTGTAGTCATAAAACATATAAACCCAGCCATAGTCACTAATAGGCTGCCAAAAACTCACAGAACTTTTAGTATTATTAAGCGTATAATATAGGTCTTTAGTTTTGGGAATTTCTAACTGACTATTATTGTTTTTTTCGGTAGGGTCTTCGCCATCTTTGTGTTCGATATGTACCAACACCACGCCTTGTGAGTCGGTGACGATTAGTTCTTTAACTTCGGTAAAAATAGCGGTATTAAGTAACAGTGCACGAATAGATTTTTTGTTGGCAATTAAAACATCTTGTTCGACTAAGGTACTTAGATTTTTAATCAGTAGAATGGCTTGATTAACGGCATTTTGTTGATTAATAGTGCGTTGTTGTTGATAAATCGTCAGTGCGAAAATAATTAAAGCGACACACAAAGAGGCGGCAGAAAACAATGCCATCAGTTTGGTAAAACTGTGCGGCAATAAATGATTGAGCCGTTTT
Source organism: Agitococcus sp. (assembly GCA_046347315.1). Classification (GTDB taxonomy): domain Bacteria; phylum Pseudomonadota; class Gammaproteobacteria; order Pseudomonadales; family Moraxellaceae; genus Agitococcus. The sequence goes on from JAXMGJ010000006.1 coordinate 22,820, forward strand.
AGTAAATCACGAATCAAAGCCATGATGTTAAGACAAATTAGTGGGTAGTGATTCTAGTTTAGGCATTTCTTTGACACTATCAATCAGTGCACTTTCGATTGCCCAAAGTCGGTATGCGCCACAAAAACTAATATGTCGTTCTCCTTGTAAATAAAAACTAGGGACATATGGCAAATCTAGTTCTTGCCATATTGCCGTATTATCGTCTATTTGACTCTGCCAAGAGGCTTGTTTTAAGTAGGTTTTGAGCGTGCTATCTGTCAAGTGTAGCGATTGGCTAAGCTGTTTAATATGTGGCCAGTAGCTCAAGTCCTGACTGTTTTTCCAAATTGCTTCGAGTAGTAATATGCTCATTTCTAAGGCTTTATCTTGTTGCTTTGCGGCAATAAACAGAGCCAAACAATGAGCAGTTCCTTGAGCTGATAATATATAGTGCCGATTTAGTTGCAAATGATACATCATGGCCAAGTCTTGTAAATGCTCAAAGCGGTTTTGCCAAGGGCGACTAATATTATCTTCTAATAATACAGGTTTAAGATGGAGTTTTATTTGATAATATTCGCACAGTTGTGATACGGCAACCAAATAAATATAAGACAAAGGATTATCAAAACTAAAAAAATAATTTAACTCGTGCTTTTGAGCGCGAATATAAGCAAGTTGTTGTGGGTCGTTAATCAAATAATGTTGTTCGCCTTGATGTTGCTCGTTATCTAATACAAAGCTACCTTGGCTAATATTAAGACCCTTTTGACTTAAATGTTGAGCCAAAAAATTGAGCTCCTCAATGCCATAAAACCACAGCCCTTGATAATGCATCGCGGCTGGACGTAGTGCATCAGAGGCATTAAATAATATCTCTGCTTGAAGAAGTTTTTTGCGTGTCGTGCTGGTCGAGAGTTGACCAAAACGAAGTGTCAGTGTCGCAAGTTTTTGGTGCTGGTGTTCCCATAAGCACAAAAAGACTTGTTTGGCGAGGGTCAAAAACTCATCGACAGCCAAATGACGATTAGCTAATAATAATTGACTGGCAATAAAACACTGTTCTTGTGAAGGAGCGTGAAAATGATGAAATTGGAGTTGATGAAGTTGTGCTAAATGCCACGCATCACGCAAATAATAGCTAAAAAATTGATTAGGTTCTTGATAGGGAAGAATTTTGAAAATAAATTGCACTTCAAATTGTGCTGCAAACTGGGGCAGAGTTTGTATTAGTAAATAACTATACGGGTCGGTCAAACTTAGCCAGACTACTACTTGATGCGGTTTGTTGCGTAAACGTCGCCACCAATCGTGACGTTTTTGTAGTAGTTGATGTAATTGAGGATGCGCCAAGGTACGGAGCAAAATAGGTTGCAAAATTCGGTCACCAAGCGACATAAAAGTTCCTCTGGCTTGTTAGCGCAGTTATTGCTAGTTTTTTGTTTTGTGTGTCTGTCGGCTTTGTTGAGTGTATGAATAAGCGCAACAATACGCAACTTTTATTCCTTTTTCTTAAATTTAGGCTAGTCTAAATTTATAACAAGCAGTAGAAATGGATGACATATGAAACAAGAGTTACTTCTTTTTCCGCTAAATGAAGTGTTGTTTCCACAGGGTGAGTTACCAATTCGCATTTTTGAATTGCGTTATCGTCGCTTGTTGGATGAGTGTGGCCAGACTAAACCTTTTGGAGTCGTTAGGATTCGTTATGGGGCAGAGGTGGGTGAGCCAGCTTTTCCTTATAATGTAGGTTGTTCTGCTTTTATTATGCAACAAGTAGCTATGGCTGATGGCAGTATTATTGCTTTTGTCATGGGACATAAACGCTTTAAAATTTTAACGATTCATGTTGAAGATGATGGTTTGGCACGGGCACAAATAGAATGGCTGCCTTATGATGTTTATGCAGAAATTCCTTATAGCTTTCAAGAAATTGCCGCTTTGCTTGCAGAATGTGGTGATAACTTAGCCGATGCGGGCAGTTTGGCGTGGCGTTTGGCCGAAGCCTTGCCTTTATCACTGCATGAAAAACAACAATTATTAGAAGAAAATAATCCTCAGCAGCGTTTACAATTAGTTAGAACGTGGATAAAAACACATCAGTTTGATTTTTAGAGACATTTTCTTTGTTTCGACTTCACTAAACACAAGCTTTTGGCTAAATGCGTAAGTCCTATTAGTAAAAGAAATACTATTTTGATTATTTTAAAATAATGTTGACAGTGTTAACATTGTTGGTTATTGTAACTCATCATTTAAATATTTTGACCCTACATGAAAAAAGAAAGCTTTGTTAAAGAAAATTACCATCACGGCAGTTTGCATGACGCACTTATAGGGGCTGCAGTGCAACAATTACAAAAAGATGGCGTTGCAAAATTGAGTTTGCGTGCCTTGGCCGCAGAGGTTGGAGTATCCCCAACAGCCGTATATCGGCATTTTGAGGATAAGTCAGCGTTATTGGCGGCAATTGCTTGTGATGGTTTTGTTGGGCTGACCCAAAATATGCTCAAGTATTTAGGGCAAGAGCCATGTGACGCCTTGAGTGCATTAAAACGAATTGGCATTGGTTATGTAGATTATGCCATTCACCATCCTGCACATTATCGCTTAATGTTTGGTCAACGAATGGTCGAACGAGCTCGTTATCCCGATTTATATCAAGCCTCTAATATAAGTTTTGCCACTTTGCGAAATACCATTAAGCGAGGCATTGATGAAAAAATTTTTAGAGATTTACCCTTAGAAATTATGACGATGACCGCATGGTCTTTGGTGCATGGTATGGCCATGCTGACGATAGATGGTTGTTTAGTTAGACCACCTAACCAATCGGAGGCACTGATAGCGATTGCTGATCAAGTGCAAGACACCTTGGCGCATGGTTTGTTACTTAAGCCCTCACTCTAAAGAGAAGAAACTCTGCTGTAAGAGTGGGGATATACATTGTTTTGCCTTAATTTGGAGCAATTAGTCATGACTGAAGCAGTCGAAACACCTAAAAAATCAGGTTTAACACCCAGTACCATTCGTATTGGCAAACGCTATCGGGCTAATCGACTAAATGGCGATTACGATGCGGTGGTCATAGGCTCTGGGATTGGCGGCTTAACGGCAGCGGCTTGTTTATCGAGTTTAGGATGCAAAGTGGCTGTGTTTGAACAGCACTATACAGCGGGCGGCTTTACCCATAGTTATTGTCGTAATGGTTATGAATGGGATGTTGGGGTGCATTATATTGGTGATATGGGGGTTAAAACCACTTTAGCTCGACGTTTATTTGACTTTATCACCAATAACCAATTGCAATGGGCAGCCTTAGACGATTGTTATGACCGTATCTTTTTGGGTGAAGACCATTTTGATTTGGTGGCAGGACGTGATAATTTTCGCAATAATTTAATTACGCGCTTTCCTCAAGAGCAAGCCGCGATTGATGAATACTTAGTGCGTCTAAATAAAGTAGCCAACGCCATGCAAGCCTTTACGGTAGAACGAATGCTACCAAAAAAAGTGGCAAAGTTTACTAAATTAGTGCGTGACCGCGTGCAACCTGAGTATTTTAATCGTCCTACACGCCAAGTATTAGAAGAATTAACGTCTAATCAAACACTGATTGCCTATTTAACAGGGCAGTGGGGCGATAACGGCATGATGCCTGCTGAGTCTAGTTTTATGATTCATGCCTTAATTGCCAAGCATTATATGTATGGTGGTTATTATCCGATTGGTGGTGCGTCGCGTATGGCCGAAACCATCATTCCGCAAATTCAAAAAACAGGCGGTGAAGTTTTTACTTATGCTGCCGTTGAACGCATTTTACTCGAAAACGGTAAAGCAGTTGGTGTGGCAATGAAAGACGGTACCGAGGTGCGTTCTCCGATAGTGATTAGTAATGCAGGCGTGTTTAACACCTTTAATCGTTTGTTACCCAAAGAAGTGTCAGACTTTACAGGTTATAGCCAAAAACTAAATACGGTTAAGCCGTCGATGGCGAGTTTGTGTTTATATATTGGTATTAAAGACAGTGCCAAAAATCTGAATTTGCCCAAAACTAATTTTTGGATTTATCCCAACGAAAACTACGAGCAATCCATTCAGTCATTTTTAGCCGATGCTAACAGTGATATTCCGATGGTGTATATCTCGTTTCCTTCGGCCAAAGACCCCAGTTTTGATGCGCGTTATCCTAATCGTTCTACCATCGAAATAGTTGCTCCTTGTCCGTGGGAGTGGGTAGAGCAATGGGCTGATAAACCGTGGGGCAAGCGTGGCGCGGATTACGATGCGCTAAAAGAAGACTTTTCGCAGCGTTTGCTCGAAAAACTCTATCAAAAATTACCGCATTTGCGTGGCCAAATTGACTATTACGAATTATCAACTCCGTTATCAACAGAGTTTTTTTGTTGGTATCAAAAAGGTGAGATATATGGCTTAGACCACGACCCTAAACGCTTTGAGCAAACATGGCTCCGCCCCAAAACTGACATTGAAGGCTTATATTTAACAGGCCAAGATATTTTAACCTGTGGTGTTGTTGGGGCAATGATTGGTGGTGCTATGACCGCGATTAACATTGGCGGTGTTAAAGCCTTACCTTTGGCCAAAAAGATATTTGTCGGATGATTTTACCCTAAGCACATACAACTTTTTTGTATGGTGGTGATGTTTCCTCTCCCAATGGGAGAGGGAACTTTATCGTATCTAAGACAGCCCCTACAACTGCCATTCACTAACAGGCGTATAAATTGAACCTTCAGGCGTTAGCCGAGACCTCACCAATGCTAAGGTATCGGGTTGCCATTCTAAACTTGGCCAAACGGGTAACTGTTCTGCACAATACTGCAAACGTCTTGCCAAAGTCACATGCGCTTTAAACGCCCGTTTTTCTACCATAAAACCTGCGTGTTGTAGTCCTTTGCCTAATTGATTAACCAAATTAACTAAGGCAGGGGGTTCTTGAGTGGCACGCAAACAAGCCAAATCGGCCTTGCGCCAACATTCAATTTTGTCAAAACTTAACTGAATAGGCTGCGGTTGAAGATTATCAACCACTTTTTGTAAACTGGAAACTCGACTGCCCTCAACTTCCCCTAAAAAATGTAATGTTAGATGAAGGTTGTTTGCAGGAACTTGTTTTCCGCCAAGTGGTTTAATTAAAGAATCGGTGCTGCTTAACCACTGTTGTTGCGTAGTGGCACTTGGCCAAAGAGCAAAAAATAGACGCATAATATTAAAAAAGCCAGAACAGGCTAGAGATTGGAGACCATTACTTTACGGCGAGTGCTTTTTAATGGCAACTGATTTTATAAAAATGAAATAGTACTTACGCATTCCACCGAAATTATCGCGTTTTGTGCCCTCCTCAGTCCCCCCTTGTTAAGGGGGACGCCGAAGGCAGAAAGGATGGGGTAAACAAATAAGCGATCACCGCGTAAGTCCTATGAAAGTTATTGATGACAACAGCCATGTTCTGTGGTGTGTTCATGGCAAGTACAATCGCTACCACAACAACTGACCAACAAATCACGTAGTTTTTCTCGACCACGTTTAACTCGACTTTTTACGCCAGATTCACTAATACCCATCATTTGAGCTATTTCTTTGTGTTTGATTTCTTTGATGTCGGCTAACTCAACGGCTTGGCGATATTTGTCAGGCAAGTCTTTGAGCATGGCTAATAAACAGCAACTCAAATTGAGCCACGGATTTTCATTAGGTTCGGCGTCTTCTTCTTGCGCGTAATCATATTTGTCTAAAAGTGGTGTGCTGGGTTTAAATTTACGCCAATAATCAACTAAGCAATTTTTAGTGACTTGTAATAACCATGCCTCTAATTGGGGAAGGGTTTTTAGTTGTGGTGGGTGCTGCTGAATTTTTAAAAAAACATTTTGTACAATATCTTCGGCATCGCTTTTATTGCTAATACGTTTGGCAACATATTGCGTTAAACGCTGATGATAGTCTTGCCACAAGTCAGGCATTACCGCAGACGTAGTCATAAAATCACCTACAGTCAAACTCCCTCTCTCTGTGGGAGAGGGTTGGGGGCGAGCGTTAACAACAGCCTTTAGTATCACTTATTTTTGGCTTGCAACAGCCGCAATCACACTGACATTTACATTCTGTTGCTGTGCATTGACATTCACCTTTACAACAGGGGCAGTTACAGTTTTCACAAGTACAGTTAGAACAATTACAATTTGGGCATTGGCAAGTTTTTTTAGCATCAGTCGTCATGTTACACCTCATCGATTAGAGATTAGTTGATTTACACCTCTTATAACGTAGCATACGCAAAAAAGTTGCAATGTTTTATTGAAAAAATCTTTATCGAGAGTCTTTATAATTGTTAATGATAATAATTTGCATTAACTTTAGTTTTTGTATATTATTTGCGTAACATTTTGTCGCAACATTGAGGAAGTTTTGATGTTAAAGAAGTTAGCTTTAGCTCTGTTATCGGTATCGGTTGCTAATATTACCTCGGCAGCAGACGTGGATTTAGCGCAACTACAAGCCCAAATCAAAGCACAACAAGCGCAAATTGATGCCTTAGTTGCTGCTGTCGAAAAACCTACCTCAACTGCGAGCACTTTTAGTAATATAACGTTGGGCGGCTATGGCGAAGCTTATTTTAAGCACATTGATGGTGAAAAAGACGAATTTGATGCCTATCGTTTAGTATTATTTGTAAGTCATAAATTTAACGATAAAGTCAGATTTTCTAGTGAATTAGAAATAGAACATGCTTATGTTAAAGATACTGACACAGGCACAGCATCACCAAGTAAAACAGAAGGTTATGTTGCTTTAGAGCAATTGTTTTTAGAGTATCAATATTTGCCTAAACATCGTGTTGCAGCAGGACAGTTATTAGTACCCGTTGGTATTTTAAATGAAACCCATGAACCTGATACATTTTATGGTACCTTTCGTGCGCCAGTAGAACGCGAAATTATCCCTAGTACATGGTTTGAAACAGGTTTAATGGCTTCTGGTGAGATTGTATCGGGCTTAAGTTATGATGCCATGTTATCCAGTGGTTTAAAAAATGATGGCTCAAAAGCCATTAAAGAAGGTCGCCAACGTGGTTCTAAAGCGGATGGTAGCGATTTAGCTTATACCGCACGTATCAAATATACAGGTATTGCTGGTTTTGAATGGGGAGCAACATGGCATCATCAAACAGATATGTCTCAAGGCGCGCCAAAAGTTGCTAATCAAAATTTAGATGCTGATTTATTAGAAACACATATTGCTGTGCAAAAAGATATTTTTGGTTTACGTGCTTTGTATGCCAAATGGGATGTCAATAAATCAGCATTGGCAGCGGCTGATACTAAATATGCTGAGCAAGAAGGCTGGTATGTTGAGCCTTCGGTAAAAGTATTACCAACTTTAGGTATTTTTGCCCGTTACAGCGAATGGGATAATACCGCTGCCGACAGTGTGAGTTCTAATTGGCAAGAAGCATCATTAGGTCTTAGTTGGTGGTTAGATGAGCGTGCTGTGGTAAAAGCGGATTTACAACGTCGTGATGATCCTAATGGCAATAATATCGATAAAAACGGATTTAATCTAGGTATCGGTTTTTCGTTCTAAGTATCACAAACCATGTCCAAAGCCCGTACAAAACGGGCTTTTTATTTTCTACTATAAACATCTTCTTATTTCCGCCGCTTGCTCATCAAGCAGCTCACGACTTGCACCACCTTTAAGCATCAATAATGGCTTAGCCAACAAACTCCCCACAAATGCCAAACTATCGTGCCTATAACGCGGCAAAATATGCAAATGCACATGCGGCACGCTTTGATGCGCAGCTTTGCCATCGTTGATATTAAAATGCACTGCTAAAGGTTGCAAATGCGACTGACGCAACGCCAAACTCACTTTATTGCCAATCTTAAACAAATGGTTGCGCTCTTGTTCGCTTAATTCATGCACATACTGCACATGACGTTTGTTAATCACTAACACATGGGCAGGCCGCAACGGAAAAATATCCATCAAAGCTAGGCACAATTCATCTTCATAAATAATACTGGCAGGTGCTTGCTGCGCCACAATCTGGCAAAAAATACAGGATTTCAAGATTGACTCCGATAGGGTTCAAACCAGCCAAAAGAATCCACACTATGCCCCAACGGGCGATATTCCGCACCACAATAGCCCTTGTAATCAAGCGCATCTATCGTGCTAAAAATAGCATTAAAATCTAATTCGCCTGTTAAAGGTTGATGTCGATGAGGCACATCGGCAAACTGAATATGGCCAATTTGAGAGATATTTTCTTGCAGACTGCTGACAATATCTTCGCCCATACGTGCCATATGGTAACAATCAAACTGCATTTTTAGGGTAGGGTGGTCAACTACTTCGAGCATTTCTTGCATATCGACCACCGATTTAATTAAAAAACGCGGCATATCAAAGGTGTTTATGGCCTCCAGCGTGGTAGTTACTCCAATTGACTGAAAGGCTTCGGCGGCATAACGCAAGTTAGCCGCTAGGGTACACAAACAATCTAATAATTCAACTTCCTCAGGCTGACGACCTGCCAATACATTGACACACGACACTTTTAGGGTATCAGCATAAAGCAGGGCTTGCATCACTGCCATTCTAAAGGCTTGCTCTTTGTGGGGCACACACGCCAAGCCATTGCCGCCTTGCATTAAATCGCCCGCAGGTACATTGATTAACACTAACTCTAAGGCGTGTAGAGTGAGTTGTTGTTGAATTTGCTCAATACTTAATTCATAAGGAAACTGAATTTCTACCGCATCAAAACCCATTTGCTTGGCATAGGCAAAACGCTCAATTAAAGGATATTCGGTAAATAATAACGATAAATTAGCGCAAAATTTAGGCATAAAAACAATACTCATCTTAATAATTAAGCGATGGTTCAGCAAAGTCGAAACCAAGTGTAAACGCTTTGTTTCTTTGTGTAAAAAAGCAAATTATTTAATGTTGTAGAGCTTTAATTTTTTTAGATTGCGGTATAGTAAGAAGCATCTCCATAGGGAGTAGCTTCTCGTAAATATATCGTCAGCACATTGCTTGCTAAGCTCATCTTAGCCCCAGTACAGCAATCGGTATATTTAGTCTTTATAGCGTCTAAATGCTATCTCTGACAAGCAAGACTATGGTGGCCAATTTTTTGGTCATCTACTTTTGTATTGTCTGCACTTTGCCTACATCACAAGTCCGATGACCTTAATTTATGTAAATGACTTGAGGTAAATTTATGGAAACCTTAGCCAGCCCGCTATTGTGGGCAGCCTTTGCCGCGAGTGTGATAATTGCACTTGCGATTGATTTTGTAGGTATTAACAAAAATGGTCAACAAACCGTCAGCTTTAAAAGTGCGGTTAAATGGTCTTTAGTGTGGTTTAGTTTGGCTTTGGCCTTTGGTGCTTTGTTATGGTGGGACACTGCCAGTAGTTTAGGGAATGCGGTTGCTACCGAAAAAGCTGCCGAATATTTTACAGGTTATTTGGTCGAAAAATCCTTAGCGGTCGATAACGTCTTTGTTTTTTTGATGATTTTTAGCTATTTTGCCTTGCCGATTCATTTACAACGTCGGGTGTTGTTATATGGTATCTTGGGTGCGATTATTTTACGCGCAATCATGATTTTTTTGGGTGGTTGGTTGTTACAAGAGTTTCATTGGTTAATGTATGTCTTTGGCGCATTCTTGGTCATTATGGGTATCAAAATGTGGCAAGGTGCAGATGATGATGCCTCTTTAGAAGATAATAAGCTATTGATTTGGCTAAAAAATCAGATTCCTTTAGCTAAAAATTATGATGGTGAAAAGTTCTTTACCATTGAAAATGGCAAACGTGTAGCCACACCTTTGTTTTTAGTGTTGATTTTTGTTGAGCTGAGTGATGTGATTTTTGCGGTTGACAGTATTCCTGCTATTTTTGCGATTACTAGTGACCCCTTTATTGTCTTAACATCAAATATTTATGCCATTTTAGGCTTGCGAGCTATGTATTTTATGTTGGCAGGCGTGGCTGACAAATTTAGCTTGTTAAACTATGGCTTGGCAATTGTGATGGTATTTATTGGTACTAAAATGTTACTGCTGGATGTGTTTAAGATTCCTGCGTTAATCTCTTTGGCAGTGATTATTAGTATTTTGAGTGTTACTATGTGGTTAAGTTGGCATAAGGCTAAAAAAGAAGACGTAGCTAAATAAACTAACCTTCAACTATAAAAAGGCTTGGAAAACCAAGCCTTTTTTATTTTTACTTAAACACCCGTATCACCGAGCTTAAATCTTCCAAACTTGCGCCTGTTGCGGCGTGTAAACGTAACAATTGAGATGCTAATGCCGATATGGGCGTGCTACTGGTATTTTCTTTAGCTAAGGCCACTGCATTATCTAAATCTTTTAATAGGGTTTGAACCTTCCATTGCACAGGCTCAAAAGTGTTTGTTGCCATGCGAGGCACCAAAATTTGTAAGGGTAAAGAGTCGGCAAAACCACCTGCAAGGGCAGGGGCTAATTGAGAGGCATCGACACCTGCTTTGGCGGCTAAAGCAACCGTCTCGGCAATTAGCACCGCATTACTGGCAACAATCATTTGGTTGCAAATTTTGGTAATTTGACCTGTCCCCACCTCACCCATATGAGTTAGTTTTTGGCCTAAATGTTGTGCAATTGGCCTTAAACGCTCAATGCCTGTATTTTCGCCCCCAGCCATCAAAATCAATGTACCTTTTTCAGCCCCCATCACCCCACCTGAGACAGGGCAATCAATCCATTGCACGCCTTGAGCCTGTAACCGTTTGGCAAAGTCGCGTGTGGCATCGGGCGTAATACTCGAAAAATCGACAATCAATTGCGTATTTTTTAGATTAGTCGCTAGACCGTGCTCATCAAAAACCACCGATTCAACTGCTAAAGTATCAGACAAACACAATAAAATAATATCGCATTGATTCGCTATATCGGCCAAACTGTTGGCCAGCTTGGCACCCTGTGTTATTAAGGGCAGACATTTGTCGGGTGAGCGATTCCACACCCAAACATCAAAGCCTGCATTTAATAAACGAGCAACCATACGACTGCCCATTAAGCCGATGCCTACAAAACCTAGAGTATTTGTTTTTTCGCTCACTTGTATTCACCTGTTCAATGGTCTATGTTTAGGCCAGTTTTTAGATTGGATAAGAATAATTATTATGATAAAACAATTCCTTGCCAAAACGATACGTCAGGTACTCAGGCTCACCCCTCAAACCAGTATTTATAGCCCGCCTTTGCCCCAAGATGCGCAAGCGATTGAGTTTAGCTATTTGGGAACCGCAGGATTTATTATTCAAAATCAACAACGCACTCTTGTATTAGACCCGTATTTAAGTCGTGTTGGCGTCACAGAGTTATTGCAGCCTTTGCACACCAATACCGCTTTGTTAAAAAAATATATTCCTCAAGCTCATGATGTACTGATTGGCCATGCCCATTATGATCATATTTTAGATGCGCCCGATTTGTGCAAACAAACAGGTGCGCGCTTAATTGGCTCGCGCGCAGCGTGTATGGTGGGGCGTGCTGCAGGTTTACCAGAGTCACAATTAGTAGAAACAGAAGGACGCGAAAACATTGCTTGTGGCGTATGGACAGTGCGTGGTTTGCCATCGATTCATGGCAAAGCAATTATGGGCAGAATACCTATACCAGGCGATATATCGTCACCGCCTGTTTGGCCGCCTAAGTTGTTAGACTTAAAGCATGGCTTGGTGCTTAATTGGTTAGTGGATACAGGCTCGCTAAAAATAGTACATATTGATTCGGCAGATTTTATTGCTGAAGAATTAAAAGGCGTGCAAGCGGATGTGGTGTGTTTGTGTGCCATTGGTCGCAAATATCGCCCCAATTATGTCAAAGAAGTGGTCGAATTACTCCAGCCCAAGTGGATTGTGCCATGTCATTGGGATACCATGTTTACCCATTTTGAGCAGGAGCCTGACTATATTCCGAGTGTGGATTTAGAAGGCTTTGTGGCGGAGATTTGTGCGGCAGGTGTTGAGCCTATAGTTATGCCCATGCGTGGCAAACAATGGTTTAAAAGAGGATGACTGACGCATCGCGATTAGTGGGTAAGTCTTGAGAGGATAAATATATGGCAGGTAGTAGCCTACTGGCTTTAATTGATGATATTGCTACGCTGTTAGATGATGTGGCCACTATGACTAAAGTGGCAGCCAAAAAAACAACAGGTGTGTTAGGGGATGATTTGGCACTCAATGCCCAACAGGTGGCAGGGGTAAAAGCTGATAGAGAATTACCTGTAGTATGGGCTGTTGCAAAAGGCTCCTTACTTAATAAAGCGATTTTAGTGCCAGCGGCATTACTGATTAGCGTGTACGCTAATTGGGCGATTATGCCATTGCTTATGTTAGGTGGTTTGTTTTTGTGCTATGAAGGGGTCGAAAAACTGATTCATCCCTTGTTGCATAGCCATGACGAAGATGAGCAACATCACCAACAACTAGTGCAAGCAGTTAATAATTCCGAAGTGGACATATTAGCGTTTGAAAAAGAAAAAGTAACGGGCGCAATTCGTACTGATTTCATTTTGTCTGCCGAAATTATAGTTATTACTTTAGGGACTGTGGCAACCGCTTCTTTTGTAAATCAAGTGATAGTGTTAATTGGGATTGCCCTTTTAATGACGGTGGGCGTCTATGGTTTGGTGGCAGGTATTGTCCGTTTAGATGATATGGGCTTGCATTTGACTCAGCAAGAAAATGCTGCCAAACAGCAAGTTGGCCGTTTCTTGTTGGCTTTAGCGCCTAAGTTAATGAAGTTTTTGTCGGTGGCAGGCACGGTAGCCATGTTTATGGTGGGGGGCAGTATTTTGGTGCATGGTTTGCCTGTAGTGCATCATGCGATTGAACATGGTACCGAAGCCATGCAGCATATTCCGCTTTTGCCCACCTTGTCTGCTATGTTGGCAGAAATCGTGGTAGGCGTGATAGCAGGTTTGGCGTCTATTGTCGTCATGATGGGCGTTGGTAAAGTATTGCCTAAAAACAGCCAATAAAAGGATTATCTAAATTACAAGCTAACGACAATGTTGCTTAATCAATTGATTGATGCGAGCAATTTCTTTGGGGCGGTCAGCTTCGGAAAGATAAACACGATTGCCACTTTTGTCTAAAGTATAAATACCCCCGCGATGAATTTTTCTTTCATAATCTTTGGCACGCTGACATTCTTTTTGTTTTGCAGTAGGCTCTTCAAGTTTTTTGGTTTGTTTAGCTTGGCGTTCTGCATCAATTGCATCTAATAGTTTTTGTGTTCGTTGTTTAATCGCGGTGGCATCTTGATCGGCTACGACTTCGTTGCGTGGTGGTGCAGGGGTATTATCAATGGTCTTAAAATCACCAGCTTGAGGAGGCTTGTCACCAAACTGAGTTTTACCATTTTCATCTACCCATTGATAAATTTCGGCAAATGTAGTGTTAGAGAGCATAATGAACAGCACGCTCAACATAAATTTTGTCATGGCTTAGCTCGCTCTATTGGTTAAGATAATCAATTTATTACGCGGTTATCGATTATTTGTTTACCCCATACTCCCTTGCGTTCGGTATCCCCCCTTAACAAGGGGGGGAACTGGGGGGGTACAAAACGCCCTTGTTTCGATGCTTAACACAAGCTTTCGATGAAATACGTAAGTCCCGAACTGTAGCACAAACAAAAAACGGAGGCTAATGCCTCCGCTTTTTTGGGTGATGATGGGCTTAGTTGTTGTAAGCACGCTCACCATGAGAAGTAACATCCAAACCGATGCGCTCTTCTTCTTCAGGTACACGCAAGCCAATCACAATGTCCACCAATTTGAACAGAATGATAGACACGATACCAGACCAAAGAATAGTAATCACCACGCCTTCAGTTTGAATCAACACTTGGCTAGCAATCGAGAAGTCTTCGGCACCTGTACCGCCTAAAGAAGGTGCAGTAAACACACCAGTCAACACTGCACCGATAATGCCGCCAATACCGTGGATACCAAACACGTCTAAAGAGTCATCAACATTCATAATACGTTTTAGACCATGTACTGCCCACAAGCAGACTACACCCGAGATTAAACCAAGTAAAATCGCACCCATTGGGCCAATAGTGCCGCAAGCAGGGGTAATGGCAACCAAGCCTGCCACCGCACCAGAGGCAGCACCTAACATAGAAGGTTTGCCTTTTACTAAGGTTTCAGCACCCGCCCAAGCCAAAGCAGCTGCAGCAGTTGCTAATATAGTATTTAAGAAAGCTAATGCCGCGCCACCGTTTGCTTCTAAATTAGAGCCAGCGTTAAAGCCAAACCAACCTACCCACAACATAGATGCACCAATCATGGTCATAACCATATTGTGTGGAGCCATTGCTTCTTTACCGTAACCAACACGTTTGCCAACCATATAAGCACCTACTAAAGCGGCAACACCTGCGTTAATATGAACTACAGTACCGCCTGCAAAGTCGATAGCACCTGCTTTAAAGAGGAAGCCGTCGCCATACCATACCATGTGTGCAATAGGAATATAGCTAAAGGTAAACCATAAAATGGAGAATACTAACACGGCAGAGAATTTGATGCGTTCAGCAAAAGCACCCACAATCAAAGCACAGCTAATGGCAGCAAACGTCGCTTGGAAGGCAACAAAAATCAATTCTGGAATTTGAAAACCTGCGCTAAATGTCGCGGCCATTGTGTCTTTAGTAATGCCACTCAAGAAAATTTTGTCGAGTGTGCCAATATATGCGCCGCCACCGCCAAAGGCTAGGCTGTAGCCATAAATACACCATAAAATGGTAATCAAGGCAAAGACACTAAATACTTGCATTAAAACAGATAGCATATTTTTGGCGCGTACTAAGCCACCATAAAACAAGGCTAAACCAGGTATTGTCATTAAAATAACAAGCATGGTTGCAGTCATCATCCACGCTACGTCACCTTTGTCCATCACAGGAGCGGGTTCGGCAGCAGGTGCGGCTTCTGCTGGTGCAGCTTCGGCAGCAACAGTAGGGGCAGCAGCAGTATCAGTTGCCACAGGAGCTGTTTCAACAGCGGCAGCAACAGGAGCAGAAGGGGCAGCAGCCATCTCTTCCGCGTAGAGTGGGGTTGCACCAAGTAGTGCACCACTCAAACTGAGGGCAAGAATCATCTTTTTCACGATGGTTTCTCCATGTGAGTGCCAAAAGGGAGAGGGAGAGTGGGATTTATGCTGTTATTTAAACGGCATCAACACCTGTTTCACCCGTACGAATACGAATGATTTGTTCTAGTGAGGTGACAAAAATTTTACCGTCACCAATCTTGCCAGTGTTGGCAGCCTTAGTAATGGCTTCAATGACGCGGTCAACTAAATCATCACCAATAGCTACTTCAATTTTGACTTTAGGTAAAAAATCAACCACGTATTCTGCGCCACGATACAGTTCGGTATGTCCTTTTTGACGACCAAAACCTTTTACCTCGGTAACGGTAATACCCTGAACTCCAATATCGGATAGGCTTTCACGAACGTCATCCAATTTAAACGGTTTAATAATGGCAGTGACTAATTTCATGTTGTAACTCCTACAAAATAAGGGCTTGCCCAAAAAGGGGAATAGGCAAGCCCTTTAAAATTAAAAGCCTTTGCTAACGGTTAAGACAAAACGGCCTTCGCATACGCTATTAGGGCAATCCATGTCATCAATATCAGAGCCAATATAAGCGCCTTCGACAGTGATACCACTGATGGATTTAGATGCAGCAAGTTTGTAGTCCATATAGCTGTCATCAGTGCCAGTTGTGCTTAATGCGTTATTCATCATCATCGTGCTGTCAAATTTATTCATGCCGATGCTAGCAGATAAACCAACGCCTTCAACTTCTGTGCTATAACCAGCATATAGATACATAAATTTATCAGATTGATTGTAATAATCTGGGCTGTAGTTAAGGCCTACTTTTAAGCCCATAGTGCTAACAGAAGCATAAACTTCGTCATAACCAACAGCACCATCAGCACCGGGATAACCGTAGTGCATTATGCCAACGTCGTAACCAACTTCGCCAGCTTTGCCACTATAACCCAACAATAAGTCCATTTCTGAACCACCAGCTGCACTAGCAATGCTTGAGCCCCACGCAGATACATACGCACCGCTTTCGTGAGTTAAAGTCATGCCTGCTTGTACCGCTGCATTGTTTGATGTTTGAGAGACACCACGGAATAAATAATCGCTAGTAAAAGCAGCACTGCCACTAACAGTGATTGGCTCGGCATATGCGCCAGCAGAAAATAAAACTGAACTTGCGAGTAAGGCTTTGGCTAAAGAAGATAGTTTCATAATGACCCCATTGTCTAGTATTGAAAATTAACATTCGTTGCCTAAAAGGGTTTGTCAAAAAAGGAATATGTGACAAACTAGCCTCGTCAACAGCAGCAACCGTACAGCCTATAATGCATGAGTCATGCCAACATTGTTTTGCTTGTGGTTAAAGGTGTTACAGAGTGTCTTTTGCACAGTTTTGACGATTGGTTGATATTTTGCGGTGCATTTTTGAGCTTTTTTGGTGCATTTTTTTGGTGCATTTTTTGTTTTGGTGCATTTTTTAGGCGAGGGTGTCGTGGCTTTAGATAATTTGGTGCAAAAAGTACAAGATCAGGTGCGTGAGCGTTTTTTAAAAGCGAATCAATCGGGCGCATGGCAAGAGTTAGACAAAAACTTACAAGCAGTGTTGCAAGAGGTTTTTGCTAAAATGGAATTGGTGACACGCGAAGAGTTTGACCGCCAAGCACAATTATTGGGTGAAGCACGCATGAAGTTGCAAGCACTCGAAAAACAGTTACAATCATTCGAAAAACAAATCAATTAACTTTATCAACAACAAGGACGTTATTATGTCATTAGCACTGGTCTATAGTCGTGCCGCTTTGGGCTTGCACGCGCCTCTGGTTACTGTCGAAGTTCATATTAGCAATGGTTTACCTGCTTTAACGATTGTTGGTTTACCTGAAGCGGCTGTGCGCGAGAGCAAAGATCGTGTGCGTTCTGCCATTATCAATGCTGGGTTTGAGTTTCCACAACGCCGAGTCACGATTAATTTAGCACCTGCTGATTTGCCCAAAGAGGGTGGACGTTTTGATTTGCCAATTGCCTTGGGAATTTTGGCGGCGAGTGGTCAAATAGCGTGTGAAAGTTTGCACGCTAAAGAGTTTGTGGGTGAGCTGGCTTTAACGGGCGAATTAAGGCCTATAGTAGGCGTGTTGTCGGCCAGTTTGGCGGCCACAAAAGACGGACACGCTTTGTATGTGCCCTCTGCTAATGCTCAAGAAGCAGCCTATCCACAACAAGCACAAGTTTATGGCATTCGTCATCTAAAAGAGTTGTGTGCTAGTTTGGCTGGTGACGTTGTGTTAACAGCCACAAAAAATCAAACTCAACATCATCATGTCAAATCTCCCGATTTAAGTGATGTTAAAGGTCAACACCGTGCACGTCGAGCTTTAGAAATTGCGGCGGCTGGTGGCCATTCTTTATTAATGATGGGCCCCCCAGGAACAGGCAAAACCTTATTGGCATCACGTTTATCTGGTATTTTACCTGCTTTAAACGATGATCAAAGTATTGAAGTTGCAACTATTCATTCCGTTGCAGCACAAAATTATCCTCATTTTGGTTTGCCCCCCTTTCGTGCACCACATCATACTGCGTCTGCCCCAGCTTTAGTCGGTGGTGGTTCTAATCCCAAACCCGGTGAAATCAGTTTGGCACATCATGGTGTATTATTTTTAGATGAGTTGCCTGAGTTTGATCGTAAAGTTTTAGAAGTGTTAAGAGAGCCACTAGAATCTGGCCAAGTGGTGATTTCACGAGCAGCAAAACAAATGACTTTTCCAGCGGCGTTTCAATTAGTAGCAGCCATGAACCCCTGTCCTTGTGGTTTTTTAGGCGATGGTTCGCCGCGTTGTCGTTGTACACCTGAGCAAATTGCTCGTTATCGTGGCAAATTATCAGGGCCTTTATTAGATCGAATTGATTTGCATATTGAAGTGCCTGCATTGGCAGCAAAAGTGTTGCGTGACAATCAAGAGAGTGAAAGCTCTGCACAAGTCAAACAACGTGTTTTGGCAGCTCGTGAGCGGCAACAACAGCGCCAACAATGTACCAATAAGCATTTAACTCCACGGTTGTTAGATCAATATTGTCTGTTGGGCGAAAAAGAAGGACGGTTATTAGATCAAGCGATGCAACGTTTAAGACTTTCTGCACGAGCCTATCATCGAATTTTGCGTGTGGCACGTACGATTGCTGATTTGGCGAATAGTGAGCAAATTTTAGTGCCACATATTACCGAAGCGATTGGTTATAGATTGTTGGATAGACAATGAATAAGTTTTTAAGTCATTTTTGTAACTGATGCTTGGTTTTGACTTCGCGCAACTAACAAGGCTCCCTGAGCGGAGTCGAAGGGGGCGTTTTAGCTTCGTATCAGACAATCAAGGAAACAAACAAATTTTCTCCCAACCATGATCACCCAAACGATACACTACTCTATCATGTAAACGGCTGGGTCGGCCTTGCCAAAATTCAATTCGCTCAGGCGTAATACCATATCCGCCCCAATGAGGTGGACGTGGCACGCTGGTAATATATTTTGCTGCAAAAAAAGCTGCGCGTTTAACTAAGGTTGATTTAGCATCTAAAGGACGACTTTGCTCAGAAGCCCACGCCCCAACGCGTGAGCTATAAGGCCGTGATTGAAAATAAGCATCAGAAGCGTCGGGATTGATTTTATTAATTTTGCCCTCAATACGCACTTGCCGTTCGAGCTCTGGCCAAAAAAAGGTTAAAGCAACATAACTGTTGGCTGCAATTTGCTCGCCTTTACGACTTTGATAATTGCTATAAAAAACAAACTGTTGATTTTCTACGCCTTTTAATAACACCATCCGCGCAGAAGGCTTGCCTTCGGCACTGACAGTTGCCACATTCATAGCTGTTGGTTCATTCACTTTTGCGTTAATTGCTTCTTCAAGCCACATATTAAATTGGTCAATAGGATCAGGCAGACAGTCAGTTACTGACAACTCTTTTTTAGAATAGTCTAGACGAATATGGGCAATATCAAGATTTTTCATGGCTAAATAACGATTTTTTGTGATTTTTTAACAGAATGTCCTAACTTGTGTCAGATGGCAATAGGGCAATTTGTTTTCATTTTAAAATAGTTCAATGTTGAATCTTTTTATAACAAAAGCAAAGCTAACAAAACAAAGCACAGTGATAACACAAGAAATGACGAGGCTTGGCCAAAAACCTACACGCGTCATTAAATAAGGAAAAATCAAAAACATTGGCAGTGTTGGTATAACATACCAAAAGGTGTACCAAGCATGATTGGCAATTTTGCTAGTGGGTTGTTGTTCAACATAGAGCCAAATTAAGGTTAACACGGTCACTAAGGGCAGTGCAGCTACTAAACTGCCGAGTTTGTCGCTTCGTTTAGCTAGCTCTGAAATTAGTACCACCATAGCAGCGGTAATAGCGTATTTTGTGATTATCCACGTCATGTTACATAACCAAAACTCACCCTAAAATGTTCCCTCCTTTTTTAAGGAGGGCTAGAGAGGGTTTATACTATTTATCGGTTACCGCACCTTCAGATGCACTAGATACTGTTTTGGCGTATTTAGCTAACACACCACGAGTATATTTAGGCGTTGGTGCAATCCATTTGGCGCGGCGTTTTGCCATTTCTTCATCACTAATATTGACACTAATTTGGCGTGTAACGGCATCAATGGTAATCACATCACCATTTTCAATTAACGCAATTGGGCCACCTTCAGCCGCTTCAGGAGTAATATGGCCAACCACAAAACCGTGGCTACCACCCGAAAAACGACCATCAGTAATCAAGGCAACTTCTTTGCCTAAACCTTTGCCCATCACTGCAGAAGTGGGTGACAACATTTCGCGCATACCCGGTCCGCCTTTAGGACCTTCGTAACGAATCACAATCACATCTTTAGCAACCACTTCACCGTTTAAAATACCTTGTAAGGCATCTTCTTCACTGGCATAAACACGGGCATTGCCTTGGAAAAATAAGCCTTCTTTACCTGTAATTTTGGCCATAGAGCCTTCTGGGGCTAAATTACCTTTAAGTACAATCAAGTGCGAGTCAGCTTTAATAGGTTGATCAAAATCACGGATAATGTCTTGGCCTTCTGGATAATCAGCAACATCGGCTAAGTTTTCAGCTAAGGTTTTACCTGTTACGGTTAAACAATCACCATGTAACAAACCTTGCGCCAACATACGCTTCATTAAAGGTTGAATACCGCCAATGGCAACCAACTCACTCATCATGTATTTGCCTGATGGACGTAAATCAGCCAAAACTGGTGTGGTTTCACCTAAACGCACAAAATCATCTAAGGTTAAATCAACACCTACAGTATGCGCCATAGCTAAGAAGTGTAAAACGGCATTGGTAGAGCCACCTAAGGCAATGACTACACGAATCGAGTTTTCAAAGGCTTTTTTGGTCATAATGTCGCTAGGCTTGATGTCTTTTTTCAATAATTCAAGCACTTGTTGACCTGCACGGTAGCAGTCAGACATTTTTTCGTCACTCACCGCATTTTGTGCGCTGGAACCAGGTAAGCTCATGCCCAAGGCTTCAATGGCAGAGGCCATGGTGTTGGCTGTGTACATACCACCACAAGAGCCAGGGCCGGGAATAGCCACTTCTTCAATTTGTTTGACCTGAATCGCATTTAATTCACCTTTGGCGTGTTGGCCAACGGCTTCAAATACCGAAATAATATCCGTGTGGCCTGCACCAGGTTTAATCGTGCCGCCATACACAAAAATAGAGGGGCGATTTAAACGTGCCATGCCCATAATACAAGCAGGCATATTTTTGTCACAGCCACCAATTGCCACAATACCATCAAAGCCTTCACAGCCTGCAACGGCTTCAATAGAGTCAGCAATAATTTCACGTGACACCAAAGAATATTTCATGCCAACAGTGCCGTTAGCAATACCGTCAGAAATGGTAATAGTATTAAAGACAACAGCTTTACCGCCTGCTGCATTTGCACCTTTTTCGGCTTCATCGGCTAATTTGTTGATGTGCATATTACAGGGCGTGACCATTGCCCATGTTGATGCAATACCAATTTGTGGTTTGTTAAAGTCATCGTCAGTGAAGCCTACGGCGCGTAACATGGCGCGGGCTGGTGCGGCTTCAATACCATCAACAACTTCGGAAGAATGCTTACGCATATTTGGGGTATCACACATACTAAATCTCTTGTTAAAACGATATTAAATGAATAATGGAGTTTTCCCTTCGACTTCGCTCAGGGAGCGCTTTATGACTCCACTCAGGGAGTATTCTTGCGTGGGCTGAGCGTAGTCGAAGCCTAAACGGACTATTATAACTTTTTACTAAACACTTTGGAGTTACGTTGAAAGTTATATAAGGCTTTACGTTCTTTGGGTAAATCATCGACCGACACAGGATTAAAACCTTGCTCTAAAAACCAGTGTGCGGTGCGTGTAGTTAACACAAATAGCTTTTTAATGCCTTTATTACGCGCCCGTGCTTCTAAATAATCTAATAACTCAGAACCTCTATCGCCTTTGCGGTAACTGGGATGTACGGCAACACAGGCAATTTCTCCCGTCAACACGCCTTGCTCATCGGCAGGTAAGGGATATAAAGCGGCACAACCGACAATCATGCCATCACGTTCAATGACCGCAAATTGATTAATTTCGGTTTCTAAACGCTCGCGTGAACGACGCACCAAAATACCTTCTTCTTCAAGTGGGCGTAATAATTCAAGCAAGCCAACGACATCGTCAATTTCGGCGGTACGAATTTCTTCATAAGGGTCTTGAGTGATCAATGTCCCTGAACCATCACGGGTAAATAGTTCTTGTAATAATGCGCCATCACGGGCATAAGAAATAATATGTACGCGACGCACACCACCACGACATGCCTCACGAGAAGCATCCATATGGCGCAAAATTTCACTATCTAAGACTTTGCCACGTAAATATTGATCGACTTCATTGGGAATCATTTCACGCAATAAACGATCATCATCATTGGCAATGCCTTCTTTTTCGCCCAATAAAATCAATTTATCGGCTTTTAAGGCAATCGCCGCATGCACCGCGACTTCTTCTGCTAATAAATTAAAGACTTCACCAGTGGTTGAATAGCCTGTTGGGCCTAAAATGACAACATGATGATTCATTAGGTTTTTATTGATAGCTTCGGTATCAATCGAACGCACTTCGCCTGTTAATTGAAAGTCAACGCCTTCACGCACGCCATAAGGTTTAGCAATGACAAAATTACCCGACACCGCATCAATACGTGCGCCATACATAGGCGAGTTGGCTAGACCCATACTTAATAAGGCTTCTATTTCTAAACGAATCGAACCCACCGCATCCAACACACAACGTAAGGATTCGCGGGTGGTGACGCGCAAACCTTTATGAAAAGGTGTACTTAGGCCATATTCGATTAAGTTTTCATCAATTTGTGGTCGTGCGCCATGCACCAACACCAAACGAATACCTAAAGAATGTAACAAGGCAATATCATGAATAATATTGCGAAAATTTTCGTGATTAACCGCTTCACCGCCAAACATTAACACAAAGGTTTTACCACGATGAGCATTAATATAAGGGGCAGAATTTCTAAACCAATGAACGTATTGTTCGGTCATGGTATCGGGTGATAAAAAATCATCGGTCATATTTAGCTATCCTAAAGGCCATCAGCAGTGGCATGGCCAAGTACACAATAATGATGAATAAGTTGTTTTAACCACAATAATAACGGGGAAATGTTGCTTATGGGTAAATATTCATTGGGTTGATGAGCAGTTTCTATACTGCCTGCCCCCAAAATAATCGTATCCATACCAAGTTGCCGAAAATAAGGTGCTTCTGTACCAAAAGCCACCGAGCCAGCATCACATTGGGTCAGGCGTTCAACCATTTTGACAAACGGTGAATTAGCAGGTGTTTCGGCAGGTGGTGTTCCCTCAAAAATGGCTTCATATTCAATCTGAATTTGTTGTTGTAGGGCAATACGTTTTAAACGTTGGCCAATTTGTTGACGAATCTCGTCCATATTCATTTCGGGCAAAGGCCGTAAATCAAACTGCAATTCGCATTGGCCACAAATCCGATTTGGGTTATCGCCACCGTGAATACAACCCAAATTTAAAGTAGGGTAGGGGATAATAAATGCAGAATTATGATATTTTTGCTGCATTTCGGTACGAAAAGCCATTAAATCACTCATTACCAAAGTCATTGCATCTAAAGCATTATTACCCAAACTAGGGTCGCTAGAGTGACCGCTATTGCCCATAATTTTGACACGTTCCATCATTACGCCTTTATGCAAGCGAATTGGTTTGAGGCTAGTGGGCTCACCAATCACTGCAAAGCGGCCTTTGGGTTTGCCTGCTTCAACTAAGGCTTTTGCACCTGCCATAGATGATTCTTCGTCACAGGTAGCAATAATAATCAGGGGAGCTTTGAGTTTAGTTTTACTAAAAGCTTGAGCAGCATTGATAACGGCAGGAAAAAAGCCTTTCATATCAGCAATACCAAGACCGTATAAATTACCATTACGTTCGCTCACTTTAAAAGGATCACTTGACCATAATTGTTTGTCGCAGGGGACAGTATCGGTGTGTCCAGCCAAAACCAAACCACCAGAGCCAGTGCCTAAAGTGGCAATTAAATTAGCTTTGCCTGCACTAATAGGCATAATTTCGCAGTGAAAACCGAAGTGGCTTAACCATGAGGCTAATAAATCAATCACCGCTTGGTTGCCTTGGTCAATCGCAGGGTCGGTACAAGACACGCTAGGCAAAGCGACTAATTGCTGCAATTGTTGTAAAAAAAGTTTATCCATGTCTAAAAAGCGTATATGTTTAGAAATTAGATGTTGAGCATACGATGAATCTCATCTTCAAGCAAAGTTTAACTGCTGATTTTACAAATGATTATCATTCATGGTTTTGTGGTTTTTTATCATAAAGTAATCATTTTTTTGACATACAATTGTGCATTATTGTTTGTGTAAAAATGTGATAGCAGTCACTAATCTGATTAAACTAACCATTTGTCTTTTTTTAATGCTGTTGTCTTGATGCGCCAAAAATTCTCGTTATGATTGTTAACAGTATGCTGCTTTTTGTAGAAAACGTGTGCGATTAATTAAGTTTTGTAAGTTGGTTGACTAGTTGCAAAAAAGCTAGATTACACTCTGTGACTTTAGTCGCACCTTTAATGCACAATGCTTGCAAAAAGCCAAAAGTCGTTAAGCGTGTATCTACTCTTTTTTAACTACAACTTAAATGTTGTAAAGGGCTAAGATTGTGTCTTATAACAAAATGTTTCAAAAGTTTTATCTATTCACAGTAGCTGCGTTATTTGCATTACAAGTGCAAGCAGCTCCTACTGCTACGGCCACAAAGTCGGAACCCGTCAAAGTAATATTAGAGCAATTTAAAGTCAGTACAGGTAGTGATGGTAAAGAGGTGTTGGCTACGCTTAAGGCCAAAGATGATGTTAAGCCAGGTGAGGTATTGGAGTACCGAGCATCTTATAAGAATGTCAGTGTCAAGCCTGTGAGTGATTTAGTAGCTACTTTACCTGTGCCTTCAGGAACTCAATATGTCGCTAAAACTGCAATGCCAAATACTGGCGCAGAAGCAACTATTGATACCGTCACCTTTGCGCCAGTTCCATTGATGACTGCCGATAAAAAACCAGTGCCTGCTAAAGATTACCGAGCATTGCGCTGGAAAGTAGCGAGCCTAAAAGCGGGTGATGCTATTGTGGTGTCAATTAGAGTAAAAGTAAATCAAGAATAAGGAGAGCAGAGGCTTGTTATAGGCTTCTGCTTTTTGTATGTACTAAAAACAGGACGTTTTGGTAAAGTTTACAGACTTAGAATTCGCCATTTAAGTCTGAATGCAAGTTGTGTTTGTCAGACAAACTTGTGTGTAAACTGATGTTTGCCCATTGACAAGGAAGTGTATGAGCGCGTCAGTTTAATACTGGCAAGGTGATATAACCTTAAAAACTTAGCATAACCAGAGGTTCTTATTATGCGTAATCAAGCAAACAGTCGTCAGACTTGCCGTAACACAAGCAATGTTTGGCGTTTAAATGCAATAGCGGCAGCTATTGCGGTGTCTATGGGCACATTTAGTGCTGGCGCGTTTGCTGCCGCACCTGCCGCAAACTCAACCATTGGCAACACTGCAACCGCAACCTATACCGATGCGTCTGCTGTAACCCGTAGTGCTACATCTAATACTGTACAAACCATTGTACAACAAGTAGGTAGCTTTACTTTGGTTGCCAATAACACCCGTATTGTTGCACCAGGTGGTCAAGTTGTGTATCCACATACCTTAACCAATACTGGTAACGGCAGTGATACCTTTACCCTTACTTCGGCTCAAAGTGGTACAGATAACTTTGATTTAACAGGTTTTGCGATTTATGCCGATGCTGATGGTAATGGTGTCCCTGATAATGCGACTGATTTAACAGGTACAAACGTTACTTTAGCAAGTGGTGGTGTATTTAAGTTTGTGGTAGTTGGTAATGCGCCAGGTACTGCATTAGCGGCACAGCAAGCCGTTACTACAGTGACTGCTACCAACAGTGCCCCCAACACAACAACAACTTCACGCACCAATACCGATACAGCTACCGTCACAGCGGATGCAGTTATTAATGTCAGCAAGTCTGCCAACATTTTAACAGGCCCTACAGGTACAGTGGTTGAATATACCTTAACCTATACCAACACGGGTAATAACACTGCAACAAATGTGACCATTACTGACGTCATTCCTTCTAGTGCAACACCTGCAACGATTGGTGGTATGAAGTATCAGGCTGGTACAGGTGTGTGGAGCGCAGGTGGTGCATTAACTGATGCCGCTGGTGGCGATCCAGCAGGTATTACTTATCAGGTAACAGGTACTGAGTTAGCAGGCGATAAAACTATTACTGCAGTGATTGCTTCTGTTGCTCCAAACGTATCGGGAACTATCAAATTCCAAGTACAAGTAGATGATTCTGTTGCTGATGGTAACAGCAAAGCACGTCCTGGTATTTTAACCAACACTGCTAACTTTACTTATGATCCTGATGGTGCAGGTCCTACAGCCCCTACAGCATCACAACCAACCAACTCGGTTGATTTTACTGTTACTCAAACCTCTGCAGTCGCTGCTAACGATACCACAACCGATAGTACCAAAAACGGTGCTCCAAGTGGTAATGACATTGTTGAAGTTGCAACTGCTGGGCAAGGTACAACAGTTGTATTTAGTAACATCGTTTGGAACAATGGTAACGGTCCTGACAGCTTTAACGTAACCTACGCTAATGCAGGGGCAAATGGCTTCCCAGCAGGTACATCGTTCCAATTATTCCAAGCAGACGGTAATAACGTCTTACAAGATACTACTTCTGACGGTATTCCTAACACGCCTGTTATTCAGCCAGGTCAATTTTACACTGTTATTTTAAAAGCAACCTTGCCAGCGGGTGCTACTGGTAACAATGGTGGTAATGGCTTTAATGTTGTTAAAACAGCAACTTCTGTTAACGACCCAACTAAAATTGATACTGTAACTGACCAATTACAAGCTATTACTTCAAATGTTGTTGACTTATCGAACAACTTAACAACTGGTTATCCAACTGGTGCATTAGGTCGTGGTGGTGGTGGTGCTTCTGATGCAGGTGCTATTGATAATGGTGGTGCAGCTTGGAGTTCAACATCACTCAATCCTGGTGCTTCAGCAACATTCCCCTTGCTAATCGAAAACAAAGTGGGTGTGGCCGACAACTATAACTTGCAAGCAGGCTCGACAGCGGGTATGGCAGCCTTGCCAGCAGGTTGGAGTGCGGTATTCCGTGCTGACGGTGGTGCAGGCAACTGTACTACAGTAGGGGCAACCTTAACCAATACTGGTACTATCAATGCAGGTGCAAATCGTTTGGTATGTGCTGTGGTTACTACGCCAACGACACAAGTGCCAACCACACAAAATGTGTTCTTTAAAGTAACATCACCTGTTTCTAATGCAACAGATACCAAAAAAGATGAAGTCGTAGTTAATACTTATCGTAATCTACAAATGATTACTGACCGTACTGGTCAAGTATTCCCCAATGGTTCTGTTGTTTATGAGCACATTTTGACTAACAACGGTAACGTTACCGAAGGTGATGCCGCAACTGAAATGTTGTTGACTGGCGTAAACTCTTTAGCTGGCTTTAGCACAGTGTTGTATATTGACACCAATAACAATGGCGTGTTAGATGCTGCTGATGCGGCAATTAATGGTATCAGTGGTTTAGATAACTTCCACACTGTCACTATAGGTACTGCAGGTACAGGTATGGGTAATGGCTTGGCTGGTTTGTCACCAGGTGAAAGTGTCCGTATTTTTGCCAAGGTACAAGCTCCAGCTGGTGCCACACCAGGTACAACTGACTCTGCAACCATTACTGCAAATGTTGTTGGTGTGATTAGTGGTGTTGCTGCTCCGACCGATCCTGTTAATACTGACACAACCAACGTCATTGGCGGTCAAATTCGTTTGGATAAAACACAAGCTTTAGATGCTGGCTGTGATGGTAATGCAGATGGTGCTTTTGCAGCGACCACCTTAAATGCCTTGCCTGGTGCATGTATCATCTATCGTATTGTTGCCACTAACGAAGGTGTTTCTCAAGTCACTAGCGTGTTGATTAATGATACCACCCCAAGCTTTACAACTTTGTATGACAAGCTTGTTGGCGGCATTGTAACAACAGCAACAACACCAGTAGTGACTGGCAGTGGTACAAATAACGCCGTAACTACTAAACCAGCTGATGGTACAGCGGGTGCATTAGTTGCTGATGTAGGCTCCTTAAATGGTGGTCAATCAGGTACGTTTACATTTAGTGTGCGTATTGATAACTAATGGTACGGTTTTTATAGCCTAAATGTTAAGCACGGATGCTTGCTTAAAAGAGTCAGGTTTTTCTGGCTCTTTTAGCCTTAACCATAGCTTTTTATTTTTCCGACTTTAGGTTTAATAAATAAAAGCGATTGTTTAATAATAAATAATTTTAAAAAGGCTACGTTGTGTATTTTCAAGCAAGCACTATTACAATGAGATTATTGCTAAGTACAGCACTATTAGTGCTAAGCGTACTATGCAGTTTTGCTCAAGCCAATTTGTTGCCTGCGGGATTAAAAATAGAAAATATTGCCAATGCTCAATTTTTGAATGAAACAGGTCAGCGTTTTTTTGCAGTATCTCAGCCTGTTACAGTACAAATTTTACCAGTATATGCAGCTCAGCTGTCGCCCGCGAATCCATTGCAAGCAGCACCTGATGAAATTGTTGTTTGGCAACATACCTTAACTAATTTAGGAAATGCCGAGCAAGATTTTGTGTTTGATGTTGTTGACGTAGGTGGAGACAGTGGCGTTCTTAAAAATTTAATGATTATTCATGATGTCAATAATAATGGGGTTTATGATGCGGCGGATGTCGTTATTCAACCTACAACATCTCGTGTAAGTTTATTAGCCAATCAAAATATGTCGCTCTTGGTGAGTGCTCAATTACCCGCAGTCGTTGGAGCAAATAGTAGTTTTTTAGCTAATATAAAAGTTACGAGTTTGGCTCCTAATGTGCCTGTCATGTCCTTAATCGATAAAGTGTATTCTGACGCGCCTGAGCTCAAACTGATTAAAAATGTTAACAAAAATAGTTTATCTCTAGATGTTGGGACTGATAAATCTATTGTTTATAGTTTAACAATGCAAAATCAAGGTAATACTTCGGCATTGGGTAGTACTGTTAATATTGAAGGCTCTAATGTAAGTAAAATAGTGTTTGAGGATACTCTGCCACAAGGCACAGTTTTAAATAATATCAACTATAAGAGTGGGGCAGGGGGGCGCATTTTACTTTATCACGTACGTGGCACACCAGAAAAAACCTACAAAAATTATGAGCTGGGTACTTTGCCAGATCTATCAACGATTGATAAGGTAGCTATTGCTTTTGATAATTTTGCGGCACCTCAAGAAGCAATTGTAGAGATTAAAGTAGAGGTTGTGACAAAAGCAGTAATTCGATTAGATAACCAGTTTTTGGCATATTATAGTTATGGAAATCAACAGTTTGAAGCTTATTCAAATGTTGTGAGTACCAATATATTAAGTAGTTTATTTGATGTAACAGCTGCTAATGCTGTTACAAAATTAGCTGGCGAGCAGGTGGTGTTTAACCACGTTATCAGTAACATAGGTTCTGTGAATGATACCTACCAGTTATCGTTAACCAATTTATCAAATGATAATGGTAATCTCGAAAATCCTGTTATTGTTGAAGATAGTAATAATAATGGTATTTATGATGTGAGTGATATTGTTATTACTCAAGTGGCCTTAGCAGTAAATCAGCAAAAAACAATATTTGTTGTTGGAACAGTGCCAAATAATGCTAAGGCAAATGATGTATTTAACACTGTACTAAATACCAAAAGCAGTAACACTCAAGAGCTAAAAACTCGGCTTGATAGTGTAGTTGCTGTACCTCCGTTAAATCCATTTAGTTTAAATACGGCCGATGACTTGATTAGGCAAGCAAATCAATCTGTCGTTTGGCCTCATATTCTCAAAAATAATAGTACGCTTGCCAATGAGTTTACTTTTTCGCTAAATGATATCTCTAACAATGGTAAAACATTGGATGGTTTAGCGTTAGTACTAGATGTAGATGGCAATGGCGTATATGACCCTGCGATAGACCAACTGATAACTTCACCTATTCAAGTAAATGCGGGCGCAAGTTTAGCATTATTAGTTGTTGCTACAGTGCCAGCCAGTGCCCAGCAAAATGACGTATTTAATATTCAGTTAAGTGCCACAGATAAAGTTGGCAATATTACTAAAACAGCTATCGATAAAGTGATTGTTGTCAGTTCTCCAGTCAGTTTGACTAAACAGGTCGATAAAACTCAAATTGTGTTAGCAAATGGTCAAGCCAGTTTACGTTATACTTTAATTGCCAAAAATACCGATACAGCACTTAATGTTGAGCCAATTGCGATTACAGTCGAAGGCAATAACTTTAATAAGGTGATTATGGAAGATAAATTGCCTACAGGAACTCAGCTCAAAGACTTAAACTTTACAGGCAACGCAACAGGCGTACAGGTCTTATATCGTTTAATTGGTGATGCCAATAATAGTTACCGTTTGTATCAAAAAGGCAGTATTAGTGATTTAGCTAAGGTTGAGTCAGTTGCATTATCAATGGATAAATTGTTAGCACAACAGACTCAAACTTTAATTGTAGATGTGTCGGTTGCACAAACGGCAATAGGCACAGTATTTAATAACAGTTTTAATTTACGATACCGTTATGCTAGTGGTAATACTCAAGAATCTTCAAATGTTGTAACTAGTACGATTGTCAGCTATCAAGCCCAATTAAGTTCTGCCCCCGAGTTAACCTTAGATCCCAAAACTTTGGCAGTTTGGCCTCACACACTGACTAATACAGGCAACTTAGCAGATAGTTATGCTCTATCATTAGCCAATATTAACTCCAAATTACAAGATATAATGTTGATTCATGATATCAACAACAACGGAGTTTATGACCAAGGCGATAAACTCATTAACAGTAGTTACCGTATTAGTCTTAATCCTAATCAACAAGCTGCTATTTTGGTAACAGGTACGATTGCCGAAAATAGCCAAGAAGGTGATAAGCTCAGCTTGGATGTGTTAGCAACGGGTGATAGTTCGCAACAGACAATTAGCAAAACTGACACCGTAAATGTTGTTAAAACAGTATTGCAACTTACCAAAACCGCCGATAAGCCGAGTATTGATTTTAAAAATGCCGCTACCACGATAGATGTTTTAACTTATACCCTAGAAGCTAAAAATATTGGTAGTCAGGCACTTAATCCGATTAATATTCGTATCAATGGCGTATTACAACAAAAAGTCATTTTTAAAGATGCTTTGCCTTCTAATGTGTGGCTATTAGATGAAAACGACGCGGCTAATAACAATGCCAAAGCCGTTGAATATAGTGGTTTGGGTCAAGTCTTGTATCATGTGTTTGGTACACCAGAGCATGATTATGTTACCCAAAGCGACAAGCCCGCAGATCAAAAATTGATTGACGCCGTCGTTATTGCCCATGACAGTTTTGCTGTTGGTGCAACAGATAGCTTTAAATTACGCGTTAACGTCTATAACAGTGCAACAGGCTCAACCATTAATAATATTTTGCACGGCTACTATTTTTATGGTACCGAAGTGCGTCAGTCGGTATCACAAAAAACGCCAACTACTGTGGCTGGTTCGGCTACCTTAGGAGTTGCCAATGAAAAAACGAAAGATATTGCTTTTAAATTAGCCACTCATATCACCTTAAATGGCAATATTTATTTAGAAGCTAAGTGCGCGGTCTGTAATGTCCGCCCCGATTTTATTGACCGTTTGTTTTTAGAAATTCGCTCTAAAGATAGTGGTGATGTTGAACGTGTAGTGGCGGTAGAAACAGGCCGTAATACGGGCGTCTTTAAAATACAAGATAGTCATTTGGCTAATCCTAATGCCTTGCCAACACGCTCTATGAAAGATTTTCCTGTGGTAAGTGGCAATTATATTATTGAAACTCAGCCGCATGATGAGTTAACAGCAACCATTTTGTGGTGCTTGGATGATAATGACCTTAAGCGTGTAGGTAGTGATGTTAAAGATGCTAATGGTCAACCTGTCTCGGCTACCATTTTTGTTGACCCCTTTGGCGTGGTGTTTGATAGTCAAACCAATGCGCCGATTGCAGGTGCAGTCGTTAAATTAGTATTAGTTGATAATGGTGTGATTAAACCAGCCGAAATTTTTGATGATGGTGGTTTTAGATGTAGCAGCCCACGTGACCCGCGAGCCGATGCTGACTGTGTAGAGGTTATTACGACAAAGGCTGATGGTGCGTATCGTTTTCCTTTGGTGCCACCAACAAATACCACCACGACTTTTTATCGCTTACTTATTACGCCACCTGCGGGTTATGCCTATCCGAGTGTAGTTTCGGCTGCCGAGTTAGTGTCAAAGTTTAGTCGTACTATTGATATTAAAGGTTCGTATGGTGGTAATTTTGATGTCACACATCAAAAAGGGCCCGTAGAAATAGATGTACCGATGGATCCACCAGCGGCTAATGCTTCTTCATTGTTCATCAAAAAAGAAAGTACGCGTGTTAATGCTGAATTGGGTGATTTTGTTGATTACACCATTACCGTCAAAAATGTTTCTATTAACAATACAGATATTAATAACGTTGTTGTGACGGATACTCTCCCCAAGGGATTTAGTTATGTTGCAGGCACTGCCAAAATTAATAAAGTTACGCAAGACCCAGCAGGGGGTAAAGGCCCAATACTCAGTTTTACGATTGGTAATATGGGGGTTAATGCCGAGTCCATTATTACTTATCGTGCTCATATCGGTGTGGGAGCTTTACATGGCGATGGCATAAATCGTGCTCAGGCTCAGGGTGTTACACCCATCAATAATTTATTAGTGCAGTCCGCGGTGGCAGTCGCCAAAGTCAAAGTGAGCGCAGGGGTGTTTACCCAAGAAGCCTTTGTGACAGGTAAAGTCTATACTGATTGTAATCGTGATGGGGTGCAAGGTGTTGAAGAAATAGGTGTACCCAATGTACGTTTGGTACTAGAAGACGGCTCTTATGTCATCACTGATGTCGAAGGTAAATATAATTTTTATGGTTTGCGTGCAACCACGCATGTTTTAAAACTAGACCGCACCACATTACCGCAAGACGTAGAATTGATTGAGCAAAATGTACGCAATGCAGGTGACCCATCAAGCCGATTTGTGGACTTAAAAGCTGGCGAATTGCACCGTGCTGATTTTGCAATTACAACTGATAACGGTACTTGCTCGGGCGAAGCCATGGGCGAGATTTATGCCCGTCGCAATCAAGGTGATACTGCGATTGGAGAATTAGAGCGGGCCTTAAAAACGGATTTACCATTTGAAACCAGTAATCCCAGTGATTTACGCTCTTTGCCTGCTAATGGCTGTGTAAATTACACAGGTAATGAATGTGGTTTGCATGGTAAGGCTAAAATGCCTACTTTGTTGTCAGGCACTAAAAAAGACAACAAAGAGCAAGAGGATGTTGAGCGGGTATCAGCTGCATCGGATAGCCGCAGCCTAGAAAGTTATCTCGAGGAGGTAAATAACAATCAATTAGATATTCTTAATTTAATTGACGGTCAAATATTGCCTTATGCACAGACGCGTATTTTGTTTAAAGGCGCATTAGGTGCAAGTTTTGAGTTAAGCGTGAATGACAAGGTACTTGAAGAAAAGAGTATGGCCATTAAAATGGCTATTCCTGACACCCGTACTGAGGCTCGTGAATATTTAGGAATTAACCTAAAAGCAGGTGAAAACACAATTGTACTCAAGCAGTTTGACTCTTTGGGTAATCCGCGTGGTGTGCGAGTGATTCATGTGAGCGCGCCCGATAATTTAGCAAATATTAGTATTGAGCCTAATCAAAAAGTGGTTGAGGCTAATGGTTCTAATGAAATCCTCTTAAAAGTTAAATTGCTCGACAAAAATGGTTTACCAGTCACTTCGCGTACTGCTGTGACGTTGGAAAGTGACTCTGGACGTTTTAGAGCGACTGACTTAGACCCCAAAACGCAAGGGATACAACTTTTTATTGAAGGTGGCGAGTTTACAGTCAAACTTGTTGCGCCAGTACAAGCAGGCGAAGCAAAAGTGCGTATCAGCAGTGGTACTTTAAAAGCAGAAACGAATGTGCGCTTTGTTCCAGAGTTACGTCCGATGATTGCCGCAGGTATTGTTGAAGGAATGGTGTCGTTTAAGAACTTTAATCCTGCCAAAATTTCTCCAGCTTATGCCAATGATGGTTTTGAAGCAGAGCTACAAAGTTTGGCTAGCAGCAATGATGGTAAGCTCAATGCTTCTGGTCGTGCAGCGATGTTTTTAAAAGGTAAAGTCAAAGGGGAATATTTATTAACTTTATCTTATGACTCTAATAAAGAAAGAGACCAACGCTTATTCCGTGATATTCGTCCTGATGATTATTATCCAGTATATGGTGACTCAGCGGTGCGTGGCTTTGATGCTCAGTCCACAAGTAAGTTGTATGTTCGTTTAGATAAAGGTCGTTCTTATGCCATGTTTGGCGACTACACTACTCGTATCGAAAACAGCGAAGGTTTATCTTTAGGGCAGTATAACCGTTCTTTAACAGGTATTCGCGCCCATTATGCCACTGATGACTTTACGGCTACGACCTTTGTTGCTCAAACTAAAGCCAAACAAAAAGTCATTGAAAAACCAGCCTTAGGTATATCTGGCCCTTATACCTTAGACAATATTGACGGTTTAAAAGTAAACAGCGAAAAAGTCGAAATTATTAAACGTGACCGTAATAACTTGGGTTTGATTATTGATGTTCAACCACAGGCTCGTTTTACCGATTACGAATTTGAACCACTGACAGCCAGCATTTACTTTAAAACACCTGTACCAAGCTTAGATGCTAATTTAAATCCGTACTTTATTCGTGTGACAGTTGAGGTTGAAGAAGAAAGCGGCGAAGATTATTGGCTGGGCGGTGTGCAAGTTGAGAAAAAAATAGGCGATAAATTGACAGTAGGTGCAGCGACGGTGCATGAAGATGACCCTGTTGCCGCTTATCAGCTTAATAGTGCCAATGCTGTACTTAAATTGGCCGAAAATACCAAGTTAATAGCCGAAGTAGCTCAATCTGACCGTGAAAGTAAAGCAGCAGGCCAAGCCAGTCGTGCCGAATTGACTCATACCCAAGGACGCATCAATGCACGTGTGTATTATGGCGAGAGTGATACTAACTTTGAAAATACTGCTTCGCCATTATCGAGTGGTCGAGCCGAAAGTGGTGTTAAGTTACAAGTCAATATGGACAGTTGGGGTACACTCAGCACCGAAGCAATTCGTACCGAGAATACCTTTACAGGCGGTGTGCGTAATGGCATTAAAGCCACTTTAAATCGCACCATAAATCAATATTTATCAGCAGAGTTAGGTGGTCGTATCTATGATGAAACGGCCGTGCCAGCTAATAATAGCAATTTAGGTGTGACTCCCTATGAAGGCAAAACCGTTCATACAAAGCTCAATATCAAAATTCCTAAAGTAGAAGCCGCCAGTTTATACGGTGAATACGAACAAGATATCGACCATTCTGAGCGCAAAATTATTGCTTTAGGTGGCGACTATCGTATTAACCAGCAAAGTAAATTGTATGCACGACACGAACTGTCATCTAGTTTAAATGGAAGTTTTGCCTTAAATGACCAACAACAACGCAATACTACGGTTGTAGGTATAGAAGGCGACTATATGAAAGATGGCCGTGTGTTTAGCGAATATCGGGTGCGTGATGCCGTTAATGCCCAAGATGTAGAGGCAGCCGTTGGCCTGCGCAACCGCTGGTATTTGACCGAAGGCGTGCGTTTAAATACCAATTTTGAGCAAGTACGTACCTTAGAAGGCTCGGATAGTAGTGACGCGATTGCACTCAGTTTGGGGTTAGAGTATTTATCGAGTCCTTTGTGGAAGGCAACTGGCAAAGTAGATTTACGTTGGACAGATAATTCAGACACTATCCTCAACACTTTAGGCTTGGCCTATAAATGGTCGCGTGACTGGACATTATTAGGTAAAAATATTTTTAGTCTGGCTAATAATCATGGTGTAAATGTCGGTGACCGTTTACAAAATCGTTTTCAATTAGGTGCGGCCTATCGCCAAGTTGATACTAACCGTTGGGATGCTTTGACCAAGATTGAATATAAATTAGATGATGATCAAACTAGCTTGAGTAGCATCAAAGAGAAAGAAGCCTATATTTTCTCGACCCACTGGAATTATCATCCTGTACGTCGTTGGACTTTTTCTAATCAATACGCAGCCAAATGGTTGACGGACAGTAGTGCAGGTATTAGCACCGACTCCTTTAGCTATTTAATCGGTGGTCGAGTGTTACACGACATCACCGAACGTTGGGAAGCGAGTTTGCAAGCTGGCTGGTTGAATGGTGATATTGGTGGTAATCGTTTGGTAGTAGGAGCTGAGACGGGCTATTTAGTCACAACTAACTTGTGGCTATCTTTGGGGTACAACTGGTTAAGTTATGATGATGCCGATTTGGTCGGCACAGATTTTACTGTTGATGGCGCGTATCTACGTTTACGCTTTAAATTTGATGAAGACTTATTTGGTGCAAATAAGCCTGCCACTAACAAAGCATTGGAGCCAAAAAATGTGGGCTTATAACATAACTCGCCGCGCTTGCTTGGCATTAGCGATACTGTCTGCACAGAGTGTCTATGCTGAAGAAGTAGTGGCCGAAACCATGGCAACCCCTCAACAAGAGCGGATAAGTGATGCTGTCATTAACCGTGACTTAACTACCTTTAAAGTAGCACAAGAGCGTATAGCTAAACTTAATAACAACGGTACTGAAGCCGAAAATTATTATTTGGTCAAAGCACAAGCTTGGCTTGATTTTGCCATGCACGAATACTACGAAAACGATCGTACACCTGTGATTGAAAATGCCTTAGCGCAAGCTTATTTGTTAATCAAACAAATGGAAGCTGCGGATAGCCAAATTTCGATGGATACGATTATTATTCCTGAATCAGTGCGCTTACGCGAAGACTTATGGAAAATAGCCGCACAGTTAAAACAACATCAAGGTTTTGCCTGTGCTGCTGCACCCATCGCCGAAATGGAAGTACGTTTGGTGTGGGCAGGACATGAGTATCAAGAGTTAGGTTGGCGTCATGCACGCGAGCATTTTGCAGCAGCAGAACGTTTGGCCAAAAAAGCACAAAAATTGGCAGATAATTGTTTCTGTCCACCCGAGGAAAAACCCTGCCCAATGTTGGTGGCAGAAGAAACACCTAAAGCAGAACAGCCTAAAGATAAGGCTATACCCTTGGATAACAAGCCGCTGTTACGTTTAGTCAATGTACCGCGTAATGTCCATTTTGCCCTCGATAAATCGAATATCAATACCAAAGCCACCTTGGTGTTAGATAAAGTGGTTAAAATTCTCGAAGCTTATCCACACATGAATATCCGTTTGGTAGGTCATACTGACTCACGCGCCAGCAAAGCCTATAACCTTGCCTTATCAGAGCGTCGCGCCAAATCTGTGTTGAATTATCTGATAAACAAAGGCATTGACTCTAGTAGAATGGGGATTCGAGGTGAAGGCTTTAATGACCTTAAAACCGCCGAAGATGAGTTAATTGCTCATGCTTTAAGTCGTCGGGTCGAGATTGAATACTTTGGTGAAGACATTGAGTCTTATGACCAAACAGGCGATTTGGTTGTGGAGGAGATGAAACAGCAAAAAAACCTCAAAAAAGCATCAAAAAGCAAATCTAAGGTAAAAAAATAGCATTCTTACGCTGAATGGAGTGATGAATAGTGCGGGACATGATGCTGCGTTGGTTTAAACTGCTTATAGTATGTTGCTTTATAAGTATAGCTTTTACACATGAGGCACGGGCAGCATTAGTCGATGTATTAGTCAATCAAAGTGATAGCCCAGACCCTATTGCGGCGGGCGGCTTATTAACTTACACCATTGCCGTGACTAACAACGGCCCTGATGATGCAACAGGAGTGGTCTTAACCGATACAATTCCTGCCAGTACCAGTTTTGTTAGTTCAACAACTACCAAAGGGACTTGCTCTGGCAATCCTGCAATTAGCTGTACCATTGGAGCATTAGCCAATGGTGAGACTGCGACTGTTACTATAAAAGTTATTCCTAATACCATTGGAACTATCACCAATACCGCAACAGCGACTCGCAATGAGCCAGATAGTAACGCGACTAATAATAGTGATACAGATATTACGACCGTACAAGCGGGTACCGATTTATCGGTGACTAAAACCGACAGTACAGACCCTGTTTCACAAGGCGATAACTTTAATTATGTCATTACTGCGCGCAACAATGGCCCTTATGCATTAACTGCCAGTGATACCTTAACGATTTCAGATAATATTCCAACAGGTATTCGCGTAAATTCGGTTCCAACAGGCAGTGGTTGGAGTTGCTCGCCATCTACAGGTTATCCTATCAATGGCCCTTTTACACTAACGTGTAATCGCACAGGCACATTAGCCATTTCAAGTAATGCGCCTAATTTAACAATTCCAGTTAAAGCGTTATCTTTGGGAACGATTACCAATCAAGTTGGCTTAACCTCTTCTGTCACAGATGATAACACGGCTAACAACACTGCTACACAAAGTACCACGGTTAATCAGGCAGCGGATGTAGCAATTAGCAAATCGGTCAGTCAAACAGGTAACTTAGGCTTAGGCCAAAATTATAGTTACACTTTGTCACCAACTTTAATTGTAGGCACAACGGGTGTGATTACGGTGAGTGATACCTTGCCAGCAGGGGTGGTGCTTACGGCAACACCTACAGGTACGGATTGGTCATGTACACCCAATTCAGGTTTTCCCATTGCGGGGCCTGTGGCAATTAGCTGCACAAGGCCAAGTGCTAGCAATAGTGCATTAACCCCTTTAGCATTAAATAATATCAGTGTCAGTTTTAGACCCACCACAACAGGAGGCATTAGTAATCAAGCGACTATTAGTGCTGGTGTGACTGATATAGACAACTCAAACAACACCAGTAACACCGTATCTAATACGGTTATTAATGACGTGGGCATGACTAAAACGGTGAGTCAAACAGGAAATATTGGCCAAAATCGACCTTATACTTATACGCTTGCCCCATTTTTAACGATGGGAACAACAGGCGCAACTATTACCGTGACTGACAATATTCCAGCAGGAATTACTTTAACTTCTGCCCCCACAGGAACAGGTTGGGCATGTACACCCAGTTCGGGTTTTCCTATAGCGGGGCCTGTGGCAATTAGTTGTACAAGGGCAAGTGCAGGTAATGCAAGCACAACGCCTCTATCGCTTAATGATATTAGTTTTAGTTTTATACCCACAGCAACAGGTATTATTAGCAATACAGCATCTATCAATTCGGGTGCGGTAGATACCAATGCAACAAATGACAGTAGTACCGTTACCAATACGGTATTAAACGATTTGAGTGTGACTAAAACAGTAAACACCTCGGGTTTGTTAGGACAAAACTCACTATACACTTATACCTTAGCCTCTGCGATGGTGATGGGTGATGCAGGCGGCACAATTACTCTAACCGATACTTTTCCAGCAGGTGCAAACATTACCTCAGCACCCACAGGAACTGGTTGGACATGTGATAATCAATCAGGTTTTCCTTTAGCTGGGCCAAGAACCATTACCTGTACCCGAGCCTCTGCGGTCAATAACGGGCCTGGTGCTTTGGCTTTACCTAATGTGACTTTTCAATTTAGACCCACGGCTGCCGTTGGTTCAAGTTTAACTAATACTGCCGTGATTAGTAGTCCTGCAGCAGATACCAATACAGCCAATAATACCAGTAGCATCACCCGTACGATTGCTGCTCCTGGGGACTCTATTTTGACCATTGATAAGATAGCAACCAATACTAGTAATGTAGAAATTACGACAGGCTCAGTAGGTACAACTTTTCGTTATCAAATCACAATTCGCAATAATGGACCAATTAACAAACCTAATGGACAATTAGTAACGGTAGAAGACATTGTGCCTGTAGGTATTACTTTAACAGGTATTAACTCAGCATCGGGTTGGACGTGTACCGTCACAGATGGTGATAATGCCTTTCCTGTGAGTGGTGGCGAAGATACGCCAAGCATTGATAACAAAGTAACATGTACCCGTACTAATTCGCTTAATGTGGGTAGTACATATCCCGTGATTCGTTTTGATGCGGTTGCTACAACAGGTGGTTTGATTACCAATACCGCCTCTGTGACGGCTGTGTTTGGCAATACTAGCGAAAGTGCCGATGTCACTTTTGCCTCTGCCTTTGATTTGACATTATCTAAAAGTGATACAGCGACGACTTATGGCCCTGACCCAATGGCGGTTGGCGATACCGTGGATTATCGTTTAAGAGTCAGTAATGCTGGACCTAATGCAGTACCCGCTGGGGTAGAGATTAGTGTTGCTGACACTATACCCGCAGGTACAACCTATATTTCGGCAACAGGCGAAACAGCCGCTCATGGTTGGGTGTGTCCTACAGGGCCAATTGCAGGTTCAACGACAATTACCTGTACCCGCACAGTGACAGGTTTAAGTGGTAATACCTTAACTAATGGCGGTTCTAGTGATATTCGTTTTAGGTTACGTGCCGATGTATTGGCTAATATCACCAATAATGCAACCGTTGCTGTGACCGCAGGTCAAAGTGAAACCAATGCTTTAAATAATAGTGCGACACAATCAACGACAGTGCGACCTTCTACCGATTTGGCGATTACTAAAACCGCATCGGTTGCCAGCTTATATGCAGGTGAATTACTAACCTATACCATTACCGTGACCAACAACGGGACTAATCCTACAGGTATCAATAATGTGAGTGTTAGGGATGATATGCGGACAAACCCTAATGGCACCTTTGTGTCGGTTGTTCCTGCTCAAGCAGGTTGGAATTGTAATAATAGTATTAATTTAACCTGTGATTACAATAACTCGTTGTTGGTTGGGCAAACGGTAAGTATTGATGTCACAATTCGGCCAACGGTAGCAGGTAATCCGCGTAATAATACCGCATCAGTCGTGTTTAGAAGGACTGGTGCAACCGACCCTGTTGACCCCAATCTCACCGATAATAGCGCAACAGTAGGCGTTGAAGTTTTAGACTCGGTAGATTTATTTGTTACCAAAACCGATGCGCCAGACCCCGTAAGAGCAGGTACAGATTTAACTTATGTGATTACGGTAGGTAATCAAGGTGTGGGTACCGCAACCACAGTGACGATGGTTGACACGCTACCTGCCGATTTAGTGTTGCGTTCTATTTTACCATCAGGTACTGGCAGTTGTAGTACATTGCCCGCAAGTAGTAGTTACACTAGCGCAGCAAGCACAGTCAGTCCTCCAAGTGCTTTTAGTAGCGTAAGCTGTACATGGCCAAGTTTGGCAGCCGCTTCACAGCAAACAGTCACGATTATTGGTAGGCCAACCAGTGCCGCTGCTTTGGCAGGCTCTATTACGAATAGCGTTAGTGTCACTCATGCCAATAGTGCCAGCGTACCTGATATTAATTTAGCCAATAACACTGATACCGAGCCGACAGTAGTTAATCAGGCACAAATAGATTTGTTGGTCAATAAAGTTGATACGCCCGACCCTGTTGCTCGTTTTACTAATATGACTTACACGGTAACAGTACAAAATCAGGGACCTTCGGTGGCAACAGATGTGGTCTTGACCGAAAATCTGCCACACACGCATTTAACTTACATCAGTGCTGTCAGTTCTCAAGGCTCTTGTGGTGCGCCCGTTGCTAATGTGATGACTTGTAACTTAGGTAATTTGGAGGTGGGGGCAAATGCAACCGTGACCATTATCATGAGTGCTGATACTTTGGGTACAGATACTAATACCGTGAGTGTGACAGCCACAGAGTTTGATACTAATTTAGTCAACAATACCGTTTCTGAAAATACCACAGTACAGTTAGGTGCAGATTTGGTATTTAGCAAATTAGCCACACCAGACCCTGTGATTGCAGGTAATGCGGTATTTTATTATCTAAAAGTGACCAATAATGGCCCTGCAAATGCCTCTAATACCGTCATTACCGATACTTTACCCGCTGGCATCGTGTTTGATTCTTATGCCGCGTCTCAAGGAACGTGTAGTCATGCCGCAGGCGTAGTAACCTGTAATTTGGGGCTAGTACCTTATTTACAAACAGCACAAGTGACTCTAGTTACTACAGCGATGGTCGGTGGTTTACAAAGTAATACCGCAACAGCAAGCAGTTCTACCCCCGACCCTAATCCTAGTGACAATACAGATACCGTAGATGTTACGGTATTAGATGGTATTGTGCGTGGCCGTGTGTTTGCCGATAACGGTATTGGCAGTGGCATACCTAATGACGGCTTACAAAATGGTGGCGAGGTCGGTATTGCCAACATTTTGGTGCGTTTAACCAACTGTGCCAGTACCGAATATGCGATTACTCAAACCGATGGTTTGGGCAATTATCAATTAATTGTGCCTGCTGTTTTGGCAACAGGGGCAACGCTGTGTGTGCAAGAGCAAAATCTGTCAGGATATAGAAATACGGGTGGCAATGCAGGAACAACAGGTGGCGCATATAATCTAAGTACCGATAGAACACAATTTACTTATACCGATGGCGTCACTTATACAGGTGTTGATTTTGCAGATGTGGCACAAAGTCAGTTATATACTGATGGAGCCCAACAAACACAACCCAATACAACTGTGACGTATGCTCATCAATTTTTTGCAGGGACAGATGGCAATGTTTCATTTGCTTTGACTGCAAATGCCAGTCCAAGCACGTTATTTTGGACACAAGTGTTATACAAGGACAATAATTGTAATGCGGTTTTAGATGTTGGTGAGCCAGTTGTAACTGGCAGTTATACCGTGACTGCAAATGAGAGTATTTGCTTGATTGTCAAACAAGTAGTCCCTGCCAATGCCACGCAGGGGGCATTTAATGTTGCGACTCTCAGCTCAAACTTTGTGTATGATGTTTTAACTCCAACGGTTACGGAGGTGCTAACCCGCGCTGATACCACAACAGTAGGAGTCAGTGGCTCAAGTACACTAGCCTTGTATAAGGCAGTGGACAAGGCAGTAGCCTTGCCAGGTGAAACAATTACTTACACGATTACTTATCATAATAACGGCACAGAGGCTATCAGTAATATCATTATCAACGATAGTGTACCTGCCTTCACACATAATCCTGTTGCAAGCTGTGTACTTCCT
Organism: Agitococcus sp.; assembly: GCA_046347315.1. Taxonomy (GTDB): domain Bacteria; phylum Pseudomonadota; class Gammaproteobacteria; order Pseudomonadales; family Moraxellaceae; genus Agitococcus. The sequence goes on from JAXMGJ010000006.1 coordinate 65,977, forward strand.
TTGCCTAATAATTTGACGGTATGTACACCCACGATTATGGTGCCTCAAATTCGGTGGAACATGACAGGCACTTTGGCACCAAGCCAACAAGGTCAAGTTAAATTTAGTGTTACATTGGACAATTAACTAACGGCTAAGCGCGTTATTGGCACTGTCTACCTTTAGCTCAAAACTCACTTCACCTTGCGCTTGTGCCGCTAAACTTTCAAAACGCCATCGAATGTTGGTCACTGGCGTATCATGGATGCGTATGTCTTCTTCATATGATTCGCCATTATCATATGATACCAAAAACACTGCCCCTGCTCCTTTGCCAGAGCCGCGGATAAAACGTGTGCCTTGGGGAATCGCATTATCAATATTGACGTTATAGGCTTCTTGTGTTTCGTTGTTTTTGTAGCTAAGTGTCATCACTAACACATCACCGACGCTAATTCGTTTAACAGGTTTTAGCATCGGAATGGTCGCGCCTTGAATAGTGACAGGCACTTCTTTTTCGGCACGCATGGTTAATGACACATCAGCTGCTAAGGCAGAGTGACTCAGCAAAACTATGATAAAGCCTATGATATAGTGAATGTTTTTCATTGCTAGCATTTCTCAAATGCAGAGCTTACACATTTCAATGAAATAAGAGATAACCGTGTAAGTTCTAGTCAACAAAATATTTTATAGAAGAACTAAAAAGTATCTCATATTTGCTGTAACAAAGATGTTTAAAAAAGTATCTAAACTAAAAATGCCTTGCTCTAAATCATCAATACTTTATATTGTTGGCTTTTGATTAACTAGGTTTGACGTAATATGGATGAGCAAGAATTAGTTGCTAAATTATTAAGTCGTGACCCTGTTGCGTGTAAACAATGGGTGCAGTGCCATCATGGACGTTTAGTGAGTGTAGCAAGGGCGATTGTTGGCGATGCAGCCGAAGATGTCGTGCAAGAAGCATGGTTATTGGCGTTTAAAGCCTTGCCCAAGTTTGAGGGGCGTGCTGCCTTAGGCACATGGTTAACACGAATTGTGATAAATGCAGCGTATGCCAAGTGTCGTTACCAAAAAACTCGCTTTGCGCTGTCATTAGATGAGCAAAGTGACGAGGGAACTCCACTCCTAGACAGATTTGATAACGGCGGTCATTGGAGTCAGCCTTTAGCAAATTGGCAAGCTGAGACTCCTGATGATATTTTGAGTCGGCAAGAATTGGCAGATATTTTGCAAAAAGCGGTTAATCAGTTGCCAGAAGCTCAGCGTTTAGTGTGGTTGTTGCGTGATAAATCAGATTTATCGTTTAAAGAAATTGCTGAAGATTTACGCTTGAGCGAAGCGAATGTGCGCGTGTTACTGCATCGGGCGCGTTTAAAGTTGTTAGCGGTCATTAACCAGTATGAAGAAGGCTTACCATGTTAAAATGTCGTGATGTATTAGAGCAAGCAGATGCTTATCTTGCCAATGAAATGACAAAGTGGCAAAGAGTTGGCTTTAGAGTGCATTTAAGTTTGTGTCGTAATTGTCGGCGATATCTTAAAAATTTACGTTTAACGCAAGCGGTGAGTACCCACATTCCACTCACATACAATGAACCGAGTGCCGAGCAGATTGAGGCGATTTTTTTAAAAATCCAACAGCAAAAAGACTAAACCCACCGCGTAGGGCGTATTGTAATGCGCGATTGTTAAAAGGTGCAAAGTTCGGTAGCCTGTGTGAAGTGCAACGTAACACGGGACTTTAGACGTAGGGTGCATTAGCGATTGCGTAATGCACCAGCAATAACACAACCCTTATTCCGAACCCTGAATACTCAAACCACGCGTTGCTTGGTCTAAATAGCGGGAATCACCTGTATTGCCCAATTTAATCATCAAACGCAAGTCGTTGGGTGAGTCTGCATGTTTAAGTGCATCTTCATAGGTAATTTCACCTGCACTGTACAAATCAAACAAGGCTTGGTCAAAGGTTTGCATTCCTAATTCGCGTGATTTCTTCATCAGCTCTTTGAGCATATGCACTTCACCTTTACGTACATAGTCGCTAATTAAGGGCGTATTGAGTAATACTTCAATACAAGCACGTCGCGCTTTGCCATCAGGTGTTGGTACAAGTTGTTGTGCCACAATACCACGAAGATTAAGTGATAAGTCCATAAATAATTGACTATGACGGTCAGCAGGAAAGAAGTGAATAATACGGTCAAGCGCTTGGTTAGCATTGTTGGCATGGAGAGTGGCTAATACCAAATGGCCTGTTTCGGCAAAGGCAATGGCAAAGTCCATTACTTCACGGGTACGAATTTCACCAATCAAAATCACATCTGGTGCTTGGCGCAAGGTGTTTTTGAGGGCAATTTCAAATGATTCGGTATCCAGTCCTACTTCACGTTGGGTGACAATACAGCCTTGATGCGAATGCAAAAACTCAATCGGGTCTTCGATGGTAATAATATGACCACGGCTGTTAGCGTTACGATGGCCAATCATCGCCGCTAAAGACGTCGATTTACCTGTACCTGTTGCGCCTACAAACATAATAATGCCACGTTTGGTCATGGCCAAATCTTTAATGATTTCGGGCAATTTGAGGTCATCAACGCTAGGAATAGTGGTCTCGATGCGACGTAATACCATACCAGCAAGGTTACGTTGATAATAAGCACTGACCCTAAAACGGCCTACACCGCGCGCCGAAATAGCAAAGTTACATTCTTTAGTACGCTGAAACTCAAGGCGTTGGTCTTCACTCATAATACTCATCACCACCTCGCGCGCCATATCGGGGCTAAGTGGTGTTTTGGTAATCGGCACGATTTTGCCATTGAGTTTGACCGATGGCGGCACACCAGCGGTGATAAACATATCAGAGCCGCCTTTTTCCACCATCAGTTTTAAGAGGTCTTCAAATTCCACAATACACCTCCATTAGAAATTTTCGGGGATTTTTGCGGCTGAACGTGCCACAGCGGGCGAAATCAAGCCCTTGTTCACCAGATTTTTAAGGCATTGGTCGAGCGTTTGCATACCAATACCAGCACCTGTTTGAATGGCTGAATACATTTGCGCGACTTTATTTTCGCGGATTAAGTTACGAATCGCAGGTGTGCCAATCATAATTTCGTGTGCTGCCACACGGCCACCACCATTTTTCTTTAACAAAGTTTGTGAGATAACGGCTTGCAAAGATTCTGATAACATCGCACGTACCATTTCTTTTTCTTCGGCAGGAAATACATCCACCACACGGTCAATGGTTTTAGCCGCAGAGGTGGTGTGCAAAGTTCCAAACACTAAGTGACCTGTTTCGGCAGCAGATAAAGCCAAACGAATAGTTTCTAAGTCACGCATCTCACCCACCAAAATTACATCGGGATCTTCACGCAGTGCCGAGCGTAAGGCTTCATTAAAGCCACGGGTGTCGCGGTGAACTTCACGTTGATTGATAAGGCACTTTTTGGATTGATGCACAAATTCAATCGGGTCTTCTACTGTTAAAATATGGTCAAAACGATTGGTGTTAATATAGTCAATCATCGCTGCTAAAGTGGTGGACTTTCCCGAGCCTGTAGGGCCTGTTACCAATACAATGCCACGCGGATATTCACTAATATCTTTAAATACTTTACCCATGCCCAAGTCATCCATACTTAATACTTTGGAGGGAATAGTACGAAACACCGCGCCTGCACCACGATTTTGGTTAAAGGCATTGACACGAAAACGCGAAACTCCTGGAATTTCAAAAGAAAAGTCTGTTTCCCAAAATTCTTCATAATCACGACGTTGTTTGTCGTTCATAATGTCGTAAACTAAGCGGTGTACGTCTTTGTGTTCCATGGCAGGTAAGTTGATACGACGTACTTCGCCATCAACACGAATCATTGGCGGTAAACCAGCAGAAAGATGTAAGTCAGATGCGCCATTTTTAGCAGAGAAGGCCAATAATTCGGTAATATCCATTGTTAACTCCAAGCTGTATTTTTAAGGATAATTGCTAGCACTATATGCTTTGATATAGTGCCTAAGTTCTAGTTTAGGTTGTTTTGTTGTTAACACAATCGTAGGATTGCACTTGTTTTCAATAGTAGCGCAATTTTTTGACTGAGAAAGGTTAAGAATGCAAGAAATTTCATCACAATTGCAACAAGTTCTAAGCAGAATAGCACAAGCATGCGACCAATGTGGTCGAAAACAAGATGAAGTGACTTTATTAGCGGTAAGTAAAAAGCAGGACATAGCGGCAATACAAACTGCTTATAAGGCGGGCCAAATTCACTTTGGTGAAAATTATGTTCAAGAGGCCTTAGAAAAAATAAACGCTTTAGGCCATTTGCCGATTATTTGGCATTTAATAGGTGCATTGCAAAGCAATAAAACCGCCGAAGTGGCGCAGTACTTTGCATGGGTACACAGTGTCGATAGACTCAAAATTGCGCAGCGATTATCGGCACAACGACCCACGGATTTACCTCCCTTACAAATTTGCTTGCAAGTGAATATTGACCAACAACAAAGCAAGTCGGGTTGTACCATTGAAGAGTTACCTATGCTAATCCAAGCTATTTTGCCACTACCACATTTGGTGTTACGAGGTTTAATGGTGATTCCACAGGCACAAAATTATCAGGCTTTTGAACAATTAGCTCAACTCAGGCAGCAATTACTCGTTACAATTCCCCATCTATCTTCCCAAGTGTTTGATACACTATCAATGGGAATGTCAGATGATTTAGAGCCTGCGATAGCCGCAGGTAGTACCATTGTGCGTGTGGGGACGGCCATTTTTGGTCAACGACTTTAGTTTTATAGGGCAGCATACATGACCATGATGATAGGTTTTATTGGCGCGGGCAATATGGCTTCGGCTTTAGTAGGTGGCTTATTAGCACAAGGCTTTTCGCCAAAAAAAATAAGTGTTGCTGACCCTAATGTACAGCAGTTACACGCATTTAAAGAAAAAGGACTTTTTGTGAGTGTTAATAACGCTGATATTGTTGAACGTTGTGATGTGCTGGTGTTAGCCGTCAAACCGCAAATCATGAAACAAGTCTTAGAGCCATTAGCCAATTATGTACAGCAAAAAAAGCCTTTGATTATTTCGATTGCTGCAGGCATTGCTAGTCATAGTTTAGATAAATGGCTAGGTGGCAATGTCAGCATTGTTCGTGCTATGCCTAATACACCTGCTTTGGTGCAGACTGGAGCAACGGGCTTATATGCCAACTCAGCGGTTAGTGATGAGCAAAAACAGCAAGCTAACACCATTTTGAGTGCGGTCGGCTTGAGTCTTTGGGTCAATCAAGAAGCATTAATTGATAGCGTCACTGCAGTATCGGGTTCTGGGCCTGCCTACTTTTTTTATGTCATGGAAGCAATGATAGCGGCAGGGCAACAACTTGGCTTGGACGAAAAAACAGCGCGAGCATTAACCTTGCAAACTGCTTTGGGTGCGGCACAAATGGCTATTACCGCCGATGAAGTGCCTGCTGTCCTAAGACAGCGGGTGACTTCTAAAGGGGGCACAACCGAGCAAGCCATCGCCGTATTTGATGAGGTAAATATGCAACAAATATTTAAGAAGGCTCTAACGGCGTGTGCTGCAAAAGGTCAAGAGTTAGCGCGTATTTTGGGGGAGTCAGCATGAGTGCAAGCGCACAAATTATCAATTTATTGATAAGCACTTTTTTTAGTTTGGCGATAGGTATTTTGTGGGTACGTTTTTTGCTTCAATTAGTACAGGCTGATTTTTATAATCCGATTGCACAATGGATTGTACAAGTGACAACCCCTGTGCTTAAACCGATGCAACAACTGTTTCCAGTGGTAAAAGGTTGGAATATCAGTGCCTTAGCGTTAATTTTTTTGCTGCAACTGGTCAATATGACTTTAATAGCTGTGTTGTCAGGACATGGCACATTATCGCCATTAGTGCTGCTTTTTGGTGGTGTATTTCAGCTATTGTATATGGCGACCGAATTTTATTTTTGGTTGTTACTGGTGAGTGTAGTGTTAAGTTGGATTAGTCCAGGTTATAGCCCTTTTGGAGCATTGGTCGCACAGCTTGCCGAGCCAGCTTTAGCTCCCTTTAGAAAAATATTGCCGCCTATGGGAGGCTTAGATTTGTCCCCGATTGTAGCTTTTTTGGCCATACAAGTGGTGCAGATTTTATTAGGTACAGTAGCAAGACAGTTCGTAGGCTTTATATAAGGTGAATGCCGTACAACAGACGACAGAGGGCTATGTTTTAAATTTGCATATTCAGCCCAATGCCAAAACCACTGAATGGGCAGGTTTGTATGGCGATGCACTCAAGCTGCGTTTGCAAGCTTCACCTGTTGATGGCAAAGCTAACGAGGCTTTATGTGCGTTTTTAGCCGAAATTTTTGCAGTTAAGCGGCACTCTGTTGTATTGTTAAGTGGACAAAGCAGTCGCCATAAACGAATACTCATAAAACAGGTAACGGTATTACCGTTACCGATTATAAAAATATTGCAAGGAGTTCATCCGTGACTCAAGTTGTGCGTACAGGGGATAAGCTCCTCACGGGCATACAGGCGTTTAGTGCGTGGAAGTTATCTATCGCCAGCGAAATCAAGCGTTATAGATTATGGCTACATGAGCAGGGACTGAGCTCGGTAGATTTGGATGACCGTTTAGCACGTGCTTTACGTGCCTTTACCACTGACCGTATTTTGTTAGCTTTTGTGGGTGAGTTTTCGCGCGGAAAAACCGAGCTTATCAATGCTATCTTGGGGCGGCATTATAAAATGCGTTTGTTTCCCACGCGTATTGGGCGTACTACTATGTGCCCAACCGAAGTCTTTTATGACCCCCAAGCTAATGGTCCTTATATTAAACTGTTACCAATTCAAACGCGCAGCAGTGCCATTGCCTTATCTTCCTATCGACGGCAACTAGAACACTGGGCGCATTTAGATTTAGATTTAAGTAACCCCCAATCCATTCAACGAGCCTTTGAAGAAGTTGCCAAAACTCGCGAAGTCACGGTACAAGTTGCCGAAAGTCTAGGCTTTGAAATTCAGTTTTTAGAATCATCTTCCAAAAAAGCAGGTTATGTACATATTCCTGCATGGCGACATGCATTGATTAACATTGACCACCCATTATTACGCATGGGCTTGTCAATTATTGATACTCCGGGTCTTAACGCATTAGGCTTAGAGCCCGAATTAACCTTGAGTTTTTTGCCCGAAGCTCATGCCTTATTGTTTGTATTGTCGGCCGATTGTGGTGTCACTGCCAGCGACTTTGCCATTTGGAATAACCATATTAAAGATTTAGCAGCACGTTCCAACACCGCCTTATATGGAATTATTAACAAAATAGATTTATTAGAAGATGAAGATGCTTTGTACCCGATAGATGTTCAAGAAGCACTTAATCGTTTAGTGCGATTTTCGGCACAACAATTACACCTGCCTACTGATAATGTTTTGCCTCTTAGTGCGCGTCAAGGGGCACGCTCGTTTATGTACAATGACGAACACTTGTACCAAACAAGTCGTTTAGCGAGTTTAGAAGAAGCCTTAGCGACTTCGGTGATTACTGCAAGGCAAAAAGCTCTTAAGAATGTCACCCTTAAAGAAGTCATTGAAATTGTCGATACCAGTTTGCAAACGCTGACCGAAAAACGAGCAGCCTTACAAAAAGAACATGACTTGTTTAATCGAAATGAAAAAGATGTTGAAGTGGAGTTGGTGGGTTTAACCCGATTAGTACGCAAAGAACAAGAAAAACACAATCAACGTTTAGTAGTATTGCAAGAAGGTAAAGTGGTTTTAGAGCAACATTTAGGCCGCATTAACGAATTAGTGGGAGCAGACAAATTAGAATGGCATTTTAACCGAGCTAAAGAGTCGATGACTAATGCCGTGGCTTTTGGTGCTGCTGCCGCTATTGCTATCTTTTTTCAGGGCTTAAAGTTAGATTTACGTCGTTTGCGTGACGAGATGGAAGCCGCAGAACAAACCGCCAAAAAGATTTATCAACGTTATATACAGCAAACCGAACAACAATTACAAATTAGTCAAGGTATTGTCGATATAGAACAGTATATCAATGAGTTTACTGAGCTCGAAAAACAAGCTGCTCCCTACAAAAATCGTTTTGGTAACTTAATGTCTAATCAAGAAAAAGTATTTGAGCATTTTTTTGATACCTTAGCGCGAGAAGCGCGTAATGTTTACGAAAAGGCGCGTGAAGAAGCGGCACGCTGGTGTAAGCAAGTGCTTGTGCCATTAATGCAACAAACCTTAGAAGCTAAAAAACGTATTGATGACCAACTCAAGCGTTTAGACCATTTGCAGATGATTGATGCTACCCGTGACACTCGTCTTATAGAAATCAAATATCAGCTCGAAGAATTAAAACATCAAGAAGACTTTTTGCAAGAAGTCGCCTTCTGTTTGCAACCTGTGGAATTAAGCTAGATATGAGTAAATCATCGTTGTCTGCTGTGAGTGTTGTCGCGCTTATTACCCTAACGCTTGTACAGTCTTTTGGGCTAAGCTCTCATGTCTCACATCTGAGCTTTGTGCCTGTGTGGCTGTTATTTATGTTGATTGCTAATTTACCGTTGGTGTTTGTTGACGCTGTGATTGTGCGACGCAGTAAACAATTGCCTTTAGAAGGCATTGCTCCACTAACGCGTGAGGCTGATATTGCCACCATTTGGCGCGTGTGCGTGCCTTTGGCAATGTTAGGTTTAGTATTGGTGATGGGACAAGCCAGTTATTATGTTACGCATAATGTGTCATGGACAGAAGCTAATCCGATGCTTAAAGAAGCATTGCCTTATTTAGTGATGTTTTTTAGTGTCGGCTTTGCATGGGTAGGAACACGCCGCTTATTGCCTTATGTCGGCATACTAGTGCCAGTAGCCTTGGTGGTTAATGCGATTGGTACGCCATTCAGCCTACAATTTAACTTACTGACACCCGAAGAGTGGCGTTTGGGCGCGAGTGTCGCTTTGCTCAGTGCCTGTAGTGCCTCAGGCGTTTATGCGTGGTTATTGATGCAACAAATACCTCAAACATCCGCTACAACGCAAGTATTGCCATTGTGGTTGACTCAAACATTGGTAGGTGTCTTAGCCTTAGTGATAGGCCAAACACAAGGTCAAACCTATTTGGTGATGTATCTTTTATGCGCTATTTTTGCTTTGGCAGCCTGTGCAGAGTCCTTGGGGGCGCAATTACAAGCTAAGGGTTTCAAAAAACCGATTGCATTAGGCGGGGTTTTGTTAGCAACCGCGATTACTGTCTCAGCCGCGCCTTATGTGGTTTTTGATGTGGTGCTAAAAGCAGTAGTATTGCTTAGTTTGTTGGGTTTTGCGTTGTTAACAGGGTGGATGCTCAAAATAAGTCATGTTCGCAAAGCGCTTAACTTTTCGAGTGAGGCTACTTATAATTTGTGGCGAATCTGTATTCGTATCGTTGTTCCAATCACTATTATTTGGCTAATAGTGGGTATGTTTTTATGAGTGATGGCATGGTTGAGGTAGAAGTTGCTTATGCTTTGCCTCATCAGCAAAAAATTATTCGCTTGCAAGTGCCCGCACAGACAACCTTATATCAAGCGATACTTTTGTCTAATATTACCGCGTATTTTCCTCAAATTAACGTTGATAATATAACTGTTGGGGTGTTCTCAAAGCTCGAAAAATCCCCCACGACTCGTTTGGTGCAAGCAGGTGATAGAATCGAAATTTATCGACCTTTATTGATTGACCCTAAAGAAGCGCGCAAGGCGAGGGCTGCTAAATTACAAGAAAATAAGTGAAGTTTGTAGCCTGTATGCAGCGTAGCGAAATACAGAGAAACAAAGTACTAACGTAAGTAAACTTTAATTATAGATGAGTATAATGTGTTAGCAGGGCTTTTGTCGCAAAATATAACCGCTTATCGTTTGTAAAGATTATGTGACCTGCATAAATTTTTTGTAATTGATACTGTGATTGAGTTGACTTTACAAATACCAAAAAACGTGAAGTCAGTTAATTGTGTGTGAAGGATTTCACATTAAAACGCATGAAAAAGGCATACTCGTCCGAAAGGCGAGGACGCAAAACTACCGGTCTAAAAAACAGTGATGTTTCATGACAGCGGGGTCGCCATACGCTAACTGACTCAATAATGTCGTCAGCTTTCGTTGGTGTAAATTTCATAAAACTAATAACTGGTTATGTGCCAGCCCAATGAGAGTATCTTATTATGAAAACTTTACGTTTATTAGCTGCTTCTGTTTTAGCTTTAGGTGTAGCTAATGTTTATGCTGGCACAGCGGTTGATACATTTAATGTCACAGCTGATGTAGTTGGTAATTGTTTGGTTAGTACCACTGATTTAGCTTTTGGTAACTATGATCCAATTGATGTAAACTCTGCTACAGGTGCAGATCTTGATGCGTCTTCAACTATTACCACAACTTGTACATTAGGTCATGGTATCTCTATCAATATTGATGATGGCGGTTATGTGGGTCAAACAGCTTATACTCGCAACATGAATTTTGATGATGCTGGTACTCAATACTATTTAGGCTATCAATTATATCGTAATGCTTATGCCACTGCTTGGACAAGTGCAGCAGACTTAGCGGCTGCAGGTACTGGTACGGCAGTCAATACAACAGTAGAAGGTCGTATTCCAAAAGGTCAAGATGCAACAACATTAAAGGCATCAACTGGTGGTAGTTATCAGGATGTTTTGACTGTTACAGTAACATTCTAAATTTTAATGAGCTGATATGATGTTTCTCCTTAGCCAGTCCCGTTTGGGGCTGGCTTTGCTTTTTAGCATAGTTTTAACATGTAGTGGTTTGGTACAGGCAGCGGCTAGCTTTTCGGTGAGTCCTGTGCGTGTCAATTTGTCTGCCAAAAACAAAGTCACCTCGCTAACGGTAACAAATCAAGGTAAAGAGCCGACCACGGTGCAGCTTGAGGCATTGGCATGGTCGCAAAATGAGCAAGGTCAGGATGTCTTTGAACCCAGCAAAAATATTTTGGCTAATCCACCGGTGTTTACTATTGCCCCTAATAGCTCACAAGTGATTCGCTTGGGTTTGCGTAAGCCTGCATTAGGACAGAGTGAAGAAAGTTATCGTTTATTTTTACAAGAAGTACCTCCACCTCCCAAAGAGGGATTTACGGGACTGAGTATTGCTTTACGACTCAGTATTCCAGTGTTTGTGCAACCCAATGAGCCGATTAAAACATCACTAGAATGGCGATTAAAGTCAACTAATGAGGGGCTAAAGTTGTTAGCAGATAATCAAAGTCAAGGCCATATACAAGTTTTAAGTGTATTGCTAATACCAGAGCAGCAAGAATCTTTTGCTAATCAGTCTTTGACTAATTATTTATTACCGCAGCAAAAACGAGAGTGGTTAATTAAAGACAAACATTTAGCAGTAGGTACGCCTGTTATGCTAAAAGCCCAAACAGATAGAGGCGAACTCAAAGCACAATTAACCGTAGAAGAATAATAATAAATGACATACACCAAGGCAAAATCGACCCAAATATTAGGGTGTATGAGATAAGTCATGCGCTCCTTTTGGGTTAATTTGGTTGTGTTGTTTACATATCAATGTGACACATGCAAAACCAATAAAAAAAATCTCAGCACATCAACTAGTCTCAAACGAACCCGAAGCTTTATGGTTATCTTCTCAACTTAATAAATACTCTAAACTTGAAACCTTACTATTTTTAAAAAAAACAAATGGCCAGTTACTGATATTGGCAGAGGATTGGCAGCGTTGGCATTTAAAGCCAGCCGATAATGTTTTTCGTTATGATGATCAAGACTATTATATTTTAGACGAGTTACAAGGAGTTAGTTATCAATTTAATGCGGCTAATTTGTCTGTGGCAATTGAAGTAGATGCAAGGTGGTTTAAAGCATCTGTTTTTAATGCGTCAAACCAAACTAACACACCTCAAATACAATCATCGCTAGGTATGTACGTCAATTATGAGCTTAATAGTAGTTATGCTGAGCAGTAAACCGAGAGTAATTTGTTTGCGAGTGCGACTTTATTTCACCCTGTTGGCACATTAGAAAATCAGTTTTTGATACAACATTTAGAGACCCAACAACGTCAGGCAATACGACTCAATACTGTTTTTGCAAAAGATGATATTGATGGCATGTATAGTTTGAGAGTAGGTGATACCGCGACCAGTAGTTTAGGTTTAAGTGGTGGACTGCGTTATGCAGGGCTACAATGGGGTAGTAATTTTGCCTTACAGCCGCAATTGGTTAGATTTGCAACACCCAGTGTCAGTGGTCAAGCACTGTTGCCCTCGACGGTTGATGTTTATATTAACGATGCCAAAAGCTGGACAAAACAAATTCCTGCTGGTGAGTTTACGATTGATAATCTGCCTATAACGGCTGGTATGGGTGAAGCGCGTGTGATTGTAAAAGGCTTATTAGGGCGTGAGCAAACATTTGTATTGCCGTATTATGCAGGAGCAGATTTATTAAAAGTAGGGCTGCATGAATATGCATTTGATACAGGTTTTTTGCGGCAAGATTATGGCATTCAAAGTAATCAATATGATGATTTTTTTGCAATGGCTGCTTATCGTCGTGGATTAACAGACAAGCTTACCGCAGATGTACAGTTACAGTGGCAACAACATCAGCAAATGATAAAATTAGCGACGGCTTTTTTGCCACCCAAATTAGCTCTAGTTAATGTATGGTTAGCTCAAAGCAGTCAGCCTGTTAATCAAAATGCATTGGCTTATGGTGTCGAAATTGACCCACAATATAAAATATTCAACACCCGTATCAGTTGGCAATATCAAGATAGAGAGTTTTGGCAAATTGGTAGTCAGCCTACACCTAATCCATTACAGGAGACACTGCGTGTATTTGGCGGTGTCTCCTTAAAACAATACGGTAGTCTAAGAGCACAGTACATTTATACTCAAAATTATGACGCGCTTGACACAAGTTCGGTTTTTGCAGGTTATGGTTTAAGTTTAGGCCAGTATGGTAATTTGAGCGTATCAGTTGGGCGTATTTTACAGCCTAATACCGACACTCAAGCCCAAATAAGTGTCAGTATTCCCTTACAAAGCAAACAAAGTTTATCAGTGGTAGCCTTACCTTTAGATCAACAATATCGTGTGGCTTTTCAACAGTCAGTACCTGCTGGTAATGGTATTGGTTATGGTCTAAGTACTGATATTGGACAAATACCACGTACCCAAGGTGCATTAACGTGGCAAAACTCCTATGGTAGCTACCAATTAAAGCTCTCTGAACAAAATAGCCAATACAATGGGAGTGTCAATATCTCGGGTGGTATTGCCTTTTTGGGTGGAGAAAGATTTTTAGGGCGTCAAATAAATAGTAGCTTTGCAGTGGCTAAAGTAGGCGACTATGCTAACGTCAGTGTTTATGCCAATAATCATTTAATTGGTGCAACAAATAAACATGGTATTGTGCTAATACCTAGGCTGTTGCCTTATCAGATAAATAAAATTCGTATTAACCCATCAGACCTACCTTTTGATGCCGAAATGACCAGTCAGGAACAAGAAATCGTTCCTGCAAATAATAGCGGTTTGTGGGTGGATTTTGGTGTCAAACGTGCTTATGCCGCAACGATGACAATTTTGCTTGATAACGGCCAACCATTACCAGCAGGGGCTGAGGTTTACAAAGACAATAGCAGCGAGGCTTTTCCTGTAGGGTATAGAGGAGAGTTGTATATCACGGGTTTATCTGCCAAAAACATATTAACCGCGCATTGGAAAGGGCAAACGTGTCGCTTTGAAGTGGCGTTTGAAATGATAGATGACTCATTGCCCGATTTAGGAATGATATTATGTAAAGGGGTGCAGCCATGACAAGAATTACAAAATACATTATTGCTGGGTGTGCTACTTGTTTGGTGTTGTCTGCACAAGCGGCGGTGTGTAGTTTAAATGTGGTTGGCATTAACTTTGGCTCGTACTATGTGGCAAATACCACGCCTTTAGATGGAAGCGGAACGATTGATGTGTCTTGCGATGTTAGAACAGCATTTGAGGTCAGTTTTAGTACAGGGTTATCGGGTACTTATACCACTCGTCAAATGGCTTATGGCAGTAGTCGGCTTACTTATAATTTATATCGTAATGCGGCTAGAAACCGTATCTTGGGAGATGGCACTGGTAATACCGAAGTGCTTAGTGTTAATAATGCTCGCAATCGAAGTTTTACGATTTATGGCCGCGTTCCAGCGCAACAAAATGTGTATGTAGGCAGTTATAGCGATAATGTCATTGTGACGGTGACCTTTTAATATCTACAATGGTTCTGCTCTTAAACTGCTATCTTTGCTTAAAATAGTGGCAGGGTTTTGCGTGGGTAGTGTATCAATACCTGTGATTTCGCTTAACTTGCCTTGACTAAAAATCAGTTTAAGATGTGGCGTGTTAACATTGTCGATATTTGCACTCTTAGCATAAGTGCCTGCTCGTAAGCGATAAACATAGTCCCAGCGATTAGCATTAAAGGTATCGGTAATCATTGGACTGCCCAAAATATAGCGTACTTGAGCGGGTGTCATACCGAGTTTGAGTTTGTTGGCATCGGCTTGTGTAATCGGATTGCCTTGTGGCAAGTCAATGGTATAGACTTTTAACGCTTCGCAGCCAGTTAGACTCAATAATGTAATTAGACACAGTTTAGACCACACGAAAAGTTATCCTCTCTTGTTCATCGCTTCTTATTAGTCGATAATCGTACACCATTTATTGCTTAAAAATCTGTTGTTATTTGTACTGTTTTTCATGCTCTTCCTCTCAGACTTTAGGAAAAATTAGGGAGAAGGGATGTTATCGCCAAAAAGAGGTTTGCTGTATGACATTTAGTAATCAAGACTTACGCAATGCAGGTTTAAAAGTCACGCTACCGCGTATTAAAATTCTTGAACTATTAGAAAATTCGCCTGTGCATCATTTAAGTGCCGAAGATGTTTATAAAGCGTTATTAGAGCAAGGTGAAGACGTAGGTTTGGCTACCGTGTATCGGGTATTAACGCAATTTGAGTCGGCAGGTATTGTGGAGCGTCATCATTTTGAAGGTGGTCACTCAGTATTTGAGATTAGCCAAGACGAACATCATGACCACATCGTCTGTATTATGTGTAATAAAGTCTTAGAATTTAATGATGAAGTGATTGAAGCTCAACAGCAAAAAGTTGCGCAATCTTTAGGTTTTACCTTAACTGACCACGCCTTGCATTTGTATGGTGTGTGCAGCAATAGCACCTGCCAAGAAAAAGCCAATGGTCGCAAAAATTATAAATGAGCCACTATCAACCGCTTGCCGAGCGTATGCGTCCGCAGTGTTTAGACGAGGTATTAGGGCAAGCGCATTTGCTGGCGCAGGGCGCACCGTTGCAGGTATTGTTAGCGCGTGGTCAGTGTCCCTCATTAGTATTTTGGGGCAGTGCAGGCGTGGGCAAAACCACTTTGGCGCGTTTAATTGCTCAATATATTGATGCCCATTTTGTGGCCTTGTCTGCTGTTATGGCAGGGGTTAAAGAGCTACGCGAGGTGATTAGTCAAGCGCAACGACAAGCAACGGGCTTATTGGCTAAACGGACGATTGTGTTTATTGATGAAATTCATCGTTTTAATAAAAGTCAACAAGATGCCCTGTTACCGTATGTCGAAGATGGCACAATTACCCTAATTGGTGCGACCACCGAAAACCCTTCCTTTGAGTTAAATTCGGCTTTGTTGTCACGTTTGCGAGTCATGGTGTTAAAGCCTTTAACGCAAGAGGCATTATTACACGTCTTACAACGCGCATTAAGCGATAGCCAACGTGGTTTGGCTGCCGCGCCTGATGCCTTGCCCGAGCATTGGCTGCTGGCCATTGCACAACTGGCCGATGGTGATGCCCGCAAAGCCTTGGTATTACTAGAAACAGTCTTTGAATTGGCACGCGCTCAAGGCACCAGCGATGACCATGTATTAACTCAATTTTTGGGTAAAGGTTTTAGGCGTTTTGACAAACAAGGCGAGCAGTTTTACGACCAAATGTCGGCTTTGCATAAATCGGTGCGTGGCTCTAACCCCGATGCTGCTTTGTATTGGTTGGCGCGTATGTTAGATGGTGGCGCAGACGGGGCATATTTGGGGCGCAGATTATTGCGTATGGCGGTAGAAGATATAGGCTTGGCAGACCCACGCGCTCAACAAATTGCCTTAGAGGCATGGCAAACTTATGAGCGTTTGGGGAGTCCCGAAGGGGATTTGGCTTTAGCCAATGTCGCAGTTTATTTAGCCTGTTGTTCTAAAAGTAATGCGGTTTATAGTGCCTTTAAGCAAGTGAAACAGGTGATTGAGCAAACAGGCTCTTTAGAGGTGCCGTTACATTTGCGTAATGCACCCACTAAATTGATGAAAGAATTGGGTTATGGTACGGGTTATCGGTACGACCATGATGAGGAGGGAGGCCACGCTAAAGGGCAACAGTTTTTGCCCGATAAACTCAAGCAACAGGTGTTTTATGTGCCAACCGAGCGCGGTTTGGAGGCTAAAATAGCCGAAAGGTTAAAGGGGTTGAGGGGCTAACTCAACATACTCTCCGCATGTTTTAACGTTTCTTGGGTAATCGTTACCCCACCCGACATACGCGCAATCTCTTCAATCCGTTGTTGGCGACTTAACTCAATAACACGGCTGAGTGTTTTATTGTCTTGAATATATTTTTGTACTTGCCAATGCTGATGGCCTTTGGCAGCCACTTGCGGTTGATGCGTAATACACAAAATTTGCGCGTTTTGGCCTAACTCGCGTAATAATTGCCCCACAATATCGGCTGTACCACCACTAATACCCACGTCCACCTCATCAAATACCAACACAGGTACGGCACTGTGTTGTGCTTGAATCACTTGCACTGCCAAGGCAAAGCGCGATAACTCACCGCCAGAGGCAATTTTGGCCAAAGGCTGTAACTGTTGCCCCAAGTTAGCACTAAACAATAACTCAATATCGTCAATGCCGTCGCGGTTGGGCTTGTCGAGGGCATTAAACACATAACTTAATTGGGTGTTAGGCATACCCAAGGCGTTCAAATGTTGGCTAATATCATGGGTAATTTGGGGGGCAATCGCCTGACGTTGTTGGCTCAGTTGTTGAGCGAGTTGTAAGTAGTGTTGCTGCGCCTCTAAAACTGCTTGCTCTAGTGTGCTTAGGTCTTGGGCTTGTTGAGTTTGTTGTTGCTCTTGTTGTAGTTGTTGTAGAAACGCAGGTAGCTCATGTGCCATGACTTTGTGTTTGCGGGCAAGGCGTTGTGCGTCGGCAATTTTGCCCTCAAGCCATGCAAGGCGTTGTGGGTCAAGTTCTTGTGCGCTCAAAAAGTGATTTAACTCTCGGCTGCTTTCTTTAACGTCAATTAACGCAGAGTTAAGGCTGGTGCATAATTGGCTCAACACGGGTGAACGGCTACTGTGATTGTCTAAATAGCGTAAGGCTTGTTGTAATTGGCGACTGGCAGGGCTGTCACCTTCGTCTAACAAGGCAAGTGCGTGTTGGCTGTCACTCATGAGGGCTTCAAAGTTGGCCAAGCGGTCATATTCTTGTTCTAGGGTATCGTATTCGTCTGTTTTAAGGGCAAGTTTTTCTAATTCTTCTATGTAGTTAGCAATTAGCTCAAGCCGTGCTTGTTGAGCCACATAATGCGTTTTACTGTGTTGCAAATGCTGTTTGGCATCAAGCCATATTTGATAGTGCTGTGCCACTTGCTGTGCCAGCGAGTTGAGTTTGCCCACATTATCTAATAATTGCCGATGCGTGTCTTTTTTGAGCAAACTTTGTTGGGCGTGTTGGCTATGAATGTTGATGAGCAGTTCGCCTAAGGCTCTTAACTCGCTTAAGGTAACTGCTGTACCGTTTATCCATGCTTTTGAGCGACCTTCTTTGTAAACAATGCGGCGTAAGCTGCATTCGTGGTCTTGTGCCAAGTCGCGTTCTGCTAACCATATTTGGGCTTGAGCTTGTTGGCTAATATCAAACAAGGCAATCAGTTCGGCTTTTTCTGCACCATGACGCACGGTTTGTGCATCGGCTTTGTCACCCAAACACAAGCCTAAAGCATCGAGCAAAATCGACTTACCTGCGCCTGTTTCGCCCGTAATAACGGTAAAGCCTTGAGCAATATCTAGTTCTAAGTTTTCGACGAGGGTAAATTGTTTAATGGCAAGATGGGTGAGCATAGTGGAGACACAAATCAAATAAGTTTGCGCGATAATACCCCGTCTTTTTGTAGATGCAATAGGGCGATGACTTGAAAAAAGCACAAGCAACCCCATTATTTTTGCAAATTATCTGACCTATACATGTCACAAAAACGCATTTTATTTATGGAGAACATCATGTCCGAAAATCAAACACCTGATACCAGTCAAATTGATGCCGAAACCGAAAAAGAACTGCAAGAGTTTTTAGAAGTCACTGAAACCGATGTTGAGGCACTCACCGCCAAAGTGGCCGAATTAGAAGCACAGCTTAAAGATACCCAATTACGCGCTCAAGCCGAAATACGGAATATTCAAAGTCGTGCCGAGCGTGATGTTAGCAATGCCCACAAATTTGGGGTCGAAAAATTTGCCAACAGCTTACTTGATGTCGTGGATAACCTAGAACGTGCTTTAGCGGCTGCTCCTCAGGATGAGGCTAATAAAAGCCTGATTGATGGTTTGCAATTAACACACAAAGCCTTTTTAGATGCACTTAAAAAATTTGGCGTCGAGGCTGTTGATCCAACGGGGCAAGCCTTTAATGCGGAGTTTCATCAAGCGGTGGCAACACAGCCAGCAAGCGAAACTAATGCCGCCAATACGGTGGTGACGGTATTTCAAAAGGGTTATACCTTGTCGGGGCGTTTAATGCGTCCTGCAATGGTCGTGGTTGCACAATAGCTCCACTCAATCCCTCTCCCACAATGTGAGGGACTTAATGTGAGTGCAGGAAAAAATCAAAATATGGCTATAAAAGACCTTGAAAAAAATACGGTCATCGCCATATCTGAATCATGATACAGCTTGTTAACACAAGCTTCACCAACATACAGAATTTATATTGAGGATTTTAAAATGGGTAGAATTATTGGTATTGACTTGGGTACAACCAACTCATGTGTTGCTGTGATGGAAGGCGACAAAGTTAAAGTCTTAGAAAATGCCGAAGGTGCACGTACTACGCCCTCTATCGTGGCTTATACCGAAAATGAAGTTTTGGTCGGTGCAGGTGCAAAACGCCAAGCGGTGACCAATCCTAAAAACACCTTGTTTGCGGTCAAGCGTTTGATTGGTCGTAAATTTAAAGATGATGTGGTACAAAAAGACATCAGCATGGTGCCTTACGAAATCGTAGCTGCTGACAACGGTGACGCTTGGGTAGCTGCGCGTGGCAATCGTATGGCTCCACCGCAAGTGTCTGCCGAAGTGTTAAAGAAAATGAAAAAGACCGCCGAAGATTACTTAGGCGAACCCGTCACCGAAGCGGTTATCACCGTGCCTGCCTACTTTAACGATAGCCAACGTCAAGCAACAAAAGACGCTGGTCGTATTGCAGGTTTAGAAGTCAAACGTATTATCAATGAACCAACAGCTGCTGCTTTGGCTTTTGGTATGGACAAAAAAGAAGGCGACCGCAAAATCGCGGTGTATGACTTAGGTGGTGGTACATTCGATATTTCGATTATCGACATTGCTGATGTTGATGGCGAACAATCTTTTGAAGTATTGGCGACTAATGGCGATACCTTCTTAGGTGGTGAAGACTTTGACTTGCGCTTAATCGACTATTTAGCCGATGAGTTCAAAAAAGAGCAAAGTATCAACCTCAAAGGCGACCCATTGGCTATGCAGCGTTTAAAAGAAGCCGCCGAAAAAGCCAAAATTGAATTGTCTTCGAGCCAACAAACCGAAGTCAACTTGCCGTACATTACCGCTGATGCCACAGGGCCAAAACACCTTAACATTAAAGTAACCCGTGCTAAGTTGGAGTCCTTGGTTGAAGATTTAGTGGCACGCACCATTGAGCCATGCAAAATTGCGCTTAAAGATGCGGGTTTAAGTGTTGGCCAAATTGGCGATGTGATTTTGGTTGGTGGTCAAACTCGTATGCCTTTAGTGCAGCAAAAGGTCAAAGAGTTTTTTGGCAAAGAGCCACGTAAAGACGTTAACCCAGACGAAGCGGTAGCCGCAGGTGCTGCAATTCAAGGTTCGGTATTATCGGGCGACCGCAATGACGTGTTATTGTTAGACGTAACGCCTTTAACATTAGGTATCGAAACTATGGGTGGCGTGATGACTGCGCTTATCGAGAAAAACACCACGATTCCTACTAAAAAATCGCAAGTATTCTCGACGGCTGATGACAATCAAACCGCAGTGACCATTCAGGTGTTTCAAGGCGAGCGCAAAATGGCACAACAAAATAAATTGTTGGGACGTTTTGACCTAAGTGATATTCCGCCAGCACCACGCGGTATGCCACAAATCGAAGTCACCTTTGATATTGATGCAAACGGTATTTTAAATGTGTCTGCTAAAGATAAAGGCACAGGCAAAGCACAAAGTATTGTGATTAAAGCAAGCTCTGGTTTGACTGAAGAAGAAATTCAGCAAATGGTGCGTGATGCAGAGGCTAACGCCGAAGAAGATAAAAAGTTTGGTGAGTTAGTCGAAGCACGTAACCAAGGCGATAATTTGGTTCATGCCACTCGCAAAACCTTAAAAGACTTGGGCGAAAAAGCGACTGATGCCGAAAAAGCTCCGATTGAAGCGGCCATCAAAGACTTGGAAGAAGCCCTCAAAGGCAACGACAAAGACGCGATTACCTCTAAAACCGAAGCTTTAAGCAATGCCTCTATGCCTTTAATGCAAAAACTGTATGCTGAGCAAGGTGCTGGTGGTGCTGAACCACAAACAGGTGGCGCAAACAAAGCCGATGATGGTGTCGTTGACGCTGAGTTTGAAGACGTAAGCGACAAGAAGTAAATGGCCGTAGGGTGGGTTAATAACCCACCCATAGAGAGATGTAGCCTGTATGAAGCATAGCGAAATACAGGGTAGTTTAAACCCCGTGTTAGTACACGGGCTACGACTTGCCCTATCAAAGGGAAGAAGAATTTTATAACGCCAATTTGTTTTGGCGTTTGTTGTTTAACGAGATAGAACTTAATTAGGTTTTATAGTGCAAAGTGGAGAGGCCAAATGGCAAAGCGCGATTATTATGAAGTCTTAGGCGTGGCCAAAACAGCCAGCGACGAAGAACTCAAAAAGGCTTATCGCCGTTTGGCGATGAAGTATCACCCCGACCGCAACCCCGACAACAAAGAGGCCGAAGAAAAGTTTAAAGAAGGCAACGAAGCTTACGAAATTTTATCTAATCCCGATAAACGTGCTGCTTATGACCGTCATGGCCATGCAGGCGTTGACCCCAATATGGGCGCAGGTGGCTTTGGTGGTGGTTTTGGCGGCGCAGGTGGCTTTAGTGATATTTTTGAAGCCTTTGGGGATATTTTTGGTGGCGGCGGCGGACGTGGCGGTAGCCGTCAACGTGGTGGTGCCGATTTACAATACACCCTAGAATTAACCCTCGAAGAAGCAGTCAAAGGCGTTAAAAAACAAGTTCGCTTTACCACAGCGGCTGCTTGTGAAGTGTGTGACGGCACAGGAGCCAAAAAAGGTTCAAGCATGAGTACTTGCCGTACCTGTGGTGGACAAGGCCAAGTGCGCATGCAGCAGGGCTTCTTTACGGTACAGCAAACGTGTCCAACGTGTCGTGGTAAAGGGCAAATGATTAAAGACCCGTGTGATGCTTGTCATGGCGAAGGTCGTACCAACAAACAAAAAACCCTCGAAGTTACTATCCCAGCAGGTGTGGATACAGGCGATAAAGTGCGTTTGACTGGCGAAGGCGAAGCAGGGGCAAATGGCGCACCAGCAGGTAACTTATATGTACAAGTGGTGGTCAAGGAGCATAGCATCTTTAAACGTGATGGCGCAGATTTGTATTGTGAAGTGCCTATTAGTTTTGTGGATGCCGCTTTAGGTTCAGATATTGAAGTCCCTACGTTGGATGGCCGCGTTAAACTCAAAATTCCTGAGGGTACACAAAGCGGCAAAGTGTTTAGAGTGCGTGGCAAAGGTGTAAAGCCTGTACGAGCTTATGACGCGGGTGATATGTTGTGTCGGGTGATTATCGAAACACCTGTTAATTTAACAAGCCGTCAAAAAGAGTTATTGCGCGAATTTCATGATTCTTTAGAAGGTAACGACAAACAATCACCTAACAAAAAATCATTTTTTGATAGTGTAAAGGATTTGTTTTCTTAGCCTATGATTCCCTCTCCCATTGGGAGAGGGTTGGGGTAGTATAGGTAATTCCTACAAAAAAGACATCAAACACTAGCCAATTTAGCGCACCTTCCTTATTATCAGTCACAATGTAACTCATCAACTTTATCTTTGGAGAAGGATATGCCCACAGCTATTACAAAAATTGGTATTTGCGGTGCCGCAGGCCGTATGGGACGCGCCTTAATTCATGCGGTTGTTGCGCGTGAAGATGTCAAACTCACTGCTGCTATTGAACAGGTTGGTAATACCTTGATTGGAGCTGATGCAGGCGAAATGGCCGCTTTGCCACACATGGATATTAGTATTAACAGCTCCTTAGCAAGCCAGATTGATGTGCTTGATGTGGTCATAGACTTTACCACCCCAGCCGCAACGATTGCGAATGTTGCTTTATGCCGTCAAGAGGGCAAGGGTATTGTAATTGGTACCACAGGTTTAAGTGAAGAGCAAAAACACTTTTTGATTGAAGCGAGCCATGATATTCCGATTGTGTATTCGGGTAATTATTCGGTAGGCGTTAACGTCACTTTAAAGTTATTAGAGTTAGCCGCTAAAGCCTTTGGTGATACCGTGGATATAGACGTCTTAGAAGCACACCATCGTTACAAAGTCGATGCGCCGTCGGGTACGGCACTGATGATGGGTGAGGCTGTGGCATCAGCTTTAGGCCGTGACTTAAAACATGTCGCGTGTTTTGCGCGTTCAGGTCATACAGGTGTTCGTGACCGTGAAACGATTGGCTTTCAAACTATTCGGGGTGGCGATATTGTTGGCGACCACACCGTATATTTTATGGGTGAAGGCGAACGTGTAGAAATTCGTCATGTGGCTACCAGTCGCATGAACTTTGCCAATGGTGCAGTACGTGCTGCTGCTTGGATTGGTAGCAAAAGTGCGGGTTTATATGATATGCGTGATGTATTGGGCTTAAAGTAATATAGTAAGCTTTAATAGCATATTTTGTGTACATTGTTTTTAAAGGAGCATCAAGCTCCTTTTTTTTGTGCTTTGCAAAATTGTCTGATTGTAGTATTTTTACATTTCGCGCCATAAAAATATCATACTGATAATAACAAAGCGAGGAGCGCATCATGTTCAAAGGCTTATTTTTAACAGGCTCCATGTTGGGGATGTTAGGTGATTTTGTTCAAGAAAAAGGCGTTAAAATTCCAGAATTGGATGAAGCTATTGTTCAATATGGCCAGCAAGCGCGAATTCCACTGTATTTGTGGGCAGATTTATTAGAACGAATCTCGATAGCTGTTAATGATACCGCTTTAGGTTTAGCGATTGGCAAACGAATTGCGCCGCGTCATGTCGGTGTATTAGGTTATTTGGTGTTATCGTGTCAAAATTTGGGTGAGGCACTGAATCGTTTTGCCCGTTATCAGCGTTTAGTGTATGACGTTAATCCCTTTAGTGTTCATATTGATGAACGGGGGATGGAGTTACGTTGGGGAGTTGAATACGGCAAACCTGGTGCATTAATTGATGAGACATCAATTGCTGCATTATTTAGTTTTTTACATATTTTAACCAGTCAGCCGCTTCATCCTTCGTATGTTTGTTTTGTTAATCCAACACCCAAAAATTTACAGGTTTATGTGGACTATTTTCATTGCCCCGTCGATTTTGAAAAAGCATTTACCTGTGTGCGCTTTCCTTTGGAATATTTATCGGTTCCGTTATTACATAGCGACCAAACTTTGTTAGATTTATTGTCGCAACAAGCCGAAGCTCTGTTAGCGGTATTGCCAAAATCTGATGTTTTTGAAGAAAAACTCAAAAATATGATTGTGCAAAGTCTGCACCAAGGAGAGCCTACACTGCCTATAGTCGCTGGACACTTGGCTTTGTCTTCTCGTACCTTGCAGCGACGCTTACAAGAGAGAGGCTTGGTATTTCAGGAGATTTTAGAAAATACCCGTCGAGAGTTAGCTATTCGTTATTTACAAGACAAAAACTTATCTTTAACAGATATTGCCTTGTTGTTGGGGTATTCGGAACAAAGTGCCTTTAATCGTGCTTTTAAGCGTTGGTATAACGAGCCACCTAAAAGCTATCGTATGGCCTTATTGAAGTAGCTTATTTTTTATCAGGTCGATAGGAGCTAGGATTGTCTCCTGTCCATTTTTTAAATGCACGACTAAAATTGGCAGGGTCTGTATAGCCAAGTCGCTGTGCAATTTGTTCTACCGTTAACGAGGTGCTTTGTAACATTTTAATGGCATCTCGTTTACGCGCTTCGTCTAATAACTGTTGAAAACCTAAACCTGCTTGTTGCAAACGTCGTTTGAGGGTGCGCGAGGACATAAACAAACGCTCAGCCACCTGTTCCAATTGTGGGTAATGCCCTTGTTGATGATTGAGCATTGCTCTGACTTGACTAGGCACATCGTCATTAATGTCCATTAAAGCCAATTCGCGCTCACATTGCTCTGCTGCTAGTTTTGCAGCCACAGGATCAGCCATAATAAGGGCTTGTTTTAGATACGCTTTTGGAAAGCGTATTTGATTTGCTGCTTGATTAAAAAAAGTTGGAGGTAGTTTGTCTTTATGTGTTTGGTAATAACTGGGTTCTGGAAAATCAAAATGAATTTCTCCGCTATTCATCGCATTGCCAGTAATAAAACTGCCTGCTCGTGCCAAACTTAGCAATAAACTCTCAAACACAAATTGTCTTAACAAACCAACTGGGTAGTTGGTAGTAGTTTCAACAATAGCAAACTCACCTTCAATATAAAGCCTAAAAGTTATCAATACTGTGCGTAAACGGACAAAACGTTCAGCTAATTTAATCGCTTCCTCTAAATTTGCACAGCTCATTACGCCATAACCCAAAAAGCCATGTGAAGTCACAGGCGTGCGTAAACCCATTTCATAGCCTAATGAGGGGTCTTTGCTTAAATAAAAACAGCGTAAAATCAAAAATAAAAATTGTGCGGGGGTTAAGCGATGATCTGGTTTATCAAATATCGCGTCATTGAGTTGCGACCCTTGCAAAATTTCTGAGCGAGTAAATCCTCGCTCAACCATCATATCTAGCAATAAGCGAGGATAGGCGATTGGAACAACAGGCTTATTAGGATCAAAATCGTATTTCATATTGATAAGTTTGGGATGTATGAATCAAGGTTATTATCTATTAGGCTAACAATATTAAGGTGTTATATCATTGAATTGTGGTTTAGGTAAAATAATATCCGTTATGGTAGATGGCAATTGAGCACCAAAAGCAGATAATAGCGGCTGTATAAATTTTGATTGTTAATGGCATGATGAAAATTATTCTTGCCCCGATGGAAGGGCTGACAGACGTTTATATGCGTGATATTTTAACCGCGATTGCAGGTTGTTATGGTTATGATTGGTGCGTGACAGAGTTTATTAGAATTACCCAACATCTATTACCTGCTAAAATTTTTTATCAATACTGTCCCGAATTATTGCGTAACAGCCAGACAGCAGCAGGCACGCCTGTTCATATTCAGCTTTTGGGTAGTGACCCACAATTGTTGGCCGAAAATGCTCAATTTGCTGTTGAGTTAGGTGCACCTGCCATTGATTTAAATTTTGGTTGTCCTGCTAAATCTGTGAATAACCACCGTGGTGGAGCAGTATTGTTGCAAGAGCCGGAAACTTTGCATCAGATTGTATTGGCAGTTCGCAAAGCAGTGCCACAAAATATACCAGTTAGTGCCAAAATGCGTTTAGGTTATAACGACCGTTTACTGATGTTAGACAATGCGTTAGCAATAGAAAGCGCAGGTGCAAACTGGCTAACTGTCCATGCTCGCACCAAAGTCGATGGTTATCGGCCTCCCGCCCACTGGCACGAATTAGCTAATATTCGCCAATCAGTGAGTTTGCCTGTGATTGCTAATGGCGATGTTGACTCTTTATCAAGTTTGGCCGCGTGTTTGCAGCAGTCGCAATGTCAAGATGTTATGATTGGTCGTGGCGCGGTGAGTCGGCCTGACTTGGTGAGTCAGATAAAAACACAGCAAATTGAGTTAACGTGGCCGATGTTAGTGGAATGGCAATTACGTTTTTTGGCCAATATGTACCAAGCAGTTGTTCATCCTAATATTAACGAAGCTTATGTCAAAAGCACCGAAAAAGGAGCTTTAGGGCGTTATAAACAATGGTTGGCGATGTTGTCACAGGCTTGGCCACAGGCACAACTTTTGTTTGAAAAAGTGAAGCGAGAAAGCTCTTATGCTAATGTTGTGAGTTTGCTTAGGTCATCAACCTTAATGATTTAGTCGGAGTCTTATGTTCTTTTATCGTGTTTTTACACAACAATATCAGAATTTAACTAACACTAAATTGCCTTTTGCACAAAAAAAGCTCATATTGAAACAGTGGGCAAAGAAAGTTTTTGTTTGTGGATTGGCCACCATTTTAACCGAAGGATAACAAGTAAATCTAAAATTTGCATAAAAAGTTAAGACGGTTGGTTTAAATAAACTCAAAATGGTCTTTTCATTTATGTAATTGTTTGTTGGGCCATAAATTATGTTATTACGTCACCTTGCCACTGTAGGTTTGATTTTTACAACGGCTACTGCTTTTGCTGCGGTTGGCGATTTAGATGAGCTGCGTGATTCAGGTAACAAAAATGAATGGCGGTTACAAAAGAATGATAACCGTCATAATATTAAAGTATATGTTAAAAATGAAGATGGTCAGGCAGTTCGTTCATTTAAGGTGGAAGCTCTATTGGAGGCACCTGTAGAGACTTTGGCTCGTATCCAGTTTGATGTAGAAAATTTTACTCGCTGGTATTTTGCGACTATGGAAGCCAAAATGCTAAAAAAAATCAGTGATCGTGAATATATTTTTTATATGGTTCATGATGCGCCGATTGGTACACCTGATAGGGATGTAATTCTTAAAGTAACCATTGATCCTATTACCAAGAAAAAACCCTATGTAGGACTCAAGTTTACTGCTTTGCCTGATTATTTACCTGTAAGACCACCTTACGTTCGGATGTTGGCCGAAGACTATACGGTAAAATGGATTCCTCAAGACAATAACACCAAAACAAAATTAGAGTCGGAAGGTTTTATTCATCCTGGTGGTATTGCACCAAGTTGGGCGGTCAACTTTGCGCAAGGCAAAGGCCCTTATGCCAATATGATGGGTTTACGTCGAATGTTATTTTTGCCGCAATACAACGACCCCAAAGCTCCTATTATGTTTACTATTCGTGAAGAATAATCTAGATCATGTTTTACTCCTCTCGCAATGAGGGGAGTGTTAGTTATTTTGCATTCTTGCAACATGTAAATGCCATCTAGTAAAAAACATTCACTCTGTAGTACAATAACTGTAATTGTATGTAACAGAGTTTGATATTTGTTTACATTCAAATCTGTCAATTTCCCCGCTTTGAGTGCTAGGAGTTCCCTGCATGTCCCCTGTTGATGCAATGGCGCATAACTGGTCTTTTGCCATTTATATTTTTGGTATTATTTTTATTTGTACCTTTATGTTGGCCATTCCTGTTTGGTTGGGTGGCAAAGCTAAAGGTCGTGCCACCAATGAGCCGTTTGAATCAGGTATTGTGCCAGCAGGCGGCGCACGTATTCGTTTTTCTGCCAAATTCTATTTAATTGCCATGTTTTTCGTGATTTTTGATATTGAAGCCCTGTTTTTGTATGCGTGGGCAGTATCGGTACGCGAAAGCGGTTGGGCTGGATTTATTGAAGCAACCATTTTTATTTTTGTCTTGTTAGCAGGTTTGGTTTATATCTGGAAGTTGGGCGCATTGGACTGGACTGCCGAAGCACGTCGCCGTAAACAAAAGCCTCGCCAACAAACCTTATCGTGAGGTTTTGACTTATGGATTACACCTTAACGCGCATTGATCCAAACAATCCGCAACAGCGTTATCCTGCACCTAAAGAAATTGTCCGTGATCCTTTAGAAGAGCATGTTCATAAAAATATTTATATGGGCAAACTCGAAGACATGTTGCATGGTGCTGTTAACTGGGGGCGTAAAAACTCCTTATGGCCGTATAACTTCGGTTTGTCGTGCTGTTATGTTGAAATGGCAACTGCCTTCACCGCACCTCATGACTTAGCACGTTTTGGTGCAGAAGTTATTCGTGCTTCACCGCGTCAAGCTGACTTAATGGTTGTGGCAGGTACTTGTTTTATCAAGATGGCACCTGTTGTTCAACGTTTATATGAGCAAATGTTAGAGCCAAAATGGGTTATTTCGATGGGCTCTTGTGCTAACTCGGGTGGTATGTACGATATTTATTCTGTTGTACAAGGTGTGGATAAGTTTTTGCCTGTGGATTTATACATTCCAGGTTGTCCACCACGCCCAGAAGCCTTTTTGCAAGGTTTAATGTTATTACAAGAATCGATTGGTAAAGAACGTCGCCCATTAACATGGGTCGGTGGTG
>JAXMGJ010000007.1:0-86237 GCA_046347315.1 Agitococcus sp.
GGCACCAGTTATCATGCAGGTTATGTGGCGCGTTATTGGTTTGAAGCTTTAGCAGGTGTCTCGTGTAATGTTGAAGTAGCGAGCGAGTATCGTTACCGTGAAACGGTGTTGCCCGAAGATACGTTGTTGGTCACTATTTCTCAATCGGGCGAAACGGCAGATACTTTAGCCGCTTTACGTGAAGCACAAAAACGTGGCATTTTAGCTTCCTTGTGTATTTGTAATGTGCCAACCTCCACCTTGGTTCGTGAGTCTGATTTATCGTTTATTACCCATGCAGGCCCAGAAATTGGTGTGGCATCTACCAAAGCTTTTACCACACAATTAGTGGCATTGATGTTATTGGTGTTAAATGTGGGTCATGTTCGTGGTCGTTTAAACCAAGAAACCGAAGCCAAAATTGTTCGCCAATTGCAAAACTTACCTGTCGTGTTAGAAAGTGTCTTGGGCTTAGACAAAGCAATTGAGCGTATGGCAATTGCTTTTGGCGAAAAACATCATACCTTGTTCTTAGGTCGTGGTGCGCAATATCCTGTCGCAATGGAAGGGGCGTTAAAGCTCAAAGAAATTTCTTATATTCATGCTGAAGCTTATGCCGCAGGTGAGTTAAAACATGGGCCTTTAGCCTTGGTGGATAAAGATATGCCTGTGGTCGTTGTTGCGCCAAATAACGACATGATTGATAAGTTAAAATCAAACTTACAAGAAGTGCGTGCGCGTGGTGGTCAATTATTTGTCTTTGCTGATCATCATGTGTCAATTCGTAATGAAGATGGTATTACGGTCTTGGGGATTCCAAGTGTGGCTGATGAGGTTGCACCGATTGTCTATACTATTCCGTTGCAGTTATTGTCTTATCATGTGGCGATTATCAAAGGCACAGACGTTGACCAACCACGTAATTTGGCTAAGTCGGTGACGGTGGAATAAGTTTGGGTAAAGATAGGACTTACGCGCAATTATCAATAGCTAAGTAACCGTAATCCGCAAGAATTGCGGGGGCAATACTTCGTCAAAGCAGTAGTTTGCAGTATTTAACGATAGTTGTTGCCCTGTGTTACCACACAGGCTACGAACGAGCTCTCTTGGTCAAGCTCAGAGGCACGAGGTTTTACGGCGTTTTTGATAAAACCAGCTAACCGCTCTTTTTCTCATCATAATATGTCTTAACACACGATACTGCCATTTAGCTAAATACTTGCATAAAACTTGATTAAGTGTACACTTTAGAGTGGATACTTAGGAGCGGAATTATGCAAGTTTCAACCAAAGAACTACGCACACAGTCAGGAAAAATTATTAACCAAGTCCAACATGGACAAGAAGTGATTGTAACTTATCGAGGTACAGCATTCGCAAAAATTGTTCCAATTCAACCACAAACCGAACAAGTTAATATTTTTGGTATGTGGCAAGAACACGACAATCATTTAAGCGTAGATGACACTGTAAGAGAAATGAGAAAAGGACGACAGTTTTGATTATTGATACAGATGTTTTGATTTGGTACTTACGAGGAAAACAATCTGCAAAAGACTGTATAGAGTCTCATATTCCTTTTTCAATTTCTTCCGTGACCTATATGGAATTGTTGCAAGGTATGAGAAATAAACATGAAATTAACCAATTACAAAAAGCTTTACATTATTGGAATGTACATATTATTCACATTGACCAAGAAATTTCTTCACGAGCGACATTTTATGTACAGGCTTATGCGTTAAGTCACTCAATGCAAATGGCAGATGCGTTAATTGCAGCAACAGCCGTGCAGTTTGGAGAAACATTAATTACGGCAAATGATAAACATTATAAATTTATCCCGAATTTGAATATTCAAAAATTCATTTCTGACTGTTAGAGTGCTGTTTTAAACGCCAATAAACAGCAAGAAGTTTTTAACGCAGTTCAAAGTATAAGTTTGAGAACCTAAAATCAATAGGTTACGATCATTTTATGATAATACTTTATTTGATGCGGACAGCTATAGGGGAGGGAGTGGCGTGAGGTGTCAGTTTACGATAGCGGCAAATCTTGTTCCCACGGTGGATTATCGCCCAGCACTTGGCACAAATGGTCGATTAACAGCCGAATCTTTTTGGGCGTATGACGTGTCGGGGGATAGACAGCATAAATAGGAATTGGCTCTAAATTCATCTCTGGCATAGCGTTGATAAGCTGACCTGTACGCAATGCTTCTGCTACCATAAATAGCGGCAATACTGCCAAGCCTAATCCAGCAATTGCTGCATCACGGTTAATTTCGCCATTATTGGCACTAAAACGACTTTTGATAGGGTTGCGTTGATTGTCCTCGGTCAAAAAAGCCCATAGTTGGCTGTCTTGTACATTGCTATAACCAATATAATCATGGGCAAATAAATCCTCGTGTACAGCTTGTAAATTATTTTGATTAGCATAAGCAGGGCTACACACCACAACACGTTGACACAAACCAAGCTGTCTGGCTTTGAGTGATAAACCAGGCTCAGCACTGATACGAATCGCTATATCAAATTGTTCTTGCACAATATCGACTTGTTTATCGTCTAAATGAATAGCAACTTGTAAACGTGGATGTTTGCTAATAAATGGAAACACTAATCGCCCCAGATACATTGTGCCAAACGTAACAGGCGCAGCAATCCGTAATGAACCACACAGATTTTGATTGCCTTCCGTCATTTCTTCTACGGTTGCTTCAAGTTCTTGCAAAATATGAGAGGCTCGTAAATGAAATGCTTGACCTTGCTCTGTTGGTGTAATACCGCGTGTAGAGCGGTGCAAGAGCGCGACTCCCAACATTTCTTCTAAACGTTTAAGGCGTTTACTGACAATGGATTTTGATACTTCTAGGCGCTCAGCGGCTTGAGTAAGACTACCGCAATCGACAATCGCTAAAAAAGTGGTAATGTCTTGGAGATTAAAGGGGTTCATGATTATTATTTTCGTAAATACTAAAAAGCCTCTTTGGGTTAGCGTACCGCAAAGAGGCTTTGAACAAAAGGTTTTTAAGACCTCACCCTAGCCCTCTCCTTAAAAAGGAGAGGGAAACACAATAAGGATTACTCATTATCTAAAAACGAACGCAAATGTTCGGAACGAGATGGGTGACGCAATTTACGCAAAGCTTTGGCCTCGATTTGACGAATGCGCTCGCGGGTTACATCAAATTGTTTACCGACCTCCTCAAGAGTGTGGTCGGTATTCATATCAATACCAAAACGCATTCTGAGAACTTTAGCTTCGCGGGGTGTTAAGTTGGCTAACACTTCACGAGTTGCCTCACGTAAACCTTCGGCGGTTGCCGCTTCGACAGGCGAAGTCATGGTGGTATCTTCGATAAAGTCACCTAAATGAGAGTCTTCATCGTCACCAATTGGAGTCTCCATCGAAATGGGTTCTTTAGCGATTTTTAATACTTTACGTACTTTGTCTTCGGGCATCTCTAAACGCTCACCCAATTCTTCGGGCGAGGGTTCACGTCCCATCTCTTGTAACATTTGGCGCGAAACTCGATTGATTTTGTTAATTGTTTCAATCATATGTACAGGAATACGAATGGTACGCGCTTGGTCGGCAATGGAGCGAGTAATCGCTTGACGAATCCACCAAGTGGCATAAGTCGAAAACTTGTAACCACGGCGATATTCAAATTTATCCACTGCCTTCATCAAGCCAATGTTGCCTTCTTGAATCAAGTCCAAAAATTGTAAACCACGGTTGGTGTATTTTTTGGCAATCGAGATAACCAAACGTAAGTTGGCCTCGACCATTTCTTTTTTGGCACGACGTGCTTTGGCTTCGCCAATCGACATACTGCGATTGATATCTTTGATTTCGGCAATACGTAAACCCAATTCTTCTTCTAGTGCAATCAACTTCTTTTGAGCACGAATAATATCGTCTTTGTATTGGGCTAAACCTGCACTCCATGCCTTATTGGTGGCAATTTGGCTATCCACCCAATCAAGGTTGGTTTCGTGGCTTGGAAACTCTTTAATAAAGACTTTACGTTCCATTTTGGCGCGACGAATACACAGCACCATAATAGCTTTTTCTTGGGCGCGTACGGCATCTTGACCAGCTCGTAACTCTGCACCAAATACATCAAACAAACGTGGAGTGAGTTTAAACAACATAAAAACATTAGCTAAGGCCTTAATAGCCTCTTGGCCTTGTGGACTAGTACGGCCATATTGTTTTAAAACAGCAACTGTTGCTTGATATTGCTCGGTTAACTCTGCAAAGCGTTGACGCGCTACTTCTGGGTCTGGCCCTGATTCTACTTCGTCTTCATCTTCGCTGCCGCCTTCTTCATCCTCATCTTCGTCTTCATCTTCGGCTTTTTTTGCGGCTGTGGCTAATTCAATGTCTTCATCTTCAACCACTTCGGGAATGGTGTCGTCTTCGATATCTAAATAGCCGACTAAAATCTCTGCCAAACGGCGCTCACCTGTACCAACGCGCTCATAATCGGCTAAAACGCTGGGAACTGTGGTTGGCCAACAGGCCATAGCGTGTAAAACATCACGTACGCCTTCTTCGATGCGTTTGGCAATGGCAATTTCGCCTTCGCGGGTTAACAATTCAACTGTGCCCATTTCGCGCATATACATACGCACTGGGTCAGTGGTGCGGCCAGGCTCGGTTTCTACCGAGGTTAATACAGCAATCGCTTCTTCGGCTGCGACTTCGTCATCGGAGGCATCAGGATTATCGTCAAGTGACAAGTCATCGGCTTCGGGCGCGCGTTCGTGTACAGGAATGCCCAAATCATTGAGCATTTGAATAATGTCTTCAATTTGCTCGGTTTCGGTAATGGACTCGGGCAAATGGTCATTCAATTCGGCAAAGGTCAAATAGCCTTGCTCTTTACCACGCAAAATAAGGGCGGCAACCTGTGAGGTGGTGGTTGGAGTTTCGTTGTCGTGTAGCGTGCGCTCGTTAGTCATACAAAGTTTTCTCTGTGATGCAGGCAAGACTCTTATTATAGCATAGCCTGTCAAGATGATTGCAGCTTATCGTTTAATTATAGCTACATATTTAGCTTTAATTGGGTTAAGAGGGCTTTTTTGCAAGGGCTTGTTTTATGAGCTCTAGCTCTTTTTGGGCAGCATGAAGCTCTTTGTTGAGTTTGACTGTTGCTGCTAAACCTGAGCCGTGTTTTCGTGCTAATTCAAGTTGTTGGATACGAAGCTGTAGTAAAATATCTTGTAATGCGAGCTTTGCATCTAAAGCTTCAAAAAATTCTGTATCTTCGGCAAGAGCCTGTAGGTGTGAGCCTTCGTCAGTGCCTTGCCATGCACCCAATATACTAATACTAGTACTGTCGGGTTTGAGGGTGCAAAATTGCCAGACATCGCGTAATAACTGATTGTCTGGCATTGGCTCAAGGCTGTTAATGTTTAAACCTAAGACAGCATTAGGTTGTTGTAGTAGTAGTTGAATCGCTTTGTCGCATAATGAGGTGCGACCTGCAAGATTTTTGGGTTTTACGCTGGCAGTAATAAATTCTCGTCTGGGAATAGCAAAGCTATGGTTTTTAGGCGGAGTGTCTGCCAAAGGTGTGACTTGTTCACTGCTCGCGTTTTTAATTGGCATGGCGGCTTTGAGAGCATGCTCATCTAGTCCTGTTAATTGACTCAAGCGTTGCCACAGTAATTGTCGATAGACGCCAACGGGAACTTTTTCGATTAAAGGTTTGGCTAAACTTGCGAGGCGGCTTTTGCCTTCTAGGCTATCCAATTTTAAGTCGGTACTTAACTGATTAAATAAAAAATCAGCCAAACTCAGCGTTTGTTTGAGAGTGTTGGCAAAAGATTCTGTACCATTTTCTTTAATAAATGAGTCGGGATCATGGTCGTTGGGTAAAAATAAAAACTGTGCTGAGACTCCTTCTTTGAGCGCAGGCAGGGCAGACTCTAAAGCCCGCCAAGCGGCTTTTTTGCCTGCATTGTCACCATCAAAACAAAAAATGGCTTCGGGGACACTCTTAAAAATTCGTTCAATGTGTGTGGTGCTAGTGGCTGTGCCTAGTGTTGCAACTGCAAATGGAAATCCTGCTTGATGCACGGCAATGACATCTAAATAGCCTTCGACTACCATAATTTTTGTAAGGCTTTGTTTGGCCTGTTTACTTTCGTAAAAGCCATATAGCTCTTCGCCTTTATGAAAGATGGGTGATTCGGGCGAGTTAAGATATTTTGGCTTGCTATCATCTAATACTCGGCCACCAAAGGCAATCACTCGTCCGCGATAATCACGAATAGGAAAAATCACACGGTCACGCATGGCATCATAATACGAGTCACGTTGTTCGTTATGTACAATCAGGCCAACATCTTGTAATAGTTTGATTTTTTCGGGATTGTCGGCAAATGTTTTGTAAAGATTGTCCCAGCCTGCAGGAGCATAACCAATGCGCCAATGGCTGATTGTTTGACTATCTAAACCGCGTTTAGTTAAATAAGCGTGGGCTTTGTCGCGCTGTACAGACTGTTGTAATTGTTGTTCAAAAAATTGTGCAGCTGCTTCTAAAATATCGTAAAGCGGTTGATAAGAGATTTGCTGTTGTTGTTGGCTGCTTTCGGGCAAGCTTAAACCAACTTTGTGGGCTAAGTGTTCTAGACTATCTAAAAATTCGCGATGTTCGTATTGCATCACAAAGCTGAGGGCATTGCCAGAAGCCCCACAACCAAAACAGTGATAAAATTGTTTGTCACGATTAACACTAAAAGAGGGGGATTTTTCGTTGTGAAATGGGCAACAAGCTGAGTAGTTTTTGCCAGTTTTTTTGAGACGAATATAATTGCCGATTAACTCCACAATATCGGTGCGACGTAAGACTTCATCAATAAAATTTTGTGGAATACGGCCAGACATAAAATACTTATTTGTTAAAGAAAAAGCTCCCCCTTGTTTGAAGGGGTATGGTAGATAGTATCATGTATGGCAATCAACCCAACTTAGCTTTAACCAATTTTGACACTTCGGCACCATCGGCACGGCCAGCAATTTGGGGACGCAACAGATTCATGACTTTGCCCATATCACGCGCACTGTTTGCACCAATTTCGGCAATTGCGGCATTAATTAAGGTTTCAATTTCTTGAGCAGAAAAAGGGGCAGGTAAAAACACCTCTAAAACGGCAATCTCGGCTTGTTCTTGTGCTACCAAATCATCGCGATTGGCTGTTTTATAAGCAGAAACAGATTCACGACGTTGCTTAATGAGCTTTTCTAATACGGCTAACGAGCGCGCTTCATCTAATTCAATACGTTCATCGACTTCAATTTGCTTAAAAGCAGCTAAGGCCATACGAATCACGCCTAAACGAGCACTGTCTTTGGCACGCATCGCTTCTTTCATAGCATCGGTTAATTGGGTTTTTAAGCTCATTTTTATTCTCCTTAAAGCAAAAAACAAACGCCTTATGAATCATAAGGCGTTTATTAAGTTAATCTTTGTGGGCTAGCGTAATTGTTACTAGCAACAATGATTAGTACAAGCGGGTGGTTTTAACCGACTCGCGTGCTAGTTTTTTAGCATAACGCTTAACAGCAGCGGCTTTTTTGCGCTTACGTTCTTGGGTGGGCTTCTCGTAGAAGTCACGCTTGCGCACATCAGCCAATACACCTGCTTTTTCGCAAGAACGTTTAAAACGACGTAATGCTACGTCAAATGGTTCGCCTTCTTTTACTTTCACTTGGGGCATGAATCTTCACCTTTAATCAATAGTAACCGCCCCAGTCGGGCAGAATGTCAACGAGTAGCATTGCAAAAATGGCTACTCTAAATACAATGAGGCGGCAATTCTACGCAAAGATAGCCTTAACAGCAAGCAGCGCGTACAATTATGCGTCTATAAATTGAATTTTATCGGCTATTAGGGGCTAAAAGCTATCCTAAAGGCTGTGTTTTGGGTAAATGAGTGGCTGATTATGCGTGTTTTAGGTATCGAAACCTCTTGTGATGAAACGGGTGTGGCTGTATATGACAGCAAACATGGCTTATTGGCGCATCGCTTATATAGTCAAATCCAGCTTCATGCCGATTATGGTGGGGTTGTACCAGAGTTGGCTTCGCGTGACCATGTGCGTAAGTTGATTCCTTTAATCAAAGAAGTTTTAGCGGCGGCCAATAGCCAAGCGCAAGACATTAACGGTATTGCCTATACTTCAGGGCCAGGTTTGGCAGGCGCGTTAATGGTAGGAGCATTGACAGGCCGTAGTTTGGCTTATGCGTGGCGTGTGCCAGCGATAGGGGTGCATCATATGGAAGGCCATTTGTTAGCGCCTTTATTAGAAGAAAATAAACCTGAATTTCCTTTTATTGCTTTGTTGGTGTCGGGTGGTCATAGCCAGTTATTAAGAGTTGATGGCATTGGTCAGTATCAGTTGTTGGGGGAGTCGGTGGACGATGCTGCAGGCGAAGCCTTTGATAAAGTCGCTAAAATGCTTAACTTAGATTACCCCGGTGGTCCAAATGTCGCTAAGTTGGCGTTGCAGGGCAATCCACAAGCATTTAGTTTTCCTCGTCCAATGTTGGATAGAGCAGGGCTAGACTTTTCGTTTAGTGGTCTTAAAACGGCGGTATTAAATGCCTATCAACATATGCCTGATTATGAGCAAAAAAAAGCAGATATTGCCGCGAGTTTTGAGGCGGCTATTGTTGAAACTTTAGTCAAAAAATGTGAACGCGCCTTAAAGCAAACGGGCTTAAAACGCTTGATAATGGCAGGTGGCGTGAGTGCCAATGTGCGGCTACGCGCCCAATTACAAGATTTAGCACAACGCAAACGCTGGCAGGTATTTTATCCTTCGCCTGTGTTTTGTACCGATAACGGTGCCATGATTGCCTATGCTGGGTGTCAGCGGTTATTAGCAGGACAGCAAGAAGGTTTGGGCGTAACTATTAAACCACGATGGCCTATGGTTGAGTTAGCGGCAGTCTAGCTCCCTCTCCTGCGGGAGAGGGTTGGGGTGAGGGTTTAAGCTACACGCCCTCACTTTTTAGAAGTTAATAACTCTTACGAAACTCGGTGCTATGGCACTTGGGGCAAGACGGAATGTGAGTGGTTTTTTCAATTTTGAGTGTTTGCTCGCAGTTAATACAAGTGAGTGTGCCTGCGCTAGTAACTTCGCCAGTTTTGTAAGTAATGGCTTTTTCGGCCTTTTCACTCAAAAACTCAAAGCCTTTGCTGGCACTTTGCAATAAATTAGACAGCACCGACACTGCTCCTGCGCCTAAACGAGAAGGATGTAAACGTTTTTGTGTTTCATCACCTAAGACTTTTAAGTCTTCTTGTGTTTGTTCTAAGTCGCGTTTGAGGTAGTCTTTAAATTTCTCGGCCTGCTCGGTACTGACTTCACCTGCTGCTGCCAATTGTTGTTTGGCAAGCTCTAAGGCTTTATCCATCGCCTCGCGGCTTTTTTCTTGGCCTGCTTGATAGAGTTCGCTAAATTTGGCACTAAATTTGTCATAAGCAGATTCGGCTCGACTTTTGGCTTCGGCACTGGTGCTTTCTACTGTTTCTGTGGCTGCTTCTTTAACTGCACTAAGTTTTTCT
The DNA here is from genome assembly GCA_046347315.1 of Agitococcus sp. Classification (GTDB taxonomy): domain Bacteria; phylum Pseudomonadota; class Gammaproteobacteria; order Pseudomonadales; family Moraxellaceae; genus Agitococcus. The sequence goes on from JAXMGJ010000007.1 coordinate 9,573, forward strand.
TTGGCAATATCAGCAAGGTTGAGTGCGTTGTCTTTGGCCAAATGTGCCTTTTCAGACAATGTTTCTTTGGCTTCTGACACCTTTTCGCTGGCAGTGTCAGCAATGTCTTTGGCATCAGCTTTGGTTTGTTCTAAATCTTCTTTTAAGTAGTGTGCGGCTTGATTTGCTTTCTCACTGAGCACTTCTTTGGCTTCAAAGGCCTTCTCTTTAGCGGCCTCGGCAAGTTGTTGTGCGCTCTCTTTGGCTTTTGCTGCTGTTTCTGTGGCGATATCTTTAGCTTCAGCGACTTTTTCTTTGGCAACATCGGCAAGACTTTTCGCGTTTTCTTTCACTTTGTCGAGGAGACTTTTTTCACTGGATTCGGAATTTTTATTGGCTTCTGTCATCATAATCACCTTTGATTGATTAAATCGATTAAATAGAGGGGATGTGTTTATGCCTAAAGCAAATTGAGCATACTCCAAATGAGGGTATTAGCAAATAATCTTTTAGCTAGAGTCTGGCGGCCGTTGCATCTTCAAAGCGGTATAGGTAGTCTTAGACTTTATACCAAAAAAATCCTTAATGGATGTTAAGAGGCTAAAAAAGATGTTATTTGCTCCCGAAATCACCCCGAATGCTTATACTCCACCGCAACGTCGTTTATTAGGGCCTGGCCCGTCGGATATTTCTACCAGAGTTTTGCAAGCCCTAGCCAAACCGACTATTGGCTATTTAGACCCGAGTTTTGTGGATATGATGGAGCAGTTAAAAGCATTGTTGCGTTATGCCTTCCAAACCAAAAATATGCTCACTTTTCCTGTGTCAGGGCCAGGTTCAGCAGGGATGGAAATGTGTTTTGTTAATTTGGTTAGCCCAAATGACAAAGTGATTGTGTGTCGTAATGGTGTATTTGGCAATCGTATGGTTGAAAATGTTGAGCGTTGCGGTGGTGTTGCGATTATTGTTGATGATGAATGGGGCAAAGCCATTGATGTTAATAAGGTGGCAGACGCACTCAAAGCTAATCCGGATACTAAAGTATTGGCTTTTGTTCATGCCGAAACTTCGACTGGTGCGTTATCTGATGCAGCGGCATTGTGTAAATTGGCGCAACAATATGATTGTTTAAGTATTGTTGACACTGTGACTTCGCTAGGTGGTGTACCTGTGTTGGTGGATGAATGGGGTGCAGATGCGGTGTATTCGGGTAGCCAAAAATGTTTATCTTGCACACCTGGGTTATCGCCTATTACTTTTAGTGATAAGGCTATTGCGACCGTTAAAGCGCGTACTCATAAATGCCAAAGCTGGTTTTTGGATTTAAATTTGTTGTTAGGTTATTGGGGGGAAACTACCCGTACTTATCATCATACCGCACCCACTAATAGTTTGTATGCCTTGCACGAAGCCTTATTAGTATTGCAACAAGAAGGTTTAGAAAATGCGTGGGCGCGGCATCAACGTAATCATTTGGCCTTAAAAGCAGGTTTAAGCGAGTTGGATATTGATTTTGTGGTTACAGAAAAGCATCGTTTGCCACAATTAAACTCAATTCACATTCCAACAGGTTTAGATGACAAACAAGTGCGTGCTGATATGCTCAATCAGCATAGTATCGAAATTGGTGCAGGTTTGGGCGCATTAGCGGGTAAAATATGGCGTATTGGCTTGATGGGCTATTCGAGCCGTGTCGAAAATGTGATTAGCTGCTTATCGGCTTTAGAAACTGTGTTGCGTCAACAAGGCATGAATTGCCCCGAAGGAATTGCCGTGGCCGCAGCCTATCGTTCCTATGCCGAGCAAGCACAACAAATGAAGTAGTGTTATGAAAAAAGTGGCTATGGGTGTTGTTGCGGTGATGAGTTTGTGGCTCATGGCTTGTAGCACACCCCAAAAACCCATACAGATGGTAATAGAAAAACCTGTACAAATCATGCGTGTTATGGCTGTTAATGCACCAACAGTTGTGTCGCAGATACAAGTTTTAAATGACATTCCAAAAGACTTTGATAATTCATCGTGGCAAATATTACAAGTGCGTGGTCAGCGATTGGCCAGTGATTCATTTACCCCGATGTTGACCTTTAAATCGGGTGAGTTATTGGGATTTACAGGCTGCAAGCAGATTACAGGAACGTATCAGCGTCAAGGTTTTGAGTTATGGGTAACGGGTTTTGTCATGGATAATGAGACTTGTGCTGCAATAGCAAGTCAGCAACAATTAGTTGAGTGGCTTTTGATGCAAGTACGTCAAGTGCGTATTATTCAGTCTAATGGTTATTTGGCATTATTAGATGATTATCAAAATTTGTTAGCGGAGTTAAAGCCTGTTAATCAAGTGCCATAAATTAGTTGTCTTTTTTTTGTCCGAACTTCCGCTCCTCACCTTTAAGCAAGGCTTTAATATTTTGTTTGTGGCGTACAATCATTAAGATACTCATGCCAGCAATGCCTAACATATAATCAGGAACTAAATACCAAGCAGCTATCGGTGCAACAACAAAAGCACTGATAGAGCTTAAAGAAGAAATTCTAAACAGCGCAAATACCATTAGCCATATACTAATCGTCGTTAAGCCCAACGGCCAATATAAAGCCAATAATACCCCCAAAGCAGTTGCTACACCTTTGCCACCTTCAAACTTAAAATAAATAGGGTATAAATGCCCCATAAAAGCTGCTAAACCAATTGCACTAATTAAATCGGGACGTAATTGCCAATACTGTGCCAGTAAAACTAAGGGTACGCCTTTGAGCATATCGCCTGTTAGGGTAATAATAGCCGCTTTTTTGCCACCAATTCTCATGACATTAGTCGCGCCAGGGTTGCTGGAGCCTTGTGTGCGTGGGTCGGGTAAGCCTAAAATTTTACAAACAATAATGGCTGAACATACCGAGCCGAGTAAATAAGCGGCAATTAACAGTGCAATGGCAAGTAAATCATTCATGTGTGTTATTCACTAAACGCGATACTGGTGAGATATAATAGCAAGCTCTTATCAAAATGAGGTGATAAATAACGCGATGGACATTTTATATATTCGTAATCTAAAAGTTGATGCGATTGTGGGTATTTTTTCGTGGGAGAAGCGTATTCGTCAACCTCTACACCTTGATTTAGAAATCGCGCTTGATATTCGTCAGGCAGCAGCTACCGATAACATTGCCTATGCCTTAGATTACAAAACGGTTTCTACCCGCTTGACGGAGTATATTAGGCACAGTGAGTGGCACTTAATAGAAACACTGGCCGAAAAAATTGCCACCTTGTTGATGGAAGAGTTTGGCGTAACGTGGTTACGTTTGCGTTTGTCAAAACCTGCTGCTTTGCCCGCGGCAGATAGTGTCGGCCTGATGATTGAGCGAGGCAGCTTGCAATTAAGACCGTTGTTTGGCTGATTACTCCACCCCCAAGGTCAAACTCCTTCCGCCATCAACTGCTATAATTTGCCCTGTAATATAAGGGGCATCGTTAATTAAAAAGCAGGCGGTTTTGGCAATATCCTCAGGGCAACCCAAACGCTGTAAAGGTATCCCTGCCAAAATTTGCTGTTGTGTATCGTAACTAATTGCGGAATTACTATTTGCATCTGGCCATAAAATAGCACCTGGTGCCACACCATTAACCCTAACAGCTGGAGCTAACTCTTTAGCAAGAGCATAAGTCATGGTTTGTAATGCAGCTTTGGCCATGCAATAAATAGGATAATCTTTGAAAGGTTTTTGAGCATGAATATCAATTATATTCACAATACAACCTCGAGCTTGTCGTAATAATGGTAGTAAAGCTTGACTTAAAAAAAAGGGTGCGCGAGCATTGCTACTCATCAAATCGTCCCATGACGCTACATTGGCTTCACCGATTGGTGTAGGGTAAAAACTAGAGGCATTATTGACTAAGGCATTGACACTGCCAGTAAAGCTTAATATTTGCTGTGCTAGATTATTTATTTCTTCAATATGGTCTAAATTAGCATATACGCAAAAAGCACTGTTAGCACGTTGTTGATTGAGTGATTGGCGTAATTCATGTGCTGCCTGTTCACTATGGCGATAATGAATAATCACCGTCCAACCAAGCGCGTGTAATTGCCGTACAATGGCCGCGCCTACCCGTTGTGCGCCACCTGTGACTAAAGCTGTTTTAGCTGTTGTTATGTGTTGTTGCATGGTAATCCTGTTTAAATGAACACAAAGCATGAATCCGTGCTTTGTTAAGGGCTTCCCCTAGTGCTAATCCTGTTAACTGTTGTGCATAAGGTGGAAGTTGTTTAGGCGTAATCGCACTAGCAATTTGTCGTGCTTGCTCAAAATAGTGCACTTGCGGATAAGCCTTATGTTCCCAGCCTAAACGCCCTTGGGTATCGGCTTTGCACGCTAACAAAAACTCTCCAAAACGTTCAGGCCGCCTCAAAGCGTCCAATTGCTGTAGTTTTTTATATAAAGTCTTGGCTTGCAACTCTACAACCCGATGACACTCTAAATGATACTCACATACTATTTCGGCCAACTGTTGATAATCTTTAGGCACTTTATAACGGCTACAAAAAGCCTTAACCAACGGTACGCCTGCTTGTTCGTGGCCAAGATGGCGCGGTAAGACATGAGCAGGTGTAATGCCTTTACCCAAATCGTGCATTAACACGGCAAAACGAACGCGAGTGGGCAAATTATCACGCGCAGCCACTTGCAAACACATCAATAAATGTGTTCCTGTATCAATTTCGGGGTGATATTCGGCACGTTGTGGCACGCCAAATAATTGGTCAATCTCGGGAAATAATACTTTGAGTGCGCCACAATCACGCAATACACGAATATAGATATCGGGGCGGCTTTCGGCTAAGGCTTTATGTGTTTCGAGCCATACCCTCTCGGGTGTTAAAAGGGCTAACTCACCCTGATTAACGATGTTTTGCATGAGTGAAAGGGTGTCAGGTGCGACACAAAAACCGTCAGAGGCATAACGAGCTGCAAAACGCGCTACCCTTAGCACACGCAATGGGTCTTCGGCAAATGCAGGCGAGACATGACGTAATAACTTGGCTTGTAAATCGGCTTGGCCGCCATAAGGGTCAATAATATTACCTGTTTCGTCTTGTGCCATAGCATTGATGGTTAAATCGCGTCTAGCTAAGTCATCTTCTAAACGAATATGCGCGCCCGTTTCACATACAAAGCCATGATAGCCAGTCCCTATTTTGCGCTCAGTACGGGCAAGGGCGTATTCTTCATGTGTTTTAGGATGCAAAAATACAGGAAAGTCTTTGCCAACCGCTTGATAACCTAAATCTAATAATTGTTGCGGTGTTGCACCGACCACTACCCAATCGCGGTCTTTAACGCTGCGTCCGAGCAAAAAATCGCGCACTGCTCCGCCAACTAAATAGCTTTTCATGTAAAAAAGTATCCTAAAAATATCAAATTTTGATGTTGTGACTAAAATTAACAAATTATGCTTATTAAAACTAAAAAAAACGCTAAAATGTGTACCAAATAAACACTAAGACAGCAAAAAACAAGTATTAGTGCTAATCCTGACTATTATTTTGCATGGCTCAACCAAACAGGACGGCTGTTAATGCAAACGCATACAACGCGCTGCCTACAGATTAGGAGTATCTTTACATGGCCACTTCCAGAATTACCCAAAACTCTGACGTTTCTTATACCTTACCCGATGGTGTTGACGATCTGGTGTTAACTGGTACAGACCCGATTGATGGTACTGGTAACAGTTTGGATAACCAAATTTTTGGTAACAACGCCAATAATATTATTCAGGGTTTAGAGGGCAACGATACTCTTTATGGGATTGATGGTGATGATATTGTCATTGGTGGTAATGGTGATGACCAAGTGGATGGAGGGCAGGGCAATGATGCTGTTTGGGGCGAAGCTGGCGATGATTTTTTACGCGGTGATATAGGTGATGATGAACTGCAAGGTGGCGATGGTTTTGATAACTTATTGGGTGGCGATGGTAAAGACATTTTAGACGGGGGTGCTGGCAGTGACACCATGATTGGTGGAGCAGGAGATGACCTGTACCAAGTAGATGACTATGGCGATATTGTGATTGAGCAAGGTACGACGGTAGAGGTGGCTCAGCGTGTCAGTGTCGATGAATTTGGAAAACAGGCCAATTCTGATAGTTATGGTAGCGTTTTTTCGGCGGATGGCAGCAAGATTTTATTTCATAGTTGGGCATCAAATTTAATTACTAAAGATAATAACGATGTGGCTGATGTGTTTATTAAAAACATTGCCACAGGTGAAATTACCCGCGTCAGTACCAATAGTGCAGGCGAAGAAGTAGATGGCGAAAGTTATGCTGCTGCTTTTTCGGCGGATGGCACAAAAGTATTATTTACCAGTAATGCAAGTAATTTAGTGGCTAATGATAACAATGGCAAATTAGACGTTTTTATTAAAGATTTAAAGACAGGTGAAGTCACGCTGGTTTCAAGTAATGGCTCTTTGGAGGGCTTTAATGGCAATAGTGAAGCCGTTGCTATATCCGCCGATGGAACAAAGATTTTATTTAATAGTGATGCTAATAATATTGTTTTTGGTGATACCAATAACAGCACCGATGCTTTTATAAAAGATTTAAGCACAGGTGAAATTATTCGGGTAAGTACCGATAGTGGTGAAAAAGAAGCACGTAGTGGTGGTGGTGCAGTCGGTATGTCTGCTGATGGCACTAAAATTTTGTTCGATAGTATGTCGTCCGATTTGGTGGCTGATGACACTAATGGTACACGCGACTCTTTTGTAAAAGATACTACTACAGGCCAAACAATCCGCGTTAATGTTAATAAAGATGGTGTACAAACCACGCAGCACAACGAAGCTTATGCAATATCTGCCGATGGTACAAAAGTTATCTTTGATAACATCGCAGACAACTTAGTTGCAGGTGATACCAACCGTGCTTACGATATATTTATTAAAGACTTAATCACAGGCGAAGTCACGCGAGTTAGCACCAATAGTGATGGCACAGAAGGAAATGGAAATAGTATTTTTGGTACATTTTCTGCCGATGGTACAAAAGTTGTTTTTAATAGTACTTCTACAAACTTTGTCGATAACGATACCAATGACCAAGACGATGTGTTTGTTAAAGATTTAACGACAGGTCAAATTGTTAGAGTAAGTAATAACTTGCAGGGAGCAGCGGGCAATAGTTTTAGTGATGCGTCTGCTATTTCTGCCGATGGCAGCAAAGTGTTATTTGTGAGTGGTGCAGCTGATTTAGTAACCGACGACACCAATGATGTACCTGATGTATTTCTGTCAACGGTCAATTTTAATTTGGGCAATGACACTGTTTATAGCACTGTTTCTTACACTTTACCTAATAATGTCGAAAACTTGCTTTTGTTTGGACAAGATAGCGTTAGTGGTACAGGTAATGATTTAGCCAATATTATTACAGGTGCTGACGGCAATGATTTTTTGGTTGGTATGGGTGGCGATGACACCATTTCTGGTGGTTTAGGTAACGATTATATTGAAGGTAATGCTGGCAACGACATTTTAACAGGCAATCAAGGTAATGATACCTTAATTGGTGGCGATGGCGATAATAGCTATATTTATACCGAAGGCCACGACAGCATTATTAACAGCGAAAGCCTTCGTAACAGTGAAGATTTTGGTTTTGGTGATACGCTGACTCTCACTAACTTGACCCGTCAAGAAGTCGTATTTAGTCAAGATGTGCAGGATTTAAGCACTCTAATTATTAGCTCAACAACTAACCCCAACGATACGGTTCGTTTAAATGGCTTTTTAAATGTTTCTACGGCACTTAGTCCAAGCAATGATGCTATCGAAAAAATAGTTTTTAAAGACGGTACAATTTTAACATCTACTCAAGTGGTTGCTATTTTGGGTAATACAGCCCCCACACTCACACAAAATCCGCTGTCATTTACCATGAATGAAGACGGCACAATCACTATTGATTTGCTAGCCAATGCGGTAGATGCTGACGGTCAAACCTTATTCTTAAATAGTGTTAATTTGATTGACCCTTCTCAAGGTACATTAACACCATTAGATACCCAAGAGATTATATTTAAACCATCTGCTGACTTTAATGGTCAAGTTCAACTTAACTACAGCGTCACTGATGGAATAGAAGTAGTATCTGGTCAAGCGGTAATAGATGTACTGCCTGTGAATGATGCCCCTAAGCTCACAGGCACAAAAGTTGCGTTGCCCAATAGTGATGAAGACCAAAGTTATACGATTAACGAAGCTGATTTACTGCAAGGGTTTAGCGATATTGACGGTGATAGGCTCGCTATTGCCAATCTCACCGTAAGTAGCGGTACATTGGTAGATAATAAAGATGGCACTTATACCTATAATCCAATGCCCGATTTTAACGGTGGCGTTAGCGTAAATTATGATGTGGTTGATGGTAAAGGCGGCAGTATTAAGGCGACTAACAGTTTTGTAGTCAATCCTGTGAATGATGCTCCCTATTTGTTGAGTACCCCTGTCTTTTTAGACAATGGCACAGAAGACACTCCTTATATTGTAAAAGCCAGTGATTTACTACAAGGTTTTGAAGATGCAGATGGCGATAAGTTAACAGTATTTAACGTCACTGCAAATGACAATCCTTTGTTAGATGCTCAAAATGTTACTGTCAAAGATAATAACGATGGCACTTATACAGTCATTCCTAATCTTGATTTTAGTGGCCGTATTACCATAAATTATCAAGTAAAAGACGGTAATGGCGGTGTTGTTGCTGCAAGTAATAGCTTTGATGTTGACGCGGTCAATGATGCCCCTGTTCCACTTGCACCTTTAGATAATCAAATAATCAATGAAGGTCAGGCATTTAGTTATCAACTGCCTTCTACCGCATTTATGGATGTTGATAGTAGTAATTTAACATACACCGCAGCTTTAGCAGACGGTAGTCCACTGCCAGCTTGGTTAAGTTTTAATGATAAAACACAAACGTTTAGTGGTACGCCAAGTTTTAGCGATAGCGATGTTTTACAAGTTAAAGTGATTGCTAGCGATGGTTCGTTGAATGCCAGTCAAATTTTTGTGATAGATGTAAAAAATGTCAATCAAGCACCGATTGCTATTGTAGATGCGCCATTGCTAGCAACAGACGAAGATAAAGCTCTAACCATTGATGTTTTGGCACGTGTCACTGATCCAGATATGGATGTGTTGACAATAGAAAGTGCCAGTGCAATCAGTGGCGGTGTGGTATTTAATGCCGATAAAACCATTACTTATACCCCGTTTGATAACTTTAATGGCTTTGACCAAATCACTTACACCGTGAAAGATGCACAGGGAGCTACATTTACTCGTACCGAACAAATTACTGTTAAGGCGGTTAATGATGCGCCACAACTGATTAGCACCCCAGCTATATTGGCAGATGCAACCGAAGATCAGTCTTATTTGATTAAAACATCTGAGTTGTTGCAAGGTTTTATGGATGTTGATGGTGATACTTTAAGTATTGTTAATTTGACGGTATCTGATGGGCAGCTATTTGATAATCAAGACGGTACATTTACCTTTAATCCATCTCCTAACTTTTTTGGTACAGTTCATCTAAATTATCAAGTCGTAGATAATAAAGGGGGCTTTATCGAGTTCGGAAATACGCTGACGATAACGGCTGTCAATGATGCGCCTATTCAAATCAGTACACCAGCACCCTTAATCAATGGTCAAGAAGATACTACATATATTATTACCACCACGCAGCTATTAGCTGGCTTTAGCGACGTTGATGGCGATGTTTTAAGTATTGCCAATCTACAAGCGTCTAATGGCTCATTAGTTGATAATCAAAACGGTACTTACACTTTTACGCCTAATGCTAATTTTAACGGCACGGTTAATCTGAATTATCAAGTGATTGATGGCAAAGGTGGTAGTGTTAGTGCAAGCAATAGCTTTGTTGTTAATGCAGTGAATGATGCACCTGTTGCACCTTCAATACCATTTAGCCTGAGCAATGGCACAGAGGACACGCCTTACACCCTTAACGCCAGTGATTTATTACAGGGCTTTAGCGAAGTTGATGGCGAAGCATTATCTGTTATCAATTTGAGTGCTAATCAAGGCACGGTCATCGATAATTTAGATGGTACATTTACCATTCAAGCACCACAAAATTATAATGGCGTTATCAATTTAAACTATCAAGTTACGGATAGCACATATACCTTATCGGCCAATCAAACTTTTGTCCTTGTACCAGTTAATGATGCGCCTGTCCAACTCAGCACCCCCGCTGTATTAGCGAAAGGTCAAGAAGACACAAGCTACATCATCCACACGAATGACTTACTACAAGGCTTTGCCGATGTTGATGGTGATACTTTAAGTATTAGCAACCTACAAGCCAGTAACGGCAACTTAACGGACAATCAAAACGGCACTTACAGCTTTAATCCGAGTGCTAACTTTAACGGCACGGTTAATTTGAGCTATCAAGTGATTGATGGCAAGGGCGGTAGTGTTAATGCCAACAACAGCTTTGTGTTGGATGCGGTGAATGATGCGCCCGTTGCCCTTGTACCCTTAAATGATCAACTCGTCAACGAAGGTCAAACATTCAATTATCAACTGCCGCAAGATGCGTTTATTGATGTAGAAACAAAGAATCTAAGCCTGAGTGCCAGTTTAGATAATGGTAGCCCCTTACCAACATGGTTAAGTTTTGATGCGGCGACACAAACATTTAGTGGTACACCGAGCTTTAATGACAGCGATACACTCAATATCAAAGTGACAGCAAGTGATGGTCAATTGAGTGTTTCCAAAAACTTTATATTAGATATAGTTAATGTTAATCAAGCACCGCAATTATCTGCCAACTTACCCAACATACAAACACAAGAAGACACGGCATTCAATATAGATGTACTGACGCGAGTTGTTGACTTAGATGGAGATGTTTTAAGTATTGGCCAAGTCAGTGTTGACGTAGGTACGGTAACAATCAATGCAGATCAAAGTATTCATTTTAGTCCGAGTGCTGATTTTAACGGCGTCGTTAATCTCAGTTATCAAGTCAGTGATGGAACAACGACACGTACGTTTAATGAACAGATTAACGTTGATTCGGTGAATGATGCGCCTGTCCAACTCAGCACCCCCGCTGTATTAGCGAAAGGTCAAGAAGACACAAGCTACATCATCCACACGACTGATTTACTGCAAGGCTTTAGTGATGTTGATGGTGATACTTTAAGTATTAGCAATCTACAAGCCAGTAACGGCAACTTAACGGACAATCAAAACGGCACTTACAGCTTTAATCCGAGTGCTAACTTTAATGGCACGGTAAATCTGACGTATCAAGTGATTGATGGCAAGGGCGGTAGTGTTAATGCCAACAACAGCTTTGTTGTTGATGCGGTTAATGATGCGCCTGTCCAACTCAGCACCCCCGCTGTATTAGCGAAAGGTCAAGAAGACACAAGCTACATCATCCACACGAATGACTTATTACAAGGCTTTAGTGATGTTGATGGTGATACTTTAAGTATTAGCAACCTACAAGCCAGTAACGGCAACTTAACGGACAATCAAAACGGCACTTACAGCTTTAATCCGAGTGCTAACTTTAACGGCACCGTTAATTTGAATTATCAAGTGATTGATGGCAAAGGTGGTAGTGTTAATGCAAGCAATAGCTTTGTATTGAATGCAGTGAATGATGCGCCTGTTGCGCCTTCAATACCATTTAGCCTGAGCAATGGCACAGAAGATACGCCTTATCTTATTAACGAGGCTGATTTATTAAATGGCTTTAGCGATGTGGATGGCGATGTATTAAGTGTTGCCAATCTACAAGCGTCTAATGGCTCATTAGTTGATAACCAAGATGGCACTTACACTTTCACGCCCAATGCTAATTTTAACGGCACAGTTAATTTGAATTATCAAGTGATTGATAATAAAGGTGGTAGTGTTAATGCAAGCAATAGCTTTGTTTTAAATGCAGTAAATGATGCGCCTGTTGCAGTGGTTCCCCTAGACGACCAAACGGCTAACGAAGGCCAAGCATTTAATTATCACCTGCCACAAGATGCGTTTATTGATGTAGAAACAAAGAATCTAAGCCTGAGTGCCAGTTTAGATAATGGTAGCCCCTTACCAACATGGTTAAGTTTTGATGCGGCGACACAAACATTTAGTGGTACACCGAGCTTTAATGACAGCGATACACTCAATATCAAAGTGACAGCAAACGATGGCCAGTTGAGTGCATCAACAAACTTTATTTTAGATATAGTTAATGTTAATCAAGCACCACAATTAGTCCCCAACTTACCAAGCATAGAAACACAAGAAGACACAGCATTCAATATTGATGTACTGTCGCGAGTTGTTGATTTAGATGGAGATGCTTTAAGTATTGTTCAAGTCAGTGTTGACGTAGGTACGGTCACATTAAATGCTGACCAAAGTATTCGTTTTAGTCCTAATGCTGATTTTAATGGCGTAGTTAATCTAAGTTATCAAATCAGTGATGGTACAACGACACGTACATTTAATGAGCAAATTGCCGTTAATGCCGTCAATGATGCGCCTGTCCAACTCAGCACACCTGCTGTCCTAGTCAATGGCGCAGAAGATACCTCATACACCATTAACGCCAGCAATTTACTGCAAGGCTTTGGCGATGTTGATGGTGATACGTTAAGTATTGCCAATCTACAAGCTACTAATGGTTCGTTAATTGATAATCAAAACGGCACTTACACCTTTAATCCAGCGTCTAACTTTAACGGCACTGTTAATTTGACGTATCAAGTGATTGATGGCAAGGGTGGTAGTGTTAATGCGGCCAATAGCTTTGTTGTCGATGCGGTGAATGATGCGCCTGTGGTAACGCAAACGATTGCACCACAAGTTATGACTGAAACAGACACCTTGAGTTTTGTGTTGCCTCGTAATGCCTTTGCAGATATTGACAGCCCAGGCCTTACTTACAGTGCCACGTTAGCGGATGGCAGTACCTTACCCAGTTGGCTGACTTTTGATGCTGTCAATCAGGTTTTGTTTGGAACAGCAGGCTTGAATGATTCTGGAGTTTTGCCAATAAAAATAACGGCATCAGATGGATTGTTGAGCGTAGCGCAAATATTTCAATTGACTATCAATGACTTAGTGGTTGTCAATAACCCTCCAATTTTATCTTCTACACCAGTAGCATTAGCCAACGGTCAAGAAGATACCTCATACACCATTAACGCCAGCAATTTACTGCAAGGCTTTGGCGATGTTGATGGTGATACGTTAAGTATTGCCAATCTACAAGCTACTAATGGTTCGTTAATTGATAATCAAAACGGCACTTACACCTTTAATCCAGCGTCTAACTTTAACGGCACAGTCAACTTGAGTTATCAAGTCACAGACAACAAGGGTGGAGTAGTTAATGCAAGCAATAGCTTTGTATTGGATGCGGTGAATGATGCACCTGTACTCATCAGCCCCCCCGCTGTATTAGCGAAAGGTCAAGAAGACACAAGCTACATCATCCACACGAATGACTTATTACAAGGCTTTAGTGATGTTGATGGTGATACTTTAAGTATTAGCAACCTACAAGCCAGTAACGGCAACTTAACGGACAATCAAAACGGCACTTACAGCTTTAATCCGAGTGCTAACTTTAACGGCACGGTTAATTTGAGCTATCAAGTGATTGATGGCAAGGGCGGTAGTGTTAATGCCAACAACAGCTTTGTGTTGGATGCGGTGAATGATGCACCTGTACTCATCAGCCCCCCCGCTGTATTAGCGAAAGGTCAAGAAGACACAAGCTACATCATCCACACGAATGACTTACTACAAGGCTTTGCCGATGTTGATGGTGATACTTTAAGTATTAGCAACCTACAAGCCAGTAACGGCAACTTAACGGACAATCAAAACGGCACTTACAGCTTTAATCCGAGTGCTAACTTTAACGGCACGGTAAATCTGAGCTATCAAGTGATTGATGGCAAGGGTGGTAGTGTTAATGCGGCCAATAGCTTTGTTGTCGATGCGGTGAATGATGCGCCTGTGGTAACGCAAACGATTGCACCACAAGTTATGACTGAAACAGACACCTTGAGTTTTGTGTTGCCTCGTAATGCCTTTGCAGATATTGACAGCCCAGGCCTTACTTACAGTGCCACGTTAGCGGATGGCAGTACCTTACCCAGTTGGCTGACTTTTGATGCTGTCAATCAGGTTTTGTTTGGAACAGCAGGCTTGAATGATTCTGGAGTTTTGCCAATAAAAATAACGGCATCAGATGGATTGTTGAGCGTAGCGCAAATATTTCAATTGACTATCAATGACTTAGTGGTTGTCAATAACCCTCCAATTTTATCTTCTACACCAGTAGCATTAGCCAACGGTCAAGAAGATACCTCATACACCATTAACGCCAGCAATTTACTGCAAGGCTTTGGCGATGTTGATGGTGATACGTTAAGTATTGCCAATCTACAAGCTGCAATGGTTCGTTAATTGATAATCAAACGGCACTTGACCTTTAATCCAGCGTCTAACTTTAACGGCACAGTCAACTTGAGTTATCAAGTCACAGACAACAAGGGTGGAGTAGTTAATGCAAGCAATAGCTTTGTATTGGATGCGGTGAATGATGCACCTGTACTCATCAGCCCCCCCGCTGTATTAGCGAAAGGTCAAGAAGACACAAGCTACATCATCCACACGAATGACTTACTACAAGGCTTTGCCGATGTTGATGGTGATACTTTAAGTATTAGCAACCTACAAGCCAGTAACGGCAACTTAACGGACAATCAAAACGGCACTTACAGCTTTAATCCGAGTGCTAACTTTAACGGCACGGTTAATTTGAGCTATCAAGTGATTGATGGCAAGGGCGGTAGTGTTAATGCCAACAACAGCTTTGTGTTGGATGCGGTGAATGATGCACCTGTACTCATCAGCCCCCCCGCTGTATTAGCGAAAGGTCAAGAAGACACAAGCTACATCATCCACACGAATGACTTACTACAAGGCTTTGCCGATGTTGATGGTGATACTTTAAGTATTAGCAACCTACAAGCCAGTAACGGCAACTTAACGGACAATCAAAACGGCACTTACAGCTTTAATCCGAGTGCTAACTTTAACGGCACGGTAAATCTGAGCTATCAAGTGATTGATGGCAAGGGTGGTAGTGTTAATGCCAACAACAGCTTTGTGTTGGATGCGGTGAATGATGCGCCTGTACTCATCAGCCCCCCCGCTGTATTAGCGAAAGGTCAAGAAGACACAAGCTACATCATCCACACGAATGACTTATTACAAGGCTTTAGTGATGTTGATGGTGATACGTTAAGTATTAGCAACCTACAAGCCAGTAACGGCAACTTAACGGACAATCAAAACGGCACTTACAGCTTTAATCCGAGTGCTAACTTTAACGGCACGGTTAATTTGAGCTATCAAGTGATTGATGGCAAGGGCGGTAGTGTTAATGCCAACAACAGCTTTGTGTTGGATGCGGTGAATGATGCACCTGTACTCATCAGCCCCCCCGCTGTATTAGCGAAAGGTCAAGAAGACACAAGCTACATCATCCACACGAATGACTTACTACAAGGCTTTGCCGATGTTGATGGTGATACTTTAAGTATTAGCAACCTACAAGCCAGTAACGGCAACTTAACGGACAATCAAAACGGCACTTACAGCTTTAATCCGAGTGCTAACTTTAACGGCACGGTTAATTTGAGCTATCAAGTGATTGATGGCAAAGGCGGTAGTGTTAATGCCAACAACAGCTTTGTTGTTGATGCGGTGAATGACGCACCTGTACTCATCAGCCCCCCGCTGTATTAGCGAAAGGTCAAGAAGACACAAGCTACATCATCCACACGAATGACTTATTACAAGGCTTTAGTGATGTTGATGGTGATACTTTAAGTATTAGTAACCTACAAGCCACTAACGGCAACTTAACGGACAATCAAAACGGCACTTACAGCTTTAATCCGAGTGCTAACTTTAACGGCACGGTTAATTTGAGCTATCAAGTGATTGATGGCAAAGGCGGTAGTGTTAATGCCAACAACAGCTTTGTTGTTGATGCGGTGAATGATGCGCCTGTCATTACGATTGACCCGATTATCCGTCAGTTACCAGAAGACAGCCGTATTGAAGTCGATATCTTAGCTAATGTTACTGATATTGATAGCACAACACTGACATTGGTATCGGCACAAGCCGACTCAACACAAGGGCAAGTCAGTATTACCGTTAATCAAACCTTGTTATTTACGCCAAATGCTAATTTTAATGGCCAAGCAAATATCAGCTATACCGTCAAAGATGAACAGGGTGCAATGGTCAAGGGTACTCTTAAACTTAATGTCACGCCTGTCAATGACGCTCCTGTATTGCGCGTGACTAAACCAAGCAATACTTTGCGTTTGGTAGAAGATGCGACGGCGGTATTGGTCGGCATGGCTTTTGGTCTGCAAGTTGATGATGTTGATGCACAACCCTTACAAAGTCTGACTGTTGCGCTTGAACAAGGCAATATCCATGATTTGTTGTTAGTGAATACACAAGGTACTAATTTACAAGCCAGTTTTGATGAACAAATGGGCGTAATAACCATTATAGGTAGTGATAGTATTGCTAATTACCAAAAAGTGTTAGATAGCCTTGCCATCAGCACTACTGCCGAACAAGGAGCCTTGACTCGTGGACTCAAAATTACCGTCAATGATGGCCAGCTAACTGACACTGTGACAATTAGTATTCCTGTCGATTATGTACAAGATGAAAGTCATGATGGTACAACAGGTAATGATACATTGCTGGGTGGTTCTGGTAATGACACCCTGATTGGTGGAGAGGGAGATGACATATTATTGGGAGGCAATGGCAACGATGTATTATTTGGTGGTGAAGGTAACGATATTTTAGATGGTGGTGAAGGCGCAGATACAATGAATGGTGGTGCAGGCGATGATATTTTGATTGTCGATAATCCTAATGACAGTGTGGTTGGCGGTGAAGGGACTGACCAAGTTCAAACAATAATTAGCTTTAGCTTACCAGAAGGTATCGAAAATCTACGCTTTACAGGTTTGCAATCGGGTTTATTGGGACAAGGTAACAATGGCAATAACACCATGCAAAATAACGATGCAGGTGGTGAGTTGCAAGGTGGATTGGGCAATGACACCTTTGAAGGTGGTGCAGGTCGAGACGTGTTTGTAGGTGGTGAAGGCGCGGATACCTTTGGCTTTAGTTTTAGCGAAAATGGAACCTTGCGTTTGGGTGAAGTGCTGGACTTCTCTGCTGCTCGTGGTGATAAATTGGATGTGTCCAAAATTGACGCTAACAGCGCGCTTGCTGGTAATCAAAACTTTAGCTTTATTGGTGAACAAGATTTTAGCAATACGGCAGGGGAACTACGTTTTAGTCAGCGTTTATTGCAGGGCGACATCAACGGTGATGGTGTGGCAGATTTCGAAATTAAATTAGTCGGTGTCTTGGAGTTAAAGCAAGATGACATCTTGCTGTAATTATTCGGGAACATGGAGCGCAAATAATGAAGTTTAAGTTGGGTATAATCACAGCGGTTGTGAGTGGCTTGTTAGTAGCCTGTGGTGGAGATGGTAATGGTGCAGGCACTGATACAACGCCAGTCAATAAGCCACCTGTTGCAAATTCGGATTTTTTTAACACCGTACAAGGCGCAAGCTTGAGTTTAGATGTACTGGCAAATGATATTGACCCAGAACTTGGCGCATTAAGCATTAAATCAGCAGCCTTAGCAGTTGCAACTCAAGGTACGCTCAACATTAGCTCAGATAATAAAATGCTTACTTTGGTACCTGCTGCGGATTTTGTGGGTGATTTAAAGTTAAATTATACGGTAGCAGATGCGCAGGGCAATCAAACAATCGGCCAAGTGACGGTGGGTGTTAAAGCCTTACAGTCTTTATCGGCCAAGCAAGACAGCACCTGTGTCGTCACTAGCACGGGATTGGCGAAATGTTGGGGAGGTAATGATTATGGTCAATTGGGTGAAGGTGTCGCTCTAAGCACCACAAATACCTTTAAAAGTACACCTGTTACTGTGGCTAATCTTAATGGCGTTAAACAAGTGGCGATGGGTTATACCCATGCCTGTGCCATTACTCAAACAGGTGCAGTGAGTTGCTGGGGAGACAATAATAAGGGGCAGCTTGGTGATGGTACTCAAACCCAACGTTTGCAAGCGACACCTGTGCTTGGGTTAGCGGCCAAAGCAACACAATTAGCATTAAGTTATGACAGCAGTTGCGCTTTGTTAGAGACAGGGCTTGTGCAATGTTGGGGTAGCAATAGCCAAGGTGAATTGGCAATACCAAGTACAACAGTGTTTAGTGCTAGCCCTAAAACATTAACTATTGGCTCAAATCTAAAAGCAAAACGATTGGTTGCAGGCAATCACCATGTGTGTGCGATTAGCGAAAACAACTCACTGTTCTGTTGGGGTGCAAATGATAATGGCCAATTAGGACTTAATGACAAAGTTAGACGTTATCAAGCCACTCAAGTCACTATAACAGGCAGTGTGCAACAAGTTTCGGCAGGCTTTGCTCATACTTGTGCCGCCAATGGCACTAATGTGTATTGTTGGGGTATTAACGATAAAGGACAATTAGGGATTAGTAATACTACTGATGCTATTAGTCCTATGTTGGTGACTAATTTAAGCGGCGGTGTATCCAGCTTGGCGTTGGGTAAAGACCATAGCTGCGCTGTGACGACTGATAACAAAACTTATTGTTGGGGCAGTCGCTATGCAGGTCAAACGGCACAAACGGTTGATAATACAGCTTTAGATACTCAAGCCACCCAAGTCAGTAGTTTGGTTGGTAAACGTGAGCTCAGTGCAGGTGACTTCCACGCTTGTAGCATTGAGGGAGCAGGGCTAGTCAAATGTTGGGGTAAAAATGATTTAGGGCAGTTAGCTAATGGTTCGTCTGCTGCACAAAGTGCGACACCTGTGTCAGTAACACTTAATTAGTAAGCTGAGATTGGTATAAGCGATTCTCATCTTTCTGTTTTAATCAAGATAAGATGATGGCGACGAATAATTCCCCTCCTCGGAGGGGCTAGGGGTGGGTTAAAACAGACTGATAATGAACTGTTGCTACCACTTACGCACCCCTAAATCCCCTCTCAAGAGAGGACTTCACGCTTTATACAACTAATTTTTATCATACCAAACTTCGCTCAATCAATCCCAAAAATACCCTGAGCGAAGTCGATGGGTGACGTTAAATAAGTGAATGCTCTTATGTCAGAACCTAGTGGCAAACTAGCTATTTTGATACAAATTCTTAAACCAATTAAACCGATTTTGGCGACGCTCGTTTTATTTAGTATGGTGCTGAACTTACTGATGTTAGCCCCTTCTATTTATATGCTACAAGTCTATGACCGAGTATTGAGTAGCCAAAATCAATTTACACTTTTTGCGATTACTCTGATTGTATTATGCGTTTATTTAGCGATAGGTTTGTTGGAGTGGGTTCGTTCCAACTTGTTGCTTAAACTCAGTGCTAGTATGGATTTAGCGCAAAGTGACCGTATTCATGCCGCAGCTTTTTCTAAAAATCCTTTAGCGCGTAGTATGTCACCTGCTCAGGTGGTACAAGATTTTTCCGCTGTTAGACAAATTGTCACAGGCTCATTTGTGCTTGCCCTGTTAGATTTGCCGTGGATTCCCTTATATGTCGGTTTATTGTTTGCTTTTGAATGGCCATTAGGCGTATTGGCAGTAACAGGTATGTTATTGCTTGCTATCGTTGCATTTATGACCGAAAAGCTGACCAAGGAACCTCTCGAAAAATCAAGTAAAATTGCCAGTCAAGCTGCTTTTATGCTTAATAAACAACATCGTCATATCGAAATTATTGCGGCATTAGGCATGATTCCGATGTTGGGTAAGCGGTGGCAGCAATATAACCGTGAAGCTTTACTGTTGCAAATCCAAGCCAGTGACTATATGGCACGTTTGAGTGCGGTCGGGCGTTATATTCGGCTGACGTTACAATCTTTAGTATTAGGCATAGGTGCTTTTTTGGTATTACAAGGCAAAATGTCTGGCGGTATGATGATTGCAGGTTCAATTTTGTTGGGAAGAGCCTTAGCTCCAGCCGAACAGCTTATTGGCTCGTGGCGACAGCTCATTGCAGGTTTTGGTGCATATCAACGTTTAAGTCAATTACTCGCCTCAGAAGAAACAGAAGAAAAGCCTTTTGATTTACCACCACCCGTTGGGCAGTTATCTATCACCCAATTGAGTTTAGTTTTAGAAGGGCGAAAAGATCCTGTATTACGGCAAATTAATGTCAGTTTGCAAATAGGTGAGAGTTTGGCAGTGGTTGGCGCAAGCGCATCAGGTAAATCAACCTTAGCCAGAGTGATGTTGGGATTAGTAGCACCCACGAGTGGCGAGGTGCGTTTAGATGGCGCAGACTTACAGCAGTGGCCGCGTGACAAATTGGGGCAATATGTTGGTTACTTACCCCAAGATATTGAGCTATTTGAAGGCACTGTTGCCGAAAACATTGCTCGTTTTCAGGAGGTAGATGCACAGCAAGTGATTGAAGCAGCACAGTTAGCGCACGTCCATGACATGATTTTGCGTTTGCCACAGGGATACGATACCCGTATTGGCGAAGATGGCGCAAAATTATCGGGTGGCCAGCGGCAGCGGATTGCCTTGGCACGCGCCGTTTTTGGCCAACCCAAATTGGTAGTATTGGATGAGCCAAATGCCAATTTGGACGACCAAGGCGATAAAGCACTGGCTGATACACTTATTGAGCTTAAAAAACGTCATATTACGGTGATTGTGATTTCGCATCGTACCCATATTTTGGCGGTGGTTGACCGTATTTTATTGTTGCAAGAAGGAACACAAGCCTTATTTGGCAGTCGTGAGCAAGTGCTACAACAACTGCGCCAAGCAGGGGCAGCCGCATGACCGACTCACATCTTAATACCCAACAACGCCTTGAACAACTAGCGCAAGATGCAAGTCCCGCACGTTGGGGGCGATATACTTTACTGATATTGTTGGTTATCTTTATTTTATGGGGACTTTTTGTACCGATTGACTCGGGTGTGCCAGCACAGGGCGTGATTGGCATTCAAAGTCAACGCCAATCGGTACAACATCCGCAAGGGGGCGTGGTGCAACACTTGTTTGTCCATGAAGGAATGTATGTGGCACAAGGTCAACAGCTTTTACGTTTAGATAGCACTCAGATTAAGGCCGAATTGCAACGTGCCGAACAAGAAACCATTCAATACACTGCGCGTTTGGCAAGATTATTGGCAGAACGACAACAGCAGTCTCAAACAGACTTTGCAAGCGTTGAGCTTTTGAAAGACAAGCATGATGAGACGGTTAAGCAAGCCATTCAAACACAATCGGCGTTATTGTATGCCAAAGTTAAAAGCATTGAATTAGAGCAACAGTTATTACAACAGCGTATTGCTGCCAAAAAAACGCAGTTACAACAACAGCTAACAATGGTAAAAGCGCGTCAAGCACAAATTGAGTTATTAACACAAGAAATCAACGCCAATCAGTCTTTAATCGCACAAGGATATACTGGTCAAGAACGAGCATTAGGTTTACAACGTGAGCAATTAGAGCGTCAGGTCGAGCAACAAGAAGCGCAATTAGCGATAAGTCAGCACCAAGCAGACATCGCAGAATTAAGCCAGCAAATCATGCTGACAAAAACGCAATATCAACAAGAAGTAGAGCGTGAAAAGAGCGAAGTAGAGCAGCAATTAGTGGTCTTAAATCAGCAAAAAATTGCTTTACAAGATAGGCTCAAACAGAGCGTGATTGTTGCACCTGCATCGGGCGTGATTGTGGCGCAGAGTATTCATACCGAAGGTGGCGTGATTAACGCAGGACAAGTGTTAATGGATATTGTGCCGAGTCAAACCGAGATTGTGGTTGATGCCAAAGTCGCGCCACACCTCATCGAAAAAGTACAACTTAATCAACAAGCGCATATCCGTTTAACTGCTTTAGACAGCCTTAATCCTGTGGTGGAGGCAACGGTGGTCACTATTTCTGCCGACCAAATCAACTCTAACAATAATACTCCGCCGTATTTTGCAGTGCGTTTGCAAATCAATCCGCAATCTTTACAAAAATTGAAGTATCAAAAAATTAGCGCGGGCATGCCTGTTGACGTATTATTTAAAACAGGCGAGCGTAGTTTCTTTAGATATTTAGCAGAGCCGTTGTTAAAGACGTTCTTTTTTGCGTTGAGGGAGTGAGCTAAGTGGCCTGTATGCAGCTATATTTAAAACAAACCGTTAATTTATGATGTGGGCTTGAACTCAGAATTGGTAGCCTGTGTGGAGTGCAACGCAACATGGGATTTATGGTGGTATTTAGACGAAAAGTCGTTGATTTAGCAGATGTTTAGCCCCGTATTCCGCTACGCTTTACCCGCTTCAAGCCAACTCATCTAAGGCGCATCATATGCGCCATAATGTACGAATTTATCAAGCCAAATATTTCAAGCCCTCTCTTGCCTCTTGTTGCAGCATTAGCGTTAATTTATCAGCAGGAATAGGGCGACTAATTAAATAACCTTGTACTACATCGCATCCTTGCTCTTTCAAAAAATTAAGATGCGTTTCGGTTTCAACGCCTTCGGCCACAATTTTCATGCCTAGGCTATGACCCATTGCAAAAATAGCGCGTACGATGGCATCGTCTTTTTCGGCTTGACCAATTCTGAACACAAAAGATTGGTCAATTTTGAGTACATCAATCGGAAAGTCACGCAAATAAGATAACGAAGAATAGCCTGTACCAAAATCATCAAGGGCAATTTTTATGCCGCGACTGCGTATGTCCTCTAACAACTGGCAAACGCCATCTTTCTCATCCATAAAAGATGATTCTGTTAACTCCAGTTCTAAAGCAGTGGGGTCAAGGCCACTATTGACCAAAATTCTGTCCACAATCTCAAGCAAATTACCGCGTTGTAATTGTTGTGCCACGACATTAACCGAAGTGCTAATATGCCCAAAACCTTGGTTATGCCATTGTACCGTTTGTTGGCAAGCCTTATACAACACAATTTCGCCAATGGCTGAAATGAGTCCAGCCTCTTCGGCTAAAGGAATAAACTGTGCAGGAGATAACAAGCCCATCGTAGGATGCTGCCAACGTACTAATGCTTCGGTACTAATAATACGATTAGTTTTTAGGCAAACTTTAGGTTGATAAAACACCACAAATTCATCTTTAAAAATCGCCTTACGCAAAGCACTTTCAAGATTGACTTGTTCTATCGAAATAGATTTAACGTCTTCGCTAAAAAAGCGTGTGCTATTGCCGCCCATACGTTTGGCTTGTTGTAGGGCAAGGTCAGCATGATTGATTAAAATCTGTAGTTCGCGGCCATGTTCAGGAAACAAACTGACACCAATAGACGCACCAAGTAATAATTCGTGCTCACCGATTTTGAAGGGACGACGTAGCTGCTCAATAATTTTGTCACAGTAGCTTTCAACAGCAGTGCGTTGGTAGTTTTTATCTAATAGTAAGGCAAATTCATCACTTCCCAAACGAGCGACGGTATTAGCATCACTCGCAGTTTGACTAATACGTTCTGCGGCCTTTTTGAGTAGGGCATCGCCTAATTCGTGACCATAGCTATCATTGAGTGGTCTAAAACGGTCTAAATCAATATGTAATACAGCAAAGCCTTCGTTTTTATCACGTGCTGCAACAATCGCACTGTGCAGTCGGTCATAAAATAGAGTACGGTTAGCCAATCCTGTTAATCTATCGTAATTTGCTAAGTATTTAAGTTTTTCTTCTGCTTCTTTGCGTTGGGTAAGGTCAGAAACAATACCTACATAATGGCCAACTTTATTGTCGTGATTACGAATAGCAGTAATATGCAACCATTGAGGAAAAACGTCGCCATTTTTACGATATTCAAGCAACTCACCTTGCCAATCGCCTGTTTGTTTGAGCTGTTCGAGGGTGGCAGTATAAAGCGGCTCTTTGGGTTGAGAAGGGGGATTGCCAATACTAAATAAATGTTTACCCTCTAAATCTTCGTTACTAAATCCCGTCATTTGACTAAAACGAGGATTAACCGATAAAAAACAAAAATCAGCATCCAAAATATAAATTCCTTCAGCAGCATATTCAAACACCGAGGCCGATAGACGCAGTTTTTCTTCGACTTCACGTTCAGGCGTAATGTCGCGTCGAGTACCAATTAAACGCAAGGGTAATCCTTTGGCATCCCAAGCAACAACACGACCGTTATCTTCGACCCAGACCCAATGGCCAGCACGATGCAAAATACGATAGGCAACCTCGTAATTGGGCTTCTTTTTGCGTAAGTGTTGTAATAAGGCTTGCTTAACGGTGGCGTAATCTTCGGGATGAATAATTTGTTTCATATTACCCATGAGGGCTTTCATTTCGAGTTTAGAGTAGCCTAATAATTGTTCAAAATTAGAGTTAAAAATCTCGTTATTGCTCATATTCCAATCCCATAAACCAATGCCAGAGGCATCAATGGCAAGGGTTAAGCGTTCTTGGCTATTGCGCAGAGCACGGTTAATGTCGGATAAAGCAAGAGTGCGTTCACGAACTTTTTGTTCTAAATTACTATTTATTTCTTGAAGTTGGATTTCAGTATGTCGTCTTTCTTGTATTTCTAAAGCTAATTTTTGATTGACAGCTTCGACGGTGTTTTTAGAGCTTTCTAAAAAATGAATTAAATCTTCATTTCGTAATTGTAGCCAGAGAGACTGATAACTTAAATCACTTAAACGGCGACCCGCTAGTAACACAAAAAAGAAGAATAACCCACCAACGCCTGTTAAGGCTGAATTTACTACCGAGGGATAAGCGGTTAATAATAATAAACCAGGTAAAATGGCTGCGATGGCAAAATAAATAAAGGTTTCAAATCGACTCGAATAGCTGGTTAGAGCAGCAATCGCTTGCCAACTAACCAAACACGCAAACAAAGCAGGACGATAAAAATCAGCAATCGGTGTGCCATTGATGGGGAAACTGGGGGAAAAAATTACCGTAGCCACGCCCCAAATACTACCCATGATTAAAGCAGTGCAGTTAAGACATTTTTCGATGGTATCAGCAGCAAATTCTTGAAAATTACGTTTAAGATGGTTAATGGTGACAATTGATAAAGCCACACCTAATAAGGCTAATACGGTCCATGTCTTGGTTGATAAAAATAAAGTGCTATCTTCATCCCAATACAAAAAGCTCACGGTGACAATCGACACTAAAGATATAAAGCTAAAAAATTGAAATTGACCAATCATTTGTGATGATTGGAGCTGTATTAGTCGTTGTTCAATCAGAGAAGTAGGCATCTCTGTTGTGGTGTGCTTGTTGGCATACTGGTCGGTCATTAAACCGTACCCCCTGTTATAAGAATAATAAGCATTTGTGACGCAAACAATCAGCGATTAAAGCATTTTGTATTGTAGGGGCTAATTTATATATATTTTCTTCTTATTCTATGCAGCTATTAGCAATTGCTCAATGCAAAATATGCATAGTTGGTCATTATTTGGTTTTTTTTGTCTAAAAAAATATCATTGTCACAAAGTTGTCATATAACAGGCTTATCCTTTAATCATGTTGAGAACAAGATAAATTTTTAATTGGGGAAAATGTGATGAAACTTCAACCGCTAGTACTGGCTCTAGGTTTGGGTTTAGGTGTTATTAATGCCCACGCAATTGATGCAGGTATGCCCGTCTATCAAAAGGCAACAGGCGTTTCAGGTAACTTATCCAGCGTTGGTTCTGACACTTTAGCAAATTTAATGACATTTTGGGCTGAAGATTTTAAAAAGCAATATCCAAATGTCAATATTCAAATCCAAGCTGCAGGTTCTTCTACTGCGCCACCAGCCTTAACTCAAGGGACTTCTAACTTAGGCCCTATGTCTCGTGCTATGAAAGACAATGAAATTCAGGATTTTGAAAAGAAATATGGTTATAAGCCAACAGCTATTCCAGTAGCTGTAGATGCCTTAGCGGTATTTGTACACAAAGATAATCCGATTAAGGGCTTGTCTATGCCAGTGGTTGATGCAATTTTTTCGACAACCCGTAAATGTGGCTACGAAAAAGAAGCTAAAAACTGGGGGGATGTGGGCTTGACAGGTGCATGGAAGTCACGTGATTTGCAATTATTTGGCCGTAACTCGGTATCGGGTACTTATGGTTATTTTAAAGAACATGCTTTGTGTAAAGGTGACTTTAAATCAAATGTCAATGAACAGCCTGGTTCGGCATCGGTTGTACAGTCCATCTCTAATTCTATTAACGGTATTGGTTATTCGGGGATTGGCTATGTAACCTCTGGTGTAAAAGCTGTGCCTTTAAAGGGCAGCGATGGTGAGTTTGTGGCAGCAACCGCTAAAAATGCTTTGTCGGGTAAATATCCTTTAGCGCGTTTTTTATATGTCTATGTCAACAAAAACCCAAAACAAGCTTTGGCTCCTTTAGAAGCTGAGTTTGTGAAGTTGATTTTGTCTCAACAAGGTCAGCAAATTGTTGAAAAAGACGGTTATATTCCCTTACCTGCGTCTGAAGTTAAAAAGATTCGCGCAAAATTGGGTTTATAATCAATTGATTACACAAAAGGGGCTTCTAGCCCCTTTTGTTGTTAAAATGGCTTGTGCTTCTTATATAAATTGATGAGTAATATATGAGTAAACCTGAGCGTATTCGTTTAGATGCGGCTACGATGGCAGCTTTAGACCGTCGTCGTCGCATTAAAGACAAAATTGCTAATGTCACCATTGGTTTTGGTGGTATTTTTGTGGTGTTGGCGATTACTTTGATTTTTGTTTATTTGTTGGTTGAGAGTTGGCCTCTTTTCAAAAAAGCTGAATTTGACCAAACCCAACGCTATCAGAGTCAACAAGTAGCGTTATGGGTGGATATGGATGAATACAATCAAACAGGTATTCGTTTATTGCCCACAGGTGAAGTGCAATATTTTACTGTCAAAGATGGCCAAACTTCGGCCAGTGAGCAATTAGCTTTACCCCAAGGAGTGACGATTAGTCGTATCCAGCGTAGTGCGATTTTGCAAGGATTAGTTGGAGTTGGCTTGTCGAATGGCCAATTATTAGTGTTTAAGCCTAATTACTCGGTCGATGTGGCGGTTGACGGTAAATCAAAAACGGTTCACCCCAGTTTAATGTTTCCTTATGGTACTACACCTTTAACTATCAATGACGCACACCAGCCATTGACTAATTTTGCCATGCGTGATGACGATGGTGTTTTGCAAGTGTTTGCTGCGGCTAATAATCAAGTGTTATGGCAACGTTTTAGTGTTCATAAAGACGAAGCCGAAGAAGGTGGCTTTAGTTTAAGTAGTGCTATGGATGATGCCGAGAGCGATAGCAATTCAGATAAAGTGTTTGAGCGTAGCTTAAATATGGCGTTGGCAGTTGATACCCAAGCAATTAAGGCAATGGTTTTAGGGCAGGGAGCACGTTGGGCGTATTTGCTTACTGCAAAAGATATTGCGGTATTTAGAATCGTCGAAGGTGAGCCTAAACTGTATCAAACAGTCAAACTGAACGAGGGGGAGGTTAGCACAGTAGTGCCCTTGCAAGGCGAGATTTCCTTGTTGGTTGGTAACAACAAAGGTCAAATTAGCCAGTGGTTTTTGGTACGAGATACCCACAATGGCGAAGATAAATTTAATTTACAGCAAATTCGGCAGTTTCAGTTAGGTACAGCACCAATTACCGCGATTGCACCCGAAGCCAAGCGCAAAGGTTTTGTGGCTGGTGATGCGCAAGGCAATATTGGTTATTTTTATACTACCTCTGAGCGAACTTTTGGTATTCATGCCGCAGCCAAAACAGCGATTAGCGAATTATCGGTGTCTGCTCGTTCCGAAGGCGTGTTTGTACAAGCGGCAGACAGTGCCAGTTTTTGGCGTTTACATACCGAACATCCCGATATTTCGATAAAGTCGGTATGGGGCAAAGTGTGGTATGAGTCTTATCCAGAGCCAAGTTATACATGGCAGTCCACCTCGGGTAATGTTGACTTTGAAGGCAAAATGTCCTTAATGCCGCTGACTTTTGGTACCCTCAAAGCGGCTTTTTATGCCATGCTGTTGGCTGCACCTTTGGCGATTTTTGGAGCTATGTACACAGCGGTATTTATGTCGCCTGCTCTGCGTACTAAGGTCAAACCTGCCATTGAGTTAATGCAAGCCTTGCCAACGGTCATCTTGGGCTTTTTGGCAGGTTTATGGTTAGCACCCACTATCGAAGCAAACTTGCCTGGTATTGCCAGTTTGCTGATTATTACCCCACTTATTATTTTAATTTGTGGCTTTATTTGGGTACAAATCCCACTCGAAAAACGCAGCCGTATTCCTGAAGGTTGGGCACCTATTATTTTAATTACCCCAATTTTATTAGGAGGATGGTTGTCTTTTGGTTCATCCCAATGGGTAGAGTTGCACTTTTTTGGCGGTGATGTTCGTTATTGGTTATCACATGAAGCTGGCATTAAATTTGACCAACGAAACTCCTTAATTGTCGGTTTGGCGATGGGCTTTGCAGTGATTGCCCCGATTTTTTCGATTGCTGAAGATGCCTTATTCGCTGTACCACGTCATTTAACCAATGGCTCCTTAGCTTTGGGAGCAACCCAATGGCAAACTTTAACTCGTGTGGTATTGCCAACAGCTTCTCCAGGGATTTTTTCGGCGGTGATGATTGGTTTTGGCCGTGCCGTAGGTGAAACCATGATTGTGTTAATGGCAACAGGTAATACAGCAGTGATGGAATGGAATATCTTTGAAGGTATGCGTACTTTGTCGGCGAACGTCGCGGTCGAAATGGGCGAAGCCGAAGTCGGTTCAACTCATTTTAGAGTGTTGTTTTTGTCGGCGTTGGTGTTGTTTATATTGACCTTTGTGCTAAATACGGCAGCAGAAGTGGTGCGTAACCGTCTGCGTAAAAAATACGGTTCTTTGTGAGGCTTAAACCATGAAATTACGCGAATACTTTAAAAGTGGCGAAGCATGGGTCTGGCTTAATGCAGGAGCCGTTGCTATTTCCTTGATTATGGTCATTGGTATTTTGGGGTTAGTAGCGGTGCGTGGCTTGGGGCATTTTTGGCCGTCCAATGTCATGCAAGCACAATACAGTTATCAAGGCCAAACGAGTACTATTATTGGCGAGCTTTATGACGAAAAAATTGATACTGCCAAACGCTTACGCGAAGCAGGTATCGAGATTCCTGCCAGTGTTGACACTGTGACTCGTTACTCTATTAAACAAGGTAACAAAGATGTGACTGGCCAAGACTTTAAGTGGGTTTTGGCCGCTAATTTGCAAAACATTCAATATCCTAAAGATATTGTGGTGTTAGAGCGTTATGAATGGGGAACATTTTATGGTCGCCTCAAGTCGATTAAAGAAAATGGCCAACAAATTGCCGAAGGTGATAATGCGTGGTCAGAATTGCAAACTCGTTTGATGCGCAGCAATGGCTTTCATGACGAGATTAAAGACTTAGAAAAAGGCGAAGTCGGCTCCATCAATTTCAAACTCGAAAAACTACGCTTACAAGAGCGTAAATTGGAGCTAGAAGGTAAATTAAATGATGTGCAACGAGCCAGTTTTGCTAAACAACGCGATGAGCAGCACCAAAAGTACGAAGTCTTAAAAACTAAACTTGAGCAGTTACGCCACGATATGGAACGTGATTCTGCGGTGTTTGTGGTAGCCGATGGCAGCGAAAAAGAAATAGCCATAAGTAAAATTGTCGCTGCCCACAAACCTAATGATATGGGTGTTTTTGCCAAATTAGCGGCTTATGGCCACAACGCATGGGCATTTTTGAGTGATGATCCGCGTGAAGCAAATACCGAGGGCGGAGTCTTTCCTGCTATTTTTGGTACTGTGTTGATGGTGTTAATGATGACAGTGATTGTGACGCCATTAGGTGTGATAGCTGCCATTTATTTGCGTGAATATGCTAGCCAAGGTGTGATTACCCAAACGGTGCGTATTGCGGTTAATAACTTAGCAGGTGTGCCGTCGATTGTGTATGGCGTATTTGGCTTGGGCTTCTTTATTTACTTTTTAGGTGGCAATATTGACCGCTTATTTTATCCCGAAGCCTCGCCAGCCCCCGTATTTGGTACACCTGGTTTATTGTGGTCAGCGATTACCTTAGCCTTAATGACCTTGCCTGTGATGATTGTTTCTACCGAAGAAGGCCTGTCACGTATTCCTCGTGCCCTTAAAGAGGGGTCATTAGCACTTGGTGCAACCAAGGCCGAAACCTTATGGCGGGTGATTTTGCCTATGGCTATGCCCAGTATTATGACAGGGATGATTTTAGCCATTGCTCGTGCTGCGGGTGAAGTTGCGCCCTTGATGTTGGTAGGGGTAGTCAAACTTGCACCTACCTTGCCTGTGGACTTAAATGCACCGTTTATTCATTTAGAACGCAAATTTATGCACTTGGGCTTTCATATTTATGATGTTGGTTTTCAAAGTCCTAATGTGGAAGCAGCACGGCCTTTAGTTTATGCCACCGCCTTTTTATTGGTGTTGATTGTGGCAAGTTTAAATTTATCTGCCGTTGCCTTACGTAACCACTTGCGCGAAAAATATAAAGCTTTAGAGTCTTAATCTATGAATCTTGAATTGGAACAGCCCATTATGACTGCAAATACATCTGCTGCACCACAAAAGCCTACCCAAGCCATGAGTATGGATGCTTTAGGGCGACAAAATCGTCATTTAAATATGGCTGATGAGGATATTTGTTTAGAAACTCGTGACCTCAAATTGTTTTATGGTCAAAAACAAGCCCTGTTTGATGTCAATATGCACATTCCTCGCAAGCGCGTGACGGCTTTTATTGGTCCTTCGGGGTGCGGCAAATCCACCTTGCTACGTTGCTTTAATCGTATGAATGATTTGGTTGACGGTTGCCGTATCGAGGGTAATATTTTACTAGATGGCTCTGATATTTTTGATAAGAGTATGGATATTACCAACTTACGGCGTCGCGTAGGCATGGTATTCCAAAAGCCGAATCCCTTCCCCAAGTCGATTTACGAAAATGTTGCCTATGGCTTACGTTTGCAAGGTATTAACAAAAAAAGCTACTTAGACGATGTGGTTGAAGACTCACTCAAAGGTGCAGCTTTGTGGGATGAAGTCAAAGACCGTCTTAACGAATCGGCTTTGGGTTTATCTGGTGGTCAGCAACAGCGTTTAGTTATTGCACGCGCCATTGCCATTGAGCCAGAAGTATTGTTGTTAGATGAGCCAACAGGTGCACTTGACCCAATTTCTACACTCAAAATTGAAGAGTTGATTCACGAACTGCGTGATCGTTTTACGATATTGATTGTCACGCATAATATGCAGCAAGCGGCTCGTGTTTCGGACTATACGGCCTTTATGTACTTGGGTAAGTTAGTTGAGCATACCGATACCGATACTTTGTTTACTAATCCAGCAAACAAACAAACCGAAGACTATATTACAGGTCGTTATGGTTAATTATTTCTTGACATTGTTTGGCTATATTGATGTTGGCTGAACAATGTCAAAATCCCTTTTTATTATCGGAGCTGTGTACTATGCCTGCCACCCACGAAGAATATGCACACCATATTTCGCAAAAGTTTAATAGCGAGTTAGAAGAAATTCGTACCCATTTTTTAGAAATGGGAGGCTTGGTCGAAAAGCAAGTGACCGACGCTATTCACTCGTTACTTGATGCCGACTCTGCTCTAGCGACATCAGTACAAGAAAGCGACAAACGCATCAATGCCATGGAGACCAAACTTGATGATGAGCTAGTGCGTATTTTGGCACGTCGTCAACCTGCTGCTTCTGACTTACGGATGATTGTTGCAATTAGCAAAGCAATTACAGATTTAGAGCGTATTGGCGATGAAGCCTCTAAAATTGCCCGTTATGCGATTGCCTTGTGTGAGGAGGGGGAGTCGCCACGAGGTTATGTTGAAACCCGTCATATTGGCAATCAAGTACGCGTCATGATTCACGATACTTTAGATGCTTTTGCCCGTTTAGATGTGGAGCAAGCCTTTAAAGTAATGCAATCGGACAATCAAATTGACATTGAATACAAAACTACAACCCGTGCTTTAATGACCTATATGATGGAAGATCCACGTTATATCTCACGTGTATTAAATGTCATGTGGGTATTGCGGAGCTTAGAACGTATAGGTGACCATGCGCGTAATGTCGCTGAACAGCTCATTTACTTAGTCAAAGGTGCCGATGTGCGTCATGTGAGCTATGATGTGGTACGCCAAAAAGTTGAAAAATAACCAAGTAGCCTGTATCCAGTCGGTGTAGTGTGCAATAACCGAAGGGCATTACACATTGTGAAAGTGGCGGAATCTATTCCGCCCTACATTTTAGTTATCGCTTTTTTGCTTACATTTCAACCTTTTTCAACGATTTTATGTTCACAAAACGCACTAATTTTGGTGAAATGCGTAAGTCCTGATTTTCTAATCCTTCTCAACCAATAAATTTTTAGGAAAAATACAAGTAAAAGTTGAACCAGCATTGGCTTTAGAGTTTATGTTGAGTACAGCTTTGTGTTGCAATAACACGTGTTTAACAATCGCCAAGCCTAAACCCGTTCCACCAGTTGCACTGCTGCGTGCAGCATCAACCCGATAAAAGCGTTCAGTTAAACGCGGAATATGCTGTTGTTCAATACCAATACCATTATCCTGTACACTCAGATAGCCGTATTTATCATCGTGACTCCAGCGTATAGTAATCGCTCCACAGGCGGGTGTGTATTTAATGGCGTTAGTAATTAAATTAGAAAAAGCACTGCGTAAATCGTTTTCGATACCAACAAGCAGGAGGGGACTATCGACATGTACCATAATTGCGTGTTGTTTGTCGGGGTCGTAGGCTAACGCTTCTAATCGTAATTGTTCTAACAAATAGGTCATGTTGATGGGCTTGGCTTCTTGCTTAATATTGTCACTTTCTAGGCGGGACAAGAGTAATAAGTCATTCACTAAATTGCTCATGCGCTTAGTTTGTTGCTGCATTTGGGTAAAGATGCGGTTAATACGTGCTGGAAATTCATCGTTATCGACAAAGGTTTCTACATAACCACTAAGCACGGTGAGAGGAGTACGCAACTCATGCGAGACATTAGCGACAAAATCTTTACGAATTTGCTCGAGTTGATGCAAGCGTGTAATGTCATAGGCAATCAGCAAGCGGTCGTTGTCCCCAAAACGTGTCACTTCGTACTGTACATAATGATTAGATTGCGTCCAAGAAGGTAGTTTAAGTGAATCTTTGCCGCCACCACGTTCAAAAAACTCAATAAAGGCGGGGTCTCTGATTAAGTTAGTAATGGGCTTGCCATTATCAGAGGCTGACTTAAAGCCTAACAGTTTTTCGGCTGCGGCATTCCACCATTCCAAATTACCATGGCTATCAACTAGGACTATTGCTTCATCTAATGCTGCAACAGATTCACGCGCCCGCTGAATAATGCTCAATAAACTTTGCTTGGCTTCTTTTTCTTGCTTTTGTAAACGATAAATACTTTGGGCAATATCCTCCCATACTCCCGACACATTCGGTGGATAGTCTTGAGGATGATGTTTGAGCCAACGATGCAGTTTATGTAAATTACGCAAATGTAGTCCTAAATAGACGGCAATTGCCAAAAACAAAAACTGTACTGTTAAGTGGCTAAACCAGCCAATGACAGCAAAAAAGCATAACAAATAGCCTAAGCGTAAAAGCTCAGCTTTAAGAAGTGCGGTCACACCATGTCCTGTTTATCTGCTTTAAGGGAAAAACGGTAACCTGTACCACGTACCGTTTGAATAAATTTGTCATAGCCAAAAGGCTCTAATGCTTTGCGCAATCGGCGGATATGCACATCTATGGTACGGTCTTCGACATAAACATTGCCGCCCCATACTTGGTCAAGCATTTGTGCGCGTGAATAAGCACGTTCTTGATGACTCATAAAAAAGGCTAATAAGCGATATTCGGTTGGTCCCATTTCGATAGGGTTGTCATTAGCGGTTACCCGATGGCTAACAGGGTCTAGTTTTAGACCTTCCGCTTCAATGGCTTTTTCGGCACTAAGCGCAGAGGAACGGCGTAATACCGCTTTAATACGTGATACTAATTCGCGAGTAGAAAAGGGCTTAGTAATATAATCATCTGCACCTGAGTCTAAACCCTGAATTTTATGGTCTTCATCACCACGAGCGGTAAGCATAATGACAGGAATTTCACTTAGGGTCTCGTCACGTTTTAAGCGTCGGCATAACTCTATCCCAGTCATGCTTGGTAGCATCCAATCTAATAACACGAGGTTTGGACGTTCATCAACAATTTTATGGTGTGCTTGTAGGGCGTCTTCGGCCTCGATAGTCTCAAAGCCAGCCAAGTCTAGTGCCATGCTAATCATTTCACGAATAGCAGCTTCGTCATCAACAATTAAAATGCGGTCACTTTTCATCAATCTTTCCCCTGTAGTTTGGGTTATTACATGACAATCGTGTTGCAGTATTATGACAAAGCTTGGTGGCTAAACAAATAACGCATTAAGGTCTTGGTTTAATCATCTCAAAACTGAATTTTTTAACACTTTGCAAAATTTCTTGTTGTGTTTCAGATTGCAATACTGCTCGTGCCAATATTATGCCACCAATGGCTTGTGCTAATAATGTCCATGCTTGCGCTTTATCATGGGTTGTTGATTGTAAAGCAGTTATCAAAGGTTCAAGATGTTGTTCAAATAACATACGAGTTGACTCATCAGCACGTCCAATTTCCGCGCCTAAACTGGGTAACAAACAGCCTTTTTCGGGATGCTCAACATGTTGTGGACTTAAATACCATGCCAGTGCTTGGCGTAAGCCTTGTTCATCTTGTGTAGCAAAAATCACACTGAGCTGTGTTAATTCATGGTCAATAATGGCACTTAAGAACTCTTTTTTGGAACTAAACTGATTATAAAAAGCACCTGTAGTCATTTCAGCAGATGCCGCCAAAGCGTCCATCCCTGTACTGTTAAATCCTGATTTTTTGGCCAAGGCACCGCCTGCTGTAATCAATTTCTGACGGGCAGCGGCTTTATGTTCGGGGGGATAACGCATTAGCTACTCTTGATAATGAAGATTGTCTGTAATTATAAGGATATTGTTTTTCTGTAAGCCTTGACAGTGTCAAATTTATAGAATAACGTTCGTTATTATATGGTTTTTGGGCAACAGGAGCAAATTATGCGCACCGAAAAAACCGCCTGTATTTTGTGTTCACGTAATTGTGGCCTATTGATTGATATTGATGAGCAGGGAAAGTTTGGCAAAATTCGTGGCGATGAACAGCATCCCGTGTCTAAAGGTTATATTTGTCAAAAAGCAGCACGTTTGACACATTATCAATTTAATGCTGACCGTTTAACCCAGCCACTAAAACGACAAGCAGATGGTAGTTTTGTGGAGGTGAGTTGGGATGAAGCCTTAAATGAAATTGCAAAAAAATTAGTGAGAATCCGTGACCAGTATGGTGGCAATGCCTTTGCTACCGTAGGTGGTGGCGGACAGGGTAATCATTTAGGCGGAGCCTATTTGGCGCAAATTCGCGCAGCCATGAAAAGTAAATTTAATTACAACTCACTAGGCCAAGAAAAAACGGGTGATTTTTGGGTTAATGGTCGTTTGTTTGGCAAACAAACTTGTCATACCACCGAAGACGTAGAGCACGCGGATTATGTGTTGTTTATTGGCTGTAATCCCTTTCAGTCGCATGGTATTCCTAATGCGCGTGACACCTTAAAAGAGATTCGTAAAGACCCCAATCGTACGATGGTAGTGATAGACCCACGTCGTACCGAAACCGCTAAACAGGCGGATATTCATTTGCAGCTTAAACCGAGTACGGATGCTTTTTTAATGAGTGCAATACTTGCAATCATCGTGCGTGATAATTTGCATGATAAAGTCTTTTTAAGCGAACATTGTCAAGGCTTTGAACAAATTGAAGTGGCTTTAAAACAAGTTCCGATTGCTGATTATGTTGCACGAGCAGATGTACCTTTAGAGCTCGTAGAAAAGGTGGCGCGTGATTTTGCAACCGCTAAAACCGCTTGTGTGCGCATAGATTTGGGTATTCAACACACTTTAAACACCACATTAAATGGATATTTAGAAAAACTATTGTATTTAATCACAGGTAACTTTGGCATAAAAGGTGGCAATAATTTACATGCTTCTTTAGTACCCGTGTTAGGACATACCGATGAGCGCAAAGCCCATATTAAGCGCAGTGTCTATCATCAAATGTTTCCGATTGCAGGAATTTTACCTCCCAATATTTTGCCCGATGAAATTCTGTTGGCAGGCGAACAAGGTATTAGGTCTGTGGTGGTCGATAGTAGTAATCCTTTGGTCACATGGCCTGATACTCCCGCTTTAGAAAAAGCCTTCAATAGCTTGGAGTTGTTGGTAGTGGTTGATGTGGCAATGACCGAAACTGCGCGTTTGGCACATTATGTATTGCCTGCTGCCTCTCAGTTTGAAAAATGGGAATTTACTGGCTTTAATTTAGAGTTTCCGCGTAATGGCTTTCATTTACGTCACCCATTATTGCCCCAGTATGCCAATACCTTAGCTGAACCCGAAATTTATACGCGCCTATTGGAAAATATGGGGGCAATTCCAAAAAGGATACCACTATTAGCCAATATTGCTCGTTTGGAACCTAAAGCTACTAAACATATTGCTTATATGACTGCCTTTGCGGCTTATTTAGCACGCAACAAACGCTATCAGCCTTTTGCGGCTTCCATTTTATATCGCACTTTAGAGACGATTTTAGAAAATGGCGCGGCAGTGGCCGCCCTGTTATTACCCTTGTCAATGCAATTTGCTTATGAACATACTCAAGCTGTACAACGCGCAGGATTTAAAGGGAATCGTTTAAGCTTAGGAGCAGAATTATTTGCTGCCATTTTACGTGAGCGGTCGGGCGTAATTTTTAGTGAGCATCAATACCAAGATGTATGGTCATTAGTCAAAACAAAAGACAAAAAGATTCACTTGGTTATTCCAGAAATGTTGCAAGAACTGCGTTTGTTAGCTCAACAACAGCCTGCTACCACTAGCGAATATCCCTTTGTATTAGCTGCGGGTGAACGTCGTAGTTATAACGCTAATCAAATTTATCGTGACCCTGCATGGCGCAAAGTTGACCCACATGGGGCAATGCGTATGCATCCGCAAGACGCTCAACGGTTAAATTTGGTTGAGGGAGATAAAGCTTTATGTGCCTCTAAACATGGACAAATTAGCGTAGTAATTGAGTTTGACGAAGGTATGCGCTTGGGAACAGTATCGTTGCCACATGGTTATGGTATTCGCTATAACAATGGGCAAGTGCTAGGTCCTGAGTTAAATCTTTTAACCGCAAGCAGTGATTGTGACCCACTGTCACGCACCCCGTATCATAAATATCTGCCTGTGCGTATTAAGAGGGTAGCGGCTTGAGCAATTGATAATTGTGGTAAATAAGCCGATATACTTGAAAGCTTGGCAAGCTATACGGCCAAGTTTATTGACAAAAGGAATGCATATTGAATGGAGCATCAAGATAATTAAAATACAAATGTATATTTAATCGGTAATCGGACTGAAAAATGGTTTAGAATCTAATAACCACCATTTTTTAGGAAAAATCATGTCTGCTCAAAAGCAACGCTTATTACAAGCCTTATCTCATGCCAATAATTATCAAGAGTGGTTAGCGATTGCCCAAGAGTTAGATCAATTAGACGGTTTAATGGATTGGCGTGCCAGTGACGGATCCGCGTTTTTTCATGAAAACTTGATTAAAGAACATATCCAAAAAATGCAAGCCTTACGCCAGTCAGGTGATTGGCAACATTTAGCGGTGTTATTACAAGAAAGCGTGTATCGACATTTGGGCGAATTAAACAATCCTGCCTTATATCAATATGCACGCTCTGGCACAAAATACATAGTTGGCCAATATTTGGATGAAGTCGAACAAGTAATGCGAATGTTGAGCCAACAAAAAATTCCTCAAATGTCCGAACAACAAAAATTAGCCTTATTTGAACAAGCCGAACGCGTTTATGGTCGTCCTGCTTTGATGTTGAGTGGTGGGGCAGCCTTTGGCATTTATCATTTAGGGGTAACAAAAGCCTTATGGGAGGCACAATTATTACCCCAAACCATTGCTGGCTCAAGTATGGGCGCGATTGTCGCGGCGGCGGTGTGCAATCGCAGTGATGCCGAGTTGGATATCTTTTATCGTGAACAATTAAGCGATATTCATCGCCACGCGATTCGTTGGCGCAGACCAACAGACATCAAAAAATATAAAACCGCTTTAGATGAAACACAGATATTTGAACATATTGTCACTAATGTTGGGAGCGCAACGTTTTTGGAAGCGTATCAACGTAGTGGTCGAGTGTTAAATATTTCGGTATCACCGACACGAACTCACCAAAAGCCACGTCTTTTAAATTATTTAACCGCGCCGAATGTCTTGATTGAATATGCTGCTCAAGCGTCTTGTGCAATTCCTTATCTGTTTCCACCTGTCGCCTTACAAGCAAAATCATCTTCTGGGCAAAAAGTGCCTTATATGAGTACCGAAACATGGATTGATGGCACGATTCATGGTGATTTACCCAAAGAGCGTTTGGCGCGTTTGCATAATGTTAATCAAACCATTGTCAGCCAAGCTAACCCGCACGTAATTCCTTTTATTACCCATAAAAAGCAACGTGGTGTGCAAGCCATTGGCAAACATATTGTTTCTTCATTAATACATACTACTAGTGCAGAATTGCTAGATATTTCTAAACATCTTTTTCAAAAAACACCCTTAAGTCCTGTCTTTAATCAAGCCCATGCGGTGGCGGCACAAAGTTATTTGGGTGATATCAATATTCAATTTCCGTTTAGTGTTAAAGCCTACTTAAAGGTAATTGCTAATCCTAGCCCCACAGGTTTGGTCGATTATATTCGCATGGGGGAACAAGCAACGTGGCCACAAATGGCCATGATTCGAGACTTAACCCGAATTAGTCGTGTTTTTCCAGAATGTATTGCCCTCATAAAACAACGAATTTTGGCTGAAATAAATCAAAATGTCCCAAAATGACAACAAAAAAGCCTAAAAAGACACTAGAAGTTGACAACGCTTGATGTCAGAATTGACTCATGAGGTTAAATCAATCTAAGCGTTTTTTGAGGGTAAATTCATGGCCGAGAAATTTGATGTTCTAATTGTTGGTGCGGGCTTATCGGGCATTGGTGCCGCTTGTCATTTAAAACGTGAGTGTCCTAATAAAACATTTGTCATTTTAGAAGGCCGTGATGCTATTGGTGGAACATGGGATTTATTCCGATACCCTGGTATTCGTTCTGACTCCGATATGTTTACCTTAGGCTATAACTTTAAGCCTTGGACAAATCCTAAATCGATTGCCGATGGCCCATCCATTCGTGCCTATATTCATGAGGCAGCTCGTGAGTATGATGTTAACCGTCATATTCGTTTTGGACATAAAGTCCTAAAAGCTTCTTGGTCAACGCCTAAAGCAACATGGACTATAGAAGCGACTAACAAAGCAGGTGAGCCAATCACGATTGAAGCTAATTTTGTGATTTCTTGTACAGGTTATTATAACTACGAAGCAGGTTATACTCCTGAGTTTAAAGGCCGTGAGCGTTTTAAAGGTCAAATTATTCACCCACAGTTTTGGCCAGAAAATTTAGATTACAGCAATAAAAAAGTGGTAATTATTGGTAGTGGAGCAACAGCGGTAACCCTATTGCCGTCAATGACCGATAAAGCTGCACACGTGACGATGTTACAACGCTCTCCCAGTTATGTGATTTCTGTACCCCAAGAAGACATTGTTTCTAATAAATTACGTAAGTTTTTACCCGAAAAAATAGTCTATCATATGGCACGGGTACGTAATGTTGGCCTATCCTTTGGATTGTATAGATATAGTCGTGCAAAACCTGAAGTGATGCGCCGTTTTTTATTGTCTCAAGTACGTCGTCAGCTTGGTCAAGATTTTGATATGAGCCATTTTAGTCCGCAATACAATCCGTGGGATGAGCGTTTATGTGCGGTACCCAATGGTGATTTATTTAAGGCATTACGTTCAGGTAAAGGTTCCGTGGTCACAGACCATATTGATACATTTACCGAAGAAGGCATTTTATTAAAATCAGGCAAAACGCTTGAGGCGGATATAATTATTACCGCTACTGGCTTAGATATTAAATTGTTAGGTGGTGTGCAGCTAGAAAAAGACGGTCAACCCTTTGATGTCACTCAAAAAATGATTTACAAAGGAGCAATGTTAGAAGATTTGCCCAATTCGGCAATGGTATTTGGTTATACCAATTCTTCTTGGACACTTAAAGCCGATATTATTAGTGAGTATGTCTGTAATGTATTAAAACACATGGATAAGACAGGTAAAAAATATTGTGTGCCTATTAACCGTGATATGAATGTTGAAAAAACTCCGTTTTTGGACATGCATTCGGGTTATATTCAGCGCGCTGCTAGCAAGATTCCCCGTCAAGGCTCCAAGTCGCCATGGCGTGTTTACCAAAATTATCCATTAGATTTAGCACTTTCGCGGGTAAATAAGTTAAATGATGGGGTGATTAAGTTTGCCTAAGCAAAAGGCGCAATTTGCGCCTTTTTATAATGGCCAATTAAGTATCATGGGCTTATTAAATGGGGCATCTAACTCTAACACCGAGCAAGCATTCACAAATAGGGTATAGCGATTAGCCTCTTGGCCATAATTCTCGTGAATATGGCCAAAAATATGTAATTTGGGTTTAATATCTTGCACTCGTTTTAATAAATCCTCACAACCAACCCATTGCGAGCGTACGCGGTCTAAGTATTTAAAGGGCGGTGTGTGGGTAATTAAAATATCAGTATCGCTTGGAATTTGCTGCCATTTTTCGGCCAATTCTTGGCCACGTCTAAGATTAAATGCCATATTATGAAAATAAGGTTGATAAGGACTGCCAAAAAAACGAATGCCTTCAATAGTCACAGCTTCGTGTTGTAAATATATCGCGTTTTTAAAGAGTAAATGGCCGTCATTTTCTTCTAAGCAATGTTCATGGTTGCCTGCAATAACAACTTTATGTTTGTGTGGTAGTGTGCCTAGCCAGTCATCAAATGCTTTAATTTCGTCAAGCTCGCCATATTCGGTCATATCCCCTGCGTGAATCAAAATATCGCCGTCAGGAATGGTTAATAACTCATGTAAGCCATGTGTATCGCTAATAATGATGATTTTAAGAGAGGAGGGCATAAGCAAATATTTTTTATCCAATTATGATTACGCTAACACATTTAACACATAAAAGAGAGTTTTTCTAATTGTCTTTGTTTGACACTTTTATAACATCTGAATACTCAAAACCGAGTATCATGTTCTTATTAAGAATGTTTTAAAAATCAGCTAATTATGTATTTTAGTCAAAAAAGATTGCGGCAAATTTTTGTTCGCACTTCGGGGTATTGTCATATTTGCCATGCAAAGTTAGATTTTAGCAATTATGGTGAACTTGGTACAAATGGCTCATGGGAAGTAGAGCACTCAACGCCACAAGCTAAAGGTGGTACCCATCACCTTAATAATTTATATCCAGCTTGTATTAGTTGTAATCGAGCCAAAGGTGATAGCAGTACCCGTTCGGCACGCGCAAAATATGGTAAAAAACGAGCACCTTTATCCGTTAAACAAAGACGTCGTGCTAAAATGCGCCATGGTACAAAGGGCGCATTTTTGGGCAGTATCATGAGCCTGTTAATGAGTGTCGATTTGTCGGGTAGTTTAGTCGTGGTGGGTTTTGTCATTGGATATGTGCAAAATCCAGATAAGCGTAGCTAAAAATCAGGATTTACGCATTGTGCTGCAATTAGCGCGTTTTGCGAGCTAAAAAGCGATAACCGCGTAAGTCCTAAAATATTTGGGTTTAAGCATTATGCAAAAATTTAATGCGACCTTGTATGGTTACAATATGCCAGTGATGGGTACAGTCGTCTCGGCGTATTTTGTTGGGCAACGGTTGTTTATTGATAATATGCCCATTGAGTTACATAGCAGTCAGCTCAGCGTTAGTGTGGGCGGTATAGAACATGATGAGCTTTTTTTAAATTGGTGTGATAGCGAAGGTGTGCAATGGGCTTTAAAAGCTGTATCTAGAGCAGATATTGAATTGATTGCTAATAGCGCGCCTCAGGCATTACAGCCACACTTATCTAAATGGCATCATCGTCACCGTCATCACAAAACCTTTTGGGGCTTGCTTGGTGCGGCAGTTGCAACGGTGGTCTTTGTGTTGGCGTTATTGCTTTGGCAATATCAACACATGGTATCGTGGGTGACTAGTCAAATTCCTATTAGTGCCGAGCAACAGTTAGGGCAAGCAGCTTTGGCACAAATCAAGGCAGAGGGCGACATCATTGAATCGGGTAAAGCGGTCGTCGCTTTGGCAGAGATTGGCAACAAAGTCACCCGTGGCTCTAACTATCAATACCAATGGCTAATTAAACAAGATGAAACGGTAAATGCTTTTGCCTTACCTAGCGGTATTATTGTGGTACATTCGGCATTGATTCAAAAGGCTGATAATGCTGAGGAGTTGGCCGCGGTATTAGCACACGAAGTACAACACGTTGAGCAACGTCACTCACTCAAAAATATGATTCATAGTGCAGGTTGGGCGGTGGTGTTAGCTGTGGTATTGGGGGATGTGAGTGGGGTAACAGCGGTCATCGCTCATCAAGTCGGTAGCAGTTATTTTAGTCGAGAGCTGGAGAGTGAGGCTGATAAGTTGGGTTACGCTACGTTAGTAAAAGCCAAAATTAAACCTGATGGCATGGTGAGTTTTTTACAAAAATTAGCTGATTTATCACAACAACAGCCAACAGCATTGGCTTGGATTTCGTCGCATCCTGATACCTTAGAGCGTGTAGCTGACATCAAACAGCTCCTTAAAGAGCAGCCTTGTGATGAATGCAAATCCTTAATCATCAACTGGCAAAGTGTGCAACAAGCGTTGCCTAAAATCGAAGCTCTTAAACAATAGCTTTTTAGTAATATGATCGTCTAGGACTTAAGCGATAATCGCGTAAGTCCTAAAGTGTGAAAGCCCTAAATTATGAGAGGCCAGTTTTTCCTAATAAAATTAAAATCCCAATCACCGCAAAAATACTAGCGGCAATCCCGTGAATCAAACGAATTGGTAGTTTTTGGGCAAAATGGTTGCCTAAATACACTGCGGGGACATTTGCTAACATCATGCCTAATGTTGTTCCAATGATAACCCAAACAAAATCGGCTGAGTATTTAGCACTTAAAGCAATAGTGGCTATTTGGGTTTTGTCTCCCATTTCTGCTAAAAAGAACGCGATAACAGTCGTACCAAATACGCCAAAACGAGATTGGTGTGTGTTTTCTTGTTCATCTAGTTTATCAGGAATAAGTAGCCAAATTGCCATCACTAAAAAGCCAACACCGAGTATCCATCGCATATTGTCTTGGCCAATCAAGTTATTTAAATACATGCCAACAGCACCTGCAAAGGCATGATTAATAATGGTCGCAACAAAAATGCCAAACACAATTGGTACAGGTTGGCGAAATCGGGCAGCTAATAAAAAGGCGAGAAGTTGGGTTTTGTCACCCATTTCAGCTAGGGCAACTAAAGCAGTGGCTAACAATAAAGCGGTCATCATAAACTCCGCGTCAGCCAAAAAACCAAAGATTAAAAACATCTGGCTGACGCTCAGAAATACACTAATTATTAAATAGGGGTCTTGAACTTACAGAACAGATTTTACGCATTGCACCGAAATAACAA
Source organism: Agitococcus sp. (assembly GCA_046347315.1). Classification (GTDB taxonomy): domain Bacteria; phylum Pseudomonadota; class Gammaproteobacteria; order Pseudomonadales; family Moraxellaceae; genus Agitococcus. Next base: position 53,647 of record JAXMGJ010000007.1, read on the forward strand.
CGTAAATCTTAAGTTAAGTAATGTTTATCCTATAAATAATAAGAGCGGGATGTTTTTAATCTTTAGTCTCGCTAAACTCAGAATATTGAGTCGTATTTACCATGTTCAGTGAACAAGTTTGTTGATAAATACTTGTTAATATGTAACTAACAAAAGCTACTCCCTAAAGAATGAGTCAATCTTAGCACATCAGCATTTTTTCGTGAATAAGCTGATTAAACTCATTTTGTAATGTGAGTTTATTAGCCAGTCGCATTGCACCATAAAACGTCACAAGCTGACGCTTAACTTGCTTTGTGGATTGTTGTTTGCTAGTAATTGTTTTAGATTTAAGAACAGCCCATTATCTTAGAGCAAATAGGAATGCGTCATGCTCACCATTTATCAAAGCCATAATTTGTCAACCTTGTTTGAGGGGCTAAACGCATTTTTAGGTCAAAAACAGGATAATCCTTTTGAGCCATTAACGATACTTGTGCCATCCTTAGCCATTGGTCGTTGGTTACATTATCAATGGGCGCAAAAAAACGGTGTGAGTGCTAACTTAGCTACTGAGTTTCCTGCTAATTTTATGTGGCACTGTTTTAGTCAAGTTGTACCACAAACGCCAAAGTCGCCTGTCTTAAGTCCCGAAGCTATGCAATGGCGATTATTTTCAGCGTTAGACCCACAACGGTTACCTAAAGATGATACTTTTGAAATCTTACACCGTTATTTAGAGCGTAACTCTCATCCATTAGGACGTTGGCAATTGGCAGGACGCATCGCCGAAGTGTTTGGTTATTATCGAAGTTATCGCCGAGATTGGTTAGAGTGTTGGCGCGAAGGTATGATGATTCAAAAGCAAAGCCGTTTAGATAACGGTCAGCTCATCGAAAAGCCACCCTATCGACATCAAGAATGGCAAGCCGCTTTATGGCAACAGTTATTTGCAGAGGAGCATCACCACCAAGGCCACTTGTTAATACAATTTTATCAGCATTTACAAAAAGATACTCAGCTCATCAAACTGTTGCCTACGCGTTTGGCTATTTTTACCACGGTGCGTTTGCCGCCCAATGAGCTTGATTTTTTTAGGGTGCTGAGTGAGTTTATAGAGGTATGCTTCTATCACTTTAACCCCAGTAATCAATATTGGGCAGACAGTGTTGATGAAAAATGGCTCGCCAAAATGCAGCTCAAGCAACCGCAACGAATGGCCTTATATGACAAAGGTCATCCTTTGCTATCGGCATGGGGCAAACAACATCGTGACACTTTTCGCTTGTTGTCGCAGTTATCAGGCGGTGAACAAAATAATGAATGGATAGATGATTTTCCAGAGCTTGAGCCAACACATTTATTATCATTTCTACAGCGCAGTGTCCATGAGTTAGAGCATGAAGAGCAAGCGACATGGACACTTCATCCACAAGATAACTCTATTCAAGTGCATAGCTGTCATAGTTTAACGCGCCAGTTAGAAGTTTTACACGACACCTTATTAAATTTATTTGCCCAAGATGCCAGCCTAGCACCGCAAGATATCGTGGTCATGCTGCCAGATATTGCCAGTGCGGGTGGAGCGATTGAAGCGGTTTTTGGAACGGTGAGTACCGATAGATATATCCCTTGGCAATTAACGGGGGTGGCGAGTGTTGCCGAAAACAGCTTATGGCGCGCCTTTGAAGGTTTATATCGACTAAGTCAAGAACGCTTTACCTTATCCGCTTTTGTCGATTGGTTAAGTCTAGCTCCTGTACTGAGTTATTATGCTTTATTGCCCGAAGATATAGAGCGTTGTGTTAATTTGTTAGAGAAGGCAGCAGTATATCGAGCTATAGATGGTGAGCATCGTGCTAAAATCAGTGGCGACAATAGCGATACTGATGATGTACATAGTTTTTTATTTGGTTTAGAACGCTTATTATTGGCAATAGCATTGCCTAGTGATTATCAGCAATTATATGCAGGTATTCAGCCTGTTGCCGACATTGAGGCCAGTGATTTTGCCCTGATTGGCATTTTGAGTCAGGCAGTGAGTGATATTGCCGCGCGTCGCCATTTTTGGCAGCAAAAGCAACCTGCTCATTTAGGCCTGCAGCAGTTACAACAAGATTTAATGCAGTTTTTTAGCTCTCAAGTGGGTACGCGAGCATGGGATAATCTTAATAAAGCCATTGAAAATTTATTCGATACCTTTAGTGTTGCATCGACCCCAGAACCCATTGCACACAGCTTATTATTAGCGGATTTAGCACAACGAGTTGCTGCCTCTGCACCAGGTGCGGTACCAGGTGGTGTCGTGCATTTTAGCCGTTTAGGGGCATTACGTTTGTTGCCATATCGCGTTATTGCTATTTTAGGACTAGAAGACACTGCTTTTCCCCGACGGGAGCAACATAACGAATTTGATTTATTAAGCCAAGATGACCACCCACGCGCGGGTGACCGCTCTCGACGTGATGATGACAAAGCAATGTTTTTAGAAGCCCTGATGACAGCAAAAGACAATTTATTGTTATTTTATAACGGCTTTAGTCAGCAGCAATTAGCACATTTTCCTCCATCGGCATTGATTAGCCAATTATTAGAGTATTTAGGGCGAAGGGTTATTGGTGGTAAAAAGTTAATAGAGCAACACTGTTGTATTGCACACAGTTTGCAGGCCTTTAGCCCAAGTTACTTTAGTGCCAATGCACCAGCAACATATGCCCACGAATGGTTAGCTGCCGCTAAAGCGGTTATCAATACTCAAATGCAGCCCTCGTCATTTGTTGATGCTTCATGGCAGTTATTACATCAGCCAGAGCAGATCCAACTAGATGATTTTTATAAGTTTTATCGCCATCCTGCTCAGTACTTTTTAACACAACAGCTTAAACTACAAATACCTGTTAGCAGCGACCAAAAACATGATGAAGAACCATTGCGCCTTGATAACTTAGGTAAATGGAAGTTACGTCAAGCACTGATGCAAAGTGCACAACAAAGGTTGCAATTACGCGCCAGTGGGCAATTACCTGTAGGGGTCATTGGTGACGTTTATTATCTATTGTCTGAACAAGAATTACAGCCAATTAAACACGCTTTAGACTTATATCAATCGTCATATCAAGCACAAGGCTTTAGTTATCGTTTTGATAGCAAAAATGGCATATGGCATCTTAATAGCAAGCTGCCACCGCTCAAACAGCCTTATCAGCTAAATTATAGTGTTTCAAAATCAAGTGCCAAAGTACGATTACAAGCATGGTTACAACATTTGGCATGGCAGTTGATGGGGGCTAACAAGCAGACTTATTATTTATGTTTAGATAGTGTACAGCGTTTTGAAGCCTTATCGGAGCAGCAAGCTCAACATTATGTTAAGCAACTTTATCAATACTATTATCAAGGCTTACAACAACCATTGTTGTTAGAAATAAATACAGCATTTGATTACTTAGAGGCGAGTGCAAACCCTAAAAAAGACCCAACAGTCGTTGCTGCCGACACATGGCAAGCCCAAATTGTAGATGATGCATTTTGGCGACAAGTTATTCCCGAAGACCAACGTGATATATTGCCCAAAAACTTTATTACCCAAGCTATGGATATTTATCAGCCGCTGCTCACACATAGTTCAACATTGACATGGCAAGAGCTCGCACAAGAGATGCAGGAATATGGACATGAGTAATCATCAAATATCTGTAACTACTCCTGCAATTGACTGTCCATTATCAGGCGTACAATTGATTGAAGCTTCGGCAGGGACAGGCAAAACATGGACTTTATCGGCGTTATATACCCGTTTGTTAGTTCAAAAAAAACTCGAAGTTAAACAAATTTTAGCCATCACTTTTACAAAAGCAGCAGCTGCCGAATTGCGTGATCGTATTAGAAAGCGTTTAGTAGATGTTAAGCATTATCTCGAACAAGATCTGACGCAACACAGTACACAAGACGACCCTGTTTGTGTTTATTTATATGAGTACTTAGTACAGCAACAACAGTTGTCACAAGGCATACAGCGGTTAGCTAACGCTATTGTTAATTTCGATGAAGCGAATATCACTACTATTAACGGTTTTTGCCAAGGTGAACTCGTTGAACAGGCTTTAGCCAGTGGTATGCCTTTTGAATCAGAATTATTAACAGACACTACACCACTGTTACACGAGATTATTCAAGATTATTGTCGTCAACAATGGCGACAAGCTGACTCGCTATTAGTGGCCTACTTTTTAAAAAGAGAGGAGTTTAGCCCTAATCACTTGGCAAAATTTGTCATTAAAGTGTTGCAGCAAGGCCAAGCGCGAATTGTTCGTCCGCCATTTCAAGCCAATCCGAGTTTGTTTTATCAGACCCAACAGCTTTTTGAACAAGCACAGCAACTATGGAAACAACAGGCAAATCACATACGGTTATTGTTTAATGAGCATGGTGATGTGTTAAATCGTCAAAGCTATAAAGCAGAATCTGTTGATAGATGGTTGATAGTTTTAAATCAGGCTTTTGCTGATAATTTTATTAACACTATGTTAGGAGAGGATGTTGAAAAACCCCTCCAAAAACTTAGTCAGAGTCAGTTGCAAAAAGCACGTAAAAAAAACAGCCCTGATTTTCCATCAAATCCTTTTTTTGATATTGCTGAAGTATTGCATCAAAACATGCTAAAACTTAAACAGCATATTCAATTTCAAGCCATTGATTTTAAGTGCCAGTTAATATCCTACAGTCAGCAGACGCTTACAGAGCGTTTGTTTGCTCAACAAAGCCAAAGTTTTGATATGCAAATTAAAGGGCTTGCCCAAGCACTCCATCATGGTGATGCAGGTTTAGAGTTGGCTCAAAGTTTACGACTCAAATATCCTGCCGCCTTAGTGGATGAATTTCAGGATACCGACAGCTATCAATACCAAATTTTGCAAAAAATATATTTTCATCAATGGGCGAAAAAACAACAATGTTGCTTGTTTTTAGTCGGTGACCCTAAACAAGCCATTTATGGTTTTAGGGGAGCAGATGTTTACACCTATCTCAAAGCACATCAAGCAGTTGCACCCGAGCAAAGGCATCATCTTGCTGCTAATCAACGCTCAGTGTCGCCTTTAATTCATGCTTTAAATGCATTTTTTAACATCAATACCGATGCCTTTAAACAAGAAAAAATTCGTTACTATCCTGTCACAACAGGTTCGCGCGAACATGCAGTGTTAAGCGACACACGCGAAGCTCAAGCAGATAACTATCAAGCCCTACGTTTTGTAGCTTATCAAATAGAAAAGGTAACTAAAGAAGAAGGTCAATCATGGGTTATTCAACACATGGTTGCCGAAATTCAGCGTTTGCTGGTTGGCGCAGCCCAAAATAAGGTATTACTGGGCACAAAATCATTACAAGCCAAAGATATCGTAATTTTAGTCCGCTCGCATACAGAAGCAGAAGCCTGTCGTTTTGCTTTGGCAAAAATAGGCATCAAAGCAGCCATGCAATCACGCCAAAAAGTTTTTCAAAGTGCAGAGGCGGATGATATGGCGCGAGTATTGGCGGCCTTTGCCGACCCTCATAACGAAGCTAAAGTAAGAGCAGTACTGGTGTCTCGTTTATGTGGCAAAACCATAAGTGATTTATTAACATGGCAACAAGACACCAAAATCTGGACGCAGCATTTGCAACGCTTTTATCAGTATCATCAAACATGGCAACAAAAAGGCTTTATAGTAGCATGGCGCGATTTTTTACAAAAAGAACAAGCGGCACAACGAATTGCCAAGTTGCCTCAAGGAGAACGAATTTTAACTAATTTTTTACATTTAGCCGATTTATTACACGAAGAATATCGTCAACGCTTGGGTATGCATCAGCTCTATGAGTGGTTTTTGCAGCAACGTCTTGAGCCGCAACAAACAGAAAATGCCGAGCTACGACTCGAAAGTGATGAAAACTTAATAAAAATTATGACTATTCATCAATCCAAAGGCTTAGAGTTTCCTATTGTATTTGTACCAATGTTGTGGGCACCACCCTCAGCACACGCCATGAACACACCATTTTACCATCAAAATGACGAAGCAATTTTTGATTTAAGCCAAACTCTGAATGAGCAAACCAAACAAATTGTCAGTGATGAAGTGTTAGGTGAAGAATTACGTTTAGGTTATGTGGCACTAACACGGGCAGCGCAACGCTGTTATGTTTATTGGTGTCCTTTAGATACGCCAAAATCAAACATCAAAAACGCTGCTTTAGGCCATTGGTTGCCACAAGGTTTACAAAGTTTGAGCGATTTGGCGCAACAACATCCGCTTGGTATAGGTTTGTTTATTAGCTCACAGCAGCCTACGGTTTCCAAAGCGCAACCCCACTCAGATCAACAAGATTTAAAAGTCTTAGAAAGTCCAAAAATTCCTTGGGGCTATCGACTAACTAGCTTTAGTAGTTTGCAACAAGGGGCAAAAGCCTTGCAGAGTCAGGAAGAAACTGTAGAAATTAAAGACAGCGAAGGCAAAGAAATTGTTTTAGAGTATGCCGAGCAACAAGTGGAGTTAGCAAGATTTAATTTCGCAGGCAAAAAAGTACCTGCTTCTCATGCGGGTAATTGCTTACACAAAATTTTTGAATTTGCCGACTTTACCCAGCCCGTGACTGACTGGCACGATAACATCGAAAAACAACTTAAAGCACATGGTATTTTAACAACATGGACACTGGATGTTATTCAATGGCTAAGTGAAGTTATGCAAGCACGCCTACAGCCCAATCTACGCCTTAATCAACTTCAAAATAAAGACACTTTACGCGAATTAGATTTTCACTTGCCACTCAAGCACTTTCAAACCACCAAATTTAGGCAGTGCTTGCAACAGCATGGCATTACGGTGGCCGAATTACCTTATCAATCTATAACTGGTTTTTTAAAAGGCTCTATAGATCTCGTGTTTCAACATCAAGGGCAATATTTTATTGCTGACTATAAAAGCAACTATTTGGGACATCAACTCGAAAACTATCAAACATCATCTTTAATAGAGTCGATGAGTAGTCATGGTTATCATCTACAAGCAGCTATTTATGCTTTGGCCTTGCATCGTTGGCTGTCTAATCGCCTCTCAAATTATCAGCCAAAACAGCATCTTGGTGGCGTGTTTTATTTGTATTTACGTGGCATGAATCCACATGGACAAGAAGGCATTTACCATTGGGTTCCTAGTCTTGAATTGTTAGAAGACATGAGTGCTATATTGATGGAGCAAAAACCATGAGTGTATTACAGCTTCCCATAGAGCGTAGTGAGTTTGCGTCGGCATGGGCAGATGGTTTGGCAAGTTTGATGTCGGCCTTACACCGGGCACAGGGAGGCAATCAATTGCAAAGTGCCCGTCTCATGAGTTTAACTCGAGAGTTATGTGTCGCTTTAGATAATGGCCATTCATGTTTACAACAAGACTTTTTACAAAAACAAACACCCATCAAATCGCCTATTATCGTCTCCGCACAACAGGCTTTAACGCAAGTCGCTCCCTTAGTGTTAGAAAACGACAGACTATATTTGTATCGTTATTGGTGGGATGAATATCGCCTTGCACAAGCACTTAAAGCACTCAATCGTCCGACTCCAATTACTTTAAATCACGATGATTTGGCAAACTTAACTCAGGGCACATTAGCTAAGCAAGCACAAGCGATACACCAATCTTTGCAAAGTGGTCTCACCGTGATTACAGGTGGGCCAGGAACTGGCAAAACCTTCACCTTAGTACGAATTTTATTAGCCTTATTACAACAAAATAAGCAATTACGTGTTGCACTTGCTGCTCCTACAGGTAAGGCAGCCGCTAGAATGCAAGAAGCTTTGCGTCAAAGTCTAGAAAAAATTTCAATTGATAAAGCTGTTAATGCCAAATTGCCTAAAACAGCATTTACATTACATCGACTACTGGGTATGGGGCACAACACTCCACCTAAATTTAATGCTCAACATCCCTTAGATTATGACCTCATTATTGTTGATGAGGCCTCAATGATAGATTTACGAATGGCTAGCCAATTAGTCACCGCCATTGCTCCACAATCACGGCTAATATTATTGGGAGATGCCAATCAATTAGCGGCAGTCGAAGCAGGAGCTGTACTCGCAGAAATTGGTAAGGCACGAAGCCTAAGCTCAAACTGCGTACATCTAACTGAGAGTAAGCGTTTTGAAGGAGTCATAGGTGATTTTGCCGAAGCAGTGTGTCAGGGAAATAGCACCGCTGCATTACACATCGCGCAACAAGGCAGTGACGCTATTGCTTATCATCCACTTGAGCAACCAGATGCAACGGCCAAAAAGCTCTTTCAAGGTTATCGAGATTTTGTAGAAGCTCTTAAAGAGCAACAAGCAATTGCTGACATAATTAAAAAATTTGACAGCTATCGGGTGTTATGTGCGGTACGAGAAGGTGCCTATGGCGTTAACAGTCTCAACCAGCGTTTAAGTGTTTTGCTACAAAAAGAATTATCATTATCAGAAGAATCGTCTATTTGGTATCATGGTCGTCCTATCATGGTCACAAAAAACGACTATAGCCTAGATGTTTTTAATGGCGATATTGGTATTACTCTTGCCGAAGAAGATGGATTTTATGTTTATTTTCCTACCCAAGACCAACAATATCGCCGTATTGCCGCCGCACGGCTTGCTCACAGCGAAACAGCTTTAGCTCTCACCATTCATAAATCACAGGGTTCGGAGTTTAGCCGTGTAGCAGTAGTGCTTCCAAAAGAAGACTCAGCCATTTTAAGCCGACAACTGCTATATACAGGCATTACCCGTGCTAAACACTATATCCACTTATGGGCAATGGAACAGCTGTTTATCAAAGCGATTGAGCAGCAAACACAACGAGCCGCTGGATTGCATCACAAAATTGATGCTGACTAAGTGGCTGTAAAACGCCAAAATAGATATAAAAATACACAAAATGTTCAAACTTTATGCGCTTGAATGTAAAAATCAAAAAAAATCAATTTTACGGTTGACTCCTTTTTAAAAAACTATAGAATGCGCGGCCTGCCAACGAGTGAAGCGGAAGCTGAGGTGTTGGGGTGAGGTGAATGATTGGATGAGTTTGCGGAAGCAAATAAATTTAAAAAAACATCTTGCGGTAAGGTAGAAATGCTGTAGAATGTGCAGCCCGACGCGCTGACTGATTGAGAGATTAGTTGGGTGTTGAAAGCTAATCAGACGATGATTGGTGTGATCTTTAACAGAGTGATAAGTAATTTGTGTGAATTTTTACTGGCGGTATTATTATCAAATATTATCAGCAGAGTAAAGATTCTCAGTAATTTGAGAGTATTTTTTAATTCTGCTGAGCCAAGATTTTGGTGTTTTCGATAAAAGCACCACAATAAATTAAACTGAAGAGTTTGATCATGGCTCAGATTGAACGCTGGCGGCAGGCTTAACACATGCAAGTCGAGCGGACCTTTCGGGGTTAGCGGCGAACGGGTGAGTAATACCTAGGAATCTGCCTATTAGTGGGGGATAACGTTCCGAAAGGAACGCTAATACCGCATACGTCCTACGGGAGAAAGAGGGGGATCTTCGGACCTCTTGCTAATAGATGAGCCTAGGCCGGATTAGCTAGTTGGTAGGGTAAAGGCCTACCAAGGCGACGATCTGTAGCTGGTCTGAGAGGATGATCAGCCACACTGGAACTGAGACACGGTCCAGACTCCTACGGGAGGCAGCAGTGGGGAATATTGGACAATGGGCGAAAGCCTGATCCAGCCATGCCGCGTGTGTGAAGAAGGCCTTCGGGTTGTAAAGCACTTTAAGCGGGGAGGAAGGACTTCTGGCTAATACCCATGAGCATTGACGTTACCCGCAGAATAAGCACCGGCTAACTCTGTGCCAGCAGCCGCGGTAATACAGAGGGTGCAAGCGTTAATCGGAATTACTGGGCGTAAAGCGCGCGTAGGCGGTTTGTTAAGTCGGATGTGAAATCCCTGGGCTCAACCTAGGCACTGCATCCGATACTGGCTGACTAGAGTGTGGGAGAGGAAGGTAGAATTCCAGGTGTAGCGGTGAAATGCGTAGAGATCTGGAGGAATACCGATGGCGAAGGCAGCCTTCTGGCCTAACACTGACGCTGAGGTGCGAAAGCATGGGGAGCAAACAGGATTAGATACCCTGGTAGTCCATGCTGTAAACGATGTCAACTAGCCGTTGGGGTCCTTGAGACTTTAGTGGCGTAGCTAACGCGATAAGTTGACCGCCTGGGGAGTACGGTCGCAAGACTAAAACTCAAATGAATTGACGGGGGCCCGCACAAGCGGTGGAGCATGTGGTTTAATTCGATGCAACGCGAAGAACCTTACCTGGCCTTGACATGTCTGGAATCTTGTAGAGATACGAGAGTGCCTTCGGGAATCAGAACACAGGTGCTGCATGGCTGTCGTCAGCTCGTGTCGTGAGATGTTGGGTTAAGTCCCGCAACGAGCGCAACCCTTATCCTTATTTGCCAGCACGTAATGGTGGGAACTCTAAGGAGACTGCCGGTGACAAACCGGAGGAAGGCGGGGACGACGTCAAGTCATCATGGCCCTTACGGCCAGGGCTACACACGTGCTACAATGGTCGGTACAAAGGGTTGCTAACCTGCGAAGGGGTGCTAATCTCAAAAAGCCGATCGTAGTCCAGATTGGAGTCTGCAACTCGACTCCATGAAGTCGGAATCGCTAGTAATCGCAGATCAGAATGCTGCGGTGAATACGTTCCCGGGCCTTGTACACACCGCCCGTCACACCATGGGAGTCTATTGCACCAGAAGTAGTTAGCCTAACCGCAAGGAGGGCGATTACCACGGTGTGGTCGATGACTGGGGTGAAGTCGTAACAAGGTAGCCGTAGGGGAACCTGCGGCTGGATCACCTCCTTAAAAGAAGACAATGTTGCTTCAGTAAGGATCCACAACAAATTGCTTATATAATTGTAGACAGAGTAAAAGACGCTGGCCTGTATCGGGTCTGTAGCTCAGTTGGTTAGAGCACACGCTTGATAAGCGTGGGGTCGATGGTTCAAGTCCGTCCAGACCCACCAGTCTAGGTTAGCGGTGAAAGCGGGGCCATAGCTCAGCTGGGAGAGCGCTAGCTTTGCAAGCTAGATGTCGTCGGTTCGATCCCGTCTGGCTCCACCATTACTAGACCTTAGTGTTTTGAGTGAGTTTTACTTGCTTAGAATATTAAGGTCTAGTGATTAAACTAGAAAAAATAGATGCTTGATGATGAGTCGGCATTTTGTTCTTTAACAAGTTGGAAATTGAGTCTGAAGAAATTTTTATGATTCAAAGACTATAGCAATGATAAACCTACTGCGAAAGTGGTTGAGTCTGTTGTTAACATAGTCAGCGAACATATAGTATCTGAATAGAGAACTGAGTCAAGCGAACTTGGTACGGCGTTACGAAAATGAATAAAGACACTTAATAAAGTCAATTAAGTGATCTAGTCATCGTATAGCTTAAAACTGTCGAATAGACTGTTTTGGGTTATATAGTCAAGTGACAAAGTGCATACGGTGGATGCCTTGGCAGTCAGAGGCGAAGAAAGACGTGATAGCCTGCGAAAAGCTTCGGGGAGGTGGCAATGTACCTTTGATCCGGAGATGTCTGAATGGGGAAACCCACCTATCGTAAGATAGGTATCACACACTGAATACATAGGTGTGTGAGGCGAACGAGGGGAAGTGAAACATCTCAGTACCCTCAGGAAAAGAAATCAATTGAGATTCCCTGAGTAGCGGCGAGCGAACGGGGAGCAGCCCTTAAGTCGATTATGCTTTAGTGGAACAGTCTGGAAAGTCTGGCCATAGTAGGTGATAGCCCCGTACACGAAAGGGCATAGTCGATGAAAACGAGTAGGACGGGACACGTGAAATCCTGTTTGAAGATGGGGGGACCATCCTCCAAGGCTAAATACTCCTGACTGACCGATAGTGAACAAGTACCGTGAGGGAAAGGCGAAAAGAACCGTGGTGAACGGAGTGAAATAGAACCTGAAACCGTATGCATACAAGCAGTAGGAGCACCTTTGTGGTGTGACTGCGTACCTTTTGTATAATGGGTCAGCGACTTATTCTCAGTAGCAAGGTTAACCGAATAGGGGAGCCGTAGAGAAATCGAGTCTGAATAGGGCGTTAAGTTGCTGGGAGTAGACCCGAAACCGGGTGATCTATCCATGAGCAGGGTGAAGGTTCAGTAACATGAACTGGAGGCCCGAACCCACCGTCGTTGAAAAGCCGGGGGATGACTTGTGGATAGGGGTGAAAGGCTAATCAAACTCGGTGATAGCTGGTTCTCCCCGAAAGCTATTTAGGTAGCGCCTCGGACGAATACCATTGGGGGTAGAGCACTGTTTCGGCTAGGGGGTCATCCCGACTTACCAAACCGATGCAAACTCCGAATACCTATGAGTACTATCCGGGAGACAGACGGTGGGTGCTAATGTCCATCGTCAAGAGGGAAACAACCCAGACCGCCAGCTAAGGCCCCAAATTTCTAGTTAAGTGGGAAACGATGTGGGAAGGCATAGACAGCTAGGAGGTTGGCTTAGAAGCAGCCACCCTTTAAAGAAAGCGTAATAGCTCACTAGTCGAGTCGGCCTGCGCGGAAGATGTAACGGGGCTAAAACTAGAAGCCGAAGCTGCGGATGTGCACTCAGTGCACGTGGTAGGGGAGCGTTCTGTAAGTCTGCGAAGGTGTGTTGAGAAGCATGCTGGAGATATCAGAAGTGCGAATGCTGACGTGAGTAACGATAAGGGGTGTGAAAAACATCCCCGCCGGAAGACCAAGGGTTCCTGCGCAACGTTAATCGGCGCAGGGTGAGTCGACCCCTAAGGCGAGGCTGAAAAGCGTAGTCGATGGGAAACAGGTTAATATTCCTGTACCTCTTACTGATGCGATGGAGGGACGGAGAAGGCTATATCTACCAGCGATCGGTTGTGCTGGGGAAAGGTTGTAGGCATGTAGCTTAGGCAAATCCGGGCTACTCTATGCTGAGAACTGAGACGAATTTGTACTTGTACAAAGAAGTGATAGATGCCATGCTTCCAAGAAAAGCTCCTAAGCTTCAGTCAGTAAGGGATCGTACCCGAAACCGACACAGGTGGTCAGGTCGAGAAGACCAAGGCGCTTGAGAGAACTCTGGTGAAGGAACTAGGCAAAATAGTACCGTAACTTCGGGAGAAGGTACGCTGCTGAGGGTGAAGTATTTACTACGTAAGCCTTTGGCAGCCTCAGAAACTAGGCCGCTGCAACTGTTTATTAAAAACACAGCACTCTGCAAACACGAAAGTGGACGTATAGGGTGTGATGCCTGCCCGGTGCTGGAAGGTTAATTGATGGGGTTAGCGTAAGCGAAGCTCTTGATCGAAGCCCCAGTAAACGGCGGCCGTAACTATAACGGTCCTAAGGTAGCGAAATTCCTTGTCGGGTAAGTTCCGACCTGCACGAATGGCATAATGATGGCGGCGCTGTCTCCACCAGAGACTCAGTGAAATCGAAATCGCGGTGAAGATGCCGTGTACCCGCGGCTAGACGGAAAGACCCCGTGAACCTTTACTGCAGCTTTGCATTGAACTTTGACCTTACTTGTGTAGGATAGGTGGGAGGCTATGAAACTTGGACGCCAGTTCGAGTGGAGCCATCCTTGAAATACCACCCTGGTAATGTTGAGGTTCTAACCCAGTCCCGTTATCCGGGACGGGGACAGTGTATGGTGGGTAGTTTGACTGGGGCGGTCTCCTCCTAAAGAGTAACGGAGGAGTACGAAGGTGCGCTCAGCGTGGTCGGAAATCACGCACTGAGTATAAAGGCAAAAGCGCGCTTAACTGCGAGACCCACAAGTCGAGCAGGTACGAAAGTAGGTCTTAGTGATCCGGTGGTTCTGTATGGAAGGGCCATCGCTCAACGGATAAAAGGTACTCTGGGGATAACAGGCTGATACCGCCCAAGAGTTCATATCGACGGCGGTGTTTGGCACCTCGATGTCGGCTCATCTCATCCTGGGGCTGAAGCAGGTCCCAAGGGTATGGCTGTTCGCCATTTAAAGAGGTACGCGAGCTGGGTTTAGAACGTCGTGAGACAGTTCGGTCCCTATCTACCGTGGGCGTTGGAGACTTGAGAGGATCTGCTTCTAGTACGAGAGGACCGAAGTGGACGAACCTCTGGTGTTCCGGTTGTCACGCCAGTGGCACTGCCGGGTAGCTATGTTCGGAAGGGATAAGTGCTGAAAGCATCTAAGCACGAAGCCTACCTCAAGATAAGGTCTCCCTGAGGGTTTAACCCTCCTAAAGAGCCGTTAGAGACCATGACGTTGATAGGTTCGGTGTGGAAGCGCGGTGACGCGTGAAGCTAACGAATACTAATTGCTCGTGAGGCTTGACTATATAACACCAAAACAGTTTACTTGATTTAGTTCAACAGCAGATACAGCACATAAACTCAACTCTTAAACTCAATTTTCTCGTTGTAAAGATAAACAGATTAGAGCTAACAGCTCAACCCGTTTGTCTGGCGACCATAGTACGTGTGAACCACCTGATCCCTTCCCGAACTCAGAAGTGAAACCATAGTACGCCAATGGTAGTGTGGCATTCGCCATGTGAGAGTAGGTCATCGCCAGACCCCAATCCAAAAAACCCTTTCTGCAAAACAGAAAGGGTTTTTTTTCGAATAGTAATAAATTTTATTTATTTTTGAGAGATTATCTAGGCTCCTATAAGTGGACAAAACAAACATCCGCATCCTAAATATACACATCATGACGATTAGTGGTTATTTATCTTTTATATTTAGAGTGAGTTCTTTTGAACTTATTTACTCTAGCCCACAATCCACGCAAGCCTGCTTAGCACTAAAAAACTGACCATCATCTAAACGATAAGCTAATAATTGACCTCCCCATACACAGCCACCATCTAGCGCAATAATTGGAGCTTGAGGGCCGTTGCCTTCGAGGGCTGCCCAATGACCAAACAAAATACGAGTGTTTTTAAGGCTAGGATTGGGTAAGTTAAACCATGGATAATAACCATCGGGTAAATCATTCAAGCCTTCTTTGTGGCTAAATTCTAATTCACCTGCAAAATTACACAAGCGCATCCGTGTGAGATAATTCGTGATAACACGCCAGCGTTTAGTGCCACGTAAATGTTCATGCCAAAGAGATGGCGAGTTACCGTACATTCCGCCTAAAAACTGATGCAATTGCTGTTCGTTTTGTAATACTTGAGAGACTTCGGCGGCAAGGGTGCGAGCTTGTTTTATGGTCCAGCAGGGAGGGATGCCTGCGTGTGATAGAACAGCATTTTGATGAGGAATTTCGACAAATAAAGGTTGAGCGCGTAGCCAATTGATGAGTTCTTGGCCATCGGGCGCAGTCACAATGTTGCCTGTGCGATCTTTTTTCTTAACGGGACTATAACCATAAAAACAGGCAATTAAATGTAAGTCGTGATTGCCTAAGACCACACGTGCACTATTACCGAGTGCTTTGACCCGACGTAATACGCCCAAAGAGTCTGAGCCGCGCGCGACTAAATCGCCTGCAAACCACAAGCAATCGTGTTGAGGATTAAAGTCAATAATCGCTAATAGTTCCTCTAGCGCGTCTAAACATCCTTGAACATCACCAATGGCATAGTCCGCCATGCTATTCTCACTTGTTTAAATGTTCAATGTACCATGCGCGGTACTGCTAAGCTAAAGGCATCTATTTGTGCCTCAAAGGGTTGACCCTGCGCATCAATCATGCCATAAGAGCCATGCATGCTGCCAACTGGGGTTTTTAATACGGCACCACTGCTATAACGATAAGTTTTTCCTGCTTGTATGAGTGGTTGCTCGCCAACGACACCATCACCACGGACTTCTTCGGTGCGAGCTTCGCCATCGGTGATAATCCAATGACGAGTGAGCAATTGTGCTTCTTGTGAGCCATTGTTGGTAATACTAATATGATAAGCAAAGACAAAACGACAATCTTTTGGGCTAGATTGCTCGGGTAAGTACTCTGTTTTTACCTTGACGGTAATATGATGTTGATGGTCAGACATGGCTATGTAATTGATTCGTTAGTTGCACAAATTGTTGAACGCTTAACACTTCTGCTCTAAGGCTTGGGTTTATGCCAATAGCTTCAAAATCGTTATCGTCGGCAATCCCTTTTAAACAGTTACGTATCGTTTTGCGACGTTGATTAAAGGCGGTACTGACGACTTGTTGCAGAAGATTTTCATTGTGACAATTATACGGTGAATGTTGCCACGGTGTTAAGCGTACAACGGCAGATTGTACTTTAGGCGCAGGATTAAAGGCTTCGGGTGGTACATCTAATAGCCAATCAACTTGACAACGATACTGCACCATGACACTTAGGCGGCCATAATCGGCAGTAGCAGGCTCGGCTGCTAAACGGTCAACCACTTCTTTTTGCAACATAAAAGTCATGTCTTTGACAAAATGACTAAAACTTAGCAAATGAAAAATTAACGGTGTAGAAATGTTGTAGGGCAAATTGCCTACAATGCGTAACGGTTGCTCTGTAGAGGCTAATTGCGCAAAATCAAATTGTAAGGCATCGGCTTGATGCAAATATAACTCACCTAAGCCAGCTAATCGTTGAGGTAAACGGGCAGCTAGGTCTCTGTCTAATTCAACGACATGCAACTTTTGGCAAGCAGGTAGCAAAAAGCGTGTAAGTGCAGCCAAACCAGGCCCAATCTCGACCATATTGTCGCCCACTTGGGGAGCAATGGCATGGATAATATTGTTGATGACGTTGTCATCTTCTAAAAAGTTTTGGCCAAAACGTTTTCGCGCTTTATGACCTTGTAAGGAGTCGCTCATATTAAAAATCTGTCAAAATCAGGACTTACGCATTGTGCTGAAATTAGCGCGTTTTGTGAGCTAAATATCGTTAGAAAAGATTATTTAGTGAGCAAATAAGCGATAACTGTGTAAGTATAAAAAAATTAATGATAAGCCATCTGTGCCGCCATATTTAAGGCAGTTACCAAACTACCCACTTTGGCTTTGCCTGTGCCTGCTAAGTGCAGTGCGGTGCCGTGATCAACCGAGGTGCGAATAATTGGCAAGCCCAAGGTAATATTTACGGCTTCACCAAAGCCTTTGGCTTTGAGTACAGGCAAGCCTTGGTCGTGATACATTGCTAATACGGCATCAGCCTGTGCTAAATTGTCGGGTGTAAATAAAGTGTCGGCGGCTAAAGCATTTGATACATCAAGCCCTTCAGTACGGAGTTGTGCTAAGGTGGGATTGATAATGTCGATTTCTTCGCGTCCTAAATAGCCGTTTTCGCCCGCATGAGGGTTTAAACCTGTCACCAAAATACGCGGTTGTGGTATGGCAAATTTGTCTTGTAAATCGGTATGAACAATATGCAACACTTGTCTGAGTAGTTGGGGGGTAATGGCATCGGGAATTTGGCGTAAGGGCAGGTGAGTGGTAGCTAAAGCGACCTTTAGGTCGGGACAGGCCAGCATCATCACGACTTTGGTTACGCCACATAACTCTTGCAAAAATTCGGTATGGCCACTAAAGGTAATACCTGCTTCGTTAATAACCGATTTTTGTACAGGTGCAGTTACCATACCAGCTGCAATTCCATCAAGACAGGCATGTGTGGCACGTTCTAACATCTCTAATACATAATCACTATTAGCGGTGTTAAGTTGGCCTGTGATGACGCGGTCACGCAAGGCGATTGGCCACACATATAGTGAGTCTTTAGGTGCAATCGGAACGTCATCACCATAATCATAATACAACAGTTCAACTTCTATACCCAGTTTAACTGCACGTTGGGTAAGCAGGGTAGGGTCAGCCAATATCACAAACGGAAAGCTAAATGCGTGTTGTGCTAAAGCAAGACATAAGTCAACACCAATGCCAGCAGGTTCGCCTGAAGTGACTAATAACGGTTTCATGGTGCGCTACTCGCTGAATTATCTTTAATTTGCACAAAGGCTTCGGCACGTAGTTCACGTGTCCAACTGAGCTTTTCGTCTTCAAATTGACGTGCATATAAGGCTTGACGAGCCAAATTACGTTTATATTGTTCGCTCATATCTTGTTCGCGTTCGCCTAATACTTGCAAAATATGCCATCCAAAAGGACTTTCAAACACTGGGCTTATACTATTAACGGGCGTTTTTAGCATCATTTCTTCAAAGCTCGGTACCATTTCGCCTGCACCGACCCACGTTAAATCACCACCATTACGCGCAGAGCCAGCATCGTCTGAGTAAGTGCTGGCTAACTCGGCAAAATCTGCTCCTTTGTCTAAGCGTTGACGCAAATCATCGGCTTTTTGTTTAGCATCTTCGAGAGTTAGAATTTCGGAAGGCTTAATTAAAATATGACGGACATGTCGTTGTTTAATCAGCATTTGTTGTGCGCCACGTTTATCTATCACAGTAATGATATGATAGCCTGCTGCACTTTTGAGGATTTCCGAGTATTGGCCTCGTTGTAGTGGCTCGGCCGCTTCTCTAAATAAATCAGGTAGTTGCGCGCTTTTTCGCCAGCCTAAGTCACCTCCTTGTAGGGCATCGTCAGCATTAGAAAATTCGGTGACTACATTAAAAAAGGGTTTGCCCTCTTGCAGTTGTTTAAATGCCTGTTCGGCTTTTTGTTTGGCTGACTCCCAGTCTTGTGGACTAGCAGAGTCGGGTACGTTGATGGTGAGATGTGCTAAACGATATTCGGTTTCTAGGGCAAGTTGACTTTGAGGTGAGGCCAAGAAATTATCAATATCTTGATCGCTAATACGAATACGGTCGCCAACTCGCTTGTTACGTAAACGGCTAATCATCATTTCACGGCGGATTTGTTCGCGTATTTGGTTATAAGAACCTGATTTCTCGGCTTCCAATTTGCTTCTAAAATCTGCTAATGACATGGCATTTTGACTGGCAATATCGTTAATCGCGGCATTAAGACTATTATCGTCAATGCGTACTCCAGCACGTTCGGCTTGAGAAAGCTGAATACGCTCTAAAATCAGTTGCTCTAACAGTTGTTTTTTTAAAATATCATTAGGTGGCAGAGTTTGTTGACGAGCACTGTATTGATAGCGAATATCAGCGATACGTTGCTCTAATTCACTTTGCAATACCACGTCTTCATCGACAATGGCGGCAATTTGATCAAGATCAATAGGAGTGGCAATACTGCTAATAGGCAAACTTGCTAATAAAATAATCAATAAATAGCGATACATAACGACAGTTAATCTCTTAAAATGCTCCTAACGGAGCTGGCTATAACCAAAAACTCGGTTGCTCAGTAAATCACGCGCCCCACTACTAAAGCCTGCTAATCCTTTGAGAGAAAACTCAATAAAAAAGGCACTGCGTTGTCGGGTGCTGGCATCGGTATTATTAAAATCACTTAAAAACTCACGTCGGTATAAAGCCATTTGCCAACAACAGGCTTCATAGTGTAGTCCCAATAACATATCGGGTGTTTCTTTGTTGAGTAAGTCATATTGCCAAAGTCCAAGCATTTGCCAATTGTCGTTGATGGGTTTAACAAAAGAAACATTGGCTTGACGTAAAGCTTTCTGATTAAGTGCTAACACCTCGCGCCTAAAACTATAGCCAACATTCAGTAATTGCGTGTTGCTATTCGGTAAGTAATGTATCTGTGCGCCAAATTGCGATACATCACCTCTTTCTGTCCATAAGGCATCTATTGAGCTAGACCAATCAGGTGTTAGATAAGTGCTTAGCTCGCTGGCTAAGCCTGAAGTGCGACTTGTAGCGATGGGGTCAGTGCTATTGAGTTGTACTTTACGGTCTCTAAAATAAAAAACTTGCCCTAATGACAGCCTAATGTGTTCTTGTAGTGTTTGATTATCGAGCCAACGCGAGCTAATACCTACGGAAACCTGATTAGCATCTTCGAGTCTGTCCCCGCCCGAAAAACGCCTTGTTCTAAACAGTTGTGCATAGCTAAAGGTGGTGCTGGCGGTGTCAAAATTGGGTAACTGATTTTGCTCATAATAAGGCGAAAAACTATATAAAATATGCGGTTCTAGAGTTTGTAAAAAATTATCGGTTTTGCGCTCAAATACCAGTTGGGTGTCAAGGTTAAAGGTAGCAGCATTGATACTCGTGGTATTATTTGCCTGTCCTTCTAAATGATAGGCTAGTTGACGTAAACCAAGTGAAGGTTTAATAGCTCCCCAAG
The DNA here is from genome assembly GCA_046347315.1 of Agitococcus sp. GTDB lineage: Bacteria > Pseudomonadota > Gammaproteobacteria > Pseudomonadales > Moraxellaceae > Agitococcus. Next base: position 73,871 of record JAXMGJ010000007.1, read on the forward strand.
GCTGACGATATTCATAACTTAATTCAGGCTCAAAACGCCAACGCAAGCCGTTAACTTCTGTGCCACTATTGTCATCAATGGTACGTTGAAAGTGCGTTAATTCACTCACAATGTCGCCTTTGAGCGCGTAAGGTAAATTGATATGATTGTTGAGTAAAAGTTGTGGCAAACGGGCATAAGGTTTATCGGCATCGGTGAGTAATTTGTCGATGGTTTGAAAACCTTGTACACGCACAAGGGCTGACCATGAATCTTGCCAGTAATTAAACTCGGCACTACGCTCTTGGTGGGTCGTGGTGTTTTGGGTAAAGTCTGTTCCTAAATCGGTAAAATAATCACTGTCTGACACATAATTGACGTTGCTACTTAGTTGCCAGTTACTTGGGCGGTATTTGTGTTGCCAAGAAGCCGATTTGCGGTCTTGTTGTTGATAGAGTTTGTCGCTGGGTAATAACGAAGCACTGAGTTTGCCTTCGCCCCATTGTGGTGTTAAATATCGAAACTCAGACTCTGCCATTAAGCCACGTTTAGACAAAATACGCGGTGTAAAGGTGGCATCATAATTAGGTGCGATATTCCAATAAATTGGTTGTGCAAAATCAAGACCACCATCATTGGTACTACCAAAGCGTGGAATTAAAAAGCCACTCATGCGTCTATCGTCAATTGGAAACTTAAAATACGGTACATATAATACAGGCACATTTTGAATATGTAAGGTGGCATTTTTGATTGTGCCTAAACCTGAATTGGGGTCAAGGTGCAAATCCTTAGCCGAAAAATACCAAACGCGATTATTTGGTTCACAGGTTGAAAACTCAGCACTGGCCATCGTGACAACGTCATTACTATCGCGTTGTATAGCATGAGCGCGACCATGTGCATTCAAAAAGCTTGATACAAATTCACTTTGCTCAATAAACGCGGTTTTATTAGCAAAATCAAGACGTGCTTTGTCGCCTGTTAATACTGTTCCTGCTTCGGCTAACAAAATATTGCCTGTAAATTGACCATTGCTGCGATCGCCCGCCAATTCAGCATTGTCTGCCAAAATAACGCGACCTTCTTGACTAATTTTGACATTACCATTTAAGCGTGAGCTACCTTCTGGATTGTAATATACCCAAGCGGCTAAGGCTTCTATTGGGCTGTTATTAAAGCTGACAGTTGTATTCTTGCTAGTTGCTGCAATGGGGGTGACCCATGCGCCTTGACAGGCTTTGTTAATGGATGGTTGTTGCTCGGCTGCAAGTTTTTTGATGTCGTTTTTGTTCATCCAGCCCAAGCGTTGATAGTCCACAGCCTCATCATCAGCATGACTTATACTCGAAAACAACAAAAAAGATGATAATAAATAGCGTAAGGGCATGAGGATAACTTGGGTTAATAACAAAGCTTTGGGATAATAAAAAAAATATTCCCATTAGGCCATGAGTTTTTAGTAATGGAACATTGCAAACAAGAGTCACGTCGCCAAGCATTATATGTTTGGTCTGTCAATTATTTAACACTGCACACCAATTATCAAGCACAAGACTTTAGTATTGTTTCGGGCGATGCCAGTTTTAGGCGTTATTTTAGATTACATCACACAGGTGGCACTTATATTGCGGTAGATGCTCCGCCCGATAAAGAAAACTCTCGCCCCTTTGTGGCCATTGCGCAAGCCTTGTATGCGCATGGTGTGCATGTACCGAAAGTGATTAGTTATGATTTTGAGTTAGGATTTATGCTGTTAAGCGATTTGGGTGATAAGTTATTGCGACCTTATTTAACAGACGATAGCGTTGATAACTTGTATCAAAAAGCCATGCGCGAACTGGTAACGATTCAAAGCTGTCCTTCGCCAGTGGATTATGCTTTACCTCCTTACGATAGCACACGCCTAATGACCGAAATGGCTTTGCTCAAAGACTGGTTTATCGCCCAGTATCTTAATCTCAGCTTAACTCCCGAAGAAATACAGTTACTAGATAACACTTGCCAGCATATTGCTGATGAAGTAGCCAAACAACCGAGTGTTTTTGTGCATCGTGATTATCATTCGCGCAATTTAATGATTATAGATGCCAATACCTTGGGCGTGATTGATTTTCAAGATGCTGTAACAGGTGCAATCACTTACGATTTGGTCTCTTTGTTGCGTGATGCTTATGTCGAGTGGCCACAAACGCGTGTCGTTGCATGGGTTGAAGAGTTTAGACAGTTATTGCAGCAACAAGGTCAGATTACACAGATAGATGCTGCCCAATTTTTGCAATGGTTTGACTATATGGGCGCACAGCGTCATCTTAAAGTTGTTGGTATTTTTGCGCGATTAAGTTTGCGTGATGGAAAACATGGCTATTTAAACGATATTCCTTTAGTGTTTAAGTATTTATTAAATGAACTCAAAGACCACGCGCTCTTGCAACCGCTGTATCAGTGGTTATGTGCGCGTATTGTGCCTGTCTATTTAGAGAAAAATCCAACAGCACAAACAATGCTTGAGGCATATATCTTATGAAAGCAATGATTTTAGCCGCAGGCTTAGGCAATCGAATGCGTCCGTTAACGCTTAGCACGCCAAAACCATTATTGGTGGTCGGTGGCAAGCCCCTGATTGTGTGGCATATTGAAGCACTCAAAGCGGCAGGTATTAGCCAAATAATCATTAATACCGCATGGTTAGGTCAAAAGTTGCATGAGGCATTAGGCGATGGCTCTACTTTTGGTGTACGTATTGACTGGTCGGATGAAGACGAGCCATTAGAAACCGCAGGAGGTATTCAAAAAGCCTTGCCTTTATTAGGTGAAGAGCCATTTTTATTGGTTAATGGTGATATTTGGTTACGTTATGATTTTAGTCGTTTAGTTAATAAAGACTTGGGGCAGCTTCTTGCCCATTTGGTTTTGGTCGATAATCCACCACAGCATCCTAAGGGAGATTTTGTCTTTGAACGTGGCGGTCAGTCGTTGATATTGCCTCAAGGTGAAGAAAAATATACGTTTGCTGGTGTAAGTGTGCTATCGCCACAATTATTTGCCGATTTGCCAGCAGGCAAAGCTCCGTTAGCACCTTTGTTGCGTCAAGCCATTGCACAGCAGTTAGTCACGGGTGAATATCATGCAGGTGCGTGGGTCGATGTGGGTACGCCTGAAAGGTTAAAAGCATTAGATGAAGAGTTAAGTGGTTATTGAATAACATAGGAATATCACATGATAGAAAAGGAATACCCAATCAGCGAATTTCGCTTTATTGGCACAGGAGCGCAATATTTTGGGATTTGGATAGTCAATTTATTGCTTAGTATTTTAACACTTGGTATTTATTCGGCATGGGCAAAAGTACGCCGCCAACAGTTTTTTTATCAACATACTTTGTTAAATGAGCATCGTTTTGATTATACAGGCGACCCCATTCGCATTTTAATTGGTCGTATTGTTGCGGTGGCTATATTAGCTTTTCAGTCTGTGACCCAAAGTTTTAGTGTTGAGTTGGCTAGTGCTATTGGTATTATTATTTTTTTAATATTTCCGTGGCTCATCAAACAAACTTATGTTTTTACTGCTCGTAATAGCCGTTATCGTAATATTCGCTTTCATTTTACGGGTAATTTGTTAGGGGCATATATTGTTTATATTGTGTGGCCATTACTTGCTATTATTACTTTGGGCTTATTAACGCCTTTTGCTCATTATGCACACAAACAATATTTTTTTGAGTGTATGCGTTTTGGTAAACACAAGGTAAAGTTCACACTAAAAGCAGCTCAGATTTATGGTGTATATTTTAAGTCTAGCTTGTTATTTATTGGCTTATTGATGGCGGCTGTACTATTGCTTTATATGTTGAATATGGGCAAAAGTTTTGATGTCCTCATGCACAAGCAAGCAGCAAAAGATGTGGTCGGTGTTGCCTTTATTGTGCCATTGTTGTTGTTTATTCCTTTGGTCACATATAGTTTTTTTAATGCCCAAATAACCAATCTAATTTGGTCAAATATCTCTATAGCCAATAATCATTTTAAATCAACCATTACAACATTGGGCTTGTTGTGGATTAGCGTGAGTAACTGGGTATTGTTGGTCTTAACCATCGGGTTGTTTCATCCATGGGCAAAAGTACGTATGGCTAAATATCGGCTCGAAAATATGTCAGTCACTTGGGGAGGTAATCCCGACGAGTTAATGGGCAGTAGCCAACAAGATAGCTCAGCAATGGGGGAAGAAGTGGCTGACTTTTTAGGCTTTGATTTATCACTATGAATATTACAGTCCGTTATTATGATGGGATAACCGCCGCTGCTCAGGTGGCGGTGTTGTCAGCAGATGATGACCTTGTAGTGCTGACAGTGGCAGATAAAACTCTGCGTTATCCACTGAAAAAGCTCAAGATACATCCCCAGCTAGGGCATGTTTATCCTACCATTGATTTACCTGATGATGGTCATATAGAGCTATTGCAAGTCGATGTGCCAGATTGGTTATTACCACAAAAGCATCAGCGTGTGTTTTGGCAGCGTCTGTGGCAGTGGGAAAACAAGTTCCATTATGTTGTCTTAAGTATGTTGGGTATTTTGGTTTTTGCTTATGTATTGGTGACTTATGGTATCCCAAAAATGGCACAAGGTCTTGCCAATAGTTTGCCTCTTTCTACCGAGCAATTATTGGCTCAACATACCCTAAAAAGTTTAGATTATGTGTTGTTCCAACCCACCAAATTACCACTCGCTAAACAACAGCATATTCAACAAGTATTTAAGCAGCGTTTACAGCCTGCACAGCATATTAGCTTAGTTTTTAGAGACAGTGACATTGGCGCAAATGCCTTGGCTTTACCTAATGGTACAATCGTTGTCACAGATGATTTAGTCAAGCTTGCTAAAAACGATAACGAGCTATTAGCGGTATTAGCACACGAGCTTGGTCATGTAGAGGCACGGCATGGTTTGCGTTCTGCCTTGTCTGCTGCGGGACTAGGTATTATGGTGAGTGCTTTAACTGGCGATGTCGAAAGCACAATCTCTGCGGTGCCTACTATTTTTTTACAGTTAAGTTATAGCCGAGAGTTTGAGCGCGAAGCAGATAAATTTGCTTATGATATGATGAAAAAACGTCAAATTCCACTCCATCATTTTGCTGATATTTTACTCAGTCTTGCTAGTCAACATGATGCAAGCCCAGAAGCAAATGATTATCAGCAAACCCATCCCAACGTCCAAGAACGTATTCAGCCGTTTTTAAATGTACAATAGGTAAAAAACTATGTCTGATTTTATGATTGCACCCTCTATTTTATCTGCTGACTTTGCTCGTTTAGGTGAAGAAGTTGATGCGGTATTAGCGGCAGGCGCGGATTGGGTGCATTTTGATGTGATGGATAACCATTATGTTCCTAATTTAACGGTTGGCTCAATGGTGTGCAAAGCCTTGCGTAACTACGGTGTCACTGCTCCTATTGATGTGCATTTAATGGTCAGTCCTGTCGATAGAATTATTGGCGATTTTATTGAAGCAGGTGCTAGTTATATCACCTTTCACCCCGAAGCATCCGATCACATTGACCGTTCTTTGCAGCTAATTAAAAGTGGAGGCTGCAAAGCAGGATTGGTATTTAATCCTGCTACTCCCTTGCATTATTTGGATTATGTGTTAGATAAGATAGATATGGTGCTATTAATGAGTGTTAATCCAGGTTTTGGTGGTCAAAAATTTATCCCTAAGACGCTCGATAAGATTACACAAGTTCGTCGTATCATTGATAACAGTGGCTTGGATATCCGTTTAGAAGTAGATGGTGGTGTGACGACCCAGAATATTCGTCAAATTGCCCAAGCAGGGGCAGACAGTTTTGTTGCAGGTTCGGCGATTTTTGGTGCGGATAGTTATCAACAAGCCATTAGTACTATGCGTCAGGAGTTGAGTTTAGTCACTCGTTAATAACGGGCTTATGTCAGAATTGCACATTTAAGTGAAATACTTAGTCCTGAAGTATCAACGCCTCATAATTATATTAGGGAATCACCTATGGAATTTAATAAAATTGGTTTTACACCCAAATTAGTGATTTTTGATTTAGATGGTACATTGGTTGACTCAGCCAGTGATATTCAATATGCCTTAAATAATGCCTTGTTGGAGATGGGCTTAGAAACAGTTACCGAATATGAAGTGCGTCGTTGGGTAGGGCGCGGTGCATCGCGTTTGGTGTCTTGTGTCTTAGATGCAAAACATTATCGTAAAGAATTGCATGATGAATTGTTGGCAGTATTTATGCGCCATTATCAAGCTGAAGTTTGTGTCAATAGTCAAGTGTATGAGGGAGTGCTTGAGTTTATTGCCGCTTGTCAACAAGCCAACATTAAAATGGCTTGTGTGACCAATAAGCCTTATGCGCCTGCCAAAGCTTTATTATCTGCTCTTAATATATTGCAGCCTTTTCAATTATTAGTGGGTGGCGACACCTTGCCACATAAAAAGCCACATCCTGAACCTCTGTTACATTGTTTGCGTTATTTTGAAGTTTCTGCACAAGAAGCTTTGGTGTTAGGTGATTCGCGTAATGATGTCGAAGCTGCTTTGGCCGCACACATCCCATGCGTCGCAGTTAGTTATGGATATAATCATGGCGAGCCGATAGAAGCCTGCAAGCCTGAATGGATTGTCGATTCTTTAAGTGACCTTATTGCCTAAAAATCTGCGTTTGTCAGTCCTAAAAATACTAATTTGCGCTAGAATCAATCCAATGGTTGATTCTAGTCTCAAGTTAATTTAATGTTAGTCATTCCAGTCAATTTTCTCTGCAAGTTGGTTTTTTAAAATGTTTTTACCCCTAAGTTGGCGATGGTGCGTCTAGTTTTATATTTTATACCGTTTTCATTGGCCAAAGTATTAGGGTGTTTTTATGTTATCTCTTGATCAATTCTCTGCCTTTGCCGCGCAAGGCTATAATCGTATTCCTTTAGCATTACAACTATTAGCCGATTTTGATACACCGTTGTCTGTTTATGCCAAATTGGCTAATCAGCCTTATAGCTATTTGTTTGAATCAGTGCATGGTGGCGAAAGATGGGGGCGTTACTCTATTATTGGCTTAGCAGCACAACAACGCCTTGAAGTTCGTGGTCACATAGTACAAATTTATCAACATCAACAATTGATTGATGAACAAACCTTAGATGACCCTTTAGCGTTTATTGAGCAATACCAACAACAGTTTAAAGTGCCTGTTATTGAAGGTTTGCCGCGTTTTACAGGGGGCTTGGTAGGCTATTTTGCTTATGACACAGTGCGCTTATTTGAGAAAAAATTAGCCAAGATACAAAAGCCAGACCCACTCAATGTGCCAGATATTCAACTAATGTTGTCTGAAGATGTGGTGGTTTTTGATAATCTTAGAGAAAGTATTTTTATTATTGTACATGTTGATCCACAACTGACAGATGCCTATCAACAAGGTGTACAGCGTTTACAGCGATTAGTTGAGCAATTGCAACAAAAATCAGTTCAGTTACCTAGTTGTATTCAGATGTCTCAACCTGTTAGCGAAGCAGATTTTATCTCTAGTTTTGGCCAAGAGGCTTTTAAGGCTGGGGTGGAGCGAGTTAAAGAATACATATTGGCAGGGGATGTTATGCAAGTTGTGCCATCACAACGTATGACCGTTGCCTTTAATCATTCGCCATTAGCGTTATATCGCGCTTTGCGTCATCTTAACCCGTCACCTTATATGTATTTTGTTGATTGTGGTGATTGTCATATTGTTGGCTCTAGCCCCGAAATATTGGCGCGTGTCCAAGATGGTAAAGTCACAGTGCGACCCATTGCAGGCACACGACCACGAGGCAAAACCCCTGAACTAGATAATGCCCTAGCACAAGAGTTATTAGCTGATCCTAAAGAAATTGCAGAGCATCTGATGCTGATTGACTTAGGGCGTAATGATGCAGGTAGGGTTAGTGAAGTAGGGCAGGTTCGAGTGACTGAACAAATGGTGGTTGAGCGTTATTCGCATGTGATGCACATCGTGTCAAATGTCGAAGGCGTGCTTAAGCCAAATGTGAGTGCTATAGATGTCTTAAAAGCTGCGTTACCTGCTGGTACGTTATCGGGTGCACCTAAAGTGCGAGCGATGGAAATTATTGATGAATTGGAACCTGTTAAAAGGGGTATTTACGGTGGAGCGGTGGGCTATTTGGGGTGGAATGGTGAAATGGATACCGCGATTGCAATTCGAACTGCAGTGATTAAAGATGGCATTATGTATGCACAAGCAGGAGCCGGAGTGGTGGCGGATTCTGTTCCTGAATCAGAGTGGCAAGAAACCCTCAATAAATTGCGTGCGCTATTTAAGGCAGCTGAATTAGCCAGCCAACAACTGCATATTGATTAGTTGAGATTGTCGTTGGAGTCAAAGTGTTTAAAAAAAGGGCATTTGATGCATTTGTGGTTTAAAAAACCAAAAAAAAGCAAATAAAGGCTTGCGCTCAGCAAAATAATTGCTAAAATGCCCCCCACTTCGCAATGCCGGTATAGCTCAGTTGGTAGAGCAACTGACTTGTAATCAGTAGGTCGTGAGTTCGAGTCCCACTGCCGGCACCATTTTAGCGATGTTACAGGGCTTGCCTAACCAAAAGTCCGTAGTGTAAAAACCGCGTTGGAGAGGTTGGGGAGTGGTCAAACCCATCAGACTGTAACTCTGCCGTCTTAGACTTCGAAGGTTCGAATCCTTCCCTCTCCACCACCTAATATAAAATAAAGCGCGGGTGTAGTTTAGTGGTAGAACTTCAGCCTTCCAAGCTGATCGTGCGGGTTCGATTCCCGCCACCCGCTCCAAACGACTGGTTTGGCGTTTTGCTCATATAGCTCAGTCGGTAGAGCACTTCCTTGGTAAGGAAGAGGTCACCGGTTCAAGTCCGGTTATGAGCTCCAGAATTTTTAAGCAGACGGCTGATGGCTTTGTCTGCCTTTAGTGTTAATAACATTGGCTAAATCACCCATAAGGGAGACATACAAATGGCTAAGGCTAAGTTTGAACGTAATAAGCCGCACGTAAACGTCGGCACTATTGGTCACGTTGACCACGGTAAAACCACATTAACAGCAGCTATCGCAACAATCTGTGCAAAAGCACGTGGTGGCGAAGCAAAAAGCTACGACCAAATTGACTCTGCACCAGAAGAAAAAGCGCGTGGTATTACTATTAATACTGCTCACGTTGAGTATGACTCTGAAATTCGTCACTACGCACACGTTGACTGCCCAGGCCACGCTGACTATGTTAAAAACATGATCACTGGTGCTGCACAAATGGACGGTGCAATTTTGGTTTGTTCTGCTGCTGACGGCCCAATGCCACAAACACGCGAACACATCTTATTGTCACGTCAAGTAGGTGTGCCTTACATTGTTGTATTCTTAAACAAATGCGACATGGTTGACGACGAAGAGTTGTTAGAATTAGTTGAGATGGAAGTGCGTGACTTGTTAAGCAAGTACGATTTCCCAGGTGACGATACCCCAATCATTCGTGGTTCTGCTTTGCAAGCTTTGAATGGTGAAACAGGTCCATTTGGTGTTGACTCGGTATTAAAATTAGTTGATACCTTAGATACCTATATTCCTGAGCCAGTACGTGCGATTGATCGTCCGTTCTTGTTGCCAATCGAAGACGTGTTTTCGATTTCTGGTCGTGGAACAGTAGTCACAGGTCGTGTAGAGCGCGGTATCATCAAAGTTGGTGAAGAAGTTGAGATTGTTGGTATCAAAGATACAGCAAAAACAACTTGTACTGGCGTTGAAATGTTCCGTAAATTGCTTGACGAAGGTCGTGCTGGTGAAAACTGTGGTATCTTATTGCGTGGTATCAAGCGTGAAGAGATTCAACGTGGTCAAGTGTTAGCCAAGCCTGGCACAATCAAGCCGCACACTCAGTTCCAATCAGAAGTGTATGTGTTGAGCAAAGATGAAGGTGGACGTCATACGCCATTCTTCAAAGGCTATCGTCCACAGTTCTATTTCCGTACCACAGATGTGACTGGCTCTATTACTTTGCCAGAAGGTGTGGAAATGGTTATGCCTGGTGACAACGTACAAATGACTGTAGAATTGATTCATCCAATCGCGATGGAAGAAGGTTTACGCTTCGCTATCCGTGAAGGTGGTCGTACTGTTGGCGCAGGTGTTGTTGCCAAAATTATCAAGTGATTGATTAGATTAAGTGCTAAAGCCCAGTTTTTGTGACTGGGTTTTGGTGTCTTTAAGAGTTTAGGCCAGTAGTTCAATTGGTAGAGCACCGGTCTCCAAAACCGGGTGTTGGGGGTTCGAGTCCCTCCTGGCCTGCCATATTCCTGTCTTTTAAGCTGGCGGTTTATGACCACACAAGCCGAAACATCAAGCAATAACGGACTAAATGTCGTTAAATGGTTGCTTGCCTTATCTATTTTAATTGCTGCAACGATAGGTAATCGTTATGCCCCAGATTTGTTTCCACAAATGTCGGCATGGGCGCGTATTGTTGCATTGATTGTGATGGCACTTGTGGCTTTGGGTATTACTCTTACAACTCATCAGGGCAAGTCCTTTATTAAATTGTTAAGTGAAGCTCAAGTTGAAGCGCGTCGTATTGTTTGGCCAACCAAAGATGAGACGACTCAAACAACCATGATTGTATGTGCGGTTGTATTGGTAATGTCTCTAGTATTGTGGGGGGTTGACTCCTTGTTTGGTTGGATGATATCCGCTGTTATCGGATAACAAGAAGAGGCATTTATGAGTAAGCGTTGGTATATCGTTCATGCCTATTCGGGCTTCGAAAAACAAGTCATGCGCTCTTTGCAGGAGCGTATAAAGCGTGCTGAAATGGAGCACCTGTTTGGTGAAGTATTAGTGCCAACAGAAGAAGTTGTTGAAATCAAAAATGGTGTAAAGCGTAAAAGTGAACGCAAATTCTTTCCAGGTTATGTGTTAGTACACATGGAAATGAATGACGATTCTTGGCATTTGGTTAAAGATTGTCCTAAAGTCATGGGTTTTATTGGTGGTAAGGCAGATAAGCCAGCACCAATTACCGATAAAGAAGCCGAAGCGATCCTTAAGCGTTTGCGTCAAAGTACTGATGCTCCTCGTCCAAAAACCTTGTTTGAGCCAGGTGAGGTAGTACGTGTGGTGGATGGGCCTTTTGCTGACTTTAATGGTGCAGTAGAAGAAGTTCATTACGAGAAAAGTCGTTTGCGCGTCGCGGTGATGATTTTTGGTCGTGCAACACCTGTTGATTTAGAATTTAATCAAGTCGAAAAAGTTTCTTAAGCAAAATAGCTCTAGTGCAACACTTATGTGATTGTGATATAGGGCTATTTTTTATTTGTATCGGGGAGCCTCGCGGCGTTTGTACCCAAGGAGTCTGTTATGGCTAAGAAAATTGATGCTTATATCAAGCTGCAAATTCCAGCAGGTAAAGCAAATCCTTCTCCACCAATTGGTCCAGCATTGGGTCAACGTGGTGTAAACATCATGGCTTTCTGTAAAGAATTTAATGCTGCAACGCAAAAAATGGACGTAGGTCAACCAACGCCAGTTGTGATTACAGTATATTCTGACAAAAGCTTTACTTTTGTCATGAAAACTCCGCCCGCCACTTTCTTGTTAAAAAAAGCAGCAGGTATTAAATCAGGTTCGCCTCGTCCTAATACTCAAAAAGTGGGTAAAGTGACACGTGCGCAATTAGAAGAAATTGCAACCACTAAAAAAGCCGATCTCACTGCTGCTGATATGGATGCTGCGGTGCGTACCTTGGCAGGTTCTGCGCGTTCAATCGGCTTAGAAGTAGAGGGCTAATAACATGGCAAAATTAACTAAGCGTCAAAAAGCGATTAAAGAACAAGTTCAAGCAGGCAAGACTTATGGTATCGAAGAAGCCGTTAGTGTGTTAACAGCTTTGCCTCCTGCAAAATTTAAAGAGTCGATTGATGTGGCGGTTAACTTAGGTGTTGACCCCCGTAAATCCGACCAAGTTGTGCGCGGTGCCTCCGTATTGCCAAATGGTACAGGCAAAACCGTTCGTGTTGCTGTGTTTGCTCAAGGTGCTAATGCCGAAGCGGCCAAAGCAGCAGGTGCTGATATTGTTGGTTTTGATGATCTAGTAGCTAGCGTTCAAGCGGGTAACTTAGATTTTGATGTAGTGATTGCGACACCAGACGCGATGCGTGTGGTGGGTAAGTTGGGTACGATTTTAGGTCCACGTGGTTTAATGCCTAATCCTAAAGTGGGTACTGTAACAACTGACGTGACAACTGCTGTTAAAAATGCAAAAGGCGGCCAAGTGCGTTACCGTGTTGACAAAGGCGGTATTATTCATACTACTGTTGGTCAATTAGGTTTTACACCA
>JAXMGJ010000008.1:0-67880 GCA_046347315.1 Agitococcus sp.
ATGATTCATTAACCAGTTTTAAATTGGTGGCGATTGCCAGTTCTCGTGAGCAGTTTGGTACAGGCTCAGCCAGCATGAGAAACACCCAAGAGTTGCAAATTCTCAGTGGTTTGCCGAGTGTGGTACGTGATAATGACCGCTATCAAGCCGAATTTACCTTGCGTAATAGCAGTCCTAACCCACAAACGGTGCAAGTCACGATTAATAGTGAGGTCTTAAAAGCGCCTTATCAACAATCGGTAGTATTGGCTGCGAATGGCACACAAATCATTAATGTGCCTGTGGTGATGACTGAAGGAAGTCAGAATGTCACATGGCAAGTACAAGCACAAAGCGAATTGTATCGTGATGCTTTAAAAGTCAGTCAAAAAGTTTTGCCTGCTGTTCCTATGCAAATTTTAAGTTCGGAATTAAAACAAATTTCAGCCGCAAAAGCATATCAAGGAAACTTGGCAGCATTACCAGCACAAGCTTTAGCAGGAAAAGTGTTGTTGGATGTTCAACCCAATTTGGGGGGAACTTTAGAGCCAGTCAAACAATGGTTTAGAAGTTATCCTTATATTTGTTTAGAACAAAAAACCACTAAAGCAACAGGCTTACAAGATACCAGTTTGTGGGCAGATATTATGGGTGATTTGCCAACTTATTTGGATAAAGACGGGTTAGCCAAGTTTTATCCCAGTGAGGGCGAGTCATCAGGTTCACCTTTCTTAACAGCACATGTGTTACGTGCGGCCAAGGCGTTAAATTGGCAAATTCCTGAAGACAGCCGCAACGCCATGTTGGATGGTTTATTGCGTTACGCCGAAGGCAAAGTTAACCAAGAGATTTATCGTTATTGGATTTATGAGCCGCAATTTGATGTGGTTCAACGACACATCGAAGTCGCCAATATCTTGGCACAATATGGTCGTTTTAAACCCAACTTGTTGGATAACATTCGTTTGCAACCGAGCATCTGGCCTAATCATATTTTAATTGATTGGTATGAGTTGTTAAAAAATGCCAATAATGTCCCTAAACGTGCTGAGCGTTTAGCCGAAGTAGAGCGGTTATTAAAAGCCAAGTTAATTCAACAAGGTGGTACTTATATCATTCTTAAACATGATAAAAACCGTTGGTGGTGGTATGACGATGACCAAGTGTTGCAAGCGCGTTTAACCTTAGCGGTGATGGGCGACAAAAATTGGCAAGATGAATTGCCCTTATTAGTGAAGGGATTAATTCGTCAACAACAACAAGGTCATTGGCAAGGCACACAAAGTAATTTGTGGGGTGGTTTTGCCTTAAAACGTTTTAATGATAATGCCTTGAGTATTACAGGTAAAACGCTTGCTCAGTTAGGTACAGAGCAAGCCAGTACAACATGGCCAAAAGCTACCGAAGCGAATTCTCAAATAGTACGTTTTAATGATACCGAAAACAGTGATATGTCTTTTGCGTGGCCAAAACAAAATAGCCAAATCACTGTTAATCATCAAGGCGAGGGTAGTCCTTGGTTGCGGGTATCAACCGCAGCGCGTATTCCAATTACTAAGGCTGATGAAAAAGGCTATCGTATTTTTAAAGACATAATTCCGATTCAACAAAAAGTCAAAGGTGAGTGGCATGTGGGTGATGTTATGCGCGTTGAGTTGTCATTTACCTCTAGCCAAGAAATGGGTTGGGTGGTGGTTAATGACCCAATTCCTACAGGCGCAGTGTTGTTGGGACGTGGTTTAAAACGTGATAGTGAGTTGTTAAATCGGGGTACAAATGATTGGTGGCCAGTTTATGTTGAATATGCGGCGGATGCTTATCGGGCGTATTATCAATATTTACCATCGAATACTAAATGGCAAAGTGCCTATACCGTACGTCTCAATCAAGCAGGCACGTTTAAGTTACCTGCAACACGAGTTGAGGCGATGTATGCACCTGATGTGTATGGTTTAAATCCTAATAAAACGATGGAGGTTAAACCTTAGGTCATAAATTGTGGTGCATGACCTGTATATTGCTCAGATGACAGGTCATTACTGCAACTCAACCGCTTTTTTCTCTAACCACTCCGTAACATCACTATTATCAACTCGATAATAAATATCCTCGACACTTACTGTTAAATCAACCGCCTCAAATGTCACATCTTCACCCAAAAAAAAATGTTCAGATTGCCAACCTGTTCGGCGGCGAATAATTTCGACATCCACAAAATCTTGCTCAATGAGCACGTATTCTTGTAGGGCAGGAATTTGGGTATAAAACTGCCTTTTTAGTTTTTCGTCTGTTTGCCGTGTTGATTTAGACAATACTTCTACCAATAGGGTAGGGCTTTCAGTAAAGTAACTACTACCCGATAAATTGGAACAATCCACCAATACATCAGGATAAAAAAATTTGCTGTCAATTTTGACTTTCATATCAGAGGTATAAGGTTGGCAAGGTTGATTGCGTAAGTGCAAGCTTAATGCTGTAAAAAAGTTTCCAGCAATCCGATTATGATTAGCACTTGCGCCCGACATGGCATACACTTCGCCATCGATATATTCGTGTTTAATATCAGAGAGTTGCTCACCGTCTAAATATTCTGTTTCGCTAATAAATACAGTGCGTTGTTGTAGTGCAGACATGGCTGCCACTCCCATTATAAGTGAGTTGTGTCATATATAAGCACTAAGCCATAAAAAAGCAAACACAAGGTATTGGTTTTTTGTTGAATAAAATGTTTAAAAAGTCATAGACAAATACATTTGTTTGCGAAACAACACTTTTCAGCAAGCGCGGTCAATGATAGGCTTCGACACAGCGTAATTTGACCATCATATATGTAATAGCTGTGCTCAACAGCGGATTTTTAATAGAGGATATAATAACATGGCTAATAATGCAGAAAAGCAAACCCTGCTTCATTGTCTTTTATATTGGGAAAAAAACACACCCAGTGGCATTTATTTAACACAACCCTTTGGCAATGGTGTGGTGAAAGATTATACATGGCAGCAAGTGGGTGACGAAGTTAGACGTATTGCAGCTTATATTCAGTCATTAAATTTACCTCCAAAAAGTAATATTGCTTTATTAGGTCGCAACTCAGCTCATTGGATTATGGCCGATTTAGCGATTTGGATGTCTGGTCATATTACTGTGCCGTTATATCCCACCTTAAATGGCGAAACAGCCGAATATATTTTTGAACACAGCGAAGCTAAATTATTGATTGTTGGTAAAATGGATGGCAAAGCTGATGGTTGGAAAGAAATCAAAACCGTCATTCCTCAAGGTTTGCCAATTATTGCTGCACCATTGTCTCCACCAGAGTTATCTAGTCAGCCACAATGGGATGATATTGTTGCCAAAACTGAACCCCTTAAAAATCCAACATTGCCACAATTAGATGATATTGCGACTATTGTTTATACATCGGGCAGTACAGGCAAGCCCAAAGGTGTGTTGCATAGCTTCCGCACCATGATTGTGATTACCAGTGGTATGGAAGAAATCTGGGGCTTTAGCAGCAGTGAGCGTATGTTGTCGTACTTGCCTTTAGCTCATGTTGCCGAGCGTGCGGCAGTAGAAACGATGTCTTTATTCTTCGGTTTTCATATTTTCTTCTCCGAAGGTTTAGACACCTTCCAAAAAGACTTACAACGCGCCCAACCGACTATTTTCTTCTCTGTACCTCGTTTATGGACGAAGTTCTATTTGGGTGTAAACGAGAAGTTACCGCCTAAAAAGCAAAAAATATTATTCAATATTCCAATCTTAAACAAAATCATCAAGAAGAAAATTTTAACTCAGTTAGGCATGAACCACGTACGTGTTGCCTTAACAGGTTCTGCACCGTTACCACCACAAATTATTGAATGGTATCGTAATTTAGGTTTAGAGTTATTGGACGTATATGGTATGTCCGAAAACTTTGCCTACTCTCATGCTTGTAAGCCAAATGAAGTGCGCGTGGGGTATGTGGGTTCAGTTAATCCGGGTGTGTTACATCGTATTGCTGACAATGGCGAAATTCAGGTAAAAAGCCCAGCCCAAATGATTGGTTATTTTAAAATGCCTGACAAAATGGCCGAAGAAATGACCGATGATGGTTACTTTAAAACAGGTGACCGTGGTGAAATTGACGAAAAAGGTCGTTTACGCATTACAGGTCGTGTTAAAGAGTTATTTAAAACCAGTAAGGGTAAATATGTTGCGCCAGTACCCATTGAAAACAAACTCAACAACCATCCAAAAGTGGAAGTGGTGTGTGTGACAGGTGCAGGTGAGCCTCAACCTTTTGCCTTGTTTATGTTGTCTTTAGATGCCATCAAAGAGTTAGAAAAAGGTGAATTGGATAAAGAAACCTTAACTAATGAATTTAAAGAGTTGCTAAAAAATGTTAATGGCACTTTAGAAGACCATGAAGTATTGGATTATATTGTGGTGGTCAAAGACCAATGGACAATGGAAAATGGCTTTTTAACCCCAACCATGAAAATCAAACGTAATGTCATTGAGGATCGTTATTTAAAAAATGGCGAAAAATGGGTTGCGTTAAAGCAAAAAGTCATTTGGGAGTAAGCTGGGAAAGGCAGCTTTGACAAGATAATATTTTTTGCTTATCATTGTCATAACAACGGCATCACCCATGTCTATTCTTTGGAATAACAGTAAGCGGTGGTGCCTTTTTTATGGATGAAAAAAACATCATTATGTCAAAAACACCTTATCAAAAGCCTTTTCAAACCGGTTTAGAACTTTGCAATAAATTAGTTGCAGAAGGTATGGTTATTAACGATATTACTAATGCAGCAAAGAGTATAGAAAACTTTAGTTATTATCGTTTTAAAGCCTATTTAATTCCATTCAGAGTTCCAACAAATAAAAGCCATTTTTTAAATAATACTACTTTTGAGCGTGTCAGAAATCTGTATTATTTTGACGAATCATTGAGAGAAATGTTATTTGGGTTTATACAAAAAATAGAAGTATTGCTTCGAAGTACATTTGACCGTCATATTGCACAACAAACACAAAATAATTTTTGGTATTTAGATTCTTCATTATTCAAAGAAAATAAAAATGTACATGGTACAGTTAACACGGTGAGAAGTTATTTTTTGGAGTCCTCAGAAGAGTTTGCTCAGCATTTTAGGCAAAAGTATTTTAATCCATATTGCCCATTTTATCGTGATTTACCGCCAAGTTGGGTTGCTATAGAGTTGATGTCATTTGGAAATTTAAAAAAATTTATGGAAGCTATAGCTGAGGATAAAATCGTTGGTTTAAAATTGGATAGATTCGCGAGAAAAATTGGATGTTCTAATTATCAAACTCTATTAAATTGGATTGCTTTAATTCATGAAGTTCGTAATTGCTGTTGCCATCATGCAAGAGTGTTTAACCGAAACTTTAGTGCCCCTGTTGGAATTAAAAGTAGATTAAGCAAAAATATCAGCTTGGTTAAATGTCAAACCGCAAAAGGAGGGCAGGAAGACCAACTGAATAGAATATATAGTTGCTTGGTTATTATACAAATCTTACTCAACAGCAGTGTATATCAAAATATTGTTGGCAATAAATTACAATTATTATTTCAAGAGCATCAGATTGGTTTAGAGTTTTTACCATCAATGGGGATTCCTAAAGATTGGCAACAAGAACCTTTGTTTTTTGCCTAATCTTAGGAATGATATTGTGCAGATTATATTTAAAATAATATTGATATTAGCAACGTTGTTTGTTGTATCTGTTCAAGCCTCTCAACCGCCAACATTTTCCCAAATCCAACAACAATGGCAATCTTCTTATGGCCGCTTATTAGATCGACATGGCCAAGTATTAGCTTATCAACGTCTGAATAAACAACAACATCGCTTTGAATGGACGCCATTAGAAGAAGTATCACCAGCGTTAATTGATGCTTTGTTATTTGTCGAAGACAGAGATTTTTATCGTCATCATGGTGTCGATTGGGGCGCGGTAAGTCGTTCGGCAGTGAGCTACTTAACAGGGCAAAAAGCCCGTGGCGCAAGCACCTTAACCATGCAATTAACCGCCATGCTTGACCCTAAGTTATCATGGCAAACAGGTGGTCGTAGTCTTAAACGTAAATGGCAACAACTCCAAGCCGCGCGTCAGCTCGAAAAAACATGGACAAAAGCACAAATCCTTGAAGCCTATATCAATTTAATGGTGTGGCGTGGCGATTTACAAGGCGTCAGCACTGCTAGTTTAGCGTTGTTTGGCAAATGGCCGCGTGGTTTAAACAAAGAAGAAAGCATTTTATTGGTCAGTTTGTTGGCAGCACCGAATGCCAGTATTCAACGGATTGCTGATCGTGCGTGTGTGTTAATCAATGCTGGTTATCAAGCCGATTGCCAAGAGGTCAAAGCACTAGCTTTTCAACAACTCAGTCAACGGCGTTTACCTATAGAACAACGTGCTGATAGTTTAAGTTTAGCCGCACGTTTATTAACCCAAGCCAATCAAATTTATCAAACTAGCCTAGATAAAAACTTACAAGACTTTAGTTATCAAGCCTTACGTAGCCAGTTAGCCTCATTAGCTGCACAAAAAGCCAATGCAGGGGCAGTATTGGTACTCAATAATCAAACAGGCGAAGTATTGGCTTATGTGGCAAATAGTGGTTTGGTTGAAGATAAAGTTTGGGTGGATGGGATTTATGCGCCACGCCAAGCAGGTTCAACACTCAAACCTTTTTTGTATGGTTTGGCGTTTGAAAATAACTTATTAACGGCTGCTTCTGTATTAGATGACCAAGCCTTAAATATCAGCACCGAACAAGGTTTATATGTGCCACAAAATTACGAAAAAGACTTTAAAGGTGCAGTGATTGCCCGCCGTGCTTTAGCCAGCTCATTAAATATTCCCGCCGTATTAACACTCAATAAAGTTGGTTTAGAAAACTTTTGGAAGATGCTTAATGAACTTGGTTTTTCGTTGGAACAACAAGCCGATTATTATGGCAATGCCTTAGCCTTGGGTGGCGCAGATATTAATGTGTGGCAATTAGCCAATGCCTATCGTGCTTTAGCCAATCAAGGGCAATTTAGTGAATCAACTTTAGAATTATCCCCTCCAACCAGTCCAACAAAAACAATTTTATCGCCACAAGCCAGTTTTATTGTGGCAGATATTCTGAGTGATCGAAATGCACGTAGTTTAACCTTTGGTTATGAGAATCCATTAGCCACGCCATTTTGGTCGGCGGTAAAAACAGGAACCAGTAAAGATATGCGTGATAACTGGTGTGTGGGGTTTTCAAGGCGATTTACGGTGGCGGTGTGGGTGGGCAATATGCAAGGTTTGCCAATGCGTGATGTGTCGGGAATGACAGGTGCAGCACCCGTTTGGCAAATGGTGATGAATTATTTAGAAGCAGGTGCGGGACAATCATTTGCACCACAGCCCCCTAAAGGTGTACATCAACAATCGGTTGAGTTTGAAGGCTTTGCACAGCCCAATTATCAAGAATGGTTTATGGATGGCACTGAGCAAGCAAAAGTCACTTATTGGCCAAATAATGTGCCTGATATTGTTTATCCTGTTGCTAACACGATTATTGCTTTAGACCCTGATATGCCTAAAAACTATCAAAAAGTGTTTTTTAAAGCAAAAACAGGGGGTGAGCAGTTGCGCTTTTGGTTAAACGATCAGTACTTGGCCTCGGCTCAACAAGAGTATGGGTGGCAACCAAAACGTGGTCGTTATCTATTACAACTTAAGAATTTACAAGGTCAAGTACGCGCACAAGTGCGTTTTGAAGTGCGTGGTAAAGAGCTTTTTAAGTGAGATAAAATAGCCACTATTAACGCTTAGATATTATTGTCCGACAAAAAGACTATTTAAATTTGAGAATCATGTTAGTTTAAGTCAGTATCTACATATTGCTCACAGATATTTTACACTGTTGTATCTCACTCTAACATTCTATAACGAGTAACATTACTTGCTCTTAAGGAATATCCTATGAGTTTAAAAGACTCTTTTATTATGCCTGACTGGCCAGCCCCCGTTAATGTTCATGCGGTTGTTACAACACGTTTAGGTGGTTGTAGTGATAGCCCTTATGATAGTTTGAATTTGGCTTTTCATGTTGGTGATGAATCTAGTAAAGTTGTAGAAAATCGCCGCAAATTATTATCGGCTCTTAATGAAATAGCCCCTTGTGGTCCTCCGCAATGGTTGCAGCAAGTGCATGGTACAGAAGTTGTAGATGCCTTTAGTGAACCAAAACGTCGCGCTCAAACAGTCCCTGAGGCAGATGCTGTAACCACCACTCATCGTGGCTTACCTTGTGTGGTCATGACCGCCGATTGTTTGCCTGTGTTTTTTTGTGATCAAAGTGGTCATCGAGTAGCAGTAGCTCATGCTGGATGGCGTGGTTTGTGTAATGGTGTTCTAGAAAATACCTTGGCAAAATTTACTAATCCTGCAGAAGTGATGTGTTGGTTAGGGCCAGCTATTGGTACTAAGGCTTTTGAGGTAGGAGCAGAAGTACGTGATGCCTTTATCAAAGTGGATACCGCAGCGAATAGCGCATTCATAGCTCAAGCAAATGGAAAATATTTTGCTGATATTTATGCTCTGGCACGTCAACGCTTAATGAAAGCAGGTATAGGTATGATTAGTGGTGGCGATTTGTGTACTGTCACTGATAAAGAACATTTTTTCTCTTATCGCCGCGAGCAAACAACAGGACGTATGGCTTCGGTTATTTGGCTAGCATAATATGGCAAAAAATATCGTTATTGTTTATCACAGTGGTTATGGCCATACTCAAAAAATAGCACAGCATATTGCTTTAGGCGTGAGTCAAATAGCCGATATTGAATGTTATTTAATGTCAGTAGATGTTGTTGATTGGCAATTGTTGGCCGATGCTGACGCTATTGTTATGGGCTGCCCGACTTATATGGGCAGTGCATCAGCCGCTTTTAAAACCTTTATGGATGACACATCTAAGGTGTGGTTAGAGCAAAGTTGGCAAGGTAAATTAGCTGCAGGTTTTACCAATTCGGGGGGATTGAGTGGTGATAAACTGGCAGTTTTGCAACAAATTCAGTTGTTTGCCATGCAGCATGGCATGTTGTGGGTGGGAATGCCCTTAATGCCAACTGGTACCCAACCAGAAGACTTAAATCGTATGGGTAGTTATATGGGGTTAATGGCGCAATCAGATAGTGCGCCTGTTGATGTGACACCGCCGATTGGCGATTTAAGAACAGCAGAATGGTTTGGTCAGCATATTGCCAAAACTAGTTTACGATGTTTGTGAGGGTGGACTCCTTCTCGTCACACAGTAAGCGCAATAATGGTTATTGATATGCTTCGATCTGTTGACTGATTTGTAGCACTATTGAGCGATATAACACCAAAACTTAAGCCAATGTCTTTATCCAATATAAAACGCATCTGTATTTGGCAATAAGCTGCGTTTGTGGAATTGTGAGAGGCGCAATCAGTTATTGGCATCTAAAAATAACAATAGTTTTGTAGTCTTTGTCAGTTGCGGTTGTACCATAATCTTTACCAGTCATTGATTTAACAATGCCACTGACCATGGTCACTGTCTTGTTGACATCTTCGCCAACGGTGCCTTGGTATTTGGTATCCATTTTGCTCACAATAGGCATTTTTTTAAAAACACCACAGCTTTCATTGGCATTAAAAGTGGCTGCTTTTTCGCTCTCATCACCCGAAATACCATAGCCTGCTGTTTGATAGCTACCGCCTTCTTTCATTAGGGTATGACTGGGTAAAACACCTGTGCCATAAGAGGACGAAGGATTGTTGGCACAAGCAGATAACAAGCTAACAAGCATCAAACCCAGATAGTGGTAACGCATAACGTGCTCCTTAGGCTGATTGGCTAGCGCGTAAAATATTAGATAGTTTTGGATTTGGTTTTTTGGCACTGCGATACAATAATACGATTTTACCAATAATTTGCACCGCAATACTGTGTGTGGCAGTGGTGATTTCTTCAATGGCCGCGTGGCGTTCTTCGCGCTCTGCACCACCCAAGCGCACTTTTATTAATTCGTGGTCTTCAAGGGCGCGATCAATCTCCGCAACTACCGCCTCAGTTAAGCCTTGACCCCCTAATAAAACGACGGGATTAAGTTGATGGCCGATTTGACGAAAGCGTTTTTTTTCTGCAATAGATAAAGACATGAGACACGCGCCTGAAAATTTGGTAAAAAGGAGAGCTGTATTTGCTTGATGCCGCTATTGCATCAAGATTCTGTATTCTAGCGCAAGTTTAGGTTTAACGCATGAGTGTTCGCATCCGTAATAACAAGCTTACCCAAAGTAGTAAAGAATGGATGCGCGAGCATCTGGAGGATGTTTATGTGCAGCGAGCACAAAAAGATGGCTATCGTTCGCGGGCAGCGTATAAACTGCTCGAAATTCAGCAAAAAGATAAACTATTCAAAGCGGGTATGACCGTGGTTGACTTGGGTTCTGCGCCAGGTAGTTGGTCGCAAATTGCCGCCAAATTAGTGGGGCATAATGGCATGGTTTTAGCGTCTGATATTTTAGAAATGGATGCTTTGCCTAATGTTCATTTTGTACAAGGTGACTTTAGGGAAGAAGAAGTGTTTAATAAGTTGTTAGCGACCTTGGATGGGCGTGCTGTTGACCTTGTAATTTCGGATATGGCACCCAATATAGGAGGTAATGGCTCAGACCAACCTCGTGCCATGTATTTATGTGATTTGGCTTTAGACTTTGCACAACGAGTATTAAAGCCTAATGGTCAGTTTTTGGTTAAAGTATTTCAGGGTGAAGGCTACGATGATTATCGTAAAGCAATTATGGATTGTTTTAGTGGTCTCAAAAGTCGTAAACCCGAAGCGTCACGCGCACGTTCACGAGAAATGTACTTACTTGCAACAGGTTTTAAGGTTAAATAACTAGATATTTGGGACGTATGCAGTATGGTTGAATTATTAGCCTGCTTCGTATAATTCGTAAGTCCTGTTATTGCTAGTGTTTAGCCAGTGTTTTGGGTTTGGGTGGTTGTCAGTAGCGTCAACAATCGTTATTGTCAAAGCTCTGCTTGGTAAATAATCAGAGAGTGACTGTTGTGTCAGTGACTCTCTACGTATGTAGGATTTTGACCCTTGAACGATATGATGAAAAATCTTCTGTTATGGTTAGCCATTGCTGGTATGTTGGTTTTTGTCTTTAGCAACTTCAATCAGCAAACGCCTGCTAAGCAATTAAGCTACTCCGAATTTGTTAACTCGGTGAGTAATGGCGAAGTTAAGCGCGTACGTATTGATGGATTAACCATCAGCGGTGAGCGTGCCAATGGTGATAAATTCGAAACGGTACGTCCCTCTATTCCAGACCCTGAATTGATGAGCGACTTGCTTAGCAAAAATGTCATTGTCGAAGGCTCGGCACCAGAGCAACAAAGCGTGTGGATGCAGCTCTTAGTTGCAAGTTTTCCAGTGGTACTAATTATCATTTTGTTTATGTTTTTTATGCGCCAAATGCAGGGTGGTGGTGGCGCAGGTGGGCGAGGAGGCCCAATGACATTTGGCAAATCACGAGCACGAATGTTATCGGAAGATCAAATCAAAACTACTTTTGCCGATGTGGCAGGTTGTGATGAAGCAAAAGAAGATGTCGAAGAAATAGTCGAGTTTTTGCGAGACCCAGCCAAGTTTCAGCGTTTAGGCGGTAAAATTCCTCGTGGTGCTTTATTAGTTGGTCCTCCAGGAACAGGTAAAACTTTATTGGCTAAAGCGATTGCAGGCGAGGCAAAAGTCCCATTTTTTACCATTTCGGGTTCTGATTTTGTAGAAATGTTTGTAGGCGTGGGTGCATCACGGGTTCGTGATATGTTTGAGCAGGCCAAAAAACAAGCACCATGTATTATCTTTATTGACGAAATTGATGCCGTAGGTCGCCAACGTGGTGCAGGTTTAGGTGGTGGTCATGATGAACGTGAGCAAACCCTTAATCAGTTGTTAGTAGAGATGGATGGTTTTGAAGGCAACGAAGGTATTATTATTATTGCCGCCACTAATCGTCCCGATGTCTTAGATGCTGCTTTGTTGCGACCTGGCCGTTTTGATCGTCAGATTGTAGTAGGTTTACCAGATATTCGTGGTCGTGAACAAATTTTAAAAGTGCATATGCGTAAAGTGCCTTTGGGTGAGCATGTTAATGCAGAGTTAATCGCTCGTGGTACACCTGGTTTTTCAGGTGCAGATTTGGCAAATTTGGTTAACGAAGCTGCGTTGTTTGCGGCGCGTAATAACAACAAAACCGTTGATATGCGTGAGTTTGAATTGGCTAAAGATAAAATTATGATGGGTGCAGAGCGCAAATCAATGATTATGTCAGACGAAGAAAAACGTAATACCGCTTATCACGAGGCAGGTCACGCCATCGTTGGCCGTTTATTGCCTGAGCATGATCCTGTGTATAAGGTGTCTATTATTCCGCGTGGTCGTGCCTTAGGGGTAACGATGTTTTTGCCAGAGTCTGATCGATATTCATGGTCAAAACGTAATATCGAAGGCAAAATCTGCTCTTTGTTTGGTGGCCGTATTGCCGAAGAGCTTACCTTAGGATTTGATGGTGTGACGACGGGAGCGTCTAATGATATTCAGCGTGCCACAGAATTAGCGCGAAACATGGTGACTAAGTGGGGCTTGTCGCAAAAATTGGGACCCATGTTATATGACGAAGAAGAAGGTGAAGTCTTTTTAGGTCGAAGTGTCACACAACGCAAAAATGTCTCGGCACAAACGGCGATGGATATTGATAACGAAATTCGAGCCATTGTTGATAAATGCTACCAGACTGCTAAAGAGATGCTGGTGACTAATCGTCATATCTTAGATGCCATGGCCGACGCACTTATCAAATATGAAACCATTGATGCGGGTCAAATCGACGATATTATGGAGGGTAAAGAGCCACGTCCGCCACACAGCCCGCCAAGTCTAGAAAAAAAGCCTGATTTAGCCAAACCTAGTTCAGATACTGCCGTATAGCTATGATACAACAACTGATATGTGGCGACAAAGTTCTCGACTTGTCGTCAGCGGTGGTAATGGGCGTGCTTAATGTCACGCCCGATTCTTTTTCGGATGGCGGTCGTTTTGTCACGCTTGATGCTGCCTTGCAACAAACTGAATTGATGATAAACGAAGGTGCATTGATTATTGATATTGGTGCGGAGTCCACCCGTCCCCAAGCTCAGCATGTCAGTGAACAACAAGAATTAGACCGATTATTGCCCGTATTAGAGGCAGTCAAAAAACGCTTTGATGTAATTGTCTCTATCGATAGTAGTAGCCCACAAGTCATAACGGAGTCGGCTAAATTAGGTGCGGGTTTGATTAACGATGTGCGTGCGCTACAGCGAGAAGGAGCATTGGCTGCCGCCGCACAAACAAACTTACCAATTTGTTTGATGCATATGCAAGGTCAACCACAAACTATGCAATTACAACCTGCATACGAGTCAGTAGTTGATGAAGTGAAGCATTTTTTGTTAGAGCGGCTCGAAGCGTGTTCACAAAGCGGTATTGTTAAAGAACGGCTATTGATTGATGTTGGTTTTGGTTTTGGCAAAACATTGGCACATAACTTACAATTATTGGCACAGTTATCATCATTTAAGAGTTTAGGCTGTCCGATATTAGTAGGTATGTCCCGCAAAAGTATGTTGGGGGCACTATTAGGTGATGCGCCTGTAGAACAGCGACTGTTTGCAGGGCTGTCGTCTGCAACTATTGCGGCACTTAATGGTGCAAAAATCATTCGCACCCATGATGTTAAAGCGACCTTCGATGCACTAGCGGTCGTCAATGCCTTGGCAGCTTTAGGAGAAAATAATAATGTCGCGTAAATACTTTGGTACTGATGGTATTCGTGGATTGGTGGGGACGTCGCCAATTATGCCTGAATTTGCCCTTAAATTAGGTTGGGCAGTTGGTAAAGTCTTGGCAGCATCAGGTAATGCCTCTGTTGTGATTGGTAAAGATACCCGTTTATCTGGATATATGTTGGAGTCGGCATTACAGTCTGGCTTGTGTGCGGCAGGCGTCAGTGTCCGGTTATTAGGGCCTATGCCTACGCCAGCAATTGCGCATTTGACGCGTGCTTTTCATGCTAGCGCAGGCATCGTGATATCCGCTTCACATAATCCTTATTATGATAATGGCATTAAATTTTTTGGTGCTAACGGCAAAAAGCTCTCTGATGAAATCGAATTACAAATTGAAGAATGGTTAGATAAAGAATTTACCATTGATGATTCTGATGCACTGGGTAAAACCCTGCGTCAAGAAGATGCGCGAGGGCGTTATATTGAGTTCTGCAAAGCGAGTTTTCCTTATCATCTTGACCTAAAAGGGGTAAAAATTGTTGTTGATTGTGCGAACGGTGCAACCTATCAAGTCGCCCCAGCAGTGTTTAGGGAGTTAGGTGCTAACGTCATTACAGTTGCTTGTGAACCAAACGGTAAAAATATCAATGCTGATTGTGGTTCTACACATCCGCAAAATTTACAAGCCGCAGTACTGATTAACAAAGCTGACTTAGGCATTGCTTTTGACGGCGATGGTGATCGTATCATCATGGTTGACCATACAGGTTCGGTTGTTGATGGTGATGAAATTATTGTGATGATTGCGCGTGCCCGTCAACAAGAAGGCATTAATGTCGGTGGTGTGGTTGGTACAGTGATGAGTAATATGGGCATGGAAGTTGCCATTAAAAATATGGGCTTAGAGTTTGTTCGTGCTAAAGTTGGCGACCGTTATGTGATGTCGGCTTTAGCCAAACGGGGTTGGATGTTGGGTGGAGAAGCATCAGGACATATTGTCTGTTTGGACAAAACCAGTACTGGTGATGCCATTATTGCGGCCTTACAAGTATTGGCTGCAGTGGTTCAGAGCCAGCAGTCGTTATATGAGTTACGTCAAGGCATGGTTAAATTTCCACAGCAATTGATTAACGTCAAAATTGCTCAAAAATCGGATCCAATGCAGCATGAGGTCGTAGTGACAGCAGTCAAAGAAGCAGAGGCTATGTTGGGGGAGCGCGGACGTGTTCTATTACGTGCTTCAGGCACTGAGCCAGTCATTCGGGTGATGGTAGAGGGTGAGAATCAACAACAAATTACCCGTATTTGCCAATCTTTAGCCGATCAGGTACAAAAAGCTCTAGGTTAGACTTACGCGGTTATCGTTTATTTGATTGCCAAATACCTCTATTCGGATTTCAATATTGTAGGAAAGCATTATGTCACGTAAACCTCTTATTGTTGGTAATTGGAAAATGAATGGCAGTTTTGCCAAAAATGCCAACTTATTAGCGTCATTATCTAGTGTGCCTGATATAGATATGGTTGTTGCACCTCCAGCAGTGTATTTAGCCAGTGTGTCAGCGCAGTTAATGAACTCCTCTATTGTATTAGCGGCGCAAAATGTCGCTGCTGAGGCACAACAAGGTGCTTATACAGGTGAAGTATCCGCTGTTATGTTGGCTGAATTGGGTGCAAGATATGCCATTGTTGGTCATTCTGAGCGTCGTCAATATTATCGAGAAACGGATGCTTTAGTAGCCAAAAAATGTCTGCGCTTACAAGAAGCAGGCTTGAGACCGATAATTTGTGTCGGCGAAACGCTTGCCGAACGTGAAGCAGGGCAGGTCGAAACAGTCGTATCACGACAGCTTAAAGCCATTATTGATAATTGTGGTATTGATTTGTTAGCGCAAGCAGTGGTGGCTTATGAACCTGTATGGGCTATTGGCACTGGCAAAACCGCTACGCCTGCTGATGCACAAGCTGTACATGGCTTTTTACGCCAATTAGTGACTATTTACGATAAAAACATTGCCGATACCTTATCTATTCTTTACGGCGGCAGCGTAAAAGCGGATAATGCTGCCTCTTTATTTGCCATGCCCGATATTGATGGAGCATTGGTAGGGGGCGCATCACTGGTCGCCAATGAATTTTTAGCGATTTGCCATGCGGCAAATGCATCTTTTAAAGGTTAATGCATGGAAACTTTGGTATTGATTGTCCACGTTGTGATTGCCAGTGTGATGACATTATTCATTTTAATGCAGCAAGGTAAAGGTGCCGAAGCAGGTGCTTCATTCGGTGGCGGTGGTTCACAAACGGTATTTGGTAGTGCAGGTTCTGCCAGTTTTTTAACAAAACTTACCGCAGGTTTGGCTCTAGTGTTTTTTGTGACTAGTATGACTTTAGCGGTTTTTGCTAAGCAAAAAGTCACTCAGGGAGCAGCATTGCCAGCTCCTACTAGCAAAACTGTGCAGCAGCCAGTTACTGATGTACCTGTCAGTGCGCCTGTAGCTGCGCAAACAGCACCAGTCCAGCCAGTACAAAATAAGCCTGTAGAGACTAGCAATTCTACCACAGATACAGTAAAGTAACGCCCCTGTTGCGGAGGTGGTGGAATTGGTAGACACGCCATCTTGAGGTGGTGGTGGCGCAAGCCTTGGGGGTTCGAGTCCCCTCCTCCGCACCAAGCTGTTGAATTGTAATATTTAGTTTAAAGCAAATAAAGCTTGACTTAATAGAGTGCGATATGGATAATGCGCACTCGTTGTTGCGGGGTGGAGCAGTCTGGTAGCTCGTCGGGCTCATAACCCGAAGGTCGTTGGTTCAAATCCAGCCCCCGCTACCACTTTTACAAAGTCTTAAAAGCCCACTATATGTGGGCTTTTTTGCACCTATCGTGGACTTTATCAGTGGGCTTTATGCCCTTTTTTTGTTTTTATTGGGCAGAATATTTTAATATAAATATCGCAAAAAGCAAAAAAATGGCGTGTATTCAAAGAGATATAAATGGCGGTATCGCAAAAGATTCAAACATTAACAACCATGCTTTTGCCAGCAGTAGAAGCATGTGGTTTTGAGCTGTGGGGGCTTGAGTTTTTTCCTCAGGCTAGGCGTTCGGTATTGCGTATTTATATTGATTCGCCCGAAGGTGTAACAGTTGAGGGGTGTTCTAAGGTTAGCCATCAAGTCAGTGGTATCTTAGATGTAGAAGACCCAATTGCTGGTGAGTATATGCTTGAGGTGTCTTCACCAGGATGGGATAGGCCGTTATTTATGTTGGCGCATTATCAGCGTTTTGTGGGGAGTGAGGTGTCGTTGCGCTTGGTTGCACCTATCAATGCTCGTCGTCGTTTTAAGGGAATCATTACCGCCGTTGTTGATAATGTGATCGAACTGTTAGTTGAAGGTCAAGCCATTAAGATTCCTTTTTCTCAAATTGATAAGGCCAATTTAGTGCCGAGTGTCTAAACAATTTCATTATATTAGGGCAGTAACATGAGCAAAGAAATTTTATTAGTCGTTGAGTCTGTCAGTAATGAAAAAGGCATTGCCCGTGAGGTGATTTTTCAGGCATTGGAGCAAGCCTTAGTCGCAGCTACTAAAAAGAAATATGATATTGACGAAATGGATGTCCGTGTCGCTATTAATCGTAAATCGGGTGATTATGATACCTATCGTCGTTGGACGGTAGTTGCAGATGAAGA
Organism: Agitococcus sp.; assembly: GCA_046347315.1. Taxonomy (GTDB): domain Bacteria; phylum Pseudomonadota; class Gammaproteobacteria; order Pseudomonadales; family Moraxellaceae; genus Agitococcus. The sequence continues at coordinate 17,545 of JAXMGJ010000008.1, forward strand.
CCATGAAATGCCAGCTTGTCAAGATGCTATTAGTGATGTTGATACGAGCAAATGGAGCATAGGTGATATTCGCGAAGAGCAGATTCCTTCTATTGAGTTTGGTCGTATTGCAGCACAAACCGCAAAGCAAGTGATTGTGCAAAAAGTACGTGAAGCAGAGCGTGCTTTAGTTGTTGATGCTTATAGACAGCGTATTGGTGAATTGTTATCTGGCGAAGTTAAAAAAATTACCCGCGATGGTTTGATTATTGATTTGGGCAATAATGCAGAGGCTTATTTGGCGCGTGACCAAATGATGCCCAAAGAAAACTTTAGAGTTAAAGAGCGCGTCAATAGCATACTTTATGCAGTTAATAGTGAAGGCCGTGGTGCACAATTGTTGTTGTCTCGTACTTGTCCCGAAATGTTAATTGCCTTGTTTCAAAAAGAAGTGCCAGAAATTGGCGAAGAAATTATTGAAATTAAAGGTGCTGCGCGAGACCCTGGAGTTCGTGCTAAAATAGCCGTTAAAACCAATGATCATCGTATTGATCCTGTAGGTGCCTGTGTGGGTATGCGTGGTACACGTGTACAGGCAGTGACCGCTGAGCTAGATGGTGAAAAAGTAGATATCGTGTTGTGGGATGATAATCCTGTGCAGTTTGTGATTAATGCTTTGCAACCAGCTGAAGTTGTCTCGATTATTCTTGATGAGGATACTAAGGCAATGGATGTTGCTGTTGAAGCAGATCAGTTGGCCAAAGCGATTGGGCGTTCAGGTCAAAATATTCGTTTGGCATCGGAATTAACAGGTTGGCGGTTAAATGTTATGACTGTTGAGGAAGCAAACGCAAAACAAGCTTCCGAATCCCAACAATATGTCAATGCATTTGTTCAAGAGTTAGGTGTAGATGAGCAGATTGCAACAATATTAGTAAGTGAAGGTTTTACTAATCTTGAAGAAGTCGCTTATGTCCCGATTGAAGAAATGCTATCCATCGAAGATTTTGACGAAGAATTGGTGAATAGCTTGCGCCAGCGTGCTGAGGATGTACTGTTGACCAAAGCATTAGTGTCGCAAGAGAGTGCTGAACCAGCTGATGATTTATTAGAAATGGAAGGCATGACGCGTCAGTTGGCCAATGCCTTGGCAGCCCGTGGTGTTGTAACCATGGAAGATCTTGCTGAGCAAGCAATTGATGACATCGTTGATATTGAAGGTTTAAATGCAGAACAAGCAGCTCAGTTAATTATGAAAGCACGTGAACCGTGGTTTCAATAGTAACAGGACTTACGCATTTCACTGAAATTAGCGCGTTTTGTGCACATAAAACCGTTAAAAACGGTTGAAATGTGAGCAAATAAGCGATAACAGCGTAAGTCTTAAATAAGTGTATTGATAAAGCACGTTTATTGTTTCGCTGTTTTTAAAACAATAAACGCTAATTGATAGATGGCTTGCGCAATTTGGTGAAAGATTGGACAAACTACGGTGAGTAATAACCGATAAGTCCTCTTAATGTGTAGGCCCTAAAACGTTTTGGAGTGACATGCCACATGGCTGAAATAACTGTCAAACAACTAGCGCAAGTCGTTAATCGTTCGGTTGAAACTTTATTGACACAAATGAGTGAAGCAGGGCTCAAAGCGCGAAGCGCAGATGGGCTTGTGTCGGATGCTGAAAAACAGCAATTACTCGCCTTTTTAAAACGTAGCCATGGTGATACTAATGAAGAGCGTCAGCAAATTACGCTCAAAAGTAAAACCAAGACCACACTAAAAACCCCTGTTTCTGGAGGCAAACCAAAAACGGTCAGTGTTGAAGTGCGTAAAACTCGTACTTTTGTTAAACCTGCAGACAATGAGCTTAATCAGGCATTGGCACGTAAGGCTGCTGAAGAAGCAGCACGCAAGGTGGCAGCCGAAGAGGCTGCTGAGGCTGCACGTAAAGCGGCTGAAGATGCAGTAGTTGAAGCAGCGCGTAAGGCAGCCGAAGAGGCTGAAGAAATTGCACGTAAAGCCGCCGAAGAACTAAGCAAAAGTTTGCCAACTGAACAGTCATCGGCGGCAACACCTGTTGCTAAAGAGAAAAAATTGGCGATGCCTAAGCCAAGTGTGGTGTTAAAGGCTGACAAAAAAGAAGAAACAGCCGAAGAAAAAGCCAAACGTGAAGCTGAAGCAGCTAAACAAAAAGCTGCCGAAGAAACACGTCGTAAACAAGAAGAAGTTGCACGTAAACAAGCCGAAGAAAAAGCGCGTCAACGTACGCTTGAACAAGCACGTCGTATTGCTGATGAATTAGCTAATCGTCGTGATGTTGAAGTAGAAGATGTGCCTTTGGCTAAAGGTTTGGTGGGTAAAGCTTATGAAGATTCTTTTGCCCGTGAAGACCGTGAGATTCGTCGTGGTGGCAATACCACAGGGCGTGGCGGCAAAAGCAAAGGTGGCAGAAAGCGCGAAGAAGAGCAAAACTTTAAGCCAGTTACTCGTGCCTTAAGCTCAGCTTTGTCCAAAAAACATGGTTTTGAAAAGCCAGTAGAAAAGCAAGTGTATGAAGTAGCGATTGGTGACTTTGTAACTGTTGCTGATTTAGCACAAAAAATGGCAGTTAAAGCCAAAGAAGTGATTAAGGTTTTGATGAAAATGGGTGAAATAGTCACTCAAAATCAATCAATTGACCAAGCAACTGCTTCTTTAGTGATTGAAGAAATGGGGCATGTTGCTAAATATGTCAGCTCAACAGCCGTTGAGGATGCACTCAAAGATGAAATGGCACATGAAGGTGACGGTGTCACACGTCCGCCAGTTGTAACCATTATGGGGCACGTTGACCACGGCAAAACATCACTCCTTGATTATATTCGTCGCGCCAAAGTGGCTGCAGGCGAAGCAGGGGGTATTACCCAACATATTGGTGCTTATCATGTTACTACCCCAAGAGGTGTGATTACCTTCTTGGATACACCTGGTCACGCGGCTTTTACTGCGATGCGTGCGCGCGGTGCCAAAGCGACTGATATTGTAATTTTGGTAGTTGCGGCTGATGATGGTGTGATGCCACAAACTGCCGAAGCAATTGACCATGCCCGTGCTGCAGGTGTGCCATTGATTGTTGCCATTAACAAAATGGATAAACCATCGGCTGACCCAGACCGTGTGCTTAACGAGTTATCTGTTAAACAAGTTGTTCCCGAAGAATGGGGCGGTGATACCCAAGTGGTGAAAGTATCTGCACATTCAGGTCAAGGTATTGATGACTTATTAGAAGCAATTCTCAATCAAGCAGAATTGCTAGAGTTAACGGCGGTTGAGTCTGGTTCTGCACAGGGTATCGTTATTGAAGCCCGTGTCGATAAAGGACGCGGTGCAGTAGCAAGCCTCTTGGTACAACGTGGCACATTAAATACAGGCGATTTAGTATTGGCTGGTCAGTATTATGGCCGTGTGCGTGCCATGACTGACGAAAATGGCCAACCAACCAAATCCGCTGGGCCATCTATTCCCGTTGAGATTTTAGGTTTGCCAGAAGCACCTAACGCAGGTGATGAGTTTATGGTGGTTGACGATGAGCGTAAAGCACGCGAAGTAGCGGAGTTTCGCGCCACCAAAGAGCGACAAAATCGCTTAGCTCGTCAACAAGGGACTAAACTCGAAAATCTATTTGCCAATATTGGCAAACAAGAGGCAGCAATGGTTAATATTATTCTTAAAGCCGATGTGCGTGGTTCTCTAGAAGCTATTACCCAAGCACTCAACGATTTAAGCACTGATGATGTTCGTGTCAGTATTGTTAGCTCAGGCGTTGGTGCGATTACTGAGTCTGATGTCACGCTGGCCGAGTCCACTAATGCTGCTATTTTGGGCTTTAATGTTCGTGCAGATAATGCTGCTAAGCAAAAATGCCAACAAGATGAAATTGATGTGCGCTATTACAGCATCATTTATGAAATGATTGATGATGTTAAAGCCGCTATGTCTGGTTTGTTAACACCAGAACGTCGTGAAACCATTTTGGGTGTTGCCCAAGTTCGCGAAGTGTTCCGCTCCTCTCGTTTTGGTGCGGCTGCTGGCTGTATGGTGTTGGAAGGTACAGTTTATCGTCATAAACCAATTCGTGTCTTGCGTGATGAAGTGGTGGTGTTCCAAGGAGAATTGGAGTCACTACGTCGCTTTAAAGATGATATGCAAGAAGTGCGTCATGGTATGGAGTGTGGTATGGCTGTTAAAGGTTATAACGACATTCGTACTGGTGACAAAATCGAAGTTTATGATGTACAGCATGTAAAACGTACATTGTAAATTCTCAAGGGCTTAAGCTCATAGGTTGAGCTCTAATGTCAGAACTAACACGGTACGCAAGTGCCGTGTTGTATTTTAAAAGAGGGCTTGTGTGAGCCAACGTATGCAGCGTTTAGCTGATCAAATTCAGCGCGAAATAGCCGTTTTAATTCGTAATCTCAAAGATCCACGTTTAGGGATGGTCACCGTTTCTGCGGTTAAAGTCAGTAAAGATATGGGTTATGCCGATATTTATGTCACTGTGTTGGGCAAAGAGCTTGATGTTGATTATCAGCCTAGCCTAGCCGTGCTTAACAATGCCGCTAATTTTTTGCGAGCTGCTTTGGGTAAAAGTTTGCAAATTAGAATGATTCCGCGTTTGCGTTTTCACTATGACCAAGTAGTGGTTAACGGTAATCGAATGGCAGAGTTGATTCATCAGGCATTAAGCGAAGATCAAAAAAATCATCAAGCAGACACAGCAGTGTCTAGCGTCAGTGAAAATCACAAAGGCATGGATAACTAATTGGTCAAGCAGATGCAACAGGTGAAACGCCCACGCCGTCCTATAGACGGCATTTTGCTGTTTGATAAGCCGCAAGGTATGAGCTCTAATCAAGCATTACAGCGAGTCAAATATTTATATCAAGCCGAAAAAGCAGGACACACAGGCAGTCTTGATCCCTTAGCTACAGGTTTGCTTCCTATTTGTTTGGGTGAGGCGACTAAATATTCGCAGCATCTATTAGAGGCCAATAAGGTTTATCGTACCATCATGCGTCTTGGACAAAAGACGAGCACTGCCGATGCTGAGGGGGAAATCATTCAAGAGTGTGATGTGCCCGTATTTGACTTGCCAGACATTGAAAAAGTGTTGGCACAATTTAGGGGGACTATTCAACAAGTACCCTCGATGTATTCGGCACTTAAAAAAGATGGTAAACCATTATATGAACTAGCGCGTAAAGGCATTGAAATTGCTCGAGAACCACGCACAATCCATATTTATCGTTTAGAGTTATTGCGTGTTGAGCCTTTGTATTGGGAGCTAGAAGTGGCTTGTAGCAAAGGCACTTATATTCGCAATTTGGTCGAAGATATTGGTGATATGTTAGGTTGTGGAGCCCATGTCAGTGAATTGCGACGAACCGAAACGGGTTGTTTTAGTCTTGAGCTTCAATCGATTACTTTAGATGCTCTGCAAAAGCTAGAACAAGAGCAGGGCTTAAATGCTTTAGATGCCATACTCTTGCCTCCGTGGGCGGCTATTGCTGATAAGCCAAGAGTGACTTTGACGGGGCACAGTGCTTATTATTTGTTGCATGGTAATCCTGTACAGGTAAGTCATTTGCCGCAAGATGAAGATGTGTTGATATTTGATGATCAACAACATTTTTTGGGTTTAGGCTATATGAATGATGATGGTTTACTTGCACCAAAACGCTTGCTAAAATCCGCTTATTAGTCAATTCAAATGACCTTTTAGGACTTACGCAGTTATCGCTTTTTTGTTCACATTAACCCCTTGTATTCGGTACCCCCTTATTAAGCGGGGACAGAGGAGGCAAAAGTACTAATTTTGGCAAAATGCGTCAGTCCTAATTTGTTACTGTTTAGCGCGATTGTTAATCGTATAAAGTCATGGCACATTTAACAGGGTATAGGTACAATACTTATCCCAAACGCTAGCTGTAGAGATGCACGGCTAGTCGTGTATCCTATTTGCATCTCGTGGAGTAAAAAATGGCATTAACAGTTGCCCAAAAACAAGCCATTATGGCTAAATTTGCTCGTGGTGAAGCTGACACAGGTTCACCAGAAGTTCAAGTTGCTTTGTTATCAGCACAAATTGATGATTTGCAATCACACTTCAAAGCCCATAAACACGACCATCATTCACGTCGTGGTTTGATTCGTATGGTTAACCAACGTCGCAGCTTGCTTGATTATCTCAAACGCAAAGATAGCAGTCGTTATGTTAGCTTGATTCAAGCATTGGGTCTGCGTCGTTAAGACCAGATAGGGAGCAGCAATGCTCCCTTTTCGCTATTTTGGCGTGGTTAGTTTAAAAATTATTGGCATGGAGAGGCTACTAAGACTTGGGTTTATGTTGCTCAACTCTTAGTGGCCTCCATAAGAAATGGGATAATCCCAAATTTACAAAAAACTGGAGTTCATTATCAATGTTTAATGTTATCAAAAAAGAGTTTCAATTTGGCCGTGATACTGTTGTGTTAGAAACAGGTCGTGTTGCACGTCAGGCCAATACTGTTTTGATTACCATGGGTGGCGTGTCGGTATTAGTGGCAGTGGTTGCTGCAAAATCTGCCAAAGCAGGCCAAGACTTTTTTCCTTTAACTGTCAACTATCAAGAAAAATCGTATGCTGCGGGTCGTATTCCTGGTGGTTATTTTAAGCGTGAAGGTCGTGCCAGCGAAAAAGAAACCTTAACCTCACGTTTGATCGACCGTCCAATTCGTCCTTTATTCCCTGAAGGTTTTTATAACGAGGTTCAAGTCACGGTGACCGTGGTTTCTACCGACAAAGAAAGTGACCCTGATATTGCAGCAATGTTAGGTACATCTGCTGCTTTGAGTATTGCAGGTATTCCTTTTAACGGGCCGATTGCAGGTGCGCGTGTAGGCTATATCAATGGCGAATACTTGTTAAATCCTACCTATAAAGAGTTAGCTGGCTCAGATTTGGACTTAGTTGTTGCAGGTACAGATAAAGCGGTATTGATGGTTGAGTCCGAAGCTAAAGAATTAAGCGAAGACCAAATGCTCGGTGCAGTGTTATATGGCCACGAAGAAATGCAAGTGGCGATTGAAGCCATTAAAGCCTTTGCTGCTGAGGTTAATCCTGTGGCTTTGGTATGGTCAGCACCTGTGGCCAATATTGAGTTAAAAACAGCGTTAAAAGAAGCTTTTGCTGCGGCTATTTCTGATGCATATGCTATTGTTGAAAAACAAAGCCGTTATACTCGTTTAGATGAAATTAAACAGCAGGCTCTAACTCAATTTGCAGCCGAAGAAAATCCTCAGTTTGACGCAGATGATGTGTTGACAGCTTTTGAAGATTTAAAATACCGCACCGTGCGCGATAATATTTTGAGTGGTAAACCCCGTATTGATGGCCGTGCATTAGATACTGTTCGCGCCTTAGATGTACAAGTTGGCGTGTTGCCGCGAGTACATGGTTCTGCATTGTTTACCCGTGGTGAAACACAAGCCCTAGTGACTGCAACCTTAGGTGGAACACGCGATTCAATGGTGATTGATGCCTTGGAAGGTTCTTTTACTGATAACTTTATGTTGCACTATAATTTCCCTGCTTATTCCGTGGGTGAAACAGGACGCGAATCTGGTCCAAAACGTCGCGAGATTGGTCATGGTCGTTTGGCGCGTCGTGGTGTGCAGCCGATGTTGCCTGCTGCTGACAAATTCCCATATGCCATTCGTGTAGTATCTGATATTACGGAGTCAAATGGTTCATCTTCAATGGCCTCGGTATGTGGTGCATCATTAGCATTGATGGATGCAGGCGTTCCTCTAAAAGCACCAGTAGCAGGTATTGCGATGGGCTTGGTTAAAGAGGATGAGCGTTTTGCTGTATTGTCGGATATTTTGGGTGATGAAGACCATTTGGGTGATATGGATTTTAAAGTGGCAGGTAGTGCCAATGGTATCACTGCTTTGCAAATGGATATTAAAATTGAAGGCATCACCGAAGAAATTATGGAAGTAGCCTTAAATCAAGCGCGTGCTGGACGTTTACATATTTTAGCAGCCATGAATCAAGTGATTGCTAATGCTCGACCAGACGTTAGTATTCATGCACCAACCTATGCCACTTTGCAAATTAATCCCGAAAAAATTCGTGATGTGATTGGTAAAGGTGGCGCAACGATTCGTGCTATTTGCGAAGAAACCAAAGCCACAATTGATATTGAAGACAATGGTTTTGTGCGTATTTATGGTGAAACCAAAGGTGCAACCCAAGCTGCTTTAGCTAAAGTACAAGCCATTACTGCCGAAGTAGAAGTAGGCGCGGTTTATGATGGCTTGGTATCTAAAGTTGTTGACTTTGGTGCCTTTGTGACCATTATGCCAGGTACAGATGGTTTAGTACACATTTCTCAAATTACCACACAACGAGTAGAAAATGTCAGTGACTATCTAAAAGAAGGTCAAACTGTCAAAGTACGTGTAATGGATGTTGATCAACGCGGTCGTATTAAATTGTCAATGAAAGATGTAGAGTTGGCTGTTTAATAAGGTATTCACAAATAAACTAGTAGTTTATGTGTTGAAAAAGTTGCAATACAAGCATTAACGTGTTTGTATTGCCCTTGAAGCTAGTCATTGGCTGGTTGCTTATCAATAACAATATATTTATTCGGTAGCATGAAGCACTTGAATATTGACGATAACTTAAAAAAACAAGTTTGGAGATAAAGCATGAAGTTTGCACACTATTTGCGTTTAGGTGTGGTTTGCTCTGTGATTGGAGCGCAAGCATTACTGTCAGGTTGTTCTCAAGTCGTTAAAGGTGGGGCACACATTGCGCTGTCTTTTAGTGAAAGCTATATCGTACCTCCAATTTTAAAAATCAATGATGCACCGATGGCCTGTGCTTCTGGAGAAGCAATGACGCCGTTGATTTTGGCAACACAGGGTATGGGTGCTGACCCTGCCAAAATGGCTGTGTTTATGTATGTATCTGCAGGTTTGTGTGCCGAAGAGCGTGCTTTAGAAAATGAGTTACGTTATTTACGTGCGTCTCGTGTCAATATGATTGAAGAAGCTCAAGATGCTCGTATCAATCAAAAACGTTGGGCAGCGGTAGCCGCACGTCGTCAACAAGAAGCATATGTCCGATTTGTTGAGCGTTTTGAAAAAGAGTTTAAATTTAAAATTGGTGCATCTTGTCCAACCTTGCGTGAAGATTTTGATAAATTAGTCTATTTGGTCGGTTTAACATCGGGTATGCAAGCGATTGTTAACGATATTGCAGCACAAGGGGCAGTTGGTGTTCCTAAAGATATCGCAGCAATCGTAGAACGCGGTATGGCCTGTTTAGATAACACAGAGTATTGGGGCGTACCTATGGCGACTCGTGCTGCTGTGTGGTCATTGTTACCAGGTGCGAGTGAAGGTAAGCCCGATCCATTCTCGGTGATGAAAGATTCCACTCGTATTGCAGAACGTAAAGGTGTGCGTTTTGCTCATGCAGTCTATGCCTTGGCAGCACAAGCTAAGGGTGATGAAGCTGTGTTAAGAGATGCACTCAAAACATTTGGTGCATCAAGTAATATGGCAGTAAACCCGCAATACCGTTTATTTGACGCCATTGGTGGCATGATGGTGCAAACAATTTCTGACCGCTATTGGACAGAAAAAACGGGCACTCGTACCCCAGAAGATGGTTTTACCAAGTTTTGGGATGATAAACCATCAGCGGAGTCAACAGGCGTTTCTATTGACGATTTGCTTTAAAAAACTCCTTACAGACTCATGTTTATCATGAGTCTGTTATTTGTGATTATGTGTCATAAAGGATAAAGCAGTGTGATGTGGACAAAAATTGCAGCATTGATTCAAATTTTTTGTTTGCTTGCTTTTTCGGTGCGTGCTGGTGCAGATGATACTGTATCCAAACGCATACTTTGTGTTTGGGATTTAATGGGTGCAAACGGAGATAATTATTCTTTAATGAAGGATTATCGGCTCGCTGCTAAAGAATGGAATGTCAACTTACAACTCAAAGCTTATACCGATGAAAAGATAGCAACAGAAGATTTTAGGGTTGGCCAGTGTGATGGGGTGGTGATTACAGGCTTGCGAGCCAAGCCCTTTAATACTTTTGTCGGAAGTTTAGAGTCAATAGGTGCCATCCCGACTTATCAGCACCTTAGAATGGTGATAGCCGCAATTAGTAGTCCCAAAGCGGCTTCTTTGATGAGCCAAGATGCTTATGAAGTTGCAGGTGTGATGCCACTCGGTTCGGCATATTTGTTTTTACGTGACCGTTCCATTGACGAAGTAGGAAAGCTAGCAGGCAAAAAAATAGCTGTCTTTGATTATGATAAGTCGCAATCACAATTAGTACGTGGCGTGGGAGCACAGGCAGTTCCATCGGATATAAGTAATTTTGCTGCCAAGTTTAATAATGGTGTCGTGGACGTCATTGCTGCTCCCGCAACAGCTTATCGTCCGCTAGAGCTATATCGTGGTTTGGGTGAAAAAGGAGGGATTCCTGATTTTTTGGTTGCACAAGTATTTTTACAGGTTGTAATTCGTAAAGACAGATTCCCCGAAGGTTTTGGTCAAAAGTCTAGAACTTATTTATTAAGTCAATTAGAGCGTGTGTTATCGGCTGTTGAGCGTTACGAAAAAGATATTGATCCTAAGTATTGGTTGCATATACCTGATGAAGATAGACCGCGTTATATTACGTTGATGCGTGATGCACGGATTAAACTAACAAAAGATGGGATATACGACAAACGCATGATGTCTTTACTCAAAAGGGTGCGTTGTCAAGTTGAGCCAAGTAATGCTGAGTGTAGTCAAAATTTAGAGTAAAAATAATAATGACGTAGAGCAGCGCATTGTCGTCCATAGCATGTTGCTACCTTTGTCGTCGTTTTAAAGCAAGAAGATAGTCTTATTTACTTGCATAATAGAGGCTTGCCTCTTTAGGGGTTGCATTTTTATATGCAGTGTTTGTTTTACAGCTAGAAGCAGGACAATATGAACCAGAAACCTGTATTTTTAAACCGTTCTTTATCGGAATGGTTATCAAGTCTGCCTGTTTTGATGTTGCTTATACTGACTTTGGTGATTGGCACAGGTGAAATGATTCACGGCCAGCTATTGCGTATGGGTGAGAGAATTTTTGGCGACCCTGCAACTGGGGTACAATATTTTATGTTACGGGCAGATCCTGCTAAGCCTGACTGTGATACTAACCCTGACATTGAAGCCGAAGTCCAAAAAAAGATCAATAATACAGGCCAAGATGATGCCTTTGGTGGCTTATTTGCTGATGAAGTGGTTGATCCAGAAGCAGTTAGACAGTCGTTGTTGACCGCACGAGATCAATGTGTTCAAAAAAATGAAGCATATGTCAAGCTCACCAAACATATTACCCCCACGCTCAAGGCCTATCGCTCTTTTGAAACAGCTTTTTTTGGCGTCTTTAGATTTGGTACCGAAAATCGCTCGGTTATTTTGATTCTAATGGTCGCAATTGCCGCCACAACCACAACATTGGGCTTGCATCATATTGCTTTAAGGCCACCTTCAACCAAAACTGACTTTAAAGTCTATTCAATAGCAATGGTTGTTGCTAATGTGCTGTTATTAGCCTCTAGTATTTCATATTGGAAATTACAGTTGGCCTCTGGTATTCCGATTGAGCATCCGATTGTTAATTATCTGTGGGTCGGTTTATTCTCGGCATTGATTGTGATTAGCATCAAGCAATTCATAAAACCCCCTGCTGAAGCAACCGAAGGCGGTAGTATCGGTATGGCTCTGTTATCTGTGCCCTTGTATGCTTTTATGGCACTCAATGCGGGATTCTCCTTCTTAGCCGAAAAACACTATTCAGGTTTGGCGATTTATTTAGGCCAAATGATGGAGTTGTCAGGTGTATTCTTAAATTTGGCACTATACATTTGGGTTGGTATGTTGCTTAAACAGACCCGTGTGGTTGACTTGTTCTTGAATATTGTACGCCCGTGGAAGTTTTCGCCAGAAGTACTCACTTATATCATCCTTTTGGCTGCTGCTATTCCAACGGCTTATACAGGTGCATCGGGTATTTTTGTGATTGCAGCAGGTGCGGTGATTTATAAAGAGGTATTTGCTTCAGGTGCACGTCGTCAATATGCCTTGGCCGCCACTGCTATGTCAGGCTCTTTAGGTGTGGTGTTAAGCCCATGTTTGTTGGTCGTGGTGATTGCCGCGCTCAATAAAGAAGTGACTACTTCGTTACTTTATGGCTGGGGTATTAAGGTTTTCTTATTAACTTCAACCATGTTTTTAATTATGTCTTTGGTGATATCTAAAGGTGGTTTCAAGTTAGCCAAGCCTTCAGAAGCGTTACCACATTCTGCTCGCGCTTTAGTGCCTGTGTCTGCTTATGTGGTGATTATTTTAATTGTGGTTTTATTCTATAAACACATTTTAAATACTCAGCTTGACGAGTTTACCGCACCAATGATTTTGCCTTTTATTATGTTGGCGATAGTGTGGTTTGATAAAGTACGTCGCGAGCCCGTTGCTCATGTTGCTCCAGAAATTGCTGAGCGTCGAGTCGGTTTTGAAGAAGGTGTACGGACTGCAACCAATGACACTATTGGTCATATTGGTGCCTTGATTATGCTAATGGCACTCTCGGTGAGTGTGGGTGGTGTGATTGAACGTTCAGGCTTGATGGAGGCTGTGCCAGAAACCTTTGGTAGTGTTTGGGTCGCTGTGTCAATTTTAATGGTGTTGTTAGTATTTGTAGGGATGATTATGGATCCCTTTGGTGCAGTTATTTTGGTTTCTGCAACCGTTGCACCGATTGCCTACAAAAATGGCATTGATCCAGTTCACTTTTGGATGATTGTATTAACCGCCTTTGAATTGGGGTATTTGTCACCACCTGTGGCACTCAACCAACTCTTAACACGACAAGTTGTTGGTGAAAAAGAGATGGATGAGGCCGATGCCGAAGTGCGTCACTTATCCTTCTATTGGCGTTATGAACGTTGGATTTTACCGCTGTTAGTCATGGTTCCATCCTTGATTATGGTGGTATATGTTCCATTGTTGTTTTATGCTAAATAACAATTAGTGATATTTACAAAAGCCGACCGTCAAACAGTCGGCTTTTTATTTGGAACCAATATGTCCAGTGCAAACATTAAATTAGTGGCTGTTTTGTGGCTAATATTTATAACTACACAATTTATTGGCATAAAAAGCTTTTGGTTTGCGCGTGATTTGCTTGAACAAGGTCAGTGGTGGCGTTTACTGAGTGCCCATTTTATCCATGCCAATCAGATTCATTTGCTATTAAATATGTTGGCATTAGCATTGGTTTTAGCTTTATTTGATAGGGTTTTTGATTTATATCAATGGCTATTATTGATAATCATATCTGCTTTTATTCAAAGCATGGTATTGTATTTATATATGCCAAAAGTGACATATTATGTTGGTTTTTCGGGAGTTATTCATAGTTTATATGTGGCAGGTGCAATCAAATTGCTAGCCAACGCACAAGAACGTCGTTTTGGATATATTTTATTGTGTTTAGTGACATTAAAACTACTGACAGAAGGTTTAGGGCAAGGTATATCTGTCACCGAAAAAATGATTGGTGGTCATGTACTCACAGAAGCTCATTTAATGGGAGCAATTATTGGCTTAGCTTATAGTGTGGCTGTGATTGTTGTAAAAAAGATACAATTTAGACTCAATACCTGAGACAAATTTTTAGTTTTTGAGATTTTAGCTCATGATTAGATGGCATACTCTTTTTTGGTTATTATGTTGTTGTGTGACTCAGGTATGGGCTAATGACACGGTAAAAAATTCTGGTCTTATTCTAGACAAAAATAATATTAAAATTTGGAAATATAAAGTGCCGCAAAGTGCTTTGTATGGTTTTAAAGCAACCACGGTTGTTAAAAGTAGTTTATCGGGCTTAGTTGCATTGATTACCGATACCGATAATCCTAGCCGCTGGCTATATCGAACCGCACGTATTGATGTGTTGATGCGTGACGATGTTCAACAAAACTTTACTATTCGTGTCATTACCGATTTTCCTTGGCCATTTACTGACCGAGAAGCCCTTGTTGATGTCAAAATTAGCCAAGATGCAAAAGGAATAGTGAGGATTGATAGCAATGAGTCAGCTTATTCTGCCAAATATCCAGTCAGTGATTGTTGTTTAAGAATGCCAATGGTTAAAGGTTTTTGGCTGTTTAAACCATTAGGAAATGGTTTGATTGAGGTGACCATGTCTGGTCATGCTGACCCAGGTGGCCGTATTCCTGTGGGGGCAGTAAACTTTTTAATTCAAGAGCATCCCTATAATACCTTGATGGGCTTGCAAAATGTGATTGGTGAAGACCGTTATCAAAAAACGGTTAATACACATATTAAAGAGCCTTTATAAATATAGAGTATAACTAGATGACTCTACGCAGCTTTATACTTCGTGGCATACTCGTAGTTGTTGCGTGCATCATTTTTTATTATGCGTGGTTATGTGCCAATATTTGGTGGTGGATAGATCACAATCCACAAACTACCTCATTTATGGAAACGCAACGCGCAGTGTTGCAAGATAAAAATCCAGAGGTAGAATTAAAACATCGTTGGGTGGACTACAAAAATATTTCTCCAAACATTAAAAAAGCATTGATTGCCTCAGAAGATGCAAAGTTTTTGGCACACGAAGGCTTTGACTGGGAGGGTATTCAAGACGCATGGGAGAAAAATCTTAAAAAAGGCAAAATTGTGGCTGGAGGCTCAACAATTTCTCAACAACTTGCTAAAAATCTGTTTTTGTCCAGTAAAAAAACACCGTGGCGCAAGCTAGAGGAGGCAGCAATTACGGTGATGATGGAAAATATGATGAGCAAAAAACGGATATTTGAAATCTATTTAAATGTCATTGAATGGGGTAATGGTGTTTTTGGCATTGAAGCAGCAGCACGACATTATTATAAAAAGAGTGCCCGTTATTTGACCGCTGCCGAGGCTGCAAAATTAGCTGCGATGGTTCCTAATCCGCGTTATTACGACAAAAATCGTTTTGATAAAAAGTTGTTACGTAAAGCACGGATTATTCAACGACGGATGTATTATGCTGATTATCCTTAATATTCATTAAATTGACATATGTTTTTGTTATGATTAAAAGTTTATAAATGCTTAATAAGAGTTAAACAAATGGATAATCAGCAGCCAATTGACCTTAATAATCCAGATTTCTATATTAACCGTGAAATTAGTATTTTAGACTTTCATTTGCGCGTGTTAGAACAAGCGGTTGATATTCGCCATCCCTTGATAGAAAGACTCAATTTTTTGCTGATTTTTAGTCGCAACTTAGATGAATTTTTTGAAATTCGCGTGGCAGGTCTATTACAAAAATTATCTTTTGACCCGAGTAGTCTTTCTTTAGATGGTTCTTTAGTTGAAGAAACACTAAAAGAAATATCAGATATTTGCCATCAAGCGGTAGATAAACAATATCGAATATTAAATGAAGATTTGTTTCCAGCATTGGCTGCCGAAAATATTCGTTTTTTGAAGCGTGACGAATTAAGTGTAGAACAATCGACATGGGTAAAGCAGTATTTTAGAGAGCAAGTATTACCTGTATTAACACCGATTAGCCTAGACCCTGCTCATCCTTTTCCTCGTTTAGTGAATAAAAGCTTGAACTTTATTGTCAGTTTAGAGGGTAAAGATGCCTTTGGCCGACAAATATCCTTAGCAATTGTGCCCGCACCACGTTCGTTGCCGCGTGTCGTTAGATTGCCCGATGAGCTAGTACAAGGTGGTGACCAACATGTTTTATTATCAGCGATTATTCATGAACACGTATCAGAGTTATTTTCGGGCATGGTAGCAACAGGTTGTTACCAATTTCGGGTAACGCGTAATGCTGATTTAACGGTTGATGAAGATGTCGATGATTTAGCTTTAGCATTAAAAGGCGGCTTGTTTTCGCGTCGATTTGGCAAGGCAGTCCGTTTAGAAGTCGCGGATAATTGCCCTAAAAATATCAGTGATTATTTGTTGCGGCAATTTGGCCTCAAAGAACAATCTTTATATCGTGTTAATGGGCCAGTTAATTTGGCACGTTTGTTATCAAATTTTAATCGACCTCGTTTGCGCTATAGCCCATTTACGCCCAGTGTGCCGAGTATTTTGCAAAAATATGACAGTGTATTTGATGCGTTAAAAAAACAAGATGTGTTGTTGCATCATCCTTTTGAGTCATTTACACCTGTTATCAACTTACTACGTGAAGCTGCACGCGACCCTCAAGTATTAGCAATAAAACAAACTTTGTATCGCACTGGTGCAGATGCCGAAATTGTTAAAATATTGGCGGATGCGGCTCGTCATGGTAAAGAAGTTACGGCTGTTATTGAGTTAAGAGCACGATTTGACGAAGAATCTAATATTGAGGTAGCCAATAAGCTGCAAGAAGCAGGGGCCATCGTTGTATATGGCATTGTTGGTTATAAAACCCATGCCAAAATGATGCTCATTGTGCGTCGCGAAGAAAATAAATTGCACCGTTATGTGCATTTAGGAACAGGTAATTATCATGCGGTGACTGCAAGAATATATACCGATTATGGTTTAATGACGGCTAATCCTGAGTTGTGTGAAGATGTCCATAAGATGTTTCAAGAGTTAACAGGCATGGGTAAAATGGCCAAACTCAAAAAGCTATTACATGCCCCCTTTACTTTACATGCACAATTGATAGCGGCTATTGAGCATGAAACGCAATTAGCGCAAGCGGGTAAGTCTGCGCATATTATTATTAAAGTCAATGCGTTAACCGAAAAACAATTGATACAAGCGTTATATAAAGCCTCGATGGCAGGTGTAAAAGTTGATTTGATTATTCGGTCAATTTGTTGTTTAAGACCGCAATTAGCGACTATTTCCGAAAATATTCGGGTGCGCTCGATTGTGGGACGATTTTTGGAACATACGCGTGTTTTTTGTTTTTCGAATGATGGCGACCAAAAAATTTATTGTGCCAGTGCAGATTGGATGGATAGAAACCTTTTTTCTCGCGTGGAAACCTGTTTTCCGATAGATGACCCTGTGCTCAAAAAACGCATTTATAAAGATGGTTTGCTTAATTATTTAGCCGATAACCAATTGGCGTGGGAACTACAGGCCAATGGCGTGTGGCAGCGGGTTGAGGCCAAACAAGATGAGCCAGTTCATTCAGCACAACAGATTTTGTTAGAAAAACTGGCAAAAATATAGCACATAGCAACCGTTGATGTTTTGTGAGCTAATTTCGATAAAATGCGTAAGTCCTGACCTTAACCCTCTGCTCAACTAAGCTAACTTCCGCTTATATGTTGGTAGAGAGACATAAGCTCCAACTGTTTCAGATGTTAAAGCATGATGCTATATGCTTTTTGGTAACATTTTTCTTTACTTTTGTAAATGATAAGTATTATCATTAGCCTTATGTTTTTTAAGGTTTTGTATTATGCGTTTAATTATCTGTTTGTTGGGCAGTGTGTTTTTAACCGCCTGTTTATCAGAGCAGCAAAATAATACCGCGACGAGTTCAGTTAATAATGCCAATCTCTCACAAATAATCACTTTAGGTGACAAACTTTTTCATGATGTTTCTTTGTCGAGTCAAGGTAATCAAGCTTGTGCTTCTTGTCACAATGTCAATCAGGCTTTTTCAGATGCCGATCAAACAATGCCTGTGTCTAAAGGCTCTGAAGTAGGGCAGTTTGGTACACGTAATACACCTGCTGCCAGTTATACCCGTTTTATTCCAGATCTTCATCAAGAACAAGAAGATGGCGAAACCTTGTGGAAAGGTGGTTTGTTTTTAGATGGCCGCGTCAATAGTTTAGAAGAACAAGCCCAAAAGCCGTTTTTAAATCCTGCCGAAATGAATAATAAAGATGCTGCGGATGTTGTTGCCAAACTACGTGCCAGTACCAATGCCAATTTATTCCGTGAGGTGTTTGGCAGTGATGCTTTAGATATTGGCAAAGAAGATCAAGCATTTGGTCAAATGGCACAAGCCATTGCCGCTTTTGAACGCACACCTGTTTTTAGCCCATTTAGCTCAAAGTTTGATTTTTATTTACAGGGCAAAGCGCAATTCACCACCTTAGAGTTGCAAGGCATGAGTTTATTTATTCGTGCAGATAAAGGCAATTGTGCTGCTTGTCATCCTGTCACGGCCAGTGCCGATGGAACACCTGCATTATTCACCGATTTTAGTTATGACAATATTGGTGTACCACGTCATCCAAACCGTCAATTTTTTACAGAAAATTTTGTTGATGAGGGTTTAGCTAAAACCACCAATGATCCCACGTTACGTGGCCAATTCCGTGTCGCGACACTACGTAATATCGCTAAAACGGCACCCTATATGCACAATGGTCGTTTTGACAACTTACGTGAGGTGGTTGAGTTTTATAACACGCGTGATGTTGAGCATCAACGTTGGGGTGAACCTGAAGTACCTGAAACAGTGAATCGTGATGAGCTAGGGAATTTGCGTCTAACTGACCGAGAAATTGATGCGATTGTTGCCTTTTTAAATACTTTATCTGATGGTTATCAGCCTTAAAAATCTTGGAGTTTATTATGTTTCGTCCCTTATTAACGGCATTAACTGTAGCCATCTTTGCTAGTCATAGTTATGCAGAGTCTTTAGACGATTTACGTGCTGAGTTAGCTAAACAAAAAGCGCAAATTGCTGCACAACAAAGTCAATTAGAAGCATTAGCAACGGCTGTTGAAAACCAAAAAGCGACTGCAAGCAATAGTGCAACGACGGTCGGTTTTTATGGCGAAGTGCATTACAACAGCTTTAAAGAACCTGATCCTGCCATTGGTAAAAATAATGTTCATGCCCATCGTGCAGTGATTTTATTAAGCCATGCCTTTAATGATAATTTACGTTTTTATAGTGAAATTGAGTTTGAGGGAGCAGCAGACGAAACTGAAATTGAAACAGAATTAGAGCAATTATTTATTGATTGGCGTGTACATCCAAAATTAGCGTTAAATATTGGTCAGTTTTTATTACCTGTCGGTTTATTAAATGAAAGCCATGAACCTAATGTGTTTTATGGTGTTGAGCGTAACCCTGTTGAAGAGAAAATTATTCCTGCAACATGGTGGGAAAAAGGTGTGATGGTGCGTGCTGTACCTGCTGAAGGCTTAGCGGTGGATGTGGCTGTGCATAATGGTTTGCGTGGTGATATTAATACCTTGGGTGGGGCAGATGGTTTGCGTGAGTTCCGTCAAGAGTTTGGTGGTTCACGTGCCGAAGATTTAGCCTATACCTTGCGGGTAAAATACCAAGTGATTAATGGCTTAGAATTGGCGGCTAGTTTTCAACAACAAGAAAATATTACCCAAAGTCATGATTTAGTCGTTGGTGGCAAAGCATCAGCACAGTTAATGACAGCGCACGTTGATTATCATTGGCAAGGTTTGGGTTTGCGTGTGTTGGGTGCGCAATGGGATATTGATAATGCTGTTGCTAAAGCGACTGGTGCTGACAAATTAGCAGGCTTTTATGTTGAGCCATCATGGAAAGTGACTGATAAAATTGGCGTTTTTGCACGATATAATCAATGGAATACGGCTGCTAATCAGGTGGGTAAAAGTGATGATGAGCAGTTAAATGTTGGCGTAAATTATTGGATTGATCCGCGTGTTGTCTTAAAAGCGGATATTCAAAATACCAACCAAAAAAATAAAGCAGGTGATGGTTTTAATTTAGGGATTGGTTTGAGCTTTTAAGAGCTCAGGACTTACGCATTTCACCGAAATTAGCGCGTTTTGTGAACATAAAACCGTTAGAAACGGTTGAAATGTGAACAAATAAGCGATAACCGCGTAAGTCCTAAGCTAAGTGACCCGTGTGAAGTGTAAGGTAACACGGGTTAAATTATAAAAAACAAATGGTTATGTTTTTAAAATATTTTTTATAACACAACGATACTATTGATGAATCATCATCTTTTCTCCTTTATAGGGGCTTTAAAACTTAACACTAATTTTTTAACAGCAGTTTGTATATCTTGCCATTTGGCTAATTCTTCTCGTCTGTACATTACATCAATTCTAACTTGTAAATCATCGGACAAATCAAACCATTGCTGGCACAATGCCTGACCAATTTTAGTGTGGTTGCAACTGATATAGGTTTCTACTTTATGCGTGGTAGGATGACGATAGACATAGATATCTGGTGAGTCATTGTCATATTTTTTAATAGATACGACTGGGTCTTTGCCGTCTTTACGGTCAAACACATACCTTTCTTCTTGACCTTTTTCTATGTGAATTCTGTAGGCCTCTAAACCAAATTCGTTTTGGGGTACGCGTTTATAATTACTCCAAGGCAACTCAGGATTATAATGCTCCAATGCCTTAGCACGATTCTCTAGCCCTTGATGACCACCATCAAAGGTACTCCATGCATTAATGCCCACTGATATCCAAGGCGTGTTATAAATGGTATAACTACGCCGATTTTTATACATTTCATCATTAATTAGCCCCGCCATATCGGGATAACGCACATCAAAACCAAAACTGGTTATTTTTGATTGGTAATTGCGCGTAGGCTTAGGCTCTGAACGTTTTTCTCCCCAAGTCGGGTCACCCTCATACTCCAAATAATTAGCAAAATAATAGGGAATCCGTACAGGCATACCTCCCATATCGCCTATTGCATCTTTTGTAGCATATTGTGTTACAGCCATTTCTGGCGGTTGAAAACCATATAAGGAAAATGCCAAGTTACAGACAACAAATAAAATCCAACATAATGTGACTAACAATACAACTATTATTATCTTTTTTATCAGTTTAAACATATTGTTCAAGCATCAACTACACACAACAAGATTATTCACATCAGATAAGGGATAAGTTTATAAAAAACAATGAGTTGTGTTTTTGTACAATTTTTTATAACCCTATCATACTTACTGAGTTGGTTTCGACCCTTCGGCTTCGCTCAGTAACCACCGCTCAACCAATGCAAAAATGCACCCTGAGCGGAGTCGAAGGGGTATTACGCCAAAAACAAATTAATCACATCAGCGACGGCAACGGGGTCTTCTAATTGTGGATAATGGCCTAAATGAGGCAACCACTGTAATTTTGCAGTGGGAATTTGAGAGGCTAACTTTTCAGCAATAGCAGCAACAGCCACAGGATCTTTTTGTCCCCACAAAATAAGTACAGGAATATCCAAACGGGTTAATGGCGGCAACCAACGATGAGCAAAACGATAACGCTCGTCAATATAACTAATGGTTTGTGCTAAACGTTCTTTGCCTTGCTTATAAACCAAACTCGCCCACATCATTTCTAGTTCTTGTTTGCTAATCTTTTGGGCTAAGATTTTTTGTAGTTGCAGCATAAAAATCGGCTTGAGCGAAATTTTGGCAAAAAACTCCGCAAAGGGCGAACGCAACAGTTTTTGAGAGGGCGTAAGTTGCGCTAAATCAATATAAACGCTGCCATTCATCAGTAATACCGATTGCACGTTAAAACCCAATAATTTGCGCTCACGGCGGGCTAATAATTCACAAGTGACACTCGTTCCCATATCATGGGCAATGATTTTTACCCGTTTAATACCTAATTGTTTCAGCAACAACTCAACAATGTCAGCCTGTTCCATTAAGGAATAACTGTGTTGATCGGGTTTGTCAGAGAGGCCAAAGCCCAAAAAGTCCAAGCACACAATGCGCTTTTCATCGCCTAAAAGCGGAATCAAAGCGTGCCAATCGTAAGAGCTGGACGGAAAGCCGTGCAGCAATAAAATAGCCTCTGTTTGTGTTGTGCCACTATCCCGATAAAAAATATTGTAGCCAACCAATGCGGTATAGTGGCCTTGTTGTTGCCATTGTTGCAGTGGTTTGGGAAGTATTTGTGACATCATCTGTTCCTTGTTTAAGACACTAATAACTGAATATCCCATGAGCTTAAATACTCTTTTTCACCTTCTAAGTCAGCACTGGTGAGCGGGTGATTGATTAGCCAGTCTTGAGGAAATTGCAAAATAAAATGTGAGCCATCGCTGCTTAGCTTCAACTCAGGTAAGGGTATTGGACTACGACTATGATGAACAAGAGCTGCCAGACGCAATAACACAGCACAATAAAATAAAGATAGTCCGCCACTTTTAATCAGTTGTAGCTTTTGTTCGGCACGAATTTTGCGCCGATGACAAGTTACTAATAATGATAGTTTTTCTTGGTCGGCTTGAGAAAAACCAGCGACATCAGAATACTGCAATAAATAAGCCCCATGTTTATGATAGCTACTATGAGAAATTGCTAAGCCAATTTCATGCAGTAGCGCGGCACGACGCAATAAATCTTGGTCTTCATCGTCTAAATTTAGAATACCTTGAGTTTGCTGAAAAAAAATTTCGGTTGTTTGTGCAACACGTTGTGCTTGAGTGATATCGACATGATAACGCGCCATTAAGGCATTGGCACTGCGGTCACGAATATCCTCATGGCTGAGTCTGCCTAACATATCGTGCAGTACACCTTCTCGTAATGCTCCGTCAGAATAGGTCATGGAATGTAACTCAAGCTCATCAAAAACCGCCTGAATAATGGCAAAACCTGCGGGTAAAATAGCGCGTCTATCATCTTTTAGACCAGCAATTTGTAATTCACTGACATGTTTATAACTTAAAATTTTGTCACGGACTTGTTGCAGTCCTTCGCGTGTAATCAAACCTTCGTTGTTGCTCCAACCATTTTGTAGCATAATTTGACGGGCGGCTTTTATAGTGCCACTAGAGCCAACTACCGATTGCCAACCTAAGCTTTTGTACGCATTACTCAATACCATGACTTCTTGACGTGCTGCCATAATTGCTTTGTTTAAAGCTTTGGCACTAATGCTACCGTCTGCAAAAAAGCGTTGGGTATAAGCCACACAGCCCATTTGTAAGGATTCGGTCGCTAAAGGCTCAAAATTTTCGCCAATAATAAATTCGGTAGAACCGCCACCAATATCCACCACCAAACGTCGTCCTGCATCGGCTAAGGTTTGTGAGACGCCTAAATAAATTAACCGCGCTTCTTCACGACCCGCCACAATTTCAATGCGTTTTTTTAAAATATGTTCAGCTTGCTCGATAAATAAACTGGCATTATTGGCTTGACGTAGGGCATTCGTGGCAACAATACGCAAGCGTTTGAGGGGAATAGCTTGCAAGCGTTGGGCAAAACGTGCCAAACAAGCCAAAGCACGTTCTTGGGCTTCGTGGCTTAGGTTATTATCTTTGTCAAAACCAGCACCTAACTGCACTTTATCAGACAGGCTATCAATACGACGCACTTCGCCATGATCTAAGCGGGCAATCGCTAAATGAAAGCTATTAGAGCCTAGGTCGATGGCCGCCAACAAGCTACCATCGGATAAATGCGGATTCATTGTCAAACTCACCTTGGATAATTGTCATAAGCGGACACAAATCAACGACTCTGTCCTATGGTTCTTGTCAAAAAAGCTCTTATACTATGCCTGATTTGTGACTAATTTGCGTCAAAAAACACGTTTTTTTGTAGTATGCATTGAAAAACGTCTCTTTGCGCCCCATAAAGATGGGTATTAAGTTTTTAAATCATATAGCAGTTTTGACTCTAAAAATATAGAACTTAGATAATCTGCCAATGGCGTTTTATTGAGCATTGGTGACAAAGGCTGTTAAGTTCTAAATCGTTTACAAAGCTGTTATGATTGCCCTTTATTTTTTTGGAGAAGCTCATGGCTAGCCCGTTAATTGTAAATACAACTGATGCTCAATTTGAAGAAGAAGTGCTAAATGCCGATAGTTTGGTTTTGGTTGATTATTGGGCACCGTGGTGTGGGCCTTGCAAAATGATTGCCCCAATTTTAGATGATTTGGCGGGTGAATATGAAGGCAAGGTTAAAATTGTTAAGGTCAATGTCGATGAAAATCCCGCAACTGCTCAAAAATTCGGCGTAAAAGGTATTCCAACCCTCAGTTTATTCAAAGGTGGCCAAGTTGTAGCAACAAAAGTCGGTGCTTTGGCAAAATCTCAATTGACAGCGTTCTTAGATTCCAATATATAATATACACCCGAGGCGGTCATGATTTCCTAATAGGCCGCCTTTCGTCCAGCGCAAGCCGCCCTGATAGGCAAATCACATTACAATTCTTGCCTACAGCGCAACTGATATTCCCTAGCCATTTACGTATTAGTTGATGAAAGCGGTATGCGAGCATTTTCGCATTCTCTCTTTTGCAGCATTCTTATGAACCTGACCGAACTCAAAAAGAAACCTATCGCCGAATTAGTCAAAATTGCCGAGTCTATGCATTTAGACAATATGGCTCGTAATCGTAAACAAGATGTAATTTTTGCCATTCTAAAACGTCACGCCATGAACGGCGAAGAAATTTATGGTGATGGTGTTCTTGAGATTTTGAGTGATGGCTTTGGTTTTTTACGCTCATCCGAAGGATCTTATTTGGCGGGGCCTGATGATATTTATGTCAGTCCTTCACAAATACGCCGTTTTAACCTCAGGACTGGCGACACAATTGCTGGCACAATTCGTCCACCCAAAGAAGGGGAGCGTTATTTTGCCTTATTAAAAGTTAATCATATTAACTATGATTCTCCTGAAAATGCCCGTAATAAGATTTTATTTGAAAACTTAACGCCATTGTTTCCAACAGAGCGTTTAGTGCTTGAGTTAGGTAATGGTTCTACCGAAGATTTGACGGCGCGTGTCATCGATTTGGTGGCACCTGTCGGTAAAGGTCAACGTTCGTTGATTGTTGCACCTCCAAAGGCTGGTAAAACCATTCTGTTGCAAAATATTGCTCACTCTATTGCCCGTAATAATCCCGAAGTTCATTTGATTGTGCTATTGATTGATGAGCGTCCCGAAGAAGTGACCGAGATGATTCGTACCGTGCGCGGAGAAGTGGTTGCCTCAACCTTTGATGAACCCCCAGCGCGTCACGTTCAAGTAGCTGAAATGGTCATTGAAAAAGCTAAACGTTTGGTTGAACATAAAAAAGACGTTGTTATTCTATTAGATTCGATTACTCGTTTGGCGCGTGCCTATAACACCGTCATTCCCTCATCGGGTAAAGTGTTAACAGGTGGTGTGGATGCCCATGCTTTAGAGCGTCCCAAACGCTTCTTTGGTGCCGCTCGTGCGATTGAAGAGGGGGGCTCATTAACCATTATTGCCACCGCCTTGATTGAAACAGGTTCTAAAATGGATGAAGTTATCTTTGAAGAGTTCAAAGGTACAGGTAACCATGAGGTACATTTAGACCGTCGTATTGCTGAAAAACGTGTATTCCCATCAATCAACATTAAGAAATCTGGTACGCGTCGTGAAGAACGCTTGATGGCCGATGATGAATTGAAGAAGGTATGGATATTACGCAAAATCTTACATCCAATGGATGAGATTGCGGCGATTGAATTCTTGTTGGATAAGATGAAAGATACTAAGACCAATGATGATTTCTTTGAAGCAATGAAGCGTAAGGCTCAGTGACCCCACTCTAACCCGCCCTTAAATTAAGGGAGGGAACAACAAAAATAACCCCATGTTAGGTCGCTAACATGGGGTTTTTATTTTTAGTGTTGATGTTCGATACGTGCGCGTTGGCGCAGTTCGTCTTCGATATGATGTAATAGTTTTATGGTGCTGGCGACAGTGTTCGCATTAACGCTGTCATGTACAATCATATCACGGTGTAAATTTTCGAGTTGTAAAATTTGTTGATGAATTTGCTTGGCATCAACAGGACTTAACGGCACCATGGTCATAGTTTTTCTCCTTCAAAAATACCGACACTCATCATAGGTATAGCTGATGTTTATCAGTTGTGCCAATTAGAGGCTATTTTTTATGGATGGATTTAACCATTTGGCCAATAACTGACTTAAAGATTGTAAATTAACAGGTTTGGCAAGGTGGTCATTCATGCCTGCTTCTAAGCACCGTTCTTCATCACCCTGCATAGCATTTGCAGTTAAGGCAATAATCGGGAGTCGTGCTAAACCTAATCTGCTTTCTTGGTCTCGCCAATGTCGTGTTGCTTCAAAACCATCCATAATCGGCATTTGACAGTCCATCAACACCAAATCAAATAGATTGGATGTGCTAAGTTTGGACAGTGCTTCACGCCCATGTTGAGCAATTTCATAATTAAGGCCAAGTTTTTGCAGCATTTTGGCAACCACTTGCTGATTAACAGGATTGTCTTCAACAATCAATATCGTGGCTTGAACATTGATTCTAGAGATTTCTAACGGTGTGCTTTTTTCGGTTGCAGCATGAGTGGCCAACTGTAAGGGTAATCGAAACCAAAAACGTGAGCCTTGGCCAATGGTGCTTTCGCAATGAATTTCCCCACCCATTAATTCAACTAAATGTCGGCAAATTGTGAGTCCCAATCCTGTGCCACCATAACGGCGTGTTGTGGAACTATCGGCTTGGGTGAACGGTTGAAAAACGCGCTTTTGCTGCTCATCACTCAAGCCAATCCCTGTGTCACTGATACTAAAGGTTAAAGTGGCCGTTTGTTGATCTTGATGATTGAGTTCTACTGTAAGAGTGATAGTGCCAGATGCAGTAAATTTAATGGCATTATTGAGTAAATTAAGCAAAACTTGTTTAATTCGGTCTGCATCGCCTTGTAATAGCGGGGGTAAATTAGTTGCAATCTGTGTTCGTAATGGCAGGTTTTTTTGTTCGGCGATGGGGGTAATTATATGTACCACGTCATTAATTAAAGATTCTGTTTTAAAGACATAGTTTTCGATGGGAAGTTTACCCGCCTCGATGCGTGATACATCTAAAATGTCGTTAATGATTTTGAGCAGAATATTGGCTGAGCCTTGAATGGTTTCGGCAAATTCCGTCTGTTCGGGATCTAATTTGGTTTCCAGTAATAAACTAGACATGCCAATCACCCCATTCATGGGGGTTCTAATTTCGTGGCTCATCATTGCCAAAAATTCGCCTTTGCTACGGCTAGCTTCTTCGGCTTGTTCTTTGGCGTAGCGCAATTCTTGCTCGTGGCGACGGCGTTCACTAATGTCATCAAGTACTCCCGCAATAGCAGATATCTCATTTTCGACATCAGAGGCCAGTGCAAGGCGTAATGATACCCATTTGTGTGAGCCTGTTTTGAGTCTAAACTCGGTAGCGGTAGTGTGGCCTTCGGTACAAAAACGATGCCAAAATAATCTAAACTTGGGCTGATCCTCAAAACAAATAATATCAATCAGTGCTATCGGAAACTGTACTTGATGAGTCAAATCCACAAAAACTGGATTAGCCCATGTCACTTGGCCAGTAAAGTTAGCCGAAAAAACGCCTACAGGAACAACATCACTCAAGGCATTACGCCATGTTACTGAGCTATCTAAGGCCAAACGAATACGTTTATTGGTGTAAACAGAAATTGCTTCGATAGCGATACCAAATACCCAAATTAACAGTAACCATAAATATAAACGATGATTGATATTATTGATGTTTCCTTCTAGCCAAGATTTTTTGCTTAAAACATGGATGCTCCACCCTGTAGAAATAGGAACGGTGGTTTGGTAGTGAACCCATGCTTTGGAGTGTATTGGTAGATGAGAAGCAATAGCAATATCTAAAATATTATCTTTTTGACTGCTGTTGAGTAATGCTTGGCTGTATGGGTAGGCAATCAGTTGTTTATTTTTGGTATTGCTAATAAATATAAGCTCATGATTACTATCACTGTATTGTCTGAGTAGCTTTTCGAGTTGGGGTAATATTAAATCAACACTCACCACCCCTTTGGGATGTGCGCTATTGACCGGAAAAGCACGACCACAACTGACGTAAATTAAACCGTTATCAAAATAAGGGTCGGTGCAATATTGTTCGCCTTTGGCAGCAATAATTCTTTTAAACCATATTTGTTCAGGAAAATTGTATAGAGGTGTCATCCATTCATAAGTGAGTGTGAGTGTGTTGTCTGCCAAATAATGGGCATAGGGGCCATATAAATGATGTTGAGGATGGGGGGATTGTCCCTTTGCAAACCATACGCCCATGCCATAAATTTGCTGTGGTGAAGATGCACGTAACAAATGACGTAAGTTATTTTCAATTAGTTCAGGTTTATTGCTGTATGCATCTGCTAAATAGGTGAGGTTAATGAGTTGTTGACTAATCGTGGCAAAAGTACTGGTGATTTGGTCGCTTATAATGCGTGATTGTTGTTGTTGATGATGTTTGATTTGTTGACGTTGTTGGGCAATTTGGGGTTGAAAAGCCAAAATGACGGTAATGCTCGCAATCACACACAGTGTAATGACCACTAGACTGGTTGTAGAGCGTAGCGAGCGAAAAAAATCCATATGTTTGGTATCTATATTCTGTGAATAACTCAGGAGTTACGCATTTCACCGAAATTAGCACGTTTTGCGAACTAAAATCGTTGAAAACGATTATTTAGTGAGTAAATAAGCGATAAGCGCGTAAGTTATAAACTAAGAAGGAGCTTAACCTGAAATTATCACAGAATATAGACAAAATCATCCATCTTACGTTTAACTAATTAAACCAAGTTCCGCTAATAATTGGTAAATTGCAATCATAGCTGCTTTGCGAGGAAATGGATGGTCGAGGTTGGGCGATGCCATTCTAATTGCACGAGGGAATGGTGGATAAGAAATATCCCAATGATGACCATGTAACATGGCGGCATGTGTCGCCATAGGAATTTTGATTTTGGCTTGGTCTTGTGTCACCTGCATATCGTTATTGCCATCATAACGAGTGAGATTGAGACAGTCAGCCATTTGAAAGGTAGGCACTTCAAAGGCTGTGGTAGCGGCAGTAATGTTAATAATTGGAATATTTAGTTCATCTAATAATTGATGATATTGGCGGTAAAACTCATTGCGGGCATGAGTGGTCAGACTATGTACTGCGCCTTTAATATCATATTCTTCTAAACGACGTAATGAGCCTTTGCGCGTCATTTGTGGTGCTAATAGTTGCAAAAAGTCATGTAACCGACCTGTTAGCAAATCAGTATCGGCATTTTTAATTAATTCATAAAAATTGTCAGCTGTATATGAACCACCAATTGCACCAGCCCAAGTGACTACACAACTGACTTTGTCAGCAATTTTGTCGTGATGATGTACTAGTGTACTAAAAATATCGGGTGCACCTTTGCTATAGCCCATCAAAAACACTTTATCAGGGGCATCGGCAGTGCGAAATTGATTGCTTAAAGGGCCAGGGTCGGCTTGAAAGCCCTTGCCTTCTAAAATGGCGGCTAATAAGTCTGCTTCATTGGCTTCGCAACTACGTACAGGGTGTAGGTCAGCTTGAAAAATTTTCCAGCCGTATTCATCTTCCAGTTGGGGAAACTCTTGCGAGAAAGCGTGAGCTGGTAATAAGCCATTAATAAAACCAGGGCAAAACACTAAGGTGTCGTCAATTTGCATATTTGCCTGCACGCTAGGCATATTTAATTGCCATTCGGTGATATGGGCATCGCCTTTTAAAAAACGTTCAGCAATTTTTTGCTCTGCACTGCGTTTGTCTTTGCCGAGTTTTTTGGTTGCCACTTTTAGCGCGTGCTTGTCGTGAGTCGCTGCCTGAATAAATAAATTACGCCAGCGTTTGCCAATCCATTCTTTGACATAAGGGTCAGCAAAAGTGCGTTTGTTGTGCGCTAATTGTTCTTTGACGATGCGAATAACGGCTAAATAGTCACCTTGTTGTTCTAACTGTTTGAGTTCTTTGGCTAAGGGGCTAAGGGCGTAAGGCATGATAATTCTCGTCTAAAATTTATATTTTTATAGTAACGAGAAAGAGTATGTGCTGCTTTGGAAAAAATGCCAATTATTTGATGGATAAAGACAAAATGTTGTTTAACTCTCACTCCTTAGTATTAAATTATAGCGTAAGGAGTGAGATGTCTAAACAATACTACTTTTTCTCAGGTGTCCAGCCTTTAGGACGCTCATAATCTGCATTACTAAAAAACTTTTCGCGTTGTTCATCTAAAAAAACATGCGTTTCTGCTTGCATCACATTTAGGTGGTTTTCGTTAATTAACATGGTTTGATGTTTGAGCCACTCTTGCCATGCTTGTTTAGAAACCGTTTCAAAAATGGTTTGGCCTTTTGCGCCATTAAACGGTGGAAAAGCTAAGCCTTCCATTTCTTGTTGATATTTACGACACATTACCATCCGCGTCATGATTAAGCTCCTATACGCTTGCGTGCGCGTTGCACAGCGGCAACAACTTGATTGGGGGCTGTGCCACCAATATGGTTACGCGCATTGACTGAACCTTCTAAACTTAAAACTTCAAACACATCTTGTTCAATGGTGGTTGAGAACTGTTGTAATTCGGCCAAGGTCATGGCACTCAAGTCTTTGCCGGTTTGTACGCCATAAGCAACAGCTTTACCAACAATTTCGTGAGCATCTCTAAATGCCGTGCCGCGTTTTACTAAATAATCGGCTAAATCGGTAGCTGTTGCAAAACCGCGTAAAGCCGCTTCACGCATGGCTTCGCGATTAGGTTTAAGTGCAGGTACCATATCAGCAAACGCGCGTAAGCTCGCCTGTAAGGTGTCTAAAGCATCAAATAATGGTTCTTTGTCTTCTTGATTATCTTTGTTGTAGGCTAAAGGTTGGCCTTTCATTAAAGTTAATAAGCTAATTAAATGACCATTCACACGGCCTGTTTTGCCACGGACTAATTCGGGCACATCAGGGTTTTTCTTTTGTGGCATGATGCTCGAGCCAGTACAAAAGCGATCAGGAATATCGACAAATTTAAATTGTTGAGAATTCCACAAAATTAATTCTTCGCTCATACGAGATAAATGCATCATGGTTAATGAGGCAGCAGCGCAAAACTCAATGGCAAAATCACGATCAGAAACCGCATCTAAAGAGTTTTCGCAAACTGCTTCAAAACCTAAGAGTTCAGCAGTATAAGCGCGATCGATGGGGTAGGTTGTTCCCGCTAAAGCCGCAGAGCCTAAAGGCATACGATTAACCCGTTTACGGCAATCGGCTAAACGTTCGTCATCACGCACCAACATTTCAAACCAAGCTAACAGATGATGACCAAAGGTGACAGGTTGAGCCGTTTGTAAATGAGTAAAACCAGCCATAATTGTACTGGCTTCGCGTTCGGCTAAGTCTAATAAACCTGTTTGCAGACGGCGTAAAATAGCACGTGTTTGGTCAATTTCATCGCGTAAATATAAACGAATATCGGTGGCTACTTGGTCATTACGGCTACGTCCTGTATGAAGCTTTTTACCAGCAATACCAATTCTATCGGTTAAGCGCGATTCGATATTCATATGAACATCTTCTAAGTCCACGCGCCATTCAAATTTACCTGTCTCAATTTCTTGCTTAATGGCAGTTAAACCATCAATAATAGCGTCCCGCTCGCTGTTGCTTAACACGCCAACTTTGGCAAGCATGGTGGCATGAGCGATTGAACCTTGAATATCATGCTGGTATAACCGTTTATCAAAATTGACAGACGCGGTAAACTCGGCAACAAAAGCATCTGTGGCTTCACTAAAGCGGCCACCCCACATCGAGGAAGAGTGTGTAGTCATAAAAATACTGCTAATTGATAAAAACAACGAAAACTTTCTAAGAGTATAAAACAATTATGCCGCAAACCGTTAATAATCCCAATAACACCGCTTTAGATGATTTTTTCTTGCCAGATTTGTGCAATATGAAGGCGGTATTGCGTTTATTAGTGGCAACCGAGTTGTTAGCAGTTTTTTTGACGCTGGCTAATTTGGAGCGTTTGCATCCCTTTCCTTGGGCGGATTTGGGCTTAAAATCGTTTTTGTTGGCATGGGTTGCCATCAGTACTGCAGCATTAGTTTGCATATTAAGAAGGCATTTGCATAAGCTAAAGCATTCTTATGCGGCTTTTATCATCTTTTTTGTGTTTTTGGCATTAGTGGCCTTTTTTACCTTTGCAGCCGAAGGTATCTTGTTGTATTTACAAATTCGCCAAATTGGTGAGGTTGATTTGAGTGCGAGTTTACTGCGTAATGTGTTGATGGGTGGCATTATTGGCGGTTTGGTATTGCGTTATTTTTATTTGCAAGAAATGATTCTACGCAAACAACGTGCTGAATTAATGGCTCGTGTTCAAGCCCTACAAGCACGAATTAGACCGCACTTTTTATTTAACTCTATGAATATTATTGCCAGTTTGATTGTGGTTGACCCCGACAAAGCAGAGCGAGTGGTAGAAGATTTGTCGGCTCTTTTTAGAGCAAGTTTAAAAGTGGAAGGTGAAGTACCACTTAGCGATGAAATACGCTTATGTAATAGTTACTTAAATATCGAAAAATTGCGTTTGGGCAAACGTTTAGATTTTGAATGGCGTTTTGAGAATCTAAAATCAGATTTGCGTATTCCTGCTTTAACATTACAGCCTTTATTAGAAAATGCCATTTATCATGGTGTAGAATTGGATGACAATGGTGGAAAAGTCACTATTCTTATTAAATGGACAGGTAAAGAAGTGCAGATAGTGATTACCAATCCCTATCATCAATATAAAAAAAGCAAACATAAAGGCAATAATATGGCAGTGGCCAATATTCAAGAACGACTACAAATGTATTATGGTGCTAAGGCTACCTTGCGTGTGGCAGCAGCCGATCAGTTTTTTACCACACAAATTAGTTACCCTTTAGAAGAGCAGCAGGCTTATATTACCGAGACAAAAGCGACATAGCATAAGCAGCGTATTAAAAATACAATAATTATTGGAGGTTGTATGCGTATTTTGGTGTGTGATGATGAAGCCTTAGCGCGTGAGCGATTGGTGCGCTTGTTACGCGATGTGCCTGATTGTGAAGTGGTAGGTGAGGCCGAAAATGGTCGCGAAGCGATTGATAAAGTAGAGTTATTAGAACCTGATTTAGTGTTACTAGATATTCGTATGCCTGTTATGGACGGGATTGCTTGTGCCGAAGCACTTGCTCAATTAGATAGTCCACCTGCAGTGATATTTATTACCGCTTTTGATGAACACGCCTTGGCTGCTTTTCAGGTAGAGGCGGTTGGCTATTTATTAAAGCCTGTGCGTCGCGAACAACTTAATGAGGCTTTGGCACGGGCAGCTCGTCTTAATCGGGCGCAATTGCAGCAAATTAAAGAAAAAGTAGAAAAAACACCCAAATCAGATGCGCGACAACATATTGCAGCACGTACTCATCGGGGTATGGAGTTGATTCCGATTAACGAGGTTTATTATTTTTTGGCTGACCAAAAATATATTACGGTACGTCATAGTCGTGGTGAAATCTTGATTGATGAAACACTCAAAGAATTAGAAGAAGAGTTTGGTGACCGATTTTTACGCATACACCGTAATGCCTTATTAGCACCACAGTTTTTGGAAGGTTTAGAAGTTAACTCAGCGGGACAAACATTTGTTCGTTTTAAAGGCATTGCCGAGAAACTACTGGTTAGCAGACGTCATTTGTCGCATTTACGCGAAAAAATACAAACTTTGTAAATTTGTGGTAATCAAGCATTTGCTTAGATGACAAATATTCTTTATGCCTTTAGAATGGTGAAGCTTACGCTTGACGTAAGCAATTAAAACAATAAACACAAAGAGCTTACGCAAACCTACATTGATAGTCGGCTGTTTTACTGTTCATAAGCCACACTTCAACGGCATCACCGCGTTGGTTCTAAAATAATACACATAGTCGAGGATTGTTTATGAGTGGCTGGCGTAAAACGTTGATTTCGTCTTTGTGGTTGACTGTGGTTGCAATAACTTTGTCAGGTTGTGCAGCCAATATGCACAATGTTAAAACCGAAGAGCCTGCAAAATATATTTTGGGCGATAATGCCACTGATGCGCGTTATTTTTATACCCGTAGTGGATTACGCTTATTTGGCCAATGGTGGTTACCACAAAATAAAGAAAAACCTCGAGCGATTGTATTATTAGCGCATGGTACAGTATTACACTCGGGTTTTTATGATCCGTGGGCAACCGAGCTAACCAAACACGGCTATGCGGTATTTGGCATCGATTTACGTGGTTGGGGACAGTCACAAGGCTATGGTCGTCGTGGTAATGTTGCTAATTATGATGAATATGTCGAAGACTTGACTTTGGCACGTCGAGAGGTACGACGTCGTTTTCCTAACGTGCCTGTGTATTTGCAAGGGGAATCATTAGGTGGTGCTGTTGTTTTATTATCTCATATTATGAATGAAGTCACCACAGACGGACTTATTCTTAATGCCCCTGCGGTCAAAATTAACCCATTGGCACAGTGGAGCTTGTGGGGACAAGCACAAATGACTAAAGCCATTCCTGAAATGCCAATGTTACCTTTATTCAAGTCGATGACGGGTTTAGTATTAACCGACCCTAAAGCACAAGAACGTTTTTGGACAGATCCACTGACAACGCGCAAAGCATTAGGAGCTGGATTTGTGACTGCTTTGCAAGATGCTACCGAACGTCTTCAACTTAATGTCAATAATGTACGCGCACCAATGTTAATCATTCAAGGCACTAAAGATTATGTTATTCCGCCTAGCTCTAGTGAGTTTTTACTCAAAACGGCTCAAAGTAATGATAAAACCTTGCGTTTAGTGGATGGCTTGCATCACTCCACTTTACATGACAAAGAAAAGCAAAAAGTCTGGGATGAGACCATTGCATGGCTAGATATTCACGCTGACCAAGCATTGGCTGCACGCAAAAAATTACCTGAGGATACAGAACTCTCTGCGGCTGATGAGCAAAACACGGCTAAAGAAAAAGCGGCTTATCGTCCAAAGTACCCAAAACTTACTATGACAACAACGAGGAACTAATTAATGAAACATTTGTTGTGGCCAGTTTTAGTTGCCACCTTGCTTTCGGGTTGTGCAACTGCCGTTAGCCCTGTCACGGGCGCATTATATAGCAATGTTAGAGCTCCTTTATTGGTGACAGATAGTACCGAAAAACCTACTAAAGTAGGTCGTGCTACCATGCGTTCTATTTTGGGGGTTTATGCAGTCGGTGATGCTAGTGTTGAGTCTGCTGCTAAAAATGCAGGTATCACACATATTCACCATGTCGATTATCATACCCAAAACTTAATGGGCGTAGTGTCTGACTTTACTGTAATTGTGTATGGTAACTAGAGTTGGATATCCTCTCCGCCCTTGAACGGCGGAGATTCCTTCCGCCAAAGGGTAATATGCTACCGCACATCGCTGCTCATCACGAAGATATTCTGATTCCGTGAGATGTTTCTTTCTTCTTGGTCATAAGTAGCGCTAAATAAACGATCCATCTTGCTAGTTTATGGCAAATCACAAAGGGAGGACTATTCGCCCTGTCACCACCTTATATCATTTTTGTTAGCGGTTATCTATTTAAGGTATGATGTAGTTATTCAAAATTAGACAGAGCCTATTGATGAAAACGATTCGTATTGCTACCCGAAAAAGTCCTCTTGCTTTATGGCAAGCAGAGCATGTTAAAGCAAATCTCTTAAAGCATCATCCTCATTTACAAGTAGAGTTGCTAACCTTTACCACGCAAGGTGATAAAATTTTGGATGTACCATTAGCCAAAATAGGTGGCAAAGGATTATTTGTTAAGGAGCTAGAGACTGCGATGTTGGCGGGTGAAGCGGATTTGGCTGTGCACTCTATGAAAGATGTACCAATGGAGTGCCCTGAAGGCTTGGCAATTACCACCATTTGTGAACGTGAAGACCCGACTGATGCGTTTGTCTCCAATAAGTTCAACAGCTTAGATGATTTACCTATTGGCGCAATTGTAGGAACATCCAGTTTACGTCGCCAATGTCAATTACGTGCATTACGCCCAGATTTAGTCATTAATGATTTACGAGGCAATGTTGGTACACGTTTGGGGCGTTTGGATAGCAATGAATATGATGCCATTATTTTGGCCAGTGCAGGTCTCAAAAGGCTTGGTTTAGAGTCTCGAATAGCTCAATCATTGACGCAACTATTGCCCGCAGTAGGGCAGGGGGCTGTTGGTATCGAAACAAGAATCAATGATAGTGCATTGCATCAATTATTAGCACCGCTTCACCATCAAGCAACGGCCTTGTGTGTGCAAGCAGAGCGCGCCATGAATCGTCGTTTACAGGGAGGCTGCCAAGTACCTATTGCTGGCTATGCGACTCTCAGTGATACCACCGTCACCCTCAATGCTTTAGTAGGAAGTACCGATGGTAAAAAAGTCATATATCAACAAGGTCAAACGCGAGATTTATTGGCTGTAGAAGCTTTAGGTCAACAAGTAGCAAGTGGCTTATTAGCACAAGGTGCAGCCGAAATTTTGGCAGCAGTTTATGGCTAACTTAACGGGTTTAAGGATTGTTAATACACGTCCCGAACAGAGAGCAGTGCAATTAACTCAAGCATTGGAGCAGCAAGGTGCAACTGTGTTTTCTTTACCCTTGTTAGAAACAGTCGCCCTTGAGTTGTCAGCCGTTAGCAAGGATTGTTTGTTAAACCTCGACCGTTATCATTCGGTATTTGTGGTTAGTCCAACTGCGGCAGACTTGGGCTTAAATGCTTTAGCCGATTTTTGGCCGCAATGGCCAGTTGGTATAGAATGGTTAGCGATAGGTCAAAGTACAGCACAGGTACTGCGTAGCTATTTGATTGAGCCGATTGTGCCAAAGCAAGAAACGAGTGAAGGCTTATTACAACTACCACAACTGCAACAACTCGCCCAAGGACAACGATTATTGGTATTGCGTGGTGAGGGTGGACGTAATTTGGTGCGAGATAGCTTGCAAAATCGTGGCATCAACGTAGATTATGTCGATTTGTATCGTCGTCAATTGCCTCAATGTAGCGTACAACAATGGCAGCTCATACAACAGCAAACCATAGATGTGGTGATTATTAGCAGTGGCGAAACACTTAAACAATGGCAACAGCTCGCAGGACAGCAGGCACAAAATATTCCGATATTAGTAATTAGCCCGCGTTTAGTTAAATTAGCCCACCAACAAGGCTTTAAAACCGTGTTAAGCTCTGCCAGTATTTACCCAAAAGATATATGCAATACCTTGAGTCAGTGGCATAAGGTCTAATCTATAACCCTAAATAAGCAGACTTGTGATAATGAGCCAAACCCGTCAACCGATACATGTGTTTCCTAAGGTCGCCTTAAAATTAGGATTTTGGGGGCGAGCAACCGTGATTTTGGTCATCTTG
The DNA here is from genome assembly GCA_046347315.1 of Agitococcus sp. Taxonomy (GTDB): domain Bacteria; phylum Pseudomonadota; class Gammaproteobacteria; order Pseudomonadales; family Moraxellaceae; genus Agitococcus. The sequence continues at coordinate 54,894 of JAXMGJ010000008.1, forward strand.
ACGATGATTGCCAGTTATTTATTGTATTATCATGGCATGCGTTACAAAAATCGTGAGCTGATTCATTACGAAGAAATAAAAACAGAATTGCAGCAAATTCAAGAACAACAGATACAAACACAATCCAAAAACAGCGTTTTGCAGCAACAAGTTGACCAATTACAAGCTCAATTGAGCCAACTTAAAGCGGCAACACAGCCAACCCAAAAACAAACATGGCTATTAAAACAAGTCGGCCATTATGTCGAACTTGCCGAGCAACATTTGTGGTTGCAGCATAATAGTCAAAGTGCATTGATGTTGTTGAACATTGCCGACCAACTATTGCAAGAGTATGGCAATCATCAAATTTTGCCTTTACGTCAGGCCATTGCTCAAGATATTTTTGCTTTATCACAACATCAACAACTGGATTATGCAGGTATTTCTTTAAAGATAGATGCCCTCAAACAACAAGCCAATACGCCTGTCGTCAAGCAAATAACTGGTAGTGCAAAAACGACTAGCCCTAAGTCTTCTCAGGACAACCAACAAGCATGGGATAAAGGTTGGTCAATTCTTAAAGATTTAATCAACGTTCAGCATTACGATGCTCAACATAAACCTTTATTAGGCCAAGAACAACGTTGGTTGATGCAGCAAAATGTTTATTTGGCTTTACATCAAGCACAATTAGCGTTATGGCAGCAACAGCCCAGCCGTTATCAGCAAAGTTTGCACGAAGCAATCAGTTTATTAACACCCTATCAACACACACAAGTGCAATATGCAACATGGATGCAACAGATACAGTCGCTGGCGTCTATAGATTTAGCTATCGCCTCAATACAACTTCAGCATACACCCAAGGCATTAGCACAGTTGCTCACTACCGAAACAACAGTGACTGTGCCTAGCACAGCATCGAGTGTTACGCCATGATAAGGTTTATTGTGGCATTGTTATGTGTGGTACTAGGTGCCATTTTAGCCTTATGCTTTATGGAGGATAGTGGTTATTTATTGTTGATGTGGCATAACACCTCAGTCGAGATGAGTATGCTATTAGCGGTAATCTTATGGTTATTATTAACGATTGCCGCATTTGTAATACTAGAAGTATTGTTGGGTGTATTGGGACTACGTGCTCTGCTTAATAGATGGCTAACTTTGCGTGGTTATCAACGTGCTCAGCATTACTTAAATCAGGGTATGGTACAGTTAGCACGAGAAGATTATGTCAGTGCCGAAAAATTATTGGTGCGTAGTGCTAAGTTGAGTACTGACCCTCTTGTCCCTTATTTGACCGCAGTACAGGCGGCTCAAGCACAACAGGCAACACAACGTGCCGAAGATTATTTAAACTTAATCAGTTCACACAAACATCATTTAGCGGTACATATAGCGCGCATTAAATTATGGCTAGCAACAGGTCAATGGGAAGCGGCGGCTGCACGCCTTAAGCAAATTTATCCTCATTACAAAAAAGAGTTTGTGATCAGTCAACTACTGTTAGAAGTATTACTCAAGTTAAAAGCATGGTCAGACTTAATAGAATGGCTACCAATTCTGTCAAAATCACCGCATTTTGAGACGGTACAACAACAAGCACTGTTACATTCGGCTTATACACAGAGTTTTAATTATTTGGCTAAAACCACAGGTCGAGCCGATAAACATCAAGCATTTGAACAGTTGCAGCTTTTTTGGCAGCAATTGCCGCGTCATTATCAGCGTGATACAGATATTGTGTTTAGTTATGTACAAAGCTTAATATCATTAGCGTGTTATGACGAGAGCGCACGTATTTGTTATCGTGTCTTAAGTGAAGAGTGGCATAACGGTCTAATTACCTTATACGGTCGTATTTTGCATGCTGATCCAGAACTTGCCTTAGAGCAAGCTAAACAGTGGTTAACCTTACACCCCCAAAGTCCTGCCTTATTGTTGACTTTAGGACGGTTAAATATGCAGTGTCATCAATGGGGGGTAGCAAAAGGCTATTTTGAACAAAGTTTGGCATTGCACAAAAACCCTGAAGTATTTGCCGAATTTGTGCGCTTATTGCAACACAGCAACGACCCGCAAGCAGGGCATTATTTGATTGCTGGCCTTAATCAATTATTAGAGCAGCCATTGCCCGCATTACCTTTGCCGTAGGAGCATATCATGAGTCATTTAAATAATTTTCCGATTGTGCAGGCTCAAACAGTAGCATGGGGAGAAATGGATGCCTTTGCCCATGTTAATAATGTTGCTTACTACCGTTATTTTGAAAGTATCAGAATTAGTTATTTGCAAACGATTGGCGCATTAGAGCATTTGGATGTTTGTAATCCTGTGGTTGCTGCTAATAGTTGTCGTTATTTAAAATCGATTCGTTATCCCGATGAATTAGAGTTAGGTGCGCGTGTCGTCGAGTTACGTTCATCAGGCTTTAGAATGGAGTACGCGATATTTAGTCAAGAACATAAAAGTATTGTGGCAACGGGCGAAGCAATTGTGGTTATCGTCGATGCGCAGGGTCAAAAAGTGAGTCTGCCCGAGGCGCTCAAACAAACCATTATTAACCTTGAAAAAACTGTGGCTAATGAATTAGAAATAGATGCCCAAAATCCACATAAACAACCCGAAACTCTGTTAGGAAAAGCGATTTCACGTCTCAATCATATTCGTGACAAATAAATCATTTCTCATCTTATCGCTAAAAAGTAACAAACTCTTGCTAAATTGACGGCCAGTCTATACAATTCGCCGCGATTAAAAATTGCAGGTTTTTATGTCTTCAGAGTGTTCATTGTGTGGAGTTGGTGTGAGCAAGCCGCAACCACTAGTCGATAAAACGCCTGCAATACGGTTGTTAAAGGGACAGTTGTTTGCCACCATTACCATTGCATTATGTGCGTTTGGCTGGGGACAATGGGCATCAATATCAGCAGGAGTAGGCGCAAGTATAGCCTTAATAGGTAGTGCATATTTTGCGCTGCAAGCATTTAGCCACGCAGGGGCAGGCTCTGCAAAGCAAATAGTCAAAAGTTTTTATAAGGGAGCAGCAGGGCGTTTTGTTATAACGGTGTTGCTCTTTTCTGCTGCATTTGCAGGTCTCAAACTGCTGCAAGTGGGCTGGGTACTCGCAGGTTTCTTTATCGTACAGCTTGTGGCTTGGGTGTCTCCATTGTGGGACGCGCTCAGGCACAGGCCTTAATAGGTGCAATATGGCTGGAAATTCTACGGAATATATCAAGCATCACCTGACTAACCTTACCTTTGGAAATCATCCAGAACATGGTTGGTCTTTTGCGCACACTGCACAAGACGCGCAAGAGATGGGTTTTTGGGCATTTCATGTTGATTCATTAGGTTGGTCGATTGCTTTAGGTCTTGTTTTTTGTTTGGTGTTTCGAGCTATTGCTAAAAAAGCAAATAGTGATGTGCCGAGTGGTGTGCAAAATTTTGTCGAAATGATTGTTGAGTTTGTTGATAGCAACGTCAAAGACACTTTTCATGGTAAATCAACCTTAATCGCTCCTTTGGCATTAACGATTTTTTGTTGGGTTTTCTTAATGAACCTAATGGACTTGGTGCCAGTTGACTTTATTCCTGTTGCAGCTCAAGCATTAGGTTTGCATTACATGAAAGTTGTTCCCTCGACTGATCCTAATGTCACTTTGGGTATGTCTTTCTCGGTGTTTTTCTTGATTTTGTTCTATAGCATTAAGATGAAAGGTGTGGGTGGTTTTGCGGGTGAGTTGGCCTTAAATCCATTTAATCCAAGCAATCCCATCTTAAAAGCGTTCTTTATTCCAATTAACTTAATTTTGGAAGGTGTTACCTTGATTGCTAAGCCTGTTTCTTTGGGTTTGCGGTTGTTCGGTAATATGTATGCTGGCGAACTGATTTTTATTTTGATCGCATTGCTGCCATTTGGAGTGCAATGGTTGTTGTCTGTGCCGTGGGCTATTTTCCACATCTTAGTTATCACATTGCAAGCCTTCATTTTTATGATGTTGACTATTGTGTATCTAAGTATGGCCAGTGAGCATCACTAATTTAATTTCCTTTTTCTTTTGACTACTAACTGAGGTAATTCGCAATGGAAACCGTTATTGGCTTGACCGCTATTGCCGCCGCTATCCTGATTGCTTTTGGCGCGCTAGGTACTGCTGTAGGTTTTGGTTTGTTAGGTGGTAAGTTTTTGGAGGGCGTAGCACGTCAACCAGAATTAGCGCCACAATTGCAGGTTAAAATGTTTATTGTTGCTGGTTTGCTTGACGCTGTACCAATGATTGGTGTTGGTATTGGTTTGTTCTTCGTATTTGCGAACCCATTCATTGGCTTGCTTAACGGTTAATAAGTCGCTCAAAGCGCATTCCATCGCAAAGCCAAATGAGGTGTTAGCATGAATATAAATGCAACTTTGTTAGGTCAGGCTATTTCTTTTGCAATCTTCGTGTGGTTCTGCATGAAGTTTGTATGGCCGCCACTAACAGAAGCACTTGCCGCACGGCAAAAGAAAATCGCAGATGGTTTAAATGCTGCGAACAAAGCGCAAGATGATTTAAAAGCTGCTGAAGAGAAAGTGGCTCAAGAACTCAAAGCAGCCAAAGAGCAGACTGCTCAACTGTTAGAGCAAGCAAATCGTCGCGCTAGCCAGTTGGTTGAAGAAGCAAAAGCACAAGCTCAGGTAGAGAGTGAACGCATTAAAGCGCAAGCTCGTGAGCAGATTGAACAAGAGACAAACCGCGCTCGTGATCAATTGCGTGCTCAAGTTGCTGCTTTAGCCATTGCGGGTGCAGAAAAGATTTTACAAGCTGAAGTGAATGCCAATGCGCACGCAGCAATGTTAAATCAATTAGCAACCGAGCTATAACTCTCTAGAGACAGTGAACATGGCTGAATTAACCACTGTGGCACGTCCATACGCAAAAGCAGCATTTGAATATGCTAATGCGCAAGGTGCATCTGAATTGACTCTTTGGTCAAATCAATTGGCACTAGCAGCAGCAGTTGTTCAAAATGCTGAATTTGCGCGTTACCTGTCACGCCCGAGCATGACTGTAGCCGAACAAACAACGGCATTGTTTGCTGCCTGTGGTGGCGAGTTATCTGCCAGTGTGCGTAACTTTTTAAGTCTTGTCGCGGCTAACAAACGTTTGATGGCACTGCCAGCAATCGCTGATTTATACGAAGAAGAGAAAGCTAAAAGTGAAAAAACTGCCGATGTAGTTGTCACCAGTGCTTTCGCGCTCAGTAGTGAGCAAGAGCAGGCACTCGCTAAGCAATTAGCAAGCAAACTTGAGCGTCGTATTAATATTCGTACCGAAATTGATGCAGCCTTAATTGGTGGTGTGATTGTTCGTACGGGTGATTTGGTGATTGATGCTTCCGTGCGCGGAAAGTTGGCAAAATTGAGTGCCACCCTGAATACATAATTTTTGAGGAACAGCGCATCATGCAGCAACTGAATCCTTCCGAGATCAGCTCGCTGATTAAACAGCGTATTAGCGATCTCAACGCCACTGCTGAAGCCCGTAATGAAGGCACAGTGGTTAAAGTATCTGACGGTATCGTCCGCATTCACGGTTTAGCCGATGTAATGTATGGCGAAATGATTGAGTTCGATGGCGGCATCTTCGGTATGGCTCTAAACTTAGAGCAAGATTCGGTTGGTGCTGTGGTGTTGGGTGACTACTTAAACCTTCAAGAGGGTCAAAAAGTACGTTGCACAGGCCGTATTTTAGAGGTGCCCGTTGGTCCAGAGTTATTGGGTCGTGTGGTTGATGCTTTGGGCAAACCAATTGACGGCAAAGGGCCAGTGAATGCCAAATTGACTGATGCAGTCGAAAAGGTAGCACCAGGTGTTATTTGGCGTAAGTCAGTTGACCAACCTGTGCAAACAGGTTACAAAGCTGTTGATGCAATGATTCCGATTGGTCGTGGCCAACGTGAGTTGATTATCGGTGACCGTCAAACTGGTAAAACAGCAATGGCGATTGATGCGATTATTGCTCAAAAAGGCTCTGGCATTAAGTGTGTGTATGTTGCTGTTGGTCAAAAACAATCGACCATTGCCAACGTAGTACGCAAACTTGAAGAAACTGGTGCAATGGCTTATACAACCGTTGTAGCTGCATCTGCTTCTGAACCAGCTGCAATGTTGTTTTTGGCTCCTTACTCTGGCTGTACCATGGGCGAATACTTCCGTGACCGTGGTGAAGATGCGTTAATCATTTATGATGATTTGTCAAAGCAGGCTGTAGCGTATCGTCAAATTTCCTTGTTATTGCGCCGTCCACCAGGACGTGAAGCTTATCCAGGTGACGTATTCTATTTACACAGCCGTTTATTAGAGCGTGCATCTCGTGTGTCTGAAGAGTATGTCGAGAAATTCACTAACGGTGCAGTAAAGGGTCAAACTGGTTCATTAACAGCTTTGCCAATTATTGAAACGCAAGCAGGTGACGTATCTGCCTTCGTTCCAACAAACGTGATTTCGATTACTGATGGTCAGATTTTCTTAGAGACCAGTTTATTTAACTCTGGTATTCGTCCTGCTGTAAACGCTGGTATTTCGGTATCGCGTGTGGGTGGTGCGGCTCAGACTAAGATTATCAAGAAGTTATCTGGTGGTATCCGTACCGCATTAGCGCAATATCGAGAATTGGCTGCATTTGCTCAGTTCGCTTCTGACTTAGACGAAGCAACCCGCAAGCAGTTAGAGCATGGTCAGCGTGTTACCGAGTTAATGAAGCAAAAACAATACGCTCCTTTGGGTATTGCCGATATGTCAGTATCGATTTTTGCTGCTAATGAAGGTTATTTATTAGATGTGCCAGTCGCCAAAATTGGTGCTTTTGAAGCTGCATTACATAGCTATATGAATAGTCAGCACAAAGCCTTGATGGATAACATCAATGCCACCGCTAACTATGATAAAGAAATTGAAGCTGAGCTACGTAAAGGCATTGAAACTTTCAAAGCCACTCAGTCTTGGTAATTTCTAGGTGAAGCCAGTATCATGTTGGGTGATACTGGCGTAATCAGTTAATGGTGAGACTATGGCAGGCTTAAAAGAGATTCGTAGCAAAGTCGCTAGCATTAAGAGTACGCAAAAAATTACCAAAGCAATGCAGTTGGTAGCGGCCTCTAAAATGCGCAGAGCGCAAGAACGTATGGCGCAAGGTCGTCCTTATGCCGAGAAGATGCGTCGTGTAATCGCTCATTTAGTACAAGCTAACCCTGAATACAAACATTCTTATATGGTTGATAGACCTGTTAAGCGTGTGGGTTATATTGTAGTGTCTTCTGACCGCGGTTTGTGTGGTGGTTTAAACATCAATTTGTTTAAGCGCACTGTGCAGTCAGTTAAGTCATGGCGCGATCAAGGTGTAGAAGCAGAGTTTTGCTTGGTTGGCCAAAAAGCCACTACGTTCTTTAAGGCGATGGGCGGTAAAGTGGTTGCAGTAAAAACGCAGCTAGGTGATACCCCGTCGTTAGAACAGTTAATTGGTGCTGTTAAAGTGATGTTGGATGCCTTTGATAGAGGTGAAATTGACCGTATTTATTTGGTCAGTAACCAATTCGTTAACACAATGACGCAAAAACCTGTAGTGAACCAATTAGTGCCGTTAAGCGCAGAGAGTGGCGAAGAGCCCTTAAAGCGCGAGCATAGTTGGGATTACTTGTACGAGCCAGAAGCAGCTCCATTATTAGATGCGTTGATGGTGCGTTTTATTGAATCGCAAGTATATCAAGGTGTGGTTGAAAACATTGCTTGTGAGCAAGCCGCGCGTATGATTGCGATGAAAGCCGCAACCGATAACGCAGGTGAGTTAATTCGCAGCTTGCAGTTGGTATATAACAAACTGCGTCAAGCAGCGATTACTCGTGAAATTTCTGAAATCGTCGGTGGTGCTGCCGCGGTTTAATACAGGGCAAATGAAAGCTGTTTAGTCAGCTTAATATGTTCTCAAGAATTCAGTATTGCTAGTTTTAAGAGGATATCCCGATGAGCAGCGGTCAAATCGTGCAGATTATCGGTGCGGTTATTGATGTTGAATTTCCGCGCGACAGCGTGCCAAAAGTTTATGACGCTTTAAAAGTTGATGGCACTGCCACCACTTTAGAAGTACAACAACAACTCGGTGATGGTATTGTGCGTACCATTGCGATGGGTTCAACCGAAGGTTTAAAACGCGGTTTGCCTGTTAGTAACACCCATGCGCCTATTTCTGTACCTGTTGGTACAGCAACTTTAGGTCGTATTATGGATGTATTGGGCAATCCGATTGACGAGGCTGGCCCAATTGGTGAAAAAGAGACTTGGTCTATTCACCGTAAAGCACCAAGCTATGATGAGCAATCTGGTGCAACCGAATTACTCGAAACTGGTATTAAAGTTATCGACTTACTCTGTCCATTTGCTAAGGGTGGTAAAGTTGGTTTGTTCGGTGGTGCTGGTGTAGGTAAAACCGTTAACATGATGGAACTCATCAACAACATCGCTAAAGCACACTCTGGTTTGTCAGTGTTTGCTGGTGTAGGTGAGCGTACTCGTGAAGGTAACGACTTCTACCACGAGATGAAAGATTCTGGTGTTGTTGGTAAAGTAGCGATGGTTTACGGTCAGATGAACGAGCCACCAGGGAACCGTTTACGTGTTGCCTTGACTGGTTTGACCATGGCTGAATACTTCCGTGACGAAAAAGACGAAAGTGGTAAAGGCCGTGATGTATTGTTGTTCGTTGACAATATTTATCGTTACACTTTGGCAGGTACAGAAGTTTCTGCATTGTTAGGTCGTATGCCATCTGCGGTAGGTTATCAACCAACATTGGCCGAAGAAATGGGTGTATTACAAGAGCGTATTACTTCCACTAAAGCGGGTTCTATTACCTCTGTACAAGCCGTTTACGTTCCAGCTGACGACTTGACCGACCCATCACCAGCAACGACTTTCGCTCACTTAGACGCGACTGTGGTGTTGAGCCGTGACATTGCTTCTTTAGGTATTTATCCTGCGGTTGACCCCTTAGATTCTACAAGTCGTCAATTAGACCCGTTAGTGGTTGGTGAAGAGCATTATAGTGTTGCTCGTGGCGTACAAACGGTATTGCAGCGTTATAAAGAGTTGAAAGATATTATTGCGATTTTGGGTATGGACGAATTGTCAGAAGAAGACAAGTTGACTGTATTTCGTGCGCGTAAAATTCAACGTTTCTTGTCGCAGCCATTCCATGTTGCCGAAGTCTTTACTGGCTCACCAGGTAAATATGTTTCTTTAAAAGAAACTATACGTGGCTTTAAAGGCATTTTGGCGGGTGAATATGACCATATGCCAGAACAAGCGTTCTATATGGTTGGTGGTATCGAAGAAGCCGTTGAGAAATCTAAAAAGGTGTAATATGCATTTAGCGCAAGGATTTTAATATGAATTGCGCTAATATTATCGCCACTCAACTCTCAAGCGTGGAGGCCTAAACATGGCAAACAGCTTACATTGCGATATTGTTAGCATTAAAGAAGCTATTTATACAGGTAGCGTTCAAATGTTAATTGCGCACGGTCGCATGGGTGATATTGGTGTCATGCCAGGTCATGCACCCTTACTGACACAACTTAATCCTGGCCCTGTGCGAGTGGTTAAAGAGGGCGGTCAGGAAGAAGTATTTTATGTCTCTGGTGGTGTGTTAGAAGTGCAGCCACACGTTGTCACTATTTTGGCAGATACCGCTGTCCGTGCTGATAATATAGATGAGGCGGCGGCGATTGAAGCACGTAATGCCGCTTTGGCAGCCTTGCAAAACCAAAAATCCGAAATGGATACAGGGGCTGCATTAGCTGCATTAGCAGAAGCAGCAGGTCGTTTGCGTACCTTGCAGCAGCTAAAAAATCGTGCATAACTAAGAAGTGTGTTGTATTGTCGTTTGTACAATGCAAAACCTCCACAAGAGGCAGCCTTATGCTGCCTTTTTTGTTTTTAGGGTATTAAAGATGGAATTGAGTGTCGTTATTTTAGCGGCGGGTAAAGGTACTCGCATGAAGTCTGTGTTGCCCAAAGTGATGCAACCATTGGCAGGAAAACCCTTATTAGCTCACGTGTTAGCCACCGCACAGCAGCTGCAGTCTAAACGGACCATTGTCGTTTATGGACATGGTGGTGATGTGGTGCAACAGCATTTTGTGCATCAAAAAAATGTGGCATGGGCGTTACAAGCCGAACAAAAAGGCACAGGTCATGCGGTACAAGTGGCTTTATCACAACTACCAGAAACAGGTAAAACACTGATTTTATATGGTGATGTGCCACTGACCACGTCAGAAACCTTACAAAAATTACTAGACTTAGTGAGCGATAATCAACAAATTGGCTTATTAACAGTTAATTTAGCTAATCCAACAGGTTATGGTCGAATTGTTCGCGAAGCAGGTTTGGTACAACGGATTGTTGAGCAAAAAGACGCTAATGAGCAAGAAAAACAAATTACCGAAGTCAATACAGGCATTTTGTGTGTGCCTAATTGTCATTTGCATCAGTGGTTACCCACCTTAAAAAACAATAATGCCCAAGGTGAATATTATTTAACGGACGTGATTGCTTTAGCTGTGCAGCAAGGTTTAACGGTAAATACCTATCAACCACAAGCGGCATGGGAAGTTGAAGGGATTAATGATAAATTACAATTATCAACACTGGAGCGCGTGTATCAACGTTTACAAGCAGAAAATTTAATGCGAGCAGGGGCAACGATTATTGATCCTGCACGGTTTGATATGCGTGGTACAGCGACTATAGGCATGGATGTATTTTTTGATGCCAACGTCCTTTTAGAAGGAGATAATCATTTTGGTAATGGAGTGAAAGTTGGCACAAATTGTGTTATTAAGAATTGTAAAATTGCTGATGGTGTTGAAATTCGTGCTAATTCGGTGTTAGAAGATGCTGAAATTGGCCAAAATGCTCAAATTGGTCCATTTGCTCGTATTCGTCCACAAAGTAAAATTGGAGCAAACGTTCATATTGGTAATTTTGTGGAAACCAAAAATACGATTATGGCCGATGGCGCAAAAGCTAATCATTTGGCCTATTTGGGTGATAGTGAAGTGGGCGAACGTGCTAATATTGGCGCAGGCACGATTACCTGTAACTATGACGGTGCGAATAAATTTAAAACGATCATTGGCGCAGAAGCCTTTATTGGTTCAAATTCATCATTGATTGCGCCCGTTGTCATTGGTGAAGGTGCAACAACTGGTGCAGGCTCAGCCATTAGTAAGGATGTACCTGCTAATCATTTGGCGGTTGCACGTGGCATTCAGCGTAACATTGAGGGATGGAATCGTCCCCAAAAAAAGAAATAACTAATAGTTTAGGAGAGAAACTATGTGTGGGATTGTAGGCGCAGTCGCCGAACGTAATGTAACAGCCATTTTAATCGAAGGTTTAAAACGTTTAGAGTATCGTGGATATGACTCTGCGGGCTTGGCGGTCATTCATAATAATAGCGTAGTGCGCGAGCGTCGTTCAGGTAAAGTTCGTGAATTAGAGATTGCGGCTGAAGCAGCACAGGTTAATGGTCATATTGGCATTGCTCATACTCGTTGGGCAACACATGGTGCACCAACCCAAGATAATGCCCATCCGCATGTCTCTGGTGATATTGCCGTTGTCCATAACGGCATTATTGAGAATTATGAAGAATTACGCCACGAATTGACCACTCAAGGTTATGTTTTTGTTTCTCAAACAGATACCGAAGTGGTTGCCCATTTGGTGCATCGTGAATTACAGCATACACACGATTTATTTGCTGCGGTTAAAAAATCTGTTACTTATTTAGAAGGTGCTTATGCGTTAGGCATTATTCGTGCGTCTGAACCTGCACGTTTAATTGCGGTGCGTAAAGGCTCTCCTTTAGTCATTGGTTTAGGTATTGGTGAAAATTTTATTGGCTCTGATCAATTAGCGTTATTACCTGTCACTAATCGTTTTTTATATTTAAACGAAGGTGATATGGCAGAAGTATATCGTGAACAAGTCAAAGTTTATAACGAAGATGGACAGCCTATTCAACATCCGATTACTGAATTAGATGCACAATTACATAACAGTGATAAAGGTGGCTATCGTCACTATATGCTCAAAGAAATTTATGAGCAGCCACAAGCGATTCAACGCACTTTAGATGGTCGTGTCGTTGATGGATTAGTCAATCCACAAGCTTTTGGCGTAAAAGCACCTGATATTTTGGCAAAGGTCAAACATATTCAAATTATTGCCTGTGGCACCAGTTATCATGCAGGTTATGTGGCACGTTATTGGTTTGAAGCTTTAGCAGGTGTCTCGTGTAATGTTGAAGTAGCGAGCGAGTATCGTTACCGTGAAACGGTGTTGCCCGAAGATACGTTGTTGGTCACTATTTCTCAATCAGGCGAAACGGCAGATACTTTAGCGGCTTTACGTGAAGCACAAAAACGTGGCATTTTAGCTTCTTTGTCAATTTGTAATGTGCCAACCTCCACCTTGGTTCGTGAGTCTGATTTATCGTTTATTACCCATGCAGGCCCAGAAATTGGTGTGGCGTCTACCAAAGCCTTTACCACACAATTAGTGGCATTGATGTTGTTGGTGTTAAATGTCGGTCATGTTCGTGGTCGTTTAAACCAAGAAACCGAAGCCAAGATTGTTCGCCAATTGCAAAACTTACCTGTCGTGTTAGAAAGTGTCTTGGGCTTAGACAAAGCAATTGAGCGTATGGCAATTGCTTTTGGCGAAAAACATCATACCTTATTCTTAGGTCGTGGTGCGCAATATCCTGTTGCGATGGAAGGGGCGTTAAAGCTCAAAGAGATTTCTTATATCCATGCTGAGGCTTATGCCGCAGGTGAATTAAAACATGGGCCTTTAGCTCTCGTTGATAAAGATATGCCTGTGGTGGTGGTTGCACCTAATAACGACATGATTGATAAGTTAAAATCAAACTTACAAGAAGTGCGTGCGCGTGGTGGT
>JAXMGJ010000009.1:0-57950 GCA_046347315.1 Agitococcus sp.
AGGTTCAGCCTTATATGGTGCAGATGCGTTTGCAGGTGTCATTAATATTATTACTAAAAATGCTGATGATATTTATGGCACAAAATTGGGTGCTGGTGTAGGTAATTTTGGCCAACGTAGTGCTTGGATGCAACATGGCTCTACTCATAACTCTTATAAAACTTCTTTTAATTTAGAAGCTTATAAAACAGAGGGTTGGGACTCTATTATTAAAAGTGATGCACAAACTTTAAACGACCAAGCTTTTCAAACCAATGCTTCTCTCGCTCCGAATAAAGTTAATACTATGAAAGAGGTGCTTGAAGCACGTTTTGAACTAACAGGTTTAAACGATATATTAAGAATAGGCTATCAAGGCAATTATAATATAGGAACGGGAGCTGGCTTAATTCAAGCCTTAGACCCCGAAGGCCGCTTTAAAGCTGAACGTTTTAATGTTGATTATGCCTACAACTTTAATGAATTAGTCGAAAATTGGCAAATACAAACCCGCACCAGCTTTTATCGCAGCACGCAACAGGTAGAGAAAAATTTACTCCTTTTTCCGCGTAATTTCGCCCTGTCTTTTGATGGCAATAAAACCTTTTTTAAGTATCCTGATGGTTTTATTGGTAATCCATCCCTCAAAGAAGACCACGCCCGCTTTGATGTCAATGGCTTATTTAAGGGCTTAAACAAGCATTTAATTCGAGTAGGAACTGGCTTTTATTGGGGTGATATTTTTGAAGTGACAGAAAGTAAAAACTTTTTTTCCAATTACACTCCACGCCCAAGCCTAACGGATGTAAGTGATACCAACGATGCCTTTTTACCCGAAAAAGAACGTACAAACTACTATGCTTTTGGCCAAGATGAATGGCAAATTGCCAATACCCTTCAATTAACAACAGGCTTACGTTATGATCATTTTTCGGACTTTGGCTCAACCATTAACCCACGTTTGGCCTTAATTTGGGCAAATACCCCTGATATTACTACCAAGCTATTGTATGGTAGAGCCTTCCGTGCGCCCTCGATTTCGGAATTATTTGTTGATAATAATCCTGTTCAAAACGGTAATCCCAATCTAAAGCCTGAAATTATTGATACCTATGAATTAGCTCTCTCTCATCAGGTTTCAGATAATTTACTGTATAACACCAATATTTATTATTATAAAATCAAAGACGTTTGTCTGCTAACTGATTTTGTACATAAGGGCGAGTATAACACCAATATTTATTATTATAAAATCAAAGACTACATTACCCTTGTGCCTATCAATGCCTTTGCTAACCAAATGCAAAATAGTGGCAAACGACATGGACACGGTTTGAGTGCCGAAGTGGACTATTCTGCTTTAGACAACCTACGTCTTGTGGCTAATTATAGTTATCAACTCTCTAAAGATGATGCGACCAAAACCGCATCAGGTGACACCCCCAATCATCAACTGTATTTGCGCGGCGAATGGGAAATCACCCCTGCATGGTTACTTAGCCCTCAAGTCAATGTTATTGGTCAGCAAAAACGTGCTGCGGGTGATATACGCCCTCCTGTTGCCTCATACAGCACTGTAGATATTAGCCTTCGTAAAAAGCACTATTCACAGCCCCTATCTTTTGCTGTCTCGGTACATAATTTATTTAATGCTGATGTTAGAGAGTCTAGTCCAGCGGCTGTTGCCGACGATTATCCTATGGCCAAACGTAGCTTAATGGCAGAGGTCAATTATCAGTTCTGAATTAGTAGGGGCTTAGGATATTGTGCTAAGTCCACTCTCTTTGTGCAACGCCATGATACTGCACGCTGCTACAACGCATTGGGAAAAAAGCTCCTTCGGGTTTGTCTCGGCCATCTAAATAACAAGGGGTCATCCCTGCAATAAAACAAGGACTCATAACTAATTGATATTCTTCGGGACTTAAACCAATATCAGCAGCTAATGCAGCATCTATCGCGGCAATATTCATCGACAAGCCTTTTCGCTGTTTTAAATAACGATACACCGACAAAGCTAATTGCAAATGTTTGCCTTCTGCCAAACCAAGTTTTCGTGCTAATGCTAAAGTATGAGGAATACGCTCATCTAATTTGGCCAAAGGCCGACCATAACCATAAATTGTCCGCCCTAAAGCTAATTCAGCCTGTATCACTTGTTCAAGTGTTTGCCCCTGTTCTATAGCTTGTTGACTACGATAAAAAAAGTCTAAGGCTCGCTTTTCAGGACGGCGTCCATAAATACTGGCTTCGGATACCGATAGTCCTGCCATTAATGCTAAAGATGCGGTGCTACGGGTTGTTCCTGCTAAAGCAACAATATGATTTGGCCAAATACTGGGGTCAGGATAACTGGTTGCTACCCAAAAAAAATTTAATAATTTTAGTTGATTATCGGGAATTTCTCGGCGCATCAAGCTAAAACAATAGAGTTTAAACCATTCCCAACTTCCTAATTGGTGATGCAAGTCTTGACCATGTAATACCACTCGATCGCACAAAAATGCTTTGCCTATTGTGGTTGGCCAATGTTTTTCATACTGCTCTAAAATAGTATTCATAAACCAAACTCCTCAATATTAGGCATGGGAAATTGAGGTGCATCTTTTTGCAAATCAATCAGTTGACTCACGTAAGGAAATTTTTTCCAACCTAATTGTTGTTGCTCTAACGCATGTACTGCTGCACCCGATAGGCGTAATTGCAAAAATAGCATCTCAGCTTGTTCGGCATTTAACGCCAAATCAAGACAAGCCGCAGCAAAAACGCCTGTCATTGCCAATGTACCCTTAGCCATTTGTTCTAATTGTTGTCTGTTATTACATAACCATGCCAACTGGCCACTAGGCATTAAATCAGCTAGATACGCTAAGCTTTGCACAATAATCGTTGGACAAGTCACGCCATGCGGATCAAAACCAGCCACATGTTCCATCGGCTGCCAAATGTCCACCTCTTTATTGGCTAATAATTTTTCCATTGCTTGTTGGCAACGTATTAAATCTTGCTGAGCAAATTGCCATATATTAAGGGCGTGAAATACTTCATGTGCGCCCCCATACTGCCCTGCACCAACCGCCAAAGCCGCCATTAAACAACCTGCGGCTGTGCTGCCACCCACACCACCATTCATCGCTGCCCTAATACTGTGGTCACGAGGCCCTGCATTAGCGACAACAATCGCTAATTTATCCAACAATAACGTTTGTTGTGCTGTGGGGCGTTCGCCTTTAAATAATAAATAAAGATATTCGCTATACGATGCCTTGCTTAAAATATCACCATACACATCATAGCCATAACAAAGTGCTTGTTTAGTCGCAAAAGGATTATCAGCTTCTGGCTGTTCTTGCCAAATCGCGGTATGCAAAACGGGGGGTTGGCTCATTATGCTGCTCCTGTTAACACTTTCATGCGTGCACCCATTGGCGGTACTTCATCACCATCTATCACCACATCTAATAAACACGGTTTATTTTGTGCCAACAAGTAGGGAATATCTAAGGCCATTAAATCGTCCATGGTTTCAATACGATATGCTTCAATCCCCATCGCTTGTGCCATTAATGCAAAATTAATCTGTGGTAATTCATGGCCAATCGACTCGCCACCACTCAGTTTTTGACCATGCCTCACCATGCCCAACGAGGAATCATTTAACACCACAAACATCACGCCAAATTGATGTTGTGCAGCCACGGTAATTTCTTGACCACTCATCAGCATACTGCCATCACCTGTTACACAAACCACAGGCTGGCCTTTTGCCCCCGCCGCCACACCAACTGCGGCACCAATCGCCCAGCCCATTGACGCAAAGCCAATGCCAATATGAAACAAACTCTTGTTGGCATCAAAACTTTGTGGCCGACGACAATTCCAATAGTGAATGCCCCACAAAAAACTATTACCACTGTCAAATAATGCACGGGTTTCGTCTGGACAAACATCACTCATATAAGTCATCAATGCTTGTGGTTTAACTTTGCCATTGTGGTCCAAACAGCTTTGTGGTTGTTGAATACTGAGGTTGATAGGCAAACCATAAGCATCTTGCTGCATAAACCATTTACGTCGAGCACTATTAGTACGCAAAAAATCCATAAAAGGCTTTAGCATTAACTCCAATGAGCCTAAAATACATAGCTTAGCCATATATGAACGACTTAAATGCTCTGGATTATTGGATAAATGAATCAAACGATTAGACATAATAGTGCTGCTATCCCAACCACTGGTTGAGACTTCATCTAAAGCAGTACCAATAACGACCACTCGCTCCGCGTTGCTTGGTAATAAAGCTTCTTTAGCACTTTCGTGACCTGCAAAACCAAATACACCACGATATAATGGATGATAACTATTGACCAAGCCTTTGGCGCGAGGGGTGGTAACAAATAACCAATCACGAGTTTCGATGAGTGCTAAAATCGCGTTAATAGCTCCTGCTGCGCCCTCGCCAATCACCACTGTTACTTTAGCAGTCATCGCCAACTCTTTTAGTACTAACTGCATTGCTTCTTGGCTAGGAATCACCTCATGGTTAATAAATGCTCGCATTGAAGACACTTGTCTATCTTCAATTTTCGTACGCATCACATCCAACGGAATACTTAAATGCACAGGGCCAGGCGTGTTACTAATGGCATAACTCATCGCTTGTAATAACTTGGGTTCTAATTGTGCTGAATGAGAAACTAAAGTATTAAATCGCGTACAATGATTAAAAATTTCTACCGTGTTAACGCCTGTACAAGAGCCATCTTGCAGTGCACCACGGCCAAATTTTTCGATAGAAGTTTGAGCAGAAATAACCAATAACGGAATATCATCGGCATAAGCACAGGCAACACCTGTTAATAAATTGGTTGCGCCTGGCCCTGCAGTCGCACAACAAACCCCTACTTTGCCTGTTTCACGGGCATAACCATCAGCCATAAATGCTGCACCCGTTTCGTGACGAGCTACTATTGCTTTAATACCGTTATTGCGCTCACTACGAGCAAGGGCATTATAAAAAGGCTCAATACTACCACCCAAAACGCCAAAAACGTATTCTATGCCCCAACGTTGTAAATAATTTAAGATGAGGTCGCCATTCTCCATAATAAAGCCCTTATTTATTATAAATCAGATAGTTATTATTATAACCTCCTATTAACAGGCGACTATATAACGCCTATTTTTGGCAAAAATCAAGCTTTTTAGTGGATAAAATTCAATCCAAATATCGTATTTTAACTCTGACTTGATGTCACATTTCTGTCATAATTTAGCCCCCAATTATCTGAGACCGCTCTTGTGAACATCAAAGATATTCATAACTTGGAGCAAGCCACCAAAAAAGGACGCACCGAATTATTTAGGCTCGGTGTAGGCTTAATTTTTATGGTATGCGTCATGCTGTATGCCGCCATGAAAGGCGCAACAGGTGAAGGCACTTTAGTGCTAGTTATTGCCGCCGCCATTGGTGCTTATATGGCCATGAATATTGGTGCTAATGATGTAGCCAATAATGTAGGGCCAGCCGTTGGTTCTAAAGCCTTAACCTTGTTTGGTGCATTGGTTATTGCCGCAATTTTTGAAGCCGCAGGCGCACTCATTGCAGGGGGCGAAGTCGTTGGTACGATTCGTAATGGCATTATTGACCCCAGTTTAATTCCTAACTCAGATACTTTTGTTTGGCTGATGATGGCGGCTTTGTTGGCAGCCGCTTTGTGGCTTAATATTGCTACCGCTGTGGGCGCGCCTGTTTCTACCACGCATTCTATTGTTGGCGCGATTATTGGCGCAGGTATTGCTGCCAGTGGCTTTAATATTGTTGATTGGGGCAAAATGGGACAAATTGCCGCCAGTTGGGTAATTTCTCCTGTACTTGGTGGTTTAGTTGCTGCTGCGATGTTGTACTTTGTCAAACGTAGCATTATTTATCAAACAGATATGGTAACGGCAGCGCGTAAAGTCGTACCGTGGCTCATTGCCTTTATGGGTTGGACTTTTGGGACTTATATTGTTTTAAAAGGCTTAAATAGAGTCTGGAAAGTTAGCTTTTTAGAAGCCAGCTTAATTGGATTGGGCATTGCCTTTATTTGCCTAATTTTTACTCGCTGGCGTTTAGCAAATTTTCAGGCACAAACAGATGGCAAAAAAAGCGTTAACCAATTATTTACTATTCCCTTAATTTTTGCAGCCGCTTTATTGAGTTTTGCACATGGCTCGAATGATGTTGCTAATGCGGTTGGCCCTTTAGCGGCAATTGTCGATGTTTATACCGCACATAATGGCGTGATTGCCAAAGAGTCAGCCATTCCGCTATGGGTGATGGTGATTGGTGCTTTGGGTATTGCTTTAGGCTTGGCGTTATATGGCCCCAAAGTGATTCGTACCATTGGTTCTGAAATCACCGAACTAGACCAAACACGCGCCTATTGTATTGCCATGTCGGCCACCATTACCGTGATTATTGCCAGTCAAATGGGGCTACCTGTTAGCTCGACTCATATTGCCGTTGGTGGCGTTTTTGGGGTTGGTTTTTTACGAGAGTATCTTAAATACAGCCATGACAAAATGGTGGCACAAATTAAGGCACATCATCCCGAAGGTGACCAAGCTGCGATTGACGCTTTTATGTTGCAATTTAATAAAGCCTCTGTGGATGCTAAAGGCCAAATGCTACGCGAGTTAAAGGCACAAGCCAAACGTCAAATGGACCCTGCACATTTTTCTAAAGCCGAACGTAATGCCCTTAAAAAAGTATATCGTACTCAGTTAGTTCAACGCTCTCAATTATTGCGCATCGCGGCCGCTTGGGTCATTACTGTGCCTGCGACAGCGTTAATGGCGGGTATTATCTTTTTTGTGATGAAAGGCATGATGATGAGTTAATTAAGCTGAATAATAGCTGTTTTTATGGCGACCCCTTGAGTCACAGGAGTGCTCACGGTACGCCATGAAAATTGCATTAAACTATTGCTCACACAAGACTTAGCAC
Organism: Agitococcus sp.; assembly: GCA_046347315.1. Lineage (GTDB taxonomy): Bacteria > Pseudomonadota > Gammaproteobacteria > Pseudomonadales > Moraxellaceae > Agitococcus. Next base: position 6,971 of record JAXMGJ010000009.1, read on the forward strand.
TATTATTGCTGATGGCACACACCACATCGCCTATGCGCGTCTGATAATCATACCTTGTAAGCGGCTGCTGACTAACCGCTCCTTGTAAACTCACAATCAAACTATCTTGCTCAGCATCGTAATACATTAACGGCAACTCTATTTTTTCCTGTCCAATACTGACTCGCACCATCAGTTTAGTGCTTTGCATAACTTGTTTTTCTTGTGATGTTAAATCTGTGGGAGGATATACCTGCAAGCTCAATAATTGCCAATGGCTAATATATTTATCATCAATATGCACTATTCGACTTAATGGCCGAAATAATTCTAAATGCAATGGCGACGCTAAGGCATCATCAAAATGCTGTTTATAAGCATAGCCTAATCGGCATTGCCAACGACGACACAACGCTGCTATAGGGCTATCTGGCTGCAAACTTAGTTTCCAATTTGGCTGTATTTGTATAGCTGATTGATTGCTATTGATATGCACGCGAATGAGAGTCTGCTGTAAGGCGTTGATAATATAAGTCAACTGATTCTGGCCATCGTTGGTATTATCTTGTACAGCCGAGTTTTTACTAACATTCATCACAACAGGAAATACTTTGTGAGGCTGCATTTGTGCACTTTTCATTTGATTGGTAACAGCCGGTTGTTGCAATTGACTCAATTTTTGACGTAATAACTGATTTTCTAAGGCGAGCTTTTGTTGTTCCATATATTGCAATTGTTGACGCATTTGCTGATTGTCTTGGCTGAGTTGCTCGATATGTTGAACTTTTTGAGCATCCAAACGTAAAGCACGAACACGCTCTTGCAAGATAGACTCATCAACCGTAGCTCGTGCGCTCAATCGTAAAGTTTGTTGACCTTGTGGCGTTAACTCGAAGTTTTCTGCCAACACTTCAACCTTTACAATCGCCGCGCTGACCTGATTGATACGTTCCTCTAATTGCTCATTGTGTAACTGTGTTTGCCCTTGAATATAAGTGCCTGCCTCTTGCATGGCTTGCAGTTGTACTTGGATCATGGCTTGTTGTTTGGCACTCAAGCGACTATCGTTATCTCCTAATAAATAGCTGGTCTGATAATCTTTAACCCATGCCAATGCAGGCACACTCATACTCATCAAACCAAACAACAGCCCAACATAGCCGCCCATAGCCATGACCACGTCCTCCTATTTACGCACTTGCTGACGCTGCTGCAAGCGATACTCTAAGTCAGCAAAAGCTTGTTTAACCTCTATTTGCTGTGCTTGCTGTTTATTACTCTGTAAGGCTTTATTAAACTCTGTATAGGGTAATTTTAATAAGGTATATGCTTGAAATTCGCCATTGACGGCGCGCACATCTTGCTTTACGACTTCAAAACCTACCACGGGCACATAATTCACTAATGACTGAATCAAACTTTGATAATAGCTGCTCGATGCCCGTCCCTCATCTTGCTGCATCGTCTGCTCGCTACCCGCTAATTCTTGATTAAACATTTTAGCCAAACCATATTGGGCTTGAAGATGCGCTTTTTTTAGCGCAATTTGCACTTTATCGCTTTCGGCAATACCTACGGCATAAACACCTGTATTATCTGGACGCGGGACATTCATCGCCCAAGAAGGCATGGCCTCTAAGGTGTTTTCGGCATAATCTTGTGCTGCTTTTTGACGCTGTCTTTCGGCATGAAGCTGCTCTTTAACCAAACTTTGAGCAGTAGGTGCACTGCTACACGCACTTAACACCTGAGCAATAGACAAAATGGCAAATATATTTTTGAAAGAGAGTGACATAATTAAATCCTTGAGCTTTTTGTTTTAGGTAATCAACTAATTGCAAAGCTCATGCCACTCATAAAAAATAAAATAAATCAGATAGTTAAATATAAAAACCTTACAAGCCCGAATAAAAACATACAAAAAATGTATAATCATCAAACAAAATTTGTTTATCGATTCGAAATATCACAACGCTGAGCCACACGCACAAAACAACGCGCTTGCTCTTGTTGCACTTCGTCAAAACCAATCACTAATTCGGCACGCTGGCTATTTAACAATGGTAACTGTTGAGGAGAGCTTACAAGAAGTTGTTTATATTGTTGTTGATTGGCAAACCATTCATCTTTGCCAGCATATCGCCATTGCAGCAAACGCGCTTGTGGATGCTTAATAAACTCAGACCACAACAAATGACTGCCTTGCAAATGTTGCGCTGCAAGGCAATTTAAGCTTTCACTCTGTGTTCTTTCCAACAGTGTTTTGCGTGATAATGGATAAAATAAACGGCCTTTTACCACCAAACAACGTCGCTCAATCGTCCAGTCTTCATAACTCAAATGACTAAATTGCTTATGAGCCAAATGCTGTAATTTATTGCCCAAGCGGTCATTATCATTTGCCCCCCACCAACAATAAGCATCATTTAAAGGCTCATACCCTAAATAAAATTTAACTGCGGCTTCCCAATGCTCTATTTGACCAGTTTGATGATTTTTGACCAAAAAATCTAACTCACCAACAGTCGTTTTACCGTCAAATAAAGTCGCTCGATGTTTTATCAATTCAAAATAATGAAAGTCTCTATCTTGCAACCAAAACTGCAATAAATATTCAAAATAATAGCCCAAACGATGATTGTTATGCCGTGCCAAAAAAAATTCTAAGGGTTGGGGATTACAATCTAATTGCAGTAATTTAGGAATATACGCTAAATACTGTGTGCTCCAAAAATCATCATCTAAAACATCAACATCATAATGTGTATTAGGTAAATAACTGAGTAATGACGGTGAGGCTAATACCCATGCCAAATTGCGCACATGGGGATGAGTAAAGGATTGCCACATCTTTGCTGATACTCCTAGACATCATCATCCATAAAACTTATGACGACTTCTTGTCGAAAGCACTATACACCGATAAAGAATATGGATATAAATATAAGCTTAAAATTACTTGTTAGATTTTACAAACAAGCTTTTTATACTAAACAAGCAAAAACTTTTTCAACAACAAATATGGATATCGCCATGACCACTCTTCCTTTTTCTCCCAAAGTTTTATCTGTTGCTATTTTAACTACACTCTTGGCTGCTTGTGGCGGCGGTAGTAGCGATAGCGGCTCATCTGCTCCTACAACCAGCACCATTAGCGGTACAGCCACTAAAGGCACACTCAAAAATGCGGTGGTAACAGCCTATAAAATCAAAGATGATGGCTCTAAAGGCGAAAAAATCACTGATACTAAAACCGATGCAAATGGCAAATATACGCTTACGGTTACAGGATATACTGGCCCTGTGTTACTTGAATTGACCACTGATACAAATACAAAAATGGCTTGTGACATTGCAAAAGGCTGCGTTACAGGAACAGGTGCAAGTGTTGCTTTCGGTAATGATGTCAACGTAGATGGCCTTGCTCTGCGCTCAGTATTATCTTCCGCTCAAGGAGGGATTATTAACAGTGCAATTACACCTTTTACTCACATGGCCACCGAATTTGCCATTGCTAAATCGGGTGGGCTAAAAAAAGCCAATATAGAAAGCGCGTTAAGTCAAGTTCAACAATTATTTGATTTACCTGATTTATAAAACACTGCTCTACCTGATGCAACAAAACCTCTACCAGCTGACCTAGATGTGCAGCGTTATGCATTGCTAAATGCTGCGATTGGACAACTAGCTTCAAATGTCAATGATATACGCCCTCAAATTGACGCGATTGTTACCCAACTCAAGTCTAATAATGGACAATTAAAAAGCAGTGAAACAACTGGTACTGATAATATCAAAGACTTGGCAGATGTGCTAAAAGCCGCTCAAACTGTCGCCGAGTCTAACAAATTATCTGGCTTAAACAGCCTAATAAAAGCGGCCGTTAAAGAACACTTACAAGAAGCGTTAGCAACTACTGGAAATACTAATATTCAACCAACAGATAATGCAGGAGCAACAGATCTTAATAAAGCAAAATCATTTGTGACTAGCATTAAACAAATGGTAAATAAGGCCGAAGACCTTAAAAGCCTAGAAAGCTCTTTAGTGGACAAAACAAAAACCGTGGACAATCTCACTGGCTCAAATGCTGAATATATGTTTAGTTTTGGTCTAACAGCTACAACATTTGTCTTAGAAGAAGCTATTGTGAACGCCGAAACAACAAACGGAGCCACTACACTTAATGCAGCTGCCATACAACAACTTTCTAACACAGGTGCCGTAAGCTTTTTGAATGGTACAACTATAACGATTGACAAAATTAATCGCAAAGCAACAATGAATGGCTCACTTCAAGTGACTCGAGTTGGCGCAACACCTATCAAAATAGACATTAAAGATTTGATTGTTACTTACCCTGCCATCAAAACAGCACAAACAAGTTTTGAACTCAAACTTATGCCTAATGCCTCTATTGCTAGCCCTGATATTAAATTAAGTATCAATGGTACAGGCAGTAACATTAAACTCACATCTAGCACACCGCTAATTATCGACAGCGACTCCTTTAAACCCACTGCTTATACTGCTCTAATCTCCTTTGACAAGGTCACGTTAGAAGCCATCAAAGCACCAGCTAACGAAATAGGTAAATTTGTCGGTTCTATCAATGCAGATATTAGCGAAAAAATACTAACAACCAACATTGGTACGCGTCCATTTCCCATATTAAACAAGCTAGGCTTAATGGGAGCTTTCTCGGCTGCTAATGGCGACATGATAGAAGCAGGCTTAACACTAGACACTACTGGTAGCAATCCTAAAGTATCTCCTGCCGAAGGCTCAGAACGCACAGGATTATTTAGCTATAGCTATAATGCCACCACAGATACCGCGACCTTAAAAGCCAACTCTGGAGTCTTTAATCCCTATTGGAATCCCACAAATACCCTTACTATTACAGAGCAAAATGGCTGCTTAATGATGAATACACAACAATATTTAGGCTGCTATGAAGTTAATAATGTTGCTGACGGGTTACTAGCCTTCATGGATAGCGAATATATGAGTTGGGGTGGCTGGGCATTAAGAGCGTACCTCAAAGATGAAGGTGACTATTTGCCTATGTTTAGCAACGACTTTAACTTTAAAAGTAACGTAACTATAAAAGGTGTATTGGATTATAGCGATGATTACTATAGCGAAGATGCCACACATTTTGCCAAAGCCACACTTAGCCTTAGCACTAAAGTTAAATTGGGAACTCAAGAAGCCTCTGCCAATATTACAGCTAAACGAACTGGGTATGGTACTAACGGAAAAGATGGCTCTGGTGAGTTTATGGCCGATATCATAATTGGTACAGAGAAGTTAAGTCTCAAAGCACCTGTGGTTGGGGGCAAAGCGACTTATACTCTCACCAATAAAGACAATGTGAGTGTTGATGTCAATTCACTAGAAGGACAAGACAAAATTGAAATCAAAGTTGCTGGCAAAGTTGCTGGTTGGATATATCGCATTAATGGTTTGCCTGTTGCCAAGTTTACAGACAACAGTTTAATGGCTTTATAATCCTTTAACTAAACCAAAGCCAAAGGACGGTTAGTAACCGTCCTTTTATTTTGAGTCTTTTGATTTCATGCGTTTTTTCATTTTCCTAATCGCCCTGTACTATGCTGTATCAGGCCACGCCTCCCAAAACACTACCTTTAAGTTCAGTATAGATACCTATTCTGCTCCCGTTTCTATTCATGCATTTACTAGTGATTGGCATGATGATTTAAAATCGGGCGATAATGCTTTTTTACACGGACTTGCCGAACTAAGTATTCAAAATACACAACGAAAACTGAGTCTTTTGTGGCGTTATGATTATTTATTAGATTTTGATGAGCAGACAGCACAGTTATATCATGCTTACGCCAATGACTACGCCCCCAAAGTTAGCACTGCTTATCCTCTACATATTAAAGCTAAATATAGCGAAAGTTATGGCGTTCAATGGTTACAAAAATTTCACTTTAAACCCAATATTACATTAGGCATAGGTTTAAGTTTATTAAAAGGCTACAAAATCACCGATGGGCAATTAGATGGTACTGTATTTTTGCAACAGGCAGGATTTAAAGTAAAAGATATTCAACAAGCCAATGCAAACGTCAACTACTATTACGATGAACCTCAACTTCAAGAAGAACAACTCGACTGGCACCCACGCAACCCAAGTGCGATGGGATTTAGTATTAACACTACGCTAATATGGCAGCTTACGCCACAATGGTTACTAAACGCCCAAATTGATGATATATACGGTCGTTTATACTGGAAAGACATACCCACTACTCAATACAATCTAAGTTGCAAATGCTCAAATTTTATACACAATATTGATGGTCAATTGGCTGTAGCCAATAAATACACTCAACATTTGCAGCCACTAGCCAAAGTTCAATTAAGTTATAGTGGTGCTCAAAATTGGCACGCTGAACTAAACACTGTAAGCAATACACAAATGACCTTAGTGCAAGGTGCTTGGGGCTATCAATACGCCTCATGGCAAGGTCTGTTGTTATTAGAGCCTCAAACACATGCTATTGGTATTGAGTTGCGTCACCCAAATTGGCATTTACGTTGGTTAACTGACAACTTAAACTCAAATCAAGCACATCGATTAGGTTTGTCATTAGGGGTCAATAAAAGTTGGTATTAATACCTACCTTCTAACTTTAGGATGCGCAAAATGCAAACGGCGGTCACAACCATAGGATACTTTGCTTTCGGTAAAAGTCATTGTACCTATTGTTTGCCAATCAGCACTGTCTTGGTCTCCCGAGCTATCAGAAACTAATATATTAAATAACAATGGCTTGCCTGCATTATTTTTTTCAATATTTAATTCATCTCTAAAATCAACCGAGTCATTGCGCTTATTGCTTGCAGCTCCTTGCACCATAAAATAACGCGGTGCTTTGGCCACTTCGCTTGGTTTTAAGCCCAACTCGGCAAAAGCGGTAACAGGCCTAAAACCAGCTTGTTCGTCAGCCTTGCTAAATACTCGTCCAACATAAAAGGCCAATGGAATCACAGCAAATCTAAAGCCAGTTTTGGGTTGATTGGTCATTTTGACGTCTAAATAATGGTCACGTTGCGTACCTGCTAATACATCAACCGTAAAAAAATTAGCCGTTTTTACTTTTAGATTAGGATTAGTGGTAGGAAAGAGTTTGCCAGCCAAAGCAAAAGCACGAGGCTCACCACGCTCGGTTTCTGTTAAAGCAGTCGATGCACGCGCCATGATTAAGCCTTGTGCGCCCTGCTTAAAATAACCCGTATAGGGTGTTTTTTGGTTAATGTGCCATGTGCCAGCCAAACAAATACCGTTGCTGTGTAGGTGTTTTTCTAAACGAGGATAATAGTCAGCCGTTTCGTTAAGCGTTCTTTGAGCATCACCAATCAACAAGTTAACGCCATCTTTGATAAAAGTTGATGTACTGACTTGATAATGCGGTAATTTATTGTCTAAATAGACATTTATTTCTTGTTGCTCGATACTGTTTTTAGCTTCGCTTGGGCTAAAAACCACGTCTCGCACTTCGTTAAAACTACTCTCGGCTTGCGCAACAGAGGCAAGCAACATCAACAATCCTAAAGATTTTTTCAAGGGTTTATTCCTCTGCCATCGGCATTAAAAACCACAACACTAAGTAAATTAAAATACCAGGTACAGCGACACTGGCACACGAGATAATCACAAACAGCAAGCGCACCTTAAATGGACTCCAGCCCAAATAATCAGCGATGCCACCCATCACCCCTGCAATCATATTATGTTCGCGTGAGCGTGTTAATTTAGTAGTCATGATTGTCTCCTCTACGTCATAGATTGTCGTCAATTAGCACAATATCATGCTTCTTATAAACTGTTTATGCTATCGTTAGCCACAAAAATCAAGCCATAAACTTACCATAAGGAATTATTCGCGTGGATATGCCACAAATTACACCTGAGCAAGCTTTACAATATGCGCCTGATGATAGCTCGCTTAAAGCCGCAAAAAAATTAGCACCTGCTAATCAATGGCAACAACTTCATCTGCATCAAAGTGATGATAATTTAGCGATTTTATGGGGCGAAATTAGAGGCAGTGCCTTATATCAAAGTGCCATTTTATTGTCTGATAAGTTTGTTTTTCATTGTAATTGTCCAAGCTTTAAACGCCCTTGTAAGCACAGTTTAGCCTTATTGATTTGTTATGCTCAAAGCCAAAATTTGTTTAAAACACAACAAGCTACCCCTGATTGGCTAAACAAACATATTGAAAAACATCAAACTAGCCAAGCCAAAAAACAAGAGAAAGCAGCTGCTCCTGCTAAAATCGTTGATGAGGCAGCCCAAGCTAAACGTGCTGCCGCTCGTGAGCAAAAAGTCAATGCGGCTACGGCTGAATTGCAACAATGGTTGGTTGATTTATTACGAACCGGTTTAGCACAAGCAAAAACCCTGAGTTATAGCCATTTTGAGCGCATCAAAAGCCGTTTAGTGGATGGCCAAGCCAGTGGTTTAGTGAGCATGGTTGAAGATTTACAATCTGCTCTTGCCCATCAAGATTGGCAACAACGTGCTGCCGTCCAAATAGGCAAAATTCAATTAATTTTGGCAGCTTATCAACGCATTGAGCAATTACCCACTCCGTTACAAGCAGATGTTCGTAGCATCATTGGTTGGACTACCGCTCAAGAGCAAGTATTAGCCAATAGCGAAGCGGCTCAAGACTGGCTAATTGTGGGTAATCGTGAGTTGGAAGGTGTGAATGGTTTGCGTTATCGCCGACAATGGTTGTGGCATAAGCAACAAAATAAGGCAGCATTAGTGCTTCAGTTTGCGGCTGGTTTTCAACCGCTAGCCCCTGCATGGCCAAACAAACATCTGTTTAGTGCCGAAGTAGCTTGGTATCCCAGTGCATGGCCACAACGGATTGTCATTAAAAGCCAAACGCCACTGCAATTGGCCAGCACAACAACCACAGGTTTTAGCCATATTGAGCAAGCCTTAGAACATCAAGCACAAGCCCTCGCCCACAATCCATTTTTAGCGATTTTTCCGATGTTATTACAACAAGTTGTGCCACATTATGATAATGGTCAACTATGGTTAATTGATCAACAACAACAAGCTCTACCCTTCCAAGTTTTAAACAAAACATGGCCATTATTAGCGTTGTCAGCAGGACATCCGATTTGTGTGTTTGGCGAATGGGATGGTTATGTGTTAACAGGACTCAGTGCATGGACTGAAAACGAGGTGATTTCTTTATGAGCGCATGGCAACAACTACAAGTCGCGGCATTATTAGGCACACAAAAAAACAGCCCAAGCCCTCAATGGCCAACAGAACTTGCGCCATTGATGAGTCAATTCAGCGAAAATAGCTTACTTAATCAATTAGCTGCGCTGAGTGCTTATCAACGTTGTGCTTTTAGTGCCATTACTATGGCCAATCCCACGCCATCATCTCCCGAAACCTTAGCAGCAAGCACTAGACAACAACAAAAATGGCTTAGTTATTTATTAAGCTATGATGGGCTAGATTATTTATTAGATTGGTTAAACCTCGCCAGCAAAAAACAAGTCGCTTTTCCTGCCGCTCAATTACCCGAACTATTAGACATTGGTTATAAACACAAAAAACTGCGTTTAGCGATTTGCCAAGTTGCTGGTCAACGTGGTGCTTGGTTGGCTGAACGTAATACCGATTGGCAATGGTTACAAGGGGGGCAAATCTCGCTTGAAAATGAGCAATTAAGTGAATATTGGCACACCGCGTCTGCGGCCAGTCGAGAGTTATTATTTGAGCGTTTACGCTTGGCTAACCCTGCGCAAGCACGCGATTTTTTACAACAAGTTTGGCGTGAAGAAGCGGCTACCACGCGAAAATTATTACTAGAAAAATTTTCGGCTAATTTAAGTGTTGAAGATCACGATTTTTTAGAAAGTTGTTTGGATGATCGTAGTCGGGTTGTTAACGAACAAACCGTTGAATTATTAGCGAGTTTACAAGACTCATTATTACAACAGCGTCTACAACACACACTTAGCCAACATCTGACACTAAAAAAAGGCTTAATTCATAAAAGCTTGCAGGTTGAAGCTATTGAACAAGTGACTGATGTGTTGGAGCGTGATGGACTAAATCCAAAAGCAGCCGATATTAAAAATGGCTTGGGTGAAAAAGCCCAATGGTTGCGAGATGTGATTGCTGGGGTGTCTTTAGATTGGCTATCTCACCATTATGAGTTACAAGCAGAAGCATTCATTCATGCGGCATTAAAAACTGACTGGGCAGAAGCCTTATTAATTGGTTTGAGCACAGCCGCCATTCGCCAAAAACACAACGTTTGGCTCAAAGCCTTACTCGATGTTGATAGCAAAAAATTGGCTTTGCCACGTTTTCGTTTATTTGATGCTCTATCAATCGCTGATAAAGAGTCTTGGTTATTGGCACATGCAGGACAAAGCAAAAAAGAACTCGAAAGAGGCTCGGTATTTATTCAATTTTTTTATCAAAGCCAACCGTGGTTATGGACTCATTATTTTACTATTGCAGTCATGGATGTTTATCAACAACAACTAAAACTACAACAATCGAATAATCAATTAGGCCATTATTTAGCACGTTATGGCGATGCGCAATTAGCACAAAAAGCCAATCAATATCCTACTCAAATTATTAATACATGGTTGATGCGTTTGGAAATTGAGCAAGCGTTTGGGTGACTAGTAGGAGGCTTAATTTTAGTGACTGACTGCGTATCAGATATCACACCACTGTGAGGATTATCAATGCCACTACACTATGGTGATTTGTGTGTAGCGGTGATTATTGCTAAGAATAAAAAAGAATTCGTTTATTGGTAGTGTAGATTGAAGCACAAACCCCACACATTTATAAATTTAACTTTTCAAGTGAAAAAATCTTTTTGTTTCTTCATTTGATGGAAAAAGCAACTCTATACGAAGCTCTTGAGTAGTCAAATCAAGAGGTGTTCCAAAAGTAACAAGTGTAGTAAAAAAACTTGTCTGCTTTGAGTGTTTCTCCAAAGTTAAACTGAAAACTGGTAGCTCACTATTCACTCTAAAATCTGTGACTGTTTTATCAGAACATAACACAGCCAGTATGCGAGCAAAGAATACCGTGAGCATTTGGCGATAATGGGCATGGAGCAAAGCATGAGTCGTAAAGGTAACTGTTGGGATAACGCACCGACTGAACGATTCTTTCGTAGCTTGAAATATGAACAGCTTCACTATGAGCGATTCCGAACAGTCGCAGAGGCAAAGCTGAGTATTATTGATTATTTGGCTTTTTATAATGGTAAGCGTATTCACTCAACGCTAGGCTATAAATCACCATTCATATTTGAACGTGATTTTTTAAGACACGCTGCCTAAAAATCTGTCCTGTTTCACTTGACCATTACATTCTTCGGTGAGATGGCATCATTGACTTGGCAAGGACAATTTAATTTTGATTTTATGTGCTTTCTCATTCTGTCTGGATTATGGCTTTCTTGGCGACATCAATTCTCATTCGGTGGCTGTTGTTTAGGATTCTGTGGAGTTATAGGAGGCATTATGTTTCTTGCACCATACCTACTCTTTACAAGCATAAAAGCCAACGGAAACATTAAAATAATATTGTTAGGCGAATCTAGGGAAAACTACTAAATTTACTTAAACACCAAAAACGGCTCCATGATTGGAGTCGTAGTACTCGTTTTAGTATCGTAGATACAAGTCCATGTTGAGTACAACAAATACGTGTACTTTAATAAATATAATGATAACGAAGCTGTGCGACAAAAAGCTCATTGTTCACAAACTTGTACACCAATCTGTGTTCATCATCAATTCTGCGCGACCAATAACCTGATAATCCATGCTTGAGCGGCTCAGGCTTACCAATTCCCTCAAAAGGTGTTCGTTGAACTTCTTTAATAAGCAGGTTAATTCTTTTAAGCATTTGTTTATCGGTTTGCTGCCAAAACAAATACTCTTCCCAAGCTCTTGATGAAAACGTCAGTCTCATTCTTCAATCAGCTCTTGTACAACACCTTTGCCTGCTTCAAGTTCTGCAATAGATTCGAGAAGTTTTCTGGCATTAGCAGGAGAGCGTAATAAATAGGCCGTTTCTTCCATCGCCTTATAGTCCGCCAGCGAGACCATCACAATCGCTTCTTCTCGTTTGCGCGTAATAATGACAGGCTCATGATTTAAACAAACTTTTTCCATCGTTTTGGCCAAATTAGCCCGAGCGGCTGTGTAACTCATAGCGTCCATAAATTACCCCCAAATATGTACATTATTCTGTACATTTTAGTCATTTCTACCAATTAAGCAATCGTATGAATGCCTATTTCAACAAATCACACCAAATAAACTCAAAACTTATCATAATTACTCCCCATTTGATAACTTGCCTCACAATCGGTACGATGCTTGCTTAGCTTAAACATTACTAACAGAAACATCATCATTACATAATCCTTTAGGATGAAGATACAGGAGTGTCCATATGACTTCCCTTAAACTCCACTGGCAAATTTTAATAGCCATTATCTTAGCCGCTATTGCAGGCACATTAAGCGGCACAAACACTGTTATTTTGGGTATTAACATTTACGAGGTCTATCAATTTATAGGCACTTTGTTTTTGAATGCCTTAAAAATGATAGTGGTGCCGTTAATTGTCGCCTCCATTATTACAGGGGTGGCAGGTTTAGGACATAACGAAGCCTTAGGCCGTTTGGGATTAAAAACACTGGGCTTTTACACTTTGTCGAGTTTTTTGGCGATTATGGTAGGTCTGATATTAGTTAATTTAGTACAACCAGGCCTTACCAATGGTCAACCCATTAAAGATTTACTCGGGCTTGATAGCCAAGCTGTCGCAGAAGTGACCGCCAAAGTCGCAGGCCGTGATACATCTGATATTGTCGATATTTTTGTGCGTATGATTCCGACCAATGTCGTGGACGCTGCTGCCAATGGCGATATGTTGGGGCTGATATTTTTTGCCATATTATTTGGTTTTTTTATGACCAAAATTCAAAAAGAGCATTACCAAACCTTGATGAGCTTTTGGCAGGGTGTGATGGATACCATGATTGCTATGACCTTATGGGTCATGAAGTTTGCGCCGATTGGTGTGTTTGGTTTAGTGGCAAAAACTATTGCAAGTACAGGTTTTGCAGCGATTATGCCGTTACTGACCTTTGCAGGTGTGGTGCTGGTTGGTTTATTAGTGCATATTTTTATCGTCTTGCCTTTATTATTATTTTTGATGGCTAAAGTGAATCCACAAACCCACTTTAAGACCATGACACCTGCTCTTTTAACGGCTTTTTCGACTGCCTCATCATCGGCCACACTCCCGATGACGATGGAGTGTGTCAAAAAATCGGGGGCTTCTAACCGTACTACCAGTTTTGTATTACCTTTAGGCGCAACCGTCAATATGGACGGCACTGCTTTATATGAGTGTGTTGCAGCGATGTTTATTGCGCAAGCCTACGGTTTAGAGTTAAGCATGAGTGTGCAATTTACCGTGGTGTTATTGGCGTTGTTGACTTCGATTGGCGTAGCAGGCATTCCAGCTGCTAGTCTGGTCGCCATTACCATTATTTTGACCGCCATTGGTTTGCCTGTGGAGGCCATTGGTTTGATATTGGTCACTGACAGAGTGTTGGATATGTGCCGAACTGCGGTCAATGTCTATAGCGATTCGTGCGCGGCAGTGATTATTGCTAAGAGTGAAAAAGAGGCGGTTTACTCTTAATAAAATGTTTACATTGGGTTTAATCTTTTTAAGCCCACACTGCTTTAAGCAATAAATCTGCTATTGCAATAATACTCAAGCTTTTGCGACATCAACAAGCATAGATATTAAATTATCATGAAATATAAATTCACAGACTTTTTTGTTTCTAAAGAAAAACAGTTCTCCGTCGGAATGGAGTATTTTTCTAAACATTACTATGTTTCTTTTCCTCAATCGACCGATAATCGCCTCAGTGAATATGAAGTTTATTATAAAATTCCTTCTAATTTAACGTATTTGACACAAACTGATCCACTTATGTTAGAACCATTTGTCCAAGAGTGTAGAGAAGGCAACCATATGAATCTTAAAATAACTCTGTCATGTTAGATATTTCAAAGGTTTGTCTTTGATACACTTTATAAAGTTTTGTATATGCCCAACAAACACGACAAAAACTGTCGCCTTACTTTCTTGATTCACTAGCAAACACGATTATATCCTCCCATAATCCATGACAGCTTTTATAAGGAAATCTCACATGACTAACGTACTCCGCCAACGTGCCGAACACCAATTTTTACACGAACTCGATGCCCTTGCTGCTCAAGACCACAAAAGCAAACCGCCGCAGTGGAAACTATCGCCTCAAGCTGTCGTCACTTATTTATTGGGTGGCAAACTCGATAATGGCGTTGAAATTACCCCCAAATACATTGGCAATAGACGCTTAATGGAAATTGCCGTTGCCACTCTCGCCACAGACCGCGCTTTATTATTATTGGGTGTACCGGGTACAGCAAAATCTTGGGTGTCTGAACATTTAGCCGCTGCCATTAGTGGTGATAGTAGTTTGTTAGTACAAGGCACAGCAGGCACTAGCGAAGAATCTCTGCGTTATGGTTGGAACTACGCCATATTATTGGCCAAAGGGCCTAGTGCAGAGGCTTTAGTACCTAGCCCAATGCTGAATGCCATGAAAGATGGAAAAATTGCCCGTATTGAAGAATTAACCCGTATTCCTGCCGATGTTCAAGATACCTTAATTACCCTGTTATCGGAAAAAACCTTGCCTGTTCCCGAATTGGGCAGCGACTTTCAAGCGATTAAAGGCTTTAACGTGATTGCGACTGCCAACAATCGTGACAAAGGGGTTAACGAATTATCCTCTGCGCTTAAACGCCGTTTTAATACCGTGATTTTGCCTGTACCAGATAATTTAGAAGAAGAAATTAGCATTGTACAAAATCGTGTTGCTTCGTTGGGCAAAGTGTTAGAGCTTCCAGACAGTCCACCTGCCATTGAGCAAATTCGTCGTGTGGTAACGGTGTTTAGAGAGTTACGTTCTGGCGTAACAGAAGACAAAAAAGCGCAACTAAAAGTACCCAGTGGCACGCTAAGTACAGCAGAAGCGATTTCGGTCATGAGTAGTGGTTGGGCTTTAGCTTCGCATTTTGGTGATGGTTTAATGACTGCCCATGATGTGGCGGCAGGATTGATGGGTGCAGTGTTAAAAGACCCTGTGCAAGACCGTGTGCCTTGGCAAGAATATTTAGAAACGGTGATGAAAGAACGTGATGGCTGGAAGGATTTATACAGAGCGTGTAAGGAATTGGATTAGGAGTATCCGCATGAGCCAATTATTGATTTATGAATACGCAGAAGGTGGTATTTCGGTTATTTTAGATGGCGACAGCGTTTGGTTGAGTTTAAGTCAAATTGCTGAACTATTTAATGTACAAAAACCTGCCATATCTAAGCATCTAAAAAACATTTTTAATTCGGGTGAGCTTGAGCGTGATGCAACTGTTTCCAAAATGGAAATAGTTCAACAAGAAGGAACTCGTCAAGTCTCACGTTTAATCGAAGTGTTTAATTTAGATGCAATTATCAGTATTGGCTATCGGGTAAACTCTACTCAAGCAACACGCTTTCGCCAGTGGGCAACACGTTTATTAAAACAACACTTAACTCAAGGCTACACACTCAATCAGCAACGATTACAAGAAAACAGTCATGCCTTAGAAGCAGCACTACGCTTGGTAAAGCGCACCGCCGAAAGTCAAGCATTAACCCTTGAAGCTGGTCGGGGTCTGGTCGATATTATTACCCGTTACACCCACACTTTTTTATGGCTACAGCGTTACGATGAAGGTTTATTGAGCGAACCTACAGGCACGATGGGTGGTCAACTTGCGCCCTTAGATGTCGCTCGTCATGCCATCTCTGTACTAAAAACAGACCTAATCGCCAAAGGCGAAGCCAGTCCATTATTTGGCATTGAACGTGATGAGGGCTTAGCCGCTATTTGGGGCAATTTAGAACAAAGCGTTTTTGGTGAGCCAGCCTACCCTAGCATTGAAGCTAAAGCTGCTCATTTATTGTATTTTATCATCAAAAACCATCCACTCACCGATGGCAACAAACGCACAGCCGCTTTTTTATTTGTCGATTTTTTACATCGTAATCAACGTTTATTTGATGAAAATGGCACACCGATTATTAACGATATTGGCTTGGCGGCTTTAGCGTTATTAGTAGCCGAATCGCGGCCTGATGATAAAGATATTCTCATTAAGCTCATCATGACTATGCTATCTACCAGTCATTTATCGACTGCTGCTTTGAGAACAACACCATGATTCACTTATTGGGGATTCGTCATCATGGGCCAGGCTCGGCACGGAGTGTACTGAGTGCCTTAAATGCCTTGCAACCTGATTTAATTTTGTTGGAAGGCCCACTCGAAGCAGAAGCCATTTTACCCTTTGCCAATCATCCTGATATGCAAGCACCTGTCGCAGTTCTGGTATATGGCTCAGTGGCTGAAGAAAACGAACCTCGTGCTTCATTTTTTCCTTTTGCCGAATTTTCGCCCGAATGGCAAGCAATTAAATATGGACTAAAGCAAAAAATCCCTTTACGATTCATTGATTTACCGCAAGCATACAACCTTGCGGATAACTGGCTTGCTCCTGCTTCACCCACTCCCTCAGAGGATGTCTCTCCCTCTGAAAGTGGTGAAGTTAGGCGCGATATCATTGATCCCATTGGTTTATTGGCACAAGCCGCAGGCTATTATGACAGTGAACGTTTTTGGGAGCATTTAGTCGAACAACGTCCACATGTTGGCGAGGTCTTTCAAGCCATACATGAAGCCATGTCGGCGATTCGTGAGCAAGTGATTGACGATGGTAGCCCGCGCCAACAACGTGAAGCCTGCCGCGAAGCCTATATGCGTCAATGTTTGCGTCAAGCCGAAAAAGACGGTTATCAACAAATTGTCGTGGTGTGTGGAGCATGGCATACCCCTGCCCTTGTTGAGCTAAAAACCACTAAAAAAACCGATACAGCCCTGTTAAAAACCCTCAATAAAATCAAAACTCAAGCCGCATGGATTCCGTGGACACACAGCCGTTTATTAACCAGCAGTGGTTATGGTGCGGGCATCGAGTCGCCTGCTTGGTATCAACACTTATGGACACACTATCAGCAAAGCCCGATTGATGCCGAAAAAATCAGTATCAGTTGGTTGGCCAAATTTGCTCAAGAGCTACGCGCTCAAGGTTTAGATGCTTCTAGTGCACAATTGATTGATGCCGCACGTTTAATTGCTTCTTTGGCGGCGTTACGGGGGCGAGAGCTACCCGATTTAGATGATTTAAACGAAGCCATTGTCAGCATTTTGCATCATGGCAATGCTTTACCCAGCCAATTAGCCCATAAAATGTTGGTGGGTGAGGTGTTGGGCTCTGTGCCTGATGATGTACCTAGCCTGCCGATTCAACAAGATTTTTTAAAACTGTGTAAAAGTCTGCGCTTAAAACAAGAGGCCGACAGCAAAGCCTTAGAACTAGATTTACGTAAAGACTTAGACCTTGCCCGTAGCCAATTTTTGCATCGCTTGAATTTATTAGGCATTACATGGGGCAATTATCAAGGAGGTGGCGGTCGTGGCAGTTTTAAAGAAAATTGGATCTTACAATGGCAACCCGAACTCAGCCTAAAACTTTTAGAAACGGCGGTTTGGGGACAAAGCATTCAAGAGGCGACGGATAATTATATTCAACACCAACTGATTCACGAGCAACACATTGCCAAAGTTGCACAGTTAATGCAGTCGGTGTTATTGGCCGATTTAGCCCAAACCATGCCTGCGCTGATTCGTCATATTATGAATTTATCCGCACAGAGCAGCGATATTAGCCACCTGATTGATGCCCTTGAGCCATTAGCTAATACATGGCGTTATAGTGATGTGCGCAAAACCGATAGCCAAGCGGTGGGTGATGTGGTGGAAAGTTTTGTCACCCGTATTTGTATTGGCTTGCTCCCTGCTTGTAATAGCTTAAATGATGATGCTGCCGAACAACGTTTAACTGAGCTAAAAACCATTAACCGCGTGTTACAGCGTTTAGAAAAAACTTCTTTGACGCAAGCATGGCATCAGACCGTGCTTAAACTAACTACTATGGCTAATTTGCATGGTTTGATTGCAGGTTGGTGTTGTCGCATTGCCCAAAATTATGAGTTATTAAGCGCAGAACAAGCGGCTGAACGCTTTGCCTTAGCTTTATCTCAGGCCAATAATCCAGAACAAGCGGCACATTGGTTTGCAGGCTTTTTAACCGATCAAGGTTTAAGTTTGTTGCATGATGAAGCCTTATGGCAACTGGTTGACTCATGGCTGGTACATCTTTCTGAAGACCATTTTGTGCAATTATTACCGTTATTACGCCGCACCATTGCCACCTTTAGCCATCCTGAACGCCAACAAATTGCTGCTAAAGTCGGTGGTCAACAACAGCAACAACAACGCCAACAAACCCTGAACAACCAACGAGGACAATTAGTGTTGCCTGTGTTAGCACAGATTTTTGGAGTGAGTTTATGAGCCAAGAACAACAACGCCGCTGGCGTTTATTATTAGGCAATATGCCGCAATTAACCCCCGAATTAAATGCCCGTGATTTAGGCATGGATGCTGCCCTCGCCGCTTTATATAACCAAGGAGACGAAGGTGAAGATCAAGGGTTTGCCAGCAGCCAAAAGTCAAAACAACGCCAAGCAGGTTTAGGGGGTTCTGCGCCCAAAGTCAGCCGTTGGTTGGGTGATATTAGGCAATATTTTCCCTCCTCAGTGGTCAGAGTGTTGCAAAAAGATGCTTATCAGCGACTAAACCTAGAACAAATGTTGCTTGAGCCAGAAATGCTACAAGCGGTTGAACCTGATGTACATTTAGTTAGTACGTTGATTAGTCTGAATCATTTAATGCCCGCTAAAACCAAAGAGACCGCACGGCTCGTGGTACGTAAAGTCGTCGATGAATTAGAGCGGCGTTTGGCAGGTAAAATGCAACAAGCCGTGACAGGTAGCCTCAATCGAGCCAATCGCACACGTCGGCCAAAACGCGCCCAAGATATAGATTGGGCAAGAACCATTCGTGCTAATTTACAGCACTATTTACCCGAACATAACACCATTATTCCGCAAAATTTAGTGGGTTATGGCCGACATCGGCAATCGGTTAAAGACATTATTTTGTGCATCGACCAAAGTGGCTCAATGGCGAGTTCGGTGGTTTATGCCAGTTTGTTTGGGGCGGTGTTAGCCTCCATTAAAGCCGTTAGCACACAATTAGTGGTGTTTGATACAGCGGTGGTCGATTTAACGCCCATGCTCGATGACCCTGTTGATGTGTTGTTTGGTACACAATTGGGCGGTGGTACGGACATTAATAAAGCCCTTGCTTATTGCCAAGGTTTGATTCGTCGGCCTGAAGATACTATTTTGGTATTAATTAGTGATTTATACGAAGGTGGCAATAACACAGAGCTGCTCAAACGTACGGCGAGCTTGATTGGTAGTGGTGTGCAAATGATTAGTTTGTTGGCGTTGGCGGATGATGGTGCACCTTGTTTTGATGCGCGTAATGCCGCTCAATTTACCGCTTTAGGCTCACCCACATTTGCCTGTACACCCGATTTATTTCCCGATTTAATGGCAGCGGCACTCAATAAACAAGATGTTGGTGTTTGGGCTGCTCAAAACGGCATTGTGAAGCATTAAATTAAGGATACTATCTGTTTATCCCTTTGTTTGGTTTTTTAAGAGTTTTCTACAGAAACCAAACTAATCAAACTGTTCAGAGAGCTTAAAAATTTCTTTTTCTAGCTCGACTCGAGCAAAAGTTAGGTACGCCATTGCGACAATCGTTCTACTGTAAAAACAGTACTCAAAAGACTATAATGTGTATATATATACAAAAAATACACATATCGGAGTTCTAAAAATGCGTACCAACATTGTTATTGATGACAGCCTTATGCACGATGCTTTAAAAGCCACAGGACTTAAAACCAAAAAAGAAGCTGTTGAGCTTGGGCTGAAGATGCTGATTAAACTCAATCAACAAGAATCCATTAAGGCTTTTCGCGGAAAACTCAAATGGGAAGACAACCTTGAAGAAATGAGGCTAAATCAATGATACTTGTAGACTCAAGCGTTTGGATTGATTATTTTAATGGCCAACCAACTCTAGAAACTCATAAACTAGATACCCTACTTGGCGTTGAACCGCTTGGTATTGGTGATTTGATTTTGACGGAAGTATTAAGAGGATTTCGCTCAGATACAGACTACCAAACAGCAAAAAAACTATTGCTAACATTAAGTGTTTTTGAAATGTTAAGTACAGATTTAGCAATACAATCCGCCGATAATTTTCGTTTTTTACGTAAACAAGGAATAACTGTTCGCAAAACGGTAGATGTTATCATTGCAACATATTGCATTGAATACAGTCATTCTCTTTTATTTGCTGATAAAGACTTTTTACCATTCGTAACACATTTAGGCTTAAAAGCAGTAACAACAAACACCTAACCAATAACTTTAAAACTCAAGGATTTGACCATGACCGCCACCGACATTATTAACTTTTGGTTTACCCAAATTGACTCCGCTTTATGGTGGCAAAAAAACCATGAATTTGATGAGCTAATTCGGCAACGTTTTGGCAAAACACATCAACAAGCAACGCGTGGCGAACTTGCGCATTGGCGTACCGATGCACATGGCCGTTTAGCCGAAGTAATTGTATTAGACCAATTTTCGCGTAATTTATACCGTGACAGTGGCCAAGCATTTGCCTACGATTTGGCCGCATTAATATTGGCGCAAGAATGTATTGCACTTGGTTTAGACCAATCATTAAGCACTGTCGAAAAGTCATTTTTGTATTTGCCATTTATGCACAGTGAGTCTTTAGCCATACATCAACAAGCCGTGCAACTGTATAGCATTACAGGCTTAGAATTTAATCTAAATTTTGAATTAAAACATAAAGTGATTATTGAGCGTTTTGGCCGTTACCCCCATCGAAATGCCGTCCTTGGCCGAGACTCAACCACCGAAGAATTGCTGTTTTTACAACAACCAGACTCTGGTTTTTGAGAAAACTCTACATTTTACTTGGTATATCTATAAGCCAAAGGATAACTTAGCTTTTGATATTCTTGGCGTTTAGTCATACGGTATAAACCAACCATCGTGGCATAAGGGGCTTGATGTTGAAATAAGTTGACCGTCCATGCAGGTAAGTTTCCTGAAGGATCGACATAACCTTGAACTTCCATTTTAGTTTTACCATCCACTAATGGCGTAAATTTTATGTCCATATCAAAGGCTGAAATCCGCGTTACATTATCAGGAATGGGCAATGCTGAGGGTGTAGCACGCAAACTTAACAGCATATAGTCATTATGCCCTAGATGATACGGCTCAATTTTGGCTTTGAGCACAGCATCTCTATCGGGTGCTAATGGTGTTTTAAAACGGAGATAATAAATATATTCGGTATCTGACACTTTGCTAATCAATTTTGACTCTAGCGTTTCCCAATACCACTTTTTGAGATTAGCAACATCAAAATGAATACTTGCTAAGGTTGCCAAAGATGCATCAACTGTTGCATCAATTTTAAAAGATAAGATACTTTTACCCTCTTCACGCTTAGCGTAAGTAGTAATATGACGGGTGTTATCTTGCTTAACGATATACCAATCTTGTTGTTTTTGTAGAGAATTGAGGTCTTCTTTATCGGCATATACAGAGCTGGCGAAAAATGCTAATAAAAATAATACTAACGGTTTCATGACCTTGCCTCCTAACAAAATTTGGGCAAAGTACACTTTATAGATAATTTATGAACAAATGATAAAAGCTGCCTAACAATCTAATTTCCGACTAAAATTGGCGACAAATGGTAAAAAAATGGCGATAACGGCACCAATTTGAAATAATTATAACTAAAGACGAAAAATCCACTTGTTTAAATTTTAATGCAATTATTGCACTCCAAAAATACTAACTTTCAAACACAAATATAAAAGCTCAAAATTTTTGTAATTCCAACGTCTTCAAAGGATTATAGATTTTTATATCTACTCGCAAATACTAACACACACCCGATTACGACCTTGTGTTTTGGCTTGATATAAGGCTTGGTCACTGGCTTCAAGTAAGGTAGCAACGGTTTGATAATCTGGAAACATGGACAAACCTGCACTAAAGGTACAGCTAAATTCGGCGTTTTCAGTGCTATAACGAATTTTGGCAAATTGCTCACGAATATTATTTATCACCTGTATGGCTTCTTCGGCGGCGGTATGTGTCATTACAATGGCAAACTCTTCACCACCATAACGGCCAATAATATCGGTTTTACGCAAGCGTTTACTTAACAATTGTGCCAAACTTTTTATTACGCGGTCGCCTACAGGATGGCCATAGACATCGTTGACTTGTTTAAATTTATCTATATCTAACATCAATACCGCCATACTTTGCTCGGTACGTTGATGACGCGAAATTTCGATTTCGAGTTGTAATTTAAACGCAATATGATTAAGCAAGCCCGTCATGCTGTCTTGACGAATTAACTGCCGCAAACTTCTAAAACGTGCAGCACGCAAACTGACAGCAGCGATTAATTCATGATTACTGATTGGCTTATGTAAAAAATCATCCGCCCCACTTTGCATGGCCGTAAGCTGTAAATGTCGCCCCGATTCTGTGGATAAAAACACGATGGGCAAGTCATTAAAACGCTCATCTTGTCTAATCACAGTAGCCATTTCTATGCCACTACAATCAGGCATATATAAATCTAACAATAATAACTCTGGGTCAAACTGCTCTAAATATTGCAATACATCAGGCAACAGCACACTGGTTTTAACCAACATACCCGCTTGGCTTAATACTTCGGCATAATGTTGTGCCAAAATTGGCTCATCTTCCACAATCAACACCCGAAAGGCTTCTTGTGCTTGATGTTGTGTCAAACGGTCTAATCGTTCGGCTAAGGCAACAAAATCAATTGGTTTGACATAATAAGCGGCCACGCCTGCACGCGCTGCCGCCAAACGACTTTGCCAGTCCCATCGTGCCGATAAAATAATACTCGGAATAGCGGCTTGTTTGAGTAGCGGCTGATACTTCACTAAAAAATCAGTACCTGTCATGTCTTGTGTTGACAACATAATATCAACCAAAATGGCACTGGGTAATTCTGTGTTTAGTGCCGTAATAATCTGCTGACTGTCACTAAAAACACGCACTTCCCAACCATAAATACTTAATTGTGCCACAATTTCCTGAGCAATCATTTCTTCATTTTCAAGCACAAATAACAGACGATTTTGACTTTTGTCAGCCACTGCCTGTACCAAAGCCACATCGATTGAGGGTGATGGCGTGCTTAATTCTTGCTCTAATACCTGTCGCAATTGTTCTAAACACTGCTCTATTTGTATAGTTTGCTGAGTGGAAAAGTTTTGATTACTGTCAACCATCCCTTGAATTTGATGCTCTAAAATACGTGCCTTTTCACTAATACGGGCATAACCAAAGGTACCTGCAGAGCCTGCCAAACTATGAATCAAACGATGAAAACTTTGGCGCAACTCAGACTTTGCTTCACCACTGATTAACGCTTTCCACAGCAAAGTTATCTCTTGCATACGTTGGGGTAGTTGTCGGCTATAGTCCAAGCGTAGAGCATTCAGTTTATCAAGGCGATTGAGTACCGTTTGTTTAACCATGTTGATACTCTCTCCAAATCGTCCATACTTGCTGGGCAAGGGTCATGGGGTCAAAGGGTTTAGCTATCACCGCCACCGCCCCTAATTTTTTAAAATGCGCCACTTCATTGGGCTGCACTTTGGCTGTGACAAAGACCACAGGCGTATGAGCAAAACTCGGTTTTTGCCGTAAATGCTGCAAGGTCGTTGGCCCATCCATACTGGGCATCATCACATCTAATAAAATGATATCAGGTTGATAATCTTCTACGGTTGTGAGTGCTTCTGCACCTGATGCACACAGTTTAATTGTTAAGCCTTCTTCATCTTCTAAAGCAAATTCTACAATAGTGCGAATGTCGGTTTCATCGTCCACATACAATACTTTAACGCTCATGCTGCGTCTCCTGAAGGTACATAATGGCCTTTAGCGTTGCCAATAAAGATTCGTTACTGGTTTTTGATTTGGTTAATACCGCCGATACAGACAGAGGTAATAAACCAGTCGGCTCTTGTCCCGAAAAAATAATAATTCGTGTCTTAGAACCCACAAAATGGTTCAATAACTCTAAACCCGAACCATCGGGCAATCCTAAATCTAATAACACAATATCAAAACTATGTTTGGCTAATTGTTGACGTGCCTCGGCCAACGAATAAGCGGCGATATAATCAGAAAAATCTTCTATCAGAGCTTGCGTGACTTGAATAATGTCAGGGTCATCTTCAACATGCAAAATTTGTGGTCGATACTGATAACTTAAGGCCAATTTAACCGCTTCTTGTAATTGCTCTTTGAGAACAGGTTTTTGTAACACATCAACCACGGTACTGGCTGTTTCCATCATATCTTGTGCTTGTTCTTTGGGACGGCTAGAGACAATAATAATTGGCAAATGTAAAGACTCTGTTTCGACACATAACTCTTTAATCAGTTGTACACGTTGCGTATCAATATCAAAGACGTTTAAATCTAATAATAATGCCCGATAACTGTGTTGTTTTAATAAAAGACTGGCGGTGGGTGCATCACTGGCAATATCGGCCATCATGCCTTCTTGGGTTAATAATTGTCTTAACCCATTTGCCGTTTCTGGGTGATATTCACAAATCAAAATTTTGCCACTGTCACGGGCAATGGATTGAGGTGTAGGCTGTGTCAATAACGGCAATTGCACATAAAAAGTTGTGCCTAACCCTTCGCTGCTGTCATAACTAATCGTGCCGTGATGACGCTCAATAATGGCTTTGGTAATGCTCAAGCCTAAGCCCGTTCCTCCTTTGGCGCGGGTATCGGAGCTGTCTGCTTGGGCAAAACGACTAAAAATATGACTACGAAACGCTTCGGGAATGCCTTGCCCATAATCTTGAATACTAATCAGTACATGATTTGCTTGTTGACTTAATGACACATCCACATAGCTATTGGGAGGTGAATACTTAATTGCATTAGATAATAAATTGGCAAATACTTGTAATAAACGATGCTCGTCACCTGTAATAATGGCTGTTGGCACAGTATCTTTTAAACGTAATTGCACTTGATGCTGCTGGGCATAACCTTCATTACTTATCAGTGCTTGCTGAGCAATGCTGACCGCATCTACCGCCGTCATTTGAAACACCAAACTGCCTGATTCAATTTTTTCTAAATCCAAAATATCATTAATCAATAAGGTTAAACGCTCACAATTACGATTGGCAGTTTCTAATAATACTTTGGCTTTATCAGACATTCCTGTCGAGGCTTTGCCTAATACTAAACCTAATGCACCACGAATCGAGGTTAATGGTGTGCGTAACTCATGGCTCACCGTAGAAACAAACTCACTTTTCATACGCTCAATCCGCTTACGCTCAGTAATATCACTGGCAATGCCCAAAAAGCCAATAATGTTTCCTGCTTCATCATGTTGAGCAGTCACACTTAATAACACCGCAACCTGTTTGCCATCTTTACGCACATACGTCCATTCATTTTCATCCACCTGTCCTAAACGAGTTTTAGCCACAAATGCCTCAAAGCTGGGCTCAATCGGCGTGTTTAATTCTTTAGATAATACTTGAGCGCGAGCGACAACTTCGCTAGCAAGGTGAAACAAAGCAGGACTATGAATATTGATTACCTCATCGGCACGATAGCCCAATAAATGTTCTGCACCACGATTAAAGGTCAAAATTAAACCGTCTGTATCTGTACCAATAATACTGTAATTGGCATAATCCAATACCGCTTGATTACGTTGATAGGCTTGACGTAACTCTTGTTGTTGAGCGGCAATTTGTAGTTCATGGAGTTTACGTTGGGTAATATCTCGACTAATACACAAATAGCCTGTCAATTCACCTTGCGTATCATACAACTCACTCATCGACATCCGTACTATCAACGAACTACCGTTTTTACGAAAATATCGCCATTCGAGATTGTTAATCCCTTGTTGAAACTGAGCAACTAATAATTCAAAGGTTGGGGGAACGGGTTTGGGTAAATGTTCAGATAAAAGCTCGGCACGTTGTTGTAGTTCAAGAGCATCATGAAACAAAATGGGGGTAACTTTGCCAATAATATCTTGCTCTTGATAACCTAATTGTTTTAATGCACCTGCATTGCAGGTCAAAATTACCCCCTGTAAATTGGTCGAAATAATGGTTAAATCGGCACTGTTCAAAATCGCTTGTTGCCATGAGCTAATTTGTTCGGCTTTGTTTTTGTCGGCATCGGCTTGCTCAATGGCACGCGCTGCCCACCACGTTAATATACTAAACACCACCACATTACTGGCAGCAAATAATGCCAAGCTAAAAGCCATATCGTACCAAGCAAGTTGCTGGCCTTTAAATGCTAACCATCCCAAAACAGGTGGCAAAAATATCACGGCTGGTAATAAACGGCGCATCAATACGCCTGCACCTGTATCGGCGGTGGCCAAACGCATAAAGCCTAACTCGGGATAAAACCAAATTAGTCCAATTGCCATGCAAAAAAATAATAGTGCGGTATGAATCGCCATTGGATTATAGCCGCTGACCTGATACAAAGAATTAATGCCGTACAAATAGCCCAAAATCGTAATAAAGGTGTTAATCAATACCAATAATGCACAACTATGTACCAACCAACTCCAACCGTTTTTGGCCGATTGTAATGCCAATAATGCAACACCAATCAGTATAAAACAGCAAGTAGAAATAGTCGCCATCCGCCCTGCTGCACCATGCACCGTATAAGGGTCTAAAAACAACATCTCATCTATGCCTAACTGCACATCAAATATAATTTGTATTAAGGTTAAAGCCCCGATTAACATCACTAAAACCGAACAAATATCAGCCAAAATACGTGGTAATTGACTATGATGCAAAGCTAAAGCCATGCCTGCCAACACAAAAGCCAACGCAGTATTGGCCTTCATAGACACTAAATTAGGTAATAAGGTGCGTAAAACCTCAATATCAAATGCCCATCCACCTACCAATACAAGGCTACCAATCGCTATACAAAACCATGCACTTAATAACGAATAATAGCGTGTAAGTTGTTGATAATCTTTACTCGTTAAAAAAGTCATGTGTTGAGGCCTGATAAGATAAAATAAAACTCTGTACCTACGCCTTGTTGCGATTGATACGCTAAAGTGCCTCCATGACGCTCAATAATCGCTTTCGTAATACTTAAACCTAAACCCGTCCCTCCTTTGGCACGAGTATCGGAGCTATCGGCTTGAGCAAAACGATTAAAAATATGGGCGCGAAATTGTTCAGGAATACCCTGACCATAATCTTTAACACTGACTTTAAAATACTCTTGTTGTTGGCAAAGACTCACTTCAACCACACCATGTGCTGGCGAATACTTGACTGCATTAGAGATTAAATTGGCAAAAACCTGTAATAAACGATGCTCATCACCATGCACCATCGCCTGAGTGACATGCGCTTTTAACACTAAACTAACTTGATGTTGGGCGGCATAACCTTCGTTAGCAATCACCGCTTGTTGAGCAATTTTGAGCAAATCAACAGTAACCATGTTTAAGGTTAAATGCCCCGATTCTATTTTTTCTAAATCTAAAATATCATTTATCAATAATGTTAAACGCTCACTATTGCGACTGGCTGTTTCTAATAATAACTTGGCTTTATCAGACATTCCCAAAGAGGCTTTACCTAATACTAAGGCCAAAGCACCACGAATAGAGGTTAAGGGAGTGCGTAACTCATGACTGACGGTAGAGACAAATTCGCTTTTGATACGTTCAATACGTGTACGTTCGCTAATATCTCGAATAAAACATACAAATAAGTTTTCTGTCCCTTGTTGCAAGGGTTTAAGATAAAACTCTATTGGAAAGTTTGAGCCATCCTGACGTTGGGCATCAGCCACATAAGGCTCTAGACTGCTTGACATTGTGCTTAAATTAGCCAGCAAATGCGGCATTAAAATCAGGCTCGTTAATGGTTTGTTAATGAGCTGCGCTGGATGATAACCAAATAAATGCTCAGTC
This sequence comes from Agitococcus sp., assembly GCA_046347315.1. Taxonomy (GTDB): domain Bacteria; phylum Pseudomonadota; class Gammaproteobacteria; order Pseudomonadales; family Moraxellaceae; genus Agitococcus. Next base: position 35,302 of record JAXMGJ010000009.1, read on the forward strand.
ATTGGATTGATATTGTAGATAACGCCTTGGCTATCAATGGTCACAATGCCATCCAACAAATTATCGACTATCGCATGTAAACGATTCTCGCTATCGTAAAAGGCTTGAGCGCGGTGCAGTATATCTTTTAACACTAATTCTTGTTGTACCAAAGCTGCCAAATCACGTAAGGACTGAAAGTGCTCGGCACTAAATTGTCGGGTTTGATAATCAATCAGGCACAAAGTCCCTACACAATAACCATTATTTAACAATAACGGCATCCCTGCATAAGACACAATATAGGGCGCGCCTACTACTAAAGGATTATCAGCAAAACGCTTGTCTTGCCTCGCATCGGGAATAAAAAAAACATCTCGCTGCAAAATAGCATGGCCACAAAACGAAATTTCACGTGTAGTTTCGCACGCATCCAAACCTTGTTTGGATTTAAACCATTGACGATTGGCATCTACCAAACTAATCAATACAGTTGGCACTTGAAAATAGTGTTTCGCTAGGCGTGTTAAACGGTCAAAACGCTCCTCAGCGGCGGTATCTAAAATTTTTAGCTCGTGTAGTGCCTGTAATCTTTGCGTTTCATTTAACGGTATTTTGGGAGCTTGCATGGTCAATCCCCTGTGGTCATTCCCAACTCGGCAACTGGCTCTTGAATAAAATAGCCTTGAAACCAACGTACACCTTTGGCCCACAAACCCGACATACTTTTGGCACTCTCAATACCATCGGCAACCATAATTGCTTGTGCTGCTTCAATCTCATTGATAAGTTGACGGTCTGCCTCTAAATATTCACTTTGCTCTAGTCGTTTGCTCAGCGATTGGTCTAAACGTACATACAAGGGCTGTAAATACTCCAAAATTTTACTTGCCGCTGCTGAAGCACCAAAGCCTGTCAACATCAGCCCACACCCTGCTTTCACTAAAGCCTGATTAAGTTTTTCAAGCGCGTAACGATGCGTCACTGCCGCGGCTTCTGGAATGGCAATCACCAAACGTTGTTTAGCATGACGCATCGGTTTAGTAGCCAATAAAGCAAACACCGTTTCTAAATACACGGCACTATTTAAACTCTGGGTACTGGCATGAACAATCAAACATTGCGCTGCATCAGGTGCTAATTGAGTGGTTAAAATATGATGAGCCTGACTAAACACCCACGCATCTAACTCGGGCAACCAACCCCGTTTTTCGACCGTCGCCAAAAACTGGCCTGCAGGCAATAAATTACCTTCGGCATCAGCCAAGCGCACTAAAACACTACTCACAGGGTCGCTACTATCAGCAATGGTGACAATTGGCTGATATAACATGCGTAAACGATTAAGCGCGAGTTTACCTGTAGTTTGTACTTCACTAGACGCGCCACTAAAACCATCCAAAACCGTCCCTGCACCTGCCTCAATAGCCATATTAAGCATTTGTTCGGCTTGCAACATTAAGGTATTAGCGGCTGTTTGCGCGCTGCCTAAATGTAAAATAGCGGCACAGGTATCACTGTCAATGCTCAAATCTTCTATGACATAAGGTTGAGCAGCCAAACGCTGTAAAATACTTTTCACCTCGGCCTGATGAGTGCTAACGGTATCTTTGGCCAATAATAGGCCAATAATATTTTCACCCAACATGGACCACGTTGTTAGACCCAAAGCCGCTACTCGCGCCAACAATTGCTCTTGTAAGGCAGCCAGCACCAAAGGCCCGTGTTGTTTTAAAGTGTCGGCAGTTTGCACCAAACCTATCAAGACAAATGCAGCTTGTACGGCACTATCATTTGCTTCGTCTAAAGCACGTTCAAATTGATTAAAGAAAAAATGCCGTGATAACCCTGCCCCTTGTACTGCTTGCTGCGTAATCCGACTCACTTGGCCTTGTAAGCGCTTGCTTAAACGCGCACGGATTTTGACCGCGTGTATAAACGCCTCACGCTCAATCGGTTTGAGTAAATAATCATCTGCGCCTGCGGCCATCGCTTGACGGCGAGTACGCTCGGCTTGTTCGGAGGTTAAAAACACGATCGGTAATTGTGAGGTTTCTAAGTCTTGGCGTAACATGGTGGCAAATTCAATGCCATTACATTCAGGCATACGCACATCTAAAACCAACACATCAGGATTAAACTCGCGTACTTTGAGCCAACTGTCACGCGGGGCATTAACATACTCGGCAATCATGCCACTTTGCCTAAGCCATTCCACTAACTGCTGAGACAATAATTCATCATCATCTACCACCAAACATCGCCAACTTTGCTGCAAATGTTTGGCGGTGAGTTGTTGGGTAATGGCTAATAATTGTTGTTCATCCAAAGGTTTGGTCAAGTACGCATCTGCACCTGCACGAGTGGCTTGCAAGCGCGAACGAAAATCGGCACGACCACTCATCACTGCCACAGGCGTACGCTGTCCTGTTTCACCGCGAATATCGTTAATTACCTCAAAAGCTGGCCAACGCTGATTAGGAAACATTAAATCTAATAAAATCAAGGCAGGTTGCTGCTCTTGCAAAAAATGGATAGCGGCTGGAGGCTCGGCAAATAACGCCACTTGATAGCCAGCATTTTCTAATACTAGGCCAATATGTTCCCGTAATAGCACATCATCATCTATCACCACTACTAAAGTTTTGGCTTGCTCAACTTTGGTAGTCAATAATGGTAACTCTGCTTGTGTAGAGTCTGCTGTGGCCACTGCTTCGCTTAGAACGCGCTGTAAATCGGTGATTAAACCCTCTAAATTGACTATCATTTCGGGCGGCACTTGCTCATGGTCATAACACAAGGCTTGTCCTAAGGCTATATCTATAGCGGCGGCAGCACGGCTAATATCAGGAAAACCAAATGTTCCACCAGAGCCTGCCAAACGATGCACTAACATTTGTAAGGCCAAAACAGATTCATGCTCCCACGCCACAAAGCGTAAGGTATTCCAATATTGCTTAATATCGCTGATATGTGTTGGTAGTGCCGCAATAAAATTTAATTGCACACTACGAATACGTTCTTTTAACTTAACATTTTGCTGTTCCATAATGCTCTCTACCCAAATACTGTAAGACTTATGTGCTTATTACTTATTTTGACGAAATGATTCTTTTTAACTGATTATGCACAAGAATTACAATGCTGCTCTTATATAATGTTTGAAATTATTTCTGTCTATTGATTAACACGTTTTGTACACTCAGCAAACTGCAAAAAAATATGCCTACAATTTTTTCAAAGCCTCATCACCACATAAGGCCAAAACACTAAGCCTATTAAACCAAACAACAGATAATTACCTGTTCGTGGATCAAAGTCTTTAAAGATTTTTTCCAAGATAGTTTTAACAGTAACTTTGCTAACGCAATATCAAAACTAGCCATAAAACCTGCCAACAGCAATCCCAATGCCAAAAGTTGCCAAGATTGATGTAAGCCCATTTCGGGAACAAGCCAGAAACAAACCATAAAAGCCAATACCGAACCTGTGACAATGCTAATTTTTAAGGCTTGGCGTTTGCCAACTTTTGGCACAAGCACCGCCGCCCGAAAAATACCATGTAAGGTTTCTCTGCCTGCTAATGCTAAACACAGTGCTATGACTTTTAATATTAGCTCTTGCATCTTTAATCACCCATCTTAAACTTACAACCCATCAGGCATATGTCCCAACAAGCCTTGATAAGCCTGAATAACCTCACGATTACGCTTGGCTAAAAAGCCAGTTCCCAAGCTTGGCACACGTGAACGATCAACATCATAATTGGCCTGACGGAAACCGCGGCTAAAATGCTCATTCGTTGCATCACGACGATAAGGACGAGTCGCAACAGACACCGCCGCAATTTGACGTGGATCAAGGCTACGACTAAAACGTGCAAAACCTTGATAAGCAAAAGTCTCCTCAACCCAACGTTGATTAATGTGCAAAAAGCTATCTAACAAAGCAAACAACACCTCAGAAGCGGTATTCTCCTGCAAAGTCACTGACACCAATTGTTGATTAAAATGGGCTAAATCCCCTTCTTGCTGACGTGCCAAAGGTGCATTGCCCAAACGTACCACTAAATAACTAAATGGCTGTTGAGCATGAAAACTCACCACGTCAATGTCATGCTGAGCAAACTTTACACCTGCCAATAACTGCTCAATATCGGCCAAAGTTTGCAAACTAGGCTGCTCTTCTGCTGCAACCAAATCAGCATTTTCTGTCAATAAAGGCAAATCTTGATGACAGCTAAATGGCGCACTGACCTTTGCTTGCCAAGCATCTTTTACGGTTAATAATTCTCGTACTTCATGCTCATAGGCTTTGCCAATCGCCAAAAATGCCGTTTGAATGACTTCTGAGGTTGGCGTGTCACGGTCAATACGCCATTTACGACCATAGACCAATTTGTGTAAGTACCGGTTGATCGCCACGCTCATAATTTTCACGGCCAATAATGCCCACTTGAATATACAAACCATTAGGGTCTTGCCCTTGCAAAAAACAACAAGGTTTTATCGTCAAACTGAATATCAGCGAGTAAAGCACGCACAGAGCTTAGGGTTTGTTGATAACGTAAATAGTGCTGAGGAATGCCAATATAACCATTAGGTAACAATTCAATACTTGGCGACAGCCATTGGTGTTTCAGCATCACTGGCCATGACGATAAAGCAACAACAGCACTCATGGTTTTACCCTTTTGATGAAGATAAAATAATATTTGATGAGTGCTATTGTGATTATTTCTTTAATTAACGATAATACCTATAAAAAAGCAAATCATAATTGTTATTTTTGCAATAATTTGAATGTCATTAACTCAAGGCTTTTTCTTGGCGTAAACGTTCAACGACTAAATCGATAAACTACGCACACGCGCCGATTTATGCCGACCTTCACGATGCAAAGACATGAATCGGTAAGGTGCTGACTCAAAATCGGGCAATAAAATCTGTAATTGACCACTCTCGACAAATGCGCAATTTGATATGACATTAAACGTGTCACACCCAAAGCCTGCTAAGGCAGATTCAATCGCACCATCATTGGTGGTTACCGTTAAACGTGGTCGCAAACGTACCGACAAAGCTTGTTGCTCTGCCAAAATTTCCATTCCACGCTGGGTGTCACACTCCGTTGCCGCAACAATTTTATGCTGTTGCAAATCATGAGGATGATTAGGCACACCATATTCCGCCAAATATTGCGGTGAGGCACATAACACCCGACGGATTTGCCCGACACGCACCGCCTTTAAACTGGAATCAGGTAATTCACCAACCCGAATGCCCGCCATCTACACCTCTCCTCCATCATGTTAACCACACGATCTAAAACAAGGCACTGACATCCATACCGGGATAACGTTGTAAATATTCAACAACCACAGGCATGACAAACATTTTGCCAAATAAGACTGGCGCAGTTAGGGTTAATTGCCCTTTGGGCGTGCCATTAATGCCAACCAAGGCATCTTCGGCTTCATCAACTTCGGCAATAATACGCCGAGCATCATCCAAATAGCGTTGACCTAACTCGGTTACTCGAACATAACGTGTTGTTCTATCTAATAATTTAACCGCCAATCGACTTTCTAAAGCTGAGATGGCTCTGGTGACGGCAGGTGGTGACATCGCCAAACGTCTTGCTCCACCCGAAAAACTTTCGGCCTCAGCAACAGCGACAAAAATCGTCATTAAGTCTAAACGATCCATATATTTCCCCTTTTTTATCTTTAATACCATCATTATTCCATTTTAGGCAATAAATAATTACCTAAAACAAGGATTCTTTAAAAAAACAAACTATATCACTATAGCCACACCAACAAACCTAACCGAGGAAAAAATCATGAGCCGTATTAACACTGTCACTAACGCAACTGCTAACCAAGAACAATTAGCATTGTTTGATGCCATCCAACAGAAACTAGGCATGGTGCCAAACTTCTTAAAAATTTTTGCTAATTCTCCTGCTGCATTGCGTGCTTTTTTAGGCTTCCACAGTATCGCTAATGAAGGCAGTTTAGATGCCGCCACTCGTGAGCGTATTGCCTTAGCGATTGCTCAACAAAACACTTGTGAATATTGTGTTTCTGCACACACCGCCATTGGCCGCAAAACTGGCTTAGACAATGAAGAAATGGCCGCAAATCGTGCAGGTGGCAGCCAAGACGCAAAAGCTGCTGTTGCTGTGCAATTTGCCCGTGCGTTGATTGAACACAAAGGCGAAGTCACTACAGGTGAAATTCAAGCGATGCGTCAAGCAGGCTATAGCGATAGTGATATCGTTGAAGTGATTACCCACGTTGGCCTTAACTTCTTAACCAACTTAATTGGTAAAGCCAGCCGTGTTGACATTGACTTTCCAAAAGTCGCTTTAACTATCTAACCATTTTTTAGGACTTACGCAGTTATCACTTATTTCAGCGAAATGCGTAAGTCCACTTTTAATTTAGGACTTACGCGGTTATCGCTTATTTACTCACATTTCAACCGTTTTCAACGGTTTTATGTTCGCAAAACGCGCTAATTTCAGCGAAATGCGTAAGTCCATTTTTAACTCTGAGGAGAACCATCATGACTGCTGTCACCGTCTATAGTACAGGTACTTGCCCTTGGTGTGTGCAAGCCGAGAATTTATTAAAACGGGTTGGTGCAACGGTTGAAAAAATCCGTGTTGATCAATCAGATACTCAATTAGAGTCGATGATGACACGTAGTGGCCGTCGTACTGTACCGCAAATTTTTGTTGGCGATGTTCATATTGGTGGCTTTAATGATTTAGTTGCTTGTGAACAGAGTGGCGAATTGCTAAAACTGATTAACAACTCATACCATTCGTCAGAACCAAGTTAAATATTTGTAGCCTGTATGTAGCGTAGCGAAATACAGGAAAAACAAAGAGTTAATGTAGGAAATCCTGTGTTACGTTGCACTTCACACAGGCTACCCATGATAATTTATTTTTAACGATTGGTATAAGCGCGTTCACCCCTTGGTTTGGAGAACTATCATGCCGCGTGCTTTTGCTGAATTAACTTTTACGCCAGCCGTTAAATCGGCACAAACACGTTACGGCAGTCGTGAGGCAAACCAAGGCTTTGAACTGGCGACTGAGCCTCGTAACGAACTCACTGCCCGTGAAATGGCTTTTATTGCCGAACGTAATAGCTTTTATCAGGCAACCGTTAACGAAGAAGGTTGGCCGTATGTGCAACATCGTGGTGGTGCACGTGGCTTTTTAAAAGCCTTAGACAGTCGTACCTTGGGTTATGCCGATCTTTCTGGAAATCGGCAATACCTGAGTGTTGGCAACCTTAATGCCAATCATAAAATTTCCTTATTTTTGATGGATTACCCCAATAAACGTCGCTTAAAACTTTGGGGAACGACACAGATTATTCATGCTGATGATCATCCAGAATTATTAGCACAATTAGAGATGCCTGATTACCGTGCACCTGTTGAACGTGGTATTTTAATTCGTGTTGAGGCATGGGACTGGAATTGTCCAAAACATATTACGCCCCGTTATAGTGAAGATGAACTTACTGAACAATTAGCGGACTTACATCAACAGATTGCACAACTCAAAGTGCAGTTACAAAACCAGCAGCGCGCATTACACTCTGGTGGTGCTGAACTATTTAAACCTTAAACAAAATAGGACTGACGCATTTCCCCGAAATTAGCGCGGTTTGTGAGCATAAAATCGTTACTTCGACTACGCTCAGTAGCCATGAAAACGATTTAAATGCGAGCAAATAAGCGATAACCGCGTAAGTCCTAAAAAGGAATACGATAATGACTAACGAAATTCGTCCACCTGTTCCTCCTTTTACCCGTGAAACAGCCATCCAAAAAGTACGGATGGCTGAAGATGGTTGGAATAGTCGTGATCCTCAACGTGTGTCTTTGGTGTATACCGAAGATAGTCAATGGCGTAACCGTGCTGAATTTCCGCGTGGTCGACCACAAATTATTGAGTTTTTAACCCGTAAATGGGCGCGTGAACTGGAATATCGCTTAATTAAAGAATTATGGGCATTTGATGGCAATCGTATTGCGGTACGTTTTGCCTATGAATGGCATGATGATAGTGGTCAGTGGTATCGCTCATATGGCAATGAAAATTGGGAATTTAATGAACAAGGCTTAATGCAGCGTCGTTTTGCTAGCATTAATGATTTGCCCATTAAAGCGTCCGAGCGTTTATTCTTTTGGCCATTAGGCCGTCGTCCTGACGATCATCCTAGTTTAAGTGATTTAAATCTTTAAACAAAAAAGCCTTGTCTTTCGACAAGGCTTTTAGATGACTCTGCTAATCAGTGCGGTAAAATCAACAACTTAGCCATACGAATTACTTCGATAGCTGGTTGTGGATACATACCTAACAATAACACTAAACCAGCAACACCTAATACCATAATACCGCCAGTACGTTGTCCCCAATCGTTAGCCGCATCATGTTTAGGCATACCAGAAGCAGCCATATAAAGGGTGACCATGACGCGTAAATAATAATACAAGCCAATCGCACTACCTAAAATCACCACGCCTAACAACCACCAGTTGCCAGTATTCACACCGGTTAACATCACATAAAACTTACCAATAAAGCCTGCGGTTAACGGAATACCTGCTAAAGACAACATCATCACTGTCATCACTGCGGTTAAATAAGGACGACGCCAAAATAAACCACGATAGTGATGTAAGCTGTCAGCATCTTCGTCGTCTTTACCTTGTGACATTAAAGTCACCACACCGAAAGCACCTAAAGAGGTTAACACGTAAGTTAACAAGTAAACATGTACCGTTTCTAACGCTGTACCACCACCAGACGCTAAAGCCACCAATAAGTAACCTAAGTGGGCAATTGAGGAATAACCCAATAAACGCTTTAAGTTAGTTTGCATTAATGCCAATAAGTTACCCAACAAAATGGATAAAACGGCAATCACGCTAAACACTTCGCGTAATGGCAAGGTAAATTCAAACGGTGTTTCAACTAAAAAGCGAACCAACACCGCAAACACAGACACTTTACCAATGGTCGCTAAAAACGCACCAACAGGTGCAGGTGAACCTTGATAAACATCGGGTGTCCATAAATGGAAAGGTGCTAAAGACAATTTAAAACAAATCGCAATCACAATCATGCCCACACCAAAACTCGCCAAATGACCGATTGGTGCGCCACCGCCTAATTGTTCGCTAACGCCTGAAAAGGCTAACGTGCCTGTTTGAGCATAAATTAACGCCATACCAAACAACATAAACGCAGAAGCTGTTGCGGATAACACCATGTATTTGATGCCGCTTTCTAAAGAACGACTGCGATGATGGGTATAAGCGACCATGCCATACACAGGCACAGACATTAATTCTAAGCCGATAAAGAATGAAGCCATGTGACGGCTACAGACCAATACCAAAGCACCTGCGGTTGCAATCAACAACAACAAATACATTTCTTCACGGTTGTTTTTGTAACTATCAATAAAGGCATGGGTTAAGGTGGCACAAGCCAAGGCTGCCACCAAAATCAACGCCATATAAAAATAAGCAAAATTATCAACAACCAATAACGGTGTAACCGCTGTTGGAACTGTACCTTGCCAAACTAAAGCAATAACCGAAGCCAAGGCAAGGTTTAAACCTACCACCGTGATCGTTGCATTCCACCAATGATGACGCAAGAAGGCAATTGCCAACATCACCACAACCGTTGTTGCACCCAAAATGCCGACTGGCAACAGAGGTAAAAAAGTCTCAAAAGTCAGATTCATAATAACCTCAGGGAGCCAATGTGGGTGCTGGGGTATTGATTACAGCAGGCACAGTGATGGCTTTTGGAGCATAAATTTGCTCAATTCGTGCCATTGATGCTTGCGAAACATTTAATACAGGTTGTGGATATAAACCTAAAAACACCAAGATACCCACTAAACTGACCACTAATGCCAATTCACGACCTGATAAATCAGGCAATTTTTCGTCAGATTTTGCCTGACCAAATAAGGCACGGTGGATCATAATTAAGGAGTAAACACCTGCCAAAATTAAACTAGCAGTGGCAATAATGGTGATTAACGGCACAACCTTAAATGCACCCAACAAAATCAAGAATTCACCAATAAAGTTTGCTGTACCAGGAATCCCTAATAAAGCGGCGGCAAATACCATTAATAACGCAGGTAAATAGCTAAAACGTCCCCACAAACCACCCATTTCACGCAAGTCACGGGTGTGGATACGTTCATATAATTGACCACACAAAATAAACAAGCCACCAGCACAAATACCATGTGCCAACATTTGAATCACTAAACCTTGTAAAGTCAATAAATTACCTGCATAAATACCAATCAACACAAAACCCATGTGCGAGATACTGGTATAAGCAATTAAACGCTTAATATCGGTTTGGGCAAAAGCCAAAAATGCGCCATAAAACACGCCAAAAATACCCAACCACATAGCAATTGGAGCAAATTCGGCAGAGGCATTCGGGAAGAATGGGATACCAAAACGTAATAAGCCATAAGCGGCTGTTTTTAACAAAATTCCAGCTAAGTCAACACTACCTGCGGTTGGGGCTTGGGCGTGAGCATCAGGCAACCAAGAATGAACAGGCACAATGGGTAATTTAACCGCAAAAGCGACAAAAAACGTGAGCATTAAAGCCATTTCTAAATTAGGTGTCATGTATTGATGTGCACCTAATAAGGCATCGTAATCAAAACTTAATACGCCTGTTGCTTGGTAATTGACTAACACTAAAGCCAAAATACCCACCAACATAATCAAACCGCCAGCTTGGGTAAAAATAAAGAACTTATTAGCTGCATAAATACGGCTTTTACCATCAGAGCCTGCATGACCCCATAAGGCAATTAAGAAATAAACAGGAACTAACATCATCTCCCAAAAGAAGAAGAATAACAGCATGTCTAAAGAGATAAATACGCCAATAACACCACCCAAACTCCACAATAAGTTAAGATGGAAAAAGCCAACATGGCGTTGAATTTCTGACCAAGAACAACCAATGGCCATAATACCCAATAAGCCTGTTAACATGACCATGAGCAAAGACAAGCCATCTAAGGCCAAATGGATACTCACACCTAAGTGAGGAATCCATGTATAACGCTCTTCTAATTGCCAATGAGGCGCTGTTCCAACCGTTGCATTTGCTAAAGAGTAATCACCCTGCATCCACAACTGACAACCTAAACCCAACACGGCTGCCATACTAATCAAGGCAATCCAGCGTGGAACACCGAGGCCAAGCTTTTCGCCGACCCAACACAAGAAACCACCAATAAAGGGGATTAAAATCAGTGCTGAAAGAATCATGGTCTTGACTTAGCCTCTTAGATTTAATTGGAGATACAACACCATGCCTAGCACTAAAACTGCACCAAGCAAGACACTGGCTGTGTACCAACGTAAACGGCCATTTTCGGATGTGCTGACGGCACTATGTCCTAAACGGGCAAGACGGGGAATCAAACCAATGGCTTTATCAATACCGTCATGACGATTTAAATGGGCAATCAATAAATAAGGCTTAACGAATAACCAGTTATATAACCAGTCAAAACCCCAACCATTCATCCACAAACGAGACAAGGCATTACCCACTACACTATTTGCTAAAGCAGTTGGAACACGACGTTCACCCATAAATAACGCAGCACCAATCGCCAAGCCTACTAAACCTGTACCAATGGCTAAGATTTCAACAAAATGTTTGGTTTCTTCGCTAATTGGACTGGCAAAAGCGGGCAATACACCCTCTAAAGGCTGATGAATAAATGCACCTACGCCAGTAGATAACACTAATAACACCCCTAAAGGTAACCAGTAAGAAACGCCATGAATTTCATGGGCATGACCATTTTCTTTGCCATGGAACACAATATAAATTAAGCGGAAGGTATAAATAGAGGTAAACAACGCACCGACTAAACCTGCCCAAAATAAATCGGTATTACCACTGGCATAAGCTTGTAACAAAATCGCATCTTTACTATAGAAACCTACCGTAATGAATGGGAACGCTGCCAATGCACCGCCACCAATCAAGAAACAGGCATACACAAAAGGAATCTTTTTGTACAAGCCGCCCATTTTGAAAATATTTTGCTCATGGTGACAAGCAATAATTACCGCGCCTGCGGATAAGAACAATAAAGCTTTAAAGAAGGCATGAGTCATTAAGTGGAAAATTGCCGCATGCCATGCACCCACACCCAAAGCTAAGAACATATAACCAATTTGGCTCATGGTTGAATAAGCCAACACACGTTTGATGTCGGTTTGCACTAAAGCGGAGAAGCCTGCTAACACTAAGGTGACTGCACCCACGACACCTACTAAGTGTAAAACTTCTGGGGTCATTAAGAACAAACCATGGGTACGTGCAATTAAATACACACCAGCGGTAACCATTGTTGCTGCGTGGATCAATGCAGAAACAGGTGTTGGGCCAGCCATCGCATCCGCCAACCATGTTTGTAATGGTAATTGTGCTGATTTACCCACCGCACCACCTAATAACATTAAGGTAGCAAAGACCAACATCGGGTCATTAGCTTGCCAATGGGTTGGTGCTAATTTAACGATTTGCTGAATGTCTAAAGTGCCTAGTTCTTTAAATAAAATAAATAAACCAATGGCCATAAACACATCACCCACACGTGTGACGGTGAATGCTTTAATCGCTGCTTCGCCATTGGCTTTGTCAAAATAGTAGAAACCAATTAATAAATAACTACAAACGCCTACCCCTTCCCAACCTAGGTACAACAGCACTAAGTTGTCACCTAACACCAATAACAACATACTGGCAACAAATAGGTTCATATAAGAGAAGAAACGCTCAAAGCCGTTTTCACCACGCATATACCATGAGGCAAATAAGTGAATGAAAAAGCCAACACCCGTTACTACACCCAACATGGTTAAGGACAAACCGTCTAAATGCAAACCAAAACTGGCGTTAAAGTCGCCAATTTGCATCCATGTCCACAAGGTTTGCACATAAGAGCCGCCTTGTGGCACGTTTTGTAAGAAGTCCATGCCCACATATAAAGCTGTCAAAGCGGATAAGCCCATCGAGCCAACACCAATCACTGCCGCGACGTTTTCAGACAAACGTTGGCGGAATGAGGCTAACAACAAAAATCCCACTAAGGGGAAAACAAAGGTTAAATAAAGTAAGTTCATCCGCGCATCTCACTTGCCACATCAATATCGAGCGAATGATGGCGACGATAAAACTGCAACACAATGGCCAAGCCAATGGCAGCTTCGGCAGCAGCTAAGGTTAAAATTAAGATAAACATGACTTGGCCATCAGGTTGTGCCCAACGACTACCTGCAACAACAAACGCTAAGGCTGCTGCATTCATCATCACTTCTAAACACATCAACATAAAGAGGATATTACGGCGCACAATCACGCCAACTAACCCCAGTACAAAGAGCGTGGCCGCAAGTGCCAAACCGTGCTCCATGGGTATTGCTATCATACCTGTACCGCCTTTTTGCCTAGGCGCATTGCGCCATTTAATTTGAAATCGTTAATTAATCTTCGTGTTTGCCTAAATGGTAAGCTGCCACTAAAGCCCCTAATAATAATAATGAGGCTAATTCGACCACCAACAGATAAGGGCCAAATAACGACACCCCGACTGCTTTGGCATCAACCATTTGATACCCTGTTTGATGGTCATGGCTTTGACTTAACAAATACACCATTTCGGCTAATAAAATACCTGCTAAAGCACTTGCACCCAACCACGCTTGTGGACTCATCCATTGCTTTTCTTGGTTAACGGTGTGTTGTCCCAAATTGAGCATCATCACCACAAACACAAACAACACCATAATCGCGCCTGCATAAACAATGATTTCGAGCGCACCCGCAAATGGTGCACCCAACATAAAGAAAATCATGGCCACGGCTAATAAAGACACAACTAAGTTTAATAACGCATGAATTGGGTTGCTGTTGCTAATCACACGCACCGTACTAAATACGGCAATCGCTGCTGCGAGATAAAAAAGTATCATTTCCATTTTTAACCTCGGCTTATGGCAACAAGCTTTTAACGTCAACAGGAGCTGATTCGTTTTGGGCTTCGCCTTTGGCTTTACCCGCAACCGCCATACCTGATACACGATAGAAGTTATAGTCTGGATTTTTACCGCCACCCGAAATTAATAAGTGTTCTTTTTCATACACTAAATCTTGACGATTAAATTCGGCCATTTCAAAGTCTGGTGTTAATTGAATCGCGGTGGTTGGGCAAGCTTCTTCACACATGCCACAAAAAATACAGCGTGAGAAGTTAATACGGAAAAACTCTGGATACCAACGACCATCGGCGGTTTCTGTTTTCTGTAAGGAAATACAACCCACAGGACAAGCAACCGCACACAGGTTACAGGCCACACAACGCTCTTCACCATCAGGATCGCGGGTTAAGACGATACGACCACGATAACGTGGTGGTAAATAGACTTTTTCTTCGGGGTATTGAATGGTGTCACGCTTACGAAAGCCATGACTAAATACCATAAGCATACTGCGGACTTGTGTTCCTGCGCCTTTGATAATAGAAATTAAATTCATGCTGCTGAACCCCATGTCAAAATCACGGCGGCGGTTACTAAAAGATTGAGTAACGTGACGGGCAAACAAAATAACCAACTAAACTTCATCACTTGGTCATAACGCGGACGCATCAACGAGCCACGGACTAACACAAATAACATGATGAAAAAGGCTGTTTTTGCTGCAAACCAAATAAACGGTGGAATAAAATCTAAGAAGGAAAATAAGGGCAACCAACCACCCAAAAACAAGGTCGTTAACATGGCCGAAACCACAACTACCGCGACATATTCACCAACGAAGAACATACCCCATTTCATACCAGAGTATTCAATATGATAACCGTCAGCCAATTCTTGTTCGGCTTCGGGTTGGTCAAAGGGATGACGGTGCGTGACGGCAATACCTGCCACTAAAAAGGTACAAAATCCTAAAAACTGCGGAATAATGTTCCACACGCCTTGTTGCGCTTTCACAATGTCACTCATATTAAATGAGCCAGCTTGGGCAACCACACCCATTAACGCTAAGCCCATAAACACTTCATAACTTAGCGTTTGTGCAGCAGCACGCAAACCACCCAATAACGAGTATTTGTTATTAGATGACCATGCGGCAAACATTACCGAATAAACCGCTAAACCTGCCATGCCAAAAAAGAACAATAAACCAATATTTAAGTCAGCAACCACCCATGTCGGGGTAATTGGTACAATTGCCATTGACAATAACACTGTTCCCATGGCAATCGCTGGTGCGAGTTTAAAGGTTAATTTATCGGCAAAAGGCGGAGTCCAATCTTCTTTGAAGAACATTTTCAGCATATCGGCAGCAATTTGGAACATACCATAAGGGCCAACACGGTTTGGGCCATAACGGTCTTGCCACCAAGCCAATAAACGACGCTCAATAAAACTTAATAAAGCCGCTAAAATAACCGTGGCAAGCAAAATCACCACGGCTTGTGCAACAGCGACCAAGGTCGCTACGATTTCGGGCGTAAGCCAATCAAACATTATGCGCCCTCCCCTGTTACTGTCACCCATTCATTACCTTGAACCACAGGCACACCCGCTAAACCGATCGGTAAACCAATCGTACCTTCGGCTTGGGCTTCATCAATACGTGCGGTTAATTTAAGCAATTTCATGTTTAAACCAACAATGACCGTTTGATGATCGGCAACACGCAAACGTTGAGCATCGGCGGTGGCTAAAGACACATAAGCTTGTGGAAGTCGGCTTTCCATGACTGGTGCACGTGCGGATAATTCATCGCTACCAAAAATATGATGAATCGGTTGCACTAAGAATTTATCGGCAGCAGGGGTAAACGCAGCAGGAATGTTTTTGGCATAACCGCCCGCTTGACGTGGCACGTTATCAAACAAACGCACACCCGCATCACCTGAACGTAAATGGCCACCCACTTCATCTTGGAATTTGTTCCATGCTTGTGGAGAGTTCCAACCTGGTGCCCACGCAAACGCGGTTAACGCACCTGCGTTTTGTGTACCGACATAACCTTCCATCGAGAACGCTAAAGCACTGTCTTGGTCTTGTGGCTGACGCGGTTCATGGACACTGATATTGGCACTCATAGCGGTACGACCACTATAACGACGTGGTTCACGCGCTAATTTTAAGCCTTTAATACGGAACGAGGCATCAGGTGCAGCGTCTTTAATTGCGGCTAAACTCGGCACACCCTCAACCAAGCTATCAATCACTTCGTCTAGTTGTGTCCAACTGATTTCGCTTTGTGTTGTGCCGGTATGGATGGCATGTAACCAACGCCAACCTTCTTTAATTTGCTGTTCTGGCTTGTAATAAGAGGCTTCGTAAACTTGGAAGAAACGCTGAGCGCGGCCTTCGTTGTTAACTACTGTGCCATCACCTTCGGCAAAACTGGCAGCAGACAACACAATATGTGCTTTGTCAGTAGTTGCAGTTTGTTGATGGTCTAACACAATCACTTGTTTGGTGGCTTGTAAGGCCGCATCAACCACACCCGCAGGCACGCGACGATATAAATCGTTTTCGGCAATCACCAGCGCATCATAATGACCTGCTTTTAAGCTCGCCAACGCGGTATCTAAATCTTGGCCACCCAATAAGCTAACACCCAAGCTGTTCACTTCGGGAACAACTAAAGTAATGGCGGCTTTTTTACCTTTAACTAATAATGCTTGTACAATATTAGCGGCTGCTAACAATAAATCTTCGCTGGCTGCCGATGTTCCAGCCACAACTAAAGGTTGATCAGCTGCTAATAAATCTTCAGCAATCTTTTTCGCCCACGCTAAGGCTTCAACACTCATATTCGGGACGGCAGGTGCATTGCTATCAATCGCATGTGCCACGGCAAAACCTAAACGGGCTTGGTCAGGAACCGCAGCAAAACAGGTTTCTTGCGCCACATCATCTAAACGTGTACCACTCAAACTGGTGATATACATCGGTGACAATTCATGCTGAGCAATATTTTTGACCGCAAATTGATGCCAATCACTGGTTTTACGCGCAGCCGCTAATTGTTCGGCTTTGTTTTTGATACTTTGACGTAAAGCTAAAGCAATACGTGGTGCGGTTTGGGTGACATCTTCGCCCAATACTAACACCGCATCTTTATCTTCAATCGCACGTAAAGACGGTGTATCAATACCTTCGGTTTGTAAAATCTGTGCGACTAAAGCCACACGCGCTTGCTCGGCAGCAGTCATGCCTGTGGCAAAGTTTGCCGCACCCACCAATTCACGCAAGGCAAAGTTGGTTTCGAGGCTGGCACGTGGAGAGCCAATACCTAAGACTTTTTTGCCATACACCATCGCAATAGCACTGTCTAAGGCATTATCAACGCTAGTTACTGTTAGGCTTTCACCTTGACGAATCATCGGTTGACGCGGACGGTCGTCGCGATTGACATAACCGTAACCAAAACGGCCACGGTCACACAAGAAATAATGGTTTACCGCACCGTTATAACGGTTTTCGATACGGCGTAATTCGCCATAACGCTCACCAGGACTGGTGTTACAACCCACAGAACACTGTTGGCAAACACTCGGTGCGAATTGCATATCCCATTTACGGTTATAACGTGCAGAGTGTGTTTTATCGGTGAACACACCCGTTGGGCAAACTTCAACTAAGTTACCCGAGAACTCACTTTGTAACACGCCATCTTCAGGACGACCAAAGTAAACGTTGTCATGTGCGCTATACACGCCTAAGTCTTCGCCACCTGCATAGTCTTTGTAATAACGCACACAACGATAACAGGCGATACAACGGTTCATTTCATGATTAATGAACGGGCCTAAATCTTGGTTTTGATGCGTACGTTTCGTGAAGCGATAACGGCGACGGTCATGACCTGTCATCACGGTCATATCTTGTAAATGACAGTGACCACCTTCTTCACAAACTGGACAGTCGTGTGGGTGGTTAGTCATTAACCATTCCACCACACTGGCTCTAAACTCTTTGGCTTCGGCATCATCAATCGAAATAAAGGTGTTGTCGGTGGAAGGTGTCATACAAGACATCACCAAACGACCACGCTTATCTTCGGCATTGGCGTATTGTTTAACTGCACATTGCCTACAAGCACCCACGCTGCCTAAGGCAGGATGCCAACAAAAATAAGGAATGTCTAAACCTAAAGACAAACAGGCTTGAAGCAGGTTATCCGCACCGTCAACCTCATACTGTTTGCCATCTACATGAATCGTTGCCATGCTTGTTTACCCATTTACCGTAGCATCTTTGGCGATGCCTTGTTCAAATTCGGAACGGAAATATTTTAACGCGCTCATCAAGGGTTCCATCGCACCCGGTGCGTGGGCGCAGAAGGTTTTACCAATCCACAAATCACGCGTCAGTTTGCTTAACTGCTCAATATCTTCGGGACGACCTTCACCACGTTCTAAAGCGCGTAAGATTTTTACCCCCCACGGCAAACCGTCACGACATGGCGTACACCAACCACAAGATTCTCGCGCAAAAAACTCTTCAAGATTACGCAATACCGAAATCATGTTTTGTTTGTCATCAACCACCATAATTAAGCCAGTCCCCATACGACTGCCTGCTTTACTGATGGTGTCGTAATCCATGGCTAAATCGAGATGTTCGGGCATTAAAAAGTCGGTTGATGCGCCACCTGGTAACCAACATTTTAAATTTAGGCCATCTTTCATACCGCCTGCATGCACTTCTAACAATTCACGTGCGGTTGTGCCAATGGGTAACTCCCAAACGCCTGTACGTTTAGCACGACCAGAAACACCATATAATTTAGTGCCTGCATCGGGACTTTTGCCTTCAGACAAACCTTTAAACCAGTCTGCACCACGCATGATGATGGGGGCGATGTTACATAAGGTTTCTACGTTATTAACAATGGTGGGTTTACCCCATGCCCCTGCAATTTGTGGGAACGGTGGTTTGGCACGTGGATTAGCACGGCGGCCTTCTAAAGAGTTAATTAATGCGGTTTCTTCACCACAAATATAACGGCCTGCGCCTGTATGCACATATAAGTCCATACTCCAACCCGAGCCTAAAATATTGTTACCTAAGTAACCTGCGGCTTTGGCTTGTTCAATGGCCGCATTTAAGCGATCTGCGGCTAAAATGTATTCGCCACGCAAGAAGATATAAGCGCGTGTTGCTTGAATGGCATAACCTGCCACAATCATCGCTTCCACTAATTGATGGGGTAATTTTTCCATCAATAAGCGGTCTTTGAATGTACCAGGTTCCATTTCGTCGGCGTTACAGACGAGGTATTTCACCCCAGCGTCTTCGCCCATGGGAATCAAGCTCCACTTTACGCCTGTGGGGAAGCCTGCACCGCCCCGTCCGCGTAAATTGGCATCTTTGACCAGTTTTTGTACGTCTTGTGGCGACATATCCTTAATGGCTTTACGGACTGCGGCATAACCTTCTAAAGACTCGTAAGTCTTAATATCGGTAATGGCCTCGCCATGTTGGAGTCGCCATGTTAATGGCCGAGTGTCGGCAGAAACCACTGTCATTGGTACTGCTCCAATAAAGAAGAAACTTGTTCGATGCTGACTGGCCCGTGGGTGTCTTCGTTAATCATTAACGTTGGCCCTTTGTCACAGTTACCTAAACAGCAAATCGGTAATAAGGTAAAACGGTTATCTGGCGTGGTTTGGCCATAGTCGATGTTTAATTGCTGTTTAATTTCGGCAATTAAATCTTCATAACCTGTTAAAAAACAACCAATACTGTCGCAAACCATAATCACGTTTCTGCCGACTGGCTTACGGAAAATCTTGTTATAAAAAGTGGCAACGCCATCAACATCGGAAGCAGGGATTTTAATAATATCAGCAATGGCATAAATGGCACTGTCAGGTACCCAACCATGCTTCTTTTGCACAATTTTTAGCGCATCAATAGACGCCGCACGAGAATCTTCATAATGCTCAAGGGCATGTTCAATATCATGACGCTCTTGTTCAGACATTACATAACCGTCAGTAAATTTGGGACGGCGACTAGTACAAATAATCATTTTTTCAAGCCTCTCTAAGAACTTACATACCCCCCTGCCTTCGGCGTCCCCCCTTAATAAGGGGGGACTGAGGGGGGTGCGATATGCAAGTTCAGCTCTTAACGGTCAACGTCAGCCATTACAAAGTCGATACTGGCTAAATAAGCAATCAAGTCTGGAATCATGCTGCCATTAATGACCGATGGAATTTGCTGTAAATGGGCAAAACTCGGGGTACGAATCCGTGTACGATAACTCATGGTGGCGTTATCGCTGGTCAAATAATAACTATTGATACCTTTAGTGGCTTCAATCAATTGGCAGGCTTCACCTGCGGGCATGACGGGCCCCCACGATACACTCAAGAAGTGGGTAATCAAGGTTTCAATGTGTTGTAAGGTTTTTTCTTTGGGTGGTGGACAGGTTAACGGATGGTCAGCCTTATAATCACCCGCAGGCATATTTTCTAAACATTGCTTGATAATACGAACACTTTGACGCATTTCTTCGATACGCACCAAACAACGATCATAGACATCACCGTTATGGGCAATTGGCACTTCAAAGTCAAAGTTTTCATAACCAGAGTATGGACGTGCTTTACGCAAATCGTAATCAATACCTGTGGCGCGTAAGCCTGCGCCTGTCACACCCCATGCAATCGCCTGTTCGCTGTTGTATTGAGCTGTACCAATGGTACGCGCACGCAAAATACCGTTTTTAATCGCGGCTTTGACGTATTCATCCAAACGCTTTGGCAACCATTCAACAAATTCACGTACCAATCTGTCCCAACCTTGCGGTAAATCATGGGCAACACCCCCAATACGGAACCATGCAGGGTGCATCCGACCGCCTGTAATCGCTTCGATGACATCGTAAGCTTTCATACGGTCGGTAAACATAAAGAAGATGGGCGTCATACCACCCACGTCTTGAATATAAGTCCCCAAGAACAATAAATGACTGGTAATACGGAAAAATTCCGCCATCATCACCCGAATGGTTTGTACGCGTGCAGGCACTTTAATACCCGCTAATTTTTCGACAGCCAAGACATAAGGCAAGTTATTCATTACCCCACCGAGGTAGTCGATACGGTCGGTATAAGGAATAAAACTGTGCCATGATTGGCGTTCGGCCATTTTTTCCGCGCCACGATGGTGATAACCAATATCTGGTACACAATCAATGATTTCTTCACCATCTAATTGCAAGACGATACGAAACGCACCATGTGCAGAAGGATGGTTAGGGCCTAAGTTGAGGAACATAAAGTCCTCATCTTTGGTGCCACGTTTCATGCCCCACTCTTCAGGGTTAAAACGTAAGGCTTCTTGCTCAGCATCTTGTTTGGCGGCATCGAGCATGAACGGATCAAATTCGGTAGCACGTGCTGGATAATCTTTGCGTAAAGGATGACCTGTCCATGTACGTGGCAACATAATACGCACTAACAGAGGGTGGCCATCAAACTCAATACCAAATAAGTCCCAGACTTCACGTTCATACCAGTTGGCATTTGGCCAAATGTTAATGACGGACGGTACATGTAAGCTATCAGCAGATAATGCGACTTTAATCCGCACATCACTATTACGCTCAATCGAGAGTAAATGATAGAACACGCTAAAGTCAGCCGCAGGCAAACCATAACGATGTTGACGTAAGCGTTCATCCATCGCGCTCAAGTCATACAACATACTGTATGGACGAGAAACGTGACGCAAAAAACGCAACACTTCGACTAATTTATCACGTCCCACCCATAAGGTTGGCACATCATCTTTAGTCGCTTGTAGTACAAAAGTTTCCGCACCAAATTGGGCGTATAACTCACGCACCACTTCAGGCAACTGGATATCAGCAGTATGTTCGGCCATCTATCAGGTCATCACTAAAATTAATTCTTTACGCTCCCCTCATCCCACCCCTCTCCCAAAGGGCGAGGGAGTTCTCTCTCCCTGTGGGAGAGAGCTAGAGAGAGGGCTGTCTTTAAACTTGGTCAGGTGTACGCAAGTTGGTGACTTGGATACGCTCCGCTTGTTTAACATCACGTTCGGCTGGCATGACTGGGCGATATACGCCTTGGTCACCACCGACCCATGTTAAGGGACGACGTTCTTTGCCAATCGACTCCTGCAACAACATTAAACCTTGTAAAAAGGCTTCTGGGCGTGGTGGACAACCTGGAATGTATAAATCCACAGGCAAAAACTTATCCACACCTTGTACAACAGAATAAATATCGTACATACCACCCGAATTAGCACAAGAGCCCATCGAAATAACCCATTTTGGCTCTAACATTTGCTCATATAAACGTTGAACAACAGGTGCCATCTTGATAAAACAAGTACCTGCCACAACCATTAAGTCAGCTTGACGGGGTGAAGCACGAATAACTTCTGCACCAAAACGCGCTAAGTCGTGCGGTGCAGTAAAAGCAGTGGCCATTTCAACATAACAACATGACAAACCGAAGTTATACGGCCATAAGGAGTTTTTACGCCCCC